>NZ_JBNWDU010000017.1:0-809 GCF_053521725.1 Agrobacterium sp. CG160-95 | reverse complement strand
TCGCCAGCCTGGCCCTGGTCGAGCAGCTTGCGGAACATTTCAACGCCGGTAACCGTCGTCTTCGACGTCGGACGAATGCCGACGATTTCGACTTCTTCACCAACCTTGACGATACCGCGCTCAACGCGACCCGTCACAACCGTACCACGGCCAGAGATCGAGAACACGTCTTCGATCGGCATCAGGAACGGCTGGTCGATCGGACGCTCAGGCGTCGGGATGTAGGCGTCAACAGCAGCCATCAGCTCGCGGATTGCGTCTTCACCGATCTTCTTGTCGGAATCTTCAAGAGCAGCAAGTGCCGAACCCTTGACGATCGGGATATCGTCGCCCGGGAAGTCGTAGGACGACAGAAGTTCGCGAACTTCCAGTTCGACGAGCTCGAGAAGCTCGGCGTCGTCAACCTGGTCAACCTTGTTGAGGAACACGACGATCGCCGGAACGCCAACCTGGCGAGCAAGCAGGATGTGCTCGCGCGTCTGCGGCATCGGGCCGTCAGCTGCAGAGCAAACCAGGATCGCGCCGTCCATCTGGGCAGCACCGGTGATCATGTTCTTCACGTAGTCGGCGTGGCCGGGGCAGTCGACGTGTGCGTAGTGACGGTTCGGCGTTTCGTACTCGACGTGCGCCGTCGAGATCGTGATGCCGCGAGCCTTTTCTTCAGGAGCAGCGTCGATCTGGTCGTACGCCTTGAACTCGCCGAAATACTTCGTGATCGCAGCAGTCAACGACGTCTTGCCGTGGTCGACGTGACCGATCGTGCCAATGTTGACGTGCGGCTTATTGCGCTCAAACTTGCTCTTTGCCAT
>NZ_JBNWDU010000016.1:0-866 GCF_053521725.1 Agrobacterium sp. CG160-95 | reverse complement strand
TCCTTGTCGAAGATCTTGTAAGGCAACGAGTGACCTTTCCATCGAATATCCAGTCGACCATCAACGTAAGCGAATGTCTCGACATACTTTCCAACCAGGCCGCGCGTGACGTCGTTCTCCTCAAGCATGATGCGTTTGCGCTCATAGGAGAATGAAAGCTGTGCGCCGACGTGTCTTTGCTCGCGTTTGCAAAGCACGTCATTCAGCCTGCTTGGCGCCAGATTGACAGGCCGATGGAGGTTGTCGGGGCGGGTAGGGGTCACCGCAAAGCGGTCATTGTATCGCTCGATGAAGGCTGGCAGAAACGCATTGCCGGTCTCCATGTCACTGATATTGGCAAGCCTCAATTCCTTGACCAGCCGATCCTGCAATGTCCTGTTCATACGCTCGACGCGTCCCTTGGCCTGGCTGGAATTGGCGCAAAGGATCTCGATGTGCAGCTCCGATAGCGCGCGACCAAACTGCGTCATGCCTTGCCCACCCTTGGCGTCTTTCCGGGCGACACGAAAAACGGAATGTTTGTCGGAGTAAAAGGCGATAGGTGCGCCATGCTCTTCAAGGTAAAGCGAAAGCGCCTCGAAATAGGTAAAAGCGCTCTCCGATCGAACAAACCGCAGCTGCATCAGCTTTCCGGTCGCATCGTCGACGAAGACCAGCAGAGAGCACGCAGGGCCACGGTCCTCAAACCAGCGGTGCTCGGAGCCGTCGATCTGCACCAGTTCACCATAAGCCTCGCGCCGCAACCGCGGCTGATGAAACGCCCGCCGCTGTTTTCTCGAAAGCCATATGCCAGCATCCTGCATCCACTTACGCAGCGTCTCACGCGAGACTGTGACGCCATGCTCTTCCTTAAGCTTCTCGGCCGC
>NZ_JBNWDU010000015.1:0-2550 GCF_053521725.1 Agrobacterium sp. CG160-95 | reverse complement strand
AGTAAGCGCGATTTTCGATGCGCCTAGACGGCCTCTTCAGGCGTAATCGCGCACGGGTTCTAGCGGTACCTAGCTTTATTGGGCATTTGCCCTGGAGAAGTTGAACGGCAAGAGGTCGCCGATGTCGGCAGTTTCTTCGCGCTGAGGTAACTCAGTGAGGACGTGGCGCAGCCAAGAGAGTGGATCGACGCCGCAAGCGCGGCAGGTCAGCATGAGACTGTAGATCACGGCGCTGGCCTTGGCTCCGTCGACGGTATCGCTGAACAGCCACGATTTCCTACCGGTGGCAAAAACTCTGATCTCGCGTTCCAGAATGTTGTTATCGATCGGCATCCTGCCGTCGCTGGTGTAACGTGTCAGGTAATCCCATTGGTTCAGGGTGTAGGACACCGCATCGCCGAGCTTGGTATCCGGCACGATCTTTGGCGCGATATTGTCGAGCCACGCCTTTAGGGCGTTCAGGACAGGCAGGCTGTGCTGCTGGCGGAAACGGCGAATGCAATCGGCCTTTGTCTCGCCTGGATCTGGGGTCTTGTCTCTCGCCTGCCTTTCGATCCGGTAGAGCTGTTCGAAGAACCTGAGAGCTTGCTCCGGCGGGCCGCCACCATTCTTTCTCGCCTTGAGGGCATCAACGAAGCGCCGCCTGGAGTGAGCCATGCATCCGACATGGGTTGCGCCATTCAATGTGCGCCAGGCGGTGTAGCCATCAGTGACAAGTATGCCACGGTAGTCACCAAGGAAGGTCTGCGGATAAATCTGACCGCGGCCGGGCTGGTAGTCGAGAAGCACGATCGGCTCCTCACTGTTCTCGCTGCTGCGGTACGCCCACATGTACGACGTGCTGGTGGCTTCCTTGTCCTTTTCCTTCAGCACCTGAACCGTCGTCTCATCGCCATGGATGAGAGACTGCGATTGCAGCCGCAGCTTCAAAGCATCGTAGATGCGATATAGATGCTTCTCGCTCGAGCCGATGACCCAATGCGCAAGAGCGCCACGGCTAATCGGAACGCCAGCACGCTCGAATGTCTGAGCCACGCGGTAGAGCGGCGTGCCATCTACGTATTTGTGGACGAGAGCAAAGGCGAGCGTCGACGCGGTGGCGATGCTGCCCGGCAGGGGTTGCGTGGGCATGGGCGCGATTACGACGGGCGTGTTAATCCCTGTACGGTCACAGTGCCGGCAGGCGTATTTGAACCGTACGTTCTGCAGGACCTTTGCCTTGATCTCGATATGGAGCTGCTCGCTAACGGCTTCTCCCATTCGATGCATTTGGCTTTTGCAGCACGGGCAAGCCTTCTGATCGTCAGCAAGGTCGTATTCGACACGCTCGCGCGGCAGGTCTGCCGGCAGAGGCCTGCGTCCACGCTTCTTTCCCGTTTGACCTTCTACCGCTGGCAGGCCGGTGTCCGGAAGCTCGACAACATCGTCTTCCTCGCTACCACCTTCGACCGCAGCCTCTTCGGCCTCGTTGAAGAGACGATCAATGTGCTTTTCACTGCGCGGGGCAAAGCGGTGCAGCTTTGCCAGTGCCAGTTCTTCTTCAAGCTTGACGACCCGCTGCGAGAGCGCTTCCTTCTCGGCTTTGAGCGCCGCGATTTCGGCAGCATTGGCTGCCAATTGCGCCATCAGTTCTGCAATGCTCGGTTCGCCGGTGCGCGTCATCAGATTCTTGAATCTGAACCGCCCCTGCGCGTCAATCTCAATTCGCCATCCTCAGCCAGCAATCTGATACTGCCGCACGGGATGGCGGATCATCGCATCGATATCGATGCCATCGAGGATCCAGTGGAGTTGCTCTGTCGTCAGCGTCACCACCGCAGTTTCCCGGCGAGGCCACCTGAACCGGTCTTCCGTTAGCTTCTTCAGGACCATAACAAACCCGGACCGATCAAAGAACAAGAGCTTCACCCGGTCACGCCTGCGATTGCAGAAGGCAAACACCGATGGAGCAAACGGGTCCAGCTCCATCACCTCTTGCACAAGGACCGCGAGGCTGTTGATGCCCGCGCGGAAGTCGATGGGTTCCCGATGGAGGTAGACCTTCAGATCAGCGCCCAGTCTGAACATGGCTCAACGCTCCTATGATTGCCGCCAAACCATCGACATCGCTGCATTCCAGCGTCAGGCCGACCCCGTTCGGTAGCACCGCGCTCAGCTTGGATGCATGAGATCGCTTGCCCACCGGCTCCACCTTCGTCAGTGGACCGCTAGCAGAAGACGAGTGCATATCCGTAGCTATCTGAACCGGAACGAACCTAGATACCGCAGGCAAAGCACTATCTTCTCTGGCTCTCTTGACCCATTTGCGAACGAGATTGGCGTTGACGCCGTGCTCCAGAGCTAGACGCGAAACCGAAACGCCGGGCTCTAAACACGCTGCGACAAGCTGATCTCGGGAGGCAGGGTCATATCGACGGCGGCCGTCGCGGCCAACAAGCCGCACCTGCAGTTTAGGAGTATCGTCCATGATTTGGTGTCCACCTATTTTTGATGGACACTTCATGCATCAGAGCACTGCGCTTCAGAAGGTGCACAGAAATTCGCGCTTAC
>NZ_JBNWDU010000014.1:0-3740 GCF_053521725.1 Agrobacterium sp. CG160-95 | reverse complement strand
AAAAAAAACGTTTGCATCGTTCGCAAGGACTGATGCCTGTTCTGAATACATTGTGAAGAGAAGATATGTCTGGAAGCGTCCAGGTGTTTTGGGTTTATGCCTGAAACGTCCGAGACCAATCCTTGTGAAACCATGTGATGGCTTAGTCGGCCGGAATTGGTGGAGGGGTTGGAGGTAGGAAGGATCGCTTGTCCGAGGCATTTTTGTTGTTGGAGCATTTGCTCCTCTGATGGGAATGCTGGATTGATGTTGCCTGACCGCGCATCACCGGATGATATCTCGAGAAGCTGGTCTTAATGATACGACCTCGAAGTGCACCGGCGTGCCTTCAAAGAGGATTGTATCGAACACGTCGATGTCATCAGGATATGATCTGGTTGTAAAAGGTAACCGGATTGCCGTTCCTTTGGAACGGCTATGGATGAGCATAGACAATGAGAACGAAGAAGTGAATTAAGGGCATTTGGTGGATGCCTTGGCATGCACAGGCGAAGAAGGACGTGATACGCTGCGAAAAGCCGTGGGGAGCTGCGAATAAGCTTTGATCCATGGATCTCCGAATGGGGCAACCCACCTTAAATGCTTGGAAAATCCAGTCTGTTTTATGAACGGCCTGGGTTTCCAAGCATTGTGATAAGGTATCTTACTTTCGAATACATAGGGGTAAGAAGCGAACGCAGGGAACTGAAACATCTAAGTACCTGCAGGAAAGGACATCAACCGAGACTCCGTAAGTAGTGGCGAGCGAACGCGGACCAGGCCAGTGGCAATGATGAATAAAGCGGAACGATTTGGAAAAGTCGGCCATAGAGGGTGATAGCCCCTTACGCGTAGAACAGTCATTGTCCTTGAGTAGGGCGGGGCACGTGAAATCCTGTCTGAACATGGGGAGACCACTCTCCAAGCCTAAGTACTCGTGCATGACCGATAGCGAACAAGTACCGTGAGGGAAAGGTGAAAAGCACCCCGACGAGGGGAGTGAAATAGAACCTGAAACCGGATGCCTACAAACAGTCGGAGCCCGCAAGGGTGACGGCGTACCTTTTGTATAATGGGTCAACGACTTAGTGTAACTAGCAAGCTTAAGCCGGTAGGTGTAGGCGCAGCGAAAGCGAGTCTGAATAGGGCGATTGAGTTAGTTGCATTAGACCCGAAACCGAGTGATCTAGCCATGAGCAGGCTGAAGGTTGGGTAACACCAACTGGAGGGCCGAACCCGTATCTGTTGCAATAGATTGGGATGACTTGTGGCTAGGGGTGAAAGGCCAATCAAACTCGGAAATAGCTGGTTCTCCGCGAAATCTATTTAGGTAGAGCGTCGACCGAATACCCTCGGGGGTAGAGCACTGGATGGGCTATGGGGACTCACCGTCTTACTGATCCTAACCAAACTCCGAATACCGAGGAGTACTAGTCGGCAGACACACGGCGGGTGCTAACGTCCGTCGTGAAAAGGGCAACAACCCTGACCTCCAGCTAAGGTCCCCAAGTCATGGCTAAGTGGGAAAGGATGTGAGGATCCCAAAACAACCAGGATGTTGGCTTAGAAGCAGCCATCATTTAAAGAAAGCGTAACAGCTCACTGGTCTAAATAAGGGTCTTTGCGCCGAAAATGTAACGGGGCTAAAGCCATGCACCGAAGCTGAGGATGTGACAGTTGTAGTGACTGTTGCGTGGTAGCGGAGCGTTCCGTAAGTCTGTGAAGGCGGACCCGTGAGGGCTGCTGGAGATATCGGAAGTGCGAATGTTGACATGAGTAACGATAAAGGGAGTGAGAGACTCCCTCGCCGAAAGACCAAGGGTTCCTGCTTAAAGTTAATCTGAGCAGGGTTAGCCGGCCCCTAAGACGAGGCGGACACGCGTAGTCGATGGGAACCACGTTAATATTCGTGGGCCTGGTGGTAGTGACGGATCTCGTGTGTTGTACATTCTTACTGGATTGAATGTGCGGCGAAGAGGTTCCAGGAAATAGCTCCACCGTATAGACCGTACCCGAAACCGACACAGGTGGTCAGGTAGAGTATACCAAGGCGCTTGAGAGAACTATGTTGAAGGAACTCGGCAAATTGCACGCGTAACTTCGGAAGAAGCGTGACCCCATTTTACGCAAGTATGATGGGGTGGCACAGACCAGGGGGTAGCGACTGTTTATCAAAAACACAGGGCTCTGCGAAGTAGCAATACGACGTATAGGGTCTGACGCCTGCCCGGTGCTGGAAGGTTAAAGGGAGGGGTGCAAGCTCTGAACTGAAGCCCCAGTAAACGGCGGCCGTAACTATAACGGTCCTAAGGTAGCGAAATTCCTTGTCGGGTAAGTTCCGACCTGCACGAATGGCGTAACGACTTCCCCGCTGTCTCCAACATAGACTCAGTGAAATTGAATTCCCCGTGAAGATGCGGGGTTCCTGCGGTCAGACGGAAAGACCCCGTGCACCTTTACTATAGCTTTACACTGGCATTCGCCAAGGCATGTGTAGGATAGGTGGTAGGCTTTGAAGCAGGGACGCCAGTTCTTGTGGAGCCATCCTTGAAATACCACCCTTATCTTCGTGGATGTCTAACCGCGGTCCGTTATCCGGATCCGGGACAGTGTATGGTGGGTAGTTTGACTGGGGCGGTCGCCTCCGAAAGAGTAACGGAGGCGCGCGATGGTGGGCTCAGACCGGTCGGAAATCGGTCGTCGAGTGCAATGGCATAAGCCCGCCTGACTGCGAGACTGACAAGTCGAGCAGAGACGAAAGTCGGTCATAGTGATCCGGTGGTCCCGTGTGGAAGGGCCATCGCTCAACGGATAAAAGGTACGCCGGGGATAACAGGCTGATGACCCCCAAGAGTCCATATCGACGGGGTTGTTTGGCACCTCGATGTCGACTCATCGCATCCTGGGGCTGGAGCAGGTCCCAAGGGTATGGCTGTTCGCCATTTAAAGCGGTACGTGAGTTGGGTTCAGAACGTCGTGAGACAGTTCGGTCCCTATCTGCCGTGGGTGTAGGAATATTGACAGGATCTGTCCCTAGTACGAGAGGACCGGGATGGACGTATCTCTGGTGGATCTGTTGTCCTGCCAAGGGCATAGCAGAGTAGCTATATACGGAATGGATAACCGCTGAAGGCATCTAAGCGGGAAACCAACCTGAAAACGAGTGTTCCCTATCAGAGCCGTGGAAGACGACCACGTTGATAGGACGGGTGTGGAAGCATGGCAACATGTGAAGCTTACCGTTACTAATAGCTCGATCGACTTCTTCGTTCCCATTGTTCATGCTCATCAAAGATGAGCATCATCTGTTCTGTCCTGACGCGCATAGCGCTCCGGACGGGCCGCGCCACAGGGCGCGACGACCTCTGGTCTGTATGGCAAACATACGGGAAGGGTCGCAGAAAGACGTGTTAAATTAAATGAAGCGCAAGCTTCCCAGCTTCTCGAAACAACACTCATGTGAAAACATGAACTGTGTTGCGTTTTGCCGACCTGGTGGTTATCGCGGGGCGGCTGCACCCGTTCCCATTCCGAACACGGCCGTGAAACGCCCCAGCGCCAATGGTACTCCGTCTCAAGACGCGGGAGAGTAGGTCGCTGCCAGGTCTGCAAAACGCAACAAATATCTTCTCAAGCAAACTCTTCGGCCCAGCCGATACAAAGGGCCGCTCAAAGCGGCCTTTTTGCATTGCGGAACATGAAAACATAAGGAAAACGCAACGTGCGTCCCTTAAAGGAGACAAATCGCCTTCGGCAATTTG
>NZ_JBNWDU010000013.1:0-19405 GCF_053521725.1 Agrobacterium sp. CG160-95 | reverse complement strand
CGTGATCGCAGCAGTCAACGACGTCTTGCCGTGGTCGACGTGACCGATCGTGCCAATGTTGACGTGCGGCTTATTGCGCTCAAACTTGCTCTTTGCCATTAGTGGCTCTCCATTCTTGTCCCTTGAGGGGAATAATCTTCAAATCTCTGATGGGGCGTACCCCGATCACTTCTGACCGGAGTACTTTGCCTGGATTTCCTGCGCCACGTTCGACGGAACCGGCGAATAGTGATCGAACGTCATCGAGTACTGCGCGCGGCCCTGCGACATGGAGCGCAGGTTGTCGACGTACTTGAACATGTTCGCGAGCGGAACGTGTGCGCTGATCACGATGGTGATGCCACGCGATTCCTGACCCTGGATCTGACCGCGACGCGAGTTCAGATCGCCGATCACGTCACCGACGTAATCTTCAGGGGTGACGACTTCGACCTTCATCATCGGCTCGAGAAGCTGTGCACCAGCCTTCTTTGCTGCTTCACGGAAGCAGGCACGCGATGCGATTTCGAACGCCAGAACCGAGGAGTCGACATCGTGGTATGCGCCGTCGATCAGGGTCGCCTTGACGCCCAGCATCGGGAAGCCAGCGAGCGGACCGGAAGACAGAACGCTTTCGATACCCTTCTGAACGCCCGGGATGTATTCCTTCGGAACAGCACCGCCGACGATCTTGGATTCGAACTTGAATTCTTCGCCTTCAGGGTTCGGTTCGAAGATGATCTTCACGCGAGCAAACTGACCGGTACCACCGGACTGCTTCTTGTGCGTGTAGTCTTCTTCGTGCTGACGCGTGATGGTTTCGCGGTAGGCAACCTGCGGAGCACCGACGGTTGCTTCAACCTTGAACTCGCGACGCATACGGTCAACGAGGATGTCGAGGTGAAGTTCGCCCATGCCTGCGATGATCGTCTGACCGGATTCTTCATCCGTCTTGACGCGGAACGAAGGGTCTTCAGCAGCCAGGCGGTTGAGCGCCAGGCCCATCTTTTCCTGGTCGCCCTTGGTCTTCGGCTCGATGGCGATCTGGATGACCGGCTCGGGGAATTCCATGCGCTCGAGGATAACCGGCTTCAGCGGATCGCAGAGCGTATCGCCAGTGGTGGTTTCCTTGAGGCCAGCCAGAGCAACGATGTCGCCGGCAAAGGCTTCTTCGATGTCTTCACGGCTGTTGGAATGCATCTGCAGCATACGGCCGACGCGCTCGCGCTTGTCCTTGACCGTGTTGATGACCGACGTGCCCTTTTCGAGCTTGCCGGAGTAGATGCGGGCGAAGGTCAGCGAACCGACGAAGGGGTCGTTCATGATCTTGAACGCGAGCATGGAAAGCGGCTCGCTGTCATCGGCATGACGCTCGATTTCGGCTTCGGTCTTGAAGTCGATGCCCTTGATCGCGGGAATGTCCAGCGGCGAAGGCAGGTAGTCGACGACGGCGTCGAGAAGCGGCTGAACGCCCTTGTTCTTGAACGCGGTACCGCAGAACATCGGGTGGAACTTCACGTCGATGGTGCCGCGGCGAACGAGCGAACGGATCTTCTCGTTGTCTGGCATGATGCCGTTCAGGTAGTCTTCCATCGCTTCTTCGTCGATCTCGACAACGGTCTCGATCAGCTTTTCGCGATATTCTTCAGCCTTGGCCTTCATGTCTTCAGGAATTTCGACGACGTCCCACTGAGCGCCGAGCGATTCGTCGCGCCAGATGAGTGCGTTCATCTCGATCAGGTCGATAACGCCCTTGAACTCGGTCTCAGCGCCGATCGGCAGCTGCATGACAACGGCGGTAGCGCCGAGACGGGTCTTGATCATTTCTACCGAGCGGTAGAAGTCAGCACCGGTCTTGTCCATCTTGTTGCAGAAGATCATACGCGGAACGTTGTACTTCTCAGCCTGACGCCAGACGGTTTCCGTCTGCGGCTCTACACCGGCGTTGGCGTCGAGAAGAGCGATGGCACCGTCGAGAACGCGCAGCGAACGCTCGACTTCAATGGTGAAGTCAACGTGGCCGGGGGTGTCGATGATGTTGAAACGGCGCATCTTGCCATCGCGACCCTTCCAGAAGGTCGTGGTCGCAGCGGACGTGATGGTGATACCACGTTCCTGCTCCTGTTCCATCCAGTCCATCGTGGCAGCGCCATCATGAACTTCGCCGATCTTGTGCGACTTACCGGTGTAATAAAGAATACGCTCGGTGGTCGTCGTCTTACCGGCGTCGATATGCGCCATGATACCGAAATTGCGGTAGTCTTCGATTTTATATTCGCGAGCCATAATGGACTGCCTTTCGATATGCGACCGTTTAAGATTACCAGCGGTAATGCGAGAATGCGCGGTTTGCGTCGGCCATCTTGTGCGTGTCTTCACGCTTCTTGACGGCGGAACCGCGGTTGTTCGCAGCGTCCATGAGTTCGCCGGAAAGGCGATCGACCATGGTCGTTTCGTTACGCTTGCGAGCAGCAGTGATCAGCCAGCGGATGGCGAGAGCCTGACGGCGCTCCGGACGAACGTCGACCGGGACCTGATACGTAGCACCGCCAACGCGACGCGAACGCACTTCAACGTGCGGAGCAACGTTGTCGAGGGCGGAGTGGAACACGCCGAGCGGCTCCTGCTTCGTCTTGCCCTGAACGACGTCGAACGCGCCGTAAACGATGCTTTCCGCGACGGACTTCTTGCCGTGAAGCATGATGGCATTCATGAACTTGGTGACGACCAGATCGCCGAACTTCGGGTCCGGGTTGATCTCACGCTTTTCTGCACTATGGCGACGGGACATATTCTTTGTCTCTCAATGTTATTGACGCTAAACCACGCGGAGAACCTCGCGCAGCGCCTGATTGTTGTTGCCGAAAATTACTTCGGACGCTTTGCACCGTACTTCGAACGGCGCTGCTTGCGGTTCTTGACGCCCTGGGTATCGAGAACACCGCGGATGATGTGGTAACGCACACCCGGCAAGTCCTTTACGCGGCCGCCGCGGATCATGACCACGGAGTGTTCCTGAAGGTTGTGACCTTCGCCGGGAATGTAGCCGATGACTTCGAAGCCGTTGGTGAGACGGATCTTGGCAACCTTACGCAGAGCCGAGTTCGGCTTCTTCGGGGTCGTCGTGTAAACGCGGGTGCAAACACCACGCTTCTGCGGGTTTTCCTGAAGTGCAGGAACCTTGTTGCGCTTTACCTGTGCCTGGCGGGGCTTACGGATCAGCTGGTTTACGGTAGGCATATAACCATCCCTTGCAAAAACTACTTTAGCCACCCTCACGGGTGGCGGCTATGCCGTTTCCGGCGACGAAGCACGCATATATCCTCATGCGCAAAACGTGGCCCGATCCGTTTTCACGGATGGACCACCAAGAGCAGAGGACGCCGGATGAGGCGTCTTGCGTGCAACATTCGTGTCTTCTACGTGCAATGAAGCTTCATTTGAGATGATGTCCGGGAAAAACGTTTCCGAACGGCCAGCACAGATAGAGGCTCCGATGGCGGGCGTACTACTGTTTTAGCCAGCTTTCGTCAAGGGCGAATCCGCATTTTGCGCTGGCACCCGCGGCCACAAAGCCTGCGCACAGGCCCTTTGCCCTCTCCTTCTAACATAAGTCGCAGCCGGCAACAGCGATTTTGACCTCCGGCCTTTGGCTTTTCACAAAATCCGTCTATTGATTCCCTCAAGCGGGCCGGAGCTGGCACCGCCGCGCGCAAGACCGATTCCGTCCGGCCCGCATACTCCACAACGACATATCAAGGAACCGCGTCATGACCAACCTCCCCGACAACGACAACGGACGCGACGAGCCGATGGTCTTCATCGTCATCGGCAAGGCCTACGAACACGACAATTCCGAAGGCATCGACATCCACGTCATTCTGCGGGCGCCGGACGACGACACCGCCGTACGCGAAACGCTGAACGCGCTTTCGGAGGAAGGTTTCATCGAAGCCGACCTCGACCAGATCGGCATGCTGACTGAAGTTCCGGACGAAGAGCCGCACGCTTCCGCCTATCAGGGCGCCCTGGAGGGCGAAGTCGCCATCATCCGTTTCGCCTGAGGGACCGCCCTCACCGCGACAAATGCGCCGCCACCGATAAAACGGCACCCGCCCACACCAGGGCGGTTGTCTTCCAGGACTTGATGCCAAGGCCGAAATCTTGCGTGCAGCCACCTTTTCCTGCAAAAGACCTTGGTAAATTTCAATATATTAAGTCACTGATAGATTATATACTTTAAATATAATAGTATTATTTGTATTTCCGTTGAAATATACGAAGATATAAGATTAAATTGATCCCGACGCATGATTTCGGTGGCGGGTTGGATAATATATCTTCGGCAGACATTATAGATGACATTTACGAGGCAGCACTGTTTCCCGATCGCTGGGCGAACGTGATAGCCGCAATCGGCCAACGGCTCGATTTCTGGGGCGGCGCGCTCACCTGGGGCAAAGGCGAGGATGAAGCATGGCTCTATCCGCCCAATTTCCAGGAGCTTATGCAAGCCTTCATGAAGGGCGGCTGGAACCACCGCAACGATCGCCTCACACGCGCTGTCCGCGAGGGCCAATTTTCCTTCGTGCATGATTTCGATATATTTACCCCTGACGAATGGGCGGGGCTGCCAATCGTGCGCGATTTCCTGATGCCGCGTGGACTGGGATATGGGGTGGCAACGCAGGTTGCGCCGCCGGATCATCCCGAAATGACTCTCCTATTCGAACGCAAGCTCGACAGAGGAATCATTGGTCCGGAAACCATGGCGGCACTTGGCCGGCTGAGGCCGCATATCGCCCGCAGCCTCACCCTCGCAACAGGGCTGCAACGCCAGAAAGCAGATGCCATCACGCTCGGCCTCAACGCCATCGGTGCGCCGGCGGCGGTGCTCCAGGCAAGCGGACGCGTTCTTTCCACAAACAACCTGTTCGAGGCGACCAAAAAGTGTATTTCCACCCGCGCCCGCGACAGGATCTTGATCTTGGACGAGAGAATAAACCGGCTGCTCTACAAGGCGCTCGCCGGCGGCAGTGTCAGTTCCCTACCCCTGCCGACAAGCGAAGACAGGGTGTGCATCCTTCACGTCATACCGCTGCGAAAGGACGCGCTGGATTTATCCCCTAACGGCAGCGCGATCGTGCTGATATCGCAACCATCGGACACCGTTGCCGACGTCACGCCGCTTCTGAAGGGGTTATACGATCTCACCAAAGGCGAGGCCCGTGTCGCGCTGGAAATCCTGAAGGGCCTTTCACTTCCCTCCGTGGCAAAGCAACTTCAAATCTCGCACGAAACGGTTCGCAGCAACGCCAAGTCTATCTATGCAAAGACCGGCAGTACGGGCCAGACCGATCTCGTTCGGCGGCTTTCCGTTTTGACGCGCTACACCATCGGTGAGCAGGAAAAACCCCGAGACGGGACTGGCCATGTGAGGGACCAGATCTGACCTTCTAACCCGACCAAAACGAAAAACGCCCGGATTGCTCCGGGCGTTTTTTTACTGAACTTTGGCGGGGCTTCGTAAAGCCCCTGCCTGGACCTGACCTTATTCGGCCGGAGCCGGATCCGTCATGTCCTGCAGCATCTGTGTCGCAGAGCCTGCACCCGTACCCTTGCGGCGTTCCTCGAGAATGAGGTCGTCGCGCGAGGTGGCGATACGGCGGATCTGCGTCATGGTGCCGCCGGTACCGGCCGGGATGAGGCGGCCGACGATGACGTTTTCCTTGAGGCCCTGCAGCGTATCCGTCTTGCCGGCGATCGCAGCTTCCGTGAGAACCTTGGTGGTTTCCTGGAACGATGCGGCCGAGATGAAGGACGGCGTCTGCAGCGATGCCTTGGTGATACCGAGAAGAACCGGATCGCCATAAGCGGGCTTCTTGCCTTCTTCGATCAGGCGGTCGTTGTTGTCGTCAAGCTCGATACGATCGACATTGTCGCCAACGATGTAGTGGCTGTCGCCCGCATCGGTGATCTCGACCTTCTGCAGCATCTGGCGAACGATCACCTCGATGTGCTTGTCGTTGATCACAACGCCCTGCAGTCGGTAGACTTCCTGGATTTCGTTCACGAGGTAGGAAGCCAAAGCCTCTACGCCCTTGATTGCCAGAATGTCGTGCGGTGCCGGATTGCCGTCGAGAATGTATTCGCCCTTCTCGATGTAGTCGCCTTCCTGAAGATGGAAGGGCTTGCCCTTCGGGATCAGGTATTCGACCGGCTCGACGCCGTCTTCCGCAGGCTCGATCATCACGCGACGCTTGTTCTTGTAGTCGCGACCGAGGCGGATCGTACCATCGATCTCAGCGATGACAGCATGATCCTTCGGACGACGTGCTTCGAACAGTTCGGCAACGCGCGGCAGACCACCGGTGATGTCCTTGGTCTTGGCGCTTTCCAGCGGCGAACGTGCAAGCACGTCACCCTGGAAGACCTTCGAACCAGGCTCAACCGACAGGATCGCGTCCACGGAGAGGTGGAAGCGAGCTTCGCCACCGCGGCTAAGCTTTGCGACAGCGCCGGAAGCATCCTTGATGATGATCGCGGGCTTGAGGTCCGAACCGCGCGGCGTCGAACGCCAGTCAATGACCTGACGCTTGGTGATGCCGGTGGATTCGTCGGTGGCTTCCAGAACGGAAAGACCGTCGACGAGGTCCTCGAAGTGAACGGTACCTTCCACTTCCGTCATCATCGGACGGGTGTAGGGGTCCCACTCTGCAAGACGCTGGCCGCGTTTTACCTTGTCGCCGTCATCAACGAAGATCTTCGAACCATAAGCGACACGCTGCGAGGAACGTTCCACGCCGCGCTCATCGAGAATGGTGACCGACATGTTACGGCCCATTGCGATGAGAACGCCATCGGAGTTCCGCAGGATGTTGCGGTTCTTGATCTGGATCGTGCCTTCATACGAAGCTTCCAGGAACGACTGGTCGACCACGTTTGCCGTACCGCCAAGGTGGAAGGTACGCATGGTGAGCTGCGTGCCCGGTTCACCGATCGACTGTGCGGCGATGACGCCAACGGCTTCGCCCATGTTGACCGGAGTACCGCGAGCAAGGTCACGACCGTAGCAGACGCCGCAAACGCCGACCTGCACTTCGCAGGTCAGTGCCGAGCGGATACGGACGGACTGGATGCCAGCCTTCTCGATGATTGCAACGTCGGCTTCGTCGATCAACGTTCTGGCCTTGACGATGTTTTCGCCAGTTACCGGATTGTCGATGTCATCAAGAGCCGTACGGCCGAGGATACGTGCGCCGAGCGAGGCAACGACCTGACCGGCATCAACGATGGCGGTCATGGTGAGGCCCTTGTCGGTGCCGCAATCCACGGAGTTGACGATGCAATCCTGTGCCACGTCGACGAGACGGCGGGTAAGGTAACCCGAGTTCGCCGTCTTCAAGGCGGTGTCTGCAAGACCCTTACGGGCACCGTGGGTCGAGTTGAAGTACTCGTTAACGGTCAGGCCTTCCTTGAAGTTCGAGATGATCGGCGTCTCGATGATTTCACCCGAGGGCTTGGCCATGAGGCCGCGCATGCCGCCCAGCTGGCGCATCTGGTTCGGTGAACCGCGGGCGCCCGAATGGCTCATCATGTAGATGGAGTTCATCGGCTTCTGGCGGCCCGTCTCCGGGTCGAATTCCACAGCCTTGATGCGCGCCATCATTTCTTCGGCGACCTTTTCGGTTGCCTTACCCCAGGCGTCGACAACCTTGTTGTACTTTTCGCCCTGGGTGATGAGACCGTCGTTATACTGCTGTTCGTATTCCTTCACCAAGGCTTCGGTGTCACCGACGATCTTAACCTTGCTGTCCGGAATGACCATGTCGTCCTTGCCGAACGAGATACCGGCGCGGCAAGCGTGAGCAAAGCCGAGCTGCATGATCCGGTCGCAGAAGATGACCGTGTCTTTCTGGCCGCAATGACGGTAGACCGTGTCGATCATCTTGGAGATGTTCTTCTTGGTCATTTCCTGGTTGCAGACGTCGAACGGCACGTTGACGTTCTTCGGCAGAAGTTCGCCGATCAGCATACGGCCAGGCGTCGTTTCATGGATCTTGGAAACCGGCTTGCCGTCAGCATCCACGGTCTTGAAACGACCACGGATCTTGGCATGCAGCGTCACGACCTTGTTTTCAAGCGCGTGATGCAATTCGCCGATGTCCGAGAAGGCCATGCCTTCGCCGGGCTCATTCTGGTTCATGATCGACAGGTAATACAGGCCGAGAACCATGTCCTGCGAAGGAACGATGATCGGATGGCCGTTTGCCGGATGCAGGATATTGTTGGTCGACATCATCAGCACGCGGGCTTCAAGCTGGGCTTCGAGCGACAGCGGCACGTGAACGGCCATCTGGTCGCCGTCGAAGTCGGCGTTGAAAGCCGTGCAGACGAGCGGATGCAGCTGAATGGCCTTGCCTTCAACCAGCATGGGTTCGAAGGCCTGGATACCCAGACGGTGAAGCGTCGGTGCGCGGTTCAGAAGGACCGGATGCTCGCGGATAACCTCGTCGAGGATATCCCAAACTTCAGGCTTTTCCTTTTCAACCAGCTTCTTGGCCTGCTTGACGGTCGAGGAGTAACCCTTGGCGTCGAGGCGGGCATAGATGAACGGCTTGAACAGCTCGAGCGCCATCTTCTTCGGCAGGCCGCACTGGTGCAGCTTCAGCTCCGGACCGGTCACGATGACCGAACGGCCTGAATAGTCGACGCGCTTGCCGAGAAGGTTCTGGCGGAAGCGGCCCTGCTTGCCCTTGAGCATGTCGGACAGCGACTTCAGCGGACGCTTGTTCGCACCCGTGATGACGCGACCACGACGGCCGTTATCGAACAGCGCATCGACGGATTCCTGCAACATACGCTTTTCGTTGCGGATGATGATACCAGGCGCGCGGAGCTCGATCAGGCGCTTCAGACGGTTGTTACGGTTGATGACGCGGCGATAGAGATCGTTAAGGTCGGACGTCGCGAAACGGCCACCATCCAGCGGAACCAGCGGACGAAGGTCCGGCGGAATAACCGGAACGACCTTCATGATCATCCACTCAGGACGATTGCCGGATTCCATGAAGTTCTCAACGATCTTGAGACGCTTCATGAACTTTTTCTGCTTGAGATCCGAGGTGGTCTCGGCAAGCTCGGCACGCAGGTCGCCGGCGATCTTTTCGAGGTTCATCGAAGCCAGCATCTCGTAGATGGCTTCAGCGCCGATCATGGCGGTGAACTGGTCTTCGCCAAACTCGTCAACGGCGATCATGTACTCTTCCTCGGACAGAAGCTGGTTCTGCTTCATCGAGGTGAGGCCGGGTTCGGTAACGATGTAGTTCTCGAAATAGAGAACGCGTTCGACATCCTTCAGCGTCATGTCGAGCAAGGTCGAGATACGCGAGGGAAGCGACTTCAGGAACCAGATATGGGCAACGGGCGCTGCGAGCTCGATATGGCCCATGCGCTCACGGCGAACGCGCGACAGCGTAACTTCAACGCCGCACTTTTCGCAGATGATGCCCTTGTACTTCATGCGCTTGTACTTGCCGCACAGGCATTCGTAGTCCTTGATAGGTCCGAAAATGCGCGCGCAGAAGAGACCATCGCGTTCCGGCTTGAACGTACGATAGTTGATGGTTTCCGGCTTCTTGATCTCGCCGTAGGACCACGACAGGATTTTTTCCGGCGAAGCGATCGAAATCCGGATGGAATCGAAATGCTGCGCAGGCACCTGAGGATTGAAAAGATTCATGACCTCTTGGTTCATGCCTTGTCTCCTTGAGAGGCTAGCTGCTGCCCCTGTTTGCATCTGGACCGGCTTCTTCCCGGGTCACCGTCCAGAGCTTTAAATACGGATTAACCGCACAATGCGGCGAAAGTGTCCCGCGGCAACCATTGGTCGCCGGGGAACCGGCAGGCGCCAACACGGCGCCCGCCTCTCTCATCTTTATTCCGCTGCGTCGGGCAGCTGATCCTCGGGCTGGGTCTCGACCTTCGAGTTCTCCAGTTCGACCGAAAGACCGAGCGACCGCATTTCCTTGACGAGAACGTTGAAGCTCTCGGGGATACCGGCCTCGAAGGTATCGTCGCCACGGACGATCGCCTCGTAGACCTTGGTGCGGCCCGCCACGTCGTCCGACTTGACGGTGAGCATTTCCTGCAGCGTGTAAGCCGCGCCGTATGCTTCCAGAGCCCAGACTTCCATTTCCCCGAAGCGCTGTCCGCCGAACTGCGCCTTGCCGCCCAGCGGCTGCTGGGTAACGAGCGAGTAAGGACCGATCGAGCGAGCGTGGATCTTGTCGTCAACAAGGTGGTTCAGCTTGATCATGTACATGTAGCCGACGGTGACCTTGCGGTCGAACGGCTCGCCGGTACGACCGTCATAAAGAACGGACTGACCGGATTCATGCAGACCTGCCTTCTTCAGCATCGCGGCAACGTCGGGTTCATGCGCACCGTCGAAGACCGGGGTCGCGATGGAAACACCGCGCTTGGCTTCTTCGGCAAGCTTGACCAGCGATTCGTCGTCGAAGCGCTTTACCTCGTCATGCGATTCACTCGCATAGATTTCGGTAAGCTCCGTGCGAAGCTCGCTGATGTCCATCGTCTTGCGATACTCTTCGAGCATCTCGCCGATCTTCTTGCCCATACCGGCGCATGCCCATGCGAGGTGGGTTTCGAGGATCTGGCCGACGTTCATGCGCGAAGGCACGCCGAGCGGGTTCAAGCAGATGTCGACATGCGTGCCGTCTTCGAGGAACGGCATGTCCTCGACAGGAACGATACGCGAGACGACGCCCTTGTTACCGTGACGGCCGGCCATCTTGTCGCCCGGCTGGATCTTGCGCTTCACAGCGACGAAGACCTTGACCATCTTCATGACGCCAGGAGGCATTTCATCGCCGCGCTGGACCTTCTCGACCTTGTCCATGAAGCGCTGTTCAAGGCGCGACTTGGATTCGTCGTACTGGCCGCGAAGTGCTTCCAGTTCGGACTGGGCCTTCTCGTCTTCGACTGCAAACATCCACCACTGCGAGCGGGGATATTCGGAGACGACGGCGTTGGAAAGCTCGACGCCCTTCTTGAAGCCCTTCGGACCGGCGATGGAAACGTGACCACGCAGCATGTCGATCAGGCGGCCGTAGACGTTACGGTCGAGAATTGCCTGTTCGTCGTCGCGGTCCTTTGCCAGACGTTCGATCTCTTCGCGCTCGATTGCCATCGCGCGCTCGTCCTTCTCCACACCGTGACGGTTGAAGACGCGGACTTCCACAACGGTACCAAACGTGCCCGGAGGCATGCGCATGGAGGTGTCGCGAACGTCGGAAGCCTTTTCACCGAAGATGGCGCGCAGAAGCTTTTCTTCCGGCGTCATCGGGCTTTCGCCCTTCGGCGTGATCTTGCCGACGAGGATATCGCCCGGCTGAACTTCCGCACCAATGTAAACGATACCGGCTTCGTCGAGGTTCTTCAGCGCTTCTTCCGAAACGTTCGGAATGTCGCGCGTGATTTCTTCCGGACCAAGCTTCGTGTCACGCGCCATCACTTCGAATTCTTCGATGTGGATGGAGGTGAACACGTCGTCGGAAACGATACGTTCCGACATCAGGATCGAGTCTTCGTAGTTGTAGCCGTTCCAGGGCATGAACGCGACGAGCGCGTTACGGCCAAGAGCCAGATCGCCGAGGTCGGTCGACGGACCATCAGCGATGATGTCACCCTTGGAGATGATGTCACCGACAGCGACCAGCGGACGCTGGTTGACGCAGGTGTTCTGGTTCGAACGCTGGAACTTCTGCAGACGGTAAATATCGACGCCCGACTTGCCGGCATCGAGTTCTTCCGTAGCGCGGATAACGATACGGGTCGCATCCACCTGGTCGACGACACCGCCGCGGCGAGCCGCGATGGCAGCGCCGGAGTCACGCGCGACGATCGGTTCCATGCCTGTGCCGACGAACGGCGCTTCCGCCCGCAGAAGCGGAACGGCCTGACGCTGCATGTTCGAGCCCATGAGAGCGCGGTTGGCGTCGTCGTTTTCCAGGAACGGAATGAGAGCCGCTGCGACCGAAACGAGCTGCTTCGGCGAAACGTCCATCAGGTTAATGTTGTCGCGCGGTGCGAGCATAACTTCGCCCGAGTGACGGCAAACAACGAACTCTTCAGTGAAGGCGCCTTCGCCATCGAGCTCGGCATTGGCCTGTGCGACGTAGTACTTGGCCTCTTCCATAGCGGAGAGGTAGATAACGTCGGTCGTCACCTTGCCGTCGATGATCTTGCGGTACGGGCTTTCGATGAAGCCGTACTTGTTGACGCGGGCAAAGGTGGCAAGCGAGTTGATCAGACCGATGTTCGGGCCTTCCGGCGTTTCGATCGGGCAAATACGGCCGTAGTGGGTCGGATGAACGTCGCGGACTTCGAAGCCGGCGCGCTCACGGGTCAGACCACCCGGTCCAAGAGCCGAAAGACGGCGCTTGTGGGTGATTTCCGAAAGCGGGTTCACCTGGTCCATGAACTGCGACAGCTGCGAGGAACCGAAGAATTCGCGAACGGCGGCAGCTGCCGGCTTCGCATTGATCAGGTCCTGCGGCATCACGGTGTCGATTTCGATCGAGGACATACGTTCCTTGATCGCACGTTCCATGCGCAGAAGGCCGAGGCGGTACTGGTTTTCCATCAGCTCGCCGACCGAACGCACACGGCGGTTGCCGAGGTTGTCGATGTCGTCGATTTCGCCCTTGCCGTCGCGCAGTTCGACCAGCATCTTGACGACAGCGAGGATGTCTTCCTTGCGCAGCGTGCGCACGGTGTCTTCCGCGTCGAGGTCGAGACGCATGTTCATCTTCACGCGGCCAACAGCCGAGAGATCATAACGTTCTGCATCGAAGAACAGCGAGTTGAACATCGCTTCTGCCGAATCCATGGTCGGCGGCTCACCCGGACGCATGACGCGGTAGATGTCGAACAGCGCTTCCTGGCGGTTCTGGTTCTTGTCCGCATGCAGCGTGTTGCGGATATAGGCGCCAACATTGACGTGGTCGATGTTGAGGACCGGAATCTCGTCAAAGCCGGACTGAAGAATGAGGCCAAGCGTCTTTTCGTCGATTTCGTCGCCGGCTTCGAGATAGATCTCACCCGTCGAGTAGTTGACGATGTCTTCGGCAAGGAAGTTGCCATAGAGGTCTTCGTCAGTCGCCTTAAGTGCCTTCAGGCCCTTGTCTACGAGCTGGCGGATAAGACGCGGAGTCAGCTTCTTGCCACCTTCGACAACGACTTCGCCGGTGTCGGCGTCGATCATGTCGGTGATGACCTTGGCATTCTTCAGCGTTTCAGGCTGGAACGGAATGCGCCAGCCATCGCCGGAGCGCTCGTAGGAAGCCTTGCTGTAGAACGTCGACAGGATTTCTTCACCATCCATGCCAAGCGCCATCAGGAGCGAGGTCACGGGCAGCTTGCGGCGACGGTCGATACGCGCATAGACGATGTCCTTGGCGTCGAACTCGATGTCGAGCCAGGAACCGCGATACGGGATGACGCGGGCAGCGAACAGAAGCTTGCCGGAAGAATGGCTCTTGCCCTTGTCGTGGTCGAAGAATACGCCCGGCGAACGGTGCATCTGCGAAACGATGACGCGCTCTGTACCGTTGACGATGAACGTGCCGTTATTGGTCATGAGCGGCATGTCGCCCATGTATACGGACTGTTCCTTGATGTCCTTGATGGACTTCGCGCCTGTATCCTCGTCGATATCGAACACGATGAGGCGCAGCGTCACTTTCAGCGGCGCTGCATAGGTCAGATCGCGCTGACGGCATTCCTCGACGTCAAACTTCGGCGCTTCGAATTCGTAAGACACGAATTCGAGCATGGATGCGCCGGAAAAATCGGTGATCGGGAATACGGATTTGAATACGGCATTCAATCCCTCGTCGGGACGGCCACCCTTGGGCTCGTCAACCATGAGAAACTGGTCATACGAAGCCTTCTGAACCTCGATGAGGTTCGGCATTTCCGCTACTTCTGGAATTTTGCCGAAAAACTTGCGTACGCGCCTGCGACCGTTAAACGAAAGGGTCTGAGCCATCGTCGCTCCTTTAAAATTGCATCCGGGCCTGCAACGGACGGGAACCGATGGCCAGTCGATCCCGTCAAGCAATGGGTGTCATCAATCTCGTTCCACATCCCGGATCGATCAGGCCGGATTGCCTAGATGAGCCGGTTCGGAACCATTCTCTTGAAGAACCCATTACCCAAAAGCCATTTTCACGCGGCTTTTGGGTAATAAGTTTTAAAACGATGACGACGGAAAGGGGCATGAAGCCCCTTCCCGCCAGCAATCGCAAGATTACTTAACGTCGACCTTGGCGCCAGCGTCTTCAAGCTTCTTCTTGAGGTCAGCAGCTTCAGCCTTAGAAACAGCTTCCTTGACAGCCTTCGGAGCGCCTTCAACGAGGTCCTTAGCTTCCTTCAGGCCGAGACCCGTGATAGCGCGGACTTCCTTGATGACGTTGATCTTGTTGGCGCCAGCGTCAACCAGGATCACGTCGAATTCGGTCTTTTCTTCTTCAACGACAGCAGCAGCGCCAGCACCGCCAGCAGCAGCAACAGCTACCGGAGCAGCGGCGGAAACGCCCCACTTTTCTTCGAGAAGCTTCGACAGTTCTGCAGCTTCCAGAACGGTCAGGGTGGAGAGGTCTTCAACGATCTTTGCGAGATCAGCCATTTTGATAGTTCCTTTTGTTCAGTTCGAACCAGTTTGAATAATTACAGCGAAAAACCGCCTTAAGCGGCTTCGTCCTTCTTGGCGTAAGCCGAGAACACCCGTGCAAGCTGGCTTGCAGGTGCTGCGACAACCGTGGCGACGCGAGTTGCCGGGGCGTTGAGTAGGCCCAGCAGCTTTGCGCGCAGCTCGTCCAGCGAAGGCAGGGTCGCAAGCGACTTGACTGCTTCGGCGTTGAGCGTGGTTGCGCCCATGGAACCGCCGAGAACAACGACTTTATCGTTGGTCTTTGCGAAATCCATGACGACTTTCGGAGCAATCATAGGGTCGACGCTGTATGCAATCAGCGTCTGGCCCTTGAAGAGATCTGTCATCCCTTCCGACTCCGTGCCCTGAAGAGCGATCTTGGCCAGGCGGTTCTTCGCGACCTTGACGGTGCCTCCGGCAGCGCGCATTTTCGAACGGAAGTCGTTCATTTGCGCAACGGTGACACCAGCATAGTGGGCCACGACAACCGAACCGGAAGCCTTGAAGACTTCGTTCAGCTCCGTGACGAATTCGCGTTTTTCCGCTCTTTCCACTGTCTGTCTCCAGTAGACGGGGCCACATAAGTGTGAACCCGTCGGGTTTGCCTTTGCCCCAAGGGACCTTTTTACAAAGATCCCAAGCGACGCTCGAGGATCCTGTCCCCCGCTCTGTCGCCGCAAACGGCTTCAGGCACAGGCACACCAGGTTCGAACCGGACAGTCAGGCATCTGCGATGCCTCAAATCCAGCCTCACCCGTCTCATGCAGGTTGAATGATTAAGGCCAAACCCCGAAGGACATGGCCACCCGCAATCTCGGACAGGAGTTCCGGGTTTCCCCGGAAATCTCCGGCTCCCTGAGAGCCGGAAATTCTTTTAATCACGCTCCCCGACAGGGAAGCACGAGAATTGATTAAGCCGTAACCGACGAAGGTTCGATCTTGACGCCCGGACCCATGGTCGAGGAGATGGCAACGCGCTTGACGTAGTTGCCCTTGGCACCCGTCGGCTTTGCCTTGATGACCGCATCGGCAAAAGCCTTGATGTTTTCTTCAAGAGCCTTGGCGTCGAACGAAGCCTTGCCAATACCAGCGTGTACGATACCGGCCTTTTCGACGCGGAACTCAACAGCGCCGCCCTTGGACGCCTTGACGGCGCCGGCAACATCCATCGTCACCGTACCGACCTTCGGGTTCGGCATCATGCCACGCGGGCCGAGTACCTTGCCGAGACGGCCGACGAGCGGCATCATGTCCGGGGTCGCGATGCAACGATCGAAGTCGATCTTGCCGCCCTGAACGATTTCAACCAGCTCTTCTGCGCCAACAACGTCAGCACCAGCAGCCGTGGCTTCATCAGCCTTGGCGCCACGTGCAAAAACGGCGACGCGAACGTCACGGCCCGTGCCGTTCGGCAGGTTGACAACGCCGCGAACCATCTGGTCCGCATGGCGCGGGTCAACGCCGAGGTTCATCGAAACTTCAACGGTTTCGTCGAACTTGGCGACCGCACGTTCCTTGACCATCGAAATGGCGTCGGTGAGAACGTAGAGCTTGTTAGGATCCACACCTTCGCGGATCTTCTGAATACGCTTTGCTACCTTGGCCATGATCAACCTACTACTTCCAGGCCCATGGCGCGGGCAGAGCCCTCAACCATTGCCATTGCGCCTTCGATATCGGCAGCATTCAGATCCTTCATCTTGGCTTCAGCGATCGTCTTGACCTGAGCCTTGGTGATGGAGCCAACCTTGGCGCCCTTACCAGGCGTCTTGGAGCCGGAGGTGATCTTTGCTTCCTTCTTCAGCCAATAGGTCATCGGCGGCTGCTTCATGACGAAGGTGAAGGACTTGTCCTGGTAATAGGTGATGACGACCGGAATCGGCATACCCTTTTCCATTTCCTGCGTGGCGGCATTGAACGCCTTGCAGAATTCCATGATGTTGATGCCGCGCTGACCAAGTGCAGGACCGATCGGCGGGGACGGATTGGCCGACCCTGCCTTCACCTGCAGCTTGAGCTGGCCCATAACTTTCTTAGCCATATCTCTCTGCCTTTCAATTCAAACCGGTTTCCCGGCTTCTCTCTAGCCGGATCGCTCCGGCGGCTGCGGTTGCGTGGTGCGGCGCCCTGCCCCGGCTATGGGAGCCCGTTTGCCTTCCACGCGATTGGGGTTTCACCCCTCCAGTCAGACCTTCTCGACCTGACTGTATTCCAGCTCGACCGGCGTAGCGCGGCCGAAAATCGAAACTTCCACCTTCAGGCGCGAACGCTCTTCGTCGACATCCTGAACAACGCCGTTGAACGACGCGAACGGACCATCGGAAACGCGAACCTGCTCGCCGACCTCGAACGAAACCGAAGACTTCGGACGCTCAACACCTTCCTGAACCTGACCGAGGATACGATCGGCTTCATAATCCGGAATCGGAACAGGCTTATTGTCCGAACCGAGGAAACCGGTCACCTTCGGCGTGTTCTTGATGAGGTGATAGGCCTCATCCGTCAGGTTGGCGCGCACAAGCACGTAACCTGGAAAGAACTTGCGCTCGCTGTCGACCTTGCGGCCACGACGCACCTCGACAACCTTTTCGGTCGGAACGAGGATTTTCTCAAAAAGATGATCAAGACCCTTCTGACGAGCCTTCTCTTCGATCGACTCAGCGACCTTCTTTTCGAAGTTCGAATATGCGTGAACGATATACCAGCGCGCTGCCATTTTTATTCTCCGTTCAATCCGTTACCGGCCGACGTTCAGCACGAGGCTAAGCACCCAGCCGATGAGCTGGTCAGCAGCAAAAAAGAACAGAGCCGCAAAAATGACCATCACAAGCACCATAGCCGTCGAAATCATGGTCTCGCGGCGCGACGGCCAAGTGATTTTAGACGCTTCGGCGCGAACCTGCTGCAGAAACGTAAACGGATTGGTTTTGGATGCCATTGACTGCCCACGCAATTACGGCGCGTAAAGCCGAACTAATCAGCCCCACGCACCGCGTGTCTGTTTTGACCTTACATAAACACCGATTCCAGTTTTAACAAGAGGAAATCGACATTCGGCGAAATTCGCCGGAAAACCGGCACCCATCTGCCATGCAGCGAAGACCGCGCTTGCGGATGGAAAGTGGCAGGGGCAGTAAGGCTCGAACTTACGACCTGCGGTTTTGGAGACCGCCGCTCTACCAACTGAGCTATACCCCTTTAACACCTCAGCCGACCACGAAAATCACTTGGCCGCTTCGGTATGCGTTCCCTTTAAGGCGCACGGAAAAGAATGGCAAGCGCTTTTTATTCGCTTTCGGAAGAAACTGTTGACGCCCTCCCCGCCACGTTTTTTCCTCGGCCGCTTAACCGGTTACCCCCAAGCCCGTCACTTCAACGAACCCCTCTGCGACATCCAAATGCGCTGGTTTGATACCTTTCGCAACCGACCTTTAATCTATTACGGCTCAAGCGCACTGCGATTGGACCTGATCAACTGACGCTCCCGATACTTGCGCTTGAAGTGTGCGACGTTGCGCGTCACCGAACGCCGCCATTTACGGATTGTCGCCAGCGAAAAGAATCTGTCGAGTTCTTGCGCCACACCGCGCCAACCACGGCGTTTCTTAAAGCCATAATTGCTGCGGCCAAATCCCGAATGGCTGACGCCGGTTTCGGCCAACCACGCCATGATCGCGCCCTGATCCTTATAAAAGATACTAATCTCCGCCTCTGTCCGGAAACCCGCATAACCTTGCGGTAGTTTTTTATAGCAGGACAACCGCTTGACGGTCGGATTGAAGGTGAAGCTATGCCAGACACGATGCGCGGTCGGCGGTATTCGCCAATACCCTATATCTTCAACTGCCTGCGCCTTGCGTCGAATGTCACGGGGCATGTCGTCATCGGTTCTGAGTTGAACGAGCGCCACCTGCGGGTCCCGCTTCAGTATTTCGATGCCCCTGCCCACAACCTTAGAAACAGGAAATGCCCAGTCGTCTTCGAGATGCAGGATGTAAGGGGTTTGCACTTCCGAATATGCCCGGTCGATAGAGCGGTGCTGCCCAATGTTGACGCCGTTCAAAATGACGCGGATCGGTTGCTCTGGATACCGCGCCGGAATCGCCCACACCGATTCGTCGTCAGAGTCCTCGATAATGATAAATTCTCGTAGCGGGTAATCATTAGTAGAGAAGAAGCTATCGAGAGTTCCGATGAGAAGATCAGGACGGCGGCAGCTGGTGAGCACAACAGTTAAATCGGACATGAAGTCGTCTCGGAAGAAAACTGGCCGATGAAAACAAGCCAGCCAAGCCTAGGTTGATGTCGCCTCGTCTACGCCAGACGCATTACAGGCGAATAATGATCGCCAGACCTCGGGGAAATTATTCAAAAGAAGAATACATTATAACCCCTCAAATATAGCGCGTGCGCTATGAGCATAAATCGAAATACGACATCCGATTACATCTTCACATTAGAAAAATATACGAATCTTTCAACTATATAAATTTACAAAAATCAATTTTTACATAAAAAAACGGCGGTGCCGAAGACACCGCCGTTTTAGAACTAGATTTTTAAATCCGGCGAAACCGCCGTCTTTCGAAGATTACTCGACGATAGAAGCGACGATGCCGGCGCCGACGGTACGGCCGCCTTCGCGGATAGCGAAGCGCAGCTTTTCTTCCATCGCGATCGGAACGATCA
>NZ_JBNWDU010000012.1:0-73768 GCF_053521725.1 Agrobacterium sp. CG160-95 | reverse complement strand
ATATCATGATATTGTTATTGTGATCGATCGCCGCTAGTTTTCATCGCCTTTTCAATCCACTTCCCAATCAGATTCCTTCCCGCTTCCCATATAAATAAACCCACCTCACTGTAAAAACCTATATAAAATCACATGGTTATAGCGGTCCAAAATTATCTGCGCACAAACAGACGAGCTTTACCAATCAAATCCACTTAATGCGGTTGGTTTATGCTTATTTATATGTTTTTCATGCCCGATTGAATAAATTATATGTTTTATCGACGCTCTAGTTGATCCAATCCTAACCAAGCCACCCACTCACCCTCGCCAAAGGGAAATCCATTCCCGGCATCAAGTATAAATATACAAATATATGTATTAATAGCGATTACGAAGGTATAATATTCCGCCTGCACGCCCTGCAGCGCGTGCTCCCCTCATGTAATCGAATAACAGGTAAATACGGATCGTTCAGCCTATCAAAAGTTGCAAAAATGATTGACTATCGCGGCTGCGTGAGGGAGCCTCTGCGCGAAAATACGGGGAACATAACAAATCATCATGTCGCCAGAACGCTTTAATGAATGCCTGCGGGTGATCCGCTGGACGCCAATCAATATTGCCTCTGCCTTGCAATGTGAACTCTCATGGATCGAGGCGCTGGAAGCCGGCAACGATACAGTTCCAGATGGCCTCGCAACATGGCTGGAAACGCTCGCGCAAGCCCATGAAGCTTTACCACCGCCATCAACCTACAGAGGAAAACGGTCGACATTCTGATGCGGCCAACAGCTGAAAACCCTCACCAACAACCGGATTACGCAATATGAAACATGCCATCGCAGTTCTCGGCCTGATCACCTTCTCCAGCCCGGCCTTCGCAGCATCGTGCGAGAAAAACTTCACAGTCTCAGGTGTGCCGATGGTCACAGCTGTCTCTTACAAATCCTTTCAGGAACTACCGAAAGCCAAAGCACCCGCTGTCCTTCAAAAGCTCGCCCAGGCCGTCGCAGCAGAAGGTTTCTCAGGTATCCAGATCAACAAGGCACTGTCGTCAATCGATGCCCACCAGGAAACCAGCGGAAGTGGCAGGATTCAGACGCTGCGCGTTGTCGCCCGCCAGAAAGGCGCCGCTGTCCGGATCGATGCTGTTTTCAACATTCAGGCAGGACAGATCGCCGACAAGGACGTCATCCGCAAGGGTATCTGCGACATCATAAAAGGCGTGTAAGGGTCGGCTTGACGTTCACCTAAACCGATGAGCGCCGCCAAGGGCCACTAAAATTGCCGATCAGCCAGCCGATTACCATTCAGGAATTTGTCGAGTTCAGCAGTACGGGATCTGGATAGCCGAACTTCTTCCGCAAACTGGGGCCACCGATCTACGGCCTCTCGAACCTGCTCTATAACCTCCCTGGCATATTGATCCGGGATCGAAGCCGCTTTGGAGACCGCCAAAAGGTGAGACATGCCGGGGGTTCTACCTTCCCCGGCTATTGCAGCGCTGTGCTCACCGCCTGGCCCGGACGAAAACGTAAGATCGTATGCGGGTGCCAGAGACCACCTACCATTCCCGTCCATAAGAAATGCATGGTTTTTAGCATGGTCGTCGCGATTTCTGGCATAGACATTGAACACCATATTTCGAAACATCTTGAGGACTTCCGCAGCGTCGCGGGTCATCATATGGGTCAGCTTGTGAAGTTGCTCATAGTTCACACTCGCCTCACGATGGCTGGCATTCAACAGGCCGCTTGCCGTGTGCATGTGGAGCCTGCCGGTAGGTGTCCTGTCAAAACGTTTCGTCGCGAAAAGCCGCCTTCCTTTCCGGGTCTCCAACAGCTGCGTGTCAGCCATCGTCAGTCCTGCAGCTACCGCCATAAGCGCATAGGCTCTTTCTTCAGCGCCAATCTCCCGCGGATCATCGGAACTAGGTGCCTTGACCATCCACCTTTCAAACCCCGCGCCCAACGGCTGGCCGTAGTCCAGAACACAGGTATTTTCCACTTGGTTGAAGCCGATCATAATCTTCGGACGTGCACCCGCGGATCCGCCCTGTGCGCCCTGCAAACGATCGATGTCGGCGATGTCCATCTCCGTCTGTACCAACTCCACCTGATCAGCGAACCAATCGAGATCAGTGACGGCCTGTTGTTTCTGATCGTCTGGCAATTCCGGAATGTATGAGAGTGCCCCCATTCCCGTTCTGCCCACCGCCGAGAGACGGTCAACCGGCGTGAGCCGGGTGTAATCAATGCCCGCTCGCTGTAGACGGCGGTCCAGCAACAGACGACCCCACCCGTCAGGCAGGCTGTCGTTGAATAGCCCATGGAGCCCGTCGAACGGATCGCGAGGCGCCGCAATCAACCCCGTGGCCGCCATCATATGGAATGGAGAAATCAAAAGGGGCGATGTCAGAAACTCCGCCGCGTACTCGAAGTAAGCCCTCCGTTCCTTGCCACTCCAGGCGAGGGTACCGAGTTTCCTCTCGTTCCCTTCGAGATTCAGATAAACCTTAATCTGCTGGATTGGCTTGAACTTCATTTCCTGCGCACACGCTGCTTGAGAGGACGATCAATGACATCATCGATATTCTGCGGCCGCCGACCTGGAAACAAGCGTTCGAACTCCGCCTCCGCCTCAAGGGCAAACGCAATTTTCACAAGGCTCTCGAGCGAAATTTTCCCGGTTTCTTCAAATAGCCTCAACGATCCGTAGGACACATTCGATCTCGAAGCCAGTTCACGCTGGGTCAATCCATGCTCAATCCGTCGGCGCTTCATTCTGTCCGCCAAACCTCTGATAACTTCCACCGGGGATGCCATCCTAAATGCTAACATATTATCACCCAAATACAAATAAATGACATTACTGCCAATATAATAGCATTTAAATAAATCGCAAGTCGGTGATTTGAGCCATGCCGGAAAAGGTAGCGGCATAACTTAGCCGCCGGAAGCCAGCGCCAAAGAAAGGATCGTACTGAGTGCACGGACGCTCAAACCACATCAACTGCAGCAACAAACATCCCGCACCAGATAAGCAACGGCAACCTGACTGAGCCAATCGCCGCCGGAGACCGCCGCTGGCGGCAATCCGGCAGCCGACACATATAAAGCCGTTATAAGGAAAATGACTTTACCCCCAAAAGGTGGGAGTTGATTGAACATCTTCAGAAGATCGGTCCATCCAGCATACGCGGAGTTGCTCGATCCGTCGAACATTCCCCGCGGGAAATAGAGAGCCTACGCTGCCCGCTAAGTCCGACGTGCCAATGCCAAAGGTGCGAATATCTGAACAGCCCGCCGACCTTTGGTTCAGTCGGCAGAATGCATGTCCGTCAACAGTTCGGCGTTGAGATGTTCCAGACCCGGCTCCATCTGCGATGCTTCAGTGGCGGCGAGGTCATCGTCGCCGAGCGTCGTCGAAAGTTCGACTCGGCGATCACGCTTTGCGAGGCGCATATCGTCCTCATAGGCAATCACAACGGTGCGACGCCGACCGTTCTTGGTGATAATGACGGGCTCGCGGACTGCAGCGTGATGATAGGCTCCAAATTTTTCGAGCCGTGTTGGAAAAAGTGGCAGAATAACTCAGCCGCCGGGAGCCGGTGCAAAAGAAAGAACCGTACCGAGTATTAAGTAGTATATCTCAATACAAAAATTTGAATTACATAATCAAATACAGTCAGCGGCTCCTCGTACAGAAACCGCTGCCCATGAGACATCACACCGTGGGTCGCAAGCACAGTTTGCTGTTGTTGCGCACACCGCTCATGTCACATACGAAGTACTTTACTTTGTATGGGTGCGAACGGGTGTCCGAGACGCTTACGGTTTTCCCACGAGAACCGATTGTTGATGTCGTACCCCAAGCTGATTTTCCGGCACATTTTCGCTCATCTCCGGGCATATAGTAGCACATGACGACTTGTACGGGGATATTGCACTTGTTGATGACGTCAACGTAGTCCCAATCGATCCTGCCCCGACTGCGCTGTTTAAATGCTACGCAATCATCATTCGCGTAAGGTGCCTGGCCATTCTTAATCGGCCTCTGAACCGACGGTCTGGGATCGGGCGTACTTGCAGCGTTGGCAATTGCGCCTGCTCTGCCAAATGCCCGGCTCATCCGATCGATATTATCCGACGAGCGTGGACGAAATGTCTGTACAGGTCTGTCCTCGGGTTCCGGTAGAGCGTTCAGTATAGCAATGCCGAGCCCCAGCAATGCGGCTGCATCAGCTCCAGATGATTGTCGTTGCGCAGAGCCACCGCCGCACCCGTAAGATCGGCCACCGTTAGCCGGGGCCAGTTCACACCGTGCATGGGCCTGTCCGGAAAAAGGAAACACGGAAAGTGATGACATAAGGATAAGAAAAGTTACACGCCAGTTCATTCTAACCTCTCGCTGAACGGATGAATCATTCCTCAGCGCAAGGCTATATCCCTCGCCCGATGCGCTGACGATGCGCCAGACACCATCATAAACGGGCACCATAATCGTACCCTAATTGGAGAATGCGACAGCTCCGTCTTTTTGTTTGTCTCTAACCGCTCACATCCAGGACGCGGACAATACGCAAGCTTCCCAGATGCGAAAATTCAGCTTGGGGACTTCAAACATGCAATTTAAAAAATTCATCCGAACCAGCGCCGTAACCCTGATTGCTTTCGCCGCAAGCGAACACGCGGTACTTGGCAAGGACATCTGCTCGGACACGTATATGAGTGAGAAGATCCATCCGTTTGCAACACGTGCCCGGAATGCAATCGGCATTTGCGGCACAGCAAAAGCGGGTGTGGCTCTCTACACCGAAAGCCTGCGGCTCGTGCAACAATGCCTGAGCGATCCGGGGCTACGGGCCTATAAGCAGGATCTGGAATGACTTTTGCACGATGCAAAAAACCAGGCATCAGCATCATGCGGCCGAGCACCGTATATTGGGGTAGCCTTGCGTGTCAGCCTAGCCGAATGCCAGCAAGCAGGACACATAGCTCCGCCTGTCGGTCGGTCCCGGTTTTACGAAGGATTGACCGAATGTGGGTACGAACCGTTTCATATTGAATTCCACAATGACCGGCGACGGTTCTCAGGTCGGCACCGTCGGCAAGAAGTGCCGCAATTTTACATTCAGACGGCGTCAGCCCAAACAGATGATGAAGCACGTCATATGAAATGAAACGCTTATCACTCACATCTTCGAACAGCACCATCGCGTACGACCTGGCGAAAACGTCACGCAAATTTGGCCCAGCCCTTTCGATCCGCGCAAGCAACGGCCTCTTCTCACCACGGGTCAACGTCACGACTTCGCCGTGAGCCAGATCATTCGATCGAATGACCTTGTTCAGCATCGTCTCAAAGACCACTGTCTCCCGTGACGACGCTGCCCTGATTTTTCCATGCGCTATTCTGACATCCCCGGTGAGAAGCGAATCCGCCTTCTGGTTAGCCGCTACCACATGACCACGATGGTCAAAGAAAACGCACGCAACATCTGCACGCTCAAACGCGGCCAGTCGTCCTCTCATGTCGCCAGCCGAAAACAGTGCCATGATCCGTGCGGACATCTGAAGGTGGGTTCTGAGATTAGCGAGGTGAACCCGGTCATCGTTCCCAAACCCGCCATCGCCGAGCCTGCGTTGCAGAACGAAAAACAGATCGTCCTCACCTGAGGAAAAATTGACGACTGCTGTATGCTGGAATCCATGCTTCGCCATGAATTTATAGTATTCGAGATTATCCAGATCACCTTTACGGACGAAATCCTCCTCGAGGACAACTCCATTACGCTTCATCAACGGTATGAATTTCGCCCGGTGGTCTCGCGTGTTCCAGCCGTCGTTGATATAGGCTTCCATGATCGAGGATAAACTCTCGGTGAAAAGAACACCTCCGACCGAGCCGGAGCTTGCCGGTGCCATGACATTGATGCCGCCGGCGCCAGTTGCCTCAGCAATCTGCTCCAGAAGCGAGGGCCAACGCGAGGGCTCCAGCGCTGCATCCTGGAACCGATTCAGCAGATTATGAAAAACCGCGATATCAACCGGCATTTTCCCCCTCACCCACCAAAGTATATTTGTATAGCCAGAATACAGCACCAGATCCAGAAGTTGTTTTCGTGCGTACTTGAAAAGACACACTTGTCGAGCTGGAAGCCGCCCGTTTCTCATCAACCTCCCGAAGCCATCAACCTGGAGCATGTGGCACGCTCTAGGCGCAACGGGGCTTCTACGACGGTCCGGACCGATGTGCGCGCTCAATCCCCGGCAAGATACTCGTTGCATTTCTGATCCGTCTTATCGTCACCTAACGACATCAGTAAGCGTCCTGCAGCAAACCCGAACTTGATCAGCCAGACATACCCCAATTGGGGTACGCAAACCTGGGGTAAGCTCGATATTAAATTTGCCGTGTAATCAAGCTGGAGCATTATCATTGCGGTACGTGTTGATGTGGGTCGGGCCTGACAGGCAAGAGCCTGTTGTCGAAACCGACGATATTTCACAGTGCATACTGTGGATCAGCAGGCAAACAGAAAATAACGCCGAATTTTCAGAGAACGACTATAACGTTATCGATCGGGATCTCGACGCGGACATTCCGCGCGCGACAAGTTTCCTGTAGCAAGAGTGCGCTACTTCAGCAGCGGAGAAAATGCCATAAGCCTCACAAAATACTTTTATAAACAATCTCAATTATCTGTATTTGAATAACAAAATACATATTTAAACAAAATTCGAGTTCACCCCCGGAACATGGCTAGGAAGAAGACTGCTCCTCTCCATGGTCCCGATGTGTTCGCAATATAGCGCTCGAGCATGATGATCCGCCTTCCGAGGGGTCAATATTCCACGCCGAAACACACGCTGATCGGCATCGACAAAATCGTCGCACGGCTGCGCCTCACCAAACAGAACTGGAACCTTCCGGCTGGCCAGACAACGAATGTCAGGATTGGCACCGAATGGGCAGGTAACATTCAGTTTATTTCGAAGGTGGTCAACGGCGATGAACTCTACCGGGAAATTCCTGAGGGCGTTGCGGAAGATGGAGGTGGTTTCAAGGTCACCACCATTCTGGGAACAGACAAACAAGCCAGCGCAATTGGTAATCACTTTCCAAGGAAATGAGCCACCATGGCGCGTGCCGGTGACGACCTATACGGAAGCGATAGCGCTCGGGACTGGCTTCGATACCTGCATATCCACCTTAACCGGGCTTGGCCAATCACTGTTCAAGGCCCCTCAGGCTTCGTCCACGTCGCCATTCGCGCAACCGTCAGGTGATGATGCCAGAACAGCCGCACAAATGCCTGCAAACCGCAGTGTGATGCTTCAAAACCCACCAGTGAAGTCAGTCGCTGCCACCGCCGCCTCAACATCACCTTGGACCTTTGAACAACGCGAGGAGGATTGGGGCGATACGTGTTTTGTGGAATCGAAACAGGTTGGCTTCATGGGTGCACCGGGCAAGGATTTCGTTGCGTTTGTTGAGAATGGAAACTTTGACGGCACTGTTCGCGCGTCTTGGCAGGTCGACGACAAGACGGCCCAAATGTCCAATGGCGATCTAGAAGACTATTTCGGCTGGCACGGCTTCTACGAAATCTCACCGCAAATCCTCGATGAAGGCAAGAAAGGCAAAAAACTAGAAATCGCCGACCTTGATGGCAAGACGGTTACCATTAGCCTTGCCAATGCCGTAGCGCCTTTCTCCCAGTTTCAGGCATGTTTCAACAAACCTGCTTCAAAGACGGAAAAGGCGAGCAACTATCCTGCGGCGAAGCAAACGCCTCCAAATCGGAAGGGCTGCGTTCTAGAAGTCGACGGGACCAAAGCAATAGATGGTGCCTGCTACTGGGGGCCCTATAGCAACGAGTCTGGCAGCTTCGTGATGGAGGCAAACGGTTACTTTGCCATCATCGAGATTGACAGCGACGTCGCCGACGGCTGGTGGAATGAAACGCCGGGATCAACGCACGCCCACACGCGACTGGGCGAAATGAAGCGCGACGGGCAGTGCTGGAAAAGCGAAAGCGCTCGCGTTTGCGCCGGAGCAAAATAACCATTGGTTAGGCCGCACACGTGATTGATCACCTTGTATGCTCACGACGCAGAAGGCGCCCTTAACGCTATTTTCATGGCCACAAAATGGCCGCAAGAACTCGCGACACGGCGAAAAGGCACCCCCGACATCCTGCACTCGATTAAAAATTAAACTTCGGGTTGGATAAATCCGCAGCCAGTGGTTGGCTGTTTAGAAACCGAACCGAGCAAGAGATTTTGCTCACAAGGGAGTATACGATGCAAACCAACGATGATCGCAAGAACGACAAACCCGTTTTGACAGTCTCGATGAAGCGTTTGGCGAAGGATGTAAAGCCCAGCCTGACGCGCCCGGAATGCACCGATACCGTTTAATTGTGAGGAGAGGGGCCGTTTTCGGCCCCTCTCTGTCTTTCCTTTCAACATAGTTGCGTAGAATAAGGACAGCTCCTGATGTCACATAATTCCGCTTATGCTGAAGCACCTTCCTTTGTTCTGGACCGTGAGCAATTGCGGCATTTTTGCCGTGAAGTTCTAGAGATTGACGGCGAATTGAGATCTCTTGGCGACACAAAGGACACTCAGACCCTGCAGCATTTTTCCGATGAGTTTGCAGCTTCTTTTTCAGATCTAATTCCGGAAATTAACGCGCGTATCTCTGACAAGATGTGCGGAATTGCCGCTGTCGACGTTCCGCCAATTTATGACGATCTTACTGACGACGCGATAGCGGGCGCGTTGGTATCGGTCGCCCTTACAACGGTACTCATGGAGCCTTCTAAGGACGTCGAAAACCACACTCCCTTTACGATGTTCAGTGCATCCTATGAGAGCAACAAGGCCCTTAACGATGCAGGCCTCTTGCATATCTCTCCCACCGATATTCTCGACTTTCATTCAGATGGGCGCATCCACGGCAAAACGTTAGGTGTTCCACGATACATTTCGATATACAATACATTCATCAATTACCGGAACTGCGGGAATTTTTACTGGGTTCCGGCCTCATCTATAGACAACCTTCAAGAGCACGTTGAAGGAATTGGTTTCGATGATGATTTCACCTTCGATCTCACTCCTGCGATATACGGCGAAAGTGGCTCCAAAATTGGCTCTGTCGTCGAGCGCAAGGTGAAAACCGCCATATTCAGCGAGGATGAAGATGGAAGCATCATAACCTTCATGAATGGGAAGTTTGCAGGGAAAGAGAACGCCGATGACGATTACACCGCGCGCCTGAAGGCTTTCCAAGCTGCTATTGCTCGCAACCCCTTTAGATATGCGGCCGAACAAAAATCTCGACGGATGATCGTGTTGAACAATTCAAGTGGCTTTCATGCACGCGACATTTTTCAGGATCCTATTTTGGGGCATGAAGAAACTCGAAACTACCTTCGTAGTGTATCGACGGACGCGGCGAAAACCGGTTATGTGATACAGTAAAATGGCGATTTTTTCGCTATCGTTGTTTGCCGATACCAGTGGGTCGGCAAACAATATCAATTGTTGAATTCTAAAACAGGCGCGACTTTGGCTAAGCAAACGCGTTCCACCCGACTTGTTCAGCATCTGCGTTATTTTGCGAAAATCGAAGCCGCAATTATGGCTTTCTCATTCGCGTCTTTCGCGACCATCGGACTCAGCCTTGTCGTAACCTCGTGGGTCGCGGCGGTAGAAGGGTCGATATCACTGGTCGGACAGTTGTTCTTCGTTAGCAGCGCGACTTCTTTCATTTTCTCCATCTACGCAGGGGTGATCGTTGACAGCAAAAACCGCCTGTCCGTCATTCGCCGAGGACAAGCTTTAAGGTTTTTGGGCGTGGCCGCTTTGACGGTTGGGGTGCTGGTAAGTACCCCTGCCCCGTGGCTCTTTGCTTACGCCACCCTATTTTCACTGGGGACGGTTCTTAACGCAGGTGCTTTGGACGGCATCACGCAATTGGCTGTAGACGCGTCGCGGCGTATGAAACTCTCGATCCGAGTTTCAATCTGCCGTCAGTTAGGTATTTTAAGTGGCACAGGACTCGGCGGAGTTTTGCTCCATTATTTTCCGACCATATGGTCGGTCCTAATAATGGTCATCCTGATGGCGATTCAATTCATCATCATCAACCGCTTCTTCCCCGATTATCAAAATGAACCCTCACGTAACCCACATGATGTTATCGCAGGGTGGAAAAGAGGACTTCGGGCGATGCGGAGTCAACGGGCTCTAACATTCACCATCTTGAACGTTGGCCTGTTTTTCTCCGCATCTCAGATGGCAAATGTGCTCGTACCGGGGTTCGTCAAAGACACTCTCGGGCGAGGCAGCGACATATATGGGCTTCTCGAGGCAGCGTGGGCAATCGGAGGCGGAGCCATTCTTGTGACTGCGGCTGCTCAAACAAAGCTTTTCACTGCTCACCGTTGGGAGCTTGTCATTCTGGCTTTGGTTGGGATCGTAATGGTCGCATTTGCAACTTCCAGAAGCGTCCCGCTTCTTGTGACTCTGTATGCGCTTCTCGGCGGCATGTTCGCACTGGGCAGAGCGATTTGCGATGGTCGCATATTGATTTTGGCGAAAAATGAAGAAATAGGTCGGGTCCGTGCTGCCACATCGATGATAATCAGCCTGCTGGGTATGGCGATTTATATATCGCCGACCTTGATAGGTATTGAAGACGCTATTTACTACTATATCGCTTGGGGAATATTCATATCAGTGATCGCCATCGCCCTATTGTGTCTCGACGCTTACTTGGACTCTCGTGAACGCACAGACTAAAAAGAGGTCCCGCCCCAAACGAAACGCTCGTCTTGGTATGAAATGTCAATCCCGTAAGCGTTAGTGGTCAAATGATAGCCGCTCCTTCGCCCGCAGTCGCCATGGCGCGTTACGACCAACATACCGAATTGAGCCGCCTCGCGAGTTCGCTGGTCAAGGATGACGCGCAATCCCGGGTCAGCTCTCAGTGCAAATCAACAGGCCAGTTGGTCATGAACGAAATCCATTGCCCAAACATGGTTGGAATGGGTCGGCTCCGTGCGGTCAGCCCGCAGCTTCGCCTTGACCCGGCGCTTGGGAACCTTGTTGCGGAGCTGGAGGTCCATCTCCTTGTAAAGACGATAGATTCGCTTCGGGTTCACGGGCCAGCCATCGCGCTTGATAAGGATATGCACACGCCTGTAGCCGTAGCGTAGCCGCGTCTGGCAGATGTCCTTGATCTTCAGCTTCAACTCGGCCTGCTCGCTACGCGTGGACTTGTAGACATAGAGCGACCGTTCGACTTTCAACACCGAGCATGCACGCCGGATCGAAATCTTCCAGTCCGCCTTGATCGTGTCGACAAGCTTGCGGTTGCGGGCAGGCCTTAAAGCTTTTTTGAAAGCACATCCTGCAGCATGGCCTTGTCCAGCGGCAGGTCGGCAACAATCCGCTTCAGCTTGGCATTCTCTTCCTCAAGCTGTCGCAGCCGCTTCATCTCCGAGGGCATCAAACCCGCGTATTTTTTGCGCCAATTGTAAAAAGTCGCGTCCGAAATTCCTGCCTTGCGGCAGACCTCGCCGATCGGCATGCCATCCTCTGCCTGCTTCCACACGAATGCGATCTGCGCTTCCGAAAACTTCGAGGCCTTCATCGAATTCTCCTCTTCTTCCCACCAGGGATCATAAGTGATCTGACCCCTTCAAACTGTGAGCGTCCGGCGAAAGCATTTTTCGGGTTTCGAGAGATGGAATCTAAAGGCCGCGCTTCATCTCATCGGCCATGATGCGGTCGATTATTTCAGGATCGCACTGTGTGTCGATGAGGAACTCGCGGATACCGCCGTCCCACGTCCTGATGTCGGCAAGTAGGCTTTGAAGTTCTTTGATGCCGTTTTCGGTCAGACCCTTCGTGCCATCTTCAGTGCCATCGCTGACGTAAACCAGTTCGCCTTCGGAGATGTTGTCCGAGTTGGCCGTCACTTCTTCGATCAGTTCGAGGTTCTCGCCGATCATGCCGGCGACTTGGTTGAGTGTGTAAATGAACCTCGAGCGTGCTATCAGGCAGCCTCGCACCGAGCGTTTGCCGGCGTCCAGTTCCAAGGCAGCGGATTTTCAAGTCGCTCTTTGGGATGATCCTGGATCCGGGCCAGGACATCGGTCAGATAGGCTTCCGGATTGTGGCCATGAAGCTTTGCGGTTTCGATGATGCTCAGGATATTTGCGATGCGCTCACCACCCTTGTCGGAGCCCGCAAATAACCAGTTCTTTCGGCCAATTCCCAGTGGTCGCATGGCACGCTCAGCTATGTTGTTGTCGATTTCAACCCGGCCGTCATCAAGATAGACGCTCAATGCTGCCCATCGTGACAGCGCATACCGCATCGCTTCCGCCAGCTTCTGTTTCTGTGGCAGTGTTGTCTGGACATCCTCGATCCACTCTTTCAGCTCGTCCAGGATGGGTTTGGCATGCTGCTGGCGCAAATCCCGCCTCTCGTCAGGCAACATACCACAGATACGATCCTCGATATCGTAGAGAGCACCAATGCGCGACAGCGCTTCCTGCGCGATCGGTGATGGCTTGAGTTTGATCACGTCATGGAATTTGCGGCGTACATGCGCCATGCAGGCAGCCTCTATGATCTGATTGCCGTAGAGCTTGTTGTAACCAGCATACCCGTCCGCGTGCATCACGCCACTGAAGTTGGAAAGATGTTCAGCCGGGTGCACCCCCTTGCGGTCAGGGCTGTAATAATAAGCGATCGCTCCGGGCCGGGGATCTTGATAGCCACTCCCATCGAAGACGTAGGCCCAGACCCTCCCGGTCTTGGTCTTTCCTCGTCCAGGGTGGAGAACATCGACCGGAGTGTCGTCGGTATGGATCCGATCGACGGCCGCGATATGCGCTCTGATCAGCAAAATCAGCCCGTCGACCGGAACTGAAATCCGGCAGCTTCTCTTGAACGCCCGCCAGGGACATAGAAACACCGCGCTCTCCGACCAGAAAGGGTTTGGCAGGAAGTTCATTGAGAATACGCTCCGGCGCCTGCTCCTCCGGCACCGGCAGGAGGTTGACGCCAGCTTTCCGCGGCTCCCCGATCGACAGTGCCCCCGCCGTGTCACGTCCTATATGAGCAAGTAGACCGACAATATCTTGCGGGGAAACCTTGAGGCGCTGACCGATCTCGGCAAGATGGGTTTCCGGAAGCAGATTGGCAAGCCAGGGAAGCAGCTTCGCTGCACCTACGGATCCGGAACGCAGCGGCATGGTAAGCGACACCGGAAAGGCCGGGCGGCGTGCTTCCCAGCCCGGATCATAGTCCAACCGCCATTCGCCTTCAAAAGTCAGATGGGCGACAGGCAAGGTCTCGTAGTAGATGTTTGTCATTGATCAGCACCAAACATCGGCAAAAAGCCGAGGTCATCGTCCGACGCGACTTGCACAGTCTGGACCGTCTTGAGATCGCCAAGATCGATTCCAACTGCGCGTGCGACGATCAGGGCTTTTTCGAGCTGGCAACTCGGCTTGCCCGATTCAAGCTCGACGATGAAGCGTTCCCCCGTTCCGGAACGGGCAGCAAGACCGGTTTGCGTCCAGCCAAGTGCTTTGCGTCTCTCCTTGATAGCAGCGCCGAAATCACGCGCGGACCTGAACATCGTCAACCTCCATAGCTTGACTTACCGTACAGGAAGTTTTCCGAAGAATCATGGAAACGCTTCCCGATCGGTAAGTCTTACACTTGATCGCGCCAGATCATCCTGATCGGGAATCTCTGTGGGATCGCACCTGGCAGGAGCCAGGGTATTTGCCTCGTCTCACGGGCCTATTGTTTAATCATCATTGCCCGATAAATTGATACACCGGCCATTACCATCGTATTAATGTTTTACATCCGAAAAACAACTTAATTATATGATATATAACCATAAGCATCACAATGATAAACGGTATAATCCATTTCGCCGCGCGTTGGGCCCTGATGCACTGGCATCACGCCAACACCTTAAAACCGCAGCCCGAAGCCCACGCTGCCGGTTCTCAGTTGACGCCGCCTGGTCGACCCGGCAACCTTATACCATGACCCTGACCAACAGTTTTATTGCCGAACTCGTCCGCGACGCCAACAGGCTCGAGAACCTCGACGACTATCAGAAGCGCCGCATGCTTGAACGGGCGGTAACGACAATCCGCGACATGCGCGAAACGATCGGAATCCCCTCCGGTCCCGGTCGCGACAGTGTCGTCGACATCCACACCGTCGCCCTGTCCATCGAACACGGATGGCGCAGCGACGACGACGTGCGAAACGCCCTGCTGCAGGCAGCCGGCATGATCCGGGACCTGCATATCGTCCTCGACAGCAACACCGGAGTCAGCTTCTCCGAACCCGCCGGTTGACGCCATGTGCCATCTTCCCGCCGTCAATGGCACTTCGTACCGGCGAAATTCAGCTTAATGATTTTAGGTTTTCGTTAACCATACGCGACCACCCTCCTCTCACAACAACGATGGAGGTTGGCTTTGGCTTACGACTGGAATCGCAATGAACGCGAAGGCATGTTTGATGAACTGGCGGCGGCCCTGATATTCTTCACAATCGTCAGCCTGCTTCTGGCGTCCGCATACCTGGTGACAACCTTTGCCAGATAGGGCGGGTTCTTTCACCCGTCTACCGGCGAGGACAAGAAAAGCCAGCCTGGCAACTTTGGCCGGTGACCGTACTATCAGCCGCCGAATGCCTGCCCCGGGTGAGTGAACGACCATGACAGACGATCTTCGCGGCCATATCCTGCTTCTCTCCGGCCACCCAGGCTCCGGCAAGTCCACAATCGCCGAAGCCCTTGCGCACTTGTGCGGCGTGCCAAAGGTTCATTTTCATAGCGATGATCTGTGGGGATACATCAAGCATGGCCGCATCGATCCCTGGCTTCCCGAATCCGATCAACAAAACCGCATGATCATGCAGATCGCCGCCGATGTCGCATGTCGCTATGCCGAGGCGGGTTATTTCGTCATTCTCGATGGCGTCGTGCGACCGGACTGGCTCCCGGCCTTCCTGGCGCTTGCATGCCCGCTGCACTACATCGTGCTGCGCACGACAGTAACAGAAGCAATCGAACGCTGTCAGGCTCGCGGCGGCGACAGCCTCCACGATCCGCTGGTCGTGGCCGATCTTCATGCCCAGTTCGCCAATCTCGGGGCTTTCGAGCACAATCTACTATCGTTGTCGGGCAAGGACAAGGATCAGGCCTTGCAGGCGGTCATCAATGCGCTGCAATCGGCACGTTTCCGTATTGATGCCACGAGCGATGGCAATCGATTACGAACATAAAGGTGAAGCAAGCGTGGCTGTCCCGACAATCTATCTCCTGCGCCACGGCGAAACAGTCTGGAACTGTCTTGGCCGGTTTCAGGGGCAACAGGATTCGCCGCTGACCGCGCGCGGTATCGAACAGGCAGATCAAGTCGCACGCCTGCTCCGTGACGCTCTCTGCGACGATGAGCAGTCTTTCCGGATGCAAATCAGTCCGCTCGGGCGCGTGCGACAGACAGCAGAACGGGTCCTGGCCGAGGTTACGCTCCAGTATCTCGAAGATGACAGGCTCGTTGAGGTCACCACTGGATCCTGGGACGGGATGACGCGATTTGAGATTGATGCCGAATTTCCTGGGCGCCTTGAAGGATCCAACGCATTCGACTGGTATTTCAGGGCGCCGGATGGCGAAAGTTTTGAAGACGCCTGCAAGCGCGCGACGTCATGGATCTCGGATCTCCGGCATCCGACGATCGCCATTTCCCATGGCCTGTTCGGGCGGATTCTTCGGGGTGTTTTTCTCGGACTTTCGAAGCTGGAGATGCTCGAACTGCCCGTTCCGCAGGATGTGTTGTACCGACTGGATGATGGCAGGTGCGATCTCATCACAGCTTGACCCGCACCGTCATGATCCAGAAAGCCAAGGGCCAACGACGTCATTCGCCACGTCGACAGGGGACAAACACATGCATACACTTAACGTCATTTACCTGGCTTATCTCGACTGCCTCAACCGTCAGGCCTTCGATGAGCTCGGCACTTTCGTCGACGATACTGTTGAACACAACGGCCGGGCGTTAGGGCTGTCGGGCTATCGCGACATGCTGGTCAGGGACTTTGCTGATATTCCAGACCTTCGGTTTCAGGCAGAGATCCTTGTCAGCGACGTGCCCCGGATCGGCGCCCGGCTTTCGTTCGATTGCACTCCCAAATCCACCTTCATGGGCCTTCCGGTCAATGGCCGACGCGTTCAGTTCTGCGAGCATGTTTTCTACGACTTCGAACAGACAAAAATCCGCAGGGTCTGGTCGGTCATCGACAAGGCCGCAATTGAGCGCCAGCTCGGCTGACGGCCTTCACCGGACGAAGGTATCTGTGGCCCGCCAGCGCCAGAAAAATGAGCCGAAAGAGTGTGATTGCACGAGACGCTCGCTGAAGCCGGACAGCCTCAATTTATGCAGACAGCTGCTGAGGTCGCGGGCGTTGCGCAAAGGTTACATCATATTTCAGGAAAAAAGCATATGAATGATCTCTCATGTAAGGGAGTTCAGAGACAATGAAGAAAATCGTATCGACTATCGCATTCGTGCTTGCGGCATCGACTGCAATGGCGGCCGATGCCGTATCAGAAGTTCCTGCAGCCCCGGCAGCAGACGTTGCGCCGCTGTTCAGCTGGACCGGGTTTACCGCCGGTGTCCAGGCCGGCTACGGCTGGAACAACAATGACGCTTCGATCGTCGGCCTTCCGGGCCAAACGTCCGCAGACTTCGACGGTGCTCTTGCCGGTGGTTTCGTCGGCTTCAACTACGACCTTGGCAACAGCTGGGTCGTTGGCCTCGAAGCAGACTTCGAAAAGAACTGGGGCGATGATTCAGCCACTATCCTTGGCACGGGCTTTGACTACGGGTTTGACTGGCAGGGTTCGGTTCGTGGCCGGGTCGGCTACGCATTTGACCGTGCCCTGGTCTATGGTACCGCAGGCTGGGCTTATGCTCGCGGCTACGCGGAAGTTCCGGGCATTGCCGACGTGAAGGAAACGTTCAACGGCTACACCGTCGGCGTTGGTCTCGACTACGCGTTTACCGACATGGTGTTCGGACGCGTTGAGTATCGTTACACCGATTTCGGCGACAAGGATTTCGATTTCGGCGGCGCTGCAATCAATGCAGATGTCGACCAGCATGCAATACGCGTCGGCCTCGGCGTAAAATTCTGATTCACCCGGACAGCAACAGCAAAAGCCCGGCCATTGTGCCGGGCTTTTTTCTTGTCCCTTTTCCGAAGGCGGGAAGCGACAAACAGGGGTGGGCAAGTACGGGCCACCTGTTGGCCAGTCGCAATGCCACCACAATGACTGAACATGCCGACCAGAACCCGGACGCGACCGGACACGGTCCTTCTCCCTCCAGCAAACGATCAGCCAGCCTCACCCACGATTTCCCCTTTGAGCAAATCCCCAAGCAGTGCACGATCGGCATCACACAGCGCCATCTGTGTCAGCTTACACCGCAGTAAGTGGAGCAGCATCTGAGCATCCATTCCATCCGCCGGCTTTTTTGCAGTTGGTTGAGAATCCATGTGCCAAGCAGCACTTTCAGCCGCACCTCGAGCTCCCGTTGCCGCGCGGCAAGTTTCCGCGGATGATGCGGGTGTTCCCTGGAGGCATTGGATCGGTACAAGCCTGTTCCATGCGTTCGACGACGACACTATTCGCGACCAAGCGCGGTGGCTAGCTGACGGATCCCCTGGATTTGCTCAAGCACGCCAACCGCAGCTTGGAGCAACTTGCGATTTAGATAAAATTTACGCTAAATCTTATCGGTTTGAACCGATCCGGCCATGCTACGTTTCACGCAAGTCAAATCGGGAGGCCGGCTGCGATGATCTGGAATTTGGAGAAACTTGAACAAGAACGTCTCGACCTCATTGAGGTCATCGACAATCTCAAGAGGTGGGAACGTTTCTCTATAGACGACCGGCACATCATCTCATTACAGATCACCGCACATATGATGCGACTTAGCCAACTGGATGAAGACCTGGCGCACTTGCGCAGTCAAGAATTTCGCTCGGTTGAATATCTGGCTGCTGACTGAGGCCCGTCGTTGTGGCGAATTAAGGACCCGTTTGTGTGAGCATTGTGCTTATGCCCATACCGCGAAACCTCCGCGGCTGATGCCAGGGGATTTTGGAATATTGGTTGCGGGGGCTCGCAACACGCGATTCCTGCGGCTACCGTTCATCGTTGACGCCATACTTCGAGTTGGGTGTAGTTGACGGCTAACGAGGGTGATAAAATCTCCCCATAACCGCGCTCATTTCATTCAGTTGCCTGATCTATGTACAAGTCGATATGGCGTCCAGTCCGGCATTAGAATTAACCCTCCAAGCGACTATATGATTTCGCGAAATGTAAAGGCGACGAAACGTGGCTTACAACCAATTATTCGCTTCAGATTGACAGTCGATTTGTATTATGATGACGCATAAATCATTTTATAGATTGGGCGTGTAATAAGTGGCTATGAGAAGTGGCATCCTAGGCTCAAAGAGTGTTGCGAACGGCGCTCTTAGTCCTTTACAGATTGAAGTTGTTCGAAAACTGATACCAATTGTCCGTGCGGGTAAGTGGCCAATCGGTGGGAAGATCTCGGATGCGGCTCTCGCCCGCGAATTCGGCATCTCGCGTACGCCAGTTCGACAGGTACTGCAATTCCTTTCTGAAAAGGGTCTTCTAGCGCAAACCGATAATCGTGGTTTTGTGTTGGTGCGAGTGCCAACCGGCGATGATCGCTTTGAAGAAGTTGTGCCCCCATCTGGGATGGATGTGCTGTACCGGCAGATTATGCATGCGAGAGCAAACGGTCTGATTGGCAGCGAAGCGTCCGAAACAGAATTGCTGGAACACTTCGGCACGTCACGCGGCGTCGTGCGCCGCACGCTCATGCGCCTGTCTGCTGAAGGACTTGCAGAACGGCGTGACGGGCACGGCTGGCGTTTTGCCGAATGCCTAGACAACCGTCAGGCGGTCAATGAAAGTTACGCCTTCCGCGCCATCATCGAATGCGGCGCCGTAATGGAAGATACATTCCGGGTGGACATGGAGATGCTGCTGGCGCTGGAAAGTGAACAGACGGCTTTGCTTAACGCCCCATTGGCATCGATTGAAGGATCGGCCTGGTTTGAGGCAAATGCCCGCTTCCACGAAACCGTGGTTTCCTGGGCAAACAACCGCTTTCTCGAACAGGCGATCCACCGCCAAAACAGCCTGCGGCGCATGACGGAATATGCGGAATTTGCTGAACTGAGTGAAGCTGGCGTACGCAAGGCGGCGCGAGACCACCTGGCAATCCTCGAAGCCATCAAAAGCGATGACCGAAAGCTGGCTTCGGCCATCCTCTTCCGCCATCTCAGCCGTTCTTCCGTCAGTGGCGAGGCGCACCCTGCCCGCCTCGGGGATTGATCGCAGATGGCTGCACGTATCTTTTGTCGTGACCTGTGTACTGAGCGCGGCGAACCGGCGTCGGGACTTGGCCCATCGTCAAAAAGCTATGTGCTGCTGCACTGGCCGCGCGGTGAATGGCGTGTGCCACGGATCAAATCGCACAATATGCCAGAAGGGCTCGGGCAGGCAATTTTGGCTGCAAATGCGGCGGGCATTCACGTTGCGTTGGTGGATGGCGACGACGTTGGGTTCACGCATCAGGGTATTGTCAGAGACCATGTGACACCTGCGGAAGCCGAACGGCTGCTGCTGCATATTGCCGGTGGAGGCGTGCTTGACGGTACACATGACCCACGCATGACCATCGTGTGCTGCACCGATGGCAAGCAGGACCCTTGCTGCGCCCGTTACGGCTTTGCGACATGGAAGGCCCTGCGACAGGCAGCAAATCCAAGTCGCTTCCGTATCCTGCAATCCACCCATCTCGGCGGATGCCGTTTTGCAGCCTCACTTGTCGTTTTGCCGCACAGAGCCCGCTATAGCCGACTAGAGCCATCGCAGGTTGGCGATTTTCTCACCTGCCTTGAACAGGGCACTCCCTACCTTCCCGCCTATCGCGGCAACCCCTCCTACGACGCGCCTGCACAGACGGCGGAAATCGCGCTGCTGGAATGGGCAGGACAGCGCGGCACAACAGGGGCGGTGACACTTCATAAGACGGAGAGCGGCATTTCCAACGCCGACCAAGTTCATTTCTGCGCAACGATCGGCACGCAACACGCCACTGTAACCGTTGACAGACCCGAGTTTGCGGTCAACACACGCTGCGTCACGATTGGTGAACCCGAGGGCACAAAAAATGTGGCGCGATGGGTCGCCACATCTGTTCGGCCCGAAGACTGATCGACGTCGTAGTCTCCGGCCAAGCTGATAGTTTCTCAGCCTTCGAGAACTGCCGAGAAGAATGCCTTGACGGGCGGCTGAATACCGGTGCCATTATGGCTGATGCCGGCAACCCTATCGAAACGCGGTTCGACACCAACCGCCTTCAGGCCCTTTTCCAAGGCGCGCAAACGCTCAACGCGGGTTTCACCGCTATCATTTATGCCCTCCATCCAGAAGGGTGATTTTGGCCCGACGGTGACATCCCAGGTTTCGACATCCGCGTCACCGATCACCAGCTGCACGGCCACCTGACGCATCGCGTCGATATCAATGGGCTGGCCGAATATCTCTTCCATGCCGTTCAAACCGACCCACCAATTGGCGCGATCATCGGGAAGCGTGACGGTGCCGGGTGCACCCACCGAAACGGCACGAAGTCGGCGCGGGTGAAGATAGAAAAAACGATGGGCAAATTGCGCACCACCGGAAAAGCCGTGCATCAACACCTTTTCCTTCTCGACACGGTAACGCGTCGCCATCTCATCAATCATGTCCAGCAGAACAAGATCGTAACGAATACCTTGATAGATCAAGTGTTTGTAATTGTGCAGATCATCAGCATCATCAATACCCGCCGGGAAAAGCGGTGCCAGCAGGACGCATTGATGCTGTTCGGCAAAGTCGATGAATTCGTCGCGCAGGATATCAGCGTCGCGCAGGCTGCCATGAACAAGGACGGCAAGCGGATGCACGGTTTCACCGGCCGGATCATATCCTTCGGGAATATAGCAGCACCACGAAAAGCGCTGATCCATGCGCGAAGCAAAGATCGGTGTGCGGCCACGGCGATAAAAATTGAGTGGCACGGCCTTTTGCTGGACGAACATGAGACAATTCCCTTTAAAGTTTTTTCGGTGGTTGCTGGCTGGCGTAATCAGCCAGCACGCGGTTCATACGGGCAAGCACGCCCTTTAATGCCTCGTAACCATCGTTACGCTCGCGAGTTGCCTCGTCCATGTAGAGCTTGCGGTTAATTTCAAACTGCACACTGTGGCGTTGAAGGGCGGGATTCGAATAGGCTGTAACCAGTTCCGCCCCACGAAAAGGCTTGTTGAGCGCAACGACCAGCCCGTGCGCTTCAAGAGTTTCGGTGATCAGCGCTATAAATTCGCTGGAGGCTGACCCGCCGTGCAAATCGCCAAGGCAAATATCTGCCCGCACCGTTCCCGCCGGATCAGACGAAATCGCATGGCCAACGGCGGTCATCGAATGGCAGTTGATGTGATAAACACGGCCAAACCGGCTGTAGACGGCATTCAGCAGGCCAGCCAAATGTTCATGGTAGGGCTGCCAGTAGGTGACGATCCGCGTCTCAGCTTCCGCCACACTCATGGGTGCCGCATACATTGGCTCATCGCCCCAGGCGTAACGCCACATCAACCCCATGCCGCGTTTCGCCGTTGCGCTTTCACGCACTGGATGAGGCCAATCACCGTCCACAAGCTGGGTGTCCATATCGAGCAAGGACCGGTTCACATCGAGAAAACTGCGGGGAAAACGCGCGCTCAGTAACGGCGCACCGACATCACATGCCGACGAAAACAGATCATCGATATGGGTGTCTGCGGCTACTCTCACTCGCTCTGCGGAAACAGCAGGGTGGAATCCCCTAGGCATGTCCAGACCGCTATGGGGGCTGTCAAACACCATCGGAGCCAGAGGCGTGCGGGGTGCAATCACCGAAAGTACGCCCTCCAGCGTTATATCTTGCAACTGGCCATAGAGCGGGGTCATTTTTGTGTTCCTTCCGTTGCGCCTGGCTTGAGGCGCGCGTTCACCTTGTCCACCGCGCGGGTGATGTCACCGAGCTTTTCGCCATCGAGCAACCGCTGCATGGTGCGGGCAACACGTGTCTCACGGGCTATGCAGATATCAGCTATGTCTGCCGCCTCATCCGCGGGCAGCACCACCACGCCGGAAGCATCCGCCAATACGATATCGCCCGGCAAAACCGGCACACCACCACAGGCGATCGGTCGATTGAATGTGCCACCAAGATCAAGCTGGCGGGTGGTGACAGACGAAACACCGCGGCACCAGACGGGCAGCCCTTCGGCGATGATTTCCGCGACATCGGTACACGGTCCGTCAATGATGACACCGGCAACACCTGCCATGCGCGCAGCCCGTGCAACCGCACCGCCAAGGCAGGCATGGCGGCTGTCACCCAACCGATCAATTACCAGCATGTCGCCGGGGCGCACCTGGCTTAGCGCGTAATGCAACAGCGTCGAGCACATGGCGGGAATGGCGAGCGTGACGGCAACACCGGCACGGGCCTGTTGCTGCGGCAAGACCGCTTGAATAGAACCGGTCATGAAACCGGTATGACGCAGATGCCCGACACTGGCCGTTTCAATCTGCTGCAACGCCTCGATAACCACCTGGGGAGGCGTAACCGGCATTGCACCGATACGTAATTCAGTCATGGCTTTCTCCTTGCGACGGCCCTGCGACAGATGCCTCAAAAGGCTGTACGGCATTTCGTGGATCGAAACCGGCGAGATGGCGCATCAACCGCGCAGTATGGCCAACTATATGGCCACAAATCACCTGACCATTTTCAGCACTTGCCAATGAGGCCCGACCACCGAGCATACCGGCCGGATCGACCTCGGTGCAGTCAAGCGGTATCTGGACCGGTATTCCCTCGAAACGAGTGGCAGAGACACCACCAACGGGCAGACCGAACACGCTGCCACGCGGCGCGGGATCGCGCATCGCCTCTGTTCGAACCAGTTCGGGAAAAAGATGCATATAGACCGAAGTCATCGGTTCACCGCCGTGACCGCGCGCGCGCGCGGCGTCATCACCGTAAAGTGTCTTCCACAGGCCATCCGGCAAGCTCTGCCAAATGTTCAGTGCCGGTATCAGCACCCCTTTTTCACGGCGCAACTTGCGGCAAACCTGATCGATCAGCGGTGCATTCGTTGTGTGACCATTGAAAATCAGCAGCTGTTCATAACCGTGATCAAGGAAGGAGGTCAGGATATCCTCAAGCACAGCGGTGAACGTCGCAGCACGCAATTGAATTCCACCGGCTATCGCCCGGAAAAATTCAGCATGGCCAAACGGCAGCACAGGCGCTGTCACCCCGTCCCCCGCCCGGGCGCTCATTTCCGCTAGCCGTTCGGTCAGCATGAAATCACCCATCGGCGCGTGCGGCCCCTGCTCTTCCTGCGAAGCAAGCGGAATGAGAATGACTGCGGGGCGTTTCATACGCTGCGCAAATGTCTCATGCGTCATGTGAGAAATCGCAACCGGTTCATTGTCGACCATGCTGTTTCTCCCTTGCATGCTGCTCCAGCAGTTGCCCCTTGATGTCAGGAAATTCAAGCTCGGATGAATTGACATTTACCCGCCTCGAAAGGATCATCGAGCCGTCTGTAAAGCGTAAGCGAACAGTATCGCGAAACGCCGTTTCAACGAATATCCAATCCATTTCCAGAACCGTGTCGGCACCGTCATTTTCAAGAAGCCGGGCCGAGGCCAAGACCCTCAATCCGCCGACTGGCTGGTAGGAATGGTGCAGCCTTGCGCCGGGTATTGTGGTAACAGTTTCAATGTAAAAACCGCATCCTGCCCGTACTTGATGTTCACCATCCGCATCGCGAAGAGTGACACTCAGTTCGTTATTGTTGGCGGCAAGAGCGATGCTTTCGATAGCTTGATCGTTGGGTTCGACCATCCATGTGCCGCACGGCACTTTTTCCGCCGAAAACGCCATGTCTGCAAAATTTTTTAGCCGCAATCCAGCCAGACGTGCGTCCAGTTTCTCGGCGCTCTCAGGGGTGCCACCGCCTTTGCCGAGTGCTGGACGCAGCACGTCATAAATAAGCTGATGGACACGGCGATCACTGTCGTCCAACCCGCCGGTAAATGCTAAGACGGCATTTTCTTCCGGCAGGACGATACAATATTGGCCAAACAGGCCATTGGCGGAAAAACTGTTATGGGGGCCACGCCACCATTGATATCCGTAGCCTTCACGCCGGCTAACCTTTTGACCATCTCCGACTTCGTCCGGGCCGAGATAGTGGTCTCCTGTGAAAACACCGAGTACCACGTCCCGGATCTGCATGCCGGTTGCGGCCTGCACCCATTGCCGGGGCAGAAGCTGTCGGCCCTGCCATTCACCGCCCTGCAAGTGCAGTATGCCCAGCTTCAGCATGTCCTCACTGGTGCAACTGAGGCCATTGCCGCCGGTGTTGACGCCGTCAGTGCCTGTGTCCCATGTCATATTCGTAGACATGCCCATCGGCTGGAATATCCGCTCAGAGAGATAATCCGCGATCATCCGTCCCGTGACCTGCTGCACGATGGCTGACAGCATGTAGCTTGCAGCACTGTCGTAGACAAAAACTTCTCCAGGATTGTGGGGTGTGGGCTGGCGCAGGAAATCCTCCACCCAGCTTGAAAGCACCCGCCGCCAGGAGCCTCCAGAAATGCCGCGGCCATGACCGCTGGTCATAGTCAGCAGATGCCGTACCTTCATGGCCCGCAGGTTATCGTCGACCGGTCCTGCATAGTCAGGGAAAAATTGCAGCACCGCATCATCGATCGACAGCAGACCATCCGACACGGCCAAACCAACAGCCATGGAGGTAAAACTTTTGGTCACGGAATGCATCATATGCGGGCGGGCAAGTGAATAAGGTGCCCAGTAAGCGCTGGTGATGAGTGCACCATCCTGCCAGACGAGAAGGCTATGCAGTTCGAGATCGTGACGTTCGATCTCGTCTAGCATGGCGAGGATTATCGCTGGGTCTGTGCCCCGCGAGGCGGGTGTTGCCCCTGGCAGATCCGTAGTTACTGCTGTCAATTTCATTGCAATGCGTCCGCCTGCTGTTTTTCCGTTTCTGCGAAACGCCAGTTCAGCGAAACGCCGGTTTCGGTGCGGGTTAGTGTTGGAATGGCCGACAGCAAGGCCCGAGTATATTCCGACTGCGGAGCATCAAAAATGTCGTCGCGATTGCCTTGCTCAACGATAGCGCCATCACGCATCACCACCACCCGGTCGGCGAGCTGTTCGACCACACCGAGGTCATGGCTGATAAACAGGCACGAAAAACCATATCGTTTTTGAAGATCAGCCAGCAGTTCCAGCACTCTGGCACGCACAGTAACGTCAAGTGCCGACACCGCCTCATCAGCGATCACGAACTGCGGCCGTCCGACAATGGCACGCGCAATTGCCACGCGCTGACGCTGGCCGCCGGAAAGCTCGTGCGGGAACCGGTCAGAATAACGCCCGTCGAGCCCCACTTCTTCCAGAATGGTGCGGGTGCGGTACAGCTTTTCTTCCCGCGTCGATGTGGTGTCGTGACGCAAGGCTTCCGCCACGATATCGCATGTTTTCATGCGCGGATCGAGCGAGCCGAACGGGTCCTGGAAGATCATCTGGCAATTGAGACGGTAGTTGCGCCACACGGGCGAATCCGGCTTCACCTCTTCGTCGGCGAAGAAAATGCGGCCGGCAGAGGCAGGCACCAGCCCGGCAATACAACGGCCAAGTGTTGTCTTGCCGGAACCGGAGGCACCGACCAGCGCCACGATTTCACCCGGCCGCACGACAAGGTCGACACCATGCAAAGCCTTTTTGGTCTTTCGCGGCGCCATAAAACCTGCACGGGCACTGTATGTGACCTCAATGCCGCGCACTTCCATGACGGGCTTTGATTGCGGATCAATGTCTCTCAACGGCCCACGCATCGGCATGGATTGCAGCAATTCGCGTGTGTAGTAATGGCGTGGATTGGAAATGATGTCCGCAACCCGACCCTGCTCGACAATTTCCCCCTGCCGCATGACGATGACGCGGTCGCAGTAGCGCGCCACCATGGGCAGGTCGTGGCTGATCATCAACAGTGCCGTGTTTTCACTCCGCACCATCTCGAGCATCAGTTCCAGCACCTCGCGCTGTACCAGCGCGTCAAGCGCTGTCGTCGGCTCGTCCGCAATCAGCAGGGATGGTCGCAGCAGCATGGCAGATGCCAGCATCATGCGTTGGCGCATGCCGCCTGAAAAATGATGCGGGAATGCCAGCAACGCACCTTCGGGATCGTGAATGCCGACCCGCCGCAAAATTTCAAGAATTTTGGCGCGCCGTGCAGCGGCGTCCAGCCGTGTGTGAAGTTTCAGTGGCTCTTCAAGCTGCTTGCCAATGGTCATCGACGGATTGAGCGAGGTCATTGGTTCCTGAAACACCATGCCCAGCCGGGAGCCACGCAATGCGCGGATTTCCTTACCTTTCATTGATGGTACAGAGCGGCCTTCAAAACGGATATCGCCGCCCGAGATGGAGATAGCGGGTGGCTGGAGACCCATGAGACTACGTGCCACCATGGTTTTTCCCGAACCGCTTTCGCCGACAATACCGACGATTTCACCCGCACCAACGCTGAACGAAACATCGCTTACGATACCGTGGTCATCAATACCGTTTACGGAAAGGCTAAGATTTTCGACCTGAATAAGAGGCTGTTTCATTGCTTACAATCCTCGCATGCGGGGGTCGAAACGATCGCGGATCGCATCTCCGAACAGATTTATGCCAAGTAGTGACAGGGAGATGCAGAGACCCGGGAAGATGCCGAGCCAGACAGCTTCGGCGATGTGCGGACGGCCACTGGCCAGCATGTTGCCCCAGGTCGGCGCTGGCGGAGGCACACCAAGACCAAGGAAGCTGAGTGCACTCTCAGTCAGCAGGACCGATCCGAACATGGAGGTTGCCAGCACGATTACCGGACCAAGGCAGTTCGGCACTATGTGGCGGAACATGGTATAGACAGCCGAATTGCCCATGATGCGGGACGCTTCTATAAATTCCCGTTCACGCAGTGACAGCACCGAACCGCGCACCACCCGCACCATGGAGGGCGTATAGGCAATGCCGAGCGCCAGAATGATGCCGTACATATTGGCACCGGTAATCGACAGCAATGCCAGCGCCAGCAACATGCTGGGAAAAGCCAGTAGCGCATCGTTCAATGCCATGATGACGCGGTCCGTCCAGCCACGAGCGTAACCCGCCAGAACACCAAACGACACGCCGGCGAGAACTGCAATGCACACCGTCACGAGGCTAATAGAGACACTGGTTCCTGCTGCTGTCATTAGCCGAGACAACACGTCGCGACCGAATTCATCGGTGCCAAGCCAGTGAGTAGCGTTTGGTGCCTGCAGCTTGGAGCGCAGATCGATGCGCATCGGATCGAAAGGTGTCCAGATGCGTCCGGCAAGCGCCGCCCCGAGAAAACAGGCGAGAAGGGCGCCGCCGAGGATACGGTTTCGTTGATGGCGTTTCATTCTGCAGTCACTCTCGGATCGAACAGGGGATAGAGCAGGTCAACCAGCAGATTGACGAGCAGGTAAGTGACGGCCACAAACAGCAAGCAACCCTGCACGACGGCGTAATCACGAGCGTAAATGGAATCGACTATCAGTCTACCGAGGCCTGGAATGGTGAACACGGTTTCCACCACGGCAACACCGCCAAGAAGGTTGCCAAGAACCAAGCCAATAAGCGTCCAGGTTGGGCCAAAAGCATTACGTGCCGCATGGCGCAGAAGCACCGCCGCCTCACCCAACCCCTTGGCGCGGGCATGAGTAATGTAATCCAGCCGCAGCACATCAAGCGTCGAGGCACGGGCCATACGAACGATAATGCCTACTTCATGTAGCACCAGAGTTGCCACTGGCATGATCAGGTAGATCAATCCGGCAATCGGGTCGTCAGTGACCGAAACATAACCCAGTACCGGTAACCAGCCGAGTTTGAGGCCGAAGCCGAGCAGGATCATCAATCCCAACCAGAAGGTCGGGATTGAAAGCAGCAAAGTGGACATAGCAACAATAGCAAGATCAAGTCCCCCATTCTGTTTCCATGCCGCCGCCATGCCGAGTGGCACGGCAATAAGAACGGAAAGACCAACTGCAATCAGTACCATCCACGCACTGGTCGAAAAACGCTGCAACACAAGATCAAGCACCGGCTGGCCATTCAGCACAGAGTGGCCGAGGTCACCTTGCACGGCATTGCCAAGCCAGATGACAAATTGCAGTGGCACGGGTTTATCCAATCCCATCGACCTGCGGGCGGCGGCCAGCGCATCCGCATCGGCGAGATCGCCGAGCATCAGACTGGCCGGGTCGCCGGGTATCAGGCGGATGAGGCCAAACACCGCCACCGAGACGATGAACAGGGTGGGGACTGCCGACAATAATCGGCTCAGGGCGAATTTCAGCATCGTCAGTATCCGCCAGTCATTTTCACTGGGTTTTCTCAACACCCCAGAAGCGGGCGAAGCCCTGCCAGGTGCGATATCCCTTTACCTTCGGGCCGGACACGCCGACATCGAGACCGTTGGCGAGCATGACCAAAGGTGCCTGCTCCAGAAAACGGGTATGCAGGTCATCAAAGATCGCCTGACGTTTTGCCTGATCGGTTTCCTGCAGCGCCTGATTGACGAGTTTGCTAACATCAGCATCATCCCAGACAGCATTGGCCTTCTTGGCTTTCGAACCGACAACCGTCTGATAGGCGAGCGCCGGCTCGGTACGGTTGGAATAATTGAATGCCATGATCTGGTATTTACCGCTATTGAAGCGGTCGAGTTGGCTTGCCCATTCAAGTACTTCGATTTCCGCATTGATACCGGCAGACTGCAACATGGCCTGCGCGATGATTGCGGTATCATAGTTGATGGCCGAGCGACGGTTGGTGAGAATGTTGATCTTCTCGCCTTTGTAACCGGCCTTGGCCAGCAGTGCCTTCACGGCATCAGGGTCATAACTGTAACCCTTGTCATGTGCCGCCGTATGATAAAGCGAGCCGGACGCAACGAGCGAATTGTTGGGAACACCCAGCCCGTAGGTTACGGAATCAACGATCTGCGGTGTATCCAGCGCGGCAATGACAGCCTGACGCATTGCAACCTTCGACATCAACGGATCGGCGGTCTGGAACAGCATGGTCACGAGGCCACCGTGAGGAGCCGCAACAATGTTGAAGTCCTTTTCGTCCTTCAACTTTGCGGCCTCACCCGGCGGCAGGTAGGGCAGCACATCAAGAGCGCCACTTTTGAGACCGGCCACCGCCGTTGCGGTGTCCGGCACAACAACATATTTCACCTCATCAACAAGAACTTCCTTGCGTCCGCCGTAACCATCGGGCTGCTCTCCTGAGATAGAATAGTCAGCGAATTTCTTCAGTGTCAGTCCTTGCCCGCGTTTCCATTCGCCGAACTCAAACGGACCGGTGGCGACTGGCGCCTTCCACTTGCCGTCATCTCCGAACGAGGCACGGTGCACGATACCGGTGGATCCACACTGCGCCTGCGCCATGTAGTTCAGGAACATCGCATCTGGACGATCAAGCGTAACAATAACCGTGTTTTCCTTCGCCACGATTGTCTGGACCCGTGCGTCGCGACTCCCATCAAAAAATGTCTTGCAGCTGAATTCCGGGTCACGAATTAGCTTCTCGAGGCTCCACTGCACATCGTAAGCGGTCATCGTCTCGCCATTGTGGAATTTCACGCCGTCACGCAGCGTAAATGTATAGGTTTTTCCATCGTCGGATACCGTCCATTCCTTAGCCAGCATCGGGCGAACTTCACCCTTTTCACCTGCAGCAACCAGCCCTTCAACCACGTTGAGCATGACGGAATCCGTGCCAGCATCGCGGTTTATGCCCGGTTGGGAGCTTCTGATATCAGCGGTAATCTGCACGTTCAGCGTATTGGCTACAGCCAATCCGGGAAGAGTCAGGGCCACAGATGCAAATAATGCACGCAAGGCCGGTTTCGACAGTGACATAAGTTCGCCCTCTTGTTTTATGTTGATGCAAAAAACATTTCATATGTAAAAATCATAGTCAAGCATGTTTCGATATGCATCATGGAAACATGTTCGAGCCACCCCACTTACATCATGCTGCAACTGTCTGCGGCGGCCCATGGAGGAAAAACTGAAACTGGATGTAATAGGCCTGCGCATTATCGAGGCAATGAAGCTCCACGGACGCCTGACCAAACAGACGCCGGCGTAGCCGTTGGTTTGTCGACCACCCCGGCTTGGGCGCGATTGAAACGGATTGAGGCACAAGGTTTGGTCACTGGTTTTCACGCCCGCTTATCAAGGGCTGAACAACTGCCCGTTTGGGTGCGGATGGACGTAACACTGGCCAGCCATCGCCGGTGGATTTCAAACGCTTCTAGAGCGCTGTCAGCGCCAAAGCGGAAATTGTGTCCTGCTAGTCAGTGGCGGTGGCGTCTATTATTTCCTGACGGTGGAAACCACTGACATCGACAGTTATCAACGCATCGTCGGCCGAATGCTGGCCATGGAAATCGGTATCCACCGCCGCTTTACCCATATCGTGACCCGGGCTGAGAAAGACGGGATGGACTAAATTCACTCCAGGATCAGACCGGGCAGACTGCGCAGCAGCTCTCTTTGGCCCGATCATGTCGCCCGGTCTGTAATAGGTAAAGCATGTAGATGGTTCTCGGAGGTTGATATAACATTTGGGTCATGGACCGAACCATTGCCATCCGACGCTTAAAGAAGCACGATCGCGCCATAAACGGCATGGGCGCGACGGGCCTTATCTATTTGGATCAACAGCGCGGGATGAAGCCGGCTCTTCCAGCGATTTAGACGTTTTCATTGATTAAGACCCTTCCAAAAAGTTCTCGCTTCTGGACCTACTTGGGGTTCAGCAGTTTCTTGAAGAAAAGCTGGCCATAGAGGTCGATGTGACCACTCGCAATAGCCACCATCCCATGCTTCGCCACGACAACGACCAATCGGCTGTTCGAGCTTTATGATGGTAAAGCGAAAAGTAGAGCCTGTTCTGGCGGAAATGCTGGAAGAAATTGAAGGCATTCAGAGCCACACGACCGGTAAGACATTAGCGGACTTTGAACAAGCTTGCCGTCAACCGTGGGCTGGAAATCGTCTCCGAAGCATCACGGCACGTTCCCGATGAATTGCTCGTGTTAGCGCCGAGTTGCTGGAGCACAACCTTAACGAAGAGGTCCTCTTTATTCGCGGTCGCTACCATGACCAAGATACGGCATCAGTCCAAAGGTGACTCATCGAAGCGCTCACAAACGATTTCACCGACGATGTTTCCTTGGCCCTGCAGAACGGCGCAGTGGCCGACCTGCCATCGGGTACCGTCCTTAGGCGCATTCCTTGAGCTGATTCATATCTTTCCCGCGCACCTGCGGGGACGCAACGGGTCGAGGTGGTTGGACCCTCGGCATTTCGGTCACTTTATTACTCATCGGGGAGGTACGTGGTTTTTCGAAGAACTACATCCGTTCGGATTAATGCCCGTCACCATGTTGGTTTCAAACCCCGACGCTTGCACAGACATGGTCAATCGACTTAAGCGGCTAGTACCAGCGCCGGTTTTTTTCCAGCGACCACAGTAGTAAATTCGTCGCAGCGCTTTACGGACTCTGGGCCAAAGTGGTCGACCCGCAGTCAACGAAACGACACCGGTTATGTCCCCCTTAGTCTTGAACCGGGAAGATTCGAATTTTTTGTTGCTGACCATGGTATCGGTGTTCTTACCAGTTTGAGATCAAGCCCGAGCTACGCATATTTGACCGACCATGATTGAACTCGTTCTCTCCCGGGGGATGTCCGTTCGCGACGCTTCCTGCACGGCAGCTAGCTCAAGGGCGATGTTTCAAGCCCTGATGTCATCCAGCACGCGAACGCGGTCGGTGTCACTCCGGCGAGGCAGGATCATGTTGACCGTGACCCAGTGAGGCGCGCGCTGCGTCGACAGCGTTTTCGACCACCCGGCGACCGCGGCGCGAACCGCTTTCGACAGGGCGAAACCGGCAATGGGTCGCTCGATGCCCGATGAACCGATGATGATGATGCGACCCCATTGACGTTCGATCATGCCGTATGCAAGCGCGTCGGTGATCGAAAAGATCGAAACCCGCCTCGAATCGACCGCTGAACGCCATGCCTCAGGCGGCTGGACGAGTGCTGGCGAGCGGCTTTCGGAATGGGCGGAAATGTCGTCGCGCCCCTTGGCCTTTGCGCTGGCCACGTAGGCGCGGACGATCTCCTGATCCCTTCAAGCGAACGTCAGTTGCCGCCAGTGAGGCCTAAGGCCACGAGGTTTGGTGCGAACGCGCGAATGACAAATCACCTATGTTGCTCACGCAGAAGGTTTTCAGCCATAAAGGAGACGAAGGCGGACACCTTCGGCGAGGGATGCCGGTTTGCCGGCCAGAGGATGTGGAAGGCACCGACCTCTTGCATATAGTCCTCAAGCACGCTGACCAGCGTACCTCGCCGGAGCTGCTCCCGGATCGCGAAGTGCGGCAGGCATGCAAGCCCGAAGCCCCCCTCGGTCAGGCAGATCTGCGGCTCGAGCGTGCTTGCTACCGATGTCACGGGAAGAACAAGTTCAAGGGTCGCGCCGTCCGCCACCATCGGCCAGCGCTCCAGCTTGCCGGTGGACGGATATTTGTGATGATGGCAGGCGTGACCGAGCAGATCGTCGGGCGTCGAAGGCACGCCACGCGCCGCGAGATAATCGGGCGATCCGACGATCCGGTGCGAGAATGCCCCTGCCCGACGCATCATCAATCGCGAGTCCCGGGCTTCGCCCGTTCGGACCACGGCATCGAAACCTTCGTCGATCACATCCACCAGCCGGTCGGTGAAGTCGAGGTCAAGCTCGATCTCGGGATAGGCACGCATGAAGGCCATGACTGCGGGCATCATCAGCATGCCGATTAGTGGCAGGCTGACACGAAGACGTCCGCGCGGCGCCTGACGGATTTGCGACAGCTCCAGTTCAGCGGCCTCGATCTCGCTGAATATCCGGCGGCAGCGATCGAGGAACAGAGCTCCTTCCGCAGTCAGCGTCAACGAGCGCGTCGAGCGATGGAAGAGGCGAACGGCAAGCCGCTCTTCCAGCCGCGCGACCGCCTTGCCGATGGCCGAGCCAGAAACGCCAAGCCTCGCGGCTGCACCCGCAAAACTACCGCAATCTGCCGTTTGAACGAAGGCATTCAATGCGCCGAGATGTTCCATCCACTGGTCCCTATTGCGGATATCTATGTCCGATATGATGAGAACTCTAGCATAATTCTCCAATCGCGGCGACCGGCTTATGGTCAGGGCATGACAAACATGCACTTATTCGCCGCGTCCCCCGTCGACCCGCCCCAACCTCGTCGTCTGCCGCTCTCGGGCCTGCTCGCACTGGCCATGGCCGGCTTCATCACCATTCTGACCGAGGCGTTGCCCGCAGCTTTGCTGCCGCAGATCGGCGCGGGCCTTGCCGTGTCGGACGCACTGGTGGGCCAGATGGTGACGATCTACGCGATTGGATCGCTCATCGCCGCGATCCCGCTGACGGCGGCGACGCAAGGCATACGACGGCGGCGGCTACTCCTCGCTGCCATCGCCGGTTTCGCAATCGCCAATACAGTTACAGCCGTCTCCTCTAGCTATCTGCTGACGATGGTCGCACGATTTTGTGCCGGCGTTTCGGCCGGGTTGCTCTGGGCGTTGCTCGCAGGCTATGCGGCACGCATGGTGCCCGAGGCACTAAAGGGACGGGCTATCGCGGTGGCCATGGTGGGCACGCCGCTCGCGCTGTCGCTTGGCATTCCGGCCGGTACTTTTCTGGGCACCCTCCTCGGGTGGAGGGCGTGTTTTGGCCTCATCAGCGGCTTGACTCTGGTACTGGTTGTTTGGGTTATCGCGAAGGTGCCGGACTTCGAAGGCCAGCCTATGGAGCGTCGCCGCGGGCTCGGCACGGTGTTTACTCTGCCCGGCGTGCGCCCGGTCCTGTTCGTCACCATTGCCTTCGTCCTCGCTCACAACATCCTGTACACCTATATCGCCCCGTTCTTGGTCGAGGCCGGCATGGCAGCGCGGACCGATCTTGTGCTTCTGGTCTTCGGCACGACAGCACTGGCAGCCATCTGGATCGTCGGTGTCCTGATTGACCGTCAACTGCGAAGCCTGTCGCTCGCCAGCATCGCTTTGTTCGGGCTTGCAGCGCTGGCGCTTGGGCTATGGGGTGAGAACCCAGCGGTTGTCTACGGTGCAATCGCGGTCTGGGGCCTCGCTTTTGGCGGAACCGCCACGCTGTTTCAGACCGCTCTTTCGAATACCGCAGGCGATGCTGCCGATGTTGCTCAATCCATGTTGGTCACCGCCTGGAACCTGGCCATCGCCGGTGGCGGTATCGTCGGCGGGTTGATCCTGCAGCAGAGTGGCGTTGGCGGCTTCGCCCCAGCCATTCTTATCCTCCTCGTCCCGGCATTCATCACAACACTTCTTGCACGCCATCATGCCTTCCCACCGGCTACCAATCCCTGATCCAAAGGAAATTCTCATGACATCCTCAAATTCTTCGATCGTATCGCGCCTGGACGCCGTGATAGACGGCGCGATTGCAGCCGAACGCATCGTAGGTGCTGTCGTCCTTGTCGCGCTCGACGGCAAAACAATATATTGCCGCGCAGCAGGGCTCGCCGACCGGGATGCCGGCACGGAGATGCGAACTGACGCTATCTTCCGACTGGCCTCCGTCTCGAAACTCTTCTCCGCTGCGGCTGCCCTAGCGCTGGTCAGTCGCGGGATACTGGATCTCGATCGACCAATCACGGAATGGCTACCGGCGTTCACGCCGACCTTCGAGGGACGACCGGCTCTTATCACCTTGCGTCATCTGCTCAGTCACAGCGCAGGGCTCAGCTACGGCTTTTTTGAGCCGGAAGGCGGGCCTCTCGCCCAAGCAGGCGTGTCGGACGGTATGGACCGCGCCGACCTGACGCTTGCCGACAACATCCGGCGCCTTGCCGGCGTCCCCCTCTCCTTCGCTCCGGGGTCGGCATTCCGCTATTCGTTGGGGATAGATGTTGTGGGTGCGGTGATTGAGGCGGCAACAGGGCTCGCCTTGCCGGAGTCCATCCGCAAGCTCGTCACCGAGCCGCTCGGTCTTAAGGATACCGGTTTCGCGCTTTCCGATCCATCCCGGGTTACGGCTGCATACGCGGACGCCACGCCACGTCCCCGCCGGATGCACGAACCGGACTGCTTGCCATTGCTCCCCGGTATGGCAAGCGTGATGATGGATCCATCACGGGTGTTTGATACCAAGGCTTTTCCTTCAGGCGGCGCCGGTATGGTCGGCACAGCGTTCGATGTGTTGCAGCTGATTGAAGCGTTACGGCAGGGCGGCGGTGATATGATGACTGCCGATCATGCCTCCGCGATGGCGCGCGACCAGATAGCCGGGATCGACATCGAGGGATCGCCGGGCTGGGGCTATGGCCTCGGTTTTTCGGTACTGCGCGACAGCCAGGCCGCAGGCGTCGCCGAGCCGGCAGGCACCTGGCGCTGGGGCGGGGCCTACGGGCATAGCTGGTTCACTGACCCAATTAACGGCCTGACAGTTGTGGCCCTAACCAATACCGCATTTGAAGGCATGTCCGGCGCCGGGCGGTTTTCTACCGATATCAGTCGGGCGATCTATGCAGCGATGGCGGAGGCGTCATGAGCGACAAGTGAAATTAGCGATGCTATCCAACAATTCTAATCGAAGACTACGCCTTTAGGCGGGTTCAAACAGGCGCCCCTCTTTGCGACCATGCTATAACAACGATTTATCCGTCTCGCGCAGATAATCTCCCTTCACCGAAGTATCATTCGTTCACACGATTAGCCAACAGCTTCATGAGATCCATTCATTCGTGATGAATCGCCACGATTAGGGCGGGCTCATCCTGATGTTGACACCGTCCGGCGACTGAAGGCCGCGGGGAGATTAGAGCTGTATGCGTATCATCCTGAACATGATCCAGGTTTTACCTTGGATTTCGCATAGGAGTCGCTCGTGAGAGACCCAGTTGGTTTATGCGGGAAGCTACAGCCGGACTGGTAACCCGGGACGGTCTCAGCGAACTTTGGAATACAGGAAAGCGTCCCTTGGTTCGTTCGACAAATTTGGATGGAAAAGATACCGCCGAAGCAACGCTTCCTGGGTCATACCAGCCTTTTCCATCACACGTGCTGAGGCCACGTTCATGACATCACAAGCTGCCTCGGTGCGATAGATCATCGGATGGGTAAGGGCATGCTCGATTGCCCATTTTACCACTTCAGTCGCAACGCCCTGTCCCCAGTGATCCTTCCGGACAAGCCAACCGTAGGAAACTCTCGGTCCCGCCAGTCGCGCGTCAATCCTTCCAACAAGTTCGCTCGGCACTTCGCGTCGGCAAATGACCGCTGGAAACGTGGAGCCACCTTCCCACTCCAGATAGGAGCGTTCCGCAGCTTCCTGCGTCTGGGAAAGGTCTGTGTGCGGACGCCAAGTGAGATATTTCGTCACTTCACGATCAGTTGCCCAACCAGAAAAGATTGCGTCGCCATCAGATGGTTGAACCCGCCTGACTAGAAACCGCTCTGTGAAGAATTCCTCCGGGAGGCGATACGCCAAGTCCATTCCATCGATCCTTGATCGCGCTCTTGCCAGCGCCATTGCAGCGTACCGCTTGGCGGCGCAACGTACATTATTTGCGGCCGATGCCATGCAACGTTTATAGATTTCCTAAATTAGCCATGGAAATCAGTGCCTGAAATGGAATTCTGTGGTTTTTCTATCTAATGCCGCACTTTTCATCAGTATGCTCCCAACCGAGACGACATTGAATTGCAAAGTGACCGCACTGCAACCACAAAGTCGCATGAAGAGTCATTATTCGGACTTGCTTTAGGATTGCATCGATATTTGCCTTAGTGTCTTGTCTAGATTGCCGCTATGCTGCTGCGGACGTGGTGAAGGTCAAAGACCGGAGCAATGTTGGCCGATGCCGACATTTGAAAGCGCCTAGGACACTCACGGGGCTTTCCAGTGGAGCTTCACTAATGCGCGTAGCGAACCGCGGGATAGCCATCGCCTAGACTAGCTTGGTCATTGGCGACGACGCGCATCCCGTCTCCAGAGTGTGTCGGCCGTCTTTTGAGCTTGTGTCGGCAGCCATCATCTTCCAGGTTTATACAACTTTTCGCAAGCCTAGTTTCTGGAAGCCAGGAAGTGGTCAATCCCGGCTTGTGCACATTCCGTATCCTGTGCCGGCGTTCCCGAACTGAGCCCGATACCGCCCACAATTTCTCCGCCGACGGCCACCGGCAATCCGCCGCCGACAATCATCAGACGTCCACCGATCGCAGAATTGATGCCATAGGCGGGGCTACCAGGCTGGCTTGCCACGCCATAACTCTCCGTCGTACGTTTGGCGCCTGCAGCGGTATAAGCCTTGTCTTGCGCAATAATTGTACTGGTGATTTTACCACCGTCCATACGCTCAAATGCGATCAACTGACCGGATTCGTCGACAATAGCAATACACATTGGCACGCCTATTTCCGTCGCTTTGGCTCGCGCACCAGCAATCAAGCAACGTGCATCCTCTATATCCAAACGCTCGATCATCAACATGTGCTGTTCCTCCAAATACAGATTGTCTTTTATCCAGCCACGCGCTGAATATTTTCAAAGCATGGCCGACCCAGAGTGTCACCTTGATGTCTTCTGCCAATAAAGTCGGCTCAATCCTCGACGCGACACTCGTTCGAACATTACAGCGCAAGTTCGCGGCGAAGGGTTTCCAAGCGCTCCATCGCGACGACGCCCTCGACAATAGTCGGCGCAGGGGTACTTGCTCCGCCAAGCGCAGGTACGACGTCGCCAAGCAGAGAGTAGTACCCCTTAGGATCTTCATTGGCCGCCGCCGTAAAATTTGGCTTCCATGTCAGCGTGTCGCAGTCTTCCTTGAGTGTCGCTCCAAGATCATCAATCTTGAATGGCGGATTACGGTGCCATTTGATGTCAATCACGTCGTCCACTTCGATACGCTGGTGATCGCCCATCAGCTCGATGCGCTCTACTGGCGTGCCCCTTGACTGGATTGTGCCCATGGCCACATTCCCGATAGCTCCGCATTCAAATTCGAAGCCAACGTGGAAGAGCACACGTCCCGGTGTTTTCTCCACCTTACGGGCTGTAATCGAGCGGACAGGGGAAACAAGAAACGACACGAGATCCATGTAGTGAACGCAATGGTGGAGAAAGAAGCCTGTATAGTCGACGTTACCAACAAAATATCCAGGCGCAGTCATGTAGTACCCGGTCAAACCCAGAACATCGCCGAAACGACCGGATTTGACGATATTGGCAGCCATTCGGTTGCCGATTGAGTAACGCTTCATGAAGCCAAGAAGAAGCGGCTTCTTAGCTTTTTCCGAAGCGGCCAAAAGTTCACGAGCACCCGCCGCACTGCCGGACGGTGGCTTTTCCATGAAAACAGGTAAACCCCGTTCAAGAGCCGCCTTCCCGAACGCCAAGTGCTGGTCAGGGCCAACCGCCATGCCGACCGCATCAAGGCCCGGTGTCTTCAAAAGATCGGCAACGTTAGTCACGAGATTGGTGACTCCAAATTGCCGTCCGGCGTCATGCAGCCGCGCCCCATCGATATCGCAAAGCGCAACGAGTTCGACGTCGTGGCGAACAAGCTGCGGAAGCAGCATCTGGGTTGCGTGAATGCCGCAACCGATCCAACCGATTTTCATTGTCATCGACGATATTCCGTAAGCAGGAGGTGAGATTTGATGAACGCGCTCGACGCTGATAGGCGATCGCTCTCGTCTTCGTGGGGTGCCCGCCACTGGGCGAAAGGAACACCGAAACGGTCATCCGTGCGACGGAAGGGTTCGAGCGAGATTGGTCCGTTGTAGCCAACCTCATGGAGGGCGCGGCAAACCTCGACCCAGTCCGTCAGGCCAGTGCCGGGGAAGCCACGATGGTTCTCGTTCGCCTGAAAGTGTACAAGACGATCCCCACCGAGCCGGATGGCTTCGGCTAGCGAACTCTCTTCCATGTGCATGTGGAAGGTGTCTAGCATAAGCTTCACAGCCGGATGATCAACAGCATCAAGCAGTTCCATCGCCTGCTGCGTCGTACAAAGCACATCACTCTCGAAACGGTTCAGCGGCTCGACCGCCAGGACAATGCCAGCCTTTTTCGCGTAATCTCCCGCTTCCTTCAGCCCTCTGACACATCGATCTTTTCGGGCAAGGCGCTCAGCCTCTTCTACGACCTGTGGTGCACGGCCTGCAAATACCAGAGGGTTTCCTGTGAGAGGCCCCCCGACGACCTTCGCACCGAGACCGACGCCGCAGTCCACCGAGTATTTCAGGTAATCGATGCCCGCGCGGTGGACGTCTGCGTCGGCAGAGGACAAGTTCCTCTGCAAGTTCACACGTGCGGCGAGAACAACGCCCAGACCGGCATCATCGAGAGCTTTTTTTGTCGCCTTGATGTCGAGTTCACCTAGTTCGGGAACAAGAAGTTCAACAAAGTCATAACCATGCTCGCGCATCTTCGAGAATAATTGGAAATGCTCGGCCGTAAACGGGCGGGCATATTGCATTGAAATCAGCCCTATAGGGTTCATGTTTGCATCCTTCTTAATGCGTCGATATTGAGTTGCGTGCCAGAGTTTGTGGTGAGCATCAGCCCTTGACCGCGCCCTGTGTCAGGCCACCGACCAGTCGACGCTGAACGAGCAGGAAGAGGATCGTTGCAGGCATGGCACCGACCACAGCACCTGCAGCAAGCAATCCCCATTCGATCTGATACTCGCCAATCAACGTCTGGATCGCGACGGTCACGGGACGAACATTCCTTCCACCCAGCGTCAATGCGTAGAGATATTCATTCCAAGCGGTGATAAAGATGTAGATCCCGGTCGAGATTATTCCCGGCATCGTCAGTGGCAGGACGACCTTGCGAAGGGCCGTTAAACGCGAACAGCCGTCTGTCATTGCCGCTTCATCAAGACTTTTCGGAATTGCAGCAATGTAGCTTGTCAGCATCCAAACGGCGAACGGAATAGCGACTGTTGCGTTGGCGAGAATGAGCCCGATATGTGTGTCGAGAATTCCAATCCGGCGCATCAGAATGAAGAGCGGCAGGATCAGCAGTACCATCGGGAACATGTTGATTAGCAAAAACTGCATCATCAATAGTTTTCGCCCTTGGAAGCGAAAACGGGAGAACGCGTAGGCAGCGGTAACTGAGACAATCAAGCCGATCACAACCGTGCCACCAGCGATGATAAGGCTGTCCAGCATATTCTTCAAAAACGAGGTTTGCTCGATCAGCCGGACATAGTTGTCAATGCTCCAACCCGTGGGTGACAGCGAAACTCCGGTGGCGGAAAGCGTTGCCGTTGGGGTGAGTGATGTCAGTATCATCCAAACGAAGGGTGCCATCGCGAATAGAACGATCGCAAGAACAGGCAAATCTGTTGTGACGATCCGGCGAAGCGTGCTTTTCTGTCTCATTTTTCAACCTCGCGCATGGTACGAGCGAGGTAGAGAACCACGAACGCGCCGAGAAGGATGGTGAAGGTAACGGCAATTGAGGTGCCGTATCCAAAATCGAGGTTCTGGCGAGCTTTTATGAATGCATATAGTGGTAGGGTGTAAGTGGCATACCCCGGCCCACCTCCCGTCATCACAAAGATGACGTCCATCGAATTGGCAACCCAGATCACGCGCAGTAGCCCTGCGGTCGCAAGAACCGGCGCAATTCCTGGGAGCGTTATATGCAGGAACTGCCTCCAAGATGACGCTCCGTCGATGGACGCAGCTTCATATTGGCTCTTCGGAATCCCTTGCAGCCCTGCAAGAATCATGACCGCGAAAAATGGGAAGCCTTGCCACGTCAGCGTGGCTATGATCGCGTAGATAGCAACCTTTGGATCGGCCAGCCAAGGCACTGCTGCTTGAACGACCGATAGATAGACAAGGATGTCGTTTAGCACACCGGTATTGGGGTCATAGATCCAACGCCACATCAAAGCGATGACCACGCTGGGCAGAGCCCAAGGAATAATGATCAGCGCACGCGCCAGACCGCGCCATGGAAACTCACGGTTCAAGAGCAAAGCCGTGACGAGGCCAAGTCCCATCTGGAGTGGCACGGTCAGGCCGATCCATAACAACGTGTTCCAGAGGGCGGTCCAGAAAACGGGATCATTGAAGAGCTTCACATAGTTGCCGAAACCGACGAATTTGCTGGCGTTCGGTTTAAAGAGGATGAGGTCATAGAAGCTTGTCCAAACTGCCTGCACCATCGGCATGAAAACGATGATAAGCGTCACGACGAAGGCGGGCGCAAGCAAAACATATGGAAGAAGCCGTTCCGAGCGCCAGTCCAAAATCGCGCGGCGCCTTGGGGAAAATGTTGCTGACAGAGACATACTGCTTCCGTTTCAAGCCGTGAGAGAGGCCCCGACGCACACGCCGGGGCACGGAGATGGCGAGTGTTACTGAGCAAACAGCGTTTGAAGCTGCTCCATCATCTGCTGCGAATTAATTTGGCCCGTAAGCGCCTGCTGCATATTTGTCTGCCAAGCGCTGTTAACGAACTCGGAAACAGCCGACGTTTGCGGCAGCACTTTCGCGAAAGGAAGAGATTGAATCGTAGCATCTACGAAACGGCGTTCGTGAAGCTTCCAATTTGCTGCTCCGCTCTTAGTCACGGTCATTTGTCCGGTCGCACTATTGAAAGCGACGTTGTTCTCACCCTTGGCGAGAAACGAAATCCACTTCCAGGCAGCGTCTTTCACCGAAGAATTCGAGAAGATCGCGAGGGATTCGTCTCCGTAGGATGTCCACCGACCATTGCCGCACTTTGGTACTGGCACTGCGGAAACCTTGTCGCCAAGTGCCGCGACCAGATCCTTAGACGAGCCGATGTGATGGATCGTCATCGCCGTCTTGCCGGTTTTAAAAGCAGCGATGATTTCCTGGAAGCCATCGTTCGGAGCGGATGGTGGGATTACCTTGTCCTTCTGGAACAGGTCGATTACCCACTGATTAGCAGCAATCGCCTCTGGCTTAACAAGACCGTCAGGCTTTAACTCAGCTCCTTGAGAAAAGACAAATGCGCCCCATTGATCCCAGCCTCCCTTGCCGCCGCGCAACCCGAATCCATAGGTGTCGGGTGCCTTTGTCAGCTTGATAGCGGCGTTTCTGAACTCTTCGCAGGTCGTGGGCGGCTTGAGGCCGGCCGCCTGAAAGAGATCGGGGCGATAATACAGATAAAGAACGACATACTGGATCGGCAGATAATACTGAGTGCTGTCCGGCCCCTTATTCAGTTCAAGCACGTTATCGAGTAGATCGGCCTTCCCTTTCCAAGTGTCGATCCTGTCGCCGATCGGCTCAAGTGCGCCCATTTCCACGAGGCGCGGTTGAGCAAAAAGCTTTACCATCGCGGCGTCGGGTGCATTACCGCCCACGAGTGACGTATACAGGTTATCGTAATAACTGTTCCACGGCACGTTTTCGGCCTGAATTGTGATGCCTGGATTTGCTGCTTCGAACTTCTTTACAAGGTCAGCCATCGGGTTGGCTGGATTGTCGAAGTGATACCAAAACCGGACCGTGTCCGCTTTTGCCTGGGCCAGCGCCGCCGACGCCGCCAATGCGACGCCGAGCGCCAATGCTTTCAGAATTTTCATACCTTCCTCCTCCAGGTTGATTATGTTTTCAGCGGCCAGCCAAACGCCTCGCTGCATTCCCTGCTGCCGCCAACGCCTCCCGCGCTGAAGACAGTTCGTATGTGTTCTGTAAGAACCCATGCATCACACCAGGAACAATCCTCAGTTCGTCGGATCGACCGAGCGCCCTCAGACGTTCGCTGAGTAAAAGTGTATCCGAAAAAAGGGGATCGACTTCCGCCGCCATTAAGTAAAGCGGCGAAATAGCCGCCAGTTGCTCATCGGTTGCTGCCAGCGGGCATGCCAGAGGGTTGGATTCGATCTCCTGATCTCCAGCGTAGAAATCCCAGTACCGCTGCATCTTTCCGCGCGTCAGTCCGGGCCCTTCGCTGAAACTCCGATACGACTCCGTTTCAAATGAACGCGCGTAGTTCCCATAGAAGAGAAGCCCGCCGTCTGGGAGCGCGCATCCAGCCTCCTCCTCGTGCAACATGGCTGCTATTGCGAGATTGGCACCGGCAGAGTCGCCAGAAACCAGCAACGGGCCAAAGGAGACACCAGAGGCAGATGTCGCGCTGAAGAGGTGACGGAGTGTCGAAACAACGTCCTTAAGACCTGATGGAAAGGGACATTCGGGCGCAAGCCGGTAGTCTGGCAGCACGACTGGCATTCCGCTTTCAATCGCAAGGACGCGCGCGCAACGCTCATGTGTTTCCGGGGAACAAAACGCAAAGCCTCCGCCGTGTACGAATAGGATCGCGCCGTTGCTAGCACCTTCCGGCACGAGAACCTTCACGCGACAGCGGGCGGAACCAAGCTCCAGATCTTCATCGATCCAGACTTCTGAAACCCTTTGCATCGGCGGTAGATCGACATTACAGCGTGCGTTCGCAAACAACGACTGGGCCCTGCCTTCTCCGGGCGCCAATGTCGTCGGGTCTGGCAATTGACCAAGTTCAGCTAGCGTCTTCTCCATCAGCGCCAAGCTCTCCGCCGACAAGGCCCCCGAGAGCGTTTGAGCTGCGCTCACTGAACGCTCTCCGGAAAGACCTCAGGACCGAAATCGACAATCGTAGCAATGTGATGATGCATGGATGCGGTCGCCCGCCGTGCGTCACCGCTTTCGATAGACTCGATGATGCTGCGGTGGCGCAGTGCGGTCGCTTTCAAATCCCGCGACATTGGGCTGCGCGAAATCTTGAACCGATGATTATGAACCAGGCAGCGATGAAGAATTGGATCAAGGGCGGGCAGATCGGCATCCTCGAAAATGCGACGATGAAAATCGCGGTCGATGGCTGCAAGCTCCAGTTCGTCGGCAGCGTCAGCAGCGCACACCATTTTATTCAACAGGTCCTCGAGGTCTTTGATCAAAGTCCGGCTGGGTGCGCGCATCATCCTCGCCATGCCACTGCCCTCGATCTGCTGTCGCAGCCGAAACATTTCGATCGCTTCGTCCGCTGTGCACTCGGAAACCTGCGTACCACGGCGGCCCTTTCGGAGCACAAGCCCCTCTTCCTGCAACTGCAATAACGCTTCGCGCACCGTGCCCTGGCTACACTGGAAGTGGGTCGCGAGATCCAGTTCGGTCAAGCCCGTCCCCGGCTCAAGTATTCCCAGCATGATGTCCCGCTTGAGGGCGTCAAACGCCGCACTGGATTTAAGAGACTTCGTAGCGGTTTGCCGGGGTGGAAAATATGCCATCCGAATGTGCCTGAGTTGTTGCGTATTGATGAACTTATCATTATCAATATTGACATCGATAATGATCGTCAAGCACGAAATTGCACCTAGGGAGAAGAACGTGGCTGAAATTGCGCTGAGGGAAATCCAGAAGTCTTATGGCAGTCTAAAAGTTATCCACGACATCGATATTGATATCAAAAGCGGAGAATTCCTTGTTCTTGTTGGCCCGTCTGGATGTGGCAAGTCTACTCTTCTTCGAATGATTGCCGGTTTGGAGGAAATCTCAGGTGGAGAGTTACACATCGAAGGACGCACAGTGAATCTCCTGCCGCCTGCAGAGCGAAACATCGCGATGGTTTTTCAGGACTATGCGCTTTATCCACACATGAGCGTCCGAGACAACATGTCTTTCGGCCTGAAGATGCGCGGCAGCAAGGATGAGGACATCCGGCACCGCGTTTCCCACGCTGCTGAAATCCTCAAAATCACAGACTACCTTGACCGACGACCAGCTCAGCTATCCGGTGGCCAGCGCCAACGCGTCGCCATGGGTCGAGCGATCGTCCGTGAACCTGCCGCGTTTCTCTTCGACGAGCCGCTATCCAATCTTGACGCGGCACTTCGTGTCGAAATGCGGCTTGAGATTGCTAAGCTTCATCACCGCATGAAGGCGACCACGATTTACGTCACGCACGATCAGGTAGAGGCAATGACTCTGGCGGACCGCATCGTTGTGATGAACGCTGGCGTTATAGAGCAAATCGGCAAACCACTGGATTTGTATCATAAACCAGCAAGCTTGTTCGTCGCCCGCTTCATCGGTAGCCCGACTATGAATACCCTCCCGGCAAGCCTTACTCATGGCAGTCTCGTGTTGCTTAACAGATCAATCCACCTAGAGGAGACTTTTGGTTACAGCGGGTTTGGCGGCCAAATAGTGGTCGGCATTCGGCCTGAAGACCTTCTACAGTGCTCTGAGGAAGACGCTTGGGTAAGTGGTGAGTTGCTTGTCGCGGAACGCTTGGGCAGCCAGACCTATGGCTATGTAGAGATCGGTCACTCAAAGATGCTCTGTGCGGAGTTTCCTCGAACAAGTGACTTGAACGTCGGCGAGACGCTACATTTTCGGGCGCGGACTGAAAGCCTCCACTGTTTCGACGCGACGACCGGCAGGAGAATTAAACCAGACTGAAACCTCGAAAAAGGCGCAACCTAATGCCCAAGTTATCTCAGTCGTTATCAAAGCGATCCGGCGCAACTTTCCGCCGTGGCTCGCATTTTATCGATCAGCTCACCGGCGATATAAGGTCCGACGTCGTATGGACGTCTTGAAAAAGGGACACTACCTTGGCAAACAATGATCCGAAGGTACGTACGCTTTCCCTAGCGGGTAAGCGGTTAGCTGAGGCGAAATCACGAACAAACGCTTTTAGCCAATCGCGGTAAGGAAGGACGATAGCGGCTGCCAGGACTTCGCGCATATGAGCCTCTTGAATGAATGGTTGTGTTCTCGCCGTCCATTTTCACGGTAACGACGAAGTCATGCACCTTGATCCCATCAAGCGAGGACATAATCCTGTCGTACCTGGTCGTGCCACGCGAGATCGGCAAATGAAATGTGCGGCTATATTTCCTCACTCAGAAGCGATAACATGTGTAATGCGGAACAGCCAAAAATCTTCGCTTCGTGCCGACTGCGGTTGGCCCTGTGCGGTAATCGCTCTTGAGCGAATTATCTTTCAGATTAGTACAACCCCGCCGCGTTCGACTGCAGTGCATTCCTCACCTGCGCACTAGTGGCACCCGATGTCTCTGTCTCATCGACGGTTGAAAAAACATCGGCTGGCTTCGTTCCAGGTTTAAATGGTTCGGATACGGCGCCCGGCGCGCCGGGAAGTGCTGCCATTCCGGAGTGGACATCAATGTTGTAGACTTGCATTCCTTCCGGCATGTGAAAGTTTTCAATCGGTTGGCCGGCGAGAGCAACTTTCATGAAAGAGTTGAATACCGGCGCTGCTACCCCACTGCCGCTGGCTGCCCGACCCAAACTCTCCGGCTCATCAAAACCGATATAAACGCCGGTCACAAGTTCGGGGGTGAAGCCCACGAACCATGCATCATGATTGTCGTTTGTTGTGCCAGTTTTACCTGCCACAGGCCGCCCGAGGGAAATCCGCTTCGACGCGGTGCCGTCCGACACGACACTCTCCATCATGGAGGTAACCTGATAGGCGGTCATAGGATCAAGTACACGCTCACGGCCGTCCTGCAGTTCCGGTTCGTCCTGCCCCTGCCACCTGCTCGCCGCGCATTCATTGCAGGTCACACTCTGCTGACGATAGATCGTGCGGCCATGCCGGTCCTGTACGCGATCGATCAGTGTCGGTTTAACCTGCATACCGCCATTGTCGATCACGGCATAAGCGGCAACCATCCGCAGCAAACTGGTCTCGTTAGATCCGATCGACATCGACAGCAACGGTTTTACATTTTTATCATATACGCCCAGTCGCTGGGCATAAGACGTGACAGTGTCCATGCCGACTGCGTCTGCCAACTTCGCTGCCATGACGTTGCGAGAATGTTCTATCCCAAACCGAAGGATGGCCGGTCCCTCGTATTCATTCGCATCATTCCTAGGCGACCACACCTGGTCTCCCAAGTGGAACTCCACAGGTTCATCGACGATGACGCTTGCGGGGGTGTAACCGCTATCGAGTGCTGCTGCATAGACGATCGGCTTGAATGTCGAGCCAGGCTGGCGCATAGCTTGCACAGCCCTGTTGAATTGCGAGATCGAATGCGAGAAGCCGCCGACCATCGCCATGATGCGTCCGGTCTTCGGATTCATCGCCACCAGCGCACCCTGAACCTTGGGCACTTGGCGTAACTCGAACGACCCGTTGGACTGACGCTCAACAATGACGACATCGCCAACATTCAACAGCTGCGAAACGCTTTTCTTTCCCAACGCCCAATGCATGCCGGGTGCCTTGAGAGCGTGCGTTTCGTTGAGGCCTCCCCCTACCCCGATTTGTGCGTCCTGATGATCAGTGCTGAGGACCACGGCAGGAAACCACCCGGGAACATCGAAACCCGGCTGCAACTTATCAAGCTTCTCGCTCCAGTCTTTGACATCATCGAGATGGTTCACCGGCCCACGGTAGCCCCTGCGCTCGTCATATGCGACAAGCTCGTCGCGAAGCGACTGCGTCGCCCCCGCCTGCAGCCTCGGATCCAGGGTGGTTCTCACGGAAAGCCCCGTTTCATCAAGGGACTTTTGCCCAAAATCACCGGTTAGGACTTTTCGGACCTCGTCAACGAAGTAGCCCGCATCGACAGTCAGCCCGGTGTCGTTATGCGCGGCGACCCCGAGAGGCTGCTGTTTGGCGGTGTCAGCCTCTGCCGCGGTGATGTATCCGTTTTCCTGCATGCGATCGATGACCCAGTTGCGACGGGTGATTGCGGCCTGAGCATGGGTATCAGGATTATAATTGGCAGGCCCTTTCGGGAGCGCCGCCAGATATGCCGCTTCGGCAATGCTGAGGTCCGAGACCGATTTATCAAAATAGGTGATAGCAGCCTGGGCTATCCCGTATGACCGTTCGCCGAGAAAAATCTCGTTGAGATAGATTTCGAGAATACGATCCTTGGAGAGAACCCTTTCGATCTTGAGCGAGAGCAGCGCCTCCTTCACCTTGCGGCTTACCGTCCTGTCTGACGTTAACAGGAGGTTCTTTGCAACTTGCTGGGTAATTGTCGAAGCACCAATTGGCCGACGACCGCTCCCTACATTGGCCACGTCCACCCAAAAAGCACGGGCGAGACCCGAAAAATCCAAGCCCGGATGTGAGTAGAAACTCTTGTCTTCAGCCGAGATAAACGCCGCCTTCACCCGATCTGGCACGTCCTCTATCGGAAGAAAGATTCGTGATTGTTTCGCGAATTGCGCGATCGGCTCACCTGTCGCGGCGTAGACACGTGACAACACCGGCGGCTCGTAATCTGTCAGCCCACCGAAATCCGGCAGGTCCGGCTCGATAGCGGAAATCGCGATCCATAGGCCGCCCGCCAGAAGCAAAGCACCCGTGAAAACAATCGAGACGAGATAACCGGCTAAACGGATCATGCGGACTGCCTTATGAACAATGTTATATTGACGCTGCTCTCCGTCCCCAGGCAGCGACAGGTTGGGAAGCTTAACCACCAACGCAAATCAGATGGTGATTGAACTCTCGCAACAATGTGTCGGAATAGCGGTGCTTCGTTTCGGTTGGGACACTGGAACCCCTTCTCCGCTTCGCCGAGCGAAAGTGTTGCGCAAAATCAGAACGGCCGCAGATAAAAAACGAACGCGCCGATACCATCGAAATCCGCACGTTGCGCGTCACAAAGGCCAAGGTGTACAAGCGCCGTCGAGGCGATCGAAGCACGTCGGAATCATAACGTCGCGCTGGCACGTCTCCCTGCCGCTACTGGCGATCCGTTGCTGGTGCGGGCGGCGCGCGGCCTCGTTCTCATGCCACGTGCTCTTGCCCCGCGAGATCGCGTTCACGCGCTGGCACGGGAAGTGCAGGAGGCGATTGGCCCACAAGATGCAAGTGTCGATCTCGCCACCCTGAAGCGTAAGCGGTGTTTTCCTCGCACATTGACCAGGCTTGATTGGGCTTACCGAAAAATCCCGCTACAACATTGACGGCAAGAATGCGCCAAAAGCGGTCGCCAGCCGAGGAAGCTCTACCTGCCGGACACTATCGGCAACGGTGGCAAAACTGCGTCCTTTAGAAGTCGTGATGCTGCATGCTTTTACATCATCGAATTCTGCCGATGCGATCTCCTCCGCAATGCGGCCTTCACCCCTTGCGCAGAATAAACGCCGCGAGGTCCCGCACGGGTTTGTCGGGGTCGTTGGTTAGGTGTTGTGCGCAGGTGCGTGAAAGTTCTGCGGGAATTGTGTGGCGGTCGGCGCATTGCAGGACTGTGCGGCGCACGAAGGCGGAGCGGTCTGTTACTGCCATTTTGGCGATCAGTTCCGGCTGTGCGGCAATATCGAGGGTTCGGCTGGTGTAGACTGGAACGAGTTGGGTAATGTTGTAGCGTTTGTCCAGCCACTTGTGCTCATAACCGGAGCGCCATCGAGCCGTGCCTTGCAGCAGGGTTTCCACGGCAATGGCGCGAACAATGGGGTTTGTGGCGTGGCTGGCGATGTCACTTAGATACGTATCCAGCCACGGGGTTCTCAGCGCCAGCCGGAAGGCGGTTGGCACGGGCCCGGCGGTATTGGGCATCAGCAGCGTGGCAAACTCCGCGCTGATATCCGGTCTCGTCATCAGGCTTCTGGCAAGCGTTTGCCCGGCGTCATTCCAGCGGCCCCACTCGCGTTGACGGGGAAACAGCGTGAGCGCGACCTTTGCCAGCAGGTGTGGTGGCGTGACGGGCAGCACGCGCTCCACGCAGCGGTTGGCGCTTTTGCGCACCTGCACCGCCCAGTCATTCATGCGAAATAGCACGGCTGCCACCCAGAAGGGCGAGACTAGCCCTTGCGTGATCTTCTCCAGCGCCAGTTCACGCAACTGGCCGTTGCCATGAAACAGAAACAGCAGCTCCAATCCCGGTGTGTTGTGCAGCTGGTCGCGGTGGCTGAGCGGTGTTACGAGGCTTGTCCAGAAGGGCCGGGTTTTGACCGCACCGAACAAGTTTGCCTCGTTGCGAATAGCCCCTGACACAAGAGTGACGCTGAGCGGCGACAGGTCATCCAACAGGCGAATGACCGCCTCCACCTCACCGTGCAGCGCCTTGCCGTTATAAAGCTTTTCGCCGACAGCATTGAGGGCTGCTTTCAATTCAACACTCATGACGGGAGGTTTGGTTTTCATGCTGATGCCATTCCGTATGTGGCGTTGAGATATAAGCGCTGTTTGCCATTTATAACAGTGCGACGGGTTTGTCAGGGTGCAAATCGACACGGGGTCCCAATGCCGATACGCATGATAACGCCTTGTTATCTCTCACGTTAGCGGGATAAGTTCTGTATGCTTAATCACAGAGCGTCAATGGCCACTATGAGGCCTCGAAGCTGCCTCTTCGTATTCGGCCAACAATGACCGGTTTGGGCCGACTGCCGACTGCCGTCTTCCGCTTTGCGCCAACGGCCGTCATTGCGCTGAAGCGCCAAGAGCCGTCATACATGGGCTGGTCTGCGCCAGCAGCGGTCATCAACGGAGGCTGATACGATGTGATTATTTCTTAGGTGTAGAGAATACTTTATGGCGAATTAGCCTAGCCAGTTCCCGTCTAGGTCCTCACTATAAATCGCCGTACCTTTATGATATTCAATTTCAATTATGTTTGGCCCGACCAGCTTTCCGATCCGAGGAACCGAGCGATCAAATATTAGGTTGACCGCTTCGACGGCGGACTCGCTAGCGAGAAGTTCTCTTCCGTCTGCACTTGAACTAAACGCGTCGGCAGACTCTGCAACGAGACCCAGTATTAGCTTCTTTCCATAGTACTTTAGGTTTCCAGGCAAATACTTTAGCACGTCTTCGATTTCTTTGCGCTCGAATCTGCCGTACCGAGCATAGAGCCAGTGCACCATTATCTGCTCTTGACCGACGTCTATTAGGTGACGGTACCAATGATAGTCACGTGGCATCGCAAAGCCTCCGCAGAACTCTACTCGTTCGGAGAAACTCGAATGAAACCACGCCTGAACACAAAGATCGATAACGTCACTGATCGGATTTCTTTTGCCGATACTGTCGATTTTGTACCTAGAAGAGGAGAGCTCGTTCGTTTTCGGGACCAATATTTTCCAGTCTTTTTCGAGCCGAGTTACTGCGCTTTGTGTTACCTCTACCCAGTAAGCCGCTCTCGTATCCGGATCACATAGCGCCACAATTACTGGCAGGGAAAAATCCGACCAATATTCCAGATGCTTCAGTTTTCCCCGATATACAAATGCATCACCTTCAGCTTCGATAAAGTGGCTTCGCCCGCATTTTATCTGAACTGCAACGAGGCGACCCGATGCCGTGCGAGTTTCAGTTTCATCACGGTCAACAAGCTCTATTTCACCATCAATACCTAAATCGCGCCTCTCACGCGGCCGAAAGATGAAGCCAAGATGATCTTCTACGATACCATCGACTATCCGAACCCCGAGCGCGCCCAAGTCCGATTCTTTTGATACTACTGGCTTTCCCACTCTACGCCTTGTCCCGATTGCTCTGAAGTTTCAAATGTGGACCGTAAGCAGATTTCGCTAACGTTTTGCTTGTTTTTGGATGAACGCTTTGGGCCATCTGCTGCCTTGGTCGCTTTGCGCCAAAAGGAGACATTGCGGGTGTCGCAGAACTCCCTATTCTGCGGCGTTGCAAAAGTCGGTAAAAGAACTCTCGCGTTAATCGGGAATTTTGCGACACGGACTTGAACAGGTGAATGAATGACGCTGGATGAATTTGTAAACACCATCCAAAATGAAGACGGAAACCCGGCTTCAGAAGATGCACTAGTTTCTTTTGAAGCAAAGATCGGCTCGCCTCTTCCTAAGGAACTGCGTGAATACTTGAAGTGCTCCGGCGGAGGCTTGATCTTCCAGCCATCGATTACCTACCTCGATTCGGAGCATCGACAGTTAAGGCTCCGGTACATGAATGATCTTTCCAAGATTGACGAGGAATTCACCAAGCCGACTTCCTACCCACTCCCGGACGGATTTCTGATAATCGGCTCGGATGCCGGTGGCAATGCAATCATGGCCTGCATGCGGACGGATCGCTTCGGACAGATTTTTCTGCTCGATCACGAACTGGTCGCTTATGAAGGTGAGCCTGACACGTTGGAGGAGGCCGAAGAATATGGCCTTGTGCTCTTCTATTCTCCGAGCTTTTCGCAATTTCTCAACGATCTCCGGATCGAGAGATGAGCTTCGGTTTGTCGCACAAATCTTCGTCGCGAAACTCACTCGCAAAAGTCAGTGTTTTGCGACCGATATCTGCGACGACCAATAACCGCTCCGGGCCGATTACGGTCTTCCGCGTTGCGCCGATATCGTTGAAAAACTCGTCCGATTATCTCTCTATTCGCCCTTTTTGGTTTTGTGGGCGCTGGATTGCTTGGCGATCTGCCCCGCGCCCCAGCGCAGGGTATCGGTCCATGGCGATTAGCGTCGTGGTCAGATAAGCCAGCGGAGCAACGTCATTGAGTTTGCGCGTCTCGATCAGCGAGGCGATGATCGCCATCGTCAACGGCTATAAGCAGAGCCGGATCAAGGCATTTTTACCGTGGAATTATGCGTGACCTGACGTGTGAGCAAAGACCAAAAATCGGCAGAGATATTCGGTCGGAGCGGGGCGGTAGCTGCCTCTTGCTGTTCCCTCTAGCAAGGCGAACCGCGTGCAGATACAAAGCATCTCGTCGATGAACATGATAATTTTTGGTGCGACATGCAGGTTGGCCTTAGGATGGGTGCTGCCGTTGATCCCCGTCGGCTAAATTGGGATGGAACAGCTGCGCGTCCCATGGTCTGGACGGCCTGGTATCCGGCTGACGAGAGTTCTATCGCTCACAGACCCTTAGAGAAGTCCTGGTTCAGGAAAGAACCCGTTGCCGTCAATGCGCCGGCAGCTCGCTCGTACAATACGTTTCCGCTGGTTCTCCTGTCTCACGGGACAGGAGCTACGGCGGCGGGATTGGAGTGGCTAGGCTTCCGGTTAGCTCAACGCGGCTTTGTTGCGTTAGCGGTCAACCATCATGGTCACACTGGCTCCGAACCTTATCGCGCAGAGGGTTTTCTTTGCATGTGGGAGCGAGCGGATGATTTGAAAGCCATTCTCAATGAGCCAAGTTGGCGTGGTGCGCTGGGCGTAGAAACAGACGAACGGATCTTCGCTGCTGGCTTCTCGGCTGGCGCATATACAGCTCTCTTGCTGGCAGGAGCCCGCATTGCATTTTCACAGTTTGAGCCAGACAACCCAGAGAAGACTCCGATCCGAGGGCCACGAGAATTTCCAAATCTCGCAGATGAACTGCCAAAACTCTATGAAAACCCGGTTTTTCAAATTTCTTGGGACCGACGACGAACCGACTTTTCTGAGAGCAGAATCCGCGCTGCGTTCGCAATTGCTCCAGGCCGTTCTGTCCTGGGCTTCTCGCAAGATAGTCTTCAGGCTATCAACAAGCCTGTCCAACTAGTAGGTGGTGACGAAGACACAGTCGCACCGCCTGGAAAGTGCTGCGACTGGCTATCCCAAAACATCCCATACTGCAGGTCTGAGATTTTGACTGGAGGTGTCGGTCACTACACGTTCCTTCCGGAAGGATCGGAAATCGGACTAGAGGCAGCGCCTGAACTATTCATTGACCGAGAAGGCTTGAGCAGAACCGCAATTCACGACCACGTCGCGACAAGAGCTGCAGAGTTCTTCAAGGTGTGAGCGGCACGTCGCTTACAATCAAACTTATCGAAGCAAAAACATCTCCGACGGAAGCAGCCCGGCAGCTTGGGCTTGGGCGCTATACTGTCTATCGTGATATGCGTCGTCTGGGAATCCAACAACCGCACGGTAGCTCCACGCAGATTACCATTTGATGGTCATTTCTACATCAGATTTCAAATCACGTCGCTAGTGCAGCCACTCGCAACGATATGCGATGACCGGCTCGGCAAATCCTTTCAGTCTGTATTGATTGCCATAGACGAGGACATCGGCGCTGCCATATTCCTTGAAGGTCTTGTCCGATATCAGGATCTGGTCGCTCTCGGCCGCGGCACAGAGCCTGGCTGCCAGTTGCACGGTCGCACCGAAGAAATCATTGCTGTCCTCGATCGGCTCACCACAATCCAGTCCAATGCGGATGTGAATTGGCTCACCGTTGCCGCTGTTGTAGCGATGGAACTCCCGTTGGATATCAATGGCGCAATCCACGGCAAACGGTACGGACGAGAACACAGCCATTATGCCATCGCCGGTGTGCTTGACCTCTCGCCCCGACCGTCGCCCTAGACAACCACGAACCAGGGCATCGTGTGCGCGGACGAGTTCCGCCGCCATACGATCGCCAAGACGGGCCGTCATCTCGGTTGAACCGACAATATCAGTGAACAGGATTGCACGGTGGCCGGCATCCATATCTTTCGAGATGGTAGCAAGCGACAAGGGATCCTGTATTCGCCCGAGAAATGCTTCCACAGCGGACAGAGCGACTTCCACCACTTCACTGGCGACAAATCCGTGGGCTTCCCGATGTACGCACTGCGCAGTTTCAGCGTCTGGGGCATCGATAAGGCAAAAGGCCGTACCACGCCTTTCATCAAACCAGTAGGTCAGGAACCTGACGCCGTACTGATCCTGAATGTTGAGATCTTTAAGGTGTGCAGCGGCGATATCCGCCGCTGAAACTCCGGCAAGCTCGTGCCGGTCCATGAAGATAGGCATTGCTTCCTCCCGGGAGTATATCGTTGCCTGGTCTTCAAGCCAGTTTACGACTTCCTCGCGCTGTCGTCCATCACTCTTACGGGTAACGCTAGTCAGGAGCGGACCACCGATAGAGCGATATTGGTGTGCGTGACAAATTATGGGTATTCGGCTATCTTACTTCGCCTACGAGCATTCACTGACGCGTAAATTTTCGGTCAGCCTTTGCCCGCCAACTCAATTAATTGGGGGGAATGAAATGACACAGCTCGACGAAACAAAACTGAATTCTTTTATTGGCAAAATGCTGGGCGATCTAGGGGGAGCCTTCAGTGTTCCAACTGTCAGGATTGGCTTGAGACTGGGCCTGTTCGATACGCTGCACCGCGCCGGACCGCTAACATCCACAGGCCTTGCGGCAGCCTCCGGTAGCCTGTTGGAACGCTACGTCAGGGAGTGGGCGCTGGCACAGGCGGCAAACGGCTACATCGACTACGACAGCGGTTCCGGGATGTTCAGTCTCTCACCCGAGCAGGCGATGGTGTTCGCCAACAAGGACAGCCCCGTCTATCTCGAAGGAGCTTTCGATCTGGTCGCGGCGATGATCGAGGGAGAGCCCAAGGTTGAGCACAGCTTCCGGACCGGCGGCGGGGTGCGATGGGGTGACACTGCAGGTTGCCTATTCTGCGCAACGGGCGCGTTCTTTCGGCCGGGATATGTGAACAATATTGTCCAATCGTGGCTGCCCGCCCTTCATGGCGTCGAGGACAAACTGGTGAAAGGCGCCCGGGTCGCCGATGTCGGCTGTGGCGTCGGCTTCTCGACAATTCTTATGGCCGAGGCCTACCCCAACGCCAGCTTCACAGGCTATGACTTCCACGAGCCATCCATAGAAGAGGCGAACAAGCATGCCCGAAGCCATGGGGTGGACGACCGGGTGAAATTCGTGGCGGCGACGGCCAAAGACATCAAGGATACGGATTTCGATCTCATCACCAGTTTCGACTGTCTGCATGATATGGGTGATCCGCGTGGGTGTGCGGGGCACATGTCTCGTATCCTTAAAAATGACGGCACCTGGATGATCGTCGAACCTATCTCGGGCGACCGCCCGGCGGACAATATGAATCCTGTCGGCCGCCTTTACTACAATGCATCAACCATGATCTGCGTGCCAACGTCACTTGACCAGGAGGTTGGTGAAGGATTGGGAGCTCAGGCCGGCGAAGCTAAGCTCTCAGAGGTCATTCGTTCGGGTGGCTTTTCCAGCGTCAGGCGAGCCTTCACCGGGCCCTTCAACATGGTTCTGGAAGCGCGGGTTTAGGAGTGTTTCGGGGGCGTTGCGCGCCAGCATTGTAGACCTGAGCATTTGCCAGTTCATAGTGCGGAACATGGCGACGAGATTTGATGGCGATCAGCCGTTAGTGCTCTTGCGTCGTCGACGAGGTTGCGGCGCTTTTCGGCGAGGCGCTGGAACTCGCGTCACGTCATCAACACATGAGATGGCCTGCCGCGATGGGTGATGGTCACAGGTCCCGCTTGGGCGGCTTTCTTTGCCTTGCTAACGTCAAGATCGACTTCACTGCAGGAAAAACGTGTCATGGTCATCGGAAACCTCTATGTAATCCGAAATCCGCAATGCGGAGGAGCCACCTCCCCTGCGGCATCCCAATCTGGCAAAATTTTATCATGAGGAGATCGCTGCTCTTCACGACCAGCTTGGCAACGAGGCGACGAGGGCACAGGCGGCCGACAAGCTTCGCACGCTGGTAAACCGCATTGATCTCGTGCCCGATGGTGCGGAACTGGTGATCGTACTACGCGGCGATCTGACGCGATCCTTACGTTTGCTTCGGGCAAGAGGAAAACAGAGTTCCTCAACGAGAGGGCAATACTCGAAGAACTGTTGAGCCGAGCCAGGCGATCGAAGGGCAAAAACGCAAAAAGCCTCGTGATGGGGTTTTATTGGAATCGCAGGGATATTGGTTGCGGGGGCCTGATCGCACGGAGACTTGTAAGATCCATCGCTTTGAACTGATCCGCCGAATTCTATCGCAAGTTGAGCTGCTTTTCAATCTGGCGCTGATCCAGCGCAAATGGCTATGATGCGAGGATAGCCAACAAGTTGCCGATAAGGTGGGTCACCCCAAAAACGCGCAAGTGGGTCAATCCGTTACGCAAATCAACAGACGCAATGAAGTCGAAGGAATGGACTGGGTGCGCCGCCACGATCGGTATGAATTGCAGTCCTTACGTTTGCCTATGCAATTCCGGCGAGCAGTGGGGAAGGATACGTTCGTCACTTTGTGGATCGCCACGTCGATGCCAAAAAAACGCACGGGGGCAAAAGGCATGTGACGTACCTGGCTCATGCCGGAACCGAAACGAAGAAATCCCCGCGACGCGCGGGGGGATGTTCCAGTTCTCTAGCGCCAGGAATTTTTGTGGCTCTGCTGGCCCGCCTTCACGTGCTGCTCATGCGTGCCACCGCGGCCTTTGCCATTATCGCCACTTTTAGAGGCCGATGCCGACTGCGAACGATTGTCGCTGTTCTTGTGGCTTTGCTGGCCGGCCTTCACGTGCTGTTCCTGCGTACTACCTTGATTTGCCATGATATGTACTCCTCATTTTGGTGATTTGTCACTTGCGCGCCTTGTGGCACGCACTAGGCCAACCATGCACGGCGAGAGGAGTTCCTATATTTAATATTTCGTGAGAAGCGATTTTCGCTCAACCGGGCAAAACGAGCAATGATGACGATCAATGTGCAGGATCGGTCCTACCGCCGCTTGCCGAATTCCTTGCGAAGCTCCTCCTTCGCATCTTCCAGTACTTTTTTGCGGTTGGTCGGCAGTATCCCGCCGGCGCGGTTGATATAAAACACCAGCATCGACATCGCAGACCTTGATTGGTCTTGCGCCTGTCAAATTGCTCTGCCGAGGCCTTCGGCGATCTGGCAATCTCCGAGGCATCGTTTTTCGTGAACACGTCTTTCTCAAGATCGAGCGCGTCGCTTTCCTTGGTCACCTTCTACGACCATTTCTTTTTCTTTTTCTTTTTCGCCTTTTTCACTGTTTCTCTCCCGGCGAATCATGATTTTCGGTATGGGTCATGGGTATGGTGACTGTCACGCCCACGACCTCCTCCGGAAACCCTGCTCTTCGAACGCTTGTCGTTATCTGCGGCGGGTTTCTTGATTTCCAAGGGTGCCTTCGCGTTTTCATGCGATGCACCCGGCCCGCCCTGACGGATGCTGGCCGGTATTTTTGTTGAAGTGGACATGTCTTCCTCCGGTCGCAACGGACGAGCCGCGCATTACTTCTCGTCGCGCGTTTTCATTGCGTCGGAAACACGCTTCTTACGTGGGTTTTTGACGTTCTCCCCAACAGCCTCCCGATCGTGCTCGGGATCGTCAAGGGGCTCCATGTAGCCGCTGGGGCGGGTTTCCTTCGGCCCCTCCCAACGGGGTGATTGGTCGGTGGTGCCGGGAGCGCCATCTCGTGGAGAATTATTGTTCATCATTGCCTCCGGTTGGGTTGCGAACCCACCCAACCTCTTTGCGGCGACGATGTTCCGCGAAGACAACGACACAGCGTGGCAACTTTTTTCGAAACAATTTCGCGTTGCCCCGGTTAGGCGCGAGAGAAAATTCAATCCGAGGGAACATGACGATGACGGACAAATCCGGCAAATCCGATCGCATCTCCAGAAGGGCTTATGAGCAGCAGCAAGACTTTATCAGGCGCTCGTCACTGCAATTCCTGGAATGCGCTATTCATTTATGCGCGACCAATATGAGCATTTCCGAACTTGCCGCCCGGCTTGAGAAACAAGCCCAATATTTGCGACACTTCGGCTGAGGACAAGCCGCGGTGCGCCTACGGCGACCATGTCGTTCCTGAGGAACCAACATGCCAAGATTTTTCTTCACCGTGATCAGCGGCAAAAACATCCTCGATGATCTGGAAGGCAGCGATCTGCCGTCGCTCGACCGGGCGATCGAGGAGGCGCTCCAAGATGCCCGGGCGCTGATGAGCGAGGCAGTCCTGCAAGGGCGCGACATCTCGGAAGGATGCATCATCATCCGGAATAAACAGCAGGAAGTATTGAAAGTCGTCCGCTTCGCCGACGCGCTAGGCAGAAATGACTGATGGCGTTGCAACGTCCGTCCGCATACGAGTTATCAGTTTTTCATATTCTTTTTCCGGGACGCCGTAGGTCGTGTCGGCGACGTCTTCCAATATGCTTCGATTGACGATCCGGACGTTTCCTCGGCTGGCACGGATGGCATGAATGCCTTCGAGAACATGCAGCTCGTTGGTGATGCCCGGCCGCCGCACGCCAAGAACCGTGGAGAGGAACTCATGGGTGATCGGCAGATCATCGGTATCGAGCCGGTCATGACACATCAGCAGCCAGCGCGCGAGCCTTTCGCGCAGACTGTACTGCCCATTTGCCAGCACAAGCTGGCCCACCTGAAGCAGACAGATATTGATATAGCCCAGCAAAAGCTCCCGCAGCCGCACGTCGTTCTCCATCTCCTGTCGCAGTTCGACGGCGGGGATCAGAAAGCCACGGCCGCCGACACCCATGACGGTTTCATCCGGCGTGGTTTCCGCGCCCAGAAGGGCGGGCCAGCCGGTGATCCCCTCCCGGCCGACGAGCACGGTTTCTATGCTTTTACCGCTATCGTTATGAACGACGGTGGATGCCAGACCGGTTTCGATGAAACAGAGATGGGAAACAGGCACGCCAGGCGCAACGAGCTGATACCCCGCCGGCAGATCGACGTGCTCCATTCGAGACGCGAGCCGTGACAGCCCTTCCATGCGCAGGGTTTTCAATAGCAGGTTATAAACAAAAAAATCAGATCCAAGCATAGCGGTTCGCCCGGTTCGCCCCTTGCTCGAAAACAACAATATGCAGTGGTCATATTAACAGCGGAAAATCGCATGAAAACAGTGAGTACGTTTCCGTACGAATTTGCAGGAGGGTCCCTTGCTGCATCGGGGAATGGCCGAACAGGCGAAATTCTTGCCGGGACGACTTAGCGAAAGCAATCCGCCGCATCCGCCTTCAATATCTGGAACAAGCTCTTCGAATCGTGGTTAGGGGCTGCCAAACAGGGAGGCTTGAACACCATGAAAAAGAACATCGAATACCAGATCACGGCGCATGAAAATGGATGGGCCGTCGTCATCTCTGATATCATAAGAGGCGTTTATCCCAGCCGACATCTCGCGCTCGCGGCAGCAAAGCTGCTGGAGAACGATATGCTGCGGACCGAAGAGGCGAGACGCTTCGCTCAAACTACCCATATGACGCTGACCGATACCGCAGCCCCCAATCGGGTGTCCCGGTCGCTTCAGGTAAGGGTGGCGGTGCCCCAACAGGTGGATGTTCCCCTGCGACGCAAAAGCGCAGAAATCAGCGTTCCACCGTCGACTGATGGTCGCAATCTGGAGGCGGGTAAGGTCTAGGCGAAATGACGGGCCGGCGCCGGCTCACGCGGTGCGACCGGGATGCGTCGCGATTAAAAAATAGAGCGCAATGGCGGCCGCCAGCGCAAATATCACAAGCGTATAGACCATCATGGTTTTCCAGGTGCGTTTGCGGCGGCGAAAATCGCCGTCATCTACGCCGATGGGTGAAAACTTTGAATCGAGCCTTTCACTTACCGGTCGGTTTATATCCTGCTCAAGCCTGATGCTTTCCCGTGGCGGATCAGCCAAGTCATTGTCTTTTGCCTGCATCCGATACCTCCTCATGGGCGCGCGGCATCCCACCCCCGCCCATCCGCAATTGTTCCGCCCCCGAAGCGGGACGGCGGCGAGGAAAACCGTCGCAAGAGGTTTTCATCATCGGGACGAGATGCCCAACGCCGCGCCAGCCCTCTCGCGCTTATTTGATAAATTCGGACTACGGGGCGGCTGAAATCATCCTGCTCAGGCGTTATGGTACGTGGAACGGCACACCCATGCAGTGGTATGCGAGGAGTAAAGCATGCGGACTGTCAAACGCCTCACCATCGCAATCATTGGCATGACTGATACCGTGACGCCGGAAATCAGGATGGCTTGGTTTCATGCTCAGATTGGTCTCGAGGGACCGTATTCCGCAAGTTTCATAGAGAGTGAAGCCGCTCTGAAATTTACCGCCGCGATTATCGACGTTCGTTACGAGGCAAACATCCTGCTACGCCTCACCGAGCAGTTGGATGGCGAAGCCATTCCCTATCTTTTTTTCGTACCCGAAGCGGTCATCGATAGCGAGCCGGGACCTTTTGTCCTCTCCAGGCGTTCGGAAGACATTGAAAACATTGTTTCCGCCTTGATAGCGCAAGGAGGAGGCATCAGACATTAAAGGGAGGCACGTGTCATGCTGAAGCAACCCGATAGCCATGGCGAAGCCAATATTCTGCTTTCTCATTTACCCGATGCCGTCCGGGTTGAGGTTGCAGACGCGTGCAGGTCTATCAACCTCGCACTGGGCGACGTGCTGATACCCGCCGGCGGGGCCATCGAGGGTGTTTTCTTCCTGTCATCCGGCATAGCTTCCGTCGTTGTCGTCACCAAATCGGGACGCAAGACCGAGGCGGGAGTTGTCGGCAAAGAGGGGTTCGTGCCGGCGGGAGCCGTAGCAGGCGCGCAAACGAACCTGACCGAGATCGTCATGCAAGCTCCGGGCGAAGCACTTTTCATGGATATCAGGTCGTTTGACGCGCTTGTTTCAAAACATCGGGTATTCTTCGACATTCTGGTCTGCGCCCTGCACGTCTCAAGAACACAGATACAATTCACGGCATCTTCGAACGCCACCCAGTCCGTAACGGAGCGCCTCGCCCGCTGGCTCCTGATGTGCCACGACCGGGTGGAAAGCAATCAGCTGCAACTGACCCACGAATTCCTGTCAACCATGCTGGCAGTCAGACGCGCGAGCGTAACGGACGCTCTCCACGTGCTGGAAAGCCTTGGGTTCATTCGCTCCGAAAGGGGACGAATTACGATCAAGAACCGCGAGATGCTTGAGACCTATGCCGGCGATCTCTACGGCGTGCCCGAGGAGGAAAACAATCGAATGCTCGCCCGATTTATACGCAAATACAGCTCTGATTCCGCGCTTGACGACCTGACTGCTGTTGCGAGCGAGGGCGTTCGCTAAGCCCGACGGCCGTTCTCAGTTGTCGTTGGTACGCTTGCGGACATTTACCTTTGGTCGTTTCTCTATAAGATAAATGCATCTTCCCTCATGCTGTGAAACGCAGAGCGCGTTTCAAGGAGGTGAAATGCAAACCAATCACGAATACCTGAGTGCTGGAATTTTTCTGAACGAAGACATCAATATCGTTAAGGCAGCCTACGAAAATGTTGTGTCTGCAGAACGCGATCCGGCTCTATGCCCTGCAGACGTCGCCCGCTATGTCCTGAAAATGTATGATCGCGGCGTCGTCGATCCGTCGAAACTCCAGCAATTGGCCGCTCTCTATTTCCGAACCAAATTGCGTGTCGGCTGACATCCAGGTCTGACGGGTGGCATCCTGTCACGATTTCAGCTTAGTTTTTCACCTCCCAGGTTTCCGATTATCCTACATCTCGCCATGCGGGTGGGCAGAACGTTGCCGTGTTCCGACCGTGGATCGATCCGTGAAACGACACGATCACGATATGAAAGTCAGCCGGCGGACCGGGAACAAACCTGCGTAGGCACGGTTCGGGTTGCTCCAAGGAACTCATACCGAACGAGGTTATCAAATGACCCGGAAAACTCTCCCTATTCCAGAAGACAACCGGAGCCACCAGGGCCCCGGTGACAATGGCCGCCTGAGCACGGAAGACGCCTCATCTGCCCAGGAACAGAAAGCTTCGACCCAGACGGGCCGGCAGGCAAACATAAAGATTAACACGACCCATCAAGGGCACCGGCAGGACAGGTAATGCCCGCCTGTTCCCGGCAGGCGGCTTGGTTGTCACCAACCTGTTTCCGGGCTCCTCGCAATCTAAGATCAATGCGGTTCCTGGAGGCGCCAAATGCGGATTCTTGCCGTGACGGCCGAAATGTTTCCATTCGTCAAAACCGGCGGATTGGCCGATGCGGCAGGTGCTCTGCCGGAGGCGCTGGCGAGACAGGGGGCGGATGTTCGTACATTGCTGCCTTTGTACCGCAGGCTCACGCCACTTATCCGCGGAAAGGAGCCATGTCTGAGTGCAACTGTTCTTGAGCAGCCGGTATCGGTTTATCCCGTTATCTCAGACGGTCAACAACTGCTGCTTCTGGAAGCGTCGGACCTGTTCGACAGGGACGGCCATCCCTATGGCATAAAAGGCGAGCCTTTTTCCGACAACGATCTGCGCTTTGCGGTCCTTTCCAAGGTTGCAGCGAAAATCGCAGTCGGTGCGATTGACGGCTGGAAGCCCGATCTCGTTCACGCGCATGATTGGCACGCGGCCTTAAGCTGCGTCTACCTCGCCGAGGCAACGCCGCAGGTGCCCTCCGTCCTTACCCTTCACAATCTCTCGTTTCAGGGACAATATCCACTGGAGCGGGCGGGCGTTCTCGGATTGCCGCCCCACCTCTGCACGGTGGATTGCCTCGAATATTATGGCGACATGTCGTTTTTGAAGGGTGGCCTGACGACCGCATCGGCCGTGACGACGGTAAGCCCCACTTACGCAAGAGAAATCCTCACACCGGAAAGGGGAATGGGAATGCAGGGCGTGCTTGCTAAGCGGCGCGAGAACCTACGCGGCATCGTCAACGGCGTCGATCAGGACGTCTGGAATCCGGCGACGGACCCTTACATTCTCGCCAATTTCACGGCTGCCACGGCTACGAGACGGAGCCTCAACAAATATGCATTGCTCCAGGCCCTTGGTCTTGCACCTACTCAGGGCCCGGTCTTCGGCGTGGTCAGTCGCCTGACCTGGCAAAAGGGGATCGATCTCCTCCCTCACGTCGTACCCCTTATAATTGAAAGGAAAGGCAGGCTGATCATTCACGGAGAGGGGGATACGACACTGGAAGACAGCTTGCAGGCGCTGGCAAAGCGTTATCCGGAGCTGGTCTGCGCCCATATCGGCTATGACGAACGGCTGGCGCACATGATCCAGGCCGGCTCGGATTTCATCATCCAGCCTTCGCGGTTCGAACCATGCGGGCTGACGCAGCTCTACGCGCTGCGATATGGCGCGCTGCCCATCGTCAGCCGCACGGGCGGGCTGGCGGAAACCATTATCGACGCGAATGACGCGGCCATTGAAGCGGGCGTGGCGACAGGCTTTCAATTCGAGCCGGCGAATACAGACGATCTGTGCGCAGCACTGGACCGCGCCATTAACGCCTATAATGACCGGGAACTTTTCCGGCGACTTCAGGGGCAGGCCATGCAGGCTAATTTTTCCTGGGACAAGAGTGCCGCACAATATATGGCGCTTTTCGAGAGCCTTGTTGGCAACAGCAAGTGCAAAAAGAATGCGGTCGCCGACTTCAGACCCGAGACTTTTGCAAAGATAAGAGGTGACAGGCGGCAGGCGGGAACCCCAGGATCACCAACAGGTTAGGCCACTGGCAACAGGAGGCTCTGGTGATGAATGCAGCGAATTATCGCAAATGGGGTGTGCAGCGCAATCAATCCGGCGACACGGATTTCAGCATCTGGGCACCCGCCTCGGCAACGGTGAAACTGTGGCTGAACGACGCGGAATTCGACATGCAAACGGCCGGGAATGGCTGGCATAACGCCACAAAAACCACCTCCGCCGGCGATCGCTACGGCTTCATACTGGATGACGGGACAAGGGTTGCGGATCCCGCTTCCAACCAGCAGGACGAAGGCCCTCTCGGCCCCTCCCTTATCGTCAACCATGACTTCCACTGGAAAAACCCCGACTGGAAAGGCCGGCCGTGGCTCGAAGCGGTCGTCTATGAGCTTCATGTCGGAACTTTTACAAAAGAAGGAACATTTGGGGCCGCAGGGGAGAAGCTCGAATATCTCGCGGGCATCGGTGTGACGGTTGTCGAACTCATGCCGCTTGCTACCTTCTCGGGCAGTCGCGGCTGGGGTTATGACGGCGTTCTGCAGTTCGCGCCCCAGCGAGATTATGGAACGCCCGAAGACCTCAAGGCCTTTATCGATAGGGCCCACGCCCACGGCATCATGGTGCTGCTGGATGTCGTCTATAACCACTTCGGCACCACGGGGAACGCAATTGAGGCGTTTGCTCCCACATTCTTCAAGCAGGGCGGGACGCCGTGGGGACCCGCGCCGGACTTCAACCGCGCCGAGGTGCGGTCGCTCTTTCTCCAGAACGCGCTCTACTGGCTAGAGACATATCGGTTTGACGGGCTGCGGATCGATGCCGCCGACCATCTCGCCGGCGGCGACGGAGACGTCGATTTTCTGATCGAGATGGCGGGGCACGTGAAACGGGCGATAACGAGCAGGCATGTCCATATCGTTACGGAAGACGCGCGAAATGCAGTTTCACCCATGACACCTTCGTCTGATGGCCTCGTCGGTGTCGATGCCGAATGGAACGACGACTTTCACCACGTGATTCATGTTGCCACCACGCATGAGGACGGCGGCATTTACGAGGATTTCGCGAACCAGCCCTATGACGGTCTTCGCCGCTCGCTCGCAACCGGCTTTGTCTATCAGGGCCACCCGCGGCCTTCTCATAATTTTGCCGGAAGCGGTGAACCCAGCGGCCATCTCCCGCCCCACCGGTTCGTAAACTTTCTGCATAACCACGATCAGGCCGGTAACCGCCTGCGCGGGGAGCGGCTGCGTTCCCTGATACAACCTCCCCTTTTCGATACGCTTGAGACGATCCTCCTCCTCGCCCCCCAGACGCCGCTGATGTTCATGGGCGACGACCATGGTTCGACCAACCCGTTCTTCTTTTTCTCCGACCACCCTGAAAACGACCGGGAGCAGGAGATCAAGAATCGGCTGAAACAGGCGGAAAGCTTCCAGGGCGAATTACCTCCCGAGGCCCCAGAGGTGGTGTTGGATCCGAATGATCTGCACACGATGCAAATCTCCACTCTGAAGTGGGATGAGGCGGAAACGACCGAGGGGAAGCTGGCAAGGGAAAGGATGAAGGCATTGCTTGAGAAACGGCGCCGGTACATCTGGCCGCTCCTGTGCTCGGATTTCGAGAGAGGAGTTTCCCTTGACTGCGAAACCCAGTGTCTGGCGATCGACTGGTATTTCAGCGCGGGACGGCTGGAAATGCGCGCCAACCTTTCGCCAAACCTCACAAGTCTTCCGACTGTGCAGGGGGAAACCTTTTTCCGGCACGGCAGTATCGAGGGTACGAGCTATGACGATTATGCCCTGCAATTTGCGATCGGTGACCGCTGACAGGAGCAAAGAAACAAAACGGCCGCGGCAATGTCTTGCGCGAGCGGTTCAACTCACCGAAAGATGATTTCCGGCGATCCGCCGGAAAGGCGCTCTCGAGTGTGAGAAATTACACTTTAGTCAAGATTGCGCCGAAGCGATTCCCTTGCCCTGTTCACCCGGCTTTTGATGGTGCCCACCCGGCAGCCGCAAATGGCCGCGGCATCGGAGTAACTCGTCCCTCCGGCGACAAGCAGAAGAGCTTTTTTCTGATCCTTGTCGAGATCCCGTATAGCCCGCATGACTTCCTGATGCTGCACACGCCATTCCTGGCTGGCAGGGGTAGACATGGTCTGCTCGATACCAACGGGCAAGCCTACACATTCGCGTTTAGACACCTTGTAGCGGGTACAGAACGTGTTGCGCAAAATGGTGAAGAGCCACGATTTCAAAGCCGTGCCGGGCGTAAAACCGTGCAGGGACCGCAGTCCTCGCAACATCGTCTCTTGAACGAGATCGTCGACATCCTCTTCATTCCTGACGAAGCGGCGGGCAAAAGCCGTCAAGGCCGGCGCCAGATCTGCAATACCGATACGCAACACCTCCAGCTGCGAATCATTTAATGTGTTTCCGGAAACTCCACTCACAGCGTGCTTGGCCATTTTCCCATCCTTTCACCATGGGCAAATGGCTCGGCAGACGCTTGGTTGCTGTACGCCAACGTACAATAGCGAAATCCGCGACGATCCAAAGGTCTCATTGAGAACACCCGGACCGCGTCTACGCTCGCGTCCCGACAACGTGGCTTCAGGCACTTTTCGCACTGCCGGGTGATTGTTTCCGATGCCGCTGTTCAATCATGCGTTCCGCGTTTTCTCTCGTCTGTTCCCTGTCCTTGCGGCTTTCATCGCTATTGCCAGCACGGGCGTCATCCGTACCGGGCTCTGGCTTGGCGTCATCGTCTGGTAGGCTCATCGCTTCATCTCCGCTTGTGGTTTCCAAAATGAGGGACCCGCTACCCCCGCAGTTTTCTAACCATGCAGCCTGAAGGATGTTCCGGCGTGATGAAGGCCTGAGGGAACACTGTCGCCGGAAAATGGTTAGGGAGGTATCAAGGAGGATGTCATGAACAAGGACGACAAGCTCAAGCAGATCCATAAGGACAGCGAGCCGCAATTTGCGCGCGGCAAAAAAACCTCTGATAACAACGGCGTCGCGAGCGCGAAGCCAAGGGTTATCACCGGCTCGGACGACGCAACCGCCAACAAGCTGCCGCCCGGGGTCAAAAAACCCGAAAAAGACTGGGATTTGAACTACGATGAACGGGACACCAACGAGGGCGATTTCAGGGGTTAATCCGATCGACAATCGCAATTTTCACCGTGCCAGGTCCTCGATCAGAAGTTCGATGGATTGTGGCTCGGCGCCCTCTCGTGTCTGCACCGTCAATACGCTGCCGGTGTTCAAAACGCCCTCAAGCACGGTACGCTCGCCCACAATGATCTTGATGACCTTCGGGGTCGCAGCCTCGATATTCAGGCTGTTGCTGGTTTCGTGATCGACTCTCTGGGTCACGGCTGGACCTCCGTTGCTGGGAAGATTGGTGGCCTAACTGCGCTCGGCCAGGCTTGTTCCCTTTCTTCCGTTGCTGTGATGATGAATAGTGACGCTGGCTCAAGACAATCTTACGGACCGCCGAGCGGATTGCGACGGAAGAGTACCGAGGAGTGTCGCCGTATCGCAGACCTGCAGCTGCGTCGAATAACGGCCGGAGAGCAGCTTTAACGCTGCGTCGTGTGTCGCATCCCTTCCGCTGCAAAGCGCGTCCTCTACCAGAATGACATGGAAACCTCGGTCTATCGCACCCAGAACGGTGGCGAGAACGCAGACATCCGTTTCTCCGCCTGTTATCACAATCGTCGATACATGCTCTTTCCGCAGGATTTCGCCGAGACCCCCATGTTGCCACGGCGAATAGACGCTTTTGCGGAAGATACGGGCGGGTGGGATATAGCGCGATAGGGAGGGGATTACCTCGATGAGCTCGGGAGGCAGGGACTGCTGCGTCATCATCGGCCATTTTTCATAATAGGCGCGCCACGCACCGGGAGCCTCTTCTACGGTTTTAGGCGGTATAAAACAGGTGAAGATACAGCGGGCGGCATCCGCCCGAACCACGGCCTCCACCTCCTCGCTGATGCGGTCCATCCATTCGACATGCCATGGCGTATGCTCGGCGAAAACGCGCTGCATATCGACGCACAGGTGCCGCCAGTCTCCCTCGTCCGAAAATTTGACCATGCCTCCTCCCTACCCGCCGGTCTCGCTGTGACGAGCGGCAACCGGCTTCGATTCCGGCGAACCGCGAAAGCGCAGGAAGATGGAAAGAACGACGAGGACCGCAGTCGACAGAAACTCCGATTGCCAGTTCTGAAACGATTCAAACCAGAATTCTACACTTCCCAAATGCGCAAACAGCGTCGTCTCGGGCTCGCCGTGCATGGCGGCTTCCAACGCCGCCGTGTCGGCACTGTATTTCAGATGCAGGACAAGACTGACGATAAAAAGGAAGAACAGCGCCAGACCCAGGGAATAGGAATAAATGGCACGGATAAATCCGCCAAGTTTTACCGGCCAGGGCGCCTTGGGATCATCTTCTTTTTGGGCAGGGTCTTCATCCTGCGGGGCAGTCTTGTCAGGATCCTTGGACTCCGACGAGCCTCTTTGAAAAAGAAATGCGGTCAGCATCACGTAAGCCGACATCTGGAGGAATTCGCTCTCCCAGTTTTCGAACAAAGCGGAGAGAAAATGACCGCTCTTTGCATAGGAAAAAAACGTGAGAGGCATGGCGTGATGTTGCGCCAGCTCCTCATTGTAAACCGCCCAACCGGTCGCCAGCATACCACCGATCGTCAATACGGAAGTCAGGACAAGGACAATCGCCAATCCATTGTCGCGAAACAGCCTCATGGTTCAGCCTCGCATGAAAGAGACAACTGCGAAATCGAAGGTGCCGCCGGTTTGAGCGGCACCTCCCAGGTGACGGACCGCTTACGCCGCCTTGGATTTGGCCTTCACGTTTGCGCTGGCCTGGGCAAGCGACGAGAGCGCCGTGTCCGTCGCGCTTTCTTCGCCCAGCGTCTGTTCGAACAGTTTGGCCGCTTCCTTCATGCCGAGTTCAACCGCCCACGTCTTCAATGTGCCGTAGCGGGTGATCTCGTAATGCTCCACGGCCTGCGCCGAAGAAATGAGCCCAGCATCAAGCGCGGACGAGCCTTTGAATTCCTCCATGATTTCCTCGCCTTCCGCGATGATGCCCTGGATCGCCTCACAGGTCTTGCCGCGCGCCGGCTTGCCGAGCAGTTCAAAGACATTCTGCAAACGCTCCACATGGACCTCTGTCTCGTCCCTGTGTTTTTCGAATGCCGCCTTCAAGTCCTGCGATTGCGCAGCGCGCGCCATCTTCGGAAGCGCCTTGAGAATCTGGCGCTCGGCAAAATAAATGTCCTTCACCGTATCGAGGAAAAGGTCTTCCAATGTCTTCTCAGCCATTTTTAGTCTCCTGTTGCTTTGGTTGGTGAGTGGGAAATCAGATGTTCGTCATTGCTCATTAACGGGAACGGAGGCCTTGCCGACGAGATCCCAATTTCCTTCCTTGGTGTAGAGCTTCACGGCAAAGCCGCGCACATCCCGCGCGAGATCGGCCGAGCCCTTGTTGCCGGCCACTGTCGAGAACCGCACGAAGGCAGGGGTCTTTTCACCGGCCCTCTGAAACAGGTCAGCCTTGGTGTGGGCGGCAAGGGAGTCATAGGTCTCGAAATAGCCATGCGCGCCGTAACCGCGGGCATGAACCACGCGTTCTGGAATTCGCTCGTGATCGAAATGGAAAATCTTCTCGCGGAAATGAAAATCATCCACGAGAAGCGGCCCGCGAGGACCGACCCGAAGGGAATTCTGGTCGTCCGCAACCGGCCCGCCCTGCGCGGTCGTCAGCACGGGCTCGTCGCCAGTGGCAATCTGGTGCAGCTCGCCTCCTTCTCCCCGAACAAGCTTCTGGTCGTGGATGGTAACGGATGATGAGGTGGAATCTGGTTTTTTGGCCATGTTAACTCCTGCAAGGCGTTGACCAGGGACCATGGCGGAACCAGGCCCCTGGAGGACTGACGTTCTCGTCAAATTGCCGAGCGGCGATAGCGGCTACGTTCCTGTTGAATGTCTTCCGCTGCGTAGGGTCTCGATGTCTCGTCGAAACGCGTCCAGCCCTGTTCGCGATAAGCGGCGCGGCGTTCGGCAGGATCAACCCAGCCTTGCCGCTTCAGCACGGCCTCGGCCTCCGGCACCAGATTGTCTTCCACACGGGCGGTTACCAGTGTGCCGCCCCTGCGCACCCCTTCCGCGTAGAGATTGGCATCCTCTTCGGAAACACCCGAGCGGGTCATAGCTCCGATCAGCCCGCCGGCCGCACCGCCGGCAACAGCGCCGCCGGCTGCTCCGACTGCCGTTGCGGCAAGCCAACCGGCTGCAACCACCGGCCCCACTCCCGGGATCGCCATCAACCCAAGTCCCGCCAGCAGACCCCCAGCGCCACCAACAAGCGCGCCGATGCCAGCACCCGCGCCGGCGCCCTCAGCAGCATTGGAATCGGAATCCTCTCCATGTCGCCTGTCGGCGTTGCTGGCCACAACGCTGATATCGCTTGACGGCACGCCCGCTCGCTCCAGTTCGGAAACGGCAGCGCTCGCATCATCATAGTCATCGAAAAGTCCGGTTACGGTTCTCATGTCATTTCTCCCAAATCCTGCGCGCCTCACTTGGCGACGACGTTGCCCTGATAATCGAGCGCGATGGCGACGGTCTTGCCGCCCTTCATGCCCGATGCCATCCACACGCCCTTGTGATCCTTCGTCAGATTCTTGACCTGGGTGTAACCGGCATCTTCAATCCTCTGTCTGGCCTGCGCCTCAGTGAAGCTATTGGCGCCCTCCACCGGGGCCGTAGGGTTACTGGCGCCCGGCGTGGCGACAGCAGGCGTATCGCCTCCGGGATTGGCGGTCGGCGTCTGCTGGGCGAAAGCCGACAGCGCGCCGCTCCCCAGAAGCAACGCAAAGAAAACAGTCTTCTTCATTGGGATTTTCCTCCGCTTGCATTATGGCTCTCCAGCCTCCCTCTCGGGCGTTCCCCCGAGATGGCAAACCCCTTTCAGGGCCGGCATGGACATCTCCCGAACAAACCGACATGCGGAGAGTTCCGAAAAATAATGATCGACGAGGAGAATCTCGTTTCGAAAATTCGGAGCGGATCATGGAGGGCTCGATAGCATACGACCCGCGTAGCCGTTCGAGGGCGTAAGGCCTGCGACACGAACCGGTAAAATGGATATCAGTCCTCGCTGCCCGGATATTGGCTGTTCTTCAGGAGTCCCGCCAAGTGCACCGTGTTGCGCACAAGGATGCTGATCATGGTTCTAACGGCATCAGGCGTCTCATCGAGATCGACGAAATTCTTCGATCCCATCGCCTCCCCTAGCCAATAGGCAACCGCATTTGCCGGGATTGTGAAGCCAACATCATTCAGAGCCTGGAAAAGTTCCGCAGAAACGTGGTGAGCCCCATCCTCATTCCCGACGACTGCCACCGCGGCAACCTTGCCGTAGGAAACCATACGCCCCTGCTCGTCCTTTTCCTCCAGAAATGCATCCATGCGCTCCAGCGCTCGTTTGCACACGCTCGAAGGCTGTCCGAGCCATATCGGTGTGCCAAACAAAAGAATATCGGCAGCAAGAATCTTCTCGAGGATAGCCGGCCAGGCATCCCCCTCGCCTTCGTCTGACGTAACCCCGGCCTTGATGTCATGATCAGCGAGCCAAATCATTTCGCTTTGAACATCGTGATCGCCGAGCTCTTGAAGGATCAGGGCCAGAACTCTTTCTGTCGATGACGGCTCTGCCGATTTGGAGGACTTAAGTGTGGCATTCAACGCAAGGGCCTTGAGAGACATAATAATTCCTTCTGTCAGCGGGCTTTGCCGCGTGTGGTCTTCGGTGACGATGTCACGGCGATGACAAGCGATGGCCGCCGCCGCCATCTGACAAACCGCCCGACCTAACGCCGGGAAAGCAATCGCGCCATGGCATGATGCGGCGGCGGCTTTTCACCTTCAGAGCCGTTTTCCTTTTCCAGCCGAGCGCGGATGTCCTCAATTTCTGCTTCCGTGAGATGCTCGATCCCGATGAAATCCGCCCGCGCCTCCTCCACAGCTCGAAGCAATTCGTCTAGTTTTGCTTCCATCGCCGCAGAATCCCGGTTCTGCGAGTTCTGCACGAGGAAAATCATGAGAAAGGTGACAATGGTCGTGCCTGTGTTGATGACCAGTTGCCAGACCTCAGAAAACCCGAACAGCGGCCCGCTTATTCCCCAGACGATGACTGTGCCAAGCGCGGCGACAAAAGCTGTCGGCGAACCGGAAAAAGACGCTATGCGGCTCGCTAATTGAGTGAAAAACCTGTCCATGGCGCTGCACCTCATGGCTGACACCGACACTGACGCAGAACACACCTGCCGTATCACCCGCGATCTACGGACCGGCAATGCGTGCTGCGTTCCGTTGCCCCCAAACAAAGAACACGCGCGATGGTTCCGGAACGCGGCGAGTTGGAGCGAGCAGCACCATGCTTTAAGTACGAAGCGAGACGACGTTCACCCGCTGCCAGCCATCTCAAAAGTACAGCACCAGAACGCCATTTCTTCGGGACAATGTGTAGATGGCAAAGTTACCCTCTTCAGGACGAGGACCACCCACGAACACCGACCCGTTTTTGCGGGCACAGCTACTGCGAGCCAGTTCTTTCTTCAGCCGCCTGTTCTCCTCGGTCACCTCGTCGCCCTTGGCGTTCGACGCCCCAAACCTCTTCTTCCATTCGTATAGTGAGAGCTGGGCAACGCCGTGACGTTGAGAAACCTCGCAACCGGATAGCCTTCGCGCGTGGTCTGGTGCACGTCTCACATACGCAGCACGATTATCTGGAGATGCTTCGTGCCGGCGAGTTGGACAGGGATCAGAAACGCAAAAAGCTCCTCGACGCTTGCGCGGAGGAGCATTTTGTTAAGCGATTTGAATGGTTAAACATTCAAGTTTGAATTGGTTGCGGGGGCAGGATTTGAACCTGCGGCCTTCAGGTTATGAGCCTGACGAGCTACCGGGCTGCTCCACCCCGCGTTACCAGCGTAAATCCCTATTGGATTTATCGCGACTGCATCACAGGGACGCTGTGATGTATAGTTCCGGACCAAATTGCCGAAGGCGATTTGTCTCCTTTAAGGGACGCACGTTGC
>NZ_JBNWDU010000011.1:0-111486 GCF_053521725.1 Agrobacterium sp. CG160-95 | reverse complement strand
GGCCGGAATAATCCTGCAGATACAATTCAAGCTTTGCTCTCTGCGTGTCACGACTCTCGCCGTCTTCCTCGCTCGCAAGATCCTGCAAAAGTGAATCGAACAGAGCAAGCAGCTCGTTACCCGTCCAAGGGGCATCAGCAACTTGGCGTCTATCGCCAAGCGCTTCGAGCAAAGTACCGATCTGCAGCTCTTCTCTGTCAGCGCTGCGATGCAGAAGTTCGTTGAGAAATGCTGCGGTTCCCCCTTGGTTCGCCAGACCTTCAATATCCCGATGCAGGCGAGAAAGCTCTGTTCGACGGCTGCTAGCCCACTCATCGTAGCGATGTTTGAGTATCTTGTTGATCTCTGCGACCCCACCTATCGGAGCTGCGAAAACGGGATCCCTCAATGCCGCGGCAACGGCAGCTATACTGCTCTCTGCAATCCCACTAGCGGGCCAATGCATATTGTCACGCAAGCGTCGTAGCATCTCGCGCGCGTCCAGAAGCCGAGTTAGCGCGTTCATGGGTACGAGGAATTTGCCGAAAACGAGGACTTTTTCTTTCGCGTCTGTGTAGCTTTCTATTTTTCGAACAGCCGCAACAAGTGCAGGATGACTATAGATATCGGCATCACCTGATGAAAATGCATCCTTCCAGAATCTCGCCTGCCCGACTAGGTCGGTGTCTTGTGCCGCTTGTTCGTGAGTTTCCTCCTCGGTTGTCACACCAAGTCCGTATCCTTGGGCAATCGCTAGCCTCGACCGCTTTACACGCGGATCATCCTGCGGAAGCAACGAGAGTGCCTCGGCTGCACAGAAGCGGCGCAACCAATCGCGGGTGAAACCTTCCGCTTCGGGAGACACGGCCACATCTACGACCTCACGATAATCGCCATGCATCTCCTTGAATGCGCTAAATTCTGGATCACTCCGCTTGTCGCGACGCAAGACATAGGGCCGCAAGGCATCGCAGAACTTCGCTGCTGCTGTAGCAAAATCTTCAGCGAGTGCTTTGTCCAATACCTCGGTCTGAATTCTCCGAACCACTGTGACATAGCCGGTAATCCATTCCGTAAGTTCGGAAAGCGCTGCGATCTGATCATGATTTTCGCGTCCGTTGATACGTTCCAGCGTATCGATCCATTGGCTGGAATTCAGTTCCACCGGGGTAGCTGTCATGCCGAGGCGGAATGGAGACTTTGCCTCCCAACTTACTGGTCCAAGAATGCGTGAGAGGCTCGTATCTGCCCCCCGTGCTTTGTGGGCCTCATCCACCACGATCAGATCGAACTGGCCGAGTCCGTAACCGATCAGGGGCAGGATTTTTCGTTTGTACTCTTCAGAAGACAACCATCTCTGATCGTTCTGCAAATTGTCCCAAGGCAAATCATGCGCTTGTATAGCATCTGCAATCTCTTGGGCTGCCCTGCGGCTGGCGTGGACATGACCTAGTTCGCCTGAATAAAAATTATTGCGTATCAGGTTACGGCGCCGACCTTCTACCAGACGAGAAACGTTTGGGAGCAGCTCCCGGCGCCAACCGCTCGCCGGCCCTTCGCCCCGATTGGGGAATTGCATATTTGCAAAGGAGTGCGAAATCATAACGATTTTCTCAGCAGCCCAACCCCCTTCGGGTAGTTCGCGCTGCTGACGGCGATACGTCAGCCATTCTTTGTGGCCGCGTTTGCGTCGCTCGCTACCTTCTGCATCATTTTCTCCAGAAAAACCCGAGATAAAGCTTTCATAACTGCGTAGCGGCAGTAACGTCCTGTCGTCAGCGTTAAAACGCCTTAATTCTTGCTGCCACTGCACTCCAAGGCCCGCGGGAAGAACGACTGCAGTGCGTCCCCCCGCTTTACGAACCGCGTGAATGAGAGCAGCTGCAATGCGGGTTTTTCCCATCCCCACTTCGTCCGCTAGTAAGGCGGAGCGCTGACCTTTCCCGATGCGGCGAGCCAGTTCCATTACACTCGCGCGCTGCCCTTGATCCAAGAGGGTCTCTTCACTTTCTACAGCGATACAAGAAAGGAAGTCCGCGACGCTTTTCCAGTCTACCATCACGCATTCTCCCTGTCCCAAAGCGACGGACAGTCGTTTAGCTTCCAGTCCTTCGCAACAACAGAAAGTGCGTCAGTCAGCAGCGCAGCTGCAGATCCATTTGGTCGCATATGCGTGTCCGCCAAAGCGGGCAGCGGATTTGCTCCAGCTTTCCGAAAGAACTCGATCATACCCTGCTCTTGCAAGGAGATAGCGCATAGCGACTCCCGCAATTCCCGACACCATCGCTGCCAGTCTCTTGGGTCGATGCGCACTTGAACTTCGCCTAAACGTACTAGGAGCTCCATCATTCTCCGGATCGCGTAGGTGGCAGGCCGCGCCTCGGATGCGTCAGAAGGATCGGCAAACGCTTCACTACCCTCCCCGCCATCATCATGATGGTCAATGATGTCGGGTTCTGGAAAGTAAGCAAGCGTTGCCAGAACATCTTCGACGGTCATATCAGGCGGGCGTGTAACAACCAACGCACCCGCAGAAATGACTGGGAGGCGCCAGTTACCCTCCACAAGTGTTACGATCACAGGTGCTGGAGCGGGCCATTTACAAGGTGTTTCGACGGGGTTGCTGTCCGCACCAATTACCATGGCTTGTGTACCGTCGGGTGTAGAGAGTATGCCTTCGTTCCAAACAAGCCACGAGATTGGCGGTAGCGATTCCGGTTCTTCGGGTGGGACAAAGTCTGCACCGGTTTGTAAAGTCGTCAGGGTTACCGTCTCCCTGAATTGAACTGGCAGAAGCCCGGCAATGCTTTCCTTGCCATTTTTGCGGGAGGGCCATTTTTGCCCCTTTGGCAGATCAACGACAACGCCAGCTTCCAAGTTTCCGCCGGCGTTGGCGGCACGTTCGAAACCATTTTGGCTGAGGTTTCCAGAACCGAGATAGACCCGTCCTGTCACCTCAGTCTGCCCCGTGGCGAGAAGCACGAATTTTGCGTGAAGACTTGCATGGTCGCCGTGCAAGACAGAATGCGCACGACGCAGATTCCATCCCGCAGCTGTTAGGGCTATTGCCCGCGTCACAAGTCCCTGACATGAGCTCGGGTTTAGAAACAGGTCCAAAACCGGTTCTTTGGTTAGTAAGCCTTGCTGCGATAGTGCTTTACGTAATCGCTCAGGAAGACCTGTCGTATCGTCGCCCGTTGCCTCAAAATAGCCCGAACCAAGAATAAGCCGGTTGGCCTTTTTTCTCATCCCGATTTGGTTGACAACTTGCGGGAATAACGCTGTTTCCCGACTGTCGATAAAACGGGGGTGTGTGTCAGACGTTGGGAGCGCATCAATTGCAGTCTCGAGCCGAACATCCGGCCGATGGCCATCGTAATCGCGCTCAATTAAACTGCAGTCGGCGCGTTCTTTCAGCCAGTTAAACATTGCCTGGGCTGCCCGAATGTCAGCGACGTCCTGTTTGTTAGGAGAGGCGGTATCAACATCAATCAGCCAAAACAGGTCGATACTGTCTGTCAGCGGGTCCTGTGTCCAGTTACCAGTGCTGACGGCAAGTCGAATTACATAGCCCTCACCGCCGCGTCTGCGAAAGCCAAGTAGCGCGACTTTTGCGTGCAGAAGATTGTATCCTCGATCTTGCAGCTTCATCCACATCCAGGCCAACCCGGGGATGTCTGATACTGCATTGATGGTGGGATGGATAAACGCAGCAAGTACTGGACGAGCCACTTCCCCCGAAAATGTTCGTCGGATCTGTCCCAGAACCTGCCGCGTTGCGGTGAAACCGCAGACCAGACCGAAGTCACCATAATAGTCTTCAGGCGGCATGAAGAGTGAATAAAGCGTGTTGTTATGCATCAGGCTGCCTGCGCGCCTCCAGTCGTGCTACCGGGGTTTGGCCGGCCAGAAAGCTCAGTCATCAGGCAATGAAGATTGTAAAGGCGAAACAGTTGCTGAGCGAAGTCACCACCATCAGGTGAGTCGTGCTCCTCAATATCCTCAAAACCTCCCTGGAACTCCCCTGCAGCGGGCCCAAGTGTGATGGCATCATTTCGCCAGGAAATAACTGTTGAGTCTCGCTCAGCGAGTTTCTGCAAAAGCAACGCATCTGGCTGGGTGAGGATTTCTTTTACAAAGACTCTACTGCTCGCTTCTCGGCCTTGAGCGATTATATCACCTTTCTGGTTTGCGAAGGCGCGCAGTGATAAAAGTTGCTTGGAAACAACTTCGACGGCTTCGGGTCCGGACAATTGTGCCGGCCTGTTATCGTCGCGCAGCTTTTGCAAATGCCGCTCGAGCACGTCCAAGACAGCAAGTGCAGCATCCCTTAAATCCATAAATGCAGCGCCTGCGCGCAAATCAGACCAGTGATCCTGCTCTATACCTTGCATTGGGATCTCGTTTTCCAGGTCGGCGGCCGAGGGACCGGATTCAAGTCTGGCAAGATTACTTCGTCGGACCGCTCCAGAATCTGTCCCTCCGATCAGGCGCGCCATGATCAGCTTCCTGACTGCCTTCGGTAGTGTTCCAGTAGGCGAAAGCCCTTTCAGAACCTCCTTCATCCCGTTAGGCTGTTTACCACGCGCCCACTCCCCAAGAAGCCGCCGGGGTTCTTTCATCGCGTCTAGCGACAGCAACTCGTTGCCAGCAGTGTTAATACGGAACGCTCCGTAGCGGCTACCGTACACGAAACCAAGCGCAACAAGCGGCTGCACCATAGCCATGCGGATTGGCTGAACAACGTAGGTTCCGCTTCTGCTAAGGTTTCGAAAGCTTTTATCTTCTACGCCTAGCATCTTGCGCGTACCACGTACCCGCGAATCTTGAGGTCCGTGGATTGCTTCAAGCATGACGCGAGCCTCCACGGCATTGCCCACCGGCAACGCTGGTACACCAAGCTCCTCCGCTATGGAAACCGCCAGAACTGACCAGAGAATGGGCATTGAAAACCACATTCCGCCGATCCCTGGAACTGCTCGATCATTGAAATGGCGCACTGCGGCTGCAAGCCCTAAGTTCTGTTGGCGCCGTTGCGATACCACAGTATCGGGCGCTAGCATTCCCCAAACCATCAAGTGGTTCCGCTTGCGTGAGAAGATTGAGGAATGTTGGCGCTTGCCAATTCCAATCTCCCGTGATCGATCCAGAATATTGCAACTCCCTTGAGCAGATGCTGGGGGAAAAGTGTCTCAACTAAACCCGCATAGCTCGACAACTGCGACCAGTATGGGCCAAAGCCTTCTCCACTGCCTCCGGATTTGTGGTCAACGATCAGGCATCCTTCAGGCCCGATGGCAAGGAGGTCGATAGTGCCGGGGATTTCGGCCCCATCGTGTGTGAAACCAAGGACCGGTATCTCGGATACAAGATCCGTATAACCTTCAGCCGTCAGCCAGTTTTTCAATGCGCTGCCCCGCTCCGAAATAAGCTTAAGCGTGGCCTCTTCCAGTGCCGTGGCAGATACGAGATTTTCTGCCAGATCAGGCCGAGTCAGGTACGTGCGCAAGGCAAGGTGAAGTGCTGTACCGCGTGTCGCGTCGTTGATCGTTCCAGACCAGGGGGCGCCAAGATTGACGGTGGAAGTTGGCGGTACTTCGCCAGCGTTACGGCTTTGGGACGGCTGGAGCCGCCAAGGTGAGAGTTGAATTTCAGCCAAAGGCGTGGCAGGCCCGAACCGTGGTGCCAGGCTGGTGACGCTATTGGTATATTCAGTGAAGCTCGCGTGGTCCGGTAATTCCCTGACAACAGCCGGGCAATCAATACCGTTAATTCGGAAGGAGTCGGTTCCGATCTGCGGCGCACAATGATCCATAAGGATATGCGCGAGGTTTGTCGCCCCTGGCGCGTCCTCTTCGCGCTCTTTGACGAAACCAGGCCACTCTATCACCAGTCGGTCGCGTGCACGTGTTAGTGCAACATAGAGCAGGTTCTTTGCATTGGCTTCGAAATCGGCCCGGCGATCTTCAATGAACCGGCGAGTAGCCTCTGGAGCTGCAAAGCCAGGGGTGTGGATGAGCGCCGCTGAGCCAAGCACCACCGCCATATTATCGATCTGGTCCAATGCATGGAAACGTGTTGTCGTCGAGCCGGGCCAATCCTCAATGCCATTGTCTAGCTCGGCCACCACAGTAATCGGCCATTCGCGTCCTTTCGAAGCGTGCCATGTTACAATTTCTACGGCCTCGGCACTGTCGGCAGAAGGGTCAGGGCGACGGTCGAAATCGCGCTCGGCTGCGCGAGCGTCAAGCCAGCCCAGGAAAACCTTTGCGGTTTCCCCATGAAAACCCGAAGCCGCCTTGAGGTCTCGATGTGCAGCTTCGAAGTCGTTGGCTTCGGCCTCAAGCCGCAAAAGATCGGCGCGGGATCCAGCGGCATCAGGTTGTTGGTCTGCCCAAAAACGAAGGTTTGTGGCTGAAAGCACCAGGTCCAATGCTTCGCCAACTGGAAGGCTTGCCAGTTGGTCGGATAAAGCTGAGAGCTTCGCCAACATGGTATCGTTAACCAAGCTCCCGTCAATTTGTGCTGAAAGTGCGGCCTGAAGCGGCAGAGGATCGGGGCCGAGAGTGCGTAGGAGTAGTCCCGAGTGAATATCGGCCGGGTTTGCCGCAAAGGCCAGCGCGGCGCGGGCGGCCGTGACGACGGGGCTCTTGGCCCAACCGTCTTCGTTAATACGCACCGGCACCCCGCGTTCTCGCAGCTCTTCAGCGTAACGGGCGGCAGTCGCGTGTCGGCAAACCAGCAGTGCTATATCTGAAGGCCGCGCGGCACGTTCTGCCTTGGTATGCCGATCGGTTATTGTGTCGCCGTCTGTGAGGATGCGCGAGATGCGCTCAGCAATATGCTCCTGCGGTTTGGAATATTTCTTCACGTTCCGCGATTGGACCGCATTTAGCACCTCAATCGCAGGGCTCGCGATCGGATCTCTCGTGGGTGTCAACGGATTATAGCCATCGCCAAATAAGCCTGCCCCCATTGCATTGACGAACCTCATCACAGCCGGCGTCGAGCGCCAGTTGCGATCAAGCGGTTGGGAAGCATTGGGGTTCGCCAAGGCGAGAGCTTCTGATAGGCGCGGGTCGGCCCCCTGAAACCCCATGATGGACTGCTTAACATCGCCTACCAGCAGCGTGCGCTTGGCATGCGCGCCGAGGTGCCAAAGGAGGGCAAATTGTACGGGGTTGGTATCCTGGAACTCATCAATAATAACGCAATCTATCTCATTGAGTACCGCTTGAAGTACCGCGGAATCGCTGCGCAAAAGCCGCTCCGCCCCGGTGATCATGTCCGCAAAATCGATCAGGCCAAGGGCTTTTTTGCGAGCCTCATAGGCATCCATCACCTCCTGTGCGCATGTGATCAGGCAAGTCAGATGCAGCTTTGCATCCGCGAGAGGTCCGGGATGCCTGGGGAGAGCATTTGCGGCTTCCATAATGGCACTAGCAAGGTCGTCGTAGCCTTCTGGCGTTTTGCTTTTGCTGTTCGAGACAAACAGACTGCGCAGGTCATTCCAAAGCTTCCAGTCTCGGTCCAGGAGATCGGGGTTACGATGAACCAGCTTGAACGATGCCAGATTCTTTTCCAGCTTCTCAACATTACCTTTGGCAGTAATCTGGGCCATGCCCCCTTCCGGGAATTTGGCAATCATCGCTTTGACAGCAAGTTCCAGAGCGTTCCGGGCGGCGTTGGGGTCGGCCAGAACCTCACCGTAGACAGTATCTAGCCGCGATAGCGCGGACGCGAGTAGACCAAGATCACGGCCCTTGTCACCAAGACCGCGCAAGAGCTCGATCATCGATAAGACGCGTCCGCGTAAAGAGTCTTCAACTGTTTCAGCTTTTTGCCTGTTTGCTTCATAGCCGAAACGTTCAGGCTCAGCTTTGATAGGATCAAGTGATTTAGCGTTGGCCAAGGCCTGACGGATCAGGAGATCTCGTTCCGCATCGCCGAGATGGCGGGGCTGTGGCGAAGCGCCCGCCGCGAGCGCATGTTCCGTCAAAAGCCTCAGGCCCAATCCGTGGATCGTCGACACATATGCTCGCTCAACAGCCATTGCCTCCGAAACGAGGCCCTCGGATAGAAGTCCGGCGCGGATACGTTCGCGGAGCTCACCGGCAGCAGCCTCGGTGAATGTCACAGCTAGGATGCGTTCAGGCCTTACCACACCGCGCTTGATCCAATCGGACAACTGGCTTTTGATATGATGAGTTTTGCCGGCGCCGGCGCCTGCGGGAACGATAACCAGTCCTTGATCCATGGTCATTCTACCTCAATCTGACGGATGAATGCGGTGACGAGGGCAGAGCCATCGGTCAGAGCGTATGGGGTGAAACCTGCTTCTTTTTTGAAGAAACTTTCATCTAGGGATGTGTTTAGTACCACTCTGCCGGCGCCCAGCTCCGCCAATCGCGCTGTCAGTTTTTCCACCGCGCTATCACTAACTGCGTCGCCCATGTCCCGCGCAGGAGAACCCTGAGAGAGCGCCAGCCTAGAGGTCAGAAGACCTCCGTCATTCATAAGGTGATAGGCAACGGCGATCTCGCGTCCGATCAGCGGATCCATCCCGTCATTCTCGCGGCGGTGTGGGCGGGAGATCATCTCACGGTAGAGCCCAGCTTGTAGATCCCAGGCCGTTTCCATCCGTTTGCGCCGACCTGACGTTCCGCTCTTCTTGTGATCAACAACGAGCAAAGTACCATCGGGCAGCTCCAGGATCGCATCCGCCTTGCCATGCAGGCGAATGCCGTGTGCCTCTCCCGCTAACCAAATTTCATTACCTACGATCTTCGCGTTCAATGCCAACAAATGATCGCGCCAGCCCAGCGCTGCGGTCATGATCTCGCGTTCAAGCCCACGGCGCTCCAGCTCCCATGATGGGCTGCGTAGGTAGCCGGCATGACGAGAGAGGGCACGATCGTAGGCTTCCGGGATTGCTGATGCTAATGCTTCAGGTTCTGGGATCGGCTGGTCCTTCAAAAACACGTGTTCGAAAACGTCATGAGCTATGTTGCCTTTTGCTTTGACATTAAGCTCCTCGGCAGACCAGGACATGTCTTCGGCCCCAACCTCAGCCAGGAACCAAGCAAGGGGACTGACAAGCAATTTTTCCAAGCGCGAAGGTGATTGCGGCTCTGCGGTTCCGTCCTCGTTACAACGGAGAGCGAGCAGATCCTTGTCAGGAAAGACCAGCGCCTCAGGCAGGTCCGGCTGTGCTGATAATGGCGGAAGGTGGTGGTGCGTAACCGGCCAATCGCTCGGCGCGACACGCGACAAGTCAATAATAAGACTACCGGCCTCTTCGACTCCCGCAACTGAGCGTGCAACGAGTGACAGTCCCGCCGAAGGTTGCAATCTGGCACCCGACATATCTCGCCACGGGATAAGAAAAGTGACGCTTTCGGAGGTTGCCTGAAGTTGCTGATCAAAAAGGGAAAGACCTTGTGCAAGGCTTTCTGCCCTCCCACTCAACCCAAGTCCAGTTGTATTTCGGATCGTGGTGATCTCACTGTCCAAAAATAATGGATTGGCGCGCGGGCGCGTTGGATAATATCCGTCAGTGAAGTCGGAGACGATCAGGTGCCGGCAGGGCCGCCAGGGGCTTTCATGAGCAGACCAAAGGCTCACGCCTTCAAGATTGCGTTGCGGATCTGGGTTGGTAGGCGGCGCTACCTGAATTCCACGCAAGATCCCCTCCCAATCGGGTGGGCCTTCGCCTTGAGGTATAGCCAGCCGCGCCCTTACCTGCTCGCCTTTCGCTAGCCTCGCGCAGATACGGTCGAGAAGAAAACGGAGTTGCGCAAGACTGCTCGCCGAGGATCGGATATCGTCCCACAGTTCTTTATGCACCTGGTTCGAAACTAGCATTTCGCCCCGAAAATCGCCACCCATCAGGCTTTCTGCCAGATTTCGTCCGGTCTGAGCGGACCAGGGCATTAGTGGCGATAGTACCAAGCTCGCCAAAACCATCGCAGGTGTTGGAGGGCGTTTCGCAAGGGCGAGATGCAGTGCTGTTTCACCAACAACGTCTCGCTCCGGCAAGCTGGCAGGAAGGCCCGATAGAGGTACGCCCAACGTCGAAAATGCGCGAGCAATCTGACGTGTATTACCGCTAGTGAGAATGGCAATCTCTCGCGCCGGAGTGCCGGAATCAATCAGCGCTCGCGCGTGAGCAGCGGCGAAATCTGCACAGGCCGCGGGATCACGCAAACCATAGAACGCGAGACTGCCATCCATAGCAGCTGCCTCAAGCTGACTGGCTGCTATCCCACCCTGCAATGCGTACAGCCGGCTACCGATCGCAGCGGCGCGATTGCGAGGCGAGGCTTGAACTGAGCCAAACTCGTCCTTCAGACGGTTATAAAGCGCCTGCATCGCAGCTGGAGCTAGTGGGTCCAGTGATCCTTCTACAACTGGTGTAGCGGCGAGGAAACGCCCGTATGGTAAACTTAGTACGTGCCGCAGTGGCGCCAGACCGTCCGGCAAAGCCTTACCTAACGCCTCCCATAGACCGATCAACGCCAACAGATGCTGTTTTGCTCGGCTGTCCGGCAGGTGATCAATCGCAGGTAAGCACAAGTCTGGTGTTCCTAACACCAGATCCTCCAACGCAGCAGTCACCGCAGATATTGTCTCGACCGGGGCGTTCGCAAAGCTTTCCGCCCAGACCGGATCAGGGCTGGCCGCGATTATATGCCCAGGCGCCCATTCGAGCTTGACAGGGGCAAGAGACAATTCTGACAGACCCGTGTCGGTGAGCCGATATTGAAGGCCAGAACGTGGATCAGCAATGAGAAAAGGATAGTGCATAGCAGCCCTCTGAGGCGATATTGGATTTCAATCAGTTCAATTGACATACATGCGACTTATGAGTATATAAAATATATGGGCATTAAAAGAATGTCCATATAAAATATGTTCCCAGATAGATTTGAGGCGCGTGATGCTGAAATGGGGTGTCGAGAGGCGACTGGAGTTCATCGAGTTCCGCCTGTTCTGGGAGGGCGGCGTCAATCGCTCTGACCTTATCGATACATTTGGCGTTTCTGTCCCGCAGGCGTCAAAAGATTTGACTCACTACCAAGAGCGCGCACCGCAAAATGCTGTTTACGACAAAAGTGCTCGCCGCTATGTCGCTGGTCCGCAGTTCCAACCAGTTTTTCTCGATCCTGATCCGGATGCTTATCTTATGCGTCTGCGCTCGATGGCTGAAGGTTTTGCTGACGCAGGTTCAAACTGGCTCTCCAGTCCGCCTGATATGGATATCGCACTGACGCTGCGTCGTAAGGTCGATACAGAAGTTCTTCGATCCGTCTTGATGGCGTTGCGTGATGAACGATCGCTGGATCTTCGATATCAATCGATGAACCGGAATCGGCCTGATCCGGCTTGGCGGCGTATGACCCCACATGCATTTGGTTTTGACGGCTTGCGATGGCACGTCCGGGCATGGTGTCACGAGACGGAGCGTTTCAAGGACTTCCTGCTTTCACGTATTCTCGATTGTGGCGAATTCGGTGAGCCCGGCGCTGGCGCTATGCACGATCGGCTTTGGCAGGAAACATTCGACATCACCATTGTCCCTCATCCCGATTTGTCCAGTGGTCAGCAAGCGGTGGTCGCGAAGGATTACAACATGGTGGATGGAAGCGCCGTGCTGACAGTTCGCTACGCCATGCTCTTTTATGTGCTCAAACGGCTCGGACTTCTTGAGGGCGCGCGTAACCGAGATCCTCGTTCCCAACATATTGTTGCCGCGGATGAGCACGGTGTTGCCTCAGCCCTTGAGCGCGTTCAGCGCGAGTTTGGTCGCGCTGGGGCAGTGCCTCAATGATGTCGCCAGTCTCTAAGTACAGAATGTCCTTCAGTGTGGGAGGATTGATGCTCAACGAAAGCCTCGCTATTGCTCAGGCGTATCGACCTGGTGAGACATGGGCTGATGCGCGCGAGCGATTGCTAGCCCAAAGCGCATCTTCTCTGCCGAAACTGGCCTCACAGACACGCGCCTTGCGTGAAGTATACGACCGGATAGGTCAGCTCTCCGACGCTGAAAGAGAATTTATGACAACGCAGGCTGACCGCGGTGAGCAACAGGCGATAATTTGGCTCGCAATTTGCCGGACCTATCGGTTTGTCTATGAGTTCGCGGTGGACGTCATGAATGACCGCTTCCAGTCGTGGCGACTTGACCTGGGTCATGAGGTTTTTGACCGTTTTCTTGCGGATAAGTCTGAGTGTGATCCGAGCCTCGCAGATCTTTCAGAGTCCACCGCTGCCAAATTGCGGCAAGTTCTTTATCGGATATTACGCGAAGCGGGCCTAAGAAGTGTTGAAGGCAAGATTCAGCCGATCTGGTTGTCAGGGAGAATGAAGCGGCTGATTGAGGAAAGAAATCCGGCTGATTTGGGTATCTTTCCTGGAAATGGGGGGTAACTATGAGTTTTAGAACAGACCGGCGCACCCGTGCCGAGCACCTATTCAGGGTGATTTCCAGTCAGCGGTTCTTGCAAAAGCAAGGGCTTGGCAACGAAGTTCCTTTTTTCATTTGCGCTTACGATGCGGAGGATGGACTGCGCTTGGGCGAGGATCGTTTAGATCTGATCGCCCGCTTAAGCCATGTCGGTGTTCGCGTGCTCGATATCGATCTCTACGGACTGTCAATCAAGATCCTTGAGGACAGGGGTATCTTTGAGCAGATACTGGATGTGGAGGTCGGGACCGAAAAGGCGGAACTTAAAGAACTCCTTCAAGGTGTGCTGGACCCGCAGGAACATCTCATTCCAGAGATCGCAAAGAAGATCGAGGAAGTTTCGCACGACGTGATTTTTCTGTCAGGTGTAGGCGAAGTTTACCCGTATCTGCGGTCGCACAACATTCTCAACAACTTGCAAAGTACGGCGAAGGATCGGCCCACCGTTATGTTCTTTCCTGGAAAATATACCCATGCCTTGGCGACTGGGGCTTCGCTTGAATTGTTCGGCCTGCTGCACGATGACAAGTACTATCGCGCGTTTAACATTATGAATTACGAGGTCTGATCCATGGTTAATTTGCTGCGTGATATCTTTGCCAAGCCGGTCGACCGTTCGATTGATGGAGTGATTAAAGCCGATGATAATGCAAGCCTCTTCACTGAACTCGATGAGTACGTGATCACCCACGAGATCGGTGCGAGGCTGGAGCAGTTTCTCGAAGCCTACAATAATTACGACACTGCGAACGGTGTTTGGATTTCTGGTTTCTTCGGATCTGGTAAATCCCACCTGCTGAAGATGCTCGCCCTTCTTCTCGAAAACGATGAGGTTGAGGGACAGACCGCAATTGAAATCTTCGAACGTAAGCTTGCCCGTAGTCCTATGCTGGCCGGTGCTTTGCGAAAGGCGGTATCGATTCCGTCTCGGTCGGTGTTGTTCAACATCGATCAAAAGGCCGATGTGATCTCAAAAACGGATGTCGATGCGCTTCTTGCCGTCTTTCAGAAAGTCTTCGACGAGATGTGCGGCTATTATGGAAAACTTCCTCACATCGCCCAGTTCGAGCGCGATCTCGATAGCCGCGGCAAGCTTGATGCGTTCAAATCGGCCTTTGCGCAGTCTTCTGGCAAGCCTTGGGAGCGCGGACGTGAACAGGCCTTGATGGAAGGCAAACATATCACGTCGGCCTTCGCGGCGGTCACCGGCGATCAAGTGAATGACATTCTTGGCCAGTATCGCAAGGACACGAAGGTGTCGATCGAGGATTTTGCAAATATGGTGAAATCGTGGATCGATGCACAGGGGCCAAAGTTCAGGCTGAACTTTTTCGTCGATGAGGTAGGGCAGTATATCGCCGACAATGTCAAGCTGATGACGAATCTGCAGACCATAGCTGAAAGCCTCAACACTAAGTGCAAAGGGCAGGCGTGGATTGTTGTTACCGCTCAGCAGGACATGGGATCGGTTATCGGCGATCTGACCGCGCAGCAGGAAAACGACTTTTCGAAGATTCAGGCGCGGTTCGCAAACCGAATGCCGCTGAACTCCCAGGATGTGGCCGAGGTCATCCAGCGCCGCCTTTTGGCAAAGACCGAACCAGGCCAGATTACCCTTGGTAATCTGTACGAGGCTGAAGAAAACAACCTACGAACTCTGTTCGATTTTGGCGACAATTCGTTCAAGTTCAAGAATTTCTCCGGCAAAGAACAGTTTGTCGCGAGCTATCCATTCCCAAACTACCAGTATGATCTGTTCCAGCGTGCGATCATGGGCCTTTCGCAGCACAACGCGTTTGAGGGCAAGCACAGCTCGGTTGGTGAGCGCTCGATGCTGGGAGTGTTTCAAGAGGTGGCGAAACGCCTGGCAGATAGACCGGTCGGGGGATTGGCTACATTCGACCTGATGTTCGAGGGGATCCGCACCGCGCTAAAGTCATCGGTTCAGCAGTCGATCCAGTTGGCCGAGAAGAACCTTGGCGATGATTTTGCCGTCCGGGTTCTGAAGGTCCTATTCCTCGTGAAATACGTCAAGGAATTCAAACCGACCGCGCGCAATATCTCCATCCTTTTGTTGTCCCGGTTCGATGCAGACCAGATTGAGCAGCGCCGCAGTATCGAGGAGGCTTTATCACTACTGGAGCGCCAGACGCTGATCCAGCGTAACGGTGAGGTCTACGAATTCCTCACGAATGAAGAAAAAGACGTCGAGGCTGAGATCAAGGCCATTGCCGTCGATCCCGCCGAGATCGAGCGGCACCTCGACGAACTGGCATTCGGTGCGATCCTGCGTCACAGCAAGATCAAACATGCTGGCACAGGGGTCGACTACGCCTTTACTCGCAAACTCGACGGGCACAGCCTGAATCGAGAGCATGAGCTTTCAGTGAATATAATCTCGCCGTTTAGCGATGATTCCGACCTGCCGGATGTAATCCGTGCAAACAGCATGGCAAGCGATGAAATGGTCGTCATGCTGGGTCGAGATGTACGCTTTACGCGCGATCTTATCCTGTGGCTCCAGACCGTAAAATTTGCCCGTCAGGTCACCAGCGGAGATGCCCAGCCCGGCCGCGATCGTATCATCTCGGAAAAGCGCGATCAGAATATGCGGCGTGAAAAGGATCTAGTGCAGCGGCTCCGTAGTCTGATGGGAGATGCACGGCTGTTCGTGCGAGGAGGCGAACTGGAAATAGGCGGGGACGACCCGCAGGAGCGACTAGTTAAAGGTTTTCAGACCTTGGTGGATAAGGTCTATACCAGCCTGCCCGTTTTGCGTGGCGCCACTTACACTGAAGCTGATCTTGCACGCGCCGGCAAAACCGATGGTGCGCTATTCGGTGGCGAAGGCAGCGGTTTGACCGAAGCCGAGCAAGATGTGCTCAATCACGCTCAGGCTCAGATGCGGCTTGGGACACGGGTTTCGGCCAAAGCCCTCGTGGAGAAGTTCGGCGCGAAGCCTTATGGTTGGCCCTCCACCGCGGTGCTCTGCCTGACGGCAAGCCTTGTTGCGCGCGGCAAACTTGAGGCTCGGGCCGACAGTGCGTTGCTGGAAGGGGAGGCGTTGGTGCAGGGGCTGCGCAACAGCCATGCCCTCGGCAATCTTCTGTTTTCTCCACAAATTGAGTTCACTTCCGCTCAGATCCGCAAGTCGCGTGAACTGTTTCAGGAGCTGTTCGATCTTCCTGCCTCTGGAAATGATGGCCGCAGTCTGGGAGCAGAATGGCAGGTGCAAGTGCGCAAGCTGATCGGGGATATTGAGAAAGAGAGCCGGGCCATTGCAGCTTATCCCTTCGCCGCCGCACTCGATCCACTGCGCACCATGCTGGATGGCATGCGCGACCAGTCGGCGACATGGTTCATTACCGGTCCAATAGGGCAGGAAGATCAGCTTCTTGATGCAAAAGAGGATGTTTTCGACAAGGTCCGCAGCTTCATGTCTGGAGCGCAAAAGGTCATCTACGATGAAGTACGTTCCTTCCTGAACACGCAGGATCAAAACCTGGGCTATGCCGAGGCCTCTGCTGCCGACGCGTTGCGCCGCGCTCTGGCAGATGCGCATTGCTATAAAGGCACCGCGATACAGGAACTGAAGTCGGACTTTTATGCGCTAAAGGAACGCGTTGAACAAACGGTTCTGGCTGAGCGCAACAACGTCATTGCAGCAATAGATGAGGTTAGCGAAAAAATCGCCCAGACTTCGGAGTTCGGCGGGTTAACATCAGAACAGCAGACTCGCATTCGCGAGGGGCTTGCTTCCCGGAAATCCGGCCTTGCCGCACAGAGTTTGATCCCGGCCTTGCGCAATTTAGCAATTGAGGTGCGTTCTAACCTTCTGGCTGAGACGCTTACCCGCATCGCGGAACTGACGCCTGCACCAGCTCCGGTTCTCGCTCCCCAACCCCAACCTGCAGGTGGCGTTGCCGAACCTCGGCCAGCGCCTTATGTGCCGTCGCAAGCGGTGAAGCCCCAATATATTAAGGCCCAGTCGATCACCGTTTCCTTCGCGAAAACCTATCTCGAAGATGAGAACGATGTGACGCACTACCTTGATGAAATGAAAAAGACCCTGCTGGCCGAGATCGGCGCGGGGAAGAAAGTGATCGTCTGATGGATACCAACGCCCTAAAGAAATTTGCGCAAAGCGCCCGCAATCATCTGATCGATCAGGTCACCGCCCGGCTGGATATGGTGTTAGCTGAGGGTGCATCGACGCGTCGGGAACATCCCAAGACGATTGCGAAGCTAGAGATGGCGGCCAACAGCAACCGTGTCCAGGTGATCGAGCAGGCGGCCTATACCTGGTTTAACCGCTTTACCGCCTTGCGTTTCATGGATGCGACGGGCTTGACCAATCCGCGCATCGTATCGCCCGCAGACGGCGCCACCCGGCCCGAGGTTCTAGCCGAGGCGATGGCGGGCAACCTGCCGGATCGCGCGCGGCCTGAGATTGCCGAATATCTCAACGGCATTCGCCCCGCTCATGATGCGCAGGCGGAAGCCTATCGTCTGCTGCTGCTCCATGCCTGCAACGAATGGCACGGTTCGATGCCATATATGTTCGAGCGAGCCGATATGCTCGACCGGGCCGAAGATTATACCGAGCTCCTTATACCAGATGATCTTCTGTCGCCAGACAGTGTCCTTGCCCGCTTGCGCGATGTGATGACGGAGGAAGCTTGCCAAGATGTCGAGATCATTGGCTGGCTTTACCAGTTCTATATCAGCGAAAAGAAGGATCAGGTTTTTGCCGGCCTGAAAAAGAACCAGAAGATCACGGCGGAGAACATCCCTGCCGCAACGCAACTGTTCACCCCGCACTGGATCGTTCGCTATCTGGTGGAAAACTCGCTGGGGCGGTTGTGGCTGCTGAACCGTCCGCAATCGAATCTGGCGGCGAAGATGGACTATTACATCGCACCCGAAGAACCAGAAGCGGATTTCCTGCGCATCAAGCGGGCCGAAGATATCCGCATCTGCGATCCGGCCTGCGGCTCTGGCCATATACTGACCTACGCCTTTGACTTGCTCTATGAAATCTATGCGGACGAAGGTCATGACGCGGCCGAGATCCCGAGCCTGATCTTGAAGCACAACCTGACCGGCATCGAGATTGACGACCGCGCCGGCGCCTTGGCGGCGTTCGCGCTATCGATGAAGGCGGCTGCAAAGCTGGGGCGGCGGCGGTTCCTGCGCATGGAAGCAAAGCCCGACATCGTCGTGCTGCAGGATATGCGCTTCACCCCTGTCGAGATGCAGGACGTGGCCGCTGTGGTGGGCAAGGATCTGTTCACAGATGAGTTGCGCGAAACGTTAGGACAGTTCGAGCAGGCCAAGAATTTCGGCTCGCTGATCGTGCCGAAGCTGCGCAACCCTGCCGAGACGCTAAAGGTGGTGGAAGCGCGAGATTTTGACGCCGACCTGCTGCGGCGACCGTTCCTCAAGCGCCTCGCGACCGTGCTACGTGCGGCCGAGGCACTGTCGCCGAAGTATCAAGTAGTAGTTGCCAACCCGCCGTATATGGGCGGGAAAGGAATGAACGGAAAACTCGGCGAGTTCGCCAAGAAGCACTTCCCACATAGCAAGTCTGATATGATGACGTGCTTCATGGAACGAGCATCGCTACTGCTGCGCCCAAACGGAACATGGGGCATGATCAATTTACCCTCTTGGATGTTCCTTTCGTCATTCGAAAAGTTGCGCTTCGCCTTGCTAGAGCGGGAGAGCTTCGTTTCGCTTCTGCACTTGGGAAGGGGTATTTTCGGGTCCGACTTCGGTAGCGTCGCATTCATCGTAGACAAAAAGAAGCCGAAGCCTGATCAAGCAGCGAATTATCGGCGACTTTTTGATAAACATGTTCAAGTACGCCCGCCGCGCGAAATTGAACGCCTTTTCTTCCAAAGCAGCTACGGACATTTCCGTACTCCACAAAGAAACCTTCTTGCGATTCCAGGTGCGCCTATTGCGTATTGGTTATCCAAAGAATTCCTTGATGCGTTCGAAGCGGGCACGCCGATTCAAGACTACGCTGTACCAAGGCAAGGCTTTGCAACCGGTGAGAATGATAGATTCTTGCGTAATTGGTACGAGGTTTCGTCAAATCGTACGAATTTCGGTGCCAGTAATTCTTCCGATGCTGTCGAATCAGCCGCCCGTTGGTTTCCCTGCAATAAAGGCGGCGAATTTCGAAAGTGGTATGGCAACAATGTAATAGTTGCCAACTGGGAAAACGACGGTGCAGAAATGCGACAGCACCCCGGCTCGGTCATACGTAATCCGAGTTACTATTTCAAAGAGGGCATCACGTGGTCTACGGTGACAAGTGGATCCCTCTCTATGAGATATTCGCCTCAAGGCGCGGTTTTTGAAACAAAAGGATCGGTTTGCTTTCCGCTACATGGCCATGAACCATTCTTTCCGCTGGCGCTGATGAACACGAGAGTTGTTGAGAAGGCACTTCTCGCCGTTTCTCCAACTCTGGACTATCATGAAGGCCCAATTGGTAAAGTTCCCGTCATAGAAACGCGGAAAGTAGAGGTAATAGCCTCTTCTAAGTCACTGGTCGAATTAGCCAAATCTGACTGGGATTCCTACGAAACCTCTTGGGATTTCGCCACGCTCCCGCTCCTCTCGCCCGATCATCGGGCCAGTACGTGCGAGGCCAGTTATAACCGCCTGCGCACTCATTGGCAGGGCATGACAGACGAAATGCAGCGGCTGGAGCAAGAGAACAACAGTATTTTCATCGATGCCTACGGCCTGCAGGACGAGCTGACCGCAGAGGTGCCGATTGAGGAGATCACCCTCACCTGCAACCCGGCTTATCGCTACGGTGTGAAGTCTTCGGAAGAGGACCGCGAGGCGCGGCTGCGAGAGGATACGGTGGCCGAATTCCTCCACTATGCAGTGGGCTGCATGTTCGGGCGTTACAGCCTCGACGTGCCCGGCCTGATCCTTGCCAATCAGGGCGACAGGATCGAGGAATATTTGTCGCGCGTGCCGGAGCAAAGCTTCGCTCCCGACCGCGATAATGTCATCCCTATATTGGATGCCGACTGGTTCGCCGATGACATCGTCACCCGCGCCCGCGATTTCCTGCGCGTTAGCTTCGGCGAGGCGAAGTTCCGTGAAAACCTTGCCTTCATCGAGAAAGCACTCGGCAAGGATCTGCGTAAGTGGTTCACTAAGGATTTCTTCGACTATCATGTACGCCGCTATAAAAAGCGCCCGATCTATTGGATGTTTTCCAGCCCTAAGGGTAGCTTCAATGCGCTGATCTATATGCACCGCTACCGGCCTGACACGGTCTCGGTTGTGCTGAACCAATATGTCCGTGAGTTCATACACAAACTGGAAGTCGAGCGCACACGGTTGGAAAAGCTGGCCGTCGATCCAGTCGCCACGCCGGCTCAGCAAACTAAGGCACAGAAGGACACGGCCACGGTAATCAAGCAGATCGCCGAGCTTGCAGAATGGGAGCGCGAAGTTGTCTATCCAATGGCGCAGCAGAAGATCGTCATTGATCTGGATGATGGTGTGAAGCGCAACTATCCGCTGTTCGCCGGCGCGCTTAAGCCGATTAAAGGGCTGGAGGCTGCTGATGACTGACCGCATAACCACCAGCTTGAAGCGGCTTTATGAGGATCAGGGACACCGAATTGTCTTCTGGTATGACGTTGCCCGCGATCTGCGCTCGGCATTCGATAATGTTGACCTGCCTGGCGTGATCAAGGTGGAGATCGCCAACAACGAATTCGGCCTCAAATATCGCATGTTGCGGCGGGAGCCAAAGGCACAGTTCCTGCTTTATAAAGACGGCTTTGAGCCGCCGAGGGAAGAAAACTGGCTGCTCGATGTGCAACTGGCCAGCGCGGTTTTCCGTGCCGATCAGGCAGCGATCTGGGTGGCGGATCTCGGCATCCCGGCAAAGTACGAAGCCGCTGTCCGCGATCACCTCGAATTCTACCGTTCCGGCAAGCGGCTGGAAGCGTTGCGCGCTATCGAGCGCGAGCGGCCATCGCAAAGCGCCGACGATGTCCGCCGCAAGATGCTGGCGGTTTGCGCTGATGCGGATGGTGATTTCGATACGGTGATTGAGGCGTTGCTGGCTGAACTCGCTGAAGGCCGTGATGACGCGCTGAAGCTGGTGGATAGGGTCGGGCTGGCTGACTTCTTCTGGAAGGAAGTGGACGCGCATTATGGCTATACGGCAGAAGCGCCGGATTTTCAGGATTTCGCCATCACGCTGTTTTCGAGCGCCTGGTCGCGGGCTATGGGAGAGGCGTCTCCCCTGAACACTGATGCCGCTTTGATGTTCCGCCGCTGGAGCACCTCGCGCCGGTGGGGTGAGGCATTCGAGAAACTCTCAGGCGATTATCAGGATGTGCTGAAGATCAGGGAAAATCTGGCCTCTCGCGATTTTCGTATCCTGATCCCGTATGATCATTTCGAGGAAGTCGACCGGCGGATCGTTATCGCCATTGTTGAAGGGCTGGCTCAGCAGAGCCTGCCAGCGGCAGATGTCCTGAAATGGGTGCGTGACCGCCGCCAGAGCCATTGGTACGGCCGTTACGCGGATGTCTATCAGGCCATCGGCTATGCTACGGAGTTTCAGCAGGCCCTGGCCGAGGCTGATCTGACAATGACGAGCCTGTCCGATGGTGTGAAGCGCTATTCCGCGAGTTGGTTTCGACTGGACCAGCTTTATCGCAAGTTCATCTATCACATGCAGAAAAGCGGCCAGTCAGGGCTACTGTCCGCGCTCTATGAGGCGGTCGAAAACCGATACACCACCAACTTCGTGCTGAAGCTGAACGATGTCTGGCAGGATCAGGTGGCACGCCTCACGGACTGGGCGGTCCCGGGCTTTCCGCGCCAGGTGGATTTTTACCGCGAGCAGGCTGCGGAATACCGGCGCAAGGATCAGAAGGTCGTCGTTATCATTTCGGACGCGCTGCGCTATGAGGTGGCCGAAGAGGCGCTGCGTGAGATCCGCAAGCTCAATCGGTTTGATGCCGAGCTGAAGCCAATGATCGGGGTTTTGCCGAGCTACACGCAGCTTGGCATGGCGGCGCTCTTGCCACACCGGCAACTGGCGATCCGCGATGACAATGATCTGGTGCTGCTGGATGGTGAAAGCACCATGGGGGCCGGCGCTCGTGAAAAGGCGCTGGCTGCGGGCCGCGCAGGCGACCGGGTAAAGGTTCTGGCGGCGAAGGATTTCATGAATTTGGGAGCAGCGGAAGGCAAAGACCTCTTCCGGGATCATGATATCTTATATCTCTACCACAATCAGATCGATGCCATCGGTGACAAGCTTGCCACTGAAGAAAACGTTCCTGCCGCAGCGGAGACAGCCATAGAGGACTTATTAAAGCTGGTGCGGAAGCTGACCTCGGCCAACTTCTCGAACATCCTGATCACAGCCGATCACGGTTTCCTGTGGCAGCACAAGGCACTGGAAGAGAGCGGCTATGCGCTGAGCGAGCCTGAAGGCGAGATCGTTACACGAAACCGGCGCTTCGTGATCGGACGAGGCCTCAATGGTCGGGGTGGTGTGAAAAAGTTCACGGCTGCCGAACTTGGCCTGGACGGTGATCAGGATATTTTGATCCTGAACTCGATCAGCCGCCTTCGCGTGAAGGGATCGGGCAGCCGCTTTGTGCATGGCGGAGCGAGCCTGCAGGAGGTCGTCTTGCCGGTTCTGCGAGTGGGCAAGCAGCGCAAAGAGGATGTCGGTCAGGTGTCGGTGCAGATCATTCCTCCAGCCCGAGCTCAGATCACTACAGGCCAGATCCAAGTCACACTCTATCAGGCCGAGCCAGTTACCGCAAAACAGCAGCCCCGGCAGGTCTATGCCGCTATCTTTGCTGGCGATGAAACGCTCATCTCTGACGAAGCGGAGCTGGATTTCGATTTCTCGTCCGAGAACTCGCGCGAGCGCGAACTATCGCGCAACTTCCTCCTATCCCGTGCAGCAGACGCCTATAACAATCAGACAGTCTTCCTGAAGCTGCGCACGCGCATCGGTAAGACCAGCCATTTCGAAGATCACGCTTCGCAGCCTTTGCTGCTGAAACGCGGGATCAGCACAGATTTCGATTTCTGAGGTGCCCATGTCGACCCTTGATGACAAGATCAACGAGCATTTTGCCGGTTTCGTGGTTCGAAAGGATCTAGTGAAGGCGGTAAAGGGAAATGCTATTGTTCCTACCTACGTGCTCGAATACTTGCTCGGCCAATACTGCGCGACCGACGATGAAGCCTCGATAGCGACTGGGATCGAGACGGTGAAAGACATCCTGCGCAAGCACTATGTCCATCGTTCTGAGGCGGGGTTGGTCCAGTCAACTATCAAAGAGCGTGGGCGCTACAAGGTTATCGATCAAGTCAGTGTTGCACTGAATGAGAAGACGGATGCTTACGAAGCAGTGTTCGAAAACCTTGGCATCAAACGGGTAGCGATCGATAGCGCTACGGTGAAGGCACATCCAAAACTGCTGGTTACCGGCATCTGGTGTATTGCCGATGTCCAGTATGAGTTTTCGGAAGATAATCGGATATCTCCTTGGATCATCGACACCTTGAAGCCAATCCAGATCGCGCGCGTCGACTATGACGGTTACCGCGAAACGCGTGGTAAATTCACGACCGAAGAATGGATTGATCTTCTCATGCAAAGCATAGGCTTTGATCCGTCGCAATTCGGACGCCGATCAAAGCTTTTGCAGTTATTGCGGCTGGTTCCCTTCGTTGAGCGCAACTACAACCTTATCGAGCTTGGGCCCAAGGGGACTGGCAAGTCGCATATCTATTCCGAGTTTTCTCCCCACGGTCAGCTGATTTCGGGTGGTGAGGTTACCGTTCCAAAGCTTTTCGTGAACAACTCAAATGGCCGCATTGGTTTGGTCGGCTACTGGGACGTCGTGGCCTTTGATGAGTTTGCTGGCCGTGAGAAGACGGCCAACAAAGCGCTTGTCGACATCATGAAGAACTACATGGCGAACAAGCAGTTTTCGCGTGGTGTAAATCCGATGGGCGCTGAGGCCAGTTTTGCCTTCGTTGGTAACACCGACCATAATGTTCCATGGATGTTGAAAAATACTGACCTGTTCGAAGCTCTGCCACCGCAGTTTCACGACAGCGCTTTTATCGATCGATTGCACGCCTATTTGCCCGGATGGGAAGTCGGCATCATCCGCGGCGAGATGTTCACATCGGGCTACGGGTTTATCGTCGACTATCTCGCTGAAATCCTCCGACATTTGCGAGCTGAGGACTTCTCACACCGGCCAGATCGCTATTTCACCGTTCCGGTTCAAACGCATATCCGCGATCGTGCAGCGATCAACAAGACCATGTCAGGCCTGCTGAAGCTGATCTTCCCGAATGGCGGCGAGACAGAAGCCGAATTAGAGGAGTTGTTGCGGTTTGCGATTGAGTGCCGGAAGCGCGTGAAGGATCAGCTCCTACGGATTGATAGCACCTTTGAGGCAGCGGATTTCCACTACATTGCGTCGGATGGGGTAAAACACCCTGTCACTACGCTCGAGGAAGAGGAGTTTCCTCAATTTTACCATCGCCGATCTGGTATCGAAACTGAGGACAGTGAATCTGAGGCGGTTTTGACGCCTACGCCTCCGACCGCTAAGCCGAACGCTGAAGCAGCAGTTGCCGCTCCCTCGCATGTTGTTCCGCAGCCCGGTCATGTTGTTTTTGCCGAAAATCGCAAGGGGATCAGCTTTGATAAGATTTTTGGCCCGTGGACCGATGGTGCGTCGAAGGTTACTATCACCGATCCCTACATCCGAAAATTCCATCAGGCACGCAACGTGATGGAGCTGATAGAAATGTTGATCCGGCGCAAACAGCCAGAGGATCAGGTTTCAGTGCACCTCGTTACCGCTCCAGACGATGGAAATATTCAAGAGCAGCGTGAATGTCTGGACGGTGTTACGGAAGCCTGTACCGGCACAGGAATCACGTTCACTTGGATGTTTGACGGGAGTGGAACGGCCCACGCGCGAGACATAACGACAGACACCGGTTGGAAGATGGTTTTGGATAGAGGTCTCGATATCTTTCAGCCAACGCCCCGCAAGAGCAACGGATTTTCGCTGGGCGAGAGGATGCAAGAGCATCGAATGGTCAAGAGTTTTTACATTACCTACATTGAGGAGACGTAAGTTTAGCGAGTTCGCGGGACATCTCCTCATCGTTCAGGCAATTGCACCGTGTGACGGCACTCGGGGTATTGATTACATCCCATAAAGTGATCACCGCTTCTGCTTTTTCTTTCAATCAGGTGTCCAACAAGGCATGTCGGACATTGAGGCAAAGCCTCGCCATCGATTGTTTCCAATCGGAAGTTAGTCCCTGCGAGACCCCCCAATTCTCGAACATATCGCGAAGGTTGCCGCCCATTCATCAGCAGGAATACACCGCGGCTTGCTCGCGTAAGGGCGACGTAGAATAGACGGCGCTCCTCAGCATACTCAAAAGTTTCTGGCTGCGGCATGACGAGGTTCAGAAGCTCGTCATCCTCAATTCGGCTGGGAACACCATATTCGCCCTCGCTGACATCGAGCAGAATTGTGTAGTCCGCCTCCAGACCTTTTGCCCGATGGAATGACAAACCCGAGACCTCGATGTTTTCAAACCGGGGAAGATCACCGGCGAATGGGTCAAGCAGGTTATACCGCCAGAGCACCATGACCTTCAGCTTGGCACCGCTGTTCGTGCGCCATTGGCTCGCGATCCCGCCGAGAAAGCGGTCGAGCCGCTCTAGCAGGCGCATGCAAGCATGACTGAAGTCGGGTTTACCCCGCTCGCCCGTTATCGGAATTGCCCTGATGGATCGGGCTATCGCCGGTCTGACCGAGCGCACGGCCTTCCGCAGCTGAGCGGGGTTCCGCTGAATGAAGTCAGCGGCAGCATCGGCAATCACCTGATTGCATCGGTATGTCGTCTCGAGCCGACCTTGCCAGCTAGCGCCGAAATTTGCTTCAAATTGCGTGAAGATGCTGATGTCGGAGCCAGCAAAGCGGTAAATCGATTGCCAGTCGTCGCCCACAGCGAAGATTTTTGAGAATGGCTTCTGGTTCTTCAGCGCCTTTATCAGATTGGCGCGAGAATCCGAGATATCCTGAAACTCATCGACGAGGATGAGGGAATAGGGGCTCTTATACCGTGCCTCCTCCACCAAGCTGGTCGCGTTGGCGATCATGGCATCAAAATCGATGCGTTTGTCGTCTTTGAGCTTTTGCGTGTAGGCCTCGGTTATCTTCCAGATCGCCTGCGCGAACACCCTGGCACGCTTCTTGTCGTGAAGGGAATTTGCGCGCTCCAGCAGCATTTCCAATGTCAGCTCGCCAACACGAATATGCTTGATGCAGACGGCAATTAGCTTCTCATAGTGTTTGATAACAACTGGCTCAACCGCCTTCAGGATTTCCTCAAGACTGCGCTGTTGGAACTGTATCTCTCGTTTTGAGAGCTCGGCCTCAAGTTGAAGGAGTAGCGTTCCGTCGTTTGCCTGGGCCGATTTCGTGGTGAACACATCGAGTTCTGCTCGGTTGTAGGCCGCCAGCTTGCTATCGGCATGTTCCACATAGTCGGCAAATGGCGAGGATCCATCGCTGTCGATGGCAAGATGCTCATGGATGGTGTTGCTTGCCGGGTAATAAAAGTCGGGATGCACATGTCTGATCGTGCCGTCTTCGTCCTCCGTGGCAACTTGGCGCTCGTATTGAAACTCGACTGTGTTGAGCCACAGCCAGTTCGCAATCGTCTGCTCTTGCAAAGACCTGACGTAGACCCCACCGAATGCGCCGATAGACGCTTCGCTACCACGCCGACGCGCCGAGATGTAGCGGTCATAGTCCGCATCGCTGTCAAACACGGAGGCAGGAATATCGGCTTTCGGATAGAGTACCAGAAGCTCAATCCAGACCTTGGCAAAGCTCGCGTCCGATTGCATCAAGTCTTCGATAATCTTGGCGATAACCTGTGCCTCGCCAGCAGGATGTTCCACCCAGTTCGCCAATTGCGGTGGCTTGCCCTCTACCAGTTTGATGATATCCCGACCGAGAGCGTGAAAAGTCGTGACCTTGCACTGGAGATCCGGTGGCTGGACACCAAGCTGATGCGCTATTCGTTCCTTCAGCTCTTCAGCCGCGGTTCTATTGTAGGCGAGAACAAGGATTTCCTCTGGTTGATATAGTCCCTTGTCGAGCACATAGGCGACCTTGCCGACCATTGTCGCTGACTTGCCTGAGCCTGCTGACGCGATCAGGAGATTGCTGTCTTCCAATCGGATACAGGATTCTCTCTGTTGGTCTGACAACGACCTGCCATCGAGATCATCGAAGAATGCGGCATATCTGGCGAGCTCGGTCGCAAGAAATTCATGATTGTACCGATGGCGTCGGTCAGGGTCGGTCAGGAAAGACAGGGACCGTGGAAGGTTGGCTTCCATTGCCGCTGTTATACCGTCTGCATCAAACAATGGGTGGGAGAGTGCTGCCGCGGCCGGACCAGAAACACTTGCGATGGCTCGCGCCAGATCCGCTTGTGCCAGATATTGACGCTTACCCGCGATCAAAGGCTCAAGTTTCGCATCGACCTCTTTCAAGGCCTCTTGATCCGACCCGATCAGCTCCAGCAGGTAGCGATTGACGAACCTGTGAAGGTCGTTGGCGAGCCGGCTCGCCGCCTCCTCGTTGAGGCACGATAGAGTTTCGACATGACTACGCGTGCGAAGTTCGACCTTATGCCAAAGCAGGGCCTTTTTGATCCGGATGTCGGTAATGTCGAGACATTGTAGCTCGGCCCGCGTACCGGTGTGCAGCTCGACCGAGCTTGCGGTCGCTGTCGGTAACCGGAGCTTCCATCTGCCGGAAGGAAGGAGGCGTGCGAAAAGGCCGGGTCGATAGGTGGTGTAACGGTTGAAAATCACGGCATGGCCATCGCAAGTATTGTCATTTCAGTCGTCGCACCAAACAGAAACGTAGATGATTTTTCATCCATAGCAGATTTGTTAAGTCGCCCTTGGCGGTTTGCTCTCCTCTTGAGAGTATCCTTTTATCGTCCATCCTGCGGGAGGTGCGGTATCTGTTCAGCAATGAGCGGACTTTCCCAGAATGCGAGCAAGCCAGCTGGGTAACTGAGGGGAGGCAGCAACCAGCTCGTTGAAAGATTCTGTGCAAAGCTTCCGCTTAATGCGCGGAAGAGCTTCTTCAGCTCTTTCTGGACCAAGCCAGGAGAGTGCGCGCACCGCAACACCTGCAGGCTTGTTTGCCAAGACGAGTTTCCAGCGGGATACGTGCTGTAACTCGACCGTCTGGCTACCTATGGTCATGGTTCGACTGCGACCGGATGTATAGTAAATGTAGCGGATCGGGACCTGGCTGGACAGTCCCAGTGAATTTGCAGCAGCGGCCCCATTCGATACGATGATCTCGCCTCGCTGCTGAGCAACCGCTTCTATCGCTTGCTCGACAGTTGGTGAGTGGCTTCCAAATTGACCTTTCACGGCAACTAAATAAATACCGCGGCCGGCTCGGACGAGATCGCCACGTTCGCAGAGACGTGACAATGCCTGGTCTATCGCAGCGCGGTTTCCCAGGTGTAGCAAAGCCTTGGCGGATAGCGCGGTGCCATCCGAAAATTCTGCGGCATAAGCCATAATCTGCGTTGTCAGCTTCTGCATGGCAGCAACTCCTGTCAGAAATTTAAGCAATTTTCTGACAGTTTCGCAATGTGGCCTTTGCTTATTCGAATTAAATATGCGCGGCAAACAGTTCTTATTTGTGAACCTTCTTGAGAGTTCGGCTGAATCCACCCCCTCCAGAATGGCTTGTAAGGCTCGTAGTCCCGTAGGCGTATGCGTTGATGTGGGGGCTGATCCGTAAAAGCGGAGATTGAATATCGACAGCCAACAAAATCGCCCATAGCGTGTGGTAGGGTGTCAATATTTGTCATGGTTGGCAAAGAAGGATTTTTGTCATGTCGTTCTCAAAGTCTCAGGATCTCATCCGACTGGCGCGAATGGCTGTGATGCGGCGGACTGGGATTAGTCTCGACGAAATTCGCGAGGAATTTGGCATCTCGCATAGGACAGCGCAGCGCATGACCGAAGCGCTTGAAGCTACCTTCATAAATGTTGAGACTGTTGACGGTGATGACCGCAAGCGGCGGTGGCGCGTCGCCGACCCTTTACTCGAAAAACTGCAGATCCGCCAGGAAACGGCAGTGGAGGCGCTGGAGATCGCCACCAGAGCAGCGCGCAGTGACGGCCGTGTACGCCATGCTGGTGCGCTGGAAGACCTTCGTAGTGGATTGCTTGCACGCCTCACGCCAAGAGAAGCTCTTCGCACTGAGGCAGATGTTGAAGCTGTCCTATTGGGGATGGGTTCGGTTACGCGTCCTGGACCGCGCGTCAATTTGGTGCCGGCTGTGGTCGATGCCGTTATTGAGGCGCTGCGCGGTCCATTCCGACTAAAAATGCGATATGGAGCAGGGGATTCGCCCGAACGTATTGTTGAGCCGCATGGTTTTTTACTTGGGCATAGAAGTTATCTTGTGGCGTGTAAGCCAGGGTGCGGCGAAGACATGCGAAATTTTCGGATGGATCGCATATTTAGCGCTCAGAGCCTGGATGAGAGCTTTAGTTTTGCGCCTGGCTTTTCACTAGAAGATTACGCCGCGCGATCCTTTGGCGTCTATCAGAACCCAAAACAGTACGACGAAGTGGTCTGGCGTTTCTCACCACAAGCTTCAGCTAGAGCGAAGGAATTTTGCTTTCACCCAAAACAGACATTGGAGCAGCAAGAGGACGGCAGCCTGATCGTGCGCTTCCATGCGGCAGGCTGGTTGGAAATGGCTTGGCATCTTTATTCATGGGGTAGTGCCGTAGAGGTCATCGCACCCGATGGATTACGCAGCTTCATCGAAAACCACCGCAGATCTGACTTCGACTCATTACCATAAGCCGTTTTTGAACAGCTGATTATAGGAAGTCGGTTACTTCATCACTTGCAAGGGTGACAGTTTTTGACACCATGCCTGTCTATTATCGAATGACACCGTCATTGGATGTTTCGATAAGGAGAATTGGATGGCCAAGGGAAAAGGAAGCACTTTCCGAAGCGCGATCAGCGGAAAGTTTGTCACTGCCAAGCATGGACGCGCAAATTCCAAAACGACTGTGCAGGAAGCGAAAGGTGGCGGGAGCACTGGAGGGACCTATAGGAGCGCCATTTCCGGGCGATTCGTGACAACGAAATACGGCAAGTCGCACCCGCGTACGACTATCAAAGACAGCTAATTTTTACTTTTAGAAAGGTTTTTCAATGGCTCAATGTACAGCGCCGAGGGAAGGACATCGTTCAGCGAACGCAGCTGCGAACTGCCCAGCATGCCGAGGTAGCAGCCGTTATGGTGGTTACCGTAGTTATAGCACTTATAATAGCGGTTACGGATCGTATTCCTCGTACTCGCCTTCGGTCAGCTCCTCGTCGGGAAGCAGCAGTGGTGGATCAGGCCGGGTACGAGCGAAGTGGTCCAAAGCCGGTTCTTCCACATTGTACACTCCCACAGAGGTACGGGCACTTACGCCGATCCGCGAGACTGCCGAGAGCAGAGCGCAGTTACCTGACCTCCGTGACGTCTTCCTATGTCATGCATGGGATGATCGACAGGGGGATGCCAAGGAGTTGCATGATCTTCTCGAAGAACGTGGTGTATCAGTCTGGTTCAGCGAAAAGGACGTCGCTCTTGGTACGTCGTTGCTTCGCGAAATCGATAAAGGGTTGGTGAAGTCGCGGGTTGGTATCGTGTTGGTAACGCCGGCATTGCTACGCCGCCTCCCAGCGGCTGGCGTTGCCGACAAAGAGCTTTCGGCGTTGCTGGCTACCGAACAGCTCGTACCCATAGTCCATAATACGACTTACGAAGCCCTGCGCAACGTGAGCCCACTTCTGGCATCGCGTAGCGGCCTGAGCACCGGAGAAGACACGATGGCGGTAGTAGCGGACAAGCTTGCCGAACTTGTTGCGGCTTAGGCTTAGCTAGGAATGTTTCCATGTTGAAAACCGATACACGTCAGGCGAATTGGCGCCGAGCCAACCCGGCGAAATATTACGCTCATCTTGCCGTTCAACGCGCGGTGAAGGCGGGTGAACTCGAAAAGCAGACGTGCGAGGTGTGCGGAGTTGAGGCGGTCGATGCTCATCACGACCGATACGATCAACCCCTAAAAGTACGTTGGCTATGCCGGCTACATCACACTCGGCTTCACCATCGTGGTGAAGACCTGTTCCCAATTCGACCACGTGAAATCTGTTAGAAGCGATTGTACTTGCCGAGTAACAGGAACAGCATGTTTTCTTGCGTTGATCAGGCGCCTCACGCTCAGGGCATAGAATTTATAAATGCTTCAAGCTCTGCTATGCTTGTCATGACATGCTCAAATTCTGGGATCTCGCCGAAGACCATCGCCGACATGCGACTATAGTCGCGGGAAAGTCTGTCGCGCATCTCTGGCGTGGGAACGAGCCGATAGCTCCCCGGTACCGCACGATCGTAGCGATGGTCGGGTGCGCGAAACATAAGTTCCTTATGGGCTCTGCATGCCTCCGCCAGTTCGTTCATTGAAGCCGTTTCCTCGCCATACGCGCCGTTAGTCCAGATTTGATGGACGTCATAGTAGTGACGCGAATATCGATTGAGATCTGGGACAGGCTTGTCAGGATTTTGCTCGCCGGTTCGCTTCTCGGTCATTTCGGTCATCGCGTGGAGGATAAGCACCTTTTCCCAGAAAGTTCTTTCCGGCTTCACCGTTGTCACTCCGTGGACAGCCAGATCGTTCGCTAAGCTTAACTCAGATGCGATGTATGGAGTGATCGTGCGAGTTTCGACAGGGACCGGATCGGGGCGGGCCCCGCCTTCTATCCTTACTGCAGGCTGAACGTAATCAATGTCGCCTGCAAACACGCTCTTATAGGCGACGACCAGAATATCCAGGGCATCGCGTTTCCGATAGGCATCATAGCCGTATTCAACGGCAAAGTGTCCTGCCTCGCCGATGGCGACCTCGATCTCTTCGATCTTTCGCAAAAGCTGGTCACGCAAGGGGCCGGAAATGTAAGTGCGTGCGGCCTCATCAACCTTGTCCGCGAGCATTCTTTGCTGCTTGGTCACAGAGCCCTGTTCAGCGATTTCTTTCTCGAGGGGAGCGTCGATATCGGCCTTATAGATGCCGATGTCGATGTCTTCCGAGAACCGCTTGATGACGTCATAGGCCTTGCTCAGGCTGGTGCCACCCTTGAAATAGAGATTGACCGGGTCGCCTTCTCGCTGATTGAACAAAAAGTCCAGGATCCAGCAGACATATAGATCCTTTTCGACATTCTCTGCGCGTGTCTGGAGCCCGGCCGCTACTGCCGCATATAGCGCGCGGCGTTCGTCAGGGCTCGATCGAAGAACTTCAATGAACGTCGTCTGCATCTGGGGTCTTCTCTTGTTCGTTCTGGTTCGGCGCCAAAGCGTCTGCGATTTCTTGCGCAGCCGGATACATCCATGCCGGCATAGCTGCGAGGTTCGCTCGCAGATCGCCAGAGATCGCTTGTCGGCTCGGGCTGTTCTTTAGTTTCTGGATAATTCCATTTATCGCAGGTTCAAGGCTTTTGGGTTCATCGCGTAACCAGGCCAACGCCTGAACGATGCGCATTGCCGGTCGTCCGGCCCAGAATGCGGCCTTTGCCGAAGCTCTCTTGAAGTCAAGCCTGTAGACAACCGGTGTGCTTGCCTGAATATCACCTGCGGCAGCATCGATCTCAATCGTTCGAGGGTAAGTGTCTGCGTGGATGGTCGATCGTGCGGGAGCAGCTGTCGTGAGACCGAGGTCGTTCGCCGCAGTCATTCCATCGACGAGGATTCGAAGTTTGTCCCGACGGGCAATCGCATCGACGAAAGACGCGCGCGGTGGAAAAACCAGCTTTCCCGTGAGCTTGCTGACGGAGGGTTTGTCATAAAGGCCGCGATATGGCCGGCGAATATCGCCTCGATTCGTCAGGCGTTGCAGCGCCTTCTCTACAGCGTTTGGGCTGGCCAAATCCAGGAAGTCACCGCGAGACCATACACCCGAAGGCGCGTCAGCGGCGATTCGTGCGTAGATGCGCTCGAGCGTATCTGATGTCGGATCAGGCATAAAAGACTCTCCAGTGTCCAAAGATTATATTCAAATTCTGGTCAGTGACAAGCTGTCCAAAGTTTGAGTACAAATTCTGGTCAGTAAATCTGAGATGCCGGTATCGATCGATGCCGAACGAGCACTTTCGGTAGAGGCCAGACGATAAGAGCACGCGATGGTGTCGCCGCACCGACGGAAAACAGCCCAATCCCGCTCTCATGCGATGGCGTCCTGGCCCGGGGCCGGATCTTCCACGATCAACCCGCAAGGGGTCCGCTAGCAAGCTGCGGCCGCTTGGCTGCGCCGCCGCGGTGATCGCCCCCGCCCCCGTGCCTTTTTGGAGCCATCGAGCGGGAATTGGCCCGCTCCCCAAATGGAGCCACTTCAATGTCGCACGATCTTTCTCTCGCACAGTCTCATGCCTTCCAGCTTTCTCGCGACCTGATGGTCCCGGTCACCGTCTTCGAAGTCGACGGTGAATATGGCGTCCTACCCTCTGACGAGATCGACGCTGATGATGACCTCTCGGTCATTCATGAATTTCATCCGTGGCCGGCCCATTGAGCCGGCCGTTTCTCTCTTTGTTGCCGCTGGCGCCCTGTCGGCCGCAAGGGAAGCTCCGCCGCGGCCGGTGCAAATTTGCACCTTGATTGCCGCGCCCTTGCCCCCTCCGCTCTTCGCGGCGGGATGAAGATGGCCTGCAGGATTGCGGGAATAAGGAAGGGAGGGCCGCTACGCGGCCGATGAACCTATGAAACGAGAAGAGTTAGAGGCGCTGCGCGCCAGCGTCAGTTGTGAAGCCCTGCTGGAGCATGCCGGATACGAAATCGATCTGAAGGAAAGCACCCGCCGCGCCGTCAAATACCGGCATGGCGGCAACATCATCATCGTGACGCACGACGGACGCGGCTGGTTCGATCCGCTCAGCGATGAGAAAGGTGACGTCTTCGGTCTTGCCATGTTCCTCGCCGCCGTCTCGTTTCCGATCGCAGCGAAGAATATAGCATCTCTTGTCGGTTTTCAGCTCTCCCGCCCGGAATGGCGGTCTCCGCGGTCTTCGGCGCAGGTCGAGGACATCGGTGACCGTTGGAGAAGTCGCCGGGCGCCCTCACCCAGTTCTGGGGCGTGGCGCTATCTGTGCTGGGGGCGTTGGATTCCGGTTGCGATCATCCGGCAGGCAATCCGGGAAGATGTTCTGCGAGAGGGAGCTTTTGGCAGCATGTGGGCTGCGCATGTGGACGGTGACGGCGCTGTTGTCGGCTGGGAAGAGCGTGGTCCCGAGTGGCGCGGCTTCGCGACCGGTGGTTCGAAGATCCTGTTCCGGCTTGGATCGATCGCGGCCACCCGCCTATGCGTCACCGAGGCCGCGATCGATGCGATGAGCCTCGCAGCACTCGAAGGTTCGCGCGACGAAACTCTCTATCTCAGCACCGGTGGCGGATGGTCTCCGGCGACAGATGCCGCCCTCGCTGTGCTGGCCGCTCGCCCGGGTACCAATCTCGTCGCTGCCACCGACGCAAATTCCCAGGGCGATGCTTATGCGGAGCGGTTGCGAGCGATCGCGGTGGCATCCGGCTGCGACTGGCAGCGCCTCCGTCCGCCGGCCGACGATTGGAACGCGGTTCTCCAAAATCGAGAAAGAGAAAAACGAGAAAGGAGGGAGGGAAAGAGGAATGAGGCCTGCCGCATGCGTGCCGGCCGCATCAAGGGAAGCTTCGCCCGGCAAGAGCCGGCCCTTGACCCGCCCGGACACGAGGCCGGCCGCTCGGGAGGGGTGATCAAGGACTGAAGAGGATAGTGAGGTCGAAACGACAGTGCTGCCTTCGGTCCCCAAACCCCGAAAGGTAAAGGCTTATGACCCCGACATACCTCCCCCGCAAGATATTCCAGGGCGTCGCCAAACGCTCCGACATGTTCCGGCTGTTCGATCGGCATCGTGATCGCCCCAATCGTCTCGATGGTGACCAATCGGGCATCTATGCTGGCGAGTGGTTGGAAATCGACGAGACCTCCTACACCTACATGCTCGATATCCTGCCGCCGCTGTGGATGCGCGGTCCGATCTTTGCCATGCGCGAGTTCATGACGGGCTCCGTGACCTCGGTCTTCTACGCCATCCGGATCGACGGTGCGGTCCGCCACTTCCACGCCTATTGCGACCTCTCCGATCAGAATTCCGTGGAAGGAATGCGCTCGGCGATTGTCGCGCGCGAGAGTCGCCCTGTCCGGGCCATGAGCCGCGAAGAACGGCTCGAACATATCTGGAGCACCACAGCCGTCGAGTATCGCGGCTATGCCGGCGACCGCTGGCCGAGACCGATGCAGGGAAATCGAACGGTGATGCTCTATGGCGGCAAGGAGGGAAGCTTCCTCAAACTGCTCGACACCCTGACCGACGACGAGATTGCCGCCAAGCTGCCGGTGCATCTGCGCCACCTCCCCTCCACCCTGGCCGCCTGAGCCAGGCCATCCTCGCAAATCGGTGCTGCCGCCGGTCGAAACGTCGACCGGACGATTACGCACGCCTTCATTTCAAAGGAGCCCCCCATGAGCAATGACCCATTTACCTTCGACATGTTCGGCAGCTCCGCGCTGTCGTCCGGCCTCGGGCTTGGCGTCACCGCATTTGGCGACTTCGAACCCATGGCGGCCAATGATGATGAGCCCGACCCCACGCCGCCGCCCGTCGCTCCGGCCTTGCCGGTCGCGATTACCCCTGCAGGCCGAATTGGCCGGCGCCAGAACTTCTACCTCGACGGCGATCGCGGCCTCGGCGCTTCCTGGAAGGACCGCGCTCGTGCCAACATCGCGGCGATCCTTGTCGCCGATGACATTGCCAAGCAGGACCGGCCGGCAACACCCAAGGAGCAAGCCCAACTGATCCGCTTCACCGGTTTTGGTGCCGGTGAGCTGTCGAACGGCATGTTCCGCCGGCCCGGTGAGGTCGATTTCCGGCAGGGCTGGGACGGTCTCGGCTCCTCGCTTGAGAGCGCGGTCTCCGACGCAGATTATGCATCGCTGGCCCGCTGCACCCAATATGCGCATTTCACGCCGGAATTCATCATCCGTGCGATCTGGTCCGGGATCGCAAAACTCGGCTGGCGCGGCGGCCGCGTACTGGAGCCAGGCATCGGCACGGGCCTGTTCCCGGCCCTGATGCCGGAGGCCTTCCGCGATGCCGCCTATGTCACCGGAATCGAACTCGATCCGGTCACGGCCCGCATCGTCGGCCTGCTGCAGCCGAAGGCCCGGATCATCAATGGCGACTTCGCCCGCACCGATCTGGCGCCGATCTACGATCTTACCATCGGCAACCCGCCCTTCTCCGATCGCATCGTCCGCTCGGACCGCGCCTACCGATCGCTCGCCCTGCGCCTGCACGACTACTTCATCGCCCGATCGATCGACCTGCTGAAGCCTGGCGCGCTCGCCGCCTTCGTGACCTCACATGGCACGATGGACAAGGCCGATACGGCAGCGCGCGAACATATCGCCAAATCCGCCGATCTGATCGCGGCGATCCGGCTCCCCGAGGGTAGCTTCCGTCGGGATGCCGGGACCGATGTCGTCGTTGACATCCTCTTCTTCCGCAAGCGAAAGCTCGGTGAGCCGGAGGGCGACCAGCTGTGGCTTGATGTCGATGAGGTCAGGCCGGCCATTGATGATGAGGGAGCCATCCGCGTGAACAGGTGGTTCGCCCGTCATCCCGACTTCGTGCTCGGCATACACGCGCTGACTTCGGGGCAGTTCGGCGAGACCTACACATGCCGGCCCCACGAAGGCAAGGATCTCGACGCGGCCCTCTCCGCTGCCATCGAGCTTCTGCCGGCCGATCTCTACGACGGCGAGCCCCCGCCCATCGACATCGATCTGGAAGACGAACTCGCCGAGATCGTCGATCTGCAGCCGAAGGGCGGGCTTGTTCGCGAGGGCAGCTTCTTTCTCGACCGCTCCAAGGGGCTGATGCAGATGCTCGACGGCTCGGCCGTTCCGACTACCGTCCGCAAAGGCCGTACCGGCGACGGGATCTCGGAGAAGCATGTCCGGATCATCTCGAAGCTCATCCCGATCCGCGATGCGGTGCGCGAGGTGCTGAAGGCGCAAGAGACCGATCGGCCGTGGCGCGATCTTCAGGTCCGCCTGCGCATCGCCTGGTCAAGCTTTGTACGCGATTTCGGGCCGATCAACCACACCACCGTCTCCGTCCAAGAGGATGTCGAGACCAGCGAGGTCAAGGAGACACATCGACAGCCGAACCTTGCACCCTTCCGCGACGACCCGGATTGCTGGCTGGTGGCGTCGATCGAGGATTATGATCTGGAGACCGACACGGCGAAGCCCGGTCCGATCTTCTCCGAACGCGTGATTGCGCCGCCCGCGGCGCCGACCATCACGTCGCCGGCCGATGCACTCGCAGTCGTGCTGAATGAACGCGGCCAAGTCGATATCGACCATGTCGCCGAGCTGTTGCACGCCGATCCCGCAGCCGTGATCGACGAGCTTGGTGACGCCGTGTTTCGCGATCCCGCCGACGGATCCTGGAAGACAGCCGATGGATACCTCTCCGGCGCTGTCCGCACCAAGCTCGCAGTGGCGCAGGCAGCAGCCGAACTCGATCCGGCCTATGAGCGCAATGTCCGCGCTCTGACCGATGTTCAGCCGGCCGATCTTCGCCCCTCCGACATCACCGCGCGTCTTGGCGCGCCATGGATTCCGGCTTCCGATGTAGTCGCCTTCGTTAAGGAGAAGATGGAGGCGGACATTCGCATCCACCATATGCCCGAACTGGGGTCATGGACGGTCGAGGCGCGTCAGCTGGGCTACAGCGCCGCCGGGACATCAGAGTGGGGAACGAGCCGCCGCCATGCTGGCGATCTGCTCGCAGATGCGCTCAACAGTCGGGTGCCGCAGATCTTCGACGTGTTCAGGGACGTCGATGGCGAGCGTCGTGTCCTCAATGTCGTGGACACCGAAGCGGCGCGCGACAAGCTGCAGAGGATCAAGCAGTCCTTCCAGGACTGGGTCTGGACAGATTCAGATCGCACCGACCGGCTGGCCCGCGATTATAACGATCGTTTCAACAATATCGCGCCGCGCAAATTCGACGGCTCCCATCTCAAACTTCCCGGCGCCTCTGGCGCCTTCGTTCTCTATGGCCACCAGAAACGGGGCATCTGGCGGATCATCGCCGATGGTTCGACCTATCTCGCCCATGCCGTCGGCGCCGGCAAGACAATGACCATGGCCGCCGCCATCATGGAACAGCGCCGGCTCGGTCTGATCGCCAAGGCGATGCTGGTCGTGCCCGGCCATTGCCTGGCGCAGGCCGCCCGCGAATTCCTCGCGCTCTATCCCAATGCCCGTATTCTCGTCGCCGACGAGACCAATTTCACCAAGGATAAGCGCGCACGGTTCCTGTCACGCGCGGCGACAGCCACCTGGGATGCGATCATCATCACGCATTCGGCCTTTCGCTTCATCGCTGTCCCCTCGGCATTCGAACAGGCGATGATCCAGGACGAGCTGCAGCTCTACGAGGATCTGCTGACCAAGGTCGACAGCGAGGACCGTGTCTCGCGCAAGCGCCTCGAGCGGCTGAAGGAAGGTTTGCAGGAGCGCCTGGAGGGGCTCGCTACCCGCAAGGACGATCTTCTGACCATCTCCGAGATCGGTGTCGACCAGATCGTCGTCGACGAGGCGCAGGAATTCCGCAAACTGTCCTTCGCCACCAATATGTCGACGCTGAAGGGGATCGATCCCAATGGCTCGCAACGCGCCTGGGACCTCTATGTGAAGTCGCGCTATATCGAGACGAAGAACCCCGGCCGCGCACTCGTTCTCGCCTCCGGCACGCCGATCACCAACACGCTCGGCGAAATGTTCTCCATTCAGCGCTTGCTTGGCCATGAGGCACTTACTGATCGCGGGCTGCACGAGTTCGACGCCTGGGCCTCTTGCTTTGGCGATACGACGACCGAGCTCGAAATCCAGCCATCGGGCAAATACAAGCCGGTCAGCCGCTTTGCGAGCTTCGTCAACGTGCCGGAGCTGATCGCCATGTTCCGGTCCTTCGCAGACGTGGTCATGCCGGACGATCTCAGGCGGTTCGTGAAGGTCCCGAACCTATCGACCGGGCGCCGGCAGATCCTGACGGCCAAGCCGACTGTGCTCTTCAAGACCTATCAGCAGATGCTCGATGGCCGGATCAAGGCGATCGAGAAGCGCGAGGGGCCAGCCAAACCCGGCGACGACATTCTGCTGTCGGTCATCACCGATGGGCGCCATGCGGCGATCGACCTTCGCTTCGTCATGCCGGCGGCCGAGAACGAGGCGGACAACAAGCTCAATCTTCTCGTGCGCAACGCCCACCGGATCTGGAAGGAAACCGGTGAGGCGATCTACCGCCGCCCGGACGGGAAAGACTTCGATCTGCCGGGTGCCGCCCAGATGATCTTTTCCGACCTCGGCACGATCAATGTCGAAAAGACCCGCGGCTTTTCGGCCTATCGCTTCATCCGCGACGAACTGATCCGGCTCGGTGTGCCGGCATCACAGATTGCCTTCATGCAGGACTTCAAGAAGACCGAGGCCAAGCAGCGGCTCTTTGGCGATGTCCGTGCCGGCAAAGTTCGCTTCCTGATTGGCTCGTCGGAAACTATGGGTACGGGCGTCAACGCCCAGCTGAGGCTCAAAGCCCTCCATCATCTCGATGTGCCATGGCTGCCATCGCAGATCGAGCAACGCGAAGGCCGGATCGTGCGCCAGGGCAACCAGCACGACGAGGTCGATATCTTCGCCTATGCCACAGAAGGCTCGCTCGATGCCTCCATGTGGCAAAACAATGAGCGTAAGGCCCGGTTCATCGCGGCCGCCTTGTCCGGCGACACGTCGATCCGGCGGCTCGAAGATGTTGGTGAAGGTGCCGCCAACCAGTTCGCCATGGCCAAGGCGATCGCATCCGGCGATGAGCGGCTGATGCAGAAGGCTGGCCTCGAGGCCGACATCGCGCGACTGGAGCGTCTGCGTGCCGCTCATGAAGACGATCAGTATGCTGTCCGTCGGCAGATGCGCGACGCCGAACGCGAGATCGAGGTCTCGACGCGGCGTATCGACGAGATCGGCCAGGACATCGAGCGCCTCCGGCCGACCACTGGCGATGCGTTCACCATGACGGTGCTCGGCCAGAACCATGCTGAGCGCAAGGAAGCCGGTCGCGCATTGATGAAGGAGATCCTGACACTGCTTCAGCTGCAGCAGGAGGGCGAGGTGCATCTGGCGACAATCGGCGGTTTCGATCTCGTTTATGAGGGTGAGCGCTTCGGCAAGGGCGATAGCTATCGCTACGAGACCCTGCTCCAGCGCACCGGGGCGGAATACGAGGTAGATCTAGCGATCACGGTCACGCCACTCGGCGCCATCTCACGACTGGAGCATGCACTCGACGGCTTCGACGACGAGCAGCGCCAGTATCGCCGGCGGCTTGAGGAGGCCGAGCGCCGGCTGGTGTCGTATCAAACGCGCACCGGTGGCCTGTTCCAGTTCGCCACAGAGCTGGATGCCAAGCGAAAGCAGCTGCGTGAGGTCGAGGATGATCTGGCCGCCGAGGTGGTCGCCGAGACCGACGAAGCGAGAGCCGCGCCAGCTGCATAGCTACACTGCACAATAAATGGATGCGGCATGATCAAAAAAGGATCATAACGCACCCAGCTGATGCACATGACGGTCACCTCCCAGTTCCGTCGCAGCAGCTGTTCCCCTCTGGAGGTTCAAAATCTCCACGCTTTACGGGCCGCGGTTTTCACCGACGGCCCTTTTTTCTTCAGGTTTGGTGGTCTTCAGCTGGCGTTGGCAGCTTCAATGGCCTCGCGTTCGGATTGTTCTGGCAGCCATGTGGTGTTGGCCCTGATAAACAGGATGACGGTCAAAACCTCCGCGAGCATGTCAGCATGACCGTCATCAAGATCGTCGAACGTCGCATCACCATGCTTCATGGCGGCGCTGACTCTGCCTGCGGCTGCAAGAACGAGATCGGGGACGTCCTCGTAACCGATGGCCGCCTGTTCCATGAGGCCACCAATAGAGGACTTCGAGAGCGGTTTACCGGTCCTGCGATCCCTCCACCGCTTTTCTTCCTGATAAACAGCGGCATTGTCGACCTCTCGGAGGCGGATTACCGCATCTTCGCGAGCGTGGTAGTCTGTTGGAGGTATCGATCTGGCTACGTCCAGTATCAGCTGGTTCATCAGAACGGCGAGACTGTATTCTTCTTCCATGAACACCCCGACAGTGTCTGTCCGGCGGAGATCCCAACACGGTGCGATATGGGAGAGCGGGCGGAGGACGGCACGGTCAAGCCATTCGCTTTTTCCGAAGAAGTGCATTACCGCGTCCTGCGACCATTCAATCTCATCTTTCTTCCGCGCCATAAATCCCCTCTTAGCGATACCTCGGTGCAAGCATTCCGATTTCAGGGGGACGTTCGCAAGGCAAATTCCACGCCTTTGGCAACGAACTTTGGCAGATCCGCGATATTGAGTGCGCGTGAAAGCGCTGAAAGTCTCTCAATATCGATGACCTTCTCCTCGCCAGCGATCATCGCCTGCAGCTGGTCGGCCGATATTCCCGCAGCTGTGGCGACGGGTTCAAGGTTGCCACCAGCAAAGTCTCTCACTATTCGTGACAGCGCCTCTGGGAACGGATGGTAGTCCAGCTGGAATGCAATGTGCTGTTCCCAGTTTTTTTCCTGCGTCTCATTCGTGCGTGTCGGAATGAAACCCCTGCGCTCCGATAGCCACGTAAGCGCGGTGTCGCGTTCAACGCTCGCTGGCTTGCCCGTTGTCTGAATGCCTTCCTTGCTAAGGCTGTTCCGCACTGCAGCTTCCGTCATTCCCGCAAGAAGACTGAGCCCTCGGATGCTGATTGTATGGTTTTCCTGCAGATGGTAACGCGCGATCGCCATGTCGACGACATGGCGAACCTTGCCGTCGTCCCAAAGCCAGGGTGACTGTGATCCCTCGAATGAATGCGGTGTCACTCCAACGCTGAAGCCACAGATCTCGTACCAATCATCGCCGTCGAACTGCCAGTAGGCTCCCGTTTGGAAAGCAAAATCGTAGGCACGGTCGATGAGCCGGGAAATGTTGAACCGTTTGAGATCGATCTTCTCCCGATCGTCATCATGGAGCCCGCTATCCCAGGAGTCGATTTCGACGCCAAGAAACTGGTTGGCGACTTCTGGATTGAGGGTCAGCGAAATTTGGGAGGCCTGGACGAACAAAATCTCCCGTAATTCATTCATCGCCTCGTCCTTTTGGAACGGGAGGTTCGAGGTCTGGATCGCACTCATGCCACGCCTCCCTGCGACTTCAGGAGGCCAATCTTTTCGATGAGGTTCTTCTTTGCTGCCATGATTTGGGTTGCGTTCGTCTTGGCTGAGAGTTGATCTACAGGTTTGGTGCCGAGAAAGGCTGCTACTCGCTCCGCGTTTGCGCCACTCGGATGCGGCATTCCATCGAGAATTTGCTCAGGCCGCAAGAGGCCAAGGCCCGCAAGATGCTGAAGGGCGATTGCAGGCTTGGGACCAAGCGGAAGCCAGACAGCCCCTTGAAGCGCCCTTGCCTCTTCCGCCAGATAGGTCTCGATCATGTCCCGAAGAACCGGGGTCTTCAGCATATGCGGATTACCGTTGTAATTTTCTCCATTCACAAAAACAGGATACCGCAGGGCCGAGGTGAAATGCACCTGTTCGCCGGCTTCCGTGAACAGCGACGCCGTTGAGACGATATTGAACAGGGCATTCAATCCGACGCTATCCATCATGCGCACGAGATTGTTGCGTGTTCCGCCTCCGCTAAAGCTGGCGGTCAGCTTTGCTGCGCGCAGGGCATCTTCGGTTGATCGACCGCTCTGAATCTGGGCTCGTGCTGCGACAGCTGCGTTGATCGCCTGGGCGCGGCCAGGCGTGATCCCGACAACGACCAGTTTCGCGCGGTGCGCGATGTGATCAAATGGAGAGTAGTATACTTCGACTGCGCCATCCTTTTTGTACACGAGGCCATCCCTCGTATTCAAATCGGAATAGGGGTCAGCCCCCTTTGCCGTGGCAATGATCGGTAGGAAGCGCTGGCGGGTTGAATTCTGTTCGACCAAGGGGTTTGGCTCCTGTTGGATTCTTCGTGTGCTTCAGGCGGAAAAGTGCTGCTTGCGGTTTGCACGGGCCGCCGTGACGATGCGTTGCTCGTCGCCGACGATGAGATAGGCATTTTGAAACCGCTGCAGACGTTGGACTTCCTGTTTGCTCAGGACTGCCGCAGCATCGGCAAGGGATTGGCGCGTCAGAAACATCGTCTGGGCGCCTTTGGAATTTCTGGACTCTCCAAAGAAGTAGAGTTGGCCGACGATCTCGGATGGGATGCCGCGCTGCTGCGCTCTTGTGCGTGCATGGTGGGTGAGTTCGACCTGGGTCATCTGCATCTCCGTGATGAGATGCGTTATACACCGATATCATTTCCGTACAATACGCAAAATGATAAAAGTGTATCATCGATATAATTTAATCTGAGATGGAGAGGAAATGAGGAAAAACCGGTCGCCGATCAGTCCTCCTGCCGCCTCTATCGCTCAACCGCCGCCTGCGCGATCCCGGCCGCTTGTCCTTCGCAGGGCATATGCCCCGCTTGTCCGGCGCAGCAGGGATGCTCGGTCGCAGTTGCGGCAGTCCGGCAGCTCGGCGGTCCGGGGGGTGTCTTCGAGAAAAATGAAGACAGAAAGGGCTGGCAAGGCGCCGGTCTGAACCCCGAAAGGATAGAACCCATGCAGATCATGAAGGTTGACCCACGCGCCCTGAAGGAAAATCCCGACCGGATGCGCCAGTCGAAGTCGTCGCCGCAGGCCGACGCGTTGATGCTGGCGACGATCAAGGCCGTTGGCATCGTCCAACCGCCTGTCGTCGCACCGGAAACCGATGGGGGGAACGGCTACATCATCGACGCCGGCCACCGCCGCGTGCGGCTCGCGATCGCCGCCGGCCTCGAAGAAATCGAAATTCTGGTGGCAGACGCTGCCAACGACAATGGCGCGATGCGCTCCATGGTCGAAAACTCGGTTCGCGAACCGCTTAACCCCGTCGACCAGTGGCGCGGTATCGAACGGCTGGTCGCTCTCGGCTGGACGGAGGAAGCGATCGCGGTCGCTCTCGCCCTTCCCGTCCGCCAGATCCGCAAGCTGCGTCTCCTCGCCAATGTCCTGCCGGCCATGCTTGAACAGATGGCGCTGGGCGACATGCCTTCGGAGCAACAGTTGCGCATCATCGCGGCTGCCGGCCAGGTGGACCAGAAGGAGGTCTGGAAGGCGGATAGGCCGAAGAAGGGCGACACGGCAGCGTGGTGGTCGATCGCCAATGCGCTGACCAAGAAACGGATGTACGCCAGGGACGCAAGCTTTGGCGACGATCTTGCCCAGGCCTACGGGATCGAATGGGTCGAGGACCTCTTCGCACCGGCCGACCAGGATGGCCGCTACACCACGAATGTTGAGGGCTTCCTCGGCGCCCAGCATGAATGGATGACCAGCAATCTGCCGAAGCGCGGCGGGATCGTCGAGGTCAACAGCTGGGGCCAGCCCGAACTGCCGAAGAAGGCAAGCCAAGTCTACGGCAAACCGTCGAAGTCCGACCACACGGCGATCTATCTCGATCGCGACGGTAAGGTGCAGACGGTGCATTACCGCATGCCTGAGGCGGCGAAGCCGAAGGGGATTGCTGGCGACGGACAGGTTACTGGCGGCGATGAGGCCGATGCAATCGCGGCGCCGAAGGTCCGGCCTGATGTTACCCAGAAAGGCCATGACATGATCGGTGATTTCCGCACGGACGCACTCCACGATGCGCTCGGCCGCGCGCCGATCGGGGACGACATGCTTATGGCGCTGATGGTGCTGGCCTTCGCCGGCCAGAACGTCCGCGTCGACTCCGGCGCTGATGGGACCTTCTATGGCGGCAAGCGTTTCTCGCGCCACGCGGTCGGCCTGTTTGACGAGCATGGCAAGCTCGCCTTCGATCAGGACCGGCTTCGGGTCGCCGCGCGCTCCGTGCTGATCGACGTTCTCTCGTGCCGTCGCGGCATGTCGAACAGCGGCATGATCGCGCGTATCGCCGGCGATGCGATCGGCGCCGACGAATTCCTCCCGAACATGGGTTCGGAAGATTTTCTTTTGTGCCTGTCGCGCCAGGCGCTGGAGGCGTCCTGCGCCGAGGCATCGGTACTGCCGCGGCAGAAGGTGCGCGAAACCCGCGCAGCACTGGTCGAGCACTTCGCAACTCAGCACTTCGTTCATCCGTCCGGCCGCTTCGCCCCGCCGACTGACGAGCTGCTCGACTGGATCCGCGCAGGTGCGGCCACTGACGTAATCGGCTCGGGCGGGCACGAGGATGACGACGGTCATGGTGAGGACCTCGGTGAGGAGCAGGACGACCACGCCGGCGAAGAAGAGGAGCATGACGGTCCGGAGGGCACCGATGTCGGCTCCGAGGACGAGCACGGTCAGGATTTCGATCAGAGGGCGGCAGCATGACCGCCGCCGCCCTGTCGAACATGGCAGCACCCACCCCCGATCTTTCGGGGGTGGAGTTTGGCACCAGCGCCGACGGCTTGCCCGTGGCCCGCATAGATGACCTGGTCATCGCGATGGTCACAGCACCGAGCAGCTTTGCCTATCTCGCGAGCGCGGTCTTTGTCCGCAGGCCGCTCTCCGAGCTGACGCGGGCCGACTTCATCGGGCATGATGGCCGGGTGGCAGGCGAGGTCGAGTTCCGAGCTCGCGTCGCCGAGACCGCAGGTCATAAACGCGATCTGGCGAAGTTGAACCGCGTCCAGATCCGTATGTCGGCAAGCACGCCCTGGGGCGGATCGCAGATGGCTGTTATCTATGCCGACGGTGTCGTTGCCCACAGTACAGCCGGCCACGGCGGCTTCCATCTTTCTCCCGCTCGCAATGCTAAAATCCATCCGCTGCTGCGGAAGGACACCCCATGGTACGAGGAAGATTGCGAATGGGCGATCGTGGCGCTCAGGTTTCCGGAGCTGTTTACCGGATATGAGCGGTCGATGGCCGAAAAGACCATCCGCAATACCTGGCCGGATGTCTGGGAGGCGATCCACGGCTGCGCGCTGACTGAGGGTGAAAGCGGGGCCAAGGACCGACAAGCGTTCGATCAACGTCATGCGGCGGACTATATTGTCATGTCGGCGATCTTTTCCGACCAGAACCCCGGAATGACCGAGGTCGTGGCGGCCGTCGGCGGTAACCGGAGATCCGGCGACGATGAGCGTCGCTTCCTGGTGCCAAGCGATGAGTATGCCAGGCGCGGCCGGTTTGGCTTCGTTATCGATCCCGCCCGTCATGCCGAATATCACGGGGCATCTTCCTTCATCGGCTGGCGAGGCCGGGAGAATGGATCATGACCGCCGTCCTTGCTTCCAGATCGCTGGCGAAGGCAATCGGCGCCCAACGCGAAACCCAGCGGCATCTGGATTGTCTGACCCGGCAGATTGCGGCGCGCGCCGGGCGGCAGGCTATCACTGTGAAGGTTCGGAGCAGGGCGCGTCGCCGATCCGGCTCTCGTCTCAATCATCAGGAGCTTGCCGACCGTCTGGCCTTTGAACGCTGGGGCGAACTCGACACGCTCACATGCAGGCTGGTCGTGCAGGAGCAGATCATCGATGAGCTCGCGGATTGCGATGATGTGCCTGTTTTGCCTCGCGCGGGATAGGCAGCCCTGAAACCGAGTGAGCGGCGGGGTGCTTTGTCACCACCATGCGGCCACCAGGTTGGCGGGCTTGGCCATCTCGCCTCCCTGCAGCTGGTATTTGATATCGGGCCCGTGCCGGACTGCCCTTCTTTTCGTTGCGGTCTGAACCAGCGGCCGGTCGTTTCAAGGCCGCTGTCGCGCCGCGGGGCGGCCGACCCGACCTCACTGCGCGAGGGCGGGCTCTCGGTCCCAAGCAGGTCGAAACCTGCTGGCCCGCAAACCTACCCTGCTGGCTCAGTCGGATCGGACCTGTGAAGCCGCCCGTCCTTTGCCGGTTCTGGTCGTCCGCATCGAAGGGCAGACCGGCACGGGCCGGAACCGCTTCGGCAGCCACGGAAGGAACAGACATGGCCAAGCCCGCTACACCCAATCGCTCCAACGCTAGGTCTCAGCAATCGCGCCGCGGCACCACACTCGAAATGGTCCGCCTCTCCTGCCCCGACGCCACCCAGGCACTCAAGATCGCCGAAAGCTTCGGCACCACGGTCGTCGACAGCGATGGCATCCGCAGCCTGCATGAGCGGCTGATCGTCGAGACCGCCGACAGCCTCTCCGAAGGCCTGGGCGAAAAGGCCATGCAGATCCATCTGCAAAGGATCGTCGGGGCCTTTGTCGGATCGGCGCATGGCGCCGGACAGTTCTACTCCCGGGCTGTCACCGAGGCGCGTGACGCAACCGCCAAGGCATCGAACGATGCCCGCGACGAGGATCTCGACGGTCCCGTCGGCTATGACAGCGGCGCCCAGCGCAAACGGGAATTCGCGGCCGACATGGGCGTCCAGTCCCACGCGCTGCGCATGGCAGCCGAGGGCGCGGTGGCCGCCTACGAACAGGTGGTTGGCGAGACCTGGAAGCCCTTCGACCGACCGGTCGAGAACCCGGGCGCATCGCTCGACCGCAAGGCGGCCGAGGCTCAGATGGCCGTTTTCGGCTGACACGATCGGCGGAGGTGACCCCGCCTTTTCCTTCCCTGACTGGCCGCCGCTTGCCCGCGCCGGCCTTTTTTCATGTCGGAGAGCAGGCCTGGAGATGCGCCTGTCGCGGCCCGTCCCGGTCGGCGGTCCTGCAGGAGCCGGGCGCCCCTGCAACGGCTTTGCCGTCCTCCACGCTGTTGCGGCCGTTCCGGTGCATGGCACACCATCGGCCCCTGACCTCGGACCTCCGTGACGGACCGGGATAGGCGCGGTTCCTGAAAAGGAGAAGGAAGAGATGGCCAAGAAAGCGGGTACTGATCGTGCCGACATCTACACTCGGATCACCGAACGGATCGTCGAGGATCTGGAATCTGGCGTTCGCCCCTGGATGAAACCTTGGAGCGCCGCCTATACGAATGGCCGCATCACACGGCCGATACGCCATAACGGTCTGCCCTATTCAGGCATGAACGTGCTTCTCCTGTGGTCGGAGCAGATGTCGCGCGGCTTCGCCTCCCCGATGTGGATGACCTTCAAACAGGCGCTGGAAGTGGGCGGCGCCGTGCGGAAAGGCGAGACGGGTTCGACGGTCGTCTTCGCCAGCCGGTTCACCAAGTCGGTGGCCGACGGAAACGGCAATGACGTCGATCGGGAAATCCCCTTTCTGAAGGCATACTCAGTCTTCAATATCGAGCAAATCGAGGGCTTGCCAGATAGCTATTATGCCCCGCCGGCAAAGGTGCTGGATCCGATTGAGCGGATCGAGAGCGCCGACCACTTCTTTCGTAACACAGGCGCCGTCATCCGCCATGGCGGTAGCCAGGCCTATTATTCACCGGGCCTGGACTCTATCCAGATGCCACCCTTCGAGGCTTTTCGCGATGCTGCCGGCTACGCGGCCGTCCTCAGCCATGAGGCAACCCATTGGACGGCGGCGAAACACCGCGTCGGGCGTGATCTGTCGCGCTATGCGAAAGACCGGACGGAGCGCGCACGTGAGGAACTGATTGCCGAGCTGGGCAGTTGCTTTTTGTGCGCCGATCTCGGGATCGCTCCGGAGCTTGAGCCGAGGCCGGATCATGCGTCCTACCTGCAGTCGTGGCTTTCGGTGCTTGCCAATGACAAGCGGGCGATCTTCCAGGCGGCGGCTCACGCACAGAGGGCCGTGAGCTTTCTTCATTCCTTGCAGCCGGAAACGGAGGTGAAGGCTGCGGCTTGACGGTCAAACGTGGTCGGCACCACCGGTGGCGGCCGCGTGATCGGCATCATGCTGATCGCCGTTCCGCTGATCCTGGAGGCCTTGTGCAATGTCAGCATCAAGCCTTCCCCAGATCGACGGTTTTGCAGCGTCGGGTTTCCGTTTGCGGGATGGTTTTCGTTCGACGATGAACGGCTTGGTCTGCTGACGCATTGTTCCTCCAGGCTGCGATTCGCGGATGCACGATATCGCAGGAGGCATAGCGGGCAAGCCGTCCAACGTTTGCGGCGGCCTCGTTTCCCCAACTGAAGCAAGCGGTGACGGCGGTGCGAGCGAGGCGATGGAACGGATGCCATTCTTGCCCAGGGCAAATGCCGGGCGACGCCATCGCCATATCCCTTCACGCCAGAGTTTCCGGCAGCCCATCTGCGGGCTCGATGAGGCATGTCTGACCGAAGACCGGCTTCGCCTCGATCGTCCTACCGCAACGACATGTCGCTGATTTCTTACCCCGGAAGGCTGCACCTTCCTCCTCTCCCGCTAACAAATCTGCGACTTGTCGCCCTCCATTTCATTGCGGCCCAATCGCCACCCCCACGCTCAAGCGCGATGGGGACCCCGGCTGGGTGCGGTCCGATCGTCCCCGGTCTTTGCGACTGCCATCGAGGCCGCGATGGGCGCGGCCCGATACACAGAAAAGGAACACGACAATGGCTACCATCGGCACCTTCACCTCCACTGAAAACGGCTTCACCGGCTCCATTCGCACTCTCGCCCTCAACGTCAAGGCACGCATCGCCCGGGTCGAAAACCCCTCCGACAAGGGCCCGCAGTTCCGCGTCTACGCCGGCAGCGTTGAACTCGGCGCCGCCTGGCAGAAAACCTCCGAGCAGGGCCGCGACTACCTCTCGGTCAAGCTCGACGATCCGAGCTTCCCGGCTCCGATCTATGCAACGCTCGCCGAGGTCGAAGGCGAGAAGGAACTGTCGCTCATCTGGTCCCGCCCGAACCGGGACTGATCGACATCACGAGGCTCCGCCACTGGCGGAGCCTTCTCTCCTGAATGAGAGCCAAAGCCGGACCGGCATCGAGCCGGGGCCGGCTTTTTTGGTGCCATACGGAGAGGTGGGAAGCTGCTCAGAATTAACGATGGTGCCAAGCGGCAATGCCGGCCTCAAGGATGAGCGGTTCCCCCAATCTGCTCCACCCGCCTGAAAGGCGGCTTCCGCAAATCGGCTCCCCCACTCCCCGGCTCTGCCGGTCGCATCCGCGATCCTTGACCCCGCCATCCCCGCTCGAACCCGGCGGTCATCTTTCACAAACGTCAAGGAGACGAAGATGATCTACGAACTCGAAATCCAGATCGAAGAACTGCGGGTCGAGCTGCGCAACGCTGTCGATGGCGCCGAGCGTCGCCAGATCCAGGCCGAGCTTGAAATCGCCCAGGCGGAGCTGATTGTCGCGGACGCCGAGCTGGACGGCCTTGCAGAAGTCGAACCGCCTTTCTGAGGCGGTTTCCATCGTCCGTGGTCTTCGAAGTCGAGCTGCCGCAATTCTCCTGTCGATCCCATTGCATCGACATTGGGAATGATGCGGATCGTGCGTCCTGCCGCAACCTGATGCCGGCAGAATTTTCCCCACCTTCGGCTCCTCGCGGCCCAAAATTCAGCCGTCCCCAGGTCCTCCGCTGCGCTCCGGCCGTTACCGATGCAGCACTCCTTCCCGATCCGCATTTCATCCCCGCGACGAAACGCAATCGACAGCAGAAATCATATGCAACAGCTCGCTAAATTCTTAACAGCAACCGGTCGTCGGCTTGGCACCCTCGCAAAGGTCATCGGTCACCTGTTTCGCAAGGGCAAGCTCGCTCTGAAGGTCGCGATCAAGATCCCGTTCATAGTCGAGATCGAGATCAGCTACGAAGTCGACGGCAAGCGACCCGAGTAAGGCGCCGTCAGGGCCGCTTCGGCCGCCCATAATCTCTACCGTCCACGGGCAAATATCCGCTAGGTGGCTTCTTTGAGACCTTGAGCGCAGGGACGATAGCCCTTAGCTTGCTTTTGACGGGTGAGGGTTAGGAACAGATTGACCGCATCTTCTTCCCGCTCGAAATGATGGTTCATGCACTGCCCCCGTCGACCGATCCGCCCCCATGAGCGGATCAGGCAGGCTTCCCCGAACAGTGTGCCGGTGATCTCCATCGCGTAGAAGCGAGCCATGTTTTTCGTGGCATCGGTGCGTTCGACATAGAGATGATAGGGCTGAGCGATCATGCCCGTAGAATCTGAAATTTCGCAAACGACGTCCAACGACACTTATGAATCGGTGAATGCGTATCGATTCATTTCAGTGAAGTTTTTCCGGGCGAGACGCCTTCGTCGTACGGCTCTAGTCGCGGGGCGACCGGAGCCCGCACGCGGTCTCCGCCCCTCCGGATGACGATCCTCTCGCAAGCTTCCGGTCGCAGAGCATCATGTTTCCTTTGGCTTCAGTCGATGCGTCATGCCCGATATAATCGACGACCAACAATCAATCCCATCACAGTAGAGGCTCACCTGTGACATGGAAGCTCGGAGCTCGCGCGCTGCGGGACGTGATGAGAGAAATTCCGTCACGAATGCCTGCATCGATGCTGCATTTGCTGTGGGGGGTAGAAAGGCAAGCAGAAAACTGAAGCTCCTCAGATGAACTGCCCTGACGATCTTCATGCCAGCGGGTGTTTTGTATCCGACAAACCCGACACGATTGATGGCAGGTCTCACAGTCATCGGCACTCCGTCGTTCGCTTCTTCCTCAGTTAGGTGGCTTGGATATGTCATCTCCAGGAAGAGTTTGACGCTCCGCCCGATCGACTGATTTTTCCCCATTATGTAGGGCAGGAGCGGCTGAAAAAGCGCCGCATCGGAACTGCTCATACGCGCTGAGTTGTACGACATTTTCAGAAGCCATCGCTTCAACAAGTGGTAGTCGTATTCCAGTTTCACCTCCTCGCCGCGCTCGCGGATCAAACTGAATTCACGATCAAACACCTGGCAGATGTAATTATCGAGGCTCGACAGCTCTCCGTTGTTGCAAGTCGCACAAACATCGCGAATGGTCGGCTCGTTGGATAATGCCTTGCCCAAACGCGCTATCCAGAATTTTTGCTCTCCCCCATCAAGAAGAGCAGCCACCCGTCGATGCAGGCTCGCCGGCCAAAGGTGTTCTCTGGTTCGCTTTGCATCCGTCGGTCCGCAGAATGCGCATTCCCATTCGCTCACTGTTCCCCCCAAATATTGTACTGCTCACGACGTTGTCTGCCTGTCGGGCGCGTTGCATCAACCGCTAGAAATATGCTCATCATATCTGCCTAGTTGCAAAGCGTCTGCTGCTCTCACCATGGGGCGAGTCACATTGCATCGTTTCGCACAGGTTCAATAAATGAAGTCGACGACACTGACCGGCGAAAATGCCGTAAAGCTGATTGAAAGCCAACTTGCTCAGCATGCCGGCGGCGTGTTGGACGCGTTGGCAAGGTTCGAGCCTTACGCGACCGTCAGATCCTGGTTCGGAACAATCAGGGCGATTGAGGAGCTCATTAATCTGCCCGGAGAAATGGATGATGAGGTACTTGCTTCAGCGCTGTTCGGTCTAAGTCTTGAACCTCCCAAGTTCGGTCCACGTAGGCTAAAATTCGTTCTTCATTACCTCGGCTATTATTATGGAGCCGCATTCGAGCAACGGCAGACGTTGCTGCTACTGCAGCTTTCTCGGATGCAGAACAGCTTTGCGATGGCGGGGCACATCCCCGCTGCGGTAGGCTTGTCGACTGTCGCGCATGCTATCGGATATCTGCAGTCCCGGCGCCGTCACTTGATGAGCTTGCTCTACATAATTCCCCAGGCATGCAGGGGGACGGTCCGCATGCCCCATCCCGATGCGCTTGCCTGGATGCTTCCACAGGCCGAGATCAGCGGGACGACAATCACCGGGCTCTTGCAGCAACGGGCGATGAGCGAACTCCATGATGACTTCAAGCTCTACGTCGAGCCGCACGGGTTCACCGCTTCCCACCATTATCATACCCTCGACGACATGTCTCTTGAGGCCGAACGAGTGCCTATCATCGACCTAGCCTCCGACGCCGAGCGCGTAGAATATGAGCCTGTCCCGTCGGATCGCGTTTTCAGTGCCGCTGAGTTGCGCAACGACATCGCATTGATGGAGGCAGCCTTCGCTGAGTTCAAACTTGAGGATACCGCTTTCGCGGGCCTGGCGAGCGTGGTTCGCGACCTCTCCTGGCAAGTCGAGGACGATTTCTGGGTAACGATATCACCGCAAGATCTGGATGCACTCGCGGACAAGCATCGTGTCTCGCATCCACATAGACGTCTGCTGACAGCATCGAGCCCAACATTCGTTTCTGCGCTCAACTGCTATGCAGCTTTCGTTCCCTTTGATGGGGCACTGCGCAGCTCCGTTACGTCGCTAAGCCGGTTCCTCTACAATTTCAAAAATGTCTGCCTCTACAGCAAACGCCGATTTCAGATCCGTTCCGGCTTTATCTTCGAAGAGCGCATCAAGGAAGAGCTCGCGAAGCAGGGGTTCGTGGTCCATCCGATCAAACGGATCGACCGAAAAGAGTTCGATGTTGTCGCAACTCGTGGCGGCATCGTTTTCAATATCCAGTGCAAGAACAATCTGGTTGATCCGTCATGGATTGATCTCGACCCGGCACGTTTCATCCGCACAAACCGGACGTTGGAACGCTACTATGAGCGGGCGATCATCAAGGAACACTCGCGGGAGGAACTGCTCAAGAATCGCCTTGGCATGGACAGGGTGGAGCCGTTCGTGATCACCCGCTTCCCAATCGTAACGAGTAACCCGCGTATCTCCTCTCTGTGCCGCATTCGCGAGTTTTCCAATAGGGCGGATGCTATATTGAACGCCAATCCCGCCACCTAGTCACACCAACCGCGCCGCGCCCCTGTCCACGGCCTTGCCAGCTTCGCAGCGATCAGCATCCCACCGATGGATTGCCCATTCCTGAGAACAATACGAAGCTTGCGGCCATATCGATCAGCGTCGCGATCGGCCGGTGCCAGCGTGAACGGTCCAGCATTCAAAAGGGCAAGCAACATCTGTTTCGCGGCAATGCCACTCCGTCGCTCGGCCTCGCATCGCGGCGGGCTGAGTTCAGGCGCATCTACATCCGCTACTCGAATTTTCTGGCGCTGAAACCAGAACGTATCACCATCGACCACACAGTTTACCCGCCGTTCTTCGTCGCAAATCGTAAAGTCGGCTGACATGCTGTCTGTACCCGCGGCTGCAGCGCAACTGCACCAAGCCGTCGCACCGATCGCCAAGAGCATCGCGGTTCTCCCGACAATGCCATAGCGCCGAGTGCGCGGTGTTTTTGAGTTCATTGCGGGTCTGCCTCGCGCGGTTCAAGTGACGCATTTGAAGATGTGGAAAAGCGATGGAAACGGTTGTGCCCCACGCAACTTTCCATATCGTTGCGCCGGAACCAGATTGCGCGGCCGCACCTGAGCGGCGGGTTTCCTGCCGTGAAGACGATCTGCTCGTCAGCTCTCATCCGTAGCACTTCATGCGGCTGGATGAGCGGGCGAGCGGCAACCTGCTTTGACCGGGTCCGTGACGACCCGCGCGACTGAAAGCTGCGGCTAACCTGATCGATCTCGACGGTCGTCATACCGCAGCGGCGAGAAATGTAATCTGCTGTTTCCGGATCGTTGATTGCGGCAAAGCTGATCCAGCTCGCGCTCTCGAACCACTTGCTGGACGCGTCGCGCCCCCCATAGGTTTCGCGCAGCTGGCCGATCGACTGGTAGATCAATGTCAGAGTGATGCCATACTTGCGGCCAGCATCCCGCGCGGTCTCCAGAATGCGCATGTAACCGAGCCGCGCGACCTCATCGAGCAGGAACAGCGCCCGCCCTTCCATCGCGCCATCGCGATTATAGATCGCGTTCAGGAATGAGCCGATCACGACACGCGCCAATCCGCTATGGGTCTCCAGTGTCTTCAAGTCGATGTTGATAAACACGTCCGTCGTTCCGGATGCGATGTCCTCGGTTCGAAATGTCGAACCCGAGACCAGCGACGCATAGTTCTGGTAAGAGAGCCAGTGTGTTTCCTTGATGGCGTTGGCGTAGACGCCGGAGAATGTTTCCGGCGTCATGTTGACGAAACCGGCGACGTTCTCTTTCACGAAGTCCGAATCCGAATTGTTGAAGATATCCTGGAGTCGCTGGCGAAGCTTCGTTTCGGGTTCTGATAGATTTCTGCGTACCTGGCGCAGCGTCTGTTGGTCCTTCGGCGTATGACCGGACAGGCAGACGTCGGCGATGATTGCGGTCAGGAGTTGCAAGCCTGAAGCACGGAAGAAGTCGTCGCGCACTCCGTACGCGCGACCGCTATCGCTCATGATCCATGATGCGACCGAGGCGATGTCCTCCTCTTTGGTGCCGCCATACTGACCGATCCAGTCGAGGGCGTTGAAGCCGTTCGCGGGCATGCGCGGATCGAGGATCCTGACGCGCCGGCCGGCGTCTTCACGATGTTTCGAGACCATGGGCGCGACCTCGTTCGACGGATCGAGCACGACGAGCGGTCCGCCCCATTTCAGAGCAGTCGGGATTGTGACCGCGGTCGTTTTGAAACCGCCCGATCCAGCGAAGACGATACCATGCGAGGAGCCGAACGATCCGTCGAAACAAAGCAGGGGCGACTGGCCTCCAGCACCCCACGTCTCACTGTTATCTGCACGGAAGGAAACACCGCTGGCACCGTCACCGTCGACGCGATACCGCTCACCGACGACGATGCCGCCGGTCGTCGGGAACAGCTTTTCGGCTCTGGCAAGTGTCATCCAGTCGGCCTCGCCGTGCAGAGCGCGTTTGCCAACGATGCGCTTCGGCGTAGCCCGCGCAAATGCGGCGTTGCCGACCATCGCCACTCGCACTGCAAAGCAGCCTGACATCAGTGCAGCGGCCGTGCCGATCATGGTCGGGCCATCGAGGTAGGATAGCGCAGACTTTCCGGCTGGGACCTGGGGTGAGAGCACTGCCAAGCGTATTCCTTCCCGCAAGCACGCCACCAGGATGACCACCGTATTGCCGATAGCGGCTCCAAGGCCTGCAGCGCGAATGCTCGCCGACCCCGCCGTTCCGAACAGGAAAATCAGACCGAGGGCCGCAGCCGCCACGTATGGCGCCGCGACCCCTACCCGTCCTAGAGCAAGCCTCGCAGCCTCCGTCTTTCCGAAGCCAGCGAGCCATACCTCGATGCCGGTCACAATGAACAGGGTCCCGATCATCGCGGCGACAGGCAGAACGACGAAAACGATCCTATTCGCCTTCATTGCCAAACGCCTCCGCTCCGATCGCCGTCAATCGTGTTCGCTCCCTTTCGTCGGACTTCAGCCGCTTCTGCAGGTCGATCAAGGCGCCGAGCAAAAGCGCTCGCTTCTCGAAACGAAGGCCGGCTTTGACGATCAGGCCGCCGAGCTCAATCTTGTCGCGCGTATCCTTCTTCCGGGCATCGGACGTTGCGTTCCTGCTCATCCTTTCAAGCCTCACGATCGCTGCTCGAAGTCGCGCCAGACGTGAGCGCTTCGGACTGCCCGCCGGACGTGCCGTTTTCGCCTGTCCCTTTCCGTCCGCTCGCGCCGGACTTACCTCCGCGAAAGCGTTTCGCCAGTTCCTCGAACGCCGCCTGAAGCTCAGTCTCCTCGATGTCGATCTCGCCGAGGCCTGCCCGAAGCGCGATGCGACCAATACGCTCGGCCTCTCTCGTTTCCGCATGCTTGAGCTGTTCCTGGAGCTTGGCGATTTCTTCGCGGATCTTGGATGATGGCTTCTTCATCTCTGGATTGTCCTCAGTTGGTGCATGACGTGGTTCACGCGGCCAGAGTCGTTCAGATCGGCGTGCCGATCTACTAACAGAAATGCGAGTAGGCGGAGCCTACGCTTTTGAGCATCATCCCGACCGTTCGAAGGACGGATCCGAAGGGCGCAATTATACGTCGCTGATGCGACGCTTTGCTTCTCGGCCCTGGCGGGGCCCTCCGCTCCTCACGAACACATTGATTTTGTTCGATCGCAGGAGCGTTTTCTGTAATGGCCGTACCGCATTTCTCAGTCAGCATCGTTGCCCGCGGCACCGGCGGCAGCGCCGTGCTGTCGGCGGCCTATCGGCATTGCGCCAAGATGGACTATGAGCGGGAGGCCCGCACGATCGACTACACCCGCAAGCAGGGTCTGCTGCACGAAGAGTTCGTCATCCCTGCTGATGCACCTGAATGGCTGCAATCAATGATTGCTGATCGGTCCGTATCCGGGGCCTCGGAAGCCTTCTGGAACAAGGTCGAGGAGTTCGAGAAACGATCGGATGCGCAGCTCGCCAAGGATGTCACCATCGCCCTGCCGATTGAACTTTCAGCCGAGCAGAACATCGAACTCGTCAGGCACTTCGTGGCGCTCCATATCACGGCTCAGGGCATGGTTGCCGATTGGGTCTTCCACGACACCCCTGGCAATCCGCACATCCATCTGATGACCACGTTGCGACCGCTGACCGAGGGCGGCTTCGGATCGAAGAAGGTGGCGGTCACCGGCCCTGACGGCAACGTGCTGCGCAACGATAGCGGCAAGATCGTTTATGAGCTTTGGGCCGGTGGCATCGGGGACTTCAATGCGTTTCGGGACGGCTGGTTCGCCTGCCAGAACCGGCATTTGGCCCTTGCCGGTCTCGATATCAGGATCGATGGCCGGTCCTTCGAGAAGCAGGGCATCGATCTGACACCGACCATCCATCTCGGCGTCGGCACGAAGGCGATCGAGAGGAAAGCTGAGGGTGGGGAGGAGAAAGCCGCACTCGAACGGCTGGAGCTGCAGGAAGAGCGAAGGGCGGAGAATGCTCGCCGGATCCAGCACAATCCGGAGATCGTGCTCGATCTGATCACGCGGGAGAAGAGCGTCTTCGACGAGCGCGATGTCGCAAAAATCCTCCATCGCTATATCGACGATGCGGGCCTCTTCCAAAGCTTGATGGCGCGCATCCTACAGAACCCGGAAACCCTTCGACTTGACCGCGAACGGATGGACTTCGCGACCGGGGTCCGGGCGCCGGCGAAATACACGACACGCGAGCTGATCCGGCTCGAAGCCGAGATGGCCAACCGGGCGATCTGGCTGTCGCAACGGTCGTCGCATGGCGTCAGGCAGCCGGTGCTTGACGCGACGTTTGCGCGCCATGAGCGGCTGTCGGACGAGCAGAAGGCCGCCATCGAACATGTCGCCGGTGGTGAGCGGATCGCTGCGGTAATAGGCCGTGCAGGCGCCGGCAAGACGACGATGATGAAAGCCGCCCGCGAGGTGTGGGAGGCCGCCGGCTATCGTGTCGTCGGCGGGGCACTCGCTGGCAAGGCGGCCGAGGGCCTGGAGAAGGAAGCCGGTATCTTCTCGCGCACGCTTTCGTCCTGGGAACTCCGCTGGAACCAGGGCCGCGGGCAGCTCGACGAAAAGACGGTGTTCGTGCTGGACGAGGCTGGCATGGTGTCGTCTCGCCAGCTTGCCCTGTTCGTTGGTGCGGTGACGAAGACCGGCGCCAAGCTTGTCCTGATCGGCGATCCCGATCAACTACAGCCGATCGAGGCAGGTGCGGCATTCCGGGCCATTGCGGATCGCGTCGGTTACGCTGAGCTGGAGACCATCTATCGCCAGAAAGATCAGTGGATGCGTGATGCCTCTCTCGATCTGGCGCGCGGAAACGTGGCGACCGCATTGAATGCCTATGAGCAGGCTGGGTTGGTACAAGCCCACTGGACACGGCAGGACGCGATAGAAGGTCTGATCGAGAGCTGGAACCAGGATTTTGATCCGGACAAGACCACCCTCATGCTCGCTCACCGTCGTCGTGACGTCCGTGAGCTGAATCAACTGGCGCGGGCGAAGCTGGTGGAACGCGGCATTATCGGAGAGGGTTTCGCGTTCAAGACCGAGGATGGTCAACGTCACTTTGCCTCCGGCGATCAGATCGTCCTCCTGAAGAACGAAGGCAGTCTTGGCGTCAAGAACGGCATGCTGGCCAAAGTCGTTGAAGCAGCACCTGGTCGCATCGTGGCCGAGATCGGCGACGGGGAGAACCGAACACAGGTCATCGTCGAACAACGGTTCTACGCCAATGTCGATCACGGCTATGCGACCACGATCCACAAGTCCCAGGGCGCAACCGTCGACCGAGTAAAAGTCCTCGCATCAAGCACGCTCGATCGTCATCTGACCTATGTCGCGATGACGCGACATCGCGAGGTAGCAGAGCTCCATGTCGGCATGGAAGAGTTCACCAATCGGCGCGGCGGTATTCTGGTCGAGCATGGTGTGGCGCCTTACGAACACAAGCCTGGGAACCGCGACAGCTATTTCGTGACGCTCGAGCATCGGGACGGACAGCAGCGCACCATCTGGGGCGTCGATCTCAAACGTGCCATCGAGGTCGCTCAGCCCAACATCGGTGATCGCATCGGTCTGAAGCGCGATGGATCGGAGACCGTCACATTGCCGGATGGCACGATGGCCGAGCGTAACACCTGGAAGGTCACACCCATCAGGGAATTGGCAATGGAGCGGCTGAGGGAGTGGCTTGCGCGCGATGGGTCAAAGGAGACGACCCTCGACTATGCACATGCATCGTCCTATCGCGCCGCGCTGCAGTTTGCGGAGGCGCGTGGCCTGCATCTGATGAATGTTGCGCGCACGATATCCAGAGACCGGCTCGCGTGGACGGTCCGGCAGAAGCAGCGGTTGATCGAGCTCACCGCACGGCTCAAGGCACTCGGCGCAAAGCTCGGCCTCGCCCGAGGCCGCACCGACAACTTCATTCCGAACACAGCCAAGGAGGAAAAGCCCATGGTGGCAGGAATTACCAACTTCCCGAAGTCCATGGATCAGGCAGTCGAGGACCGGATCGCTACCGACCCTGCTTTGAAGAAGCAGTGGGAGGAAGTGTCCATGCGCTTCCATCATGTTTTTTCCAACCCCGAAGCTGCCTTCAGGGCCGTCGACGTTGATGCCATGTTGCGGGATCACGAGACGGCCGCGAAGACAATTGCAAGGATGGCTGCTGAGCCTGAAGCCTTCGGCACTCTCAAGGGCAAAACCGGCCTGCTCGCCAGTCGCGCTGACAAGTCCGACAGGGATCGGGCGCTGAATAATGTCACGCCGCTCGCCGACAGCATCAGCGATTATCTTCGTCAGCGTCGCGAAGCTGAACGCCGCAACCACGCACAGGAACTTGCCGTTCGTGAGAAGGCCGCTCTGGAGATCCCCGCCCTTTCTGCCAATGCGAAGAACGTTCTAGAACGCGTGCGGGATGCCATCGACCGAAACGATCTGCCATCGGGTCTCGAATATGCGCTTGCCGATAAGATGGTGAAGGCCGAACTCGAAGGTTTCGCCAAGGCGGTTACGGAGCGTTTTGGAGAGAGGACCTTCCTGCCACTTGCTGCGAAAGACGCCAATGGCGAGGCATTCCAGCGCGTCACGTCAGGCATGAGTGCTGCCCAGAAAAACGAGGTGCAACAAGCCTGGAATACGATGCGGACGGTGCAGCAGCTTTCCGCGCACGAACGCAGCGTGACGGCTCTCAAACAGACTGAAGCACTGCGCCAGACGAAATCTCAGGGGCTTACCCTGAAATGAAGATGCGTCATCGAGACAGACTGCTACGGCGCATGAAACGGCTCGTCTGGTTCTATCGGATCAGCAGCATCAGCCTGTTCACACTTGGCTTCATTGTGTTCCTCGGAGGTCAGGGGTTCAGGGTCAATCTCACACCAAGCGAGCCGCTAGGGCTGTGGCGCATCGTCCAACCCGATCGCCCGATCCTGGTCGGAGATCTCATCTTCATTTGCCCACCGGACACCGACGCCATGCGAGAGGCCCGCGCACGTGGATATCTGCGCTTCGGCCTCTGCGCCGGCCGCGTCGCGCCCCTGATCAAGACGGTAGTGGCAACATCCGGACAGGCGATCGAGATCGCTGATGATGTGCGCATCGATGGTCGGCCGCTGCCTCATTCTCGCGTTGCATCTGTGGACGGCCAGGGGCTTGAGATGGTGCCATACGATGGGGGCGTCGTTCCGCCCGGCGCGGTCTTCCTCCATTCCGATTTTCCGGGGTCGTTCGATAGCCGATACTTCGGTCCCTTGCCGATAGACGGGGTCCTCGGGCTGGCGCAAGAGGTCTGGACCTATGCACCCTGATAGGTTCCGAACGAGTGTCCTTGTCGCACTGTCCACGGGTGCAGGGTGGATCGGTTGGAGCGGACACGTGCTCCTGCTCCCGATCGCGGCGGCCTTCCCTACGCTCTGGTCCCTGGCGCGCACGCGCTCGCAGGCGATGGCATTCTCCGCCGCCTACTTCCTAGCTGCATCGCGGGGTTTGCCGCAGGGCGTGGCGAACTTCTATTCATCGAATATCTGGCCCGGTCTTCTACTTTGGCTGGTCGCCTCCTCCGCGTTCGTGGCGGTCCATTCCGTGCTCTGGACCGATCGCGCTGGATGGAGGAAGCCGCTCCGATACATCGCTGCTTGCTTTGCGATGGCGGTCCCGCCTTTCGGTATTCTGGGATGGGCGCATCCGATTACCGCCGCCGGCGTTTTGCTTCCTGACTGGGGATGGTGGGGTCTGGGAGCGATGGCAGCCGGCCTGGGCGTCATGACGACGCAATATCGGCCGGCTGCAGCCTTGGCCATGGCAGGCCTCTGGCTCTGGTCCGCCGCTGAGTGGACGCCACCGATTCTACCTGTGTCATGGACAGGTGTCGATCTTGAACTGGGCTCATCCCTTGGACGTGATGTTGGTCTGCACCGTCAAGACGACCTCATAGACATCGTGCGCGGTCACCCGCCCGGCACGACGGTCGTGCTGCCGGAAAGCGCACTTGGCTTCTGGACGCCGACGGTTGCCCGCCACTGGCAGCGAGCCCTCACAGGAACGGGCATCACCGTCATCGCGGGAGCGGCAATTGTCGACAGCCAAGGCTATGACAATGCGCTCGTAAAACTGTCGGCCGTTGGGAGCCAGGTTCTCTATCGGGAGCGAATGCCGGTCCCGGGCTCGATGTGGCAGCCGTGGCGGGGCTGGATTGGCGAACGGGGCGGCGCCCGGGCACATTTCGTTGCCAATCCCGTCGTCGATGTCGGCAACGCGAGAGTGGCTCCGTTGATCTGCTACGAGCAGCTTCTCGTTTGGCCGATAATCGCGTCAGCCCTCTACCAGCCCGACTTGATCGTGGCGGCGGGAAATGGCTGGTGGACCGCCGGTACTTCAATCGTCCGCATCCAGCGTGCGAGTACCCAGGCCTGGGCCCGTCTGTTCGCAAAACCAGTGATCATCTCGTTCAACACATAATGGAGGTTTGAAGTGGTCGATGCTGCTTTGATTGAGAAATGCTCAGATCCGTCACTTTCTACGGAAATCGTCGAAAAATTCCTCGCGGCCGCTGGTTCCGATGATCCTCTGGCGATCACTGTCCGGTCCAATGGCCGCGTTGTCCTCATTCCAAAGCCGACCAATACCGAGCAGGCCATGGCCAATCTCCGCGACTATGTCGACACGGCCTCTGTACGGGTAGGGCTAACCCAGTTTCCTGCGGGGATCGGTGTGACTGACGTGGCTGACCTCAAGCCCGATCTGCTTGATGGTTGCGCCAACCTGCGTACAGGGACTGCGATGTTCGCGAAAGTGGCTCGGATCGTCACCAAATGGTATGGCCGCCCGACAAACAGGGAGCTGTTTGGGCAGATGTTCGATGATGCTGTCTATGCCTGGAAGACGGGTAATTTCGAGGGAAGCAATGTCTTCAGGTCCGACGACCCGGGAGGGCCGACATTCTTCGCGGGTAAGGCCGAGGGGCCTGCTGCCAGCCGCCCTGAAGCCGGTATGCCGGAGATCGGCGCCGATGCACCCGCCCTCGAATCTGGCGTCAACGAAGTGAATGCAGCTGGCATTAGGGTCGACCTGTCTCGGATCGGGGGCCAAAAGTAGGGAACATACGGTGCACCACCGTCGGCAATGCATTGATGCGCTGCCGGCTGCAACCCACATGAGGTCTGCCAGTGGAGCACGGGAAGGAGGATCGACGGCAATGGATGTCAACAAGGTTTGGGGAAACCTCAGAGGCGAGCCGTCGCGTTGGGCGTTCGCGTCGACCGGCAAACGCAGGACGTATGAGGGGTTCATAAAGCTACGTCTCGGCCATAGCGAGGGTCGCAGCTACCTTGTTCCGGATGTCGTGATCGCCGTGGCCGGCTGCCGCTTCTTCCTTCCAACATTTTTTGGTCCCCCAATTTTGGAGTTCAACATAGAGCCGGGAAGGCATCGGGCTCGCTTCAATATTGACGTTGGAAGTCCTCGCACCGGCGGAAGGGAACGTCTTGTCCTCAACATACGTTCTCAAGACCGGGTTCACAGCTACGTTGATGGTGCCCAGCTCTACAAATGCGAAATCGACGGGCCGCCTGGCCTGGCTTCTTTCGCAAGCGGTACTTGCAGGCAGGACGGCCACGACTTTCGGCTGGACCTCTTTCACCACACGACGCCGGCCAACGCAAAAAGCATTTCTATGTCCGGGGAACTCTGGTCGTCGGCGTGGAACCTTGCTGGCACCCGGCGCCTTGCGAATGTGGCGTACGCCTATTTTACGACCCTATCCAGGATTAGAGACGAGCGGGATCTGCAAACGATAGCGATGTCGAGTGTCGGCAAGATCAGGTTTCAGACCACGTCGGAGCGGCTCAGGGAGCAGGTTCTTACCCTCGATGTCTATCGCGACAGTACGAAAGGCAGGACGGAGGCAATGCCATTCCAGGTGCTTCTCGGAGACATTGCGCCATTTCACGTCTATCTCCACCCGATGGTGCAATCGGAGGCAGCTTACTTTGAAGTGGTTTGTCCAGACATCGTGCGCGTCGGGGTCATACCGGGCACTAGGTTGCAGCTTCGTGGGAGCAAGGTCGAGGTGACCAACGATCAGAGGAAGACTTTCGATCACGTTATCATCGGCGATGCATCTTCCGTCGACGGCCTTGCGGCACCGTTCAATGAAGAGGACACCAGGCAGATCACCCATGTCGAGAGGCTAGACGCGAAAACCGATCTCTTTGAATTCTGGCTTACCCATCAGAATTCTGATCAGGTTTCGGGTCGTAGCGTCGAACCGCGCAGACTTGAACCGTTGCTTGCAGGAGGTGGATCATCGACACCGGGCTAGCAACGTCAGGAATTTTCTGAAGATCACCGTTGCACCACCGTGCGAGGATCGCGCCGCATTCCTCGAATTCACTATCGAGCCGGAATGACGTGCCGAGCCTGACGTAAGATGGTCGGCGGCACTCGGACGTAGGTCGCGGCACCAAGATCGAAATCGTAGTCGCCGAGATGGAACTGCAAACCATTCAAGATGCGCTCGCAGGCCTCGACGATCTTTTTGCGATCTTTGATCGGGTTGCTGTGAAACAACTCGTTGCGCGTCTCCTTGATCACTCGCATCGTATCGATGAACATGGTCTTGGTGAATGTAAAGCCAAGAACGGCGTCAGGGGCGAACATGTCGCGGATCAGAACCCAATCGGCCTCCATGATCTTCCAAAGTTCCCCAAGTGTCAGGCAATAGTAGAATTCATCAGACTTGTTGTTACCGTTCACATCCTTGACGTGCTGGGGGTTGACCATGTTGTCGAACACTCGCCAAACAGCTTTCACGAAGGCAGGATTGACCGGTGTGCCGAGAATGTTCGGGAAGGCGGTGTAGGCCTGTCCATTTTGCCGGGCATTGCGGATCAATACCCACCAATCCATCCGGCCAAAGCGCTCCTCCAAATAGTCAGCCAGCACCGAGCGCAAGCCGTTCTCGACGGCAAACACGAAAGGATAGATTGAGGAGAACTCCTTGACCTTACGGGTATAAATCCGGTGGATGACCAGTCGCTGCTCATGCACGGGTATCTGCTGCAGCGCCTGGACCTTCACGCCTTCACGTATGCTGTCACGTAGCAAGGTCGGGTTCAAAGTACGCATATCGACTTTGAAGTGGTCGACCTGTTGCGGGGTGGGCACGAAGGTGAGATACTCCCCGAGCAACTGGGACGTCGGCACATGCCGTTTGGTAACGCTAGACACTTGTCCCCCTTGCAATTCCCGAGTCGGATCTCTATAATATAGTCACTCGCTGAGTGGTGGCACAATGGTGCTGCGAGCCCGTGGCCTTACCACGGCACTTGGAGAGTCTAAACGGAATTATGGCTAGGCGTGGTCTTACCGACCGCGCCTTTAGTCTTTTTAGCCCCACACTTGTTCGAAATTTATCTCGATCACTGGGCTCCCCTCCTCGACCTTCGATTGATGCAAAGGCTGGCGTCTTCCACTGCTCTTCTCTATAGAGACGATTAAGGCGGCACGTACCGTCCCGGGGCGTAGAAACCCTGAACACAGCGGCTGATATCGGCCGAAACGATATCGGATCCTCTGGCTATTCGGCCGGGGGCCTGTGACGTATGTCCAGGCACTCGTGCTAAAGGTCTCAGGGGCCGACTGTGTTCGGTTTTTCTAACCCCCGGTCAAGGGGTCAAAGGATAGCTTTGCGGGGGCGCACCGCGAGGTATTGTTGCGGTTGGCGCCGATACGGCGCCAACGAAAGGGAGGCGGAGTTGTCAAACAACAAGGTTGTTCTGACGCCACTAATTGGACTTATGAACGGCCGCTCACAGGCTGAGGTGGAGCGGTTCACTGTCGAGGAGATTCGGAAGCATCGCCGTTTACGCGACGAGGCATCAACCCTCGACGCACGTTTGAGTTCGGCTGACGGTGACGGCAAGGACGAGGTCGAGGTCGAGCGCGCTTATGTGGCAGCGATGATCGCAATGCATGCGCAGCAAACAGTCGTCTCGACCCTTCTGGATATTTTAGGTTACATCCCCGACGTACCCGGCGCGACATCACACTGATCACACGAGGCCAAGCGCTGTTGCGATCGATGTCGCTTGAGGGAGAGTACTTGCTCCCAGAGCCTGCTTGGCGTTGCGCAGGTGGAAGCAGACGTTCGCATAGCTTGTGTCTTCGATGGTGGCGATTGCCCTCATCGACTTCCCTTCGGCAGACCATTTGAGGCACGTAAGCTCGTCCGGCTTCAGCCTAATCGGCGTGCGCAGCTTCGGCATCATATGCATCGCATCGAGCCGGGCATGGACCTGGCCGAACGCTCCGGCAGCCTGAACCGGGTCAACAGTCTGGGTTTCCGCAAATTCGGCGTCATCAGAACTGAGGGTGAAGACTGCCGTATGCCCGAAACCGGCATTGATCGGTACGGAGATGCCCGAGCGAATGCCGAACTCCGCCGCCTCTGCGAAAAACTGTCGCCGCTCCTTTGACACCCTGCCAACAGGCGGAGCCCAGTGAAACACGCTCGTCCGCTGTCTCAATCCCTTCATCACCGGGTCGACGCTGACATAGGCCTTCTCGATATATCTGGCCTTCCACAGATCCGGATAGTTGGAGATGACGTTGTATGTGCCAGGCTGAAGACTGACATAAGCGAAATTCCTGAAACCCGCAGTCAGCGTCAGCTTTGCCAGAACATCGTTGGCTGCCGTCTCATCTCCCACGAGCGAAATCTGCTCGACCAGGTGTTCAAACCACTGATTCAATTCATGCCTCCGTCTATTTTGAAACGAATGCACGCTTACCGATGCGTGAAAGTATATGCGACTGAGAGTCGTGTTTAGGGTCAATGCCAGACGTGAATCCAGCGGTCAACCATAAGAAATGCAAACTTCTAATATCTTCCCCGCATCGTTGAGGCGTGACAGTTCACGGCCTCGAATTCGTCGGCGAGGCGTTCCATAAGTTCCTTCAATTGCAGCTCCTTTACATGCTTGGCGGCTTCACGCGGGGCCATCCACGTCATCTGTCGTTGGCCCCGTTCTGCAAACTCTGCCACGGTATCGGAGACGGATAAAAGATGGACCTTCACGATGCATGTCACAGCGTCACCGCCAGATAGGCGCTTTTCGTATTGATAGGAGCCGAAGCTGCGTTTGGCGGCCTGTCCGACAATACCGGCCTCTTCCAGTGCCTCCTGTTGGGCGACCTGGTGTGGCTTCCGCTTCTTCATCGGCCAACCTTTCGGGATAACCCAACGACCGGTATCGCGGCTGGTGATGAGCAGGATTTCGGAGATGGCCTGACGCTGGCGCACACATAGAGCTGCATACTGCGTCCGTGGTGGATTGTCTTTGTTTCTATCTCGCTTCACTCTGCTCTTACCCCACATCCTTCAATCGGCTTTCAATCAGGAGTCCACTCTCATCGAGGATGGGATGAGCGACGGAGACGATGTGAGCATTGATGCGTTTGAGGTCGCGCAGCATGTCGAGATGTAGCGAGCTTGTTTGCAGGCTGTCGGCACGACCGTCTCGCAACCGCTCCAGATGTTGGGCAGCCGACTCTTTTTCCATCCGGCGAACTTCGACCTTCAGTTCCATCATTTGTTTGGCGAGATTGAAATCGCGGGTGACGAAGATCGTCTGGGCGATGCGCAGATTGTCAATCGTCAGGTCGAAAAGCTTTCGGAGCTCGGCATAGCCGTCCTCGGAGAACTTCAGGCCAAGCGATGCCTTCTTGCCGATCTGCTCCAGCAGCCCCTTTTCGATGATGTCGCCCATGTGTTCGAGGTTGATGGCATAATCGATAATGGTGACCGAGCGGCGTGCGTCCTCGTCGCTCAAGCCGCCGCGTCCGAGCTTGGAGAGATAGACTTTTATCTCCTGCTGGAGACTGTCGACGCGCTTTTCCAGGCTGGGAAGCTCAGCCAGTCGCGCGAGATCGTTCTTCTCGAAGGCGTCGGAAGCGCGCATCAGCATGCGCTCGATCAGGTCGCCGACGCCAAGAACCTCGCGCGTGGCGCTGGCGAGCGCCACGACCGGGGTCGAGAGTTCCTGCATGTCGAGATAGCGAGGGCCGGTGTCCGGTTCGCTGTCATCGGGAATCAGGCGGGCCGTGAGTTTCGAGAGCAGCGTCGAGAAGGGCCAGGCGACGGCGGCGAGGATCAGGTTGAAGCCGAGATGGGCATCGACCGGCAGCTTGGCGGGGCCGAACGGCAGGAGTTGCAACAGATCAGCGCCGTAGCCGGCGGCCGGAAGCGCCAGCAGGCAGCCGATGGAGCGGACGATCAGGTTGCCGAGCGTGACGCGCCGGGCGGAGGTCGGACCGGCAAGGGTGGCGACGACGGGCGGCACGGCGCCGCCGAGATTGGCGCCGAGCACCAGGACGATCACAAGCTCCGGCGACAGCACGCCGGCGGAGGCCAGCGACAGGATCAGCACGACCACGGCAAGGCTGGACGACGAGATGAAGGCGATGACGGCCGAGAAAATCAGCGCCACCGGCCAGGCATTGTCGAGCAGACCGAGAAAGGCTGCGAGTGCCGGCGAGCTGCGCATCGGTTCCGTGGCAGCGGAGAGGAGATGCAGCGACAGCAGCATCAGGCCGATGCCGATCATTGCCGCGCCGCCGCCGCGACGGGTCGTGGAGGTGCCGCGGTAGAGCACGATGCCAACGAGAATCAGCAGCGGCGAGAGCCATTCGATGCCGGTCGCGACGATCCAGGCGGTGACGGCCGTTCCGACATTGGCGCCGAGCAGCACGATCTGCGCCATGCGCGGCTGGATGAGATCGCGCTCGACAAAGGAGGCCGTCATCATGGCGGTGGCGGTCGAGCTCTGCAGCGCGACCGTGGCGACGAAGCCGGAGAGGAAGGATCGCTGGCCACTTGCCGTGCCGGTCGCGAGCCCCGTGCGGAGCCGTGCGCCGAAGGCCTGCGATACGCCGTCCTTGACCTGCGCGAGGCCGAAGAGCAGCAGTGCTATGGCACCAAACAGATTGATTATCACAATTGTCGATTGCATATTGGGTTACTCCGACCTCGATTGTGCTCGGCAACTGTCAGGTTTGTGACCAATTTTGAGAAGTTACGGTGCCATCGATCTACCGGTCAAAACGCGTCGGCTCTGATGACCAGCGCCTCCGGGGATCAGTTTTGATAGACCATCACCCCACCAATCCAGGTGCTCTTCATCTCAAGCCCATTCGTTAGCAGCACAAAATCCGCATGAAAGCCCGCCTTGAGCGCTCCCTTACACCGATCAAGCCATGCCGCTTCCGCCGGATAGGCTGAAGCCATCCGCAAGGCTTCCTCAACCGGCAGACCGAGCACCTGATGCGCGAACCGTACCGACGAGATCATGTCGATATCCGCACCGGCCAGCGTCCCGTCAGCCAGCGTCAGCCGCCCGTCCTGCCGCAGGATCTCGCGGCCGTTCAGCGTAAAGCTCTTCATATCAGTGCCCATGGTGGACATCGCATCGGTGACTATGAAGATTTTTCCCGGACCGTTCTTCGCCCGAAGTGCCACGCCCATCGCCGCCGGATGCACATGGATACCGTCCGAAATGATCCCGACATAAAGCGAACCAATATCCAACGCCGCACCGACAACACCCGGCTGGCGATGGCCGAGCGGGCTCATGGCGTTGAACAGATGCGTGGCGGTGCGCCCGCCCGCTTCCGCATAATCTTTGGCCGTCTCGTAAGTCGTGTCGGTATGGCCGAGGCTCACCATGAAGCCGGCTTCCGAAAGGCGCTTCACCTGCTCCGCCGTGACATTCTCCGGCGCAATGGTGATCATCATCGCGTCGAACCCGCCCTTGCAGGAGAGCATCAACTCGATGTCCTTCTCCTCCATCGGCCGGATCAGCTGCGGGTCATGCGCCCCCTTGCGAGCGACGGAAAGATGCGGGCCTTCGAGATGAAGGCCGAGGAAACCCGGCACGTTTTCCGCCTTAGCCTGCTTGCCGGCCTCTACGGTTTTCGAGGTGATCTCGTAGGTATCGGTGATCAGCGTCGGCAACAGGCCGGTCGTGCCGAATTTGGCATGCGCGGCGCAAATTTGGCGAATGCCAGAGATGCTCGGGTCCTCGTTCAGCAGCACGCCGCCGCCGCCATTGACCTGCAGGTCGATGAAGCCCGGCACGATCATCCCGCCGCCGGCATCGATCCGCTCGATGCCGTCCGGCAGCTTGGCAACCGGCTGGATCGCCTCGATTCTGCCATCGGCGAAAATGAGTACCGAATCCTCATGCCAGAAGGTGCCGTCGAAAATCCGGGCACCAGTAATAGCCTTCCTGCTCATAGGGTTTCCGTTACCTTCTTCAGGGCGACCGGCGCATCGGGATTGAACCCCTTGGAGCGCGACCAGGCTTCGACGAAACCGTAGAAGGGAAGGATCAGCGCCAGCGCATCGGTGATCGGATGGCCGGTTGCGACGAATGGCAGCTTGCGGGCTTCCTTCACCTTGTCGGACGTCGCAAACGCCAGTGCGCCCTTGGCGGCCATGCCGTCGACGATCTCCACGACCGAGGCCTCGGCAGCGTCACGCGCGGCAAAGGTGACGACGGGGAACTGCCGCTCGACCAGCGCGACCGGACCATGCAGCACCTCGGCGGAAGAATAGGCTTCCGCGTGCATGTTCGAGGTTTCCTTGAACTTCAAGGCAGCTTCGCTGGCAATCGCCAGCGCCGGACCGCGGCCGAGCATGTAGAGCGATTCCGCATCGCAGAGTTGATGCGCAAGCTCGCTCCAATCGAGTTTGACGGCCTTTTCGAAATGCTCCGGCAGCGTGCGAACGGCCGCCTTGAGAGCATCATCACCCGTCCATTCGGACAACACGGCGAGACCGGCGACGATCGAATTGATGAAAGACTTGGTTGCGGCGACGGCGAGTTCCGGCCCCGCATTCAGGTTGACCGCATGGATCGAGGCGGTGGCGATCGGCGAGGGCAGCGTGTTGGTGAGCGCGATAGTCAGGGCACCGGCCTTGGTCGCGGCATCCGCCATGGCAACGATGTCCGGGCTCTTGCCGGACTGTGAGATGGCGATGGCGGCTCCGCCGTCGAGCTTCAGGTTGGCGCCATAGATCGAGGCGAGCGACGGACCGAGCGAAGCGACCGGCCGGCCGGCGGTGAGTTCGACGGCATACTTGATAAAGGTCGCGGCATGATCGGAAGAACCGCGCGCAATGGTGATCAGGAAAGCGGGGTCCTTTTCGCGCAGAGCGCGGCCGGCGGCGGCAATCTCGTTTGCCGAGCCTTCCAGCAGGCGGGCGACCGCTTCCGGAGCCTCGTCGATCTCCTTGCGCATGTTCGTTATATTGTTAAGCATTTGGATTGTCCTAGAAAGGCCAGACGTCACAAAACGACGCCCAGATACAATTTTGACTGCGTCGTAGGTGCGGGAAGGGTCGAGGTTATCGGCGGGGGGAAGCGCATTGCCTCACTGACCGCCGAAACCTTCGAGGAGTAAACTGAGACCAAACGACCCGAAGCAACCTTTGCAGAAGATCGAGCGCTTTGGCTTATTCCGGGTGTCGCTGATCCCTGTCACAGTCATTGCCCAGAGGTTTTAGGGAATGTGCACAGCCTCTGGTTTCAACTTCAACCCAGTTTCCGACGAATACAGATGTGTTGTCGCTGGATCAAAGGCAAAGCCAAGTCTGGCACCCGGTTCAACACGGACTTGATCCGAGGTGGAAACGGCGAACGCTGCATCGCCAACTACTGCGTGTATTACCCGCGTCGCTCCGAGTTCTTCGACGAACTCAGCGGTGCCCACAAAAGCTCCATCAATGCCGGGCTCGACCAATCTTACAGCCTCTGCTCGAACCCCCAGAACGACAGATGCACCGGCCGGAGCGGGTGGAGGATCTCTGAAATTTAGAGTGTTACCTTTGTCGTCAGTAAACGTGCCATTTTCAGTGATGGATCCTTCAAGCAGGTTCATTGAGGGAGTTCCGACAAAACCAGCAACAAAGCGGGTCGCCGGTCGATGATATATTTCCTCCGGCGTACCGATTTGTTCCACCTTTCCACCATTCATAACGATTATGCGGTCAGCTAATGTCATCGCCTCATGCTGGTCATGGGTTACGAAGATCGAGGTGGCCGACAATTGCTGATGGAGGCGTCTGATTTCTGCCCGCATTACAACTCTGAGCTTTGCATCTAGGTTTGATAGCGGTTCGTCAAAAAGGAATACCTTAGGCTCTCTGATGATAGCACGAGCCATTGCTACTCGCTGGCGTTGCCCCCCAGAGAGCGCTGCAGGTTTACGATCGAGATAGGCCGAAAGGCCCACTATTTTAGCGGTTTCCTCAACACGGCGCCTGCGCTCGTCTTTAGAGACGCCAGCTACCTTTAACGCATAGCCGATATTGGCAGCGACATTCATGTGAGGATAAAGGGCATAGTTTTGGAAGACCATTGCACACCCCCGCTCTCGCGGTTCGAGCTTATTCACCACTCGACCATCGACCGCAATTTCACCGCCGGAAATTTCCTCTAGTCCGGCGACCATGCGTAGAAGCGTCGACTTCCCGCAACCTGACGGCCCAAGGATCACAATGAATTCGCCAGACGAGATCTCCAGATCCACACCATGGATTACAGGAAAGTTGCCATAATTCTTCTTCACATCGCGGAGAGAGATTGGCGCCATAAGAGTTCCCTTTCATTATTGTTGTACATTTTCTGGATCATCAAAACGCTGCGGTATCAGCTGAAGCGTGGAGAAAATGGTAGACTGCGAGGGCGCAAGCGCCACGATTGAGTGAGGTGTCGTTTGTCGCAATGATTGTCGGCCATCTGAGCAAGCGTTTCGCGTCACTATCATTGAGGATGTTGCTCCCGATGGGGTCGACTTCGACCGCTCGGCAAATCGTTTCAAGTACGGCCCGCGGTAACGGTGAGCAGACAAAAATCGTGTCTACGTCAAAGATGCGGACGCATATTTGAGCAGCGGGAGAAAGAGCTTCGCCCGCCCGTTTGCACCATTCCCGGAGGGGCCCCTCGACCACGTTTGCTTCGTCCCAATCTCCGAGATCACTGATCTTTGCCGCACGTAGAAAATTCGACACTGTAGGGCGATATTCATTTCGTGGCACGAAGTAGCCGACTTCACCCGCGTTTGCGAAAAGCCCCTCATAAAGTTGGCCATCATGAACCAACGCACCACCGATGCCCCCAGCGACATAAAAGCAGAAATAGTGGCTGTGCCGGCGGGCAATGCCTTCCCGTATTGTCCCCACTGCAACCGCTTTGGCATCGTTATGGATCGTAACCGGCAGTGAAAACTTGTTCTCGAAGTATCCTTTGAGGTCGACTTCCGCCCATGCTACCGGGTTGCCGATTGATACGATACGCCGACCTTTTTCGACAAAGAAACCCTGTGCCGCGAGCCCGATGCCGACAATCCTGTCTATGCCGCCGACTGCATTGAGTGCGTTTTCAACTAGGTGGGCTGCGGTTTCCAACGTGGGTCGAGGTTCCCGGAAGTCACCAGGCTCTTCAAACTTGAACAGTCGTTTTCCGGCCAAATCTTCAACGGTCAAGACCACTTGATGATTGGCAAGAACAAGTCCAAGCACCAGCAGACTCTCTGGCCGGAAAACCAGCCTACGTGACGGCTGGCCTCTATTACCCGTGGCCTCCGGCTGCTCATCGATAATGCCATTCTCAACAAGTGTCTTGACGGCTCGTGTCATCGTCTGAGGTGAAACACCAAATAAAGTTGACAACTCGAAGCGGCTGGGAGCCTCGTCGGAAATGATCACAGTCTCCAACGTCTGGCGCTGAAGGTCGTTTAGGTCCTGATGAAGGGTCACGCGTTTTGGTCCAAGTCCTGAAGTTTTAGCCGCAAACCTAATGGTAGAGGGCGATCATAGTCAGCCTCTACACCTTCAAAGCCTCTGCAAAAGTTGCCGGGACGGAGGATGGAGCCGCCGAATGGGCGAAATAGTTGAGTTGAGCCCCCTCCGTCGAGATGCATTCCCTCTACCGCTCCCCGTTCGCGCAAAAGTTCTGCAAGGTCGAACAGGGTGGCGCCGCGTAGCGGTCCGCCATTCTTCGCATAGGTGGACTGTCCCTCGACGGCGACAAAGAAAAGCCCTCCCTGCAGATCTAGACCCGCACCTAGCCGCGCCGCACGCGTTTCGTGCCAGTCAGCCTTCCAGTTGAAGGGTGAGGGTTGTAGGAGGTCCCCATCACCAATTGAGACAAACATTCCCTCTTCGGTGAAGACCGCCATATCGTCGGTAACCTTGCCATCAGTGACTAGCCGCGGACCTGTTTGTATACCTTCGCTGACACAGCCTTGGCGCAGTGCGTAAGTAATCGGCTCTCCCGCACGCAGCGCCGCGATCAAGGCGGGATCGGGTTCATTTGGGAAGCGGAGTACGCAACCTGTTCTAGGAATGGGCAGCTTTCCACCGTGTCCGAGTGCAACCGCATAGCGACCAACAATGGCTATCTCACAGACGCCATCTTCAGCGGGTGTCGTTCCGTCCAGCGAGCCGAAATAGCGCGCCAAGGCTACAGGCTGTTGGCCTGCCCCCTGACGATCAAAAACGCCCGGCGGATGGCTATTGATGGCCATATTGCCTGGAAGTGTAATCGTTACGTCATCGAAGCCAAATTTTTCGATCGACGTTCGTTTGTCGTAACTTACAAGGCAGGCTCGACGTACTTGAGGTGGGTAAAGGACGACACCTCCAGCAACGACCATTGCAACCGGATCTCCATAAGCTTCGAATGGCGTATCAAATTCCCGCGGCTCGAACAGAAAGTAATTTGCATTCGCGAAAATCTCGTCTTCGGCAAGCGTTGCGCTTTTGAGGCGCATCAAATCCGTGTGGGCAACGGGAACCGGAAATCTGCCTGGTTTGTCGCCGCGACGGTCCATCCACAGCGCGGCAGCGTCAAGGCCAACTTTTCGATATGATCTCGCCATAGTGGTTGCACGGTCCGCCCATAATTCAATTGTCGATCCGCCTAGACCAGACATGGTTTCTGTCACCGAACTGCGCGCCGCCGGGTGCTCCACCGAATACGTTTCGGCGGCAAGTCTCCCTTTGGCGAGGCCGGCCTCGGTTTGAGATGCCAACTTCGAAGGTGGCGCCTCATTGAACGGCTCAACTCTAAATTCCTTCACGTGAATGGTCACGATGTTGGCTTCGATACCTGAGGGTAGTCGAACGGTCTCTTTGACGATTGAAGACATTTCTGAAAGCTTTCAGTTTTCGATTATTTAATACCGCCACCGGCAAAGCCCTGAATGACATAACGCTGTCCAAGGACGTAAATGGCGACAAGGGGTAGTATTGAGATCACCGATCCTGCCATGAACCAGGTCCACTGTGCGTCATACTCGCTCACTAAGCTGATGAGGCCGCGAGGAACTGTGTAAAGATCAGGCGTATTCAGGTAGAGAATAGGCCGGAGCAATTCGTCCCAGTTGTGAATAAAAGCGACAACGAACACAGATATGAGTGCCGGCAGGGAGAGAGGTAGGTAGATATCCCAAAAGATACGGAACCCCGATGCCCCGTCCATCCGCGCAGCTTCTGCGTAATCGTTCGGAAGCGCCCCAAAATACTCTCGCAACATAAAGGTCCCAAAGGATCCCACTAGGAATGATGGCACAATCAAAGGCAAGAATGTGTTGATCCATCCAAACTGCCGCATGAGCAGATATTCCGGAATGATAGTTACCTCGGTTGGCACAAAGGAGGTTGCCAGAACCACGGCGAAGAAGATGTTCCGTCCAGGGAAAGGCAGCTTTGCAAAAGCATAGCCCGCTAGCGCGCACGTTATGACCTGACCTAGTGCCGCTGAGCCGGATACGAAGAGTGAGTTCCTAAAGTAAGTTGCAAAATCCCGTTCTGTTAGCACCGATGTGTAGTTAGCAAGCGGAGTACTGGAGAAGAGCTGAGTTGGCACCAAGGTCGGCGGAAGTCGAAAAAGGTCTGCAGGTTCCTTAAAGGACGTGATCAGCATCCACGCAAAGGGTGATAGCGTTACGATAGCGTAGACTGACAAGACACCGTAGAGGGTAAGTAACGTGAGATTCCTATTCATGGACCCACTTCCTGCGAACATAAAAGTTAAGAAGGGTAACGAGACCTACTGCGAAACATAAAAGATAGGCGAGCGCGGAGGCGTAACCCATCTGAAAGCTTACGAAGGCGTTCTCGTAGATAAAGAATGCAAGCGTTGTCGAAGCGCCGTTCGGGCCACCGCCGGTTAGCGCATACGTCATTTCAAACGTTTGCGTTGAACGTACGATCGCGATCACCAAAACAAAGAACAGGCTCCGGGAAAGCAACGGGATGGTTATTTCGAAGAACTGGCGCACCCGGCTTGCTCCATCCATGCGGGCTGCTTCGTAGACAACCGGGTCTATCGTTTGCAGGCCGGCAAGCAACAGGAGCATGAAAAAGCCGCTGTCCTTCCAGATTGAGACGATGGCAATCGCAGGCAAGGACCACGACGGATCCGCCAGCCACGCGGGAGGATCGACAAAACCAAACCAAAGCAGAATGTTATTGAGTATCCCGAACTTGGTGGAGAAGATCCATTTCCACACGAGGGCAACTGCCACAGTTGCGGTAATATAGGGTAGGAAAAACGCCCCGCGAAAGAATGCAGATACTCGCAAGGAATTGTTCAGCAGTACGGCAAGAACCAAAGCGAGACCAATCGCTCCTGGCACATAGATCGCACTGAACCACGCGGTGTTGAGGAATACCTTCGCTGCAGCCGGCGAGGAAAGGATGTGCAAGTAGTTATCGAGCCCGACCCATTGCGGCGTATCGAAAATCTGCCAGCGCGTAAACGACATCGCAAATGCCCAGACAATCGGAACGAGCCTGAACACGGTTAAACCAATCAATGTGGGCAGCAGGAAACACAGCGCTAGCCACGGGAATGATCGCATAATGATTTTCACGGCAAAGTCCTTCAGTCGGAGGGGAGCACGTTTCTCGACCCTCCGACGTTGAGAATGTTAGCGTTTCAACACGTCATTTGTGTAAGAAGTGAAGCTTGTTACCGCGTCTTCGAGCGATTTACGCCCGTTAAAGACCTCGTCGAGTTCCCCGTTCATGCCGCCAGAACCGGATGCGCCATAGCCTCGCCATCCGTCCCAGCGCTTGGCAAAGCCCGTGTAGAGCTTGCCCTGACCCAAGTTAAGGATAACTTCTTTGTTGTCTGGCTGCTGATCTCGCTCAAGCCAGTCTGGCCTTTGCGCCACTTCTTCGAAAGCGGGAACTTTTCCCCCTTTGAAATCTTTCGCGCTGCGCGACCCTTGGGTCATGTGCTTGATGAACTCGATCGCCAATTCCTTCTTAGTGGAATTTGCTGCCACTGACAGCAGGTCCGGCCAAGCGTAATTTCGCACGGTCGTGTCGGTTGCGTCCGGGCCTCGTGGGATTTCGGCGATTCCCCACTTAAACTTGGACCCAATAACTGTGCGATTATTTGAGATATTCCACGCGCCATCAACCCACATTGCGGCCATTCCCAATGGGAAGACATCTTGGAAGCGAACGCCTTCCAGATCTTTCGGCTTTGGCGCCACCTTTTCTTTTAAGACAAGGTCGGTCAGAAATTTCAACGCATGCAGCGCTTCGGGATTCGGCGTCATCTCAGTGCCTTCGGCGTTCAGATATCGCCCGCCATTCCGATAGACCCACCCGTCCACCTGAGCATATCGGCCTGAAATGTAGTAACCCCACTGCTCGGGGTTCCCATCTCCATTTCTATCAACCGTTAGTTTCTTTGCCGCTGCAAGAAACTGTTCCCAGGTCCAGTCCTTTGTCGGATAGGTTAGGCCAGCGGCATCAAAAGCGTCTTTGTTGTAGTAGAGGACTGCACCTGACCAACTTTGCGGCACAGCATATAGCTTACCATTAATACGACCGACATCTACGGCACTGGGGGTATAACCTTCCAGATTGAGGCTGGTGCTGAAGGGCAGGACATCGGCCAGATTCCCCGATGCCGCCCATTGGTCTATATAGGCGGAGGACATCATCAGGACGTCTGGGAGAGTGCCTGACGCGGCCTGGGCCGAAACGTTTGGCCAAAAGTCTTTTTGTGGCAAAGCCTGAGCTTGCACCGTTACGCCTGGATGAGACGCCTCAAACGCTGCGATTGCTGGTCGCTCCGCCTCGAGCTGTGATGGGTCAAAACCCATGTAACGCAGTGTTTCTGCCGATACTCCATGTGTTACGACCATCGCCAAGCTGAAAATCAAACATCCGTTGAGCTTCATCGAGCTACTCCCCTTTATTGGTTGCGGTTTATTTCCACCATGGAAAATAATCGATGTCAACACCGTGGACAGCATTTACTTCCGCTAAGGAAATTAATATGTGTCGACTATCATGTGGCAGGGGTTGAGATATGATTGTGTGTTTCGATATTGGTGGCACCGCGGTAAAAAGTGCGTTTGCGCACTCAGCGACTGATGTGCGCCCCTACGCGCGGCAGCCTACTCCGCTTGAGGACTTCGACGCTTTTATTGGCTGCCTCAAATTCGTTCTCGACGCGGCGCCAGCACGGCCTGAAGCTATATCAATTTCGCTTGCGGGAAGCGTCGATGCGGCGACCAAGAGGTGGAAGATCGCGAACATCCCTTGTCTCAATGGAAGGGTTATTCAAGATGAACTGGAGCTTGCCCTTGATGTGCCGCTTACCGTCTCGAACGATGCAGATTGTTGTGCAGTTGCGGAAAGCATCGTGGGAGCTGGCCGTGGGCATGAGATCGTTTTTTCCGTTATCCTCGGTACAGGTATTGGCGGGGGCCTAGTTATCAACCGGCGGCTCATTAATTGCTCTGGAGGATCCGCAGGTGAATGGGGGCACGGACTACCCGCCCATGATTTTGATGTTTCAATCGATAAGTACGCGTTGCCGCTTTTCCGATGTGGATGCGGTCTCGATGGATGTTTGGACGCCACATGCGGCGCACGGGGCATTGAACGTCTTTACAGATACCAGGCTGGCGAAGAGCTAACCGCGCAAGAAATACTTGATGGTTGGCTTCGCAACGAACCAAGAGCTAGCCAAACAATCGAGAGCGTTCTTAGTATGCTGTCGGCTCCCTTAGCATTGCTGGTAAACGTCACCGGTGCTTCAATCATTCCCGCTGGTGGCGGCTTGTCGAAGTGCAAGCCCTTCGTTAGTGCACTCGACACTAAGGTTAGGAATCGGACTCTTAGGAAGTTTGATACTCCTCTCGTTGTTCCCGCAGAGTGCACGACGGAACCTGGACTGATCGGCGCTGCGATTGTGGGGTTCGATCAGATGTAGTCCCTTGCCGCGAGTTCGGTAGCTTCGCAATGGCGACAAAGCAAGTGAACATACTCGCCGAAAGCTGAGTGCTGGGAGAAAGGATACAACTGCGTAAGATTGTACGATGTCATCGCGATCCAGCTACACTGCGAATGCCCAGCCTGACACGTTCTATCCTATTGCCGATATAAACTCGGGAAGATGATGTCTTGGTCAACGAGAACATTGAACTTGTATCCTGGTCGAACGTTGATCGTTGGCTGGACGTTGAGATTTTTGGAGATGGTCTGCTCCGCCGCTCTCCCGAACGTCTCGGCGAAATTTCTCCGTGCTGCATCCGAGGCGGAGTCCTGTGTCGCAAGTGTAGAGCTCTGCGGAACCGACATGTCGATCCCCGTCCCGATCAGCGCGATGAGGGCGGCCGACCCAAAGGTCCGCCACAGGTGACGATCGACTTTGTCCTGGAAGCCGCCGTAGCCCTCTGCATCCGTGCCGGACATCCCGCCGATCTGTAACGTGGATCCATTCGGGAAGATGAGATCGGTCCAGACCACCATGACCCTTTCTTGCCCGAACGACACTTTTGAATCGTATCGGCCGAACAGCTTTGCGCCTTGCGGAATGAGGAGGCGATAGCCGGTCGCGCTGTCGTAGACATTCTGGCTGATTTGCGCTGAGATCCGGCCGGGAAGGTCGGAATTCAGGCCGGTGATGAGCGTCGCCGGGATAACCGATCCGCGCTTCAACTCGTATTGTGACATCTGCGGGACGACCTGGTTCGGTAAGTAGCCGAGATCCTTGATGTCCTGGTTGAAGAAGTCCTCCTTCGACGCCTGCCCGTTTGGATCGGCATTCTGTCCCTGCAACCCCGCTTTCATCGCCGCGGCATAGAGATCGGACCCGCCTGAGCCTGAGCTGGATGGCGGGTTGCCGGCCGCCGACGCTTTGCCATCTCGCTGCACCTCGGAAACATCGACCTTAAGCGGCGAGTCGAGCGCCGTGGCCTGGGCCTGCAAGCGCGCCATGCGCTGACGATTTTTCTCCCGGAGGATCTGCTCGTCCTGCTCGCGCTTCAGCCGCGCCTTCCATTCTTCTTCCGGTTCCAGCTGAGCGCTGCGCTGCGACCTGTCGATGCTCGCGGGAGACGCAGTGGTCTGTGGTCTGGTTTCGGATCGCGGCGGCGCCGGAGGCGTTGGCGCTGGCTGGAAGATCTCTCGATCCTGCGGATCTCCGATGATGCCGTCGCCGATACCGCGCTTCAGCTGGTCGCCGAACGATGTTGCCGGGGAATTCGAGGCTCCATCGAGGTCATTGCCTCTGTTGAACGACAGGCCGCGCCACGAGAGACCGATGACGACAACGCCGATGAAGAGGACGATGAAGACGATCGCCGCGATGATCGGCAGCCGGTTCAGGCGACGCATGCCACCTTCTCCACCACCTTGACTGGACGTGCCGAGTTGCAGCGACTGAACCACGATGCGCCTCCTAATTCCGTTGCATGATGGAGAGTGGGCTTGCCGGCACGGCGCCTGTGCTCGAGGCCGTGTAGGCACGGCCTAGCGCGATTGCCGGTGTCGAAACCTGCGCAAGCAGCTGGCCATCGATGCCCTGAAGCGAATAGCCCAGCTTGATCGACTTGCTGTCCTTTGTTCCGGCATCCGGCACAACCGTGTAGCCCCAGCCCTTGATTGCGGCCTCAAGGGCAACCGCGAAGTCTGATTTGTCGGCTTCCATCCTGACTGTCGTTGTCGCCGGCGGCAGCTGCTCGGCCAGTCTGCTCGCGAGATCACCAGCGATCGCACTCGCCGCAGCGCCGGAAATGACTACCGGTGTGGAGCTGACGGACAGACTATCATCCGCGGTCTGGCACCCAGTCACCAGCAACGTAACGGCAAAGAGCATATAGCGCATGCGCATGATCACCCTCCCCTTCTGATGGTGATCTTTTGCTGGTGCCAACCTACCCCGGAGACGAGGATCGCCTTATCGATCGCATAGTCGACGATCATCATGTCGTTCTTCATCCGATAATTCACGATCCGGTTCTGGCCTCCAGAGACGACGAAGAGGACTGGCGCGTCCTGGCCGCTGATCGAACGCGGGAACTGAATGTAAGTCTTCTGTCCGTCTGAATAGACGCGTTTCGGTTTCCAGGACGCACTGCCGCTCATCGAATAGCCGAAATTTAGGCGGTCGGGAGAACCGCCGACACCGCCACCGGCCTCGAGCCGGGAATTGATGTCCGCCAGCTTGGTCGAGACGTCTTCCGGATATTCGAAACCGACGCGTGCCATGTACTGGGTCGGGTGCGATTTCAGCTGAATATGATAGGTCCGGCGAGATGTCGTGACGACCATGGAGGTCACCAATCCGGGCTCCGCTGGTTTGACGACAAGATGGATCGCCTGGCCGTTGGCCGCCCCCGATGTGGCAGGCTCGACTTTCCAGCGAACGGTATCGCCGACAAGCACGTCACGGACGATCTCGCCGCCCTGGAGTTCGATATCGCATACCTGCAGCGGCGAGCAGACGACAGACGGTTGCGTTTCGCCAAAGAGGAAGATCACCTTCCCGTCTGCACCGCGAGTGACAAGGCCAGTCGATCCACGCCAGCTCTGCGACAGGCCAGTACCTTTCGCCTCCTTGTAGTTCATACTCTGCGTGTCGGCTGCTGCGGCAAGCGATACCACCGACAGCCAGAGGGCGGCTGTCAAGAAAGTCGTCCTTTGCATATGAAATCCCCTGCTCTTAAAGCTGTGCCGTCCAGTCGAAATCGCGAACGTAAAGGCCGATTGGATTAAGCCGGATCGTTGCCTCGTCCTGCGGTGCGGTCAGCGCGACGGTCGCGATCCCTCGAAACCGGCGCGTGCCCATTTCCTTGCCCTTCCGGTCGCGCTCGTACTCCGTCCAGTCGATCTGATAGGTCTGGTTCGACAAGGCGACGATATTGTTGACCTCGATGGCGACGGTCGCGGACTTGGCCTTTTCGAACGGCGAGTTTGCGCGGAACCATGAATTTATCTTCTCCGTCGACGGATCGGAGGTCCTGAGCAGTGCATAAGTCCGGTCGATATACTGCTTCTGGACGACCGCATCCGGCGTGATGCTGCGGAAGGTCGTGACGAAGTTGCCAAGCGTCGCGCGGACCACGCGAGCATCTGCATATTCGATCTGCTGGGGGAAGCCGGCATTGACGGCATTGCCAAGCTTGTCGACTTCGATGATGTACGGGACGAGCTTGACCTGTGAGCTGAGATAGAGCGCGTAGCCGAAGCCGATGACAGCCATGGTCAAGCCGAGAATGCCGACGATGCGCCAAGCGGCGGCAGCCTTCACATAGGTGCCGTAGCGCTCGGACCATTCCTGGCGCGCGGCAAGATAGGGGTTTTCCGGTGCGCGGTTTGCCGCCATCGATCTATCCATTTCTGAAATTTACTTATCGTTTCGCTCAGGTGGCGGCGGCGGTGTGCCGCCGCCGGACCGGCTCTGGTCGAGCTTGGCGTTCGCCAAACCGAGGATGGAGCCGGCATAGGCGCCAGGGGAGCCGATCGCCTTCTCCTTGGCGGCCGAACCCGCGGCTCTGCCAACCGAGCCGACGCCCTCGGCCATCCCCTTGAGGACTGCGCTAGCGGCCGACGAACCGGCCGCCCGAGCCGCCTGCCCTGCGGCGAAGCCGGCCCCCATCGCTCCAGTTGCGAGAAAGCCAGCGCCCGCTGCAAAAGATGCCGCTTGCCCGCCATGGCGTATCGCCTCCATGCCACCGGACACGGATGCACCTTGCACGACGCCCTGCATGATGTTCGGCACGTAGATGGAGATAATGAAAACCACAACGGCGATGCCGGCGATGGCAAGGGCTGTCTGGAACTGGTCGCCGATCTCCGGCTCGTTAGCGAGGCCGATCAGGACCTCCGATCCGATGCGTGAAATCATCACCAGGGCCATCAGCTTCATGCCGACCGAGAAGGCATAGACCAGATAGCGGACGGCAAAATCCTTGGTGTAAGACGATCCGCCGAGGCCGAGCATGATCATGCCTGCCAACAGGCCAATATACATTTCGACCATAACCGAGACGAAGATCGCCGCGACGAGCGAGAACGCGATCACAGTGACGATCATGGCGAAGACGGCGGCGATCGCAAGCGCGTTATCCTCGAAGACGCCGAACTGGGCCTTCTCCGCCATTTTCGACGCCACAGAGAGGCCAGCATTGAAGACGTCGGCCGGAGAAGCGGTTCCGCCGCCAGCGCCAAGCTGGAACAGGCTGTCGACGACGGCCTTCGCGAAGGTCGGTCCCTGCGTCATGACAAAAAGGAAAAAGCCAACGAACATGATGCGTCGGACGATCTCCGCGAACCAGCTGTCGAGCGACGCCGCCTGCAGGGCGAGCCAGACGGCCGCGATGGCGATCTCAATCGTTGCAAGGATCCAGAACAGCGATCTGGCTGCATCCATGACGGTCGTCTCCCACCCCTTGGCGGCCGTCGCGATCTGGTTCTGCAGTGACGTTAGCACGGATCCTTCTTGCGCGAGCGCAGGCTCATGGATCGCGACAAGCACCGCGATCGTCACGAGCGAAACAGAGACAATCCGGATGGCGGTGTCCTTCGTGTCGGTCACCACTCCAGCCTCATTTTTTGGCCGCCGGATGTCGGGTATTGCTTCGGCGCCGCGAAGAACTCGGAACGGCGCTGCTCGGTTGCTTCTTGCCGGGCGACGAACAACCAGGTCGTGGCGGCTCCCAGGGCGATAATGCCCACGAGCAAAGTCAGGATCAGCTTCATCTTCACCATTCGATCTTCATCCCCTCGCCGCCCGTCGTCGACGGCGCCGTCGATTTGAAGAATTGCTCTCGCCGGGCTTGTGCCAGATCCTTGTCGGTCTGCTCCGTCTGCAGCCAGGTGCCCATCATCGTCATCTGCTGGGAAACGAGACCACGCAGCTTCTGCATCTGGCCGACCTGCTGAGCGGCAATCTCGTGGCCGACTTGGAGAGCCTTCATCTGGCCATCGGCGGATTCGGACATCGAACGAAGCTGCTTCATCGTGCTCTCTTCGCTGTCGAACTGATCAGCGGTTAGCCCGGCCGCCGATAGCGTGCCGGCAATCGTATCCCGGTTGGTATCGGACCAACTCTGATAGGTGGTGGAGAAATTGTCGCCGTTCGGCAGGCTCGTCTTCAGATCGGCATAGCTCTTGAATCGCTGTTTCAGGATGTCGTCTGCATTGCCCATCGAGAACGAAATGCCCTGGGCCTGCTTCACCACGCCGGTCAGTTTATTGAGGTCGCCCTCGATCTCGCCCCAGACGTGGCTCGGCAACTGCGCGGTGTTCTGCAGCATGTTCTTGTAGATATTGAGCTGGTTCTGGATCTGCTCGGCAAGCTGGGTGATTTGCGTGATCTGGTTCTGGATCTGCTCGCCGGACTGACCGACGAGCGAAATCAGCTCGCCATTGTTCAGGAGCTGCGTCCACTCGGTCGCAGCTCCTGTCGCTGTTCCCGCATTCGCCGGGGTAACCGACACGAAGCCGAGAACGGTCGCGGAAAAGAATGTCAGCCGTCTACGCGTGGTCTGACGATAGGACATCGTTCACTCCTCTCATGTGAAGCCAGTGTGCCGGCCATGCGACACCATGTTCGCCGCGCAGCCGATCGATCTGTTTGAGATCTTCCTTGCCTGACGCGCCGACGAAGCTCAGCGCGACAGGTCCGAGCGACATGTCGAACAGTCGCCGGCCATCCGGAGTGGCCACGTAATATTCCCGCTTCGGCATTGCCGTCGCGACGATCTCGATTTGTCGTTCGTTGAAGCCGATGCGCTCGTAAAAGTCCCGCGTTCCAGTCTCGCGCGCCGCGCCATTCGGAAGGCAGATCTTCGTCGGGCAGGACTCCTTCAGCACGTCGATAATGCCGGACCGCTCGGCATCCGAAATCGACTGCGTCGCGAGCACCACGGCGCAGTTCGCCTTGCGCAGCACTTTCAACCATTCGCGGATCTTGTCACGAAACACGGGATGCCCGAGCATCAGCCAAGCCTCATCGAGAAGGATCAGGCTCGGCGACCCATCGAGCCGCTTTTCGATCCGGCGAAAGAGATAGGTGAGAACCGGTACGAGATTGCGCTCGCCCATGTTCATCAGATGCTCCACCTCAAAGGTCTGGAACGCACGCAGTGACAATCCATCCTGTTCCGCATCGAGGAGATGACCCATCGGACCATCCACCGTGTAGTGATGCAGGGCGTCCTTGATCTCGCGCATCTGGACGCCGGAGACAAAGTCCGACAGCGAGCGGGCATTCGAGAGCGCCATAAGCATGATCTGGCGCGAAATGGCGTTGCGGTGATCGGGCGTGACCGTGACACCCTGGATGGATACGAGCAATTCGATCCATTCAGATGCCCAGGCCCGGTCCTCATCCGTCGAAAGTTCGGACAGCGGGCAGAAACCGAGCTGTGGCCCCTCCCCTCCCCCTTCCGAATGCCTGTCGCCGCCGATCTCATAGTGATCGCCACCGGCAGCCAACGTTAGAGGCTGCATCGATCGCCCCTTATCGAAGGCAAATATCTGGGCGTATTCGTAGCGTCGGAACTGTGCCGCGATCAGCGCCAGCAAGGTCGATTTGCCTGAACCGGTCGGGCCGAAGATCAAGGTATGCCCGACATCGTCGACATGCAGGTTGAGGCGGAATGGCGTTGATCCGCTGGCGACCTGCATCAGCGGTGGTGAGTTCGGCGGGTAGAATGGGCAAGGCGCGACCGGGCTTCCCGACCACACCGAGTTCAGCGGGACTAGATCGGAGAGATTGCTGGTATTGATCAGCGGTTCGCGGATGTTGCAATACCAATTGCCCGGCAGGCTGCCGAGATAGGCGTCGGTTGCATTCAGCGTCTCGATGCGGGCGCCAAAACCTTCGGCCTGGATCAAGCGGCGCACCGCCTCGGCCTTTTCCTGGAGTGCTTCCCGATCTTCGTCGAAGAGGATGATGACGGGTGTGTAATAGCCATAGGCTACCAGCTGGGACGAGGCCTGAGCGATTGCGTCTTCGGTCTCGCCCACCATGGTCATGGCGTCCTGGTCGACCGACCGGGACTGGGTCTGGAAGAGCTGATCGAAGAAGGGCCGCACCTTCTGCTGCCATTTCTTGCGGGTCCGTTCGAGCTTCTGGCGCGCTTCCTCGGCGTCGAGGAAGATGAAGCGTGACGACCAGCGATAGGTGAGCGGCATAAGATCGAGGCTGTTAAGGATGCCGGGCCAGCTTTCGGCCGGCAGTCCATCGATTGCGACGACACCGAGAAAGCGGCTTTCGACGCGCGGGGTGAGGCCATGCTCGAGCTCGGCAGTAGCCACCCAGTCGAGATACATCGGCACATCAGGTAGCCGGACCGGATGGTTCTCGCCTGTAATGCAGAAGCGGACAAACTGCAGCAGCTCGTCGTAGCGGCCGACCCTCTCCCCTCCCCGTTCAGCCGTCTCGACGGTCTGCATGCGCCGGATCGACAGCGTATTTCCGAGATATTGCTCGATCTCGCGGATCGCGTTCTTGAAAATGAACAGGACCGTATCGGCATAGGAGCGCTTGCGGCTCTCCTCGTCGGAATAGATGTACTTGCTCAATGATGACCGCTTCGATTCCAGCGGCCGGTAGGTCAGGATGATCGCGTGCTTGCTCTCGAAATGCCCTTGTTCACGGGCGAAGTGAGCACGACGCTCATCATCGATGGCGCGTGTGACCGGATCAGGGAAATACGATCGGTCTTGCGTCGGATAGTCGACCGTGGGTACGCGGACGGCCTCGACCTGGATGATCCAGCCCGATCCCATACGCGCCAGCACGGCATTGATCTGCCGGGCAAGTTCGTTGCGCTCGAGGTCGGTCGCGCTTTCTGAGTCCGGGCCGGCGAAATACCAGCCCGCCATCAGGCTTCCGTCCTTCAGGAGCATGATGCCGTTGTCGATCAGGCCGGCATACGGCACGAGATCTGCAAAGGACGGTCCGGTCGCGCGGAAGCGCTTGAGGGCAACCATCTGAGCCTCCTTAGTAGCGGCGCCAGGGCGCGCTGGTCGGTTTGTAATGGGACCTGTAGGAGATGTGGCGGACATAGACGCGCCGCATCAGCGGGTCGGACTTTGCCATAATCCGCAATAGCCCGACGATGAAGATCCAGATCGCCACGCCGAGAACGGCGGAATAGACCGTCAGCACGACGAAGATCAGGATCACTGCGGCAAGGCCCGTGATCAGGACGAGTTCACGGTCGGCGCCCATCAGCAGGTTTGGCCGCGACAGAGCACGGTGGATCCTGTTGTGCTGAAGGTTGGACTGCGGCCTAGACATTGGCCGCCTCCCCTCCCCTGTCGCTCAGACGATCCTGTGCCCGCAGTTCGATCCCGATCGAAGCACCGGTCGCGCCGAAGAGGCCGACAATCGTGGTGGCGCCGAGAAGGATGCCGGCAACCAGGACGACATACATCAGCCGCCGAGCGAAATCGTTGAGCTCACCGCCGAATATCAGCATGCCGCCGGCGATGGCGACGGCTGCAAGGGCGATATAGCCGGCGACCGGCCCGGTGATCGATTGCTGGATCTGCTGGAGGGGGCCTTCCCAAGGCAGGCTTCCGCCCGAGCTGGCCAAAGCCGGCGTGGCGAAGGCGAGAGCCAGAAGTGCAAATCCAACGCGCGTTGTGATCATTCCGTTAAGCCGCATTCCGGGGCTCCTCTCCATAGGATTCAGTCTGGTACTGGCCGCAGGCAAAGCGCGTGACATGCAGAATGTCCGTCACGCGACGGCCCTTCGGGGTTCGCTCGATTGAGATGATGAGATCGACGGCATCACCGATGACGCTGTTCATCGGCTGCTGGCTGGCCTCGGCCGTCAGCTGCTCCAGCCGCTGCAGCGCGGACTTCGCTGTGTTTGAATGGATCGTGCAAAGGCCACCGGGATGGCCGGTGTTCCATGCCTTCAGGAGCGTGAGGGCCGCGCCGTCGCGAACCTCACCGACGATAATCCGATCGGGCCGAAGCCGCATCGTGCTCTTCAGGAGCCGGGACATGTCGATCGCATCACTCGTGTGAAGGGCGATCGAGTTGGTGGCCGCACAGCGGATCTCAGCTGTGTCCTCAAGAATGACCAATCGGTCTTCCGGAGCAAACTCCACGATCTCGGCAATGATCGCATTGGCGAGCGTCGTCTTACCCGAGCCCGTGCCGCCGGAGACCACGATGTTCAGCCGGGACTGAACCGCGTTGCGGATTACCGACGCCTGCTCTGATGTCATGATCTTCTTCGCGACATACTCGTTCAGTGGAATGAGCTGCGATGCGCGACGTCGAATGGTGAAGGATGGGGATGAGACGACGGGCGGCAGCAGACCCTCGAAGCGATGGCCGCCGATCGGCAATTCGCCGGACACAATCGGCCTGGTGTCATCGACTTCCGAATCAAGAACATGCGCCACACTACCGATGACGATTTCGGCCGCGCCTGCGGTCATTTCCCCCGCGGTGGCTATACCGTGCCCCAGCCGTTCGATGAACAGCTTTCCATCGGGGTTCAGCATGACCTCGACAACACTCGGATCATCAAGTGCCGTGCAGATCAGGTCGCCCAGGGCTTCCTGGAGCTTCCGGATAAGTCGAGGGAGAGAGCGGGAGTGGTTCACTGCGGCCCCTCCCTTAAAGCAGAATAGCGGTTTGGTCTTGGGATAGTCTCGCGAGTTTGGGACGACGTGAGTTCATCGACATAGCTCCTCGTTGTGGTGGTCGCCCGAGGAGGTTTGCGACGTGTTGAATCCACAATCTACTATCAAAAGTGTTAGCGACTGATTCTACCGCTCCGCTCGTCGGCACGCGGAATCGGGCGGCCCCGGCGGTCTTATTCACTAGCAAATGTGTTAGTAAGGTCGTTTCCCTGAGATCCGGCCGTTTGGTGCTAACTTACTGTTACAAAATCTTGAATCGGCATTTTGTTAGCGGTGGCGGGCTTCGGCGCCACCGCTCCTTAACCTTTGATTAACTTTAAATATCTTGCAAAACGATCCGGAATAGGTTGACCTATAGACGGCAAAAAGGTGTGTTTACGAAATTTACCGTGTGTACGAGAGGACGTCGTGGAGAATCCCGCCCAGCTTCAGAAGGCTATTCATAAACTGATAGCGGCGCATGCGCGAGATCTCTCGGGCGCGTTGCACGAGCATCGCGTGAAGCTCTATCCCCCCGAGGCGCGTAAAACGCTTCGTTCATTCTCGTCGACTGAGGCGGCAAAGCTTATCGGGGTGAACGACGGCTATCTCCGCCATCTGTCGATCGAGGGGAAGGGCCCGCAGCCGGAGATTGGCAATAACAACCGTCGCTCATACTCTGTTGAGACCATTCAGGCGCTCCGTGAGTATCTGGATGAGAACGGAAAAGGCGATCGTCGTTATTCCCCGCGGCGCTCCGGGCGTGAGCACCTGCAGGTTATCACCGCAGTCAACTTCAAAGGCGGAAGCGGAAAAACCACGACGGCCGCCCATCTCGCCCAGTATCTCGCGCTCAACGGCTATCGCGTCCTGGCGATCGATCTCGATCCTCAGGCCAGTATGTCAGCGCTCCACGGTTTCCAGCCGGAGTTCGACGTCAAGGACAACGAGACCCTTTATGGCGCTGTGAGATACGATAACGATCGACGCCCGCTAAAAGACGTCATCAAGAAGACCTACTTCACCAATCTTGATCTGGTTCCAGGCAATCTTGAGTTGATGGAGTTCGAGCATGACACCGCGAAGGTGCTCAGTTCGAACGATCGCAAGAACATCTTCTTCACCCGGATGGATGACGCGATTGCATCTGTCGCGGACGATTACGATGTCGTGGTCGTCGATTGCCCCCCACAGTTGGGGTTCCTCACCATTTCGGCGCTTTGCGCGGCGACGGCCGTTCTCGTCACCGTTCATCCGCAAATGCTGGACGTTATGTCCATGTGCCAGTTCCTCCTGATGACATCAGAACTTCTGAGTGTTGTCGCGGACGCCGGCGGCAGCATGAATTACGACTGGATGCGCTATCTCGTGACGCGCTATGAGCCGGGTGATGGTCCACAGAACCAGATGGTTTCGTTTATGCGGACCATGTTTGGCGACCACGTCCTGAACCATCCGATGCTGAAAAGCACCGCGATTTCGGATGCCGGGATTACCAAACAGACCTTGTACGAAGTCAGCCGAGACCAGTTCACGAGAGCGACCTATGATCGCGCAATGGAATCGCTTGACAACGTCAACAGCGAAATCGAGCAATTGATCCAGACCGCTTGGGGCAGAAAATGATGGCCGTCACGCAAATCAAATCGACCTTGCGGCGCAGAAAGTTGCCAGCCGGAAACTTTTCGATCTCCCGCGCGCTTTTCGCATTTCGATCAACTGGTTATTCCGGCGCAGGAGACGAAAAAGATGGCTAGGAAGCATCTTCTTTCCGACCTTAAGGTCTCGACACAATCGAAAAGGGACGATCAGGAAGCCGCCAATCATGAGGCCCCTCCTCCCCAATATGCGCCGCGCGGTGCCATTGGTGCCGTGTCTCGGTCGATAGAGGCGTTGAAGTCGCAGTCTTTGGCTGAGTTGGATCCGGATCTTATCGATGCGCCGGCAATTACCGATCGCCTTGACGAGGACGACAGCCAGTTCGAAGAGTTTGCACGCAACATTCGAGAGAACGGCCAGCAGGTTCCAGTTCTCGTGCGGCCGCATCCATCTGCCGATGGACGATACCAGATCGCCTACGGTCGCAGACGCTTGCGGGCAGTGAAAGCCGCAGGTCTGAAGATCAAGGCCGCCGTCAGAAATCTGACCGACGACGAACTGGTTCTCGCCCAAGGTCAGGAAAACAGCGCACGTCAAGATCTGTCCTTCATCGAGCGCGCTCTTTATGCAGCGCAGCTTGAAGCGGGCGGTATTCAGCGGCACGTCATTATGGCCGCACTTGCGGTCGACAAAAGCAACCTTTCGCGCTTGATCCAAGCCGCAACACAATTGCCAGCCGACATCATCCGGCTGATCGGTCCGGCACCGAAGACAGGGCGTGATCGTTGGTATGAGTTATCATCGAGATTGAACGCTGAAGGTGCAGTGGACCGTGCCCGCGAGCTTCTGCGGGACGGCGCCATCAAGCCCTTGGCTTCGGACGAGCGGTTCGTCCGCGTGTTTGAAGCTGTCGCTCCGAAGAAAACAAAGAAGGAAAAAGTCGCTGCTGCCGAAGTATGGCAGGCCGAAGACGGTGTCAAAGCTGCGAGTTTCCGCCAGGACAAGAAGACACTGACGCTGATGATCGACAAGAAAGCGGCGCCGGAATTCGGCGACTACCTTCTATCGATGCTGCCAGAGATCTACGCTTCCTACAAAAGCGCGAAGCGGTAGATGCGATGAAACGTGGAAAGGATCGTTAAAGCAAAGAAAAAGCCCTCCGAAACGGTGTTCCAGAAGGCCTCTCTCAGTTTGGTCGCTTAGAGAATCGCACTTCCCGGAATCACAGTCAAGAGTCAGCGCCGTTCCGGCGTAGCCTTTTCTTTGCCTTTTGAAAGGTGAAGGACATGGAGACGGGATATATAACGACGCCGTTTGGGCGGCGCTCGATGACGCTTGCCTTGGTGAAACGGCAGCAAGAGACGGTGCACGCGGCAACGACGAGCGCTGTCGATAAGTGGCGCGTCTTCCGAGACGTTGGTGATGCGAGGACGCGGCTAGGTCTGCAGGATCGCGCCCTCGCCGTTCTAAACGCACTGCTGTCGTTTTTCCCATCGGCGGAACTCAGCGGCGATAAGAACCTGATCGTATTCCCATCAAACGCTCAGCTGTCAGCCAGGGCCAACGGAATCGCCGGTACGACCCTTCGCAAGAACCTCGCAGCACTCGTAGACGCCGGGATCGTCATCCGAAAAGATAGCCCCAATGGGAAGCGCTATGCGCGCAAAGACGAGGAGGGCGACATTGCCGACGCTTACGGATTCAGTCTGGCACCGCTGCTTGCCAGAGCTGCCGAGTTCGCAGCACTTGCCCAGGACGTCGCAAGAGAGCAGCGCCAATTCCGTATGACTAAGGATCGTCTGACCATCGTGCGCCGTGATGTGCGCAAGCTCATTACTGTCGGTATCGAGGAGGGCCTTCCGGGCGATTGGCACGCGGCTGAGAACTGCTTCATTGAGATAGTAGGTCGTTTTTCTCGCCGCCCAACTATTCATGACCTGACCTCCAGCCTGGAAGAGATGACATTCTTGCACGAGGAAGTCGCAAGAATGTTGGAAACAAAGGAAGAATCTCAAAAAAGCGATGGCAATGACATCGCATTTGGGCGTCACATACAGAATTCAAATACCGAATCTTGCAATGAACTTGAACCTCGCTTCGAAAAGAAGCAGGGCGAGAGAACTGAGCAAAATCGTGAAAGACGCCGGAAAGACGAGCCGGAGGTCTTCCCATTATCCATGGTGCTCCGCGCTTGCCCTGAGATTGGGAATTTTGGGGCCAGGGGGACGGTTGGGAGTTGGCGCGAGCTGATGTCCGCCGCAGTCACGGTTCGATCAATGCTTGGGGTCAGCCCGTCGGCCTACGAGGAAGCTTGCGAGACGATGGGCCAAGCGGGGGCGGCAATTGCAATCAGCTGCATCTACGAACGGGCCGGCCATATCAATTCGGCCGGAGGATACCTTCGCGATCTCACGGCAAAGGCGCGGCGAGGGGAATTTTCCCTTGGCCCAATGCTTTTCGCGTTGCTTCGAGCAAACAGTATGCGCCAAAGCTCTCGGCCTAATCATGGACAAGTAGGTGAGAATGCCGTAACCGCGTGATATTACGATATAAAGGTCGAAGTTTCCGGCTGACAACTCTTCGACCGATCACGATGCGTTAAGAGAAATCACGTCTAGAGCGTAGCGTCAGAGTGACTCGGGAAGGGACAACGAAGATTGAGCTATCAAATGAGATGCATTTCAAAGTGGATCTTAACGGTACATAGCGCCAAGCTTCATTGGTAGCGAGAGGGGCATCCTCTGGGCTCATGTATTGCGCCATTCCGGAGGGTGTTGAGCCTTGCGACCGTTGGTAACGCGCTAATTGTTGCGGCTCGATGTGACGAAAGCTTAGTTAGCTACGGCTCTTCAGTGATGATATGGTGGAGTGTGGAGAACGTCTGATCAGATTAATTGTCGCTTCTTTAAAAAGTGATACTCTTTAAGGACGCTTCCGGTAGCGAATGAAGCGGGTCGGGAAATGACTCGTGCAAGCTTGCTCACATTGTCCTCTGCGACGAGGATTGCGGCTAATTGGCCGATGGAAAGAGATGCCGTCGGAAGCGCCCTGATCCACACATTGCGCGCTGCATCTTCACTCATGTCTTTTTCGATACCAATACTGGACCTGAGCTTATCAAGGATATCGTTCGCTTTTTTCACTCTCTTCTTTGAGCGGGAAGACGTCGATGCGAGCTCACTATTAGTCAGCGCTGCCGACAGATGCGAGAACACAAACCGATCCTGCAGAGTGCCATAGTCAAAAAGGGTAATGGAAAGACGAATAATTTTCCTCCCTTTGCGTTCAAGAACGAGGTGGTCTTCAAATTCGATGCGATCGTGTTCTTCTAAGACCGTTTCGTGCTGCAGAGCCTGGGTCTGTGAAGCAACGATCCCCTCCAGATAGAGAAGGGTCGGATCGCCCATTTCGCCGGACATCGCCGCTCGGGTGATTGGCTTTGCTTTGCATTCGATGAAGATAATCGTTTGGTCGTCCTCGAGGACAAGATCACATTCCCCGTCAATGCCGTTCATGTGATATTTTTTTGCCTCGATAGTCGGGTTTAGCCCCCGAAACTTCAAAATCGCTCCAGTTGCTCTTTCCAAACCATCGCCAGTCATGTCGCTGATCTCATCCGGAAAGACTTTGCGAAATCCGGCAACTACCGCCTCATAGAGAGCAGGGCCGCAAGCCGACCGAGTCGGAATAAAAAATCGGCCAGAACTTACGCACGGCGAGAACGGACGGAACATAAGATCTGCCTGAGTAGCCGAGAAGGGGGTTAGATAGTTTGCGTTTGGCGAGGGCGCCTGGTGTGTGAGGTCGCGCAACAACGCCTTCGACACTTCGAGGGGAATGGCTGGCTGGACATCACTGGAAGTCAGATATCCAGGACTGGTACTTGCCTTCGTCAAAATTATCTCTGCCAAGATCGCTGCGTCCTCCACCCCCCAACCCAGTTCACGCCGGAGCTTCTCGTCGTGATCGGTACCAAAAAAATGGCGTAGGATGAGTGGAGTAATATATGGCGTCCACTGCTGAAGAGAGAAAAGGTGGTCGTTTAGCGTCGCGTCAGCGAGCCATCTGTCCAGATCGTTGGTGGACACATTTAGGGCCCAGAATTGCCCGTAGCTCTCCACTGCTGTCATTGCAACGAGATCCCTGGAAGTCGCCACTGCCTTATGCATGACAATATTGTGGTCGGGCACTGTTGGCGCTCGATCCTCTACGCGAGCCGCAAGTTGCCAAAGAAATCCAAAGGGGATGGAAGCCTCACGAGGTTGATTGACCGGATTTCGAGAATAGAGGACCTGATCGAACTCGTACAAGTTAACCAGCCGAGCCAAGCCCTCCAGAAACGCGAAGGCCTTCTCTCGTCCTGCTTGTTGCAGATATTGCAAAATGAGTGTCGAGGCGGTCGAGAAGCCATTCGAGTTCGGGTCTATGCCCCTGTCATCCAGGCCGAAGCTGTGGCCATCGGCTAAGAGCCGGCCGAGCCCCTTGACCATGTTGTCTGTCTTGATGTCGGCTACTCTGAAGTTGTTCAACGCCAAAAGCCGTCGACCTGCTGCGAGAGCGATGCACCAGTCTCTTTGAACGGGAAACGCGAGACCCGCGCTAACGGGAAAATGCCCGGCAAGCTTTTCTAAAACAAGGAGCAACTCGCCATCTCGGCCGTTGAGAACATCGGACAGCGCGATATAACGAATGAGCTTGCGCAGATCCGTCGCCAAGAATGAGCTACTATTGTCCGAAATAGCGCTGTTCACAAGCGTGTTCAGTTGGTCTTGCTCGTCGCGAAGCGCGGGTGCAGGAGGAGGAAGCGGCACGTCGGCTGATAGATCCCAAGCGGTCTCAAGAGCGGTGGAAAAATCTCTAAAGTCGAACGGCATTGAGTAAATCCGAACTATGTAGGGGGAAGAACATGATTGAGGATTTCTTGGTTGTATTAAACTCTTTTATTAGCGAAATAATTGAAGATCCATTCCGATTCGAGATTCCAAGATAAGCCCAATGACGCCACCCCATGTAAAATGGCTGAACAAGACCAAAGAAGCCATTAAGACCGCTGAAGGCGCGCTGGTTGAAGTTTGGGAGCTCAATCATCAAGATGATCCTGCTGTCCTTTCCGCGTGGGCGAAGCATTTTCGACAGCACTACTGTCTTGATGAAGAGCTTCCAGAGTTGGTTTCAGGGACGGGAAAATCGCATTCGGAGTTCCTGACTGAGATCAAATTTCCGAGCGCGAAGGTTGGCTCGGGCCCGGCGACGCGATCAGGCGATTTTGGAGAAATCCTCGTTGCGGACTATCTCGAGTTCATTTTAGACTATTGGTGTCCCCGCGAACATCGGTATGAAGACCGGATCAATGCAAATGTGTCGGACAACGGCACAGACGTGGTAGGATTTCGGTTCGCGTCTGAAAAACCGAGCCCTAAGGATGAGATATTCATCGTCGAGTCCAAATCCGGACTTAGGCCGACGAAGGAAAATCGACTCCAAACGGCGGTGAACGATTCCGGCAAGGACCGCTTGCGAGAAGCTATGACGCTTAGCGCCTTAAAAAAACGATTGCTTCGGAAGAGTCGGGACGCTGCGCTCAAAGTCGAACGGTTCCAGAATGAAGCTGATCGCCCCTTCACGCGATGGAGTGGCGCGGTTGCCGTGCTAGACGAGTTAACGGCTGATAAAATGGAACTGGATAAAACCCAAGTCTCCGAGCATCCAAACAAGGACAAACTCAGGCTCGTTGTGATCAAGGGCACTTCAATGATGGATCTCGTACACTCGCTATACGAGAGGGCCGCGAATGAGGCCTGAAGCAAACGCAATACAGGTTCTTTCAACGGTTCGCGCGACTGCAAAGATGCACGAGTTTCGGGTCGCCCCAGAGGACTTTATCGAAATACGTCGGGATCCTGCTTCACTCTACTCGTTGGCAGTTGGAATTCTAGGCGACGCCGCTGGCGCTATTGCCGGCCACTTTATCGATCCCACCGTGAGTGACCGTCCGGAAACGTGGGCTGAAGATATTTCTGCAATCGACAACGTGCGTTTTGCCGCGACCTTTTTTGACTCTTACTTGGAGTCAAAGTTAGATGAAAGCATCTCTCTCGAGTTCTCGCTTCTCTGCGCTTCAGCCTATTATCTTTCTGATGCAATCGGAAATGCCGTGGTCGTCGTCAAGCGCTCGAGCGAGCCTCCCGCAGCTCTTGGCGGCGGGCTAGCCTTGCTCGCAAGCAGAATTCTTCAAAATCGCCTAGGACCGATAGAGGTAGAAATCTTTCATGCGGCCTTTGCCGATCGCTTGCTTGAGCTGATCCGAGGACATTATGCTCTTCTGGACGAAGATGAGCGCGCTATTCCAGAGCTTTGCCGAGAGCTTCGCGAAAAACTACTCGAGATCGGAACTGACCGAGAGGTTCTCTACGGGGACATTGTGACAGCGATATGCGCAGGAAAAATCCAGAATTCTTCTCGCAACAGGCTCCCTCCAACGTCTGACCTGACCCTTGAGGCGTGGAAGACTGCGCTCTCTAAACCCGGCTTCCCGATCGAACTGTGGCCGGCTCAGCGTCGAATTGCTGATGCCGAGCTGTTGAGAGGACGTTCAGCAGTAATCCAGATGCCCACAAGTGCTGGGAAAACCCGCGCAACTGAGCTTATCATCAGAGCGGCATTCCTATCGAAGAGAACATCCTTGGCAATTATCGTGGCGCCATTTAAATCGCTATGTCACGATATTCGTTCTGACCTCGTCCGAGCTTTCCAGGACGAGCCCGTGCTTATGGACGAGGTCTCGGATTCCTATCTTATGGACTTCGGAATGGGGCAGCTCCTTGCGCAAAATAGCGTGCTGGTAATAACTCCCGAGAAACTGCTTTTTATGCTTCGTCGCGCACCCGAATTGGCGGAGCGTATCGGACTGATTGTCTACGACGAAGGGCACCAATTCGAGGGTTTCACGCGGGGTCCTACTTACGAGCTACTGCTTTCGTCGCTTCGCATGATGCTTAAACCAGGAGCGCAGATCGTCTTGATTTCGGCCGTTATCGGCAATGCAGAGCAGATCGCGGACTGGCTGATTGGAGATGCAACTGCGATCGTGGGGGGAAAGGGGCTTCTGCCAACAGCGAAGAGTATCGCATTTGCCAGCTGGCAGAAAGAGCGCGGCTGGCTACAATATGTGAACCCGATTGACCCCGACGAGAACGAATACTTCGTTCCAAGGATCATCGAGCAACTTCCGCTCGAAAAGAAGAGCAAGCGAGAGCGCGATCGTGTGTTTCCGGACCGCGATCACCCTGCAGAAATATCTGAAAGCGTTGACATTGGACTATATCTTGCGCTGCATCTGGGCGTCAACGGGAGTGTAGCTCTGTTCTGCGGCCAAAAGGCCAGTGTGTCGAAAGTTTCCTGGCGCGTTGTCGATCTTTTCAAGCGAAATGTAGATCTAGATAAGCCCAGAGAGTGGTCAGATTCCGAAGAGTTGGAAAAGTTGGGGAACCTAATATTCAGCAATCTTGGCGATGTAGATGTTGTCGGCGCGAGCCGACTTGGGGTTCTGTCGCATCACGCAAGCACGCCTCATGGGATCCGTCTCTGCGTGGAGCACGCGATGAAGGCTGGCCACGCCCGTATCGTTGCCTGCACCTCGACGCTAGCCCAAGGGGTAAATTTTCCGATTAAATATTTAGTCGTCACAGCTACGCAACAAGGCAGAGAGAAAATCAAAACGCGCGACTTCCACAATCTCATGGGGCGAGCCGGGCGTGCCGGCATGCACACGGAGAGTAGCGTGATTTTCTCTGCGCCTTCGATCTACGATGAACGAGAAGATTACTATAAAAAATGGCGCTGGGAAGCTGCTAAGACGCTTCTGGACCAAGATGGGGCAGAGCCAAGCCAGAGTAGTATTCTTCAGATATTCGAGGACTACAAGCAGACAGTCGGCACTCCTATCGTGCTTACATTCAATCTCGCGGACTGGAATTTAGCGTTCGCCGACGCTGAGATGATTGCGTCGATTGTCGAAGAGGTCCTCAAGCAGTTCCCGAATGCGAGCTCCTCTGAGCTCCGAGACTATTTGCAGGGGAGGGCGCGTGCGATTCAAAGCATCGCGATGTATCTCGCGCAGCACATCGATTTTGATGCAGAAGATGCCGTCGCGGCGTCTGATAAACTCGCTGCGAACACGCTGGCTTACCATCTGGCTGACGATGAGATCCGACCACGGGTCGTGGAGCTTTTCCAGGCAACGGTAAGATCCGTTCAAAGCAATACCGACGCAGCCTACCGTTTGCTCATTAAGAAGTCGCCTTTGCCGCCTGCGGAACTTCACAAATTGAGCAAATGGATCGAGGCGAGCTTAGATCAACTGACCGCTGCTGTTAAAGATGGAAGTCTCTTACCGCTGCTGTTAGAGCAGGCGACACCTCTTGCGGCAGCGAAATCGATATTGTCTTTAAGCGATTTGACGGTGATCCCGACAATTCTCTCCGGTTGGGTCGAGGGGAATTCCTTCGCCTCCCTTCGAGAGATTCTCGCGAAGAGCGATATTCGCTTCAGTGGCGACCACGCGACGGCCGACCACGTCGTCTCACTTTGCGAGGATGGTTTTGGCTATCATCTCGCCATGATCCTCGCCTCGGTCGTCGACCTTATTGAATCTATCGAGCCTGACCTCGTTGAGCCGGTTACGCTGCTTCAAAGGCAGGTGAAGAATGGTCTTCAAACTAAAGCTTCGCTCGCGTTTTACGAATCCGGCTTCGCGGACAGGGTGGTTGCGCAACAATTGGCCGAAGCTTTTCCTAATGTGCATGATCGCGCAGGTGTGAAAGCGTGCTGCCGGAAGGAATACGATGCGGTGAGCGCGCTTCTCCAATCATTCCCTGAATATTTTCAAGAAGTCGCTCGCGAGCTGGGGTAGGGCGTTGCACATCGGCAGGCGTTTCCGTAGCAATGACTGCTCCCTTCGTGGGTCATCCGCTGTGCAGATTGTCCTGATCTGCACAATAAAGAAGTTTTGATGCAACGGCGACTCGTCGTCTAAATGTCCATCTGGAGAGACGAGTGAAGCCAAAACTTACCGATTTAACGGGAATTATTGCGAAAGATTTCGAGCTGGCGTTCGCGCGTGGCGCGCTGCACCGGCGGCCAGATAACACTGGTCGTCCAAGGGAAGGGCAGATTAGAAAATTTCTACGCGAGATGCTGCCGGGGAAGTATGGGGTATCGCGAGGCTACATTGTTTACACGCGGTGGGACAACGACAGGATCATTGCAGATGTCACGTCTGAATTTGATGTGATTATTTTCAGGAAAGACAATTCTCCAAACCTTTGTCTCGATGAAGAATCGGGTACGAGGCTAATTCCTTACGACGATGTTTACGGTGTAGTGGAAGCGAAATCGGTGCTGACCGAGCAAACGCTAGCTGACGCCCTCTCGAAGTTGGAGGAGATACCTGCCGTGTCTCACTTGTCGACAATGACCAGGGCGAAAAGGAGACAAGGAGATCGGAGACCACATCGGCCTTTCACGATGGTGGTGGCGTACCGCGGCAGCAAACTCTACGGAACAAAAGTGACAGCAAGAGTGCCGTTGCAAGAACGTTTAGATCACAACCGATACGGGGGCGGTGAAATCGAGCCAGACGCAGTAGTAACGCTGGATAGGGAGTTTCTGATCAGGACAGTAAATGACACCGCGGTCAGACGTGCTTTGATGGTTCATCACCGGAGCACACTTGATATGGTCGAGTCTCATCCTGATTACCACGCCTTGGTTGCGGAGGCTGCAGCAGGTGAAGACATTCGGGGACTCGTGCCTGAATACTACTCTGTACCCGTTTCCCACCATAATGGGCCCATCGCTTTCGTGGCACTGTTGCTTGGCCTTTTAGAAGAACAGATATTGGTAGGTTACGACCTCGGAGAACTGATGTGTTTGATGCAGCCGTCTGTCGAGGCAGAGTAACGATGATTTTGTCTTTATATTACCCGAGCGCGATACCCCCGCAATTTACGGGCTTCAAGTCCAGCGCTTTGCCGACAGGAAGGTGATTGTGCTGCGGAGCGATACGACCACGTGATCCTCCAATCAATGAGGTGCCGTGGAGTTTCGATGTCTGTAAAAGCTCAGCGAGCTCGTCACGAATGTGGCTTTCAGCTTCTGATTTTTTCAAGCGCTAAGCGACAAATTCTGCACTGAAATCTCCCCTTACGATTTCACTCCGGAGTAGGGGAGTGGTCACCTAAAGCCCTGATGCCTTCGTCAGATTCACGCGGAAGCGATCCCGCCGCCGCTGATATCTGCGGGTCATCTCTGCCGATGCATGACCGAGCTGTTTCTGGACGTAACGCTCGTCGACTTCAGCGGAAGAGGCCAAGCCCGCGCGAAGGGAATGGCCGGAAAACTTGAGCGCGCGCTCGATCTCACTGAGATCGCCGCGAACGCCGGCAGCCATCGCCGATCGTTTCACAAGCCGGACGACCTCCTTGTCATTCAATCGTTCGGATCCAACCGCCTTGCCCTGTCCTGTGACGCGGCGGAAGAGGGGCCCATGAGCCAGCTTGGCGAACTTGATCCAGGTCTCAATTGCGGCGACCGGGCAGGTCGTATCGGCCGAGCCGCGGCCGACCTCGACCTCTCGCCATCCGGTTTTACCGCGCAGAGTAATAAGCATGCCCTTGTCGAGGATCTCTATCCAACCGCGACCGTCCTCAGTCTGGTCGGCCTTGAGATCGAGGCCGACGATCTCGGAACGTCGCAAGCCGCCAGCAAAGCCGATGAGCAACATCGCCCGATCCCGCAGGCCGCGCAGAGAGCCGCGATCGAGCGTTTCGACCATGGCGATGATATCTTCAGCCATGACCGCTTCCTTCTGGACCGGTGGCTTGGCATGGCTGTTGCGGATGCCGGCCATCACGGTGGCGATATGCCGGTCCTTACGATCGAGGATGAGACCGCGCTGGGCATAGTTCCAGCTGAGAGAGGAGAGGCGGCGTTCGATGGTCGAGACTGAGTTCGCTTTTGCACCCCGTTCAGCCGTGCCGGAAGCGCAGGCGGTGATATAGAGCCCGACAGTTTGCGGATGCGGGGGGAGGGCGGCCAGATTGGCGCGCCGGCACCACGCTGAAAAATGCTTCCAGTCGGCTTGGTAGGCTTTGCGTGTATTGGCGGAACTGGCCGCTGCGACGTAGCCCCGGGCACGATCGGCAAGGTTGGCGAGATGAGCCGGTGTCTCGCCCTCGCCGACAAGAGAGGGGAGGGGGCTGTCGCTCGACACCTCCGGCGCGGAAACATCACACCCAGGCGCCATGCTGAGAGATAGCGCTGAGGTCTCCTCGACGTGAATTTCGGTGTTTTGCTCGATGATTTGGGCCATTTCTCTATAATGAACAGAACGTCCGATAATGCAAGATTATCGGACATTATTTAGGAGCGACAGGCAGTGCGGTTAGGTGCGATATTTGTGGATTAAAGCGCACATCTGAACTATGCTGCGCAGCATGGATTCGATCGCGACAGTGCAAACTCCGACACCAACATGGTCCGCGCACCTGCCGGGCTGGGCGTTGGCGCGCGGTCGTGACATCGACGAGTGCGACGCGGTCTTCTCTGCTGGTATCGCACTGAAAGCGCTTGATGATCTGATCCGCTCGGATACTCTGTGGATCGGCTGCTGGCGCGATCGCCTTGCCTTGAAATCGGCCGCTGTCGCCGCTCGGATGCTCGGCCGCAATGAGGAAGAGGCCGCACTGCGCGACGCCGTTTTAATGACGGCCGCAGATGGCGATCCAGGTCCGGCCGGAAAGCTGTATCTGGCCACACGACTGCTCTGCCGTCGATCCCAGATGCCCGGCACCCCTTTCGTCAAGGAACTGACGACCTTGTGTTCGATCCGATGGGACGACGACCTTGCGTCAGTCCCGGATCTCATCGATACGGCGGTCCAGTCCGGGCGTGCGGCACCCCTCGTGTTAGCCGAGCTGATATCGGCGATCGCGACCCCTCGCCCGGACGCCGAGGTTTTGGCGTTAGGACTGGCCGACGTGGTTTTGGCGATGAAACTGAAATGGCCGAGGCCAGTCCCTCTGCTGTTGCCAGCACGGTTCAGCTCGGCATTCCGCACGATTGGCGGCCGAGGTCGGGTGCGGCCGGGCGAACCGGCCTATTCGAAGGCAATCTGTCTGGCTCTTGTTGAAGGCGTTGAAGCGGCGTTACGCTCCGCCGCGGAGATTGATCGCCGCGCCGCCCGGCTAGTTGCCGTGACCCCAAAGCTTCGGACGAAAGGGGCTGAATCCGTCATCCGGAAGCTGTTGAATGACGATGCAGTATCGGCGACGTCACCCGGGGGCCAGCTGTCGCGTTGGGCGGCGTCCCGCCTGTTCGAGAGGCTCGAGGCTCACGACGCGGTGCGTGAATTGTCCGGCCGATCTTCGTTTCGAATTTTTGGGCTATGACCATGGCCGGATCGCCCGCGTCGAAGCCATCCCGCCGGAAGAGTAATGACGCAGATGAGCGTCTGTTTGATCGGGAACTAGAGGATCTTCCGGTCGAGCTGCGTTGGCGGGAGTGGATGATGCGCGTCGAGGCGGTGATCTTTGCCTCGGCGGAGCCGGTCAGCCGCGAGACCCTGGCACGCGTCGTCGGTCGGGATTGCTGCATCGACTTGCTAATTGATGATCTGGTCGAGGAATTACGGGATCGGCCATATGAATTGGTGGCGGTCGCCGGCGGCTGGCAGCACCGTACCCGCCCACGCTTTGCCGAGACCATTCGCGCGTCCTCCGCGCCGACAAGGGGAGGGGCTGCGGCGTTGTCTGAGTTCGAGGCATTGGTGCTGATGGCAGTGGGATATTTCCAGCCGGTAACCCGCAGCGAGTTGGCGAAGATTTTTGGCAAGGAAGTCAGCCGCGATACGATCGGCAATCTGCGCGGTGCAGGTTTCATCGGCTCCGGGCCGCGCAGTCCGACGCCAGGCGCGCCCTACACCTATGTGACGACACCCCGATTTTTGTCGGCGTTTGGATTTCAGACCCTCCGTGATCTTCCCAACATCGAGGCACTCGAGGACGTCGGACTTCTAAGCAGGCGAGCCGCGTCGGATGCCATTAACAGAGATCTCGCTGACTACGCTTCCGGTGGGCAGGACGACGATGATGCCGACGGATATTCATTTTCATCGTGAATTCATTCGATAGCGTCCTTTTCTGCGCGATCCGATATACTCAAGTAACTTGGAATGAAGCAGTGCGCTAATATCTCGTCGTGCGGTTTTCAGGCTGACGTGCCAAGTGAGAACAATCTCCTTGGCGCTGAAGCGTTCACCCGCCTTAATTTGTTCGAGAAACCACTGCTGTCGTTGATTGAAAAGCTCGGGTTCAGGGTCATCTTTAGGGTCAATTTCAGGGACATGATTAGGGTCATTTCTACGTGAATTTGCTGCCAGCGTGGCGATTGCGGCTTCGCCGGTAGCGTAGGCTTCTTTCGAGGCCACACGAAAGGAGTGATCGTTCGCAGGAGCGGTCCGGTCCGATGCTGGCCCTTCAATAATCCCGAGCAAAAAAGCTCGTACCACTGGCGAGGAGACGACTAGACGAAGGAAAAACATAACCTCTGGAGCATGTTGAGCGGACAGCCAATGTTTTACGGTTCGTTCGCTGGCACCTGTCTGCCGCATCAATTCCTTGGTCGCTCTGTGACTATCGCCATGCTCTTTTTTTAAGAGATCGGCGAGTGTGAACGCGAGAACCTCTCGATCGCCGAGAAAGCCAGGCCAAATCGGCAACTTACTGCCCTTTTTCGGCAACATCTTCTGCTCCTTCATGCGCTAGAATTGCTATGCGGATGCCTGCAGGAATGGATGTGCTGGTCGCCGCAACAGCCTCAGGATCAGACGCGCTCTGATTGAAGATAGGAGGGGCGGCCAGTGGATCGGGAGACCTTTAGCGGCAGGTCATCGGTTTCGCAGCCAGTGCGGGCTGCCGAATACGTGCGTATGTCAACCGATCATCAGCGATATTCTACCGAAAACCAATCGGAGGCAATTCGGGACTATGCTCGGGTGCGCGGCATCGAGATTGTCAGGACATACGCGGATTCAGGAAAGAGTGGCCTGAAAATCGAAGGGCGCGATGCGCTGCGCCAACTCATCGAGGATGTGCAGGTCGGCACAACAGATTTCACGATGGTTCTGGTCTATGATGTCAGTCGATGGGGCCGCTTCCAGGATGCTGATGAAAGCGCGTACTACGAATACATCTGCCGTCGTGCCGGGATCTCTGTCCAGTATTGCGCCGAACAGTTTGAAAATGACGGCAGCCCGGTGTCCACCATCGTCAAAGGCGTCAAGCGGGCTATGGCCGGGGAGTATAGTCGTGAATTGTCTACGAAGGTTTTCGCAGGGCAGGGCCGTCTGATCGAAAAGGGGTACCGACAAGGCGGACCAGCTGGTTTCGGGTTACGACGTACGCTGATCGATGAACACGGCCAAGTAAAAGGTAATCTCCAACGAGGCGAGCACAAAAGCATTCAGACTGACCGTGTGATCCTTACTTTGGGGCCGGCCGAAGAGGTAGAGCTGGTTCGTGAGATATATCGCAGATTCGTGCACCATGGGGAAAGTGAGAGCGAAATTGCAGCCGAGCTGAATAAACGGGGCATTAAATCCGACCTTGGACGCAACTGGACGAGAGGGACCGTCCATCAAATCCTGATCAATGAGAAATATGCCGGCGACAATGTTTGGAACCGACAGTCTTTCAAATTAAAGAAACGCCATGTCCGCAATGATCCCGAAATGTGGATCAGGGCTAACGGCGTGTTCGACGCTGTCATCGAGCGATCCCTCTTCGAGGCGGCTCGGACCGTTATCAACACCCGGTCATTCCGGTTGAGCGACGAAGAGATGCTGCAGTCTCTGCGAGACCTGTACCAACGAACGGGGAGTTTGTCGGGTATCGTCATCGATGAATGCGATGGCATGCCGTCAAGCAGTGCCTACAGCTCGCGGTTCGGCAGCCTTCTGCGAGCCTACAGTCTCGTGGGCTTCAATCCGGATCGAGATTACCGTTACGTCGAGATCAATCGAGAACTCCGCAAGCGCCATCCCGATGTGCTTGAGCAGGTGATGGGCGCCTTGAAATCCTCTGGCAGCAAGGCGTGGCAGGACATCGAAACCGATCATGTAACGGTCAACGAGGAGTTCACTCTGTCAATTGTAATCGCTCGCTGCTTCCAGACACCGACGGGACTTCTACGTTGGAACCTGCGTTTCGATACCTCACTTGCTCCCGACATCACCGTCGTTGTCCGCATGGATTCGGCCAACCAGAAGGCATTCGACTACTACCTCTTTCCAAGGCTGGATCTTCTCGCCGATCGATTGAGGATGGCAGAAGACAATGCCTTGCAGCTTGATGCCTATCGGTTCGATGACCTCACTATTCTTTATCAGATTGCTGCGCCCGTTAACCTGTCGGAGGCCGCGTGATGTCCGCTCTTCATTCAAGTCATATAGAAATGATCCCGATTTCACGCATCTCAGTGCTCAACCCCCGCGCGCGCAACAAACGACAGCATCGGGACATCGTGAACAATATCGAAGCCATCGGTCTCAAGCGCCCGATCACTGTCAGCCGCCACAATGGCCCAGGCGGGCCACGGTACGATCTGGTTTGCGGGGAAGGCCGTCTGGAAGCCTTTCAAATGCTCGGACAGAGCGAGATCCCGGCGGTCGTCATCGAGGCCAGCGAGGACAAATGCCTTGTCATGAGCTTGGTTGAGAATATTGCTCGACGCACCCCGCGACCAATCGACCTCATGCGTGAGATTGGTGCCTTGCGAGCACGAGGCTACACCGACGCTGCAATCGCCAAAAGGATCGGTGTCGGCGCACAATGGGTCTACATGATCGCCGCACTTCTCGAGAAGGGCGAGGAACGCCTTGTCGCAGCCGTTGAAACCGGCCTCATCCCGATTACCCTTGCGATGGAAATATCTCGAGCTGAGACCGAGGAGGCGCAAAGCTTGCTCCTGGATGCCTATGAGGCGGGTCAGCTTCGGGGGAAAAAACTTGCTGCCGTCAGGCGGCTTCTCGATGTCCGCATGCGAGCTCAGGGAAAAGGAATACAACAGGGGCGTTTCGGCCGCAAAGCCACCGGAAAGCGGATGACGGCGCATGATCTCATGCAGGTTTATCAAAGGGAGGCCGAAAAACAGCGGCTCTTGATCAAGAAATCAGATTTTGCACAGACCCGGCTTCTCTTCATTGTCGAGGCCATGAAGGATCTGATCGCGGATGAAAGTTTCCTCAATCTGTTGAGAGCGGAGGGATTGGCAACCATGCCAAAAGCACTCTCCAGCCGAATTTCAGGAGGGCATGATGAGCGATGGGCATGACGATGATGATGACAACGGTGATGGCCGAATTCACTTCGCATTTGATCGAGATATAAAAACAATAGCCATTTCTGCGATCGTACCGCTGAAATCCCTGCCTGAAGGCGCCCGCGAAAGCAGGAAATTCGCGCAGGTTTTAAGTTCGATCAAGGCGATTGGTTTGGTCGAGGCGCCGGTAGTCATCGCGGACAACAAAAACCCTGGTCTCTGGTTTCTGCTCGACGGCCATCTACGATTAGAGGCTTTGAAGGAGCTTGGCACCATCGAGGTCGAGTGTTTGATCGCAACCGACGACGATACCTACACATACAATAAGCGGGTCAATCGCCTCGCCCCGATCCAGGAGCATCGGATGATTGCGCGTGCTATTGAACGTGGTGTGTCGTCCGCGGACATTGCAGATGCGCTTGGGCTTCAGGTCGAGTCGGTCATTCGTCGGTTTCGACTGCTTGAAGGCATTAGTCCAGAGGCCGCAGAAATGCTGAAAGATACACCGTGTTCTATGACTGTCTTTGATGTCTTAAGACAGATGTCGGCTGTCCGGCAAATTGAGGCCGCCGACTTGATGATCGGTCAACACAACTTTTCCATCATGTTTGCCAGAGCGATACGCGCCGCCACACCCGACAGCCAACTCGTTGCCCGCAAGCAAGGCTCAGGTCGAGGCGCCGGCACGCCGTCAGGACAGCAGATCGCGCGGATGGAGCGGGAGCTGGCTGCATTGCAAACACAAGTAAAGAGCGTTGAAGAAACTTACGGGATAGATAACCTTCACCTTACCGTAGCACGGGGATACGTCGCCAAACTGCTTGCTAATAGCCGCATCAGCCGCTGGCTTGAACATCATCGTCAGGAATATCTCGGCGAATTCCAGAAAATCGCGGAGATCGATTCCATTGCTCCTTTCAAGGATGCTCCAGAGCAATAGGTTGCGAGGTGGTTTCTCTTTAGATTGACAAAGCCGATGCTGCAAATTGCGGCTTCGCGGCAACAGAGGTTGTTGCTGTTTATCGTAATATTCGTGAGGGAAACGTCTGTCATTCAGCACCCTGCGGTGCTGGGATTTTGTCGGAAGACACCCTCATCAATGGCGACTTCGATCTTCTTAAAGGCCGGCCTAACACCAATTTCCAGGATGTTAAGCAGACCGGAATCGTTCGTGTTCTGGGCATCATCTTGGAACCAGATTAGCCATTCCATGACACCATTCTTTCCCTCAATTTGCGGATTTCGGTAAATCGGGACAGTCATTTCAGCAAGTCGCGGACAAGCGTTTCGCTAAGTCGCGGACAACGGGTGCGATCGAATTCCGGTTGCCTGGTTGCTGTTACGGGTGATTGATTTCGGTTATTTCGCCGCCGGTCAAGAGCGTCGGCATTTTTCGTTTCCGCATGCTGTCGCCTTCGAGCGTTATGCGGTGTGCGTTGTGAACAATACGGTCCAAAATCGCATCAGCTAAAGTGGCCTCTCCGATCATTTCGTGCCAAGCCGCCACGGGAAGCTGAGCCGTGATCAGGGTCGATTTCCGCCGATATCGTTCCTCGAAGATTTCTAGCAGATCGAGGCGCTGTCGATCGTTCAGGGTGTGGGTTCCCCAGTCATCCAGCACCAGCAAGTGAACGCGCGCAAGCTTGTCGACGAGGCGCGGAAAGCGTCCATCCAGCCTGGCGAGTGCGAGGTCCTCAAACAGTCGCGGCATTCGAACGTAGAGCACCGAATAGTCGAGGCGGGCGGCCTGTCGCGCGAAAGCACAGGCAATCCACGTCTTTCCGGTGCCTGTTTGGCCGGTCAGGATCAGGTTCTCGTTTGCCTTCAGCCATGCACCTTGTGCCAGAGACAAGACGTTCCGGCGGTCAAGACCGCGGCGAGATCCAAAATCGATGTCTTCGATCGAGGCATTGGCAAAACGAAGCTTTGCTGTGGCGAGCCTGTTTGTCAGCCGTCGGTCTGTTCTCACCGCGATCTCGCGGTCGAGCATCAGGCCCAGCCGTTCGTCGAAGCTAAGATCGTTTCCATGAGCCTGCTCGATGAGCTCGCGATAGGCGGTCGCCATCCCGGCGAGGCCAAGCGCACTCATCTGGTCCAGGGTTGGATGTGTCAGCATCTGATGTCCTCTTCATTGGTAGTAGGTTTTGCCGCGGATATTGCCGTGCGGCGGCGCCGGCTTCACAGCCTCGCTCATGGTTGGAGCCTGATCGAGACCAGATTTGAGAATGTTGGCGACAGACGAATAGCTTAGTGCGTTGATGACCAGCGCTCGCTCGCAAGCAAGTTCCAGCCGCTCGGATTCGTAACGGCGCGCCAGGGAAAGAACGCCTTGAGCAGATCGGTAGCCTTGCTCGGGATGCGGCCGGTCGCATAGCAAACGTTCGATAAAAATCGCCGTATTGGTCCCGACCTTTGCTGCTTCCTTGCGCAATGTGTGGGGTGTCGTGTTTGCATAGCGTTGGTGAGCCTTGGGCATATGTTCATTGACGGTGATGTGGCCGGAGCGCTGCGAGCTTCGGATGTGGCTGGCAACACGCTTGTGGTCCAAGAAGATCTCGACTGCCCGATACGTCAGCCTGATATCGACCCGTCTTCCGATGAGACCGTGCGGCACGGAATAGAATGTCTTGTCGACCTCGACATGGTAATCGGGATGGACCTTCGCGACCTTCCATTCCGCATATTCAAACGGCGTTGAAGGCAGCGGCTTGAGCTCGGAGCGCTCGACTTCATCAAACAAAGCGCGCCGCGATTTGCCATATCGGCGCATCGTTCTACTATTGAGGTCCTCGATCAGAGCGCTGATGCGGATATTGAGATCGACAAGGCTGAAGAAACGTTCGTTTCGAAGTCTGGCCAGAACCCACCTCTCGACGATTAAAACCGACCCTTCGGCGGAGGGTTTATCTCGAGGACGCCTCGGTCGTGCCGGCAATAATGTCGTATCGTAGTGATCGGCGAAGGCCGCAAATGTCGCATTCAACGTCGGTTCAAACCAAAGAGCCTTGGCCACCGCAGACTTGAGGTTGTCGCAGATGGTTGTCTTCGTCACACCACCGAAGTAACTGAAGGCCCGTTGGTTCGCCTCGATCCAGTCGGGCAGCTTTTGACTGAAGCTGGCATAAGAGAACGTCAACTGTGACGCGCTCAGCACTGCCACATAGATCTGCGCCGCGCGGATCTCGCCAGTAGATGGGTCGATGATCGGGATCGTGTGGCCGGCATAGTCGCATTCCATCGCTACGCCACCAACATGACGGCTGCGATAGGTGGGTTTGGCCCGGCTTTCGTGATCGGCAAACCGGCAGCAAAACCACGTATAGCCATAGCCATCCGGATGGGCTTCCCGGTATTCCTGCCATAGCAGATTGAGCGTCACGCCCTTGCGCTTCAGTTCGCTGGCCACCTTTGGCCAATTCGGTTCGTCGGTATCGCGCGGAGGTCGCCCCATTCGGCGGAATAGTCGTTGCTCCAGAACGTCGTCCTCGTCCAGGCCAGGTGGAAGAGGCCAGACCGCAAGCCCAGCTTCCCGCGCCCGCAGCAGATACGTCGAAACCGACGTCTTGCTCATCTTCAGCCGTTCGGAAACGGCGCGTATCGACAATCCCTGTTCGAACGTCAGCCGCAGGATCGATCGGATGTCCTTCACGTCGGTATGTCTCGCTAGCTTCCGTCTGGGCATCAATTCCTCGCTCAAAAACACGAGGGCAAAGTGCCAGATCGGCGCTCACGAAAATCGATCTAAATCTGTCGCGATGCTGTCCGCGACTTACTGAAATTGCTGTCCCGGACTTTCCGAAATCGGTGTCCGCGACTTACTGAAATCCGTGTCCCGTACTTTGTGAAACCCGCACCTCAATTTTCTCACGCAATGCTTCCACCACTAGTTTAACGCATTCATCTATGAGCTTTACTTGGGCGTGGTCTAACTCTCTCCGAAATGCAGTCCCCTTCTTTCGGATCGATTTTTCGGCCTCTGGTGACAAAGTCTGCAAAAATTTTGAGAAAGACTGGTAATATCGATCAGCAGCATCAAACATTGAAAGAATAATTTGCTGCGCGGATGGGCTCACGTCCGGCATCCGCTTCTTTCTACCACGCGTCGGTTCTTCCGTGGCCACTTTCGAGATTTTATCGCTATGTGACAGGGACCTAAGTTCACGCTTATAGTTGTCGAGAAGGCGAAGTGTCGGCCTATTGTGATTGATATTTGTCATATGAAAACCGTCCAAAAGACCATGCCATCAGCCAACGCATTGTGGTTTGCGAATAGTGTTCGAACACCACATCCGGAATTGTAGTAAGTCTATGTCATTCGGGGAACACTGAAGATGATGGATTAGTTCTCGGCTCTTTCTGGTATCTCTCTGCTCACACAGCTTTTTTTACAGAACTCTCGCTCTGCCAGTTGCCCCGGATAACTACCACAAGGAGGCGAAAAATCAGGCGTCGAGCGACGAACCAGTTCAATAGATGCTGATTTTGTGTCATCCATTTCGGACGCCAGTTGGTGGGGGCGTAGGACGTCGCCATGTAACTGTGCTCTCAACTCCAGCCAACGACCCTTTAAAACCTGCCAGTTGTGATCGTCATAGGTGCCGCTGACAATAACAGGGTGAACCCTGATACGGGGTGGAGGTCCAACCCGCTCGGGGCTCCAGTCCCGCCAATCTCTAAGCCAAAGACTGTTTTTGCGGTCTACTCGCCCAATCTGTTGCTCGACAATGCCTGGGTTCCACTCGGCGTGAAGGAGCACCACAGTGCGGCAGGCTTCATGCAGGTTGAGGCCTTCACGACCGACACGTGATTGCGCAACCAGCACCATTGGCCAACTGCTTGCTCTATTAAAAGCAGATTGTAGAGTGCGACGTGTTTGAGGAGCAGTTGAGCCCGACATCATGCGGGCGAAGTTACCCTCGCGGCCGGAATAATCCTGCAGATACAATTCAAGCTTTGCTCTCTGCGTGTCACGACTCTCGCCGTCTTCCTCGCTCGCAAGATCCTGCAAAAGTGAATCGA
>NZ_JBNWDU010000010.1:0-181316 GCF_053521725.1 Agrobacterium sp. CG160-95 | reverse complement strand
TTCTCCAGGGCAAATGCCCAATAAAGCTAGGTACCGCTAGAACCCGTGCGCGATTACGCCTGAAGAGGCCGTCTAGGCGCATCGAAAATCGCGCTTACTATTGATCGCCAATGAGCTTGATCGCATTGACGCCCTCAGCCGAGCATATGTCTAATCGTCACGGGATTTGTCGCGGTGGCATAGGGTGGATTAGATCAAATATCTTCATCGATCGGCCGGTTTAACGTAAGTACGGTTGCCGGCCGCGTGCAGACAGGCTAGGTCAATATAGCTCGTCGCTGAATTGCCGATGGTGACTCAATTCGAATGTTGAGCTGGAGTGGATCCGGTCGCTTTCACGGATTTGTCAGGCCCTGAACACGCACATTATAGGTCCGCAGGGTGCCACGCTGATTTTCAGCGTATGCACGTAACGAGCCTGCAATTCCGGTCTTGATGAAGGCCTCGAACATCGTCTTCGCATCTTCAAGGACCGAAACCTGCGTCGAGAGGTAGGCCTGGTCGAACTCACTTTGTGAAGCGGCTTCTAAAGCTCTCATCTTCTCGGCATGTTCGGCGCTCAGGTTCTTCGGGACCGAGGTACCATCCTTTTGAGCAGCATCGGCGAGATCGACGAGCGCTTTCTCATGGTCGCGCATGATGTCATTAGCGAACATTTTTGTCGCGTCATCCTGCGCACTTTTTAGCGCCAGCCTGCTCGCCTCCACTTCAAACTGATTGAAGGAAGCCGCCTCGGCGGTGAAGTCTGCGGGTGATTGCGCGTTCGAGAAAGCGGGCATTAACATCGAAAGACACAGAGTGGCGCAGCAGGCATGGAATGGCTTCATGTTAAACTCTCCCTCAATGACTGTTATGGTTCAGGGCGTCGTGTTCTGGCTGCCCGGCAGCGCATTCCTGTCGGCAGGCCCCGCAGGTGCTTGCTCTTCCGTCTGCCCCCTGTCTGGTGAATTTGACGGTGCTGTATCCGGAGTCGTCCTGACGAAGTAGACGACCACGATCATCGCCAGAGCCACAGCCGCGGCCCCTGCCAAGGGCCATATGTTTCTATAGTTCTTCATATCTGTCTCCGCTTCCGGTTACTTCCGTCGTAAAGCTTATGAACCTTGCGAGCTTGTTCTTGTTGCTCCTTGGCGAATAACCTGCGCTGACGCAGCAGGACATAAACGACCACGGCACCCAGCAGCAATGGGCCTCCAGCGACAACAGCCAGCCAAAATACATCCGCCATAATGCCTCCTGTCAGTTCATGAGGTTGGTGCCACGACGAACCACAGACCAGGGCCAATGTTCCTGGAAATTTGAAAAGCAAGCAGATGGGACAAAAATCGCCTGTCAGATGAGGCGCTGAAGCAAGGCTCAGACGGTGAGGTCGCCGCGGTCGAGGAACGCCTACCGGTCCTCGCCGAGACCAGGAATTTCGTCGGGAGCTTTCACCATCTGCCGTGCCGCAAGTCTAAAGAGGAACGGGACAATTAGATCGACCGCGCAGCGAGACCTTCGGTTGCATTATCATCGACAGAGCATCGGGTCAGGATATAATAATTCAGTTTGATTGCGGGAACAGAGAGTGCAGCCGACGGTTAGGCGCGAATTGGAGGAACACGTTGATGTCAATTTCCCGATGGAGTAGTCCGGTAACAATTTTGAGCACGGAAGGTGGGCGACAAACCGTCCGAGGTCCCTTCGAGGCTCTCATTTTCCTGCTGGACGAATGGCCGGACAAAAGAGGCCCTGCTTACGTACGTGCAAGGAGCGCTTGCCGTGCCGCACTCGCTGGACGTCAAGGCCCAGACTGGGCTCGCGACATGTTCTTGCAGGCGGCTCAGGAAGCGCAGATTGTGCAGCGTCAAAAGGACGAAGCATTATCTTCCGGACCATCCTTTAGGGGAGGTAGGAAAAATTTGTCCTCGAAAGAAGGTTCGAGGATATCCGATAGGGCTAATTATAATCACCCTGGCTAATCGCTTCTGGTCGACAACGGCGGACGCTGTAGGAGTGATCGCAGTTGGGACGCGGGCGCCCCACGGTGTCCTGGGGATGGAATGCGGTCTCACCCTAGGGCTATGGGCGAGGACACATTCCGGGCTAGCCTTGCGAGCCAATGAACATTCCCGCGCGCGCGGAAGTTTTATTTTCACAAGGGTTCGGTGACAGCGGCAGGCGTGCATGTCGGCATGCCGGCGGCGAAGGCGCAGTCGCTGCTTCGCGGTCTGATGACGGTCGACGCGGATATCGAAGCCGATCGGATAGCCATCGAACGCATCACGCTCTGGGCGCTGACGATCTATTCGCCAATCGTTGCCGTCGACGGGATCGATGGCATTGTCATGGATACCGAAGGCGCCGACCACCTGCAGGGCGGCGAGCTGCCAATCGTGACAAAGATCGCCAACCAGTTTCTGGGCAGGAAGCTGACTGCCCGCGTGGCGGTCGCCGACAGCTGGGGTGCGGCCCACGCCTGCGCCCGCGCCATCATCCGCGGAACGATCGTGGTTAAAAAGCTGCCGATATCGCTCCTGCGCCTGCCGTCCAAGATTGTCGGCGATCTGCGCATTCTCGGATCTCAGACGATCGGTGAGCTTGCCAATACCCCGCGCGCGCCGCTGACGTTGCGCTTTGGGCCGGAGGTTGGGCGCCGTCTCGACCAGATGCTCTGTCGTGTTGCCGAGCCGATCGAGCCGATCCGGACGCTTGAGCTGGTCGAAGTCTCGAAAGCCTTCGCTGAACCGATTGGCGCTGCCGAAACGATCAACAAATATGTCGGCCGCCTCGACGTGCGACTGGTCGATGAGCTTGAGACGCGCGGCCTTGGGGTGCGCCGCGCCGACCTGATCGTCGAGAAGGTCGACGGTACCAGACAAGCCATTCGCGCAGGCACTGCCAAGCCGGCCCGTGATATCGCCCGGCTGACGAAACTGTTTCGGGACCGGACCGAAAAGATCGAGCCGGGTTTCGGGATCGAGAAGCTCACCCTTGTCGCCGTCGTGGTAGAGCCATTGGAGGAGGCGCAGAAAGTCTCTGCTCTGGTCGAGGATGACATCACCGATGTGACGCCGTTGATCGATATCTATGGAAACCGCGGCCAGCGAGCCTATCGCGTGTCTCAGGCCGCAAGACGCTTGCATACTACAGGGAAACCTCCAAAGGTAAACGTACGCAAGTGTACAGACGTCGATTGCGACGGCCCTGCGCCCCACAGCCGGGCTCGGGGCCGTTCCGTAAATAGCTCCTCACGAAATATTAAATCTCGGAACTCCCGTGGCGCGGCATGGTTGGTCTAGGGCGGGCCACAAGGCGCGCAAGTGAAAAATCACCATATGAGGAGTGACATATCATGCCAAATCAAGGTGGTACGCACGAACAGCACATGAAGGCCGGCCAGCAGAGCCACAAGAACAGCGACAAGCGTTCGCAGTCGGCATCGGCCTCCAATAATGACGACAATGGCAAGACCCGCGGTGGCACGCATGAGCAACATGTGAAGGCGGGTCAACAGAGCCACAAAAACTCCTAACGCTGACAGACTGGGAATCCCCGCGCGCGTCGTGGGGATTTCCTTGTTTTATTCCCTGACGGGACAGGAAGTTTCATGACCGCTTTCGATGGCCAGTCTGGAACGACCGCCGAGAGTTGAGGAACTGATCATGACGACCGCAGCAGACGTTCTGGTGGAGACCTTGATCGAATGGAAGGTCGACACGATATTCTGCCTTCCGGGAGACGGCATCAATGGCGTCATGGAGGCGCTTCGCAAACGTCAGGATGCGATAAGGTTTGTCCAGGCCCGACACGAGCAATCCGCTGCCTTCATGGCGACGGCCTATGCCAAATGGACCGGCAGGCTCGGCGTCTGTCTTGCCACTTCGGGTCCGGGTGGCACCAATCTTCTGACCGGTCTTTATGACGCCAAGCTGGACCAGGTTCCTGTCCTCGCAATTACCGGGATGCAATATCACGACCTGATCGAAACTTTCACGCAGCAGGACGTCAACCTGACCCGCGTTTTTGAGGATGTCAGCATTTATAACACCGTCGTCAGCGATGCTGCGCATATGGAAAATGTCGCCAGCCTCGCCTGCCGCACGGCGATCGCGCGGCGTGGCGTCGCGCATCTCTCGATAGCAAACGACACGCAGGAAAAGCCAGCCGAGGAAGGACGGTCTCGCCGTAACCTGCCCAGGCATGTTCCAAATGACTGGTTCGCGTATCGCTCTAAACCCGCTGACGAACTCATCCACGAGGCAGCATGCTTGCTCAATCGTGGCAACAGGGTTGCGATACTCGCCGGACGCGGTGTCCTTGGCGCTGAGAAAGATTGAAGCGAACCGCCGAACTGCTTGGCGCGCCGGTGGCGAAAGCTCTTCTGGGCAAGGCGGTCATGGATGATGACGACCCCTTCACCACCGGCGGAATTGGCATTCTGGGAACCGCCGCCTCCCAGGACATCATGAAAAATTGCGATACCCTGCTTATCCCGGGGTCGACATTTCCTTACATCGAATTTTATCTGGATCCAAACAGATCGATCTTGACCCGCAGCGCATCGGACTTCGGCATCCCGTGCAGTGTGGCCTGGTGGGTGACGCAGGTGACATACTGAACCGGTTGAATTCCCTGCTGGAGAAAAAGAGCGACCGGAGTTTTCTGGAAGCCGCGCGGAAAGGGATGCACACCTGGCGCGAACAGATGGCCGCCCTGACGTCGGAGCAATCAACACTTGAAACCGCAGCCAGTGGTGCGTGCCTTCGGCAGGCGTATCGATGGAGACGGAATGCTTGTGACCGATTCCGGTCAGAACACGGAACTGGCTGCGCGTCACGTCGACCTGAAAACCAGCAACGCCTTTGCCGTTTCGGGTGCACTCGCCTCGATGGCATCCGGCTTGCCCTACGCCATTGCCGCCGGATTGGCCTATTCCGGCCGTAACGTATATGCGGTTGTGGGCGACGGTGGACTTGCCATGCAACTCGGCGAATTCTCCACCGCCGTCCGGCATCGGTTGCCTCTGAAGATTCTGGTTATCTGCAATGGGATGCTGAATCAGATTGCATGGGAGCAGATGATGTTCCTCGGCCATCCGCAATTCGCCTGCGAACTCGCACCCATAGACTTTGCCAGGGCGGCCGATGCAATGGGCGGAAAGGGTTTTACGATTTCCGGGTTTGACGAGATAGAACCGGTGCTTGAAGCGGCGTTCGCCGAGGATGGCCCTGTTATCGTCCAGTCGATTGTCGATAAATACGAACCGATGATGCCGCCGAAAATGCCGGACGCTTATAGGACGAACTTCAAGAAGGCGCTGCCCGATACGCCGGGGCATCGGCAGATAGAAGAGAATATGGCGCGCGAGCCGCTGCGGACGATGCTGCGTGGAAAAGGTCTGCCAAAAGCTGACCCGTGATAACCGGTGGCATATCAGCTGTCCGACGCGACAGAGCCATGGTGGAGCAACCATCTCTGCGCGCTGCCATCCTTGCGCTGAGGCGTTCGTCGATTGCGTTCATTCTCTCGATTTCGACCCGCTGGCCGCGGGAAATTTCCGAACAGAGCGCCATCAGTTCCGGGTCAGTGATCGCCGCTTTCCGGCACACGAGAATGGCGCCGGAATGAAGCCGCCGCTCGCTTGAAAGACAGCCTGGACGAGAGGGCGATACAGATCGACATACTGGCCTACCGACAGCTTATCGATGCCGACCTCCGAAACCAGACTGTCTGGAGACGGCCCCAAATCGGTCATTCCATCGAGATCATGTCGATGTATGCATTTGAGAAATTGGAGACGGAGAATGGCTCTAACAATAGGGTGGTCGGTTCGATTCCGTTCAAGGCGTTAGGACTTCAGACACATGCTCATCGCCACGCCCGTCACGCCGTAATATCCGCGGCGTTGCTCCCATTTGTTCTTAGCATCGCCTGACGGATTTGTTGCCGCAACCATGCGCAGCCAAGATCGCTTTCCATATGAAGCGGCCAAACCATTGCCACGGGCGGAAAAGAAAGTGCCAGTGGCACCGGGCTGACCTCAAGTCCCAACAGCGGCCCATAACGAAGTGCGATGCGCGAAGATACGGTGGCAATCACCGCAGACGAACGCGCCGTGGCCAATATCGACATGAAATCGGGAGCCGCCGCCACCACTTCCAGCTCTACACCCGCATGCTCCAGAGCATCCTTGACGCAGCCATGCAGGCTGTCGGTCTGCGAGATCACCGCATGTTGTGCGGCCAAATAGGCATCCATGCTCACCGGGTTGGTAAGCGTTAGCAATTGCGGATTGAAACAGCACAAGACGCTGGATTGATAAAGCGGTTCGCAATGGTGCCGTGAATCCGGGAGATAGCTGCATCCCACAGACAGGTCGACGACGCCTGAATCCAGCATCGCCTCGATCTCCAGTGCATCGCCGCCACGAGCCAGAATACGAATGCCCGGCGCGATATCGCGCAACCGAGCGGTCAGGTCAGGCAGCAACAATAGTTCCACCTCGCTGGACAGCCCCAGCCTGAATGTACGCCGCTCGGTTGCCGGATCGAAGGCATCCGTCATCAACATCGCCGCTTGCGCCTGTCGCAGAGCCTGCCGCACCGGGCCAGACAAATTGAGCGCCCGCGCCGTCGGCTTCATCACCTGCCCGACACGGATGAACAGCTCATCCTGAAACAGCGTGCGCAGGGTGGCTATGTTATGACTCATGGCGGGCTGCTGGATTTTCAATCGTTGTGCTGCACGCGTTACACTCATCTCTTCCATCATCGCATCGAAGGCGACGAGAAGATTGAGGTCGAAGGAACGAAGATTGAAATGATCGATGACCTGCATAAGTTGTATCGATTTGATTGCTGACTAGCGCATCCTTAGCTGATGGGCAGGAACTTGCAAGCCGTTCCGCACCACAACGTAAGGAGCAAACCCATGCCATCTCGTCGTTCCATTCTCAAAAGCGCTCTGACTGGCTTAGCAGCGCCCTTTGTCGCGCCATCAATCGTCTTCGCCAAGGCGCCTTTTGCCGCTGTTCAGGCACCGGGTTTCTACCGGCTGAAGATCGGCTCCGTAGAGGTCACAGCCCTGTTGGACGGCACAGTTGCCCTGCCGCTCGCCAAGCTCTACACCAACACTAGCGAAGAACACGCGCAGGACGCTCTGAATGATGCTTTTCTGCCGGAAATCGTACCAACTTCCGTCAACGCATTCCTGGTCAACACCGGCGAAAGACTGGTGCTGATCGACGCAGGCACCGGTACCTATTTGGGCCCATCGCTCGGCAAGCTCGTGTCCAACATCGAGACTTCCGGATACAAGGTAGGTGACATTGACGATGTCATCCTCACCCATATTCATACCGATCATTCCGGTGGGTTGATGAGCGAAGGCAAACGCACTTTCCCTAACGCCACATTACGGGTCAATGAGCGGGAGGCGAAATTCTGGCTGAGCCCGGAAAACGCCAAAGCGGCGACCGGCATCGTCAAGCAGCATTTTGGCGAGGCAGACCAGTGCGTGACGCCTTACGTGCGAGCTGGAAAATTTGAAACCTTCGGAGATAACCAAGCACCCGTCCCGGGTCTGGGCTCGATTCTTTATGCGGGACATACGCCGGGTCACAGCGCCATCACGCTGGAAAGCGAAGGCCAGAAGATCGTTTTCTGGGGCGACATCACCCATGGCGATATCCTGCAATTCGATGAGCCCGGCATCGCCATAGAATTCGATATCGAACAGAAGGCCGCCGTTGCTGCCCGCGACGTCGCCTTCAGGCAGGCTGTGGAAGGCAAATACCTTGTGGCAGGCGCACATATTGCGTTCCCCGGAATCGGCCACGTGCGTACAGATAGCACCAATTATGACTGGCTCCCGGTCAACTACTCCTAGGATTCCCCCCGATTGAGCGATGGGAAGACTGGGCTCGAGATAGCCCCGTCTTCCGCAGCGACAAAGGTCGTTTCCTACAGGTCGGTCGGCCGGAACCAATTCGCTACTGGTCCGGGTCGAGCGGACCGGAAATTAGAAAAATCTATGGGTGCTCGGCAAGACGCACCCAGCCCGTTGTCGCCACGAGTGCTAGGGGTGTGTCGTGCCTGTTGCAAACTTTCAGTGAAGTCAGCATGACCCCAAAGCGGGGCCTGCCTTCAAGCTTTGTTAACCTTTGACGGCCCAATCGCCACAGGGCCGCTGGCCGCCTATATCGGCGGGTAAGGTTCGGAAGCGTTAAGCCGCACCAACTGCCCGCGAATAGACGCCGGGCGGCATTCCCACATGCCGATTGAAGGCGACGCTGAAAGCGCTGGTCGATCCATAGCCGACGCGCTCGGCAATGTCCGCTATGGGTATATCCTCGCGGAGGAACTCCTTTGCCAGTGCCATACGCCATCCCGTCGCGTATTCCATCGGTGCTACACCAACTTCCTTGCGGAAACGATCGAAGAAGGTCGAGCGAGACATGGTAGCCTCCTGAGCAAGCGTCTCCACCGTCACGCTACGACCCGGATCTGCGTGTATCCGGCGCAAGGTCGGCGCCAGCAGCGGATCGGCCATGCCACGCAGGAGACCCGGCGGCGCTTTGGCGCTTGCTGCCGATCGTAACGCGTCGATTAACAACACATCGAGCAATCGGTGGAGGACCATTTCGCGCGCGGCACGATCAGCCCTCGTCTCCTCGTTGATCATTCGGACGAGAGCGATCAGTCGCTCTTCACCATGAACATGGATGACTTCCGGCAGCAGAGATACGAGAAGGGCTTTGTCATCCGAGCCGAAAGTGCAATGCCCGACCAGTGCCTTGATCTCCGCCGACGTTTCCGGGTCGCCCAGGCGAAAGATACCGGGGCTGGTTTCCAGACGTTGGGGAAGTGCGCCGCGTGGTGGCGGCTCCATGCTGCTCATCGTGAATGAGAAGATCTTTGGGACCAGGACGAAGTCACCCTCAGTGAGCACCATTGGCTCACGACCGGCAATCGTCATCAGGCAACGGCCCTCGACCACGGCGCAGTAGAAGGGGCTTCCGACCTCCGTACGCTCAACGAGCCACCGACCGCCGCCCGTCACCAGCTTTGATATCGACGGGCTCGGCTTCAACAAGGAAACAACTTCGGCAACCGGATCGGTCATCAATTCGGACTTCTGCTAAACAATCTCGGACATGAGCATATAGAAGGTCCGGTTGATCAGGTCCATCTTCAGCTTTGTTAAATGTCAGGAGACGGAACATGCCAAAGATCCTCATCACCGGTTGCTCGTCCGGTTTCGGCCTCGCCATCGCACGCAAATTCTTGAACACCGGGTGGGACGTCGTCGCAACCATGCGCACGCCTCGAAGCGACCTTCTTCCTTCGAACGACAGGCTCGAAATCCTGCAGCTGGATGTCACCAGCGCGGACAGCATTGCTGAGGCGGTCGAAACCGCCGGCACGATCAATGCTCTGGTCAACAATGCCGGGGTCGGCATGCTCAATGTGCTTGAAGGCACGGAGATGTCGAATATCCGCGAACTGTTCGAGACAAACGTCTTCGGTGCGATGGCGATGTCAAAAGCTGTCCTTCCGCAGATGCGATCCCGTCGCTCAGGCGTCATCGTTAACGTCAGCTCGGCCGTCACGATAAGGCCGTTGCCCGCGCTTTCGGTTTACCGCGCCAGCAAGGCAGCGCTCAATGCCTTCACGGAGAGCCTCGCGCTCGAGGCGGCGCTGTTCGGCATCCGCGCTAAACTCGTCCTACCTGGCTCTGCACCGACGACCGGCTTCGGCAAGAATGCTGTCTCGCGCATGGGCATGGAAATCCCCGAGCCTTACCAAGCATTCGTCCAAGACTACCTGACGAAGTTGAGATCCGGGACTGAAGTCACGACGCCGGATGAGGTCGCAGAGGCTGTCTGGAGGTCTGTGACAGAGAGCGATGCGCCAATGAAGATCCCGGCCGGAGCGGACGCGGAAACCTCATATCGCGAAGCCGGTCATTCGCTCGCCTAACATCATCACCCAAATCAACCTTTGAAGGTCCAGACCCATGAATAATCTGATCAATCTCGCGATGCATATTCCGACACCTGAGGCCGCTCTCACCGTAGCCTACACGCCGATCCGTCTTTCGATGCACGGCCGCCAGCCATTGGAACTGCGTCTGACCGCCCCCGCTACGGGGGCCAAGCTTCCGATCGTGCTGCTGTCGCATGGCTACGGCCCATCCAACTACATTCCGTCAAAGGACGGTTACGCTCCTCTTGTCCAGTTTTGGGCCGAGAGAGGGTTCGTGGTGATCCAGCCGACGCATGCGAGTTCTCGCGTCGGTGGCCTGCCGTCAAATTCATCCGGCACGCCATTCTTCTGGCGCGAGCGTGTCAATGAGATGAAGGCGATCCTTGACCAGTTGACCGAAATTGAACGGGAGGCGCCAGCCGTTGCTGGCCGGATGGATCATTCACGCATCGGCGCGGTCGGTCATTCCTTTGGCGGCCACACCGTTGGGCTCCTGCTCGGCGCGCAGGTGGATGGTGAGGATTTTTCCGATCCAAGAATCTCGGCCGGCGTTCTCCTGACGACACCGGGCCGCGGCGGCAAGGACATGACGCCTGAGAGTGCTGCCCGGTTTCCGTTTTTCGACGTCGATTTCTCGACGCTATCGACACGCAGCCTCGTCGTTTGCGGTGATATGGACAATCCGCATTTTACAACCCGCGGTCCTGAGTGGCATGCAGATGCATTCCACGATGCACCGGGCGCTAAAGAAATGCTGATGATGCACGGGGTCGGGCATGGTCTTGGCGGCATTGCAGCTCTCGACGCAAAGGAAACAGACACTGAAGCACCAGACGTGCTGGAAGCGACCCGACGTCTTACGCTCGCCTGGCTTCAGACCGCGCTCGGCGCGGACAAGGGCGCTTGGCCGAGAGCTTGCCTCGCACTTAAGGGTGAGGTCGCAACGCTTGCGGCGGTCAGAGAGAAGCAGATCTAGACCTGGGGGCGATTGTCTCAGGCATCGTCGGGACTGATCTTGTTATGCCCGCTTTTACCGAGATCGCTCGCGATATTGGTGGCGACCGCTTCAACGCAGGCGACCCTCGCGGCTTACGTCGCGGGCACGCGGGTGGGGCTACTCGCCCGTACCTGTTGATCTGGTCGCTCTTCCAGATCCGCGCTGTTCATGGTCCCACCGCCGCCGCGCATTGAGTATTTCCATGACAGGCGATTACGCCGCACTACCAATCCACGTACGTTAAATCAATCAATAATTCAGTTAGCTATTATGTCTGATTGGCAGGTCGCAGGTTCGATTCCGCTCAAGACCTTAATACGCACACGTCCATTGATCGGTAGGGATTGTGCTTGAGCGGAGGAAGGTAGGGGGATCAGAGTCTCCGAAATAGCAAAGCCCTCCAAGCGACATCGGACAAGCATCAGCGGTGGCTACAAAACTACATATGCGTTAATGTGGGTTTTCTTAGATTTGGACTGCGTTAGATGAGCCGATTGACGATCGACATAACGGATCAACAACATCAAAGCCTGAAGGCGCTGGCAGCATTGCAAGGCAAGACAATCAAGCAGTATGCGCTTGAGCTCCTCTTCCCCGGTGACGCAGACGCAGAGCGAATCTGGGGGGAGTTGAGGACGTTGATGAACATGCGCGTCAATGAGGGGCTTGCCGGGAGACTGTCGACCAAAACTGTAGGGGAGATCCTTGACGAGGAGGTTTCCGAGGGTCGTGCTTGACTGCCTATATTCTTACCGCGGAAGCGGAATCAGATCTACCTTCGGTAATCCGCTACACATATACGCAATGGAGTGCTGCGCAGGTACGCCGCTAGTCTCGGGTTTGGAGCGAGGTATCGCAACCCTTGCCGAAGGCAGAGGTTCGTTCAAGGATATGAGTGCGCTTTATCCGGCGTTAAGTATGGCGCGATGCCAGCACCACTACGTCTTTTGTCTGCTTCGTGAGGATGCGCCCGCCCTTATCGTAGCGATTTTTCACGAACGAATGGATCTGATGAAGCGTTCGGTGGATCGTCTGAAAGAATGACGTTTGGGCGGAGGCGAGATTATGTGAGCCCAAGACCGACGAATCGTCGTTGTTGCGTGGCCGAAACATGGGTCGTCAGTTCTGATCCCTTCAAGAGCGAAACCGGCCAAAACCAGGCGGTTGTGCTATCCCGGCAGCCGTTGCATCACCGCCGTCAGGACTTCGCTACCTGCTGCAGTTTGTTTATGTGCTCGCGGCAGAGCGCCTCGATCAGGGCGTGAAGTTGTGCCGTTCGGTCCTGAAGCCAGGCGAGTGCCTCTTCGGAAATTTCGAAACGCTTCGAATAGCGCGCTTTGACGTAGGCCTCGTTGAGAACGTTGTACCATGCGGTAAAACGCTGATGGTCGCGTGGCCAGATGTCGACCAGCCGCTGATCACGATCCTCTGAAAGGCCTCGGAGGAATTTGAGGTTGTGTGACGCAGGTGAATAGTTTGTCACTGTCAGGAGAAAGCAGTTGTAGGCCGTCTCGACCGCCTGATGAAGTTGGAAGGCCGCGATGTTGGCATTGTTATCCTTAAGGGCAAACCCAGCCAACCTGATGAAGGTTTGAGCATCAGGAAAATGCCTGCGGAAATGCTCCTCCGCCACCCTGAGTGCATCGGCAGGGCTGAGCGGTTTCGCTTCAGCCAACGGCCGGTCGTCGAATTCATAGAGCACGACACCTTCACGGGCGAGATCGACGAAGAAGGCTTGGCCATCATGCAGAAAATTGCTGATCTCGCGTGCTCCATGCACGATGAGACCAACGGGTGTCTCGATCTCCTTGTCCCACATCAGCCGGTCGGTTGCCTTGTCCCAGTATTTCGGATCGGCCAGTTCCTTGTTGCTAACGATGACGAGAATATCGAAATCCGATCGATAGCCCTTTGACGTGTGCGGCTCATCCACCCAAGTGCCACGGGCGTAGGAGCCGAACAGAATGATTTTGAAAATCTGCCCGTCTTTCTTGGCCTCGGACTTCGAGCGCTCGACAATGCCGGCGAACTCTTCGTGGATGATCCGGACCACCCTTCCCAGTTCGCGCTGCTTTGTCTGCGGAAGATGTCCGATATCCGTTTTCATAGCCTCACCATCGATTCTTCTGAACGGATATTCTAGCCGTGATCGGGTGGCGATTGCTACTCCACATTGTTGTAGGGGTTGAGGGGCTAGGACGCCATTTTTCGGTTTAGGATCGAGGTCTGTCGGAATAAGAATACATGAACTACCTCCTGGTGGTCCAAGTCTCGTCCACATCCCGCCCCGCCAGAACCGTCAATATTCCATGCCGAAACACAGACATGTCGATATTCCACCAATGACAGAGCAAGAAATGAGCGATTTTACAGGCAGCGCAGCCATCCCTTCACGGACAATTCACCCCCCACAGTCCATCAGCGTCGAAGCGCAAGCGTCACTGTCGCGCCTGGTCGACAAGGACGGCAGTCCCATCAATGCGCAGTATGAAATGCCCTCTCCGGAGGACTTTTCCGGCTGGATGAATAAAAAAGCCGTAGTAGATGCGCATTACGCCGCCGCGGCAAAAGATCTTGCCGGGAGTTTGCAGTCCACAGTCGAGACAATTGTAGTCGAACAAGCAACGATCCATGTCGCGACGCCGCACGGACAATTTGATGCTCGTGGCGCACTGATCGATCTGCATGGCGGCGCATTGGTGTTCGGAGGCGGTGAGGCCTGCCGCGTCAGTGCGCGTCGACAGGCGCACCAGCATGTCGTTCGATGCTACGGCGTCGACTACCGGATGCCGCCTGAGCATCCATATCCGGCCGCTCTTGATGACTGCTTGGCCACGTATCGCCATGTCTTGACTGGTCATTCCTCCGACAAGGTGGTCATCTTGGGTCGATCGGCAGGCGGCAATCTGGCGACCGCCATGCTGCTGCGGGCGAGAGATGAAGGCATGCCAATGCCCGGCAGATTAGTCTTGCTCTCGCCACAGGTTGACCTCACCGAATCGGGCGACAGTTTCCAAACAAACCAGATGATTGATCTCGTTCTGCCGCGCCCGCTCAGATCAAACAACCTGCTCTACGCCGGTGGTGCTGATCTTTCCAATCCCTATCTATCACCGCTCTTCGGCGATTTGGCGGGCCTTCCGCCGACATTCCTGCAGACCGGCACGCGTGACCTGTTCCTATCGAACACGGTGAGGATGCATCGAGCCTTGCGAAAAGCTGGCGTGGAAACAGAATTGCACGTCTTTGAAGCGATGCCCCATGGTGGCTTCATGGGTGGGACACCGGAAGACCAGGAACTCGAAGCGGAGATCCACCGGTTCGTCATGGCAAACTGGAACTGAGGCGGGAAACCCACACAGGTTTGGCGCAGCCCCTCTGTTGACCTGCTACATCCCTGGCCACATTCCTCCGTCAAGTCGGAGGTTTGCTCCTGTGATATAGCCGGCACGGGGGCTCGAGAGAAACGCAATCGCATCCGCAATCTCCTCGAGGGTTCCGACCCTTCCAAGGGGCACCTGAGCAAACATTGGCAGGATTTCTCTCTCTATGTCATTCCAGGGGGCGTCAATGGCCATCCCCTTCTCAATGGCCTTCTTACGGAATGCGGTATCCAAACTGATGCTATGCACCGTTCCAGGCGAAACGGTGTTTGCGGTGATGCCGTGTGCAGCAACGTCTTTTGCGAGCGACGCCGTCATCGCGATCATGGCTGCTTTGGCGGCAGAGTAGTCCGGTCGACTTGCAGGCGGCATCAGGGCCGCCAGGCTTGAGATGTTTATGATCCGACCCCACCGCGACGCTTTCATTGCGGGCAGAACGAGCGAGATGATCCTCACAGATGCGAGCACATTCCTGTCATAGACAGCGGCCCACGTTTCAGAGTTTGTCGAGGTCCAATCCTCCGCCGGGGCAGATCCGCCGGCATTGTTGACCAGGATGTCGATCGAGCCTGCTGCAGCCTTTGAATCACGAACCAGACGATCAACCTGATCCGGCACTGTCAGATCGCCGAATACCGCGAAAGCATGACCTCCAGAGGATATGATATCATGGGCGACCTCCTCTGTTTTCATTCTGTCGCGACCGTGGACAAGAACGGTTGCCCCTTCCTTTGCGAGGCCTCTGGCCACGCCCTCGCCAATCCCCTTACTGCTTCCCGTGACCAGTGCAACCTTGTTTTGGAGTTGTAAGTCCATGATATTTCATCCGTGTTATCGTCTCCTGCAGATATGAGGTTCGTTGATGAAACAGGCAATTACGCACTTTAAAGTGCCTGTCGAGGACAGGGCGACATGCCTCGGAGCCGACGGATCTGTCTCTCATGTGAGCAGGGTGCTTCGGATGATCACAGGACGTTGGAAACTGCCGATCCTTTTCCGATTGTTCGCCGAACCATCATTGCGGGCATCGCAGTTCATGAGAGACATACCTGGCATATCCCAGAAGATGCTAACGCAACATCTCAGGGAACTGGAAAATGACGGCCTCATAATCCGACACGACTTTCAAGAGCAGCCTCCTCGAGTCGAATACTCGCTGAGTTCAGCAGGCCACGGGCTTATGCCGATTTTGATGGCGGTCAGGGAATTCTCTCGGGATTATCCTGTCGAACGGCGTCGATAACTAACTTGGGTGCCGAACGCTTGGCGCAACATTCCGAAAATATCGCTTGTATTATGGACTGAATGGTTCCATATTGACTCCATGGTCAAGCGCACTCAAATATCCGCGTCCGTTGGTCGCCCTCGAGAATTTGAACTCGATGAAGCAGTTCGAAAAGCAATGCAGGTATTTTGGGATCGTGGATATCACGATGCATCACTTCCCGACCTGCTTGAGGGCATGGAGCTTTCCAGAGGCAGCTTTTATAAGGCTTTCGTCGACAAGCGAGGCGTCTATCTGCGTGCCCTCGACGCTTACATCGAGGAAGCCGTTCGCTCGGTCGGTGAAACGCTGCATTCCAATCCGTCGCCCAAAGCCGCAATTCGAGACGCTTTTTCTCAACAGGTGGATCAAGCATCGGGACAGGACGGTTTGCGTGGATGCTTTGTCGTCTTTGCAGCTGTCGAGATGCTCCCAAAGGATAAAGAGGTCGCACCACGTATTTCCCGGCTGTTCAGGCGGCTGCAAGATCTTTATGCGGCGGCGATAATAAGAGCGCAGGCCTTGGGCGAAATCGATCCCGAGCTGGATGAACGAACGCTTGCCAGGTTCCTCGTGTGTCAGATTCAGGGCATGCGGGTCCTTGCCAAAGCAGGAGCGGATCGCGCTGAGACGAGGGCCATGGTCGAACTGGCGCTGAAGGCACTTGGCTGACCCAAATTTGGAACCAAATAGTTCCAAATACTTAACATTGCAAACCGTCGATCGATTTTTTGGTCGATGTGGAGAGACTTATGAGAGACACCAGCAATCCCGATGACAAACTCGATCCACGTCGATGGATAGCACTGGTCATCCTTTTGACCGGCGCCTTTTTGCCACCGCTCGACTTCTTCATCGTCAATGTGGCGCTGCCCTCGATCCGGGAGGATTTCAGGGCCTCTGCGTCAACGATGCAGCTGATTATCTCCGGTTACGCCACCACCTATGCTGTGATGCTGATCACTGGGGGCAGGCTTGGAGATCTCTATGGTCGACGAAATGTCTTTCTGGCTGGAATGGTCGGGTTTGCAGCCGCATCTGCCTTATGCGGTTTTGCCTGGTCTCAGGCCGCGTTGGTCGCTGGCCGTATCCTTCAGGGGTTTGCAGCGGCAATCATGGCACCGCAAGCCTTGGCTTCCATCAATGCGATTTTCCCAGACCACGAAAAATCAAAAGCCCTCAGCTTTTATGCCCTGACATTCGGGGTTGCATCGATGGTTGGTCTGTTTCTCGGTGGTGCGTTGATTGCGCTTGATATCCTTGGACTTGGATGGAGAGCCATCTTCCTCATCAATCTGCCGGTTGTCGCGGTCGCTGCGCCGTCGGCCTTCATCATGTTGCGGGAAACCCGATCTGAGCGCCCAAGCAAACTGGATCTTGGCGGAGCATTGTTGATCGCGATTGCGCTATCTGCGCTGATTGCGCCGCTGATCGAGGGGCGGGAGCAGGGGTGGCCGATCTGGCTAATCCTGATGCTTGCCACGTCCCTCCCGTTTTTCCTCCTGTTCTGGCGGCATGAGAAACACCTGGAGTCGGCGGGGAGAGATCCGATTCTTGCACCTAGCCTGCTGCAAAACCGTGGACTAATGCGCGGGCTGCTGGCTGCATTGTTCTTCTACGCGCTTGCGGCCTTCTGGCTGATATTCTCGGTCTATCAGCAGGGTGGCCTTGGTCTGACGCCTTTCGAGGCCGGGCTGGCGATCCTTCCTGCGGCCGTCGGCTTCGTCCTTGGTCCTTTTGCAAGTGAGCGCATCCTCCGCGTCTTCGGAAGATTTTCCGCCGGCGCCGGCATGGTGCTGCAAGCTGCAGGGTTGTTTGGAACGGCGGCCTTGATTTCGAATGGCCTTCCGCAATTCCTTTTTGCTGCGCTTTTTCTTATCGGAGCGGGGCAGGGGATCGCCCTTCCAAACCTGGTGAAGAGCATCGTGCAAAGGGTGGACCGGACGCAGTCAGGATTGGCCTCTGGTCTGGTCAATTCGATGTTTCAGATTGGCGGTGCGTTGGCAGCCGCAATCGTTGGCGGATTGTTCTTCTCGATCTTGGGGTCGGCCACAGACGTTCAATCCATTGGCCGAGCATACAGCGTTGCAGCCGTTGCAATTGCCATTTGTCTTCTCATCGCGGGATGGCTTTCCGTCAGCCTGACATCGCCCCAACCGTTGCGTCGATGAGCGGCGCGATAGCAGCGCATTACCAGCCGATCGCGCTGAAACGGCGTGAAACTCCCGAGCAAAACAGAGACATTCAGAGGTACTCTCCATGAACAACATCTCCACATTACCTCTTTCCGGCAAGCGCGCGCTGGTCACCGGTGCGGCACGCGGTATCGGTGCGGCAATTGCGCTAAAACTGGCCGAGGATGGTGCCGACGTTGCGATCACCTATGAGAAGTCGGTCGAGAAAGCGGAAGCTCTCGTTGCCAAGATCCGCGCCATGGGTCGAAATGCGATCGCCATCCATGCCGATGCCGCGAGCACATCCGCCGCCATGGCTACCGTCGCACAAACTGTCGCTGAGCTCGGCGGCCTTGATATTCTGGTCAATAATGCCGGTGTCCTTTTCGCAAGTGATTTCTCCACGCAGCCACTTGAGGAGATTGATCTTCAGCTGAACGTCAATGTTCGCGGCGTCTTTCTGATCACCCAGGCTGCGCTGAAATACATCCCCAACGGAGGTCGCATCATCAGTACCGGCAGCAATGCGGGTCTGGCTGTGCCGTTCGCGGGGATCGCGGTCTATGCCGCGACCAAGTCTGCGCTGGAAAGCTTCACGCGCGGTCTCGCACGTGAGCTGGGCTCTCGGGAAATTACCGTCAATCTGGTCCGACCAGGTCCGATTGATACTGACATGAACCCTGCCGATGGCGCGCTTGCAGCCGCTATTCTGCCAAACCTGTCGATTGCTCGATATGGTAAAACCAGAGAAGTCGCTGAGGCCGTCGCCTTTCTTGCGGGGCCCGGTGCAGCCTACATCACCGGCTCAGGCATTCTCGTCGATGGCGGCATCAGTGCCTGAGCATTGATACGAGGCGGTGCCTCGCCGCTCTGTCCTGCAGGTGATAACGCGGAATTTGGGCGCCCACGGGCTGCGGAGTTCCCTCCGCTGCACTGTACGCGTGATTTTGGCGAAGCGGGCTGCGGCCATCATCCAGGAATTTCTCCACTCCGTTGGTGGTTTTCCTGAGTTGCAATCGTACCAAGGTAGCAAATATGGGTGGCCTGGTTTCTGCGCAAGCGCCCGTTGAGCGGTAACAGACCTAACGTATGAACATGGAGAAACATTTGAAGACCATCGGCATACTTGGCGGAATGTCCGCGACGTCAACCCAGATTTATTACCGAGAACTCTGCAGGCTTACCCGCGAGAGCCTGGGAGGACTTCATTCTCCCGAGCTTCTCATACGGTCTGTCGACTTCGACGAAATCGAAAAGTTGCAGGCATCCTCCGATTGGGACGCCGCGGGCCGAATCCTCAATGAACATGCTATCGCGCTGCAGCGCGGCGGCGCCGACCTCCTCATCCTTGCGACAAACACCATGCACAAGGTGGCGGACAAGATCGTGGGCGGGGTGTCTATTCCCTTCGTGCACATCGCGGACGCAACTGCAACCGCTATCCTCGACCGCGGTTTCCGGAGACCGGGTTTGATGGCAACCGCCTTCACCATGGAGCAGACCTTCTACACCGACCGCCTCATCGCTCAGGGGCTGTCGCCAACGATCCCTGAAGCTGATGATCGAGCTGAAACCCATCGTATTATCTATGAAGAGCTGTGCCGCGACATCGTTCGCGAGGAGAGCCGCTTGACCTATGAAAGGATTGCGCAGCGTCTGGTCGACAAAGGCTGCGACTGTCTTATCCTTGGCTGTACCGAGGTGGGTATGCTGTTAAACCAGGATAACGTAGGCGTTCCCGTCTTCGACACGACCCTCATTCATTGCAAAGCCGCCCTTCAAGCTGCTGTACAATGACATGTTGTGTTCTGACGGTCGATCGATTGTGAGAACGATGAGGGGCAATGGTCAAACCTGTTCGCCCAGGTGATGCCGGACCCACTTCGCTTCTTCCGATGCGGTACGCCCGAAATGCCGTCTGAAGTCGCGGCTGAATTGCGCCGGGCTGACATAGCCCACTGACGCCGCCACCTCTGCAATTGTTCCAGTCTGGCGGGCGATCATCAGTCTCGCTTCATGGAGCCGCATCGCCTTCACATATTGCATCGGACTTGAGCCTGTCAGTTCCTTGAAATGGACATGGTAGGAAGGAACGCTCATGCCCACCGCTCTGGCAAGGTCCGCGACGGTGATTTCAGAGCCGTAGTTTTTGCGCAGCCATGCCAGGCTCTCGACCAGTTTTCCCGACGTCCCTTTCCGCTGCAGGGCGGCGATCACTGCGCCGCCTTGCGGCCCTGACATGACCCGGTAATGCAGCTCACGCAGGATGGAGTGTCCAAGGACAGCGACCTCAACCGGACTGCCAAGCACCGTCAGCAAGCGCAGCAGGACGTCTTCGATACTGCTATCCATCCTGCTCGAGAAGAGCCCTTTTGGCTTGACGCTTGCAGGACCGGCGAGTTTTTCGAGCTGCGTGGCGATCTCGGCCGCCATCTGCATATCGAACTCTAAATAGACCGCGAGCAATGGCCGCCGTGCACTGGCTGTAGATGTCATCCGGAAGGGAACGGGCACCGAAACGGCAAGATAGTGGTCTTCGTCGTAGAGGTAGATTTCCCCGTCCAGAATGCCGTGTTTGCTCCCCTGCAATACGAACACGGCACCCGGCTTATAAAGAACCGGAATGTCATTCAGCACTGCTTCCGTGCGTAGGATACGGATACAACCGAGCCCGGTCTGGTTGTAGCCAAGACGAGGAGCGAGTTGTCCGGCCAAGGCGGCAGACTGGTCATGTGTAGAGGGCGGCGTTTTACAGTTCATAGGAATTGGCAAAACTCTAAAAGGATCCGCAATCGAACCCGCGTTGTCTCCAGACTATCTGTCACATCAACGGGTAATCAAGGAGTTTCAGAAATGTCGAGCAAAACGTTTTTCATAACAGGGGCGAACTCGGGCTTTGGATTGGCGATCGCCACTGCCGCAATCGAAGCCGGTCATACCGTCATCGGGACCATCCGCTCCGAAGCCTCGCGCGAAGCGCTGGCAAAGACCCTCCCGGAACTGCGCCCGGTCCTCTGCGACGTCACCGATTTTGATCGTATTCCGGTCGCGGTGCAGCAAGCGGAGGAAGAGCATGGCCCAGTCGATGCGCTGATCAACAATGCCGGATATGGGCACGAGGGTGTGCTTGAGGAATCGCCGATCGAGGAGATGCGCCGCCAGTTCGACGTGAACGTGTTTGGCGCCGTTGCAGTCGCCAAGGCGTTTCTGCCAAGGTTCCGTGAGCGCCGAAGCGGCTTTATCGTCAACGTCACGTCGATGGGCGGCATGATCACCATGCCCGGCATCGCCTATTACTGCGGCAGCAAGTTCGCGTTGCAGGGTATTTCAGAGGTCATGCGTTCGGAAATGGCGCCGTTCGGTGTACACGTAACAACCCTTTGCCCCGGCTCGTTTCGGACGGACTGGGCAGGCCGTTCCATGGTCCGCACAGAGCGTTCCATTCCTGACTATGATACCCTGTTTGATCCGATCCGCGAGGCGCGTCAGGCAGTGAGCGGCAAGCAGCTCGGAAATCCGCAAAAGCTCGCCGACGCGGTGCTGACCCTCATCGAATCTGACAATCCCCCGCCGCAACTTCTCCTTGGCAGCGATGCGCTCAAACATGTAACGGCGCGGATCGAACGCCTGACCCAGGAAATCGAAGCTTGGATGGGCGTGACTGTCTCCACAGACGGCTAACGCGAACCCAAAATTTGCTGTTGACGATCTGCCTACTAGAAGGTAGACAAGCTGCATGAGCAATCTTTCGACCACCTCGGACGACATTCTGGCGTCCACCCGACACCTTCTGATAAGCGGCGGCTACAATGGCTTCAGCTACGCCGATATCTCGGAGATTGTCGGTATCCGCAAAGCAAGCATTCATCATCATTTTCCCAGCAAGGTCGATCTGGTGCGTGAGCTGGTCAAGCGTTATCGGGAGGATGGCCAGGCAAGCGTGGCAGTCCTTGAGCAGAAGGTTCCGAATGCTCTGGACATCCTCAAGGCTTATGCAAACCACTGGGCTGCATGCATTGAGGATGCCAGCAGACCCTACTGTGTCTGTGCTATGCTTGCCAGTGAACTGCCATCCCTCCCCACGGAAGTCGCAACCGAGGTTACGAACTTTTTTCGCTTCATCTCCTCGTGGCTGGCTTCGGTCATGGAGCGAGGTTCCAAGCAGGGCGAACTGAGTCTTACCAGTGCGCCGCATGTCGAAGCCGAAACATTTCTGGCAACCGTCTACGGGGCAATGCTTTCGGCGAGAGCCAATGGGAAGCCGGAAGTGTTCTCAATGATACTCGAACCTGCCCTCAATCGTCTCACGCCGACGGTTTCTCACTAATCCTGCGTGGCAAGGCTACTCGGGTCAATCGCGTCCGTCGAAACTACCAACTAGTAGGAAGATAAAAATGAGAAATACTTTCCCAGCCTTGGCCCTCGGGCTGACCACCATCCTTGCTGTAACTGTCCTTTCGGCACCCGCATCTGCCGAAGATAAGAAAGCCGCGCCGATCCATGTCCGCGGCAGCATCGTCGACTACCAGGCGTCAACGCTCAAGGTGAAGACCCGCGAAGGCGAGACTGTCGACGTGGCCCTTGCCAACGACTGGAAAGTCGCCAGCGTTGCCAACGCAAAGGTCACCGACATCAAGCCGGGCGATTTTGTGGGTATCGCATCATTGCCAAAGGCCGACGGCGGCGATGGCGCGCTTGAGGTCCTCATTTTTCCGCCGGCAATGAAAGGCACAGGCGAGGGGAGCTACGGTTGGGATCTGAAGCCCGACAGCAGCATGACCAATGCGACGGTCGCGGATGCCGTTAAAGGCGTCGATGGCCGGACTGTCACCGTGACCTATCATGGCAAGGAAAAGAAGATCGCCATTCCGGATGGGACACCGGTCGTGACCATCGCCGCGGCCACCAAGGATGATCTCGTTCCTGGCGCCGTTGTCTTCATCACCGCCGAAAAGACTGCAACAGGCCCCATCGCCCATCAGGTGGTCGTCGGCAAGAATGGCGTGGTTCCACCCATGTGAAGACCACGCCGTCACTGGCCGGAGCAGCCGCCTTACTGCTTCGGCCCGTGACTACAGATCGACGCTGCTTGGTGTGCAGCCGCTAATGCACAGATGAAAGACGCTGAGATGAGCGCAGACGCTTCCAATGACAATGTTCAATACCCTCGGACGATCTTTATCCGCCGCCACTCCGTTGTGACTCGGCTTACGCACTGGCTGAACGTGCTTTGCCTGGGCTTCCTTCTTTTGAGCGGGCTTCAGATCTTCAATGCCCACCCGGAGCTTTATTGGGGTCATTATGGCGCGAACGGCGATCCCGCCATCCTGACAATCGGCTCAGATGATGGCGGTGGTCAGCCGCGCGGTTTCGTTCGTATTGCCGGGCTGGAGATCCCCACGACGGGCGTGCTTGGCGTTTCTCAGGCTGACGGCGAACAAGTCTCACGCGCTTTTCCCTCCTGGGCAACCATCCCTTCATTCCAGGATCTTGCGGCCGGACGTCGCTGGCATTTCTTCTTCGCCTGGCTGTTTGTGATCAACGGCATTGTCTATCTCTGCTTCAGCGTGCTGAGCGGACATTTCCGCAAAGATCTCGCGCCAAAGCCCCATGAGATCTCGCCGCGCCACCTCGGCCGCGAAATCCTCGACCACGCTCGGCTCCGCTTTCCGGAAGGGGAGAAGGCCAAACACTACAACGCGCTTCAAAAGCTCACCTATCTGGCGGTCATTGTCGTTCTGCTGCCGCTGATGGTGCTGACAGGTTTGACAATGTCGCCGGGCGTCGATGCCGCTCTGCCGTCCCTTGTCGATATTTTCGGCGGACGCCAGTCCGCGCGCACGATCCATTTCATCACAGCGTCGGCGCTTGTCATCTTCGTCATCGTGCACGTGGCAATGGTGGTCCTTTCCGGGACCTGGAACAACATCCGCTCGATGATCACCGGACGCTATGCGATCCAGGAGAAAGGCCAGAAATCATGAGCAAGCTTTTCACCCGACGCCGCTTTCTCATCGGCGGCACGCTCGGGGCCAGCGCCCTTACTCTCTCGGGTTGCGACCTCTTGGACCAGAACGCAGACGTCGCAAACGTCCTTCGCTCAGCTGAGCATCTGACCATGAAAGCCCAGAGACTGCTTCAGGGGCGCGATTCACTGGCGCGCGAGTTTGACGAAAAGGACATTTCCCCCTCCTTCCGTGTCAATGGAACGAGTGCTCCCGACAGCGATGAATATGCGGAACTGTTGGAAGGTCACTTCACAAACTGGCGACTGAAGATCGACGGTCTTGTTGATCGGCCTCGAGAGATTTCGCTCATAGATCTGAAGGCGCTTCCCTCCCGCACCCAGATCACCCGCCATGACTGCGTCGAAGGCTGGAGCGCCATCGCCAAGTGGAGAGGCGTTCCGCTCGCCCATCTGTTGCGCCTTACCGGCGTCAAGCCGACGGCGCGATATGTCGTCCTGCATTGTGCCGACGAGCTCGAAAAGACGCTCGACGGAAGCGGCCGCTATTACGAGAGCATTGATCTCATCGACGCGGTTCATCCGCAAACCATCCTCGCCTACGAGATGAACGGCGAGGACCTTAGCGTTGGTCACGGCGCGCCCTTGCGTCTCAGGGTCGAGCGGCAACTGGGGTACAAACAGGCCAAGTACATCATGCGCATCGAACTGGTCGACAGCTTCGCCGGCCTGTGGGGCGGGAACGGCGGCTATTGGGAAGATCGCGGCTACGAATGGTACGCCGGCATCTAAGGCCAACAAATGGCAAACCACAGGAAAACAATCCATGAGCCGACGCAATGTCCAGAAAGTGATGCCGATTTCAGCAATTGCACCTTCACGACAGGTCGAAATCAACCAAACCAGTTCGATCCTCTCGGATCCTGACGGCCGATGGGCGGCGAGGCACCAAGAGGCGATCAGCGATGCCTTCGAGAAAAGTGCGCGCATCAAGGGTTCCCACGGCGGCGGGGCAAAGGTTTCCTCTCAAGGCGGCTCGCATGACCTCGATAGTTCCGAGATGTCAGCCGGGAAACTCTCCGGCGAAAGCGATCGGATCGACCGTACTGAATGGGACGAGAACACCCTCTTCGGCAAGCATGTCGTCTTCATCTGACGACGCTAGCGCAAACCATCAATCAACCAGTTCAGAAAGTGGAAGAAAACAATGTCGCACAACCAGACCTCCCGTGCCCCGCGCGGCAACGACCAGTGGCTCAAGCAGTATTACTTTACCAGGGCGGCCTTCTCAGTGCTGTGGGTCGCGGCTGCGTTGACTGCCGGACGACATTCCTTTGCGGTGGCTGCCGCACTGCTGATCATCTATCCCGCTTGGGATGCAATCGCGAACGTTATCGATGCCGCAAGGAGCGGTGGTCTTGCCGCCAACCGGAGCCAAGCGATCAACGTCGCAGCGAGCTCGGTTATGACGATAGCCGTGATCCTGGCGTTGACAATGAACATGAACTGGGTTCTCGGCGCTTTCGGTCTATGGGCGATTTTTTCGGGGCTGTTGCAGCTTGGAACTGCCGTGAGGCGTTGGATAACGAGTGGAGGGCAGTGGGCGATGATTTTGAGCGGTGGCCAATCCTCTTTGGTCGGTGCACTCTTCATCTTTCAAGCGCAAATGCCGCAGGAACCTTCTATCTCAACGGTTGCGGGCTACGCTGGCGTCGGGGCATTCTACTTTCTGGTTTCGGCAATTTGGCTGTCGATCGCCCTGTCGCGTCGCAGTACGCAACCCATCTCGTAAGCGCTACCTCGCGCCAATGAAACCGCTTGGAAGATATTCAAATGATGACAGATGATGCGGCAGGGCAACTTGCTTCCTATCGGAGGACCATCGACAACCTGGATTCAGCTCTCCTCTATATCCTGGCCGAACGCTTTCGCTGTACCGAGCAAGTCGGCCATTTGAAGGCTAAGCAGGCGTTGCCGGCAATCGATAATGAGCGAGAGCGACGCCAATTGGATCGACTGATGAGCATCGCTAGTGATGTTGGCCTCAGTGGGCACTTTGTCGAACGGCTGATGACAATGATCGTGGGTGCTGTGGTGGAGCGGCATAGGGAGATTGCGGCCAAGAAGTAAGTTGTCTGTCGCGCCTGTGCTACCGCAGCCGTGGATCGGAGTGGAAAATCGATCTTCTTTGGGCGGCTTACCATGCAGCGGTTTTTGTGAGGTGGTCCGAGACGGTCGCGATAAACGCCCGAAGACGCTGAAGACGTCGCAGGTCCCGGTGATATCCCATCCAGATGTCTCGCGCCGGCGGGGGCTTAGGTAGTTCCAGTCTGCGGATACCCGGGATCTGATTGCCCACGACGCGGGGCAGGACGGCGATCCCAACGCCCTGCTTGCACATTCGTGCCTGGACGTTTCGGTTGTTTGATCGCAGCACGGGTCTCGCGTTCGGGAAACTCTCGGCGAGCCAGGCTATGTCGGGGAATTGCCCTGTCGAAGTATCGTGGGTGATCAGCCGGAAACCTGTCCCGTCGCCATATTTAGGGTCAGGCGACTCCTCGGCGATGTAGACGTCGTATTCGAGCCTGAAGAGCCGCCGTTGAATGACATCTGCAGTGTCGAACGGAACGATGCGAAAGGCGACGTCGGCCTCCCTTTGGGCGAGGTTGAACAGGCGAGTGCCGGTCAGGATTTCGACGTCTACATTGGGGTAGGCTTTCGAGAATTCTGCCAAAATGGGAGGCAGGACATAAGCCCCGAACCAGTCTGCTGATGAGATGCGCAGATTGCCTTTGAGATTTTGCTCCTGCCCGGCGAGCCGGCGCTCCATGGCAAGCGCGCCTTCTTCCATCTGCTCGGCCAGGGCGATGATCCCATGGCCCTCCTCGGTCAGCACGAGACCGTCCGCGGTCCGCTGGAAGAGCGTGTGGCCGATCGCCTCCTCAAGGGCACGCAGCCGTCTGCCGACGGTGGGATGGCTTGTGTGAAGAGCACGTGCAGCGCCGCCGAGCGTTCCGGATCGCGCAACCGCAAGGAAGATTTTCACGTCACTCCATTCCACGGCCAAGCCCTAACAAAAATGAATATTGAAAATACAAAACTGTCACTTCAAGTACAAATCTAAACATCTAGATTCAAGTCAAATTTCGAAAACAAGCGGAGAAACGTCATGAGAACTTGGTTCATCACAGGCTGCTCGAGCGGCTTTGGACAACGGCTCGCGGTCGCTGCAGCACAGCGGGGCGATCAGGTTGTCGCTACTGCCCGAAACGTCAACTCGATCGAAGACATGGCTCGGCCATTCGACGGCCGTATGATCACCTTGCCGCTCGACGTGACAGATGCGGCGGCGGCAAATACCGCGGTCGCAAAGGCCGTCGAGACATTTGGGGGTTTTGACGTGCTGGTGAACAATGCCGGCTACGGACTGTTTGGGGCGCTCGAGGAGGGCACGCCCGAAGAATATCGACCGATGTTCGAGGTGAACGTTTTCGGTCTTATCGAAACCACCAGGGCAGCCTTGCCTGCACTGCGACGTTCGGGCGGAGTGATCGTCAACATGTCTTCTGGCGCAGGGATCGCGGGCAGTGGCGGCGCAGCATATTACAATGCAGCCAAGTTTGCGGTTGAAGGGGTTTCCGAAGCACTCTCCGGCGAGCTGAAGCCGTTCGGCATCCGAGTGCTGATCGTCGAGCCTGGGCCATTTCGGACCGACTTCCTTGGACGTTCGATCACGATGGCGGCCAAAGAGATGCCGGAATACGCCGCAAGTTCGCGCAGGCATTATCGCGAAACCAATAACGGCAACCAGGCAGGCGATCCCGACAAGGCGGTTGCAGCGATCCTGAAGGCGGTCGATGCGGATGAGGCTCCGCTTCATCTGCCGCTCGGCCCGGTCGCGCATTCGATCGCTGAGCGGAAGTTGGCTTCGTTTCGCCGTGATGTCGAAACCTGGCGCGACATCTCGATCGCGACCGATTTCGATCAGCCCTGAGCTGATCGTTCTTTAACATCAACATCGACGGGAAAGAGTTATGATCCCAACATTGGAAGGGTTTGCCCAGCAGCTGGTGCGGGTCAATGGCATCAAGATCAATGCCGTAACGGGAGGCTCCGGCCCGCCGATCCTTCTGCTTCACGGTTGGCCGGAAACCTGGTGGGAATGGCACCACGTCATGCCGCTGCTGGTCGAACATTTTAGCGTGGTGGCGATAGATCTGCGCGGTGCGGGTTTTTCCGACTGCCCGCTTGACGGCTATGACAAGGCGACGATGGCGCGCGACGCGCACGAAGTAATGCTCGCCCTTGGGCATAATCGCTATGCCGTGTGTGGCCATGACATTGGCGGAATGGTCGCATTGCCGCTGGCCGCTATCTATCGAGATTCGGTTACTCACCTTGCTGTCCTCGATGTTCCGCTTCCTGGCTGGAGCCAGTGGGAGGCGACGACGGCAAAGATCTGGCACTTCGCGTTCCATGCCAATCGGAATCTGCCGGAACGCCTGATTTATGGCCGCGAATATGACTATGTTTCGGCCTTCATGGCGGAGCGGTTTTACGATCACAGCACCTTTAATCCTGAAGACATCGACATCTATGCGAAAGCCATGGCCCTCCCTGGTCGCACGCGCGGTGGCATGGAATGGTACCGCACACTGACCGCCGACCATGCGGCCGCGCTGGAATACAAGAAGCGACCGCTCCGGATTCCGGTTTTAGGTCTCGGCGGGGAGCAGCGTTTCGGTGCTCATATGGTCCCGATGCTCAATGAGTTCGCCACAGATGTTACGGGCGGCTCGATTGCCCGCTGTAGTCACTATGTGGCGGACGAGCGCCCGGGTGAAGTGGCCGCTGCTCTCATCGATTTCCTCAAGGCCAAGTGAACTCTGTGATCCGGGCAAATTGAGCCCTAACACGTTCATCGATTCAACGAGAAAGGAAAACTGTCATGACTGCACCTCAAATTCGCGGCGTCAATCACATCGGCATCACAGTGCCCGATATCGAGGCAGCAAAATCGTTCCTGGTGGAAGCTTTTGGCGGCCAGGTGATCTACCAATCGTTCGGGCCGCAGGATCCGGCCAGGCAGGGACCCGAGTTCGAGCGGGCCACTGGTGCTTACCCCGGAACGGTCGTGCGTGCGCAGGCGATGGTCAAGATCGGTACCGGGCCTGACATCGAGCTCTTCGAAATGCACGGTCCCAAGCAAGCGCAACCGGTTACACCGAGCGACTTCGGCATTACCCATTTTGGTGTCTATACCGACGACATCGACGCATCGGTAGAGCGCTTTGAGAAGGCCGGCGGAACCCCCCTTACGGCGCCACGCGCTATTCCGTACGCAACCGAAAAAGGGGACGGAAACAAGGTCTGCTATTGCCGCACGCCGTGGGGCACGATGATTGAGTTTATCACAACGCCCGATCGCATGGCCTATCATGACCAAACGGATCTGCGCAGGTGGCAGGACGAGAAATGAGCGTGAGCTTCGATACCACGTTATCCCGCCGCAGCCTCCTGTCGCTTTCGGCGATGGCTGCGGCCTCCGCTCTGGCGGGGTGCGCCTCCACCGCTGGCACCGGTTGGATGGTGGGGCGACAGTCGACGCCGCTCCCGGATCCGATCGGCCCTGTCCACATCGCAGCTGTACCGACAGATGCCGAATTGGCTGTCATGTACGGTCCTATCGAGGATGGCGGCTTTCTGATCCCGGCGGTTCCCTACAAACAGATTGATTCGCGCTACTATCGCCAGCAGGTCCTCGACCCAACTGGCGAGGCGCCCGGCACCATCGTCGTCGACACCCCCTCCCGCTTCCTCTATCTCGTCCAGCCGGGTGGGACCGCGATGCGCTATGGTGTTGGCATCGGCCGCGAGGGCTTTGCCTGGCAGGGCAACGGCGTCATTAAGTGGCGTCAGAAATGGCCCCGCTGGAAGCCGCCGAACGAGATGGTCGCGCGTCAGCCGGAACTGGCGAAGTATTCGATCGAGAATGGTGGCATGGAGCCGGGCCTGAAAAATCCGCTCGGTGCGCGAGCGCTCTACATCTTCGCCGGCGGCCGGGACACGCTCTATCGTCTGCACGGCAATCCGCAATGGCGCTCGATTGGCAAGGCCGTTTCGTCAGGCTGTGTGCGCCTGCTCAACCAGGACATTATCGACCTCTATGAGCGTGTGCCGATCAAGGCGCCAATTGTCGTCAAGCAGTAAGCGCAAGCTATCACCACCGTCTCTCCCTGGATAGAGGAGAGACATGTCCTTCAGGCGATTTCAAAGCCTCAGTTAATCCACGCACAAAACTCAAGGAACTACCGACCATGTCGAACTTCAGTAAAGTGGCCGTTTGCCTCGTTGCCGCGCTTTTGTCTTCCGTAGCCGTAACAGCCCCAGCCTTAGCGGACGCGCGCAACATCGTCCTTGTCCATGGCGCGCTCGTGGATGGTTCGGGCTGGCGCGGCGTTTATGACATCCTGACCCGCGACGGCTACAATGTCAGCATTGTCCAGCAGCCACTGACAAGCCTCGACCAGGACATTGCAGCCACGATGCGCGTGGTCGATCAGCAGGACGGAGATGTCGTTCTCGTCGGTCACAGCTACGGAGGCACGATCATCACGGCAGCAGGTGATGATCCTAATGTCAAGGCACTTGTTTATGTCGCAGCGCTCCAACCTGAAAAAGGTGAAAGCACAGCACAATTGCTCCAGTCTATGCCGTCACCCACCAAGGATATTAAGCCGTCGAAGGATGGGTTCCTTCTTATAGACCGGTCAAAGTTCGCTGCGGATTTCGGGGCAGATCTGCCCAAGGATCAAGCCGAGTTCATGGCCCGGTCGCAAATGCCTGTCGCCGTCGTCGCCACCGATACACCGGTTTCGGCCGCAGCTTGGCACGAGAAGCCCAGCTACGCAATTGTAGCGAAGGACGATATGACGATAAACCCCGACCTGGAGCGCTGGATGTACAAGCGTGCCGGTTCAACGGTGACAGAGGTAGAGGGCAGCCACGCTATTTACATCTCTCAGGCGGCTGCAGTCGCAAAGGTTATCGAGGAAGCAGCCAAAGCTGCCAAATAGCGGCGGCATGCATTATGCAAAAGGCGCGTGTCTCGATCAACTTGCTAGCTGCGTCACGTCCGGGACGTGATGCAGCATTTTTGAGACACGTACCGGCGCCCGGGAAAGAGCCGTGCCGGCGGGCGAAGTCAAGGACTGTCCGACATCGCTGGCGTTTGTACTTTTTCATCCAACGGTGCTTAAAACTTCGCGACGCTTGTATCAGTGCCGCTAGCAACCAGCAAAGATTGCGAGGACCACTATGGATCGAGAGATCATTATACCCGACGAGATGCAGGAGATCGTCAGCCGAGCCGGCTATGCTCCCGCGGTTAAAGTCGGAGACACAATCTACGTCGTCGGCCAAGTTGGGCGGACCAAGGATCTCAATATTATTCGCGATCCTTCAGAGCAATTCAGAGCTATGTGGGACAATTTACGAATTGTCCTCGAAGCCGCTCAATGCACGTTCGATGACATCGTGGAAATGACAAGCTATCACGTCGAAATGTCCAAGCACATGGACGTGTTCCGGACTGTCAAAAACGAGGTGTTTCCGAAGGGAACCTATGCGTGGACCCGGATAGGTGTCTCTGAGCTCGCGCACCAGGGGCTCCTCGCTGAGGTGAAATGTGTTGCCGTAAAGCGATGATGGAACCTATTTGTCGCGAACGAACCCCTCCACGCTGAGCATATAAGCACAAGCAAAGACAGGTCGGTACTCGAATGCGAGCGATTATGTCCGGGACCTGATCCGCAGAGACCAAGCGCGTACGGATAAGATTGCCGAGATGCAGCGATTTGTCGACGACGGAATCAGAAGCGGAGTTGGGAGCCGTTCAACGGAAGAGTTGTTTGCTTTAGCCACTTCTCGAGCTGACATCAGCCGCGGACGCGCTTAATGCCATTTAGCCTATCTGTCCAAGCGGAAGAGGATATTATTTCCATTGCGGAAGAAGGCATCCGCATCTTCGGAGCACTAGTCGCCAGACAATATCACGATGAGCTTTTTGCCTTGCTCGAACTCATCGCCACCAACCCAAGAATGGCACGCGAACGCCATGAGATTTATCCTCCTGTCAGGATCCATCCTTTCAAGGCTCACCCTGTCGTGTACCGCATCACTGAAGACGGGAGCGTATTCGTCATCCGCATACGGCACAGCCATGAAGATTGGGCGGGAGATTCTTTCTAACCAACCACTTCGCCGAATTTATAACATATTGGTCGTAAGTGCGAATCTCATCAAGGCGACAGCATTACAATCTGCGAAGGCTTAGGCAGCTATGCGCGCCCCATTTCGGTTGTTCCTGCCAATAGTCTTGGCTCCAACCAGCGCACGTTGCTCGGCTAGATCGAGAGGTATCCTGCGTAGCCCGAGATTAAGGACCCCCCATTTCAGAGCGTTGCAGCCTCCCAGTGTGGAGCAAAAGGTGGATCAACGTAGCGCACGTCCTTCGGCAGAGCCGCGATAGCCGCGCGGTCCTCCTCGTCGAGGTGAATATTGAGCGCATCGAGATTGGCTCGCTGGCTGGAGGGGCGAGCGGCTTTGGGGATAGCGATGACGTTTTCCTGATCCAGAAGCCAGGCTATGGCGATCTGGGCTGCGGTGGCGCTGTGCTTCTCACCGATCCTAGCGAGAACGGGATCCTTTGCCGCCCGGCCTTGCGCAAGCGGCGCATAGGCGGTCATCGGAATACCCTTGCGGCGAAGGTAGTCCAGCATCGGCGTCTGCGACAGGAACGGATGATATTCCACTTGATGAACGGCGATGGGGGTGCCGATATCCTCGACCGCATGCCGGATCATGGGCAGGTTGAAGTTGCAGACGCCGATGGCCCGCGCCAGCCCTTCCTCCTTCAGTTTGGTGATCGCGTCCAGCGTTGCGCTCATGTTCATGTTCGCTGCTGGCCAATGCACGAGGAAGAGATCGATATGGTCGAGGCGAAGCTTGCCGAGGCTCGTATCGAAGGACCGTCGCAGGGCATCGGGGGAGAGCTTGTCGTGCCAGACCTTGGTGGTGACGAAGAGGTCAGCGCGGTTTATGCCGGAGGCCGTGAGCGCCGCGCCGACGGAGGCTTCATTGTCATACATGGCGGCGGTATCGACGTGGCGAAAGCCGAGTTCAAGCGCACTTTCGATCACCGGTCGGGCGGCATCGCCCGGCATCCTGAAAGTCCCCAGTCCTAACCGGGGTATAGCGACACCGTGAGTCTCAATCGTTTCCATGATCAAACCTTTCGAGTTGCGAGGGACGCGACGGCAGAGGCAGAAGCCGTCCCCCGCCCGTTCTCCCGGCGCGTTCACGCGGTCTCGCTCGCCGCTGCTTGCCGGACCAGCGCTTCGATCACCTGCGCAAGCGACGTCTTGCCCCTGACACGGTTTCCGCCGTCGGCTTTGAAGTCGATCCAGCCTTCGTTGAAACCGTCGAGCATACGCATGCGCGGCTGCGGGTGACGCGTACCCTGGGCACGGAATAGGCCGTCCCAGCGTTCCCGCGGGACGATCTCCACCCGTACCGGATGCCCGAGCACTATCGCGAAGGCATTGGCGAGATCGTTGGGGGAGACCCGTGCCGGGCCTTCCAGTTCCACCACCCGCTTGCCGATCCATTGCTCGCGAATAAGATCTGCAGCAAGCTCGCCGATATCCTGCGTCGACACCATGGCGAAGGTCTTGTCGGCAGGCTGGAGGAAGCTGTGGAGCACGCCTTCGTCGCGCGCCGCGACCACGTCCCAGACCGCATTTTCCATGAACCAGCCAGGCCGCAGGAAGGTGACGTGAAGATCGAGGTCGCCGAGGGCTTTTTCCAGCATCGTCCTCTGGCTCAACAAATTGTCGACTTCCGCGTCGGCGCCGATGGTCGAGAGGCAGACGACCCTTTCCGGGCGGGCAGCAAGGAGAGCGGTCGTCAGCGCCTCATTCTGCTTTGCCGCTTCCGGATAGCCGGGCGCCGGATCGAACTCCGACGGCGGTAGGATGAAGACGCCCTTGGCGCCCTTGAACGCGTTGGCGAGCTTTGTTGCGTCGCCCATGTCGGCAAAGGCGATTTCGCAACCGCGCTTGCACCAGATTTCCGCCTTGGCGGGATCGCGCAGCACCGCGCGGACCGGTTCTCCGGCTTCGATCAGGGCGTTCGCAAGCGCGCCGCCGACCTTGCCGGTAATTCCTGTAATCGCATACATGATATGTCTCCTGGTGTTCAGGTTGGGAATGGATCAGGCGAGGCCGTCGTAGAGACTGCGCTCGAATGTGCCGTAGAGCTGCACGACCTTTTCGTCGTAGAATGGGAGAAGCTGGGTGAAGATGGCGCCGGTCACCTGCCGGGCCGGGTCGAGCCAGAAATAGCAGTTGAGCAGGCCAGCCCAGGAAATGCTGCCGACCGACCGACCGTTCGGACCGGGCAGCGTATTGATGTCGAACGAGTATCCCCATTTGTGGGGTTCACCGGGAAACTGGTCGAAGCTCTGCGAATAGGCGGGTTGGGCCGTCGTCATGGCGCGCACGTCGAGGTCGCCGATTTGGTTTCGCATCATCGACGCGACCGTTTCCGGCTTCAGCACGCGCACGCCCTTATGGGAGCCGCCGTTCAACAGCATCCGCAGGAAGGCCATGTAGTCGCGTGGCGTGCTGAAGGCGCCGCCGCCGCCCAGGAAGAATTCCGGCCGTTGTGGCATCTCAAAGGGCGCGGGCGTCAGTCCGCCGTCCGCGTTCCTCTTGTGGAAGGTGGCGACCCTGGCCTTCTGCTTGCTGCCGATCAGGAAGCCTGAATCGGTCATGCCGAGCGGAACGAAGATGTTTTCGCGGAAATAGACCTCCAGCGACTGGTCGCTGACCGCCTCCACCAGCTTTCCGATCCAGTCCATGCTGATGCCGTATTGCCAGCGATCGCCGGGATCGAACTCGAGCGGTGCCAGGAACCCACCGTTTTTGCAGGTCGCTATGTCCGGCATTCCTGTAACCTGCTGATAGCGGGTCAGCGCATCGCTCCAGATCGAATAGGTATAGCCGGAGGTGTGGGTGAGCAGGTGCCGCACCTTGATGGCCCGCTTGGCCGGGCGCAGGCGCGGCTGGCCATCGCCGTCGAAACCCTCCAACACCATCGGATTGGCGAGTTCCGGCAAATGTTTCGCCGCATCGTCCTCGGGATCAATCTTACCCTGCTCGATGAGTTGCATGCAGGCCGTGGCGGTGAAGGCCTTCGTCATCGATAACAGCCAGAACACCGTATCGGCGCGCATTGTCGCTCCGGTCACTGTATTGGCCTTTCCGAAGGTCCCTTCGTAGATCATGCCGTCCGGTCCCGCGGCTGTGGCAACGATCCCTGCCACGGTTCCGTCCCGAACGGCCTGCTCCATCGCCATGTCGATCGGTTTGAAATTTCCGGACCGCGCTTGCGGTTTGGCTGTCAGCGCATGAGCCGGCGTATTTGCAGCGACTGTACCGGCTGCCAGCAAGAGGCCGCCGCGCGCCAACAGGCTTCTGCGTGAGATCGCATTCATGGATGAAGTCCTTCTCTGCAAGGCCGGAGATTTCCACGGTTCCGGCATGCCGCTGGCGCCGCGCGGGCGCTAAGTAACTATTTACGGGATGAAGAAAGATGATTCACGCGCATTAAAATCAAGGATAAGATGACTTCAAATCATCATGACAAGACGGTCGGCGAAGACCGACCTTGCGGCGGAGAGGTGCATGAGTTTCGACACGCGGCTGCTGACCGGGGTCGGCGTTTTCGGGGCGGTGATGGAGGCGGGCAATTTCGTGCGGGCCGCGGATGTTCTCGGCCTCACGCCATCGGGGGTAAGTCGTGCGATAGCGCGACTCGAGCAACGCGTCGGCGTCAGGTTGTTCGACCGCAGCCCGCGTAAGGTTACGCTGACGGAAGAGGGCGTCCGCTTCCATGCCAGGATAATGCCGTTGCTGGCCGGGCTGGAGGAGGCGGCCTCCGAAGCCGCTGGTTCGGCGGCGTTCGTCGGTGGGCGGATCAGGGTTTCGATCGATCCCTGGTTCGCGCGCATGGTGCTGGCGCCGAGGATCGGTGAGTTTCTAGCGCTCTATCCCGCCCTGACGCTCGATCTGACCACCAGCAACTACCGCGAAGAGATGATGAGCGGCGCTGATGTCGCCGTGCGTTTTGGCCCGCCGGACGAATCCTCGCTGATCGCGCGCAAACTGCTGGACGTACCGGTGCTGACCTGTGCCGCCCCATGCTATCTCGACCGTCACGGAGTTCCAGTCACGCCCCACGACCTGATGCGCCACGATTGTATTCTCTTTCGCGACCCGCAGACCGGGCGACCGTTCACCTGGGAATTCCAGGGGGATAACGGCGCCATCGAGATCAAGGTGGCCGGGCGGTTGGTCATGGACGATCCCTCCGCTGCGGTCGCGGCCTGTCTCGCAGGGCAAGGCATATTCCAGAGTTTTGCCATCGGCCTCGACGAGTGGCTTGAGAGCGGGGCGCTCACGACGATCCTCACGGAATGGTCGGGCGAGCGGTTTCCACTTTACGCCTATCATCCGTCACGCCACATGCCGCCGGCCAAGGTGCGGGCTTTTCTGGATTTTGTTCAACGAATCGCGGTGACATAGCGCGGGGTGCATTCTTGCCGCTTCGCACGATTGGTGTTGCATACTGGCCGTAAGAGTCGAAGGGGAGTATATCGGTCCCCGATGACGGGTCAAATCCGCGCACCAGTTGGGATCGTGCCGCAATGCTGTTCCCAACGAACAGTGCTTACGGTTCGATTCCGTTCAAGGTGAACGCTATCGCGCTCTTTAGTGAAACGCAGCGTCGCTTTCTATGTCACTACCAGGTCTTTGGCGAGTTCGCTGACGACGCCCCTGAGCCATCGATGTGCTGGATCGTGGCGATAGCGCACGTGCCAAGCCATCTCGACCGGGAACGTTCCGAGGTCGACAGGTGCTTCAACGACCTTGAGCCGAGGATCGCGCTCGAGGCTGCGACAGATCAGCCGGGGAAGGGTTGCGCAGTAGTCAGTGACCGCGACCATCTCGGGAACTGACAGGAAATGCGTGACGGAGACGGCAACGTCGCGCTTGAGGTTCTGTTGCCCTAAGGCCTGGAACACGCCTGCGCGAATTCGGCCTGGCGGTAGGACGTTGACGTGTTTCAGGCTCTCGTAAAGGTCTCGCGTCAGGCTGGCGCCGACGTCCGGATGGTCGCGACGGACGATACAGGCAAGGCCGTCGTCCATCAGATGCTGGACGACCAGGTTGTCAGGCGGATCGATGACCCTGCCCAGCACTATTGCAGTCGTCCCTGAGATCACGCCAGTATCCGCCAGATCGTTGCCGAATGGGGTCATGCGAAGTTTGATCCCCGGAGCTTGCTCTCGCAGCCTTGCCACCAGCGCTGGCATCAACACCAGTTCGACGTAGCTGTTCGGAGCGATCAGGAACAGCCGCTCCGCGCTTGCCGGATCGAAATCCTGCTGATGGACGATGAGATCGTCGAGCTGCGCCAATGCGGCCTCGATCGTCGGCGCAATCTCCTCGGCAAGCTGTGTCGGTCTAATGCCGTAGCGCTCGCGGATGAACAGCGGATCTTTCAGCATGTCGCGAAGCCGATTAAGCGAATTCGACAGCGCAGGCTGCGTGATGCCAAGACGGCTGGCAGCGCGGGTGACGCTCCGCTCCTCCATGAGAGCAAGGAAGACGGGCAGAAGGTTCAGATCGTATTTCATCCAGATGTAATCGCACGTGAATATCTAAAATCCAACAAGTAAATTTCTCAAATATCTCTCCAGCTGACATGATCACTTCATCGAAAGGCCAGCAGCGCTGATCGAAAATCCAGGCCGGTCCGGCCGCGACCAACAAAGGATAAGACGATGAAAATTCTGATGGTACTGACTTCCCACGATACGCTCGGCGACACCGGCCGCAAGACCGGGTTCTGGCTGGAGGAACTGGCAGCTCCCTATTACGTCTTCAAGGACGCAGGCGCCGAGATCACGCTTGCTTCGCCCAAGGGCGGCCAGCCGCCGCTCGACCCAAAGAGCGACGAACCGATGTTTCAGACCGCGCTGACGGCTCGTTTCAAGGCAGACGCCGACGCCAACGCGCAGCTCGCCCAGACGGTGCGCCTCGACAGCGTCGACCAGAAGAATTTCGACACGGTGTTTTATCCCGGCGGTCACGGCCCGATGTGGGATCTGGCTGAAGACAAGAATTCCATCGCGCTCATCGAATCCTTCATCGCCGCCGGCAAGACCATCGCGTTGGTCTGCCACGCTCCGGGTGTACTGCGCCATGTCAAGAATGCTAATGGCTCGCCGTTTGCTCAGGGACGCTACCTCACAGGTTTCACCAATACCGAAGAAGAAGGCGTTGGGCTGACCAAGGTGGTCCCTTTCCTGGTCGAGGACGTGCTCATCGCCCAAGGAGCCGTGTTCTCCAAGGTGAAGGACTGGGGTGTTCATACGGTCGTGGATGGCCAGCTCATCACCGGCCAGAACCCGGGATCTTCCGGTGAGGCCGCCGAAGCGCTGCTCACCGCCCTGCGCCAGACCCGTGTCCGGGCAGCCTGATCATTCAGCATCGTGGATGGCCGCCAACAGACGGCGGTCGGCCACCCGAAAATCGGATACCGAAATGATCAGCCTCAAACGAACGCTCTCGGTTGCGCATGCCCGCGAGATGATCGAGACATCAAAATCCAAGGCGACCGCCTTGGATTTATCCTAGGGGCACGTAACCGGCGCGAGCATTGTGTATATGCCGACAGATGCTTTATTGCAGGTTCGTGTCGATCCAGACGTCGAGGGATGATGCGCAGCATCTGGGAGGTGGCTGAAAATACTTGCGGTCAACGCCAAGGTCCGGTTCTCTTCAAGGTTTGAAATGACGGACTGCTGCCACCTCGACGGATGGTGATAGCGGTTTACGTTTCGGCGGCTCCAGAGGTTCTCACCGCTCCATTAGACATGGCCAAACGACGCCGCGCTATCCCCGCGTGAAACCGCAAGCCGTGAACCAGCCCCTCATCACTGAAATCATAGTTCGGATTGTGAAGCGGCGCAGACTTCTCTCCGTTGCCAAGAAATACGAAGCACCCCGGAACTTTGGTGAGGAACTGGGCGAAGTCTTCCGACGCCGTCATCGGTTTCGAGCTGACCCGAACTTTGGCGGCACCAAAGAGATCTCGCGCCACGTCAATCACTTCATTTGCTAGGGTGACATCGTTGACGAGCGGAATAAATTCCCGCGTATAGTCGACATGCGCCTCGACATTGTAGGTGAGGGCGGTACCTTGCGCGATAATACGCATCTGCTTCTCGATGTCGGCGCTTACCTCATTTCGGAAGCTTCGGGCATCACCAAGGATGCGTGCAGTTCCTGGAAGCGCGTTCCTCGTCCCGTCGGTGATGAGTTCGGTGACCGACACCACTGCGATATCGGCAGGGTCGAGACGGCGTGCGACGATCGTCTGGAGGTTGGTAACAAGTGCGCAGGCGGCAACAAGCACCTCATTGCCTGAATGCGGTCGGGCAGCATGACCGCCGATGCCCCTGAGCGTGATTTCGAAATTGTCCTCGGCCGACATGATGGCATCGGGTTTCGTTTCGAACACGCCCACAGGCAGACCCGGCATGTTGTGGATGCCATAGATCTCATCGAACGGGAACTTTTCGAAGAGGCCATCCGACATCATTGACAGCGCACCTTTTCCCCATTCCTCCGCAGGCTGGAAGATGAAGCGGACGGTACCATCGAAACCGCCTTCCTCGGCCAAAAGCTTCGCAGCACCGAGAAGCATGGCCGTATGACCGTCGTGTCCGCAGGCGTGCATGATCCCCTCGTTTGTGGATTTGTAGTCCGCGCTGCCATTCTCGGTAATCCGCAACGCATCCATATCGGCCCGCAGGGCGACGACACGATTACCGCTTCCCCGCTTCAAAGTGCCGACGACGCCGGTGCCACCAATGTTCTCCGTTACATCATCGAGGCCAAATTCCCTGAGTTTGGAGGCGACGAAGGCGGCAGTGGCGCGCTCCTCGAAACCGAACTCCGGGTGGGCATGGAGGTGCTGGCGCCACGCCGTCATTTCTGCGATCAACTGGCCTATGTCACTCACTGGTGCTGCCTTTGCTTCTCCAGTCATACCTTCGCCTTCGCTGCTCTCGCCAGAACCGATGCGGGTGTCTCGCCAACGAGTTCTTCGTACCTGACAGGATCGGTTGCCCCTTCGGTGTTGATGAGGAGAATACGAGACCGGTCGCCGAGTTTGAGTGTCTGCTTGATACCCTGATCCGCAAGAGCCTTGATCAGTCCAGCCAGTCCAACACCGCCGCTCTCGCCTGCGACGATTGCATGATCCCCACGAGCGGGGCGGGCCAATCTCCTCATGACATCGATCGCATCCTGCTCGTCCACCGTCATGAAGGCGTCAGCGGCGCGCGAAAGAATACGCCAGGCGACCAGCGATGGTTCGTAGCATTCGAGCATCGCCATCACGGTGGACTCCCCATGTGGAACGACAACCGGATGTCCCACCCTTGCGCTCTCGACAATGCAGGCCGCTCTTTTCGGATCGACAACGATGAACATCGGCCGCTTCTCACCCATGGCTATCGAAAGATAGCCAGCCACCGCAGCGGCAATGCCGCCGACGCCAGACTGCACGAAGACATGGGTTGGAGGTTCGGCGAGGTGTCTGAGCGCCTCGCGGACGAGTGCGGTATAGCCTTGCATGACGAGGCCGGGAATGCGCTCATAGCCGGGCCATGACGTGTCAGATACGACGGTCCAGTTCTCTTTGGCAGAAACCCTGGCTGCCTCCCTGACGGAGTCATCGTACGAGCCCTCGACCCGGATCATGTCCGCTCCGAACCTGGCAATGGCCGCGACCCGTTCGTCGCTGACGCCGGCGTGAACGAATATCGCGGCCCGGGCGCCGACGATTTTTGCTCCCTGGGCCACGGATCGCCCGTGGTTGCCATCGGTGGCGCAGGTGACGGTCATGGTGCTCGCGATGGCTCTGACTTCGGGGGAGTGAAGTTCGGTGATGTCGATCTGCCGCGACAGCTGCCTGGAGGCCTCTTCGAGGACAACCCTTATTACGGCATAAGAACCACCCAATGCCTTGAAGCTGCCAAGGCCGAGACGGAAACCCTCATCCTTCACGTTGATGCTCGACACGCCTAGCTCGGCGGCAAGACCTGGGAGCGCGACCAGCGGTGTGGCAGCATTGTCTTCGCGGTATGTCAGATATCGTTCGACCTCCCTGGCGGCGTCTTTGCCGAGCGTTTTGGCGTCAGGAGCATCAAGTGGAGATCTGTATTCCGAAAGTGTGTTTGGCAAAAACATGATTGGCTCCGATATACGTCGCGAAACCATATTGCATTGGACGCGCACTGAGCGCTGAATATCGCGGCTTGATTTGCAAGTTTGTTTCGTTTGCGCACTGCTGGAGACGACTATCTCGTGACCCTTGATGATTTCGACCGCAAAATCCTCGGCATCCTTCAGAAGAATAATCTGACGCCGCAAAGAACGATTGGTGAGGCGGTCAACCTTTCCGCTCCTGCCGTTCAGCGCCGGATCAAGAAAATGACTGAAGCCGGAATTATCACCGCCAATGTTGCCGTCGTTGATCCCGCAGTCTTAGGACATCCGATCACAATCTTCGTGGAAGTGGAGGTGATCAGCGAAACATCCGAGCAGATTGAAAGCGCCAAGCAGGCGTTCGCGGCTACGCCTGAGATCCAGCAATGCTTCTACGTGACTGGCGAGGCGGATTTTTTGCTGGTCGTTATCGTCCCGTCGATGGCGGATTATGAGGCGCTGACCCGTCGGCTGTTTTTCGGCAACAATAACGTCAAGCGTTTCCGGACATTCGTGGCAATGGATCGGATCAAGGTTGGGCTCGAAGTCCCGCTACCTCGGTCCGTTTGACGGCCACGTCGGTCGCTTGTTCGGGTCGATTGAATTTCCGGAGCAATCCTGTGAACTGGATAAGCTCGGCTTCGCTCCATCCATCAGTGCGTGAGTGGAACGCTCCGGCCTTCACCTCGATGGATGCCTCAAGCCTCAATCGTCCTTCCTGCGTCAACCGATAGATCGCCGAACGTCGGTCGTCGGGGTCGGTCACTGATTCTGCCAGCCCCAGGTCGCAGAGTGACTTCAACAGCCTGCTGACCGCACTCTTGTCCATATCGAGCTGTTCCGAAAGCTGTCTGCCTGTTGCAGCATCCCGCGCCGACAGGATCGTGGCAATCTGGTAGGCAGCCGGCTGAAGCTTCGGGTGGAACCGTTCCGCCGATGCGGCGGTTATCGCGCGTGAGGCAGCGAGCAGCGCATTGAGCTCGAGTCCAAGCTCCCTTAGGTGTTCGACGCGCGCCTTTTCCATAATCACCTCAGCATATATGGTGGACATATGTCAACTAAATGCACATAGTGGATATATATCAACCAAGCGCGGTCTTGCAAATGCCTCAGCGTACGAAAGTTCTCATAACAGGTGCCACTGACGGTATCGGTCAGCTCGCAGCAATCGAGCTGGCGCGCCGGGGTGCCGATCTTATCCTGACGGCGAGAAGCCAATCGAAGGCGAACGCCACGCGCGCGCTGATCGAGGCCGCCGCACCAGGCGCAGCCGTCGATGTGTTCTACGCGGACTTCTCCGATCTTCGAACCGTGGTTGCGGTCGGCAGAGCCATCGCCGACCGGCATCCGCGTATCGACGTGCTGATCAACAATGCGGGTCTGCATGCGTTCAAGCAGCGCATCACAAAGGACGGTTTTGCCGAAATGATGGCCGTGAACTATTTTGCGCCATGGCTTCTGTCATCGGTACTGCGAGACACTCTGGTGAGATCGGCTCCTGCTCGTATCGTCACCGTTGCCTCGGAGGCGTCACGTCGGAGCGGCGCACTGAACATCGAGAAGGATCTCCTGGATACCGCACCGTTCACGACCCGTGGATCCTCAAAGATATACGGTCGCACCAAGCTGCTGGATATCATGTTATCGATCGAGCTTGCACGACAGCTCGACGGTACGGGGGTAACAGTCAACTGTCTGGATCCAGGGTTCAACGTAACAAGTCTCGGTCGCGAGCTCGGATTCTCGGGCTCGCTCGCCTGGGTCTTGAACTGGCTGGGGATCGGAAATCCAGCCCGCGGTGCTGGGATCATCGCGCGGCTCGCGACCGATCCTGAATTTGGCGTCAAAACTGGCCTTTACGTCTCCGTTAAAAATGCCGGATCGTTGACGCCCATCGCGCCCGCCAACAGCGAGGAGCAACGTACTCGCCTGTGGATTACGACTGCTCAACTTCTCGGCTCGTTTCTGATGGCCGAAGCTGAAGCCGGCTTGTAGATTCTAGGAAGATTATGCTTCCGAGATCGTGAGCAGTAGGTTCATTCGAATATTGGTGTGTGCTGGTAAGATTAACCGGAAGGCACAGGTCACGAGTTCGGATCTCATAAAGGCAACAAACGCGGGTCTCTTATGCGAGTCATGCAGCCGCGAACGTCCCCGCGACGCCAAGGCCCGCCGAGATCAGAAGTGCCGTAATCACGGACATCCGGAGACTGAAGATCGCCACGGCTGCTAGTATGGTCAACACAAGCGACGGTCGGATGATCGAGGTCATGACTGGCAGATCCATTTCCCCCGAGCATCTCCTCTACCGAGCACGGTTTCAAATCCTATTTCAGATGTCTTGCGACTCGAGCCTGCGATACAATTCCACAACGTCTTTGCTTGTGTACCCGAGGGTGTATTCGCCCTTTCCAAGGGATGTTAGAAACCCCTCGCCAAAGGCCTCAAGATGCTTGAGTGAGAGATCCCTAAGTTTGGGTGATCTACGCTTGACAGCCCTGCTTAGCGCCGCCTTCAACTCTGATGCAGTCAGTTCGGTGCAGTAAGCAGGCGTTCCAGGCTGCTGCCGCCAGGATTCTGCCATGGGACCCGCGTCAATTCCGTCGAAGCCCAGATCGTCGATCAAGCCGACGACCTTCGTTTTAGCGTCCACATCCTCGCCGTAAACCGACATCGCAATGCGGCCAGGCGTGCCCGCCGGCTTTCCCTCATGCGCCTGGGTGTAGGCCAGCTGATTGTTAAACGCCTTGATGATCGGACGCCCCATCTGCTGCTCAACCCACTGGCTTTCCACCATGCCTTCCTCGATGGCAGGGATGGTTCTGTCGCGTCCCGGGAAATAGTTCGAGGTATCGACGAGAATGACGTCGTCGGGTACGGCGTCGAAAAGGCCGTCGGGCAGCGAGGGTATGGCGTGGAGCGGGATCGTGGTGACGATCACCTCGACATCCTGCACAGCGTCCGCTACTGGCACAGCCTGCGCACCGGTCTCGCGAACCAGATTGTCAAGTGCACCAGGATCGAAGTCGTTCGCGATACGGACAGAGTGACCTGCGGCCACCCATTTCTTCGCGAGATTGGCTCCGATCAACCCAGTTCCGATGATGCTGATTTTCATAAATCTTTTCTTTCCTTCGAGAGTGGTGATTCGTAATTCTGCATGTTCCAGCATCCGAGAACGCCCGCACTGGGAGCGAGCGGTCTCGGCGGGGCGTCGCGGTAAACACGAGATGTATAGGCAGGCGTTAGAGTGGCCCGGTGTTCAGACGGCCGTCTGGCCGCCATCGACGGGAACGACTGCACCGGTCATGTAGGAGGATGCGTCCGACGCGAGGAACAGCATGGCCTGTGCGATTTCCTCGGGCTTCCCGACGCGCCCTGCCGGGATGAGGCTTACGGTCTTGTTCACCGACGCCGGGTCCTTGGCCAGATGCTCCAGATAGATCGGTGTCTCGATCCCACCTGGGCAGATCACATTGGCGCGAACGCCCTTGCTCGCATATTCGGCGGCGATGACGCGGGTTGCGGCGATAATAGCGCCCTTCGTCGCTGAATAGACGGCAAGGCCCGGCATTCCAACGAGCGCCGTGGCGGACGAGATATTGACGATGACACCGCCATTCCCCGCGACGAGATGGGGAAGTGCGTATTTCATGGAAAGCAGCAAGCCGCGGATGTTGACCGCAATGACTTTGTCAAAGTCGTCCTCGCGCGCATCTTCCAGCGAACCCTGTGGGCCTGTAATACCTGCGACGTTGCACAGAATGTCCAGTTGCCCGAACTCGGTGATGGCCATGTCGATCATCGCCTGGACATCGCTACTCTTGCTGACGTCGGCCCGGCAAGCCACCGCGCGCTCGCCAAGTCCGGCGGCAAGTTCCACCTCTTTCCCACTGACATCCGCAAGCACTACGCAGGCGCCCTCCCTGTGAAACAGCCTTGCTGCCGCAGCAGCAATACCGGATCCTGCACCCGTGATGAGGGCGACCTTGCCTTCCAGAATTTTGTTCATTCGTCTCGTTCCTTTTCGATCACCTATGAGGGTGCGGCATCGCCGCACTGGCGTTCACCCCGTGGTCCTGCCGCGTTCCCGGGCCCATTCAAACCGCGTACAGCAGCCGCGAGAGCTGGACGATGAAGTCCCGGCCGGGGTTGTGACCGGCTTCGAAGCGCTCGAGGTAAACCTTGGAGGCCAGGTCCGACCGCCTGCGCGATCGGGCGAGATCCGCCGATGCCAGCGCGTCCGGCAGTTCGGCGAGCGTGACCTCGGTGCAATAGGATGGCGAGCCGGTTTGCTGCCGCCACGATTCCGCGATCGGCCCGGCATCATAGCCGTCGAAGCCGGTGTCCTCGACCAGCGCCATCGTCACGTCGCGGTCGCGGGGGCGATCGGCCGCGACCGGGGCCGCGATCCGGTCGGGGTCGCCGGCGGGTCTGCCCTTTTCCGCCAGCGTGACCGAATAGATTGAGTTCCACGCCTTGGCGATCGGACGGCCGAGTTGCGCCGTCACCCATACGCTGTCGGCCATCCCGTTCTCGATCTCAGCGATCCTGTCGTCGCGCGCGGGGATATAGTTCGACGTGTCGATGACAACCGTTTCGGCGGGAAGGTCGGCGACCAGCGGCGCGATCGCGGGGATGCCGATGAAGGGGATAGAGAGGATCAAAACCTCGATGCCGATGATGGCCTCCTCCCTGGTGACCGCCTGGGCGCCTGTGGAGAGAGCATCTGCATCGACCGTGTCGGGTCCGCGCGAGTTGGCGACTTTTACCTCATGGCCGGCTGCGGCCAGCTTTCGAGCAAGAGTTCTGCCGATGTGGCCGGAGCCTAGAATTCCGATTCTCATATCTCTTCCTTCCTTTTGGACACAATCGGGAGGCAGCAGTGCTCGCTGCACCCCGATCCGCGTTGACGATTACTTTGGAGCAGTGACTTCGCGATTGCGGGTGACGATCTGCTGGTGGCTGAGGGGTGAGGTCTCCGCCATGAAGCTCTTGATGAGCGCGTCACGGTCCTTCGGTGCACGCTCCTTGTCGGCTTTGGAAAGTGCGTCTCTGAGTTCGGGCAACGTCAGTTCGGTGCAGTAGGCCGGCGTGCCCGGCTGCTGACGCCAGGAGTGAGCCAGACCGCCGGCATCCAGCGTGTCGAAACCGGCCTCGTCGACCAGTTGCCGCGCGATCGCCTTTGCCTGCGCGTCGTCGCCCGCGACGGGGATCGCAATCCGGCCTGTCGTGCCCGCCGCAGTGCCGCCATTCGCCAGCGTTTCGGCGAGAAGCGCATTGAACGCCTTGACCACAGGTCGGCCCAGTTGCTCGCTCGACCAAACGCTTTCCGGCTTGCCGCCATCGACCTCCGCGATGTTCCCGTCGCGGAAGGGATAATAGTTGCCGGTGTCGATCACGACCACGTTCGACGGCACGTCCGCGAAGATGCCGGCTACCTTGGGGATCTCCGCGAACGGGATCGAGAGGATGACCGCCTCGACATCCTTGACCGCGTCCTGCGCTGCGACTGGGACAGCACCCACTTCCCCCGCCTTGTCGCGGATGTCGTCAGGACCCTTAGAACCCGCCAGCTTGACGGTATGTCCAGCTGCTGCCAGCTTTCGTGCGATCGTGGCGCCAATGTTTCCTGCGCCGATGATACCGATTTTCATGTGATTTCCTTCCAGTTGTTGTTTGCTCATCGATGGTGGATTGAGGTCATTGAATTACGCGTGGATCGACCCCGTACTGGGCGGGAGCGCCGAGATGATCGCGAAGCGTGGCACCTTCATAGTCCCGGTGAAACAGCCCGCGCTCCTGGAGGATAGGCACGACGCCGTCAACGAAAGCGTCGATTCCGTCCTCGTAGATGTCCGGCGACACCCAGAAGCCATCGACAGCGTCTGCCTCGAACCATTCCTGCATGTGGTCGGCAGCCTCAACTGCGGGGCCGACAATAACAGGGTGATAATCGATCACGCCGTGGGCAAGCACGTCGCGAAGTGTCCAGCCTTCGCGTGCGATTTTAAGCGCGTGCTCTGAGCGCGGATCACCCGGTGATGGGCGAGCTTTGGCCAGTTGGTCCGGCGATAACGGCACGTCGAGCCGGGAAGGATCGAGGCGCAGGCCAAGCATCTGCCCGAGATATGCCGCGCGTTGAGGAAATGTCCTCTCGCTTAACGCGATCCGGCGATCGAGCCCTTCCCGTCGATCGCTGGCGATCGTCGTCATAAGGCCGGCAAAAAATTTGATCTCGTCCGGGCTGCGCCCAGCACGTTCAGCCGCGTCACGAAACGCTGTGCGCTGCCGACGTGCGTCTTCGATTGTGAATGTGGCACCAATGACGCCGTTGGCATAACGACCGGCGAGTTCAAGGGCGTTTGGACTGCCGCCAGCGTGGAAGATGACCGGTTGTCCCTGTTCGGACGGGGGGATGTACAAGGGCCCACGCGAGGCGACGAACGAGCCGCCCATTTTGATGGGAGCAATCTGTTCGGCGTTTGCGAAACGTCCAGCTGCCTGATCGTGTAACCAGGCATCCTGACCCCAGCTGCCCCAGAGTGCCTGGACGAGCTGCACTGTCTCATGCGCCCTTCCGTACCGGTCTTTGCTGGACGGCAGGCGACGGCCGTAATTCGCTGCGACATCTTCTCCACTTGACGTGACGGCGTTCCAACCCGTCCGTCCATGGCTCAAGACGTCCAGCGCCTTGAACTGGCGGGCGAGGTTGAAGGGTTCGTTAAACGTGGTCGATCCCGTTGCGACAAGGGCGATCCGGTCGGTCGCGCACGCGACAGCCGCCAGGGTGACAATGACGTCGAGATTGAAATTGGGTGGCTCGTTCTCGATGTCGCCGACATGTGTCGGACCATCCGGCAGGAAGAGGAACTGAAGCTTTCCGCGTTCGGCCGCCTGGGCGTGTCGTACCTTCGCATCGAAACTGGTGTAACTCCTGGGATCGACCGTCGTGGCACGCCAGGCTCCCGGCAGGTTCCCGTATCCGTTGCCCAGATGCATGCCAATTATCATCTGTTTGCTCATCGTATTCTCTTTTCCCTGACGGAAACCATCTGTTAAAGCGGCCCGACAGAACATATATGTGGAGAGTGTCTCCGATATGATCTGCATATACGGAGAGGCTCTCCGATGTTCAAGGGTCGAAAGTCAGAATGCAAGATTTGCCAAAACCGCCGCGGCGCGGGAGAGACGTACAGCAGAACAGAGCGCATATTCTCAATGTGGCGCGACAGGCCTTCGGTAGCGATGGTGTTGATGTTTCCATGGATGCTGTGGCGAAGCTGGCAGGGGTGGGACCGGGCACGCTCTATCGCCATTTCCCGAACAAGGACGCTTTACTGGCCGCGCTGCTCGTCGATCACTATGAGGCACTGGACATTCGTCGCGTCGAGATCGAAGAACAGGAGTCGAATCCAGCGCGCGTACTGGAGCGCTGGATTGATGCGTTGGGAGACTGGATGGTGGCTTATGAAGGCTTGGCCGAGCCGCTCCGGGCTGCTTGCAGCAAAGACTCGCCCCTTACCCCGACTTGCGACACGGTCATTGCGACGACCGAACGAATACTGAATGCTGCACAGCAAGAGGGATCAGCACGAAGAACAGTGACCGGCAGGGACGTCTTTCTGGGCGCATTGGCAATTGCCTGGGCAAGCGGGTCTATGGTCGCGAAGGAGGATACACGACACGTGCTCCGCGATGTCCTGCGAGATGGCTGGCTACAACCAAAGTAGCAACTGGCAGTTTGGGGCAACTTTCTATTCGCGTTGGCCGAAGCGGCCGTTGAGAACCTGACATGACGCTTCAAGCGCTGCGTCACGGGGTCGACATGACGCCGGTGCTCCATGTCGGCTTAAAATGTCGGATGATTGCTCGAGTCGCGCATGCGCCGTAAATGCTGGATCAACGGCTGATCAAAGGCTGTCCATGCGCGACCGCAAACTTAAGGCCGCTGTGGCGAGGCCTCTAAAGATTGCCAGCGTTGGAAGCCGGTTCGCTTTTATTACTCTTGATCGGACCACCCAATGTAGCCGTGAACCAGTCGACCACCCGATCGATGATCGGCGGCTGATACCAGGTGAGATCGCCATGACCGGCACCCTCTACGAGAACGTATTCGACCTTGTCGCCCTTGCTCTTCAATGCTTCGTAGAGCTGCACGCTTTGACGAGGCGACACGAGCGTATCGGCGCTTCCATGCATGATGAGGAACGGTGGCTTGTTGCCGGCAACATGACCCATGGGGCTTGCTTGCAACGCCTTTTCGGGATTGCTACCGATCGATGCGCCGGGAAAATCCGCAAAAGCCGTGCCATTCACTAGCAGCGCTTCAGTCACAGCAGGAGACGTATGCACCTTGGCGATCGCTTCCGGAAACCCGTCGCCGATTTCAAGCAGATTGGAGATGCCGTACATTGTCACAGCTGCCTGAACGTCGGAGGATTTATCGAGAAACTGACCCTTGTCGAAGCCCTTTTCGCCGCTCGTCATGCCCATCATCTGCGATACGTATCCGCCGGCGGAATCGCCGAGCACACCGATGCGGGTCGGGTCGATGCCATATTCGTCGGCATGTTCACGGAGGTAGCGGATCGCCGCCTTGCCGTCCTCGACAAGCGCCGGATATTTGTTCGGGACCGTCCGGTACTGCGCGGCTGCGACCACGAAACCCGCCTGAGCGAGCGCCATGCGAAGATCAATGAACTTTTCATGATCAGCTGAGATGAAACCGCCGCCCGGGAAATAGACGATTGCCGGTTTCAGATCTTTTGTTCGCGGCACAAGCAAGGACATTTCAAGCTGAGTAACGGCACGAACCTGCTTGATCTGCGTAAACACTACACCACTGATTTGATCGATCTGGCCTTGTGTTTTCTCGACGCGAACGACCTGCGCACCCTCTGCGTAGCCGGGAAGCGACGTTTTATCATCGGCCTGGGCAAGGCTGGTCGTCAGCATCGATACTCCTAACATTAATGTGCCGATGAGTAGGGGGGCATGCCTCATGGTCAATTCTCCTTGAATAAGTGCTGGATTCCTCAAAGTTCAAAACACAGGAAGGAACAATGCGCTTGATCCTGCGGCGCGAGGGCCGCTTTTTGCGGCTCTTGCTGTTTGGGATATACGGAACCCGACTCTAATCGTTCCTCCCCTAACTGAATTTCGGTAAAGCGTAAAATTAACGATGTGTAATTTGACCGCGACGGAATCTTCGAAAGGGCTTCGAGTTTCCAGATCGTCGTACTCTCCCAAAGACTTGCGGATCGTCCCAACTTCGAGCGAAGCGTCCTTCATCAAACTGGCTTTCGTTTCGACGCGCTTTCGACCGTTGTCCAGAATTTCTCGGCCAATTCAGTCATCCGGTTCCTGGGTCGGATCAGCACGATCTTGACCGGGACCACCCACGTCTCGTCACCCGCGATCGCAAGCTTTCCTTGTGGCTCCAACTCGGAATTGGCAAGGCTGCGTGGTATCCAGGCGACGCCTTTGCCCTCGAGTGCCAGCGCTTTCAAAACCATGGCCAAATGAGATGTGAACACGCGAACGAGATGCAATTCGGTGTGTGGCAGGTTGGCGGCAAGTATCCGACCCATGCCTGACTTCTCGTCGAATGACACGTGAGGAACGGGAGCCTCAGACGTGCCGGGTAATCTATGGATCGGCAAGCCATCCTCACCTTTGCTCGCGACTGGAAGAAGAACGTCCGTGGCGAGTTCCACGTGCCTGAAATCCGATTCATGCAAGCGGATTTCGCTGTTTGGATGGAAATGGCAGAGCAGAAACTGCGCTCGGCCTTCCGCCATCATCCTTTCACACTCGTTCATATTATCCGAAAGGAGCCGGATCGGGACAATCGCCACCGAAGACCCCAGACTCTGAACCCAACCTGGAAAAAAGGTGAACGACAAGGCGTGCGTGGCCGCAAAGGTGAGGGTCGCAGTGGCTGACCGTTCCTGGCTCAAGTCCTGGACTGCCCTCTCTATCCTTTGAAGAATATCATTTGCGGCATCCAGCATGATTTCACCGGCAGGCGTAATCCTGATGCGGTGCGTCGATCGGTCGACCAGAACGGACCCGCTCCAGTCCTCAAAGGCCTTTATCCGTCGACCGAAAGCGGGCTGGGTAATGTTGCGCATCTCCGCAGCCCTCGAAAAATTGAGAGTGTCGGCGAGTGCTCGCAGATCTAAAAGCCAGGCAGTATCCATCTCATCCTCATCACTTACGGCATCATTTGAAGCCGAAACGGCATTGGACCGTCAATCGCTTGTTCGCGAATGTCGCCTTGAGGACAGCCGTTGTTGGAGACGACGGCAAATGGGAGGAAGACAATGAAGTTACTTTCGATCATAGCTGTATTTACACTATCCGTCACCCCGGTTTTTGCTGCAGACTACCCCGAACGCAATATATTCATGGTGGTCCCATACGCAGCGGGCGGACCGACCGATACCATCGCCCGGCTTACCGCAGACGCGATGTCAAAGTCGCTCGGCAAGCAGATCGTCGTCGAGAACGTTGCGGGCGCGGGTGGAACGATTGGCGCCCGGCGTGTGGCAGACGCGGATCCAGACGGTTATACGATCCTCGTCCACCACATCGGGATGGCCACGGCTCCCGCACTTTATCGGCAGTTGCCCTATAAACCCACGGAAGCCTTTGAGCCGATTGGCCTCGTCAGCGACGCTGCGATGACGGTGATCGCGCGCAACGAGTTCCCGGCTTCGACGTTTCAGGAACTCGTCGCCTACATCAAGCAGAACGGTAACAAGGTAACCTATGCCCATGCCGGAATTGGAGCCGCGTCCCACCTGTGCGGCACGTTGTTCATGTCAACCATCGGTACGCAAATGACGACCGTTCCCTACAAGGGAAATGGCCCGATCATGACCGACCTGCTGGGCGGCCAGATCGATATGACCTGTGACCAGGCGACGAACACTGTTGGTCCGATCACGCAAAAACAGGTGAAGGCATACGCAATCACCAGTGAGGCGCGTGCTGAAACGCTGCCCGATGTGCCAACGACCACAGAGGCCGGGTTGCCCGAATTCAAAGTCGGCGTCTGGCATGGCGTATACGCCCCCAAGGGCACTCCGAAAAACGTCCTGGACAAGCTGACGACGGCACTCCAGGCCGCAATGGAAGACGCTACCTTGAAAGAACGCTTCGCGCAGATCGCCACTATGCCTGCAACCAAAGAGCAGGCGACCCAGGCCGCGCTCCGTACCAAGCTCGATAGCGAAATCAAGCGATGGGATCCCATCATCAAAGCTGCCGGACAGTTCGCAGATTAACGATGATGGTTCGGCTGCGGAGTAAAGCCCGCAGTCGAACGGAGGGCTTCTATGGATATCAAGAATATTGTCGCCTCCGGCACGCTGCTGGCTGTCGGGATCGGGTTCGGCATTTCATCCATATTTACAATGGATGTCGGATCCGCGCTCAGAATGGGCCCCGGCTATTTCCCTCTGATCCTGTCGATCGTCATTACCGTGATCGGCGTCGTTATCGGAATCAAGGCTCTGAGGGACACTGAAGCCTTTCACCCGCAGATCGCACCCTTGCGGGCTCTCATCGCCATTATCGTTGCGCCTATCCTGTTCGGCCTGACTGTTAGAGGACTGGGGTTTGTGCCGGCAGTGGCGCTCACTTCATTGTCTGCGGCAACCGCGGCGACCGGGCAGAGACGGCTCGTCGTTCTCGCCATCACGCTCGGCATCACCGTCTTCTGTCTGGCTGTGTTCTATTATGGCCTCGGGCTTCCCGTCCGTCTTATCGGCCCTTGGTTGGGAGCTTAAGCTATGATGGACCTTATCGGAAATCTAGGGATGGGCCTATTCTCTTCTGTTTCGTTGGCACACTGCTCGGAACGCTGGTCGGTGTTCTCCCGGGCATCGGCCCGACGGCGACGATTGCCATGCTGCTGCCGATCACCTTGTCTCTTTCGCCCGAGACATCCCTGATCATGCTTGCTGGCATATATTACGGCGCGCAGTATGGCGGCTCGACGACCGCGATCCTGATCAATCTGCCGGGCGAATCCTCGTCGGCCGTGACAGCTCTAGATGGATACCAGATGGCCCGGCAGGGCAGGGCAGGGCCGGCGCTTGCAGCTGCGGCTCTCAGTTCCTTCTTTGCCGGCACCATCGCGACCGTCATCGTGGCCGCTCTTGCGCCGCCCTTGACAATGATCGCGCTGAAGTTCGGGTCGCCGGAGTATTTCGGTCTGATGGTGCTCGGGCTCGCTGCCTCCATCGTTCTGGCGCGCGGATCGGTGCTGAAGACGATCGCAATGGTCTCAATGGGCCTCGTTTTTGGGCTTGTCGGAACGGACATTAATACGGGGGCGATGCGTTTCACGCTTGGCCGACCGGAACTGGCGGACGGTCTGAACTTCGTCGCCGTCGCCGTTGGCCTCTTCGGCATTGCCGAAATCCTGCGCAATCTCGAAACGACGATCGAGCGAACCGCCGTCGTCAGCCGCGTTGCAGGCCTCTGGCCGAGCCGTGCAGATTTCAAGGCGATGATCGGGCCGGCATGCCGCGGCACGCTGTTGGGATCTGCGCTTGGCGTTCTTCCGGGAGGCGGTGCCATCCTGGCGTCCTTCGCATCCTATGCTCTGGAGAAGAAAATCTCCAAGACGCCGGAGCGCTTCGGCAATGGCGCGATCGAGGGTGTGGCGGGACCGGAGGCCGCCAACAACGCCGGGGCGCAGACGTCGTTCATACCGATGCTGACCCTCGGCGTGCCTGCCAATCCCGTCATGGCGCTGATGATCGGCGCCATGATCATCCAGGGTATCGTGCCCGGCCCGCAGGTCGCGACTGAGCAACCCGTCCTGTTCTGGGGCCTCATCGCCTCGATGTGGATCGGCAACCTGCTTCTCGTCATCCTCAACCTGCCGTTGATCGGTCTGTGGGTGAAGCTCCTGACGGTTCCCTACACGGTGCTTTTTCCGGCGATCCTCGCCTTCGCCTCGATCGGCGTTTACAGCGTGAACTCCAACACGTTCGATCTCTACGTGATGGCGGCGTTCGGCGTGTTCGGCTACGCTTTGTCGAAACTGGATTTCGAGCCTGCGCCCATGCTGCTGGGCTTCGTGCTCGGGCCCCTGCTGGAAGAGCATTTGCGACGGGCGATGACGATTTCTCACGGCGACATCTCCGTCTTCGTCACCCGGCCAATCAGCGCAGGTCTCCTGACGGTTGCACTCATCGTGCTGGTCGTCGCCTTTCTCCCCAACATCGCGAGACGTCGCAATCAGGTCTTCGTCGAGGAAGACTGATCGAACAGGAGCATAGCCTTGGAAAACAGAACCAACCGCGTACACAAGATTGCCTCCATCGCCGGTGACGGAATCGGCAAGGAGGTCGTTCCCGAAGGCATCAGGGTTCTCGAAGCGGCATCGAAGAAATTCGGCTTCGAACTCCGGATAGACACCTTCGACTTCGCCTCCTGCGATTACTACATGAAGCACGGCCAAATGATGCCGGAGGACTGGAAGACGCAGATCGGCGGTTATGACGCCATTTTCTTCGGGGCGGTCGGCTGGCCGGAGGTCGTCCCAGATCATATCTCGCTCTGGGGCTCGCTCATCCAGTTCCGGCGGGAATTCGACCAGTATGTCAGTCTGAGGCCTGTGCGGCTGATGCCCGGCGTGACCTCGCCGCTCGCCGGCAGAGGACCCGGCGATATCGACTTCTACGTCGTGCGCGAGAACACTGAGGGCGAATATTCTTCGGTCGGCGGGCGCATCTTTCCGGGCACGGAGCGGGAAACGGTTCTCCAGGAAACGGTAATGACGAGGATCGGCGTCGATCGGATCCTGAAGTTCGCCTTCGATCTCGCCCAGACCCGGCCGCGGAAACGGCTCACCTCCGCGACCAAGTCGAACGGCATCTCCATCTCGATGCCCTATTGGGATGAGCGGGTGGAAGAGATGGCGAAGTCCTATCCGGATATCGCCTGGGACAAATATCATATCGATATTCTCTGCGCCCATTTCGTGCTGAACCCGGACCGCTTCGACGTCGTTGTCGCGTCGAACTTGTTTGGTGACATCCTCTCGGACCTGGGGCCGGCTTGCACCGGCACGATCGGCATCGCGCCTTCGGGAAATATCAACCCGGAGCGGAAATTCCCCTCCCTGTTCGAGCCCGTCCACGGATCGGCCCCTGACATTGCCGGGGTCGGGATTGCGAACCCGATCGGCCAGATATGGTCGGCAGCGATGATGCTTGAACATCTGGGAGAGCACGAAGCCAGCGCCGCGGTCATGGCGGGGATCGAGACCGTTCTGGCAGACGAGCGGCTTCGGACGCGCGATCTCGGCGGAGACGCGGATACCGTAACGTGCGGAAAGGCCGTTGCGGACACTCTCGGGTAATATGCATTGCTGTAGCGCTGAATGTGCCAGCAACAGAGCCATGAAGCTGAATTTGCATTGGAATATGCGATCCCGTGAAGGTGAACAGAGCCATTAACCTCGAGTAATCTGAAGTTCTCAGCAAAGTCTTCGGCCGCCTTGTTGCAAATGGCAATGCCGAAATGGCATCAATATAAATCGTCAGAGCATTGGAATTTGCAGCCGCGGCTGGCTACCAAGGAGGCAACAGTCCGGTCGTCTGATCGCTACGAAGTTGCGGCGGAGCGCCACCATTCGCTATCTATTTTAAACTAAAACAGAGGTTAAAATGCGTATCATCGACGTCTGCGAAGTCACCAAACCAATCGCTTCGCCCATCCGCAACGCCTATATCGACTTCTCGAAGATGACGGCGAGCCTCGTCGCCGTTGTCACCGATGTTGTGAAGGACGGCCGTCGGGTCGTTGGCTATGGTTTCAACTCGAACGGCCGTTATGGCCAGGGCGGCTTGATCCGCGAGCGGTTCAAGGACCGCATCCTGCAGGCAGACCCGAACAGCCTGATCAACGATGAGGGCACCAACCTCGATCCGCACAAGATCTGGTCGACTATGATGATGAATGAAAAGCCCGGCGGTCATGGAGAGCGCTCGGTCGCCGTCGGAACGCTCGATATGGCGATCTGGGATGCGGTCGCGAAGGTCGAAGGCAAACCTCTGTTCCGCATGTTGGCCGATATGAAGGGCCGTGAAGCGAACTCGAAGGTCTTCGTTTACGCGGCAGGCGGCTACTATTATCCCGGCAAGGACAATAGCGCGCTGCGCAAGGAGATGCGAAGCTATCTCGACCGAGGCTACAATGTCGTCAAGATGAAGATCGGGGGAGCCTCGATTGACGAAGACCGGGGCCGTATCGAGTCCGTGCTGGAAGAGATCGGTTCCGAGGCACGTCTGGCCGTCGACGCCAACGGTCGCTTCGATCTGGAGAACGGGATCGCCTACGCCAAGATGCTACGCGATTACCCTCTGTTCTGGTACGAGGAAATCGGCGATCCCCTCGACTATGCTCTGCAGGCGGCGATCTCGGAATTCTACGATGCCCCGATGGCGACCGGAGAGAACCTCTTCTCCCATCAGGATGCCCGTAACCTGCTGCGCTACGGCGGCATGCGTTCTGACCGCGACTTCCTGCAGTTTGACTGCGCCCTGTCCTACGGTCTCGTCGAGTACCTGCGCACGCTGGACGTGCTGCGCCAGTTCGGTTGGTCACCGTCGCGTTGTATCCCCCACGGCGGCCACCAGATGTCGCTCAATATTGCCGCCGGCCTTGGGCTGGGCGGTAACGAGAGCTATCCGGATCTCTTCCAGCCCTATGGCGGCTTCCCGGACGGCGTCAAGGTTATCGACGGCCACATCACAATGCCGGAACTGCCGGGCATCGGCTTCGAAGGCAAATCCGACCTGATCAAGGTCATGCGCGAACTCGCCGAGTAATGAAGTCTCTGGGGGAGTGGCACGCGACTCCCGCATTAACAATCGGCGCCGCAAACAATTACCGATGACATGCGGCATACGCGAGGATTGGCTGAGCACCACGTCCATTTGCGACATCATGAGGCGACCCACAATTGTATTGCCGCCTCATCAAGTTGATCGACAGCTCCCTGCCGGGAATGGGATGTAGTCAGCGACGAAATGGGTGTCATGAAACGACCGTTAACATGCGACCCCATGTTTGCGACCTACCTCTCGTATGGCGCCTAAGCAGAGGCGGAAACACTCTGCGCCTCTGCGGTCTTATATGTTGTTTGCCGTTATAGAACGCTCGGTTCTATGGCTTACGTTCAGCTTGTGATTTTGCGAATGCTGGCGACCATGGCTTCGCGTTCGAATGCAACGCTTCCATCGACAATCCCTTGCGTGATGAGTTCAAGGTTGTGAGGAAGGCGGGTCTTGTCGACAGACGAAAGTGCTTTCGTCAGACCGGCTGCATCGAGTTCCGTGCAATAGGCGGGGCTTCCCGGCTGGAAACGCCAGGAATCCGATAGCGGGCCGGCATCCACGACATCGAAGCCAGTGTCATTAACGAGACCCGATACCACAGCTTTAGCAGCGGCATCATCTCCAGCGATCGGTATGGCCAATCTGGAAGCCGCGCCACGTTTCGCGCCGCAGTCGGCGAGAGTGAAAGACAGGAGCGCGTTCCAGGCTTTCACGAGAGGCTTTCCGATCTGCTCGCTGGCCCAGACGGTTTCCAGTTTTCCTTCTTGTACCTCTTTAATCATGCCGTCCCGCATTGGATAGTAGTTGGACGTATCGACGACGATGACGCCTGCGGGAACAGCGGCAAGCACAGGTGCGAGTTCCGGATTTCGATCAAATGGTACGGAAAGGATAATTACCTCCACATCCTTGACCGCTTCGTCACGCGTGACAGCAGCAATTGCCGTGCCGTCAACGATGTCTTTGAGGGTTTCCGGTCCCTTCGAGTTGGCCAGCTTCACGTCATGGCCGGCCTTTGCCAAGATCCGTGCGAGATTTGCGCCGACCATTCCTGCTCCGATAATTCCGATTTTCATGATTTTTCCTTGTTCCTGTTCATTCGCGGGATTTGCGAAATTTTTGAAGGGTGTTCCGAAGGGCGGCGAGAGCCGCAGGCCACCGTGGTCAGAGCATGTCCGACATGCCGAACGAGGTGAGCATACTGTTCTGAATGGGGCGGACCGCCTCGTTCAATTGATGGATACCAAAGTCCAGGCCTTCAGGCATAACGACGGTTCGCAACGGGCGTCGTTCAGTCGCTTCGATCAACTCTGCGATGGAAACGGCAACGCGCTGAGGACGGGGTGGGTTGGCATCGTCTCCGTCGTTAGCGTGCGCCTTGATTTGGCCTGGGATTGCCGCGATCTCACCGTAGGATGCAAGAACAGCATGGTCCGATGGCTCAGGGCTCGAAGAGATGAGGTTGCTCGGGAATGGCCCGGGCTCGACAATGACGGAGTCAATACCAAAGCCCTTCAGCTCGTAACGATATGCCTCGGCAAGTGCCTCCAGCGCGAACTTGCTTGCTGAGTAGGTTCCGAAAAAGGGGAACACCACCCGGCCCATCAGGGATGTGACGTGGACAAGGAGCCCGCTGCCAGCAGCCCGCATATGAGGAAGAACGGCCCGGTCCGCGCGTACGGCGCCAAAGAAATTGACCGCAAACAGCCGTTCGATGTCAGCAACCGTGTAGGCTTCGGTGATCCCGACAGGCATCAATCCGGCATTGTTGACGAGGACATCGATCTTTCCGTGCTCTCTCACGACCTTATCGATCGTTGAATTGACGGAAACGTCGTCGGCAACATCCATCTCCAGAACGTGCAGTACATGTCCTTCAGTTGCCGCAGCGTCAATGAGATCCTTGCGCACCCGAGCGTTTCGCCCCTCGACGTCTCGCATGGTCGCAACCACCGTATGCCCCCGTCTTGCCAACTCGAGCACCGTAAGGTTCCCGAAGCCGCTGCTCGCACCCGTCACAACCACAACTTTCCCGCTCATCGCAAAACTCTCTTTTTTGAATATGACGTCCCTTCAATATACAGACCTGTATGTACTTGCAATAGGGAAAAATACAGAATAGTCTGTCCACCTTGAGATGATGAATAGGAGATGCCAAATGCAAAAGGGCAGCATGCCTGAAATCGTGGAGTTGGAGCGCCAGTCGCTCGAGGGCCTTCCCCCAAGAGAGCGGATATTAAAGACTGCCTCAGATCTGTTTTATCGGCTCAGCGTTCACTCTGTCGGGATAGATCGCATCATTGCAGAGAGTGACGTGGCGAAGATGACTTTTTACAAGCACTTCCCGTCAAAGGCCTCCCTGATCGCGACGTATCTCCGTGATAAAAAAACCATTGGTTTTGAGATGTTTGCAGCGGCGGCGGAAAAGCCTGGCCTGTCAGCCATAGAGCGCGTGCTTACAATCTTCGATGCAATTGATGAACCTCTCCGTGCGCCTACATTCCGTGGTTGTTCGTTTTCGAGAGGGCTGGCAGAATTTGGACCCGAGGCAAACACACCAGAAGTACAGGCGACCATTGCCGACTATTACAAAGAATTACATGAATTAGTTACGCGGCTCATTGAGCCGCTGGGTTTGAAGAAACCTGAGCGAGCCGTTATCCAGGTCCTATCGCTGGTTCAGGGATCTTTCGTCATAGCTCAATCCATTCCGAGCGAGGGAATTGTCGAAGCCAATCGCGATGCCGCTAGGTTGTTGCTAGAGAACGAGATGGCTGTGGCGTCGAAATCGGAAAGAGACTGAGACAGTCATGCCGGACATCCTGAAAATTGGACAATGGCTGCGTGCCACGCTTTCCCATGCCATCCACAAACCAGTATGCCGACTGATCTCGCGGATCGACTGCTTCTCGCGCAGCTTCATTCGCCGGATGATGTTTAAAAGTCCCATGTGGATCACTCCGTTGCCCCCGTCGCTGACCGCGTTCGGGGGAAGGTCACATGGCTCAATTCTCAGTGGAAATTATCTGCCTAACCGGCTCAGTTCTGCGTGGAAAACAACAGCAACGCAATGAACTTCCGTCCTGCCAAATATGCGCAAAGCGCTATCTCGGCCATAGGAGCTACTATGTATAAAGGCAGTTGCCTCTGCAGCACGGTAAAATACGAAGTTCGTGGAGAGCTTGGTAAAGCAATCTATTGCCACTGTTCACGTTGTCGCAAAGCAAGCGCAACCGCGTTTGCGACCAATGCGTCTGTTGTAGCCAGTGACTTCGTGATCATTGAGGGCGAAGCTGCGCTGAAGGCGTTCGATTCTTCGCCAGGCGTTCATCGCTTCTTCTGTTCCAATTGCGGGTCGGCGATCATAAGTCGCCGCGACGAGATGCCAGATGTCGTCCGCTTACGGCTGGGGACGCTCGATACGCCGCTGCCGACGTCGCCGACAGCACATTATTTTGTCGCCTCGAAAGCCGAGTGGTACGAGATACACGACGAGTTGCCACAGTTCGCGTAACGCCAGCACGATGCTGGCAGTCGGGAGCGCACTGAAAACATCGGTGATCCCGCATGTTAAACAACAAGCCACGACGTGTCGGCTGGCTGTACGCCGCCGCATTTTGAGGTTTCTGATACCCATCCGCGACCGCGCCGAGCGCGCCAACTCATCCGTAACTCGATCAGTCGTCTGTCCAACACCACTGCCTAAATGTGCAAAACACAAGGAGATTATTCGATGACAAATGGTTTCGGAGCCAAATCCACCACCGAAGACGTGCTTTCCGGCATCGACCTTAGCGGCAGACGCGTGCTCGTCACCGGTGTATCCGCTGGGCTTGGCGTCGAAACTGCGCGGGCGCTGGTAGCCCACGGAGCAAATGTCGTAGGCGCTGCCCGCGATCTGGCCAAGGCCGAAAGCGCAACGGCGACTGTCCTTGCCGAGGCTGCCAATGGCGGTAGCCTCGAACTGATCCAGCTCGATCTGGCATCGCTGGCAAGCGTGCGCGCCTGCGCGGACGCTCTGCTCAAGGATGGTCGTACCTTCGATGTCGTCATTGCCAATGCCGGTGTCATGGCGGCTCCCTTCGGTCATACGGCCGATGGGTTCGAGACGCAGTTTGGCACCAACCATCTCGGCCATTTCACCTTCGTCAATCGCATCGCGTCCCTGATTGCACCCGGCGGGCGGTTGGTGAACCTGGCATCGTCCGGCCACCGCTACGCCGATGTCGATCTTGAAGATCCAAATTTTGAACACACGGCTTACGATCCCTGGATTGCTTACGGGCGCTCCAAGACTGCCAATATTCTGTTCGCTGTCGAATTCGACCGACGGCACAAGGCGCGCGGGGTTCGCGCAACGGCGGTACATCCAGGCGGTATCCGCACGGAGCTCACCCGCCACTTGGGAGACGGAGCGTTTGAGGCGATGATCGACAAGGTCAACAAGGAACTCGCAGCCCAAGGTAAGTCGCCTTTCGAATTGAAGTCGATCCCGCAGGGAGCCGCCACCTCGTTATGGGCTGGCTTTGTTGCCGCTGGTGACGAGGTCGGTGGTCTCTATTGCCACAATTGCCGTGTCGCGACCGTAACGGAGAACCCGGCAAGCCGCATCAGCGAAGATGTCTGCGCCTATGCGCTCGATGCCGAGCGGGCCAAGGCCCTTTGGATTAAGAGCGAAGAGATGATCGGGGAGCACTTCGAATAACAGTATTAAAGAACGGCCGTGTCCGGCCCCGGTGCTCACCCGCCATATTGATCGTGTGGGCCATTTCCATGCAAAGAGCGTTCGCCCTGTCGTGATGCAGCGGGTGCGCGACGATGCGATGAGCTTCATGGACGGAGTTCGGGCCGGCGTGTTCACCGTACCGCGAGACGAGGAGGGCGGGGTGGAGTTCGAACCGCTGCTAAAAATCCTGAAAGATGCCGGCTACGACGGCTGGATCGTCATCGAAGCCGAGCAGGATCCAGCCGTTCGCAATTCCTTCCAGTACCAGTCGCTCGGCCTCGATGCGTTGAAAGCCGCCGCCGTCAGGGTTGGTCTCGTCTGATAAAACAGTTGGAGTTCATCATGTCCAGGCTTCTCCATCGTCCTTCGGAAATCGTTGGGTTATCGCGGACCTGTGGGATTGGAAGCCTTTGCGAAAGGCGATGCAATCCCCGCGCTTCAAGCGTTCCGTTCCGCTCCTACGCTTCAAGGAAGCGCCTAACCGTTGTACCTCAACGTTCGGCAAATGACTGCCGGCCGCACGTGCCTGCGGAAGCTTACGCAAACATATTTTCAATCTCCGCACGTTGGATGGCGTGTTTATCGGGGTTTTGCTGTTTTAGCTTGGCAAGGTTGATCAATTTCCATCGTACTGCCGGTAGTGCCGCTGCCTGTGGCAACCCGATTGCGTCGAAATCCGGCTCCGTATCATGGAGAGTAAGCAGGAACCGCATCGCTTTATCATCGAGGCGGGTTCGAAGGTCATCTGTCAGCTGTGCCCGTGCGTTTTTCAGTTCGATCAGGCTGACGGGTTCGATGGTCATGCCTTCGAATTCTTTCACGAAGGCGTCATCGATTTCGGACAATGACGGCCTGATCAACTCATGCGGCGGGCGGCCCGAGCTTGCGACGTAGATGAGGAAGGTCCGAAACAACGCATCGGTGAGCCCTTCGTTATCGTAGAGCAGCTTCACGTCGAAGAGATCGCGCGGGTGCTGGCGGTCCACGGCGGCATGAAGCTTGCCACCAAATAGATCCTCGAATGACACGACCTGCATTTCGGCAAAGCCGAACGCCTCGGCCACGCCATCCGTGACCGTCCGCAGTTCCGGAGGATGCACCGTTCCACGCGCGACCGGCGAGGTCTCGATCTTGATTTCGGTGGTGCCCTGCCTCACGAGCACCCGCGTGTCATTGTTGCCGCCACCGGCGATACGCTGGACGTCGACGCCGCGCAGATTTTTCAGCAGGTCCTCGCGAATGCGGTCAAGCGCGGCGTCGATACCGCTGAGCGTCGTTTCCCGATCCTGGATGGGAAGGTAGGTGAGGTCGATATCGACCGACAAACGAGGCATATCCCTGTAGAACAGGTTGATGGCCGTTCCCCCCTTGAGGGCGAAGACATCCTGCCGCGCGATATAGGGCAACGTCCGAACGAGCAGCTCGACCTGCCGCATATAGCGATCACGCGCCATCGATAATCTCCTTTGGCAACAGGTCTGCAGGGACCGTTACGCGATAAATCGGGTGAAGCCGGCCGCCGGGGACAAGTGACCGGTCGCCGCGTCCCATATCGATTTGCGATTTGTCGATATGCTTGAGCCACGCATGCGCGTGCTTGTCGGCATAGACGAAGAAAAGGCGTTTCACCTTTACACTGCGGCACCGGGTCAACAGCGTCGTCAACATTTTCGGGCGCAGATTGACCATTCCTTCAAATACCATGTCGATGTTGTGAAAGCTTTCGTTCTTCGGAAGTTCATCGAGAACCTCCAGTATCGCCCGTTCCGCAGACGACATTTTGATAGGCCAGCGCCACGGGCTCATGGCCAGTTCCTCATCTGGATTATCGGAGAGGCTGAATTCGCCGTCCTCGACGCCGTTGTTCTCGTCGGTGAACAGTCCATGACCTCGCCGGACAAACCTGGCATCGGTTGGCAACTTCATCAGCCAATCAGGTATATCGGAGCCGTAGAGGTAGACGCGTGTATCGCCGCCGAGCTGCAGGTAGTGGGAATGTCCGCGCAACCCAAGTGCGGTCCAACCTCCTACGTGGAAAACATGTCCCATGATCCACTGCGCGGATAACAAGGGAATTTTCCAGCCCGTGAGGGCTTGCACCGTCTCTCTTGCCGAAAATGGTCGTCGGTAGACGCCTGTCGCGATCCGCTCAAGCCAACCCTGCTTGATATAAGCCGATACGGATTGCCGTGAGATCGCATGGCGTGCTGTCCAAGCCGAATCGACGAGGAAGCCCGGCGGAACCGATTGTATGAGATGCTTTAGCTTTGACGGCAAATGTTCATTCATAATAGACATTATCGCACGAGTTCAAAGTGAATATCAAGTGTACTTTAAAATTCTTTGTATTTGTCAATCAGAAATTGACAGAAATTGGAAACCTCGAAGTCGCGTACCGGCCCGTTGGCAGCGCCTTGGTCATGGCGGCATGAAACTCCGCCCCAAATTTAGTCCGCGCGTTGCATCTGATGCAATCGATGACCACCTGGCCGACACATCGAGCGCTGTGCCTTTGCCGATGTCTCGCATTGGAAGACGAAGCAGTTCCCCATTTTTACATCATTTAGGCTGATACGGACGAAGGTCCGTGCGTCTAGATCCAACACCAATCGTTTTCTGCTGATCGCAGTTCAGATCAATACAAACTCTGGCACCTTGACTGTCGGAGGCGGCTACGATTTTGGTACGTTCCTATATTTGGACCCACACAGAGGAGATTTCGGTTATGAAAGCGACATGGAACGGGGCGATAATTGCTGAGAGCGACGATACGGTCATCGTTGAGGGCAACCACTATTTTCCGATTGGCTCTGTCAAAAATGAATATTTGAGGTCGAGCGATACCAAGTCGAGCTGTCCGTGGAAAGGGCAAGCCAGCTACTATACGCTGGAGGTCGACGGCCAGAAAAACGCGGACGCAGCCTGGTTCTATGTCGAACCCAAACCGGCCGCCAATGAGATCAAAGACCGGGTGGCTTTCTGGAAAGGTGTGCAGGTCGGATATTGACCGCGATTCATCAATCGCGACAAATGTTATTACTGTCTGCATCCGCTTGTCGCCACCGATTACCCCATCCAAATGCTTGATAGGCGGATAGCGATTGCTGGATCTTTTCGAAGGAAACTGGCCAATTGCGCAGTCATTCGTCCGATGGTTTAATGGTTGTTCCAATAAGTTGATTTCGCTGGATAATATCTTCATTTTGTCGGTTGTCGTGAGTTCAGATCCTGTCAAGACCTGAATGGTCAGGAAAAGTTCTCCAGCACAGCCAAGAAGGTATGACGATCACCCTGGCCCTCGGTCAAGCGCACCCGACCTTCTATATCGGCGAGGTGGTGGTCCATTAACTGCTGTGCTTTTGCCAGATCTTGGGCCTTCAGCGCCGTAACGATCTGGCGGTGGTGGTCAGCGCCGCAATCGTCCTGTTTTTCTTCCTCATAAAGGGCCATGACCAGAGACAGGCGAGCGACGATCTTCGAGAGCATTTCGGTCATAACCGCGTTGCCGCCGAGTTCGGCCAGAACGATGTGGAACTTGCCGGAGAGCACCGTCTTCGACTTCTCATCGCCGTGATGGTGGATATGCTCTTCCTCGTCGGTCAGTTTTTCGAGCGCGTCCAGTTGTTCAGTGGTGGCACGGGCCATGGCGAGCTCGAGGATCGCGTGTTCGATCTTGCGCCGTGACTCAAACAGGGCCTTTGCTTCTTCGATGCCTGGTTCGGCGACGAAGGTGCCGCGGTTTCGCTTGCGCTCCAGCAGATGATCACTCTCCAAGACGCCGAGGGCGCCGCGAACGACGGTGCGGCTTACGCCAAAGTGGTCGGCGATCGCATCTTCGAGGATTTTCGTCCCCGGCTTCAGAGCGCCTTCGCCTATGGCATTGGCGAGCGTTGTGCGAATCCGCTCGGAGACGTCGTCATTGGCGCTTTCAGCCGCATCAGCCGAGGCGTTGGCCTTCGGCGCTGCCTTCGTCGTTTGACGGCGCGTCCTTTTCATGTGGTACTCCAGATGCATGGCGGCCCAAGCCGCTCGATCTAATTATGTTCATAGAAATATTGTTGCGTATATCGCCGTCTGCCAGAAATCCACCCGGTCAAGAGGTTATCAGATGTCTATGGCGGCTAGTACCGCCACAGACTGGGTGAGTGCCGGTTTATGCAGCGTGGCGCTTGGCAGTCGACGGGGAAAGCGCGATGCCCTTCTCCGCGCATAGCCTCTCGATGTAACGAGCCGAGTTCTTGATGAAGGTCACTGTCTCACCATAGCCGTAGGATTGGCGCTCGTAGGTCGGATAGCCGTACTGGCTCGCCTCATACGCTTCCCAATCCGGGATCTCGCCGGATTTCACGCGCGCTTCGAAGGTGTCCACCGTAGCCATGTAGACCTCCAGTTCTTCGGCGTTCAGGTCCGGATGCGCGGCGCGCCAGATCGGGTCATCGATCTGGATGCATTGGCGCGGGTTCGCCTTGCGCGGCTTGTCTTCGACAGAGGCTGCGACTTCCAGCGAAAGGTTTAGATCCGGATTTGCCTTGGCAAGGATGGGAAGGATCGTGGGAAAATCCACGATACCCTTGCCGACCGGTCGGGTCTGGAAATCGAGACCTCCGAATGCTCGGCCGACATAGGCGTCTTTGATATGCGTCTGGCGGACGTAAGGCGCGACGCGCTTTGCCGCAAACACCGGATGTTCCCCACGCTGCAGGCCGTTGGCCGTGTCGAACACGACGCCGATACAGTCATCGCCAACTTTCTCGATCAGCCGGAGGATTTCAAAAGAGGTGATTTCATCATGGGTTTCCATGTTGAGGTGGACGCCATTGGCGCGCGCGACGGGAGCGAGCTTCAACAAGATCTTTTCGATGGCCAGCAACTGCTCGTCCCAGGTGACATCGGTGCGAAAGCGGTCATTGGCCAACCTGCCACGGTATTCCGATTTGAAATTGCCCGGTGAGATCCACAGTTCGAGGCATCCGATCGCGGCGCTCGCCTCGATCATCCGGGTGAAGCCCAGAATGATGTCGCCGTCGCCGATCGCCCGGAATTCCGGAGCCTCGGCGCTGCAATAGGGATTGATCTTGCCGACACCGCTTTCGAGGTAAAGCCCAAGCTCGTCGGCTTTCGCCCGGATGTCGCGAAGCGCACCCTTGTCGAGCGTCGGGCTCATGTCGAGAACGGTCGGGAAGAACAGGCCACCAAGACCAAGCTCCTTGACATGGTCGAGGCTTGCCAGCGGCCCGCGCTTCAGGAACTCGGGAAGTTTTTGGCTATCGATACCCAGTCTCATGATGGTCTCCTTAGTGTTTCCTGACGGGATGCGCTGCGATGGCGATCCCTGCTTGTTAGATTTTCTTGAAGCTGCCGCCGGCGCTTAGGCCTGCGGATGGTCACTTCTCATTGCTGTTGGAGCGGCCTTTCGGTGCCAGTTTCCGTTCCAGATAATGCTGGCCCACCGAGGCGATTGTGGTGATGCCGAGGTACCAGAGTGATGCGACGCAGAGGAGTTCAATGACCAGGAAGTTGCGGGCATAGATAGCCTGTGCCTGTGTCAGCAGATCCTGCATGCCGATAACCGACACGATGGCACTCGCCTTCAGCATGCCGATCGCCTGGTTGCCGGTCGGCGGGACGATGAGACGGATTGCCTGCGGGAGGACGACAGTCCGCAGGGTCTGGAGGGGTCTGAGGCCCAAAGAGGATGCGGCTTCGCGCTGTCCCCGATCCACGGCTGTCAGACCGCTACGGATGATCTCGCTCATATTAGCCGCCTCGTGCAGGCCGAGCGCCAGAAAGCCTGCAAGGGCGGGTGTCACAATGTCGTTGACCGAGACGGACCAAGAACCGAAGCCGATCTCAGGAATGAAGAGCGCGATGTTGAACCAGAAGAAGATCTGGACGATCAGCGGTACGCCGCGAAACCACCAGACGAAGGCGACGGCGATCGCCTTCAGAACAACGTTCTGGCTGGTCGCCATGATGGCGACGAGGCAACCGATAACGATGCCGGCGACCATGGCGCCGGCCGTTAGTTCGAGCGTGAGGACGACGCCGTCGAGAATGACGGGGTCGATCATGTAGCGCGGGATTTCACTCCATTGAACGCTTTGATTCCGCCCAATGACCAGAAGCATGAGAGCCAGCGCGATGATCGCGACGGCACCAGTCACGAGCTGCCCGAACCGGACTGTCTTGCCGATCGGAGGAGCCATTGGCATGCTGAGAGACTGTTGGGCGAAAGACATTGCTCAGTCCACCGGCATCGAGGCAGCGTCGTTGAACTTGACGGTCTTCACGGCGAGCGGGCCGAGGCTCCATTTTTCCATGATCGCCTGATAGGCGCCGCTATCGACCATATGTTGGAGTGAGGCGACCACCGTATCGCGCAGTTCCGGATTGTCTTTGGAGACCAACATGCCGAGATAACCGACGGCAAGTCGTACATCCGGTAGCGCCTGCAGGCCGACACCCTTGCCGGTTTGCTTTTCGGTCGTGTAGACGCTGGTTGCGTAGCCGTTGACGGTTGCATCGGCGCGGCCCGTGCGCACCGCCTGCAGGACGTCCGGCATTTTCGGGATGGACATGATCTCGATCGGCGCCGTCGTGCATTTTGCCGATGCGGCGACGACCAGCCTGTTCTGAAAAGTGCCGACCGGCACGGCAACCTTCTTGCCGCAGAGGTCTTCCATGCTCTTGATTCCGAGGGGATTGCCCTTGGTCGTCATGATGGTCGTCGCATCATACATGTAGTCAATCACATCGACCTGCTTTTCCAGCTCCACGTCGTCATTGATGCCGGAGAGCGTCATGTCGAAACGCTTGGACAACACGGCCGGAACGATTGCCGCGCCCGCGCCGACATTGGTCATCTGCATATCGACGCCGAGAATGACGCCCAGCGCCGCGGCAAGGTCCGCATCGATGCCGACGAGCTTGCCGGCTTCATCCTGAAAACTGATCGGCGGCGTCAGGTCCGTCGCAACCTTGATGACCTTCTTGCCCTTGATGGCGGCAGGCAGGCTGTCGGCCAGTTTCTGATTAAAGGCGATGCCCGGAAGCTTGGCCACGTCCGCATCCGGCACCATCTTGACGGGCGCGCCTTCCGCGGCCTGTGCAGTCGATGCGATGAGCGCGAACGCGATGCCTGCAAGACCGGCTGTGAGAGTTTTCTTGAAGCTATGCATGCGGAACCCCTTTTCACATTTCTACGTCGTGAATTTTCAGGATAGTTCGATGCAATCACCATGCCACCTTGGATATAGCATCTGTATGCTGTTGTTTTTCATGTGATATTTTCTCATCTAAAATATTCCAGTGAATTCGAACCAATTTTCGCATATCCGTGCGAACATACTTTGATGAAAAAATGACCTTTAAGCTACCGCAGCGCCGACCGGACTCGGTTGGCGCTAGCTAATTTACTGATTTTACTCTTCATCCTTTGCATACCCGAGATCGATGGCACATCCGCGCAAGTGGCGCAAAGCGGTGAAACGGCCCGATTTCTACGCTGACAAGCCGAAATCGGTGCACATCAAATCATCGTTCGGCCGCTAATGATGCACAATTTATAGATTGTTACGTTATGCCGCCGATCCGTAATTATGGATATACGAAACTAGATAAACCAAAAATTTAATATGTTAATCAATTGGTTGATCCATGTTCGACCGCGCTCATTGTAGAGTTGGCACGTTGCTTGCAAATCCTTTGCCATGACCCAGAGCGAACTCAAATTTGCCGATCGATCACATCTCCGCCTGATGCCGGCGAGCGCGATGCTCTCGTCAGGTCAGGCGCAACCCGAGGGGATATTAATGCCGCAGGCTTCGAATGCAGCAGAAGGCAGAGAGCTAAGCGTTCGTGGCCTGACCCATAGTTATGGCGGGCAGAATGCGATCAGCGACATTTCTTTCGATATAAAGGCGGGCGAGATCGTTGCGCTTCTGGGGCCGAGCGGGTGCGGCAAGTCGACGGTGCTGCGCGCCATTGCGGGCCTAATCCAGCCGAAAAGCGGGTTGATCCAGCTTGGCGGCCAGGATCTTGCCAATGTCTCGGCCCGTGCGCGTGGTATCGGCATGGTGTTCCAGAACTACGCGCTGTTCCCACACCTGACGGTGGCCGAGAACATCGCCTATCCGCTCGCCTGCCAAAAGGTGGCGCGCACCGAGCGTCGTGAGCGGGTGGAAGAAATGCTCTCGCTTGTGCAGTTGAAGGGTTTTGGCAACCGGCTGCCGCGCGAGCTTTCCGGCGGCCAGCAGCAGCGCGTGGCGGTGGCCCGCGCGATCGCAGGCCGCCCTTCGCTTCTGCTTCTCGACGAGCCCTTCGGTGCCTTGGACCGGGCGCTGCGTTTCGACCTGCAGGTCGAACTGCTTCATCTGCAGAAGACGCTCGGCATTACCACGCTGATCGTTACCCATGACCAGGAAGAGGCGCAGAGCCTCGCCGGCCGTCTCGTGCTGATGAACAAAGGCAATGTCGAACAGATCGACACGCCGATGGCCGTATATGACCGGCCGAAAACGTTGTTCGTCAATACGTTCATCGGACAGGCCAATGTGCTGCATGGGAAAGTGGACCGCCTGGAGGCTGAGGCAACCACGATCGCGCTTACCAATGGCAAGGCTCTCGTTCTGCCGCGCCGCCTGAATTTTACCACGGGCTCCACGGTCACGATTACCTTCCGTCCGGAGGACGTTCGCCTGTCTGCGACGCCGAGCGCATCGGCGCTGCCGGCGAGGCTGACCGTGTCAGTGCCGCTTGGACCCACCCTTGTCCATGATCTCCTTCTCGAAGACGGGACCAACCTTCGTGCCTCGGAGGTCCGCGGACCTTCGACCTTCATTCCCGAGCCGGGAGCACAGCTCTTTGCCGAGATCGACACCATGAGGTGTCACGCCTTTCCGAGCGAACCGGAAGCATTCCGTGAATAACAACAACAGAGGTGAACAGATGCAAGACTTCAACATCACACGACGTCATTTCGGACTGCTTGCCGCCGGTGCGGCTGCAGCCGCGACCTTTCCTTTTGCTGCCCGCGCGGCCGGTGGCACTGCTGTTGCCGCGACCTTTCCGGCTAATTGGGAAGACGGTTATCGCAGCGTGCTGACGCCGCTCGTCAAGGCGGCCGGTTTCGATCTGACAGTTGCCCCGGCCATGGCGCAGGATCAGCTTGCCAAGGTCATGGCAAGCCCCGGCAACCCGCCTTACGACACGCTGCTGATGTCGCCCGGCCAGATGGCCGTCGCCGTCGAGAACGACCTTATCCAGAAGATCGACCCGTCGAAGCTGAAGAACTGGGGCATGCTCGATCCGGCATTCCAGGGCGAGTACGGCCCGACCGTGACGGTCGAAGTCAACGGCATTGCCTACAACCCCGATCTCGTTCCGGCACCCAAAGGTTATCGCGATCTCTTCGAAAACCCGGCCTACAAAGGCCTCGTTTCGTGGACCGGCTTTGCCTCCAATACCGGCGTGATGGCCTATACCGAGATCGCCAAGATTTTTGGCTCCGGCCCGACCGACATGGATGCCGTCTTCAAGCTGTTCAAAGACCATCCGGAACACATCAAGGGTGTCGTTGCCAGCACCAACCACCAGATGACACTGTTCCAGCAGGGCGAGATCGCCGTCTTCATGTGCTCGACGGGCAATGTCGCCAAGCTCAAGGCTCTTGGGCTCAAGGCGGAGTTCGTTCAGCCTGAAACCGGCTCGCCGGCAGCGCCCGTCAATATCCATCTGACCAAGGGTGCCAAGAATGTCGATGCAGCCTATGCCTATATGGATGCCGCGATCTCCAAGGCTGCGCAGGACCAGTTGAAGATGCCGCCACGCGAAATGTTCCCGACCAACAAGGACGTAGAACTGACGCCAGGCATCGAAGCCTATGTAAAGCGCGAACAGCTGGCCTCGCTCGTCTATCCGGACTGGGCCGCGATCAACAAGAACCGTGCGGAATGGATCCGCCAGTTCGACGCCCTCGTCGCCGGTTGAGGTAGAGCCATGAAAGCGAGCGGCTTCCCATACGTTATCCCGATGCTTCTGCTGTCGGTGGCGTTCTTTGCGACGCCGCTCGCCGTTCTCGTCGGGTTCAGCTTCCTAGGGCCCGACGGCCTGTCTCTCCACAATTACGCGCGCTTTTTCGGCGATGCGTTCAATTACCGTGTTCTGGTCAATACCGCCAAGCTCGGTCTCCAGACCATCGCCAGCACGACTTTGCTCGGTATTCCGATTGCGCTTTTCTATTGGCACAGCGGCAGGACCGCCCGCCAGATCATCATTTTCCTGACGCTGATCCCGATGCTGACGAGCAATGTGGTGCGCACCTTTGCCTGGATCGTCATCCTCGGGCGGCAGGGACCGATCAGCGAGACATTCGTGGCGCTTGGACTTGCCGAGCGTCCGTTCTCGCTGATGTCCACCGAACTTGGCCTCGTAATGGCCATGTGTCAGATCGACCTGCCGCTGATCATCCTGCCGCTGGTCGCCATCTTGTCGCGCATCCCGGTCACCTATACCGAGGCCGCGCAGGTTTCGGGTGCCGGCCCCTGGCGCATTCTCGCCACGGTTCTGTTGCCGATGATGCTGCCCGGCCTTTTGGCGGGATGGATCCTTGTCTTCGCCAGCACCAGCGCGTCCTTCGTCACCCAGGCCGTCATCGGCGGTGCTCGCAATGTCTATGTACCGCAACTGATCTACCGCGAGGTTGGTACGCTGTTCGACTGGCCGATGGCCTCGGCGATCGCCGTGGTGCTCCTGTTGTCGACCGGCATCCTGCTTGTCGCCATGACCATGATTTCTCGTCACCGGAGGCTCGTCGGCCATGCGTAACCAATCCGAAAACCCGCTCCCCGCTTTTCTCTACAAGGTATTCGTCTTCGGTTTCGGCGGCTTGAGCCTCATCTATCTGGTCGCCCCGATCGTCATCGCGATCACCATGTCGTTTACTTCAGGGCAGACGCTGAAATATCCACCGGAAGGGTTCTCGCTACGCTGGTACGAGGCGCTGCTCGACCCGCTCCGCTCCGGGACGGAACATATCGCGGCCGGCAATTCGCTGAAGATCGCGGGCCTTGCGGTCCTCGGCTCGTTGCTCGTTGCCGTGCCCGCCACGATCGGCATGGCACGGATGCGGCGCCGTTCAGTCAACACGATCGAACCGCTGCTTCTCGCCCCGCTGGTGCTGCCGAGCCTCGTTTATGGTCTCGCAGCTCTGATCGTCGCCAATTTCGTCGGCTTTCAGCCGTCGCTCTGGCTCACCGTCGTTGGCCATGTCGTGGTGTTCGGGCCGCTGATGTATCGCGCCGCCTCTGTCGTTGCGCAAGGCATCAATCCCTCGCTGGCTGAAGCCTCGACGGTGATGGGGGCGACCTGGGTAACGACGCTCAGGCGCGTGATCCTGCCCTTGCTGACCCCCGGCATTCTCGCCGGCGCATTCCTCGTCTTCATCCAGTCGCTCGACAACGTTTCCGTCTCGCTCTTCCTCGCCGATGCGCAGACGACAGTCCTGCCGCTCAGGATGTTCGCGCTGATCGAGGAATCGCTTGATGTGCGCGTCGCCGCCATGTCGGGGCTGCTGATCGGCCTGACCCTGGTGGTGATGCTGGTGGCAAGGCGGGTGCTGGCGCCCTCACGACAAGCCTGATGCAAAAATAATCCTGGAAGGAATACCCCCAATGAACATGAATGCCACCAAGGCAGGAGCCTACCGCGTCGGATCGCTGCTTGCCGATTTCCAGCCGGATTTCGATTTTGCCGCCCCGCTGCCACTCCCGGTCAAGGAATTTGAGGATCGGCTGCGCCGTATCCGCCGTCAGGCGGTCGAGGCCGGACATGATGCGCTGATCGTCCATACCGGTGGGGTGGGCTGGTTCCACACGTCCAACCATTATCTGCGTTATATCTGCGACTGGATGCGCGAGGGCGTGTTGATCATCCCGACGGATGTCGACAAACCGATGGTCCTTCTGTCCTTCTTCACCCAGTCCGTGCTTCTGCCACCGGGCGGCGAGCCGGTGCTGGTCGAGGATATCTGGCAGATCGGCCCGATCGGTCGTGAATATGCGGATCGTCCGGGCGACAGCGTCATCAAGACGGCGGAAAAATGCGCCGAACTGCTGGCCGGAATGGGGCTTTCCAAGGCGCAGATCGGGCGTATCGGCGACCGGACCTCACTGACCTTCTGGGCGGGGCTAGATGAGTTGATGCCGAAGGTGAAATTCGTTGCCGACAACGCCATTCTCGACCGGATGCAGAAGGTGCGCTCGCCGCGCGAGATCGACATGTTCCGCGCTGCCGCTCAACTGGTCAGCATCGCCACGCAGGCAGCCTATCATGTGGCAAAACCGGGCGTCACTGACTACGAGATCTATGCTGCCTTCACCCAGGCGCAACTCTCCTTCGGCGGCGAGACAGGTGACGGTTACCAGATCGGTATCAACGAATTCGGCACCCATTGCGGCAAGCCATACGGCCATGTCGTGCGACCGGGAAACCTGATCAATCTCTATGTGTCCAACATCACCTATCGCGGCTATACCGCACAAACCGCCCGCATGATTGCCGTCGGCGAGATCACCAAGCGGCAGGAAGAGGTGCTGGCCGCCTGCACCGAGGGCGTCAAGCGCGCCGAAAAGCTGATCCGGCCGGGTGCGTTGATGCGAGACGTCAACAATGCCGCTTTCGAGCCGATGATCGAGCGCGGCATGCTGTCTTCCCCTGAGGCGCGCACCATGCCCTATAACTGGGCTCCGATGGACGATGGCAGCGCTCGCCTGATCCCGCGTCAGTATGTGAAGAACATCGACTGGGAAGCCCAGGGCCGCACCTTGATGCATGTCTATCCGGCGACCCATGGGCCGCATAACCCCAATCTCGGTCATTCCGTCGGCATGGCCGGCGGGCAAAACAGCTTCAACATCTCTTCCCACAACTATGACCGTATGGAGGAGGGCATGGTGTTCGTGCTGCACACGCAGTGGCTGGAACCGCTGTCGGCCGGCTGTAATGTCGGCGACATGTATGTCGTCACCAGAGACGGGTTCGAGAACCTGTCGCGCCACACCCCGCTTGAAACCCACCGTATCGCTGTTGAGGCCTGAAATGATCGACCATACCCATTTCGATTTCGCCAAGCTCACCGAGCGCGAACGCTACAAGATCTTGATCGGCACAGTCATCCCACGGCCGATCGCGCTGGTGACGACCGTCAGCAAGGACGGGCAACCGAACGCCGGACCCTTCAGTTTCTTCAATGTGCTGACCCATGATCCGGCAATCGTCGCGATCGGCGTCGAGAATTATTCCGACATGCGCTTCAAGGACACCGCCCGCAATATCCGCGAGACCGGCGAGTTCACCGTCCACATCTGCGACAATGCGCTGGTCGACCAGATGGAAGTCTGCGCCATCAAGTTCGGCCCTGAAGTGGACGAGATGGAAGAAGCAGGCCTTGCAACCGTACCGGGCCAGATGGTGAAAAGCCCGCGCATTCTGGCCGCGCCTGCCGCCCTGGAATGCCGTCGCCACACAACGCTTCAGGTCGGTCCGGCACGCGAGATCATTCTTGGTGAAGTCGTCGGCGTGTTCGTTCGCAGTGATGCCGTCAACGCGTCGAACCTGCATATCGACCAGCAACTCATGGATGCCGTCGGTCGTATGGGCGGACATACCTATACCCGCACCCGCGATCAGTTCGACATAAAGACGTTGACGCCACAGGAATGGGAAAACCGTCAGGGCGGTTCAAAGGCAGCTGCCGAATGACAAATGGCCGGTATTTCTCGCAGGTCGGCGGCTTGCCGCCACAGACGCAGACGCTTACCAGCAAGGCCGTGTTCACCACCGCCTATGCGGTAATCCCGAAGACCGTGATGAGCGACATCGTCACCAGTGTCCTGCCGCATTGGGAAAAGACGCGCGCCTGGATCATCTCGCGCCCCTTGAGCGGCTTTGCCGAGACCTTCGCGCAATATATCGTGGAAGTGGCGCCAGGCGGCGGCAGCATGAAGCCGGAGCCGGATGCCCGCGCGCAGGCCGCGATCTTCGTGGTCGAGGGCGAAGGCACGATTACTTACGACGGCAAGGACCGGCCGCTACGCACCGGCTCCTTTGCTTATATCCCGGCTGGCGGTCAATGGATGCTGAAAAATGACAGTGCTGCGCCGCTTCGTTTCCACTGGGTACGCAAAGTGTTCAAGATCGTCGAAGGTCTTAAGGCACCGCCGGCGGTCTTCATCCATGAGGACGAATGCACGCTCGACTGGATGCCAGATACCAACGAGTTCTGGGGCACGACCCGCTTTCTCGATCCGAACGATGTTCGTTATGATTTCCATCTGAATATCGTGACGTTCGAGCCAGGCGCCAGCATTCCGTTCATGGAAACCCATATTATGGAGCACGGGCTCTATGTGCTGGAAGGCAAGGCCGTCTACCGGCTGAACGAGGACTGGGTCGAGGTCGAAGCCGGCGATTACATGTGGCTGCGCGCCTACTGCCCGCAGGCTTGCTATGCCGGCGGCCCGGGCCGTTTCCGCTACCTGCTCTACAAGGACGTCAACCGTCACCCGGATCTGTAAGTTCTTGATAAATAATAGATGTGGTGGCGAAGAGTGAGCGGGGCGTAGGTTCGTATCCGCTCAAGGCGCACCTTGAATTTAGCCAACTCATTTCATCGGGAAGGCTTTGGGCTTCGGTTGATACAACCGCCTTTTGGCATTCGAGCGCAGAGCATTGCGAACATCCTAGTCCACGATCGACAGGTCGAACCATTCCGGATCAAAATAGCCGCCGCACCACCGAATGGTTTCGGCGTATTCAGGATCCTCCCGGTCGGCGATGGTGTCCATGAACCGTTCATATCCTGAAAACCCACCAACACCTTCGGGCGGTCGCGCTCTTTCACCGGCGACGCAGCTCCCGCGTTAGGGCGTAGAAGCGTCAGGAAGTCCTCAACCGCGACGGTGCGCCGCATGCTGGGATACTTTGCCGTGCCGCGCCTTCGATTCTCACCAAGACCTTGGAGAAGCCGGAGCTTGCAGACCAATCTGCGTCAACGCGATCGAATGTTGGGTCGCGTCCGGTAGCTCGGCCCCATCAAGTTCAAGCTCTATTTCATAATTTCGCGAAGAAGGCCGCGATCTGGTCGGCAACGTCATTAGGGGCTTCTTCGGCCATGTGATGTCCACTTTCGATACTATGCCGCAGCATGATCTGGTCGCTCCACTCCGACCAAGGACTAACAGGGTCGCCGTAAAGGTTTTCCATGTCGTCCCGCAGTGACCAAAGAACTCCTAAAGGACATTGTAGCTGTCGCCCTGCAACCTTGTCGCGTTTGTCATCATCGTAGTCGAACTCAAGCCCTGCGCGATAATCAGCAAGCATGCCCCGCACCACGTCAGGATTTCGGGTGGCAGCGAGATAATCCAGCTTATTTTCGGCACCAACGGCTGCTTCCGCGGGATACCAGAGGTCTGGATTGCCCTGGATCGCAGCTTCTGCCTTGTCGCTTTGCGCAAAGAAGAACCAGTGCCACCAACTCTTGGCGAAGCGCCAGTCTGCGCGGTTCAGAGCCTCGTAGATCGGAACACCGTCCATGACGACAAGGCCGGAGACGCTTTCGGGGAAATCCATCGCCAGTCGGAACGCGCGATATGAGCCACGGTCGTGGCCAGCGACACCAAACCTGTCATGGCCGAGCATAGCCATACACTCGTGTAATGCAGCCGCCTTCGCCTTCCCCGAACTACCCGCCAGAGTTACGGGCTGATAGCTCCGCCCGAACCCGGGCATGTCTGCACAAACGACGGAGAACTGGTGCGCGAGTTGGGGAGCCACCCTGAACCAAGTAGTATGCGTTCTCGGATGCCCGTGCAGAAGGAGGATGGGAAAGCCGGACCCGCCATGCCGCACACGGATCTCGCCATGCGGGGTAGGTACGAGCCGTTCAGAGAAGTCATTGAAGAAGTCGACCACAGGCTTTTCCTCGTCATGTGGCTGCGGACGTTCACCTTGGATCTGGTGCTGTTCATGCGTCAACGGACAGAAACAACTCAGCTATAGCCGCCGGATCGGGATCGCTCGGACGACAATTTCGCTCTGATGGAACCGCTTCTCGAGTTCGCTCCTGTAAGCAGACCACCAGTCTTCATCTAGATCAGCTACCATAATTTCGGCGAGAACGATCTCATCATGTTCGGTGTTGGAGCTTGCCTGCCATGTCCCCTCGGCTGGAGCGTGTCGATAGAAGGTCATTCCCCCAAACTTCTGTGTTAGGCGGTGGCGAACTTGTTCATAGACATTGGCCTCGAACGGCGCCCCAGCATCATCTCGTTGGGGCAGCAAAATCTGGATAAGCCAGCAGTCGCGGCGAGTGTCGGAGAACGCACCCTGCGGGTTGTCATTGATGAACGTCATTGTGGCTTCCTATGCACCAAGTGGTTGAGGCAGCCATCCAGGCCGGAGTGCTCGACATCACAAGGCTATTATCCTTTGGCTTGGTCGGACCTTACTGCAAGCCTAGGAGATAGTCCTGTTATGCCACACTACCAAGATGTTGACAGTGACGGCCGACCCAGTTGGCCGCCGGCCAGGTGCGTATCAGCTCATGATCTCGCCGCCGGTTACCGGAATGACGGCTCCCGTCATGTAGCTTCCCAGATCGGAAGCGAGCAGGACGTAGGCACCCGCCAGTTCTCCTGGCTGTCCGGCCCGGCCGATAAGGGTATTTTCCCCGAACTTGGCAGCCTTTTCCGCTGGCATCGTCGAAGGGATGAGCGGCGTCCAGATCGGCCCCGGCGCGACCGCATTCACGCGGATGCCTTTTTCCGCAAGCATCTCGGCGAGACCCGCCGTGAAGTTCGAAATCGCGCCTTTCGTGGACGCGTATGCGAGAAGCTGAGGCGACGGCTGCCGCGACTGGATCGAGGTCGTGTTAATGATCGAGCTGCCGGGCTTCATGTGAGGAGCGGCCGCCTTGGACAGAAAGAATGGTGCGTAGATATTGGTGCGGAAGGTTTCGTCCCATTCCTCGGCCGTGATGTCGGCGATGTCGCCATAGGTCCGCTGGAAAGCTGCGTTGTTGACGAGGATGTCTATGCCACCAAGTTCGTTAACGGCGCGCTGTACGAGATCCTTGCAATGTTCCTCGGACTTGATGTCGCCCGGAACGACAAGAGCCTTGCGTCCCGCTTCCTCGATCCACTTTGCGGTATCGCGGGCGTCGTCATCCTCGTTCAGGTAGGAAACGACGATGTCGGCGCCTTCGCGGGCAAACGCGATAGCGACGGCCTTGCCAATCCCGGAGTCGGCTCCGGTGATGAGGGCGACTTTGCCTGTGAGCTTGCCGTCACCCTTGTAGGACTTCTCACCATGATCGGGGACAGGTTCCATTTCCGCAGTCTTGCCTGGCGGCTCCTGCTGCTGTTCAGGATATGGCGGCGTAGGGTATCGAGTGTCTTCCATCATACAATCTCCTTTTGGGGACTGCGCGATAAACCCTGAAGGGCGTTCTGGGTTCCGCAAGTTCGATTCTCAGCGCAGCTAGGAGCAACAGATTTAGCCTGTTGATGCTCACGGAGCGCCGTCCTGGAACCCTACTTCCGGTCATGACGTTTTCACGACGTCAAGCGTAGTGGGAGGCACAATGAATGCGGGTACTGAAAGACAATGGGCTGACGATCGTTCTGTTGGTGCTGACCATCGCGACCGTAACCGGGATGCTCTTGACGGGATGGCAGGTTAACAACGAGGAAGTCATCCAGCACGGCGGCGTGCCACTCTCGCTTGCGAGCTACGCGCTGTCTGGACATTTCCTCTCGGCAATCTTCGAAAACTGGGAGAGCGAGTTCCTGCAGATGTCAGCATATGTGATGTTGACGGCGGTCCTGTTTCAGCGTGGTTCTGCGGAATCGAAGGATCCCGACCACCCCGCGTCCCAGGACGAGGATCCGGCGATCCAAAGTCAGAAGTCGGACGCTCCCTGGGCCGTGCGAGCGGGACGCACGATGCGGACGTTCTATTCCTATTCTCTGGGCATAGCGCTCGCCTTGCTATTCCTCGCAAGTTTCATTCTTCACCTCCGCTACAGTGCTGTAGCCGAAAACGCGGAAGCCGGCATGCACGGCCAGCCGGCGCAATCGATGATCGAGCATCTCGGCAGCACGCAGTTCTGGTTCGAATCATTTCAGAACTGGCAATCGGAATTCCTGTCGACGGCGGTGATCGTGGTGCTTTCGATATTCCTGCGTTTCCGGGGATCGCCTGAATCCAAGCCCGTTGCGGCGCCGCATTCCGAAACAGGCAGTTGATCGGATTTCCTTCATCGTGGTTTGCGTTGTGAGAGCGAAGGGTGTGTTTCTTTGCCACGGCTGTGACGAGCCAGCCTCGTCGCATGTGTATTGGTCGGGACGGTTGTCACCCTCAGCAAAGGGGTCGGTTGATCAAGCCAACTTTACAGGTTGACCATGTCTCAAGTGCCAGCTTTAAAACGCGTCTCTACGAGCGTCCTGAATGGTGCTTATTACCGGCCAGGTCCCGCCGCCGTTGTGGCTGACCTCTGTTGCGAGACGCCGAGTTCTGAGAAGTAGGGGCGCTGCGGCGGGAATCTGTTGGCGACCTCGGCCGACTTCGCCAGGTCGTATCGACCACGTGTTTACCTTGATCGTCGGAGGAGTGTTCATGGATCGCCTGTTTGCAAAATTCGCTAATGCAACGGCCCGGGCAACCGGTAGTCCGATCGCCTTTATTCTCTGTGTCGCCGCTGTGGTTATCTGGGCAGTATCCGGGCCATTTTTCGGGTTTTCGGAAACGTGGCAGCTGGTGATCAATACCGGCACAACCATTATCACATTTCTAATGGTGTTCTTAATCCAGAACACCCAAAATCGGGATGGGACTGCCCTTCAGACCAAGCTCGACGAGATCATACTCTCCTCTGACGCCGAGAATGAATTCATCGGGATTGAGAAGTTGACCGACGCTGAACTCGAAGCACTTCATCTTCGTTGTGAAAAATCGGCCAAGCGTTCGCAAGCCATCCTGAAGAGGACGCACGCCGAGCGAAAAGCGCGCAAGACCAGCTCATAAGGAACGGGCGCGCGCATCGTACTAGGCTGGCGGGCGAACGCCGAGCGGAACTTTCACTCGTGCCCTCAGTATTTCCGTCAAGAATTGGGTTTAAATTTCCCAAGAACGGCCCTGCTGGCGTGAAGAGAAAAATTCAAGAAGTACGGCGTTGAAACCGAAACGATCCGGCTGGCTGACCACAACATCAAGCCGGGCGTGACGTCGGATGAAGGCGAGGGAGACGGATGGCCTGCGATCCGTGCAAAAGTGCTCGAAGCCGATATCTTGCTGACGGGAACACCGATCTGGCTCGGTCAGCCTGCAAGTGTGTGCAAGCGGGCGCTCGAACGGATGGACGCTTTCCTGGAAAAGACCGACGATCAAGACCGGATGGTTTCTTATGGCAAGTCGCGGCCGTCGCAGTGGTCGGAAACGAGGATGGTGCTCATCATGTCTCAGCAGAGTTGTTCCAGGCGCTTAACGACGTCGGCTTCACCATCCCAGCGAACGCGGTGGCCTATTGGGTCGGCGAGGCGATGGGTTCAACGAACTTTGTCGATCTGAAAGAGACGCCCGAAGCCGTTCAGACGATGGTATCGATGCTTGCGCGAAACGCTGCACACCTCGCCGGTTTGCTGCAACAATCGCAGTATCCGGGAGAAGAGGAATAGTTGGTGGTTGCAGGGTCCGCAAAGCCAGTAGCCCGCCTGCCGCCGGCGTTCGTCGCGCCGTTTGGACAAGCGAAGGACTTGGCGGCATTGCGTCGGCAGGCCGAGCCTTCGCGTCAACCGGATTGACGCTTGCAGCAAACACCTTGATGACGACTTCATCGGCGGCAGGCGTTGGCCGATCGATTTCCTCGATTGCCATGACTTCCGGACCGCCGAAGCGATGGATACGGACTGCTTGCACAATCGGTCTCCTCTAAGCTCGAGAATGAGTTTTGAAACGAATCGCCAGGCAATGCGCCGATTCATCTGTCGGCGGATCGCTTGGCGGTAGCCGGGCTATTGGCGATGCCCCCCGATGATCAGTGTGTCGGATCCTTGCCAAAATCCTTGCGCAGTTCGTCCTTAGCCCTTTCGAGCGTCGCCAATCTCGACTTCGAAAGCTGCTTGCCAGCACGATTGATATAAAAAGTCAGCATCGACATAGCGGACTGGAAAGGGCTGGCCTTGCGGCGGTCGCTGTGTTCGGCAGATGCCTTCAGTGAGTCGGCGATCTTCTTGGCGCTGCGCTGTTTGAAGACGCCGCCTTTCAGGTCCATTGCATCGCTGTTGTCAGTCACATCCTGCGACCATTTCTGTTTGGATTTCTTCTTCGGCATGAACGTTCCTCCCTAGAAGAAACGGCGCCACTGTCGTGACGCCGTGTCCCATCAATGATGCGCATGTTGCTCGTTGCGCTTGCGCGTGGCTGCAGCTTTCTTGGCGGAGGCCGAGCGCTCTTCCTTGGTGCGCGACGCGGCAGCCGCGCCGCCCTTGCGACCGCCCTTTTCGGAAGGGGCGTGTTTTTCAGCATGGCCGCGGCCTGAGCCTGACTTCTTGCCGCCGCCGCTTTCCTTGTTGACGGTGGCCCAGGCTCGGCGTTCGGCTTCCTTTTCGGAAACACCGCGGTCCTCGTAGCCTTCCTCGATATGTTCGGCCTTGCGCTTCTGCTTGTCGGTATATGCGGATTTGTCACCCTGCGGCATGGAACATCTCCTCTTGCTTCGATGAAGCAAAGAAAACGACATCTCGACCGTCAAAGTTCCTTCGCCATGTCCGCAGGTTGGATCTTTTGCGAGAATTGTGGTCTTCCGTGCGCTTCGGTACAGGCCACATCGTCAAGGAACAAATTTTCTGACCTGTCGTTTGCAGCCAAGACGCTCGTACATAAAAGACACGACCTTGGAGCAAACAGATGAAAGCACTGACCTGGCATGGCAAGCATGACATCCGCTGCGAAAGCGTCCCCGACCCCCAGATTGAGGACGGTCGCGATGCCATCATCAAGGTCACGGCCTGCGCGATCTGCGGATCGGACCTTCATCTCTACAATGGCGTCATGCCCGACATGCACAGTGGTGACATCATGGGTCACGAAACCATGGGTGAGGTCGTCGAGGTCGGCAAGGACAACAAGAAGCTGAAGGTCGGCGACCGGGTGGTCGTGCCCTTTACGATCGCCTGCGGCGAGTGCTTCTTCTGCAAACGCGGTTTTTTCTCCGGCTGCGAACGCTCGAATCCAAAACCGGAAAAGGTCACCAAGATGTGGGGCAACTCGCCCGCTGGCCTGTTCGGATATACTCATCTGTTGGGCGGGTTCAGCGGCGGCCAGGCCGAATATCTAAGGGTTCCCTACGCCGACGTCGGTCCCATCAAGGTGCCAGACGGCCTGACCGATGAGCAGGTGCTTTTCCTCTCCGACATTTTCCCGACAGGTTATATGGCCGCCGATTTCTGCAACATCCAGCCGGGCGACACGATCGCTATCTGGGGCTGTGGCCCCGTTGGCCAGATGGCAATCAAGTCCGCATTCATTCTGGGGGCGGAGCGGGTTATTGCGATCGACACTGTTCCAGAGAGGCTGGCGCTTGCTGAAAAGTCGGGAGCCATCACCCTCGATTATATGGACAAGGACATTTATGATCGGATCATGGAACTGACCAATGGCCGCGGGGCTGATGCCTGCATCGATGCGGTTGGAACCGAATCTGATCCATCCGCAAGCTGGGATGCCCGGATCGACCGCATCAAAGTCGCAACCTTCATGGGCACGGACCGCCCGCACGTCCTGCGCCAAGCGATCCATTGCTGCCGAAATTTCGGCACAGTCTCGATCGTCGGCGTCTACGGCGGTTTCCTGGACAAGATCCCGATGGGATCGGCGATCAATCGCGGCCTGACGTTCAAAATGGCCCAGACACCGGTCCAGCACTATCTGCCGATCCTGATGGACCGAATTCAGAACGGTGAAATCGACCCCTCCTTCATCATCACGCATACGGGAAGCCTGGAAGACGGACCGGACCTGTACAAGACCTTCCTCGAAAAGAAGGACGGCTGCGTCAAAGTCGTTCTCAAACCGTAAGGAGATACAGCATGGCGATTGAAACGGGAAAAGGCCTTGCCGTCGTCACGGGTGCATCGACGGGTATTGGGTACGAACTGGCCAAATGTGCTGCACAGGATGGCTATGATCTGATCATTGCGGCCGATGAGCCCCGCATCAATAAGGCTGCAGCCAGCCTCAGGGAATTCGGCACTTCGGTGGACGCCATCGAGACCGACCTGTCCACGGAGGAAGGCGTCGACCGCCTTCTCGAAAACATCGAGGCATCTGGCCGCTCCGTTGATCTGCTGATGGCCAACGCCGGTCGCGGGTTGGGAAAGGGTTTCCTGGACCAAGACTTCGCCGAGGCGCGCAAGGTCGTCGGTACCAATATCGTCGGCACCATCTATCTCGTGCAGCAGGTCGGAAATTTGATGCGCAGCTGCGGTCAAGGCCGCATTCTGCTCACCGGTTCGATTGCCGGCTTCATGCCCGGATCTTATCAGGCCGTCTACAATGGTACCAAGGCTTTCATCAACAGCTTCTCCTTCGCGTTGCGCGAAGAGCTGAAAGACAGCGGCATTACGGTTAGCTGTCTGATGCCGGGTCCGACGGAGACTGAGTTTTTTCAACGGGCTAACATGACGGACACTTCCGTCGCTCAGGCGAAGAAGGATGACCCGGCCGACGTTGCCAAGGTTGGCTATGACGCGATGATGGATGGCGAAGGCGACGTTGTCAGCGGCTGGAAGAACAAGTTGCAAGCCGCAGTCGCCAACGTCACCCCGGCGAGCACGCTGGCCCATCAACATGCAAAGATGGCCGAGCCGGGCTCCGGCAAGAACTAAATCAGGCGCCGGAATATGGACCCAACGTCGTTGGACTAGAAGGCACCCGCTGGTGCACATGGTAACTTTTGAAGGCGAGAGCTTTGCGGTACCAGGATTAACGGTTCGATTCTTTTCAAGGCGAGGATTGTGAAATGCCTGATGGGTGACAGGTCGTTACAGCCCAGTGGTCGCCAATGATTTGAGCGCCGACACGAGATAGCGTTCAGTAAGCTCGTGCCTGCCGCTTCTTGCTAAATCGATCGCCGCCGAAATCTGGGACTCGAGTTGCACGGCTTCCACGGCATTGCCGAAATTCCGCTCGACGAGGACGATTCCAGTATAGATTGACGGATCGCCGTTTGCGTCTTTCGAACACGAGCCCATGCTCAGAAGAGCTTTTGTGCAGCCGCTCGGACAAACGACGCCGTATGACGAAACAAATGATTGCCCGCCAAGGATGACGTCATGAATTCGAGCTGCCAACCGGGGACGGTCCTGGTCGACGATCCTGGCGAGGATGTACTCGACCGGTAACCCTTGCGCCAATTCTCTCTCGTCGATCTCGTAGATGTCCGCATATGCCTTGTCGGCCGTCAGAATATTCGTTTGGAGTGACCACGAATAAAAGCCAGCTCCTTGCATCGAGTGTTCGATCAGTTTCGGTCTTAGATTTTCCATAGCTGTCTTATCTCTTGTCCTTTTCGTGCCAACATGCCGTGCCGTGAGGGATGATGGGCGGGGCAATCATCCGTCACGATCGATTAACATTACGGTCCGCAGAACACTTCGGTTTAGTTGCGACCCACAAAGATCACCGCGAATCTGCTACCGCCACGCAGACGGACCGTATGGCCGTCATACAGAGGCTCGAACCACCGCCCCTCGCAGTCTCCTCAGCTGATGCCATTCACCACCACTGTCACGCATTCCGTCTGCGAGACTGGAAATTATTGATCGCAAGAACTCGTATTTGACCAGCAAAGCCATTTTGCTGAAATTACGCCATGAGCCGGTTCGAAAAACGAAGAAACATTCATGATGAATTTTGGACTGTCATCGACTCTGTCACGGCAAGACCGGCTACAGTCGATGAGCTACCTATGGATGCCCTGACAGAGGACGAGGCAGACGAGATGATTGTACTTCTCGAAGCCAACCATATTCAAACTGACGCCCGGCCAACGTAATTGGTTCTCCACTCGAACGGTAACGCCATGCCTATGTATTTTTTTCGTTTCCACTATGAAGACGTCGCTATGATCGATGAGCATGGGGCCGAATTTGCGGATGACAAAAATGCGTGTTTAGAGGCCATGAGGACTGCGCGGGAGCTGGCGGCGGACAAAATAATTAAAGGTCACGATCTAAACGGAATCTACTTCGAGATTACGCGTTCGGACCGATCTTTAATGGACAGGATACCATTGAATTCAGTGTCCAGAGGTGTGATTGCTGAAGACGCGTGACGCGCTCCCGCTCGACCCATTCAGCCTCTCACCTATATCCAAATCGCACCGGCTATTGTGGCACCCGTTCGAGAGGGCTTACGATCTTAACTTCTTTACGAGAATGACCAGCGACAATATAAAACAAGCCGAGTTCGTCATGATGATAGGCCATTCGGTGCGCATAACCCCGAATATGGTCCAAAGTGCAAATCCTGTAACCGTGAGACAGTACATTCCTGTCGAGATCGCCTTGGTATCGTTGGTCCTGACAACCTTGTAGACTTGTGGAACAAAGCTTAAGACTGAACACATTGAGGCGAGGTATCCGACCAACAGAGCGGTATCCAATGAATGTTTCCTTCGTGCAGATGCTGCTGTTGGAGGGACAGCAGGCAGTCCCTCATGGCTAACTTTCGGTACTATCGACCCATTGTTGCGCTGGCGCGTTTCGTCCACGGCTAACTCGTCTCGCCGTGTTTCGGCTGGCCAGTATTTCCGAACCATCAGGCGATGCGCGGGTTTGCATCATAAGCTCGTATTCTCGGACGGCTTGCAGCCAGTGTTCGTGATCGTCTCCGTTTATCCGCCCGTTTTCTTCCCAAAGTGCATATGCGCGTGCGCTGATCCAGATATCGCGTTTCTCGTTCATTGGTGCTGCTCGGGTCTCTTTTGTTGATATTCTAGCCGGACTGGCAGGCCTTTCAACTGTTCAGCATCGATAATGTTCCTGGGGCTTGGCGGATACGATTTTCGTTTTTTGCGGCGCTCAGCGAGGATAGCATCGGTCAAAGGACGAGGGTCCAGATCATAAGATTTGCTGGTGTCATGGACGTCGAGGAATGATCGTTGTTCTCTCAGGATGATCGGCACGATCAACCGATTGCAATATTCAGCGCCTCCAAATCTTGTGGGCTTACTGTCATCATCTCCATCGGTTGACCAATTGTGACAGCCTGCTGGATACGGCCGAGTGTTTACGTGACGACCGATGCGGACCGCATGTTTCGGGGAACCAAATACCCCACTCCAAGGTTGGCATGGCAGTTGTTCAGCTGATCCTGGGCCGTCGATCATCCTGATAGAGATTGCTGGACGAACACACATTTTTCTGGAGGAAGATATGGCACTGAAGGTTCTTGCCCTCAACGGCACTCTCAAATCATCGTCATCAACAGAGACATCGTCGACCGCACGTCTGCTTGATCTCATAGCGGAGGAATTCAAGTCTTTCGATGCAGTGACAGAAACAGTTTGGCTGGCAGATCACGACATCAAGCCCGGCGTCTCATCTGATGAGGGGGAGGGCGATGCTTGGCCCGCGATAAGGACTAAAATTCTAAATGCGGACATCCTTCTTGTCGGTACCCCCATATGGCTTGGGCAGCCGGGGAGCGTCATAAAGCGGGCGCTGGAGCGCATGGATGCGTTTTTGGAGGAAACCGATGAACAAGGTCGTATGGTTTCTTATGGAAAGGTTGCCGCTGTCGCTGTGGTTGGCAATGAGGACGGTGCGCATCATGTGTCTGCCGAAGTTTTCCAGGCCTTGAATGATGTCGGCTTTACGATCCCGGCAAATGCCGTCGCTTATTGGGTGGGTGAAGCAATGGGATCAACAAACTTCTGCGATTTGGAAGATACGCCCGAGACGGTAACGACGATGGTGGAAATGCTAGTCCGGAACACAGCGCATCTCGCCAACCTTCTGCAAGAGCATCAATATCCTGGTGAGCAGTGAGTTCGGCCTCATGCAGATCGGCCTACAACTTTTGCGCCGCATTGAGCCCATAGATTTTGGAAACGATACATGACGTCGGATGCTAACGCTGATCAACGAAAGCAAAACCTCGGCGGGCTTCTCCGAGATATCAAGGCTCTTGCCCGAGACTCTGAACAACTATCAATTCATAATATAAGGCAAACAGTTGGCGAACGCAGTTTCGGGCCTTTTCTGACAATCCCGGCGATCATCGAAATGAGCCCAATCGGAGGAATTCCAGGCCTTCCGAGCGTCATCGCTATTGTCATAAGTTTTTTTGCGATCCAGATCCTGTTTGGGCGAAAGCACCTGTGGCTCCCCGATTGGCTGGAGAAAAGAAAGATAAGTGGCCCGAAGCTTAAGCGTGGAGTTGACAAGATAGAACCCGCATCGCGATGGATCGACAAGCTGGTCCGCCCGCGACTAGCGTGGGCAACGAAACCACCTTTTCTTCGGGGGCTGGCGACATTGTCTATCGCCCTTTGTGCGACAGTACCACCACTTGAACTCATTCCTTTTGCGAGCACTTTACCGATGGCGGCAGTAGCTCTCATCGGGTTGTCACTTGCTGGGCGCGACGGCATGCTGGCATGCTTGGCGCTGCTGTTGGCTACCGGGACGGGCTACGCAGTGTTTAGAACGCTGTCAGAATTGTAAGTCAGGGGTGACCGGCGTTATATCCTCGTACGAGCGCTTCTCCATCTAATGCCTTCCGGCAACCCGTTTGGCCTGTAACCGAGGTGTTCCCGTGTAGGGTTCTGCAGAATAGTTATCGTCCAATATGTGGAGATTTGAATATACGGTTTCATGACTCCGGCTTTTCACTTTCCGAGGGAAAACGGTAGAAACAAATAATACTCGGTCATTGACAGCATCGGGGGACATCACATGAACGAATGGCTTTTATCGTTTGGCATTGAACTCAACTTCTTTCCTCATCTGATCGCACTGCTTGTAGCTTATCTTCTCGCGCTTCCTATTGGATGGGACCGCGAACAGAATGAGCGAAGTGCGGGCCTTCGAACGTTCCCTTTGGTTGCGATTGCAGCATGTGGCTTCATACAAGCGTCGGAAAAGATCACGCTTGGTAATGCAGAGGCAACCGCCCGGGTGCTTGAAGGCCTGATCAATGGCGTCGGTTTTATCGGAGGCGGAGCGATCCTTGTCGGCAAAATGGGAACGCGCGGAACTGCAACGGCTGCGAGCATATGGGCGACAGGTGCTATCGGCGCTGCAGTGGGGCTGGGATCATATGACACAGCAATTGTTCTCTCAGTTGTCACCTTTGCGACCTTGAGAGTGATGACAAACTTTAAGTCCGAAGGGAACCCGGTCAACTTGCCGGTTAAAGCGCCGGATCAAGAGTAATTACCTTGGCCACCGCGAAGAAATTCGCGTAACGCAGGCCGATGAACATGGTTACGGGGCACTAAGCTCGACCAGATTTCGTTGGTTCCAGAGCCGGTGTAGCAAATTTTAGTGTCGATGGCGCGCTTCTGCGACCGCAGCCTCAAAAGCGGTGCGAGCCTCATCGACAGATTTGTGACCTGCCAGTGCCGCTCGGCATGCGCTTCGGGCTCTCACAAAATTTGGTCCTTGGATAGCTGGCCACTGTTCCGTCATATGCACCAGCGCTTCGAATGGGCCGCCCACCTCATAGGAGCCGTTCGATGGGAAATTAAACTTGACAGGGGCGCTCCACCGAGCACCTGGTCCGGACATATCGCAACCTCCTCGATAACCAAGGTTGTAAACGCCGAAGCCTTTAATTAGTTCCGCCTCACATAGTTGATGAATTTCTCTTTGTGGTTCTAAATCTCGATGAGTTCATGAGTTCGAAGGTCAGTGCCGCTGCGATGTGGCGCTGCTCTGCACCTGTCTACCTGATGTAGAATTGCCGCGCCCGACTGTGATGGTCGGCGAAGATTTCGGGGCGAAGGCGTCCCAAGGTGCGGACGGTGCAATCTCTAAAAAACGTAGACAGCTCTATTACGCATTAAATTCTAAAATCACAGGGAACCACCTCTCATTATATCGGTTCGCTCGATAAGAGAGGAGACTATGAAACAGGAAACACCAAAGCCCGGCGCTCCCGGAACAACTGTCCAGTCTCCTCGCTGGGAGGGACCGCAGGATACTCGCCCCGCAGGCTATATGCCGGCAAAAGACGATCCAGAGGTTGACCGGGACTCTGTGGGCGAAAATCTCGGAAATCCTTGCCGAAAGAACTTGGGTGATGCCGGTAAGGTCAAGGGAGACACGTGATGTCCACGAACGAGGACAACAAAGGCTCGATAGAAGAGATCCACGAGGATGCTGAAGGCCAGTTTGCACGCGGATTGAAGCGGAACAACAATAATGGGGTCGACAGCGCCAAACCGCGTGTCATCACGGGTTCTGACGACGCCACCTCCCATAAAAATCCACCCGGGTAGAGGCCGATCAAGAAGGAATGGGACGTGAATTACGACGAGCGCGAAACGAACGAGGGTGATTTTCACAGTTAATCAAGGATATGCGGTTGTGCGGAAACTTACCCGCAGGCATTCGTAATAACTAGCGGTTCCCGGACATCGCCTGTCACTCTGATTTCCACGACGAAATACCGTCGCCAATCGAGATACGGTCGACAGGAGTAATCATTGATCAACGACGGCGACATTATCCCGCCTGTTGCATCGCCTGCGTCCTTGGGCGTAAGGGGCCTATGTCCCCGGTGTGAAAAAGGCCATCTATTCGAGGGCTACTTGTGGCTCACGCCGCGCCGTGACGTGTGCCATTTGGACTACGAATTTGCTGACGCCGCCGACGGGCCGGCATTCTTTGCAATGATGATTGCAACGGGTCCAGTTCTTCTCTTTGCCGTGTGGTTCCAAGGAACATTTGATCTTTCTTACTGGTGGCAAATTCCGACAACATTGCCGTTGGCAGCACTGTTGTGCCTTGTTGCAGACGGAGACGTCCATGACTAACCAGCCGGGAATGTCAGTATGGGACTGCGCGATCATCGGTGGCGGTCCTGCCGGGCTGACTGCAGCGATTTACCTGGCCCGCTTCCATCTTTCGGTGACGGTGTTGGACGATAATACCAGCCGGGCGGCGATGATCCCGATTTCGCACAACCATGCAGGATTTCCAGATGGGATCAGTGGGCCGGACCTTCTGGCGAGAATGAAAGCGCAAGCACAGCGGTACGGCGCTGCGGTTATAAACAGAAAGGTCGCGGGCGTTCGGAAATGCGATGATCTTTTTACGTTGAAATACGAGGGCGGCCCGCTGTCTGCCCGGACCGTGCTCATGGCGACAGGCGTGCTGAACCGCCGACCATTGATGTTGTCTGCTGCCCACGACGAGGCGGTCACTCGCGGGCTCCTCCGTTACTGTCCGGTCTGCGACGGGTTCGAGGTGTCGGACAAATCGGTCGGTGTCCTGGGAGCCGGCACGAAGGGGTTCAAGGAAGCAAAGTTCCTGCGAAGTTACACAAGGGATGTAACACTTGTGGCACCTGCTGCGGAGCATGATCTTTCGCACGGCGAGCGAAGAGAATTGGAAAATCTCGGCGTTAAGGTGGCGGAAGGGCCTGTAACGACAATCGAACCAGATGGGGCATTGATTACCGTGAAAACGACCGCCCGATCATACGCATTCGCGTCACTCTATCCGGCCCTTGGCTCGGACATCCGTTCAAGTCTAGCGGTATCCCTCGGGGCGCAAATCTCCGCTGAAGGGTGCATTGACGTCGACGCGCACCAAAGAACGAGTGTTGCGGGCCTTTATGCTGCAGGCGATGTCGTGATAGGCCTCGACCAGATCAGCCATGCGATGGGACAAGCAGGTGTCGCTGCAACCGCTATTCGCAACGATCTCTGTGAAATCGAACCATTGGTTCGGTGATAAATCCCGAGTGCGTCAGGCGAGCTTCGCCAGCTTGCTGCCTGCTGATCCGCTCCTGCGAAGCATGTATGTGCCGCCGCCCTAATCGCCCTTTTTGCTTAGAAGGGGCGCGGTCTCCGCGCCCCATCGAGGATCACTTGATCGGCGGGGAAGCCTTGCCAAGCTTTACCGAAGGCTCGCGGCCCCAGACACGTAGCTTGCCTAGCTCCGAAACGAAGGCTGACAAGCCTTCTTCTCCAGGCAAGGCCAGAACACCTTCGTCGAGATCATTGTCAATCCCGGCTTTTTCGAGCAGTGGCAGCGCTGTTTGATCATAACCGATGAACTTACAGTGCTGGAAAGCGTCGGCGACAAAGTCCCGGGCCGTCGCCTCTTTCAGCAGATCGTCAATCGCGGCGGGCGACGTCAGAATGGCTACCGCATCGAACAGGACCGATGGGCCGCCGTCAATCATATGGTGCGCCTCAATCCAGGAACCATCGGCAGCCGTTACGCCACCGACCTTGGGAGCAATCAGTTCGTATACGGCTTTTTCTTTGGTGATCGCCGCGGTCAGGCCTTTCAGGAGCTTGGAATCGACACCGTCGGTGATCAAGATTCCGAGCTTGCGACCTTCGAAACGCTTGGGGCCGCGTTCGACGATGCTGAGCGCCGGAGAGGGCTCCAGGTCCTGACGGGTGGGCACGGCCGCATCAGCAGGTTTTGGCATGGACTGGAAGCCGAGCTTCTGGGCAACGGTCGTCGCTAGCGTCTCATCGATATTCATCAGATGCGACACCATGCGTTCCCGAATGACCGGCGTTTCGACCTTGCTGAGCTCAAAGGTCAGAGCCATGGCGATGTGGCGCTGCTCGGGCGGGGTCTGACTGATATAGAACTGACGCGCCTGGCTGTAGTGATCAGCGAAGCTTTCAGGGCGAAGACGGACCTTCTGCCCCTGTTCTTCCGAAGGGAAGTGGCGATATCCCTGAACCGGCGACTCCCGCGGTCCCTCGTTGCGCGAGTTCGGCTGATAGTTGGTTCGGCCGACTGGATTGCGCATCGCCATATGCCCGTCCTGCTGGAAATGCGCGAAAGGACACTTGGGCGCATTGATCGGAAGGTGCGTGAAATTCGGTCCGCCCAGGCGCTTGAGTTGCGTATCAAGGTAAGAGAAATTGCGCCCCTGCAGCAGCGGATCGTTGCTGAAATCGATCCCCGGTGGCACGTTCTGGGTCATGAACGCCACCTGCTCGGTTTCGGCGAAGAAGTTGTCCGGCATCCGATCGAGCACGAGGCGTCCGATCGGCTGAGCTGGCAAGATTTCCTCGGGAATGATCTTCGTTGGATCCAGGATGTCAAAGTCGAAGTTGTCGGCGAAGTCCTGATCGAACAGCTGGACGCACAACTCCCATTCCGGGAAGTTGCCTGACTGTATCGACTGCCACAGGTCACGGCGGTGGAAGTCCGGATCGGCACCATTGATTTTGACCGCCTCGTTCCAGGCGACCGATTGCAGCCCCAGCTTTGGCTTCCAGTGGAACTTGACGAAGGTGGACTCATCCTTGTCGTTGAGGAAGCGGAATGTGTGAACACCAAACCCTTCCATGAAACGGAACGAACGGGGAATGGTGCGGTCCGACATGATCCACATGATCATGTTCATGCTTTCCGGCGTCAGGCTGATGAAATCCCAGAAATTGTCATGGGCTGTCTGCGCCTGCGGAAACGCCCGATCGGGTTCCTGCTTGGCGGCGTGGATGAGATCAGGAAACTTGATGGCGTCCTGGATGAAGAAGACGGGGATGTTGTTGCCGACGAGGTCCCAGTTGCCTTCTTTCGTATACATCTTCACAGCAAAGCCGCGGACGTCGCGAGCCAGATCGGCCGATCCTTTGTTGCCAGCAACGGTCGAGAAGCGGACGAACACCGGCGTTTTTTCACCGGGGCGCTGGAAGAGGTCGGCCCTGGTGTAGGCCGCAAGCGACTTATAAGTCTCAAAGAAACCATGCGCGCCGTAACCGCGAGCGTGAACCACACGTTCCGGAATACGTTCGTGGTCGAAATGAAACATCTTTTCGCGATAATGGAAGTCGTCCAAGATCAGCGGGCCGCGGGCACCGACACGTAGCGTGTTTTGGTCGTCGGCGACTGGACCGCCCTGGGCGGTCGTCATGACAGGCGTGTCGCCTTCTGCGAACTGGTGAAGCTCGCCGCCTTCCCCGCGATGGAGCTGTTGATCATGGATCGTTACGGTGTTGGCCGAAGCTTGCTTTGGGGTGGATAAATTCTTGGATGCAGATGCCTTGAGCGAAGTTGCTGCTGTTTTTGACGGTGTGGACTTTTTGACCATCGGTCTCTCCTCATAATGGGTGCAGTAAACAGAGAAAAGGCCGCCCGGATGGGCGGCCTTTCAGGAGACGGTGGATGATCAGGCAGCTTTTTTGCCTTTGGGGTTTGCGGAGGCTTCGGCGAGCTGCGTCAGCTTTTGATCGGTCGCTTCTTCTTCGGCAAGGTTAGCCTGAAGGAGAGGGATCGCTTCCTTGAGGCCGAGTTGCTTGGCCCACGCGATGAGTGTGCCGTAGCGCGCGATTTCATAGTGCTCGACTGCCTGCGCCGAGGAGATCAGGCCTGCGTCCAGAGCAACCGAGCCTTTATATTCCTCCATGATCTCTTCGCCTTCGGCGATTATGCCCTGAATGGCTTCGCAGGTCTTGCCGCGTGCTGCTTTGCCCAGTAGTTCGAAGACCTGTTCAAGGCGCTCGACCTGCCCCTGCGTCTCGTCTCGGTGCTGCAGGAAGCCGGCTTTGCCTTCTTCCGACTGGGCGGCGCGGGCCATTTTCGGCAGTGCCTTCAGAATCTGCTTTTCTGCAAAATAGATGTCCTTGAGTGTATCAAGGAAAAGGTCGTCCAACGTTTTGTCGGCCATTATATCCTCCTTACATTAGGGAAATTGATTGCACCCGATTAACTGTCTGATCACGGAAATGTTCCCGCGCCGAATGGGTCCAGCTGGCATTCACCATCGCCAAGTCGCCCTAGACTTTCGCCGTCTCACCGGCTTCCCGCAGCGACAGGAACCTTGTCGTCACCGAAACGAGGTTGTCATCAAGCCACTGGGCCATTGCTTTTTCCTCGGCAAGGTTGGCCTGCAGGGCGGTTGCCGCAGCCGCGTACCCGCCAGCTTCTGCCACCGTCAAAAGTGATTTGTAGGCGGCCATCTCAAAGTTCTCGAAGGCAAAATTCGCGAACGAATTTTTCAGGATTTCGTCGCCCGCCATGGTGTGGCCCATTGCCGCCATCGCGCCGGTGAACGAAAGCGCCATGTCTTTCAGAGACGAATGGTCTTCGTTGAGCCCTGCCAGCACGTCTTCAATGCGGACGATCTGGCCCTCCGTTTCCCGGATGTGCTGCTCCAGTTTCGCCGCGACTTCAGGATAATTCTCGATCCGTGATAGTTGCGGCTTCATAATCGACAGGGCCTGGTTCTCCATCGCGTGGGCGTTCTTCAAGCCGGTGACAAAGACTTCTCGGGTTTCATTTTCAGCCATAATAGTTCTCCTTTGTTGGACCGCATTAACATTCTGGACTCACCAATGTTCCACGCGAGGTATGGCGGGCGGCTGCCCTAATGCCAAAAAACAGAAGGGGCTGCTTTGGAATGCTGTGTCTAGCGCCAGACTCCTTTTTCGCCTCGTAGTGAGACCCTTCGGGCGATGCGCCCGCCCTGGAACAAAAACTGCAGCTATTTGTTTGGGCGATCATCGGAAAAAGGGAGCGTTGAATGGTGAAACGAGTGGCGTTGGTTACCGGGGCGGGGTCCGGGATCGGGCGGGCAGCAGCGCTCTCCCTGGCAAGCAACGGGTACGCCATCGGCGCACTGGGCCACGCCGTCGAGGAACTGGCCGATGTGGTAAGGCAGATTGAGGTGAACGGGCAAGACGCGATCGTGTTGCATGCAGACATCTCGAATGAGGAACAGATGCGATCGGCGATCACTACCCTCGTCGAGCGTTACGGTCGTCTGGATGTCGTGGTAGCGAACGCAGGGATCAATGGCGTCTGGGCACCGGTCGATGATCTTAGCCTCGCGGAATGGAACAACACGATCACTGTAAATCTCACTGGGACTTTTCTAACGATAGCCACCACGGTTCCGCACTTGAAGGTATCGGGTGGCGGATCAATCGTCGTGGTATCCTCGATAAACGGAACGAGAACTTTTACCACACCTGGTGCGACCGCATACACGGCAACGAAAGCCGGACAGGTAGCGATGGTCCAGCAACTCGCTCTGGAACTTGCGCGCCATCACATCCGTATAAACGCCGTTTGCCCCGGGGAAATCGATACGAATATCGGGGCTAACACCTCGGTGCGTCATGAGGAATTGACGGCTATCCCGGTCATCTGGCCTGCAGGGCAAGTTCCCATCACGGGAGGGCAGTCAGGCCGTAGCGAGGATGTAGCGGACGTCATAACATTTCTGGCATCGGACAAGGCACGCCACATCACGGGATCGCCGATCTGGGTAGATGGTGGGCAAGGGTTACTGCGATGAACAGTGACACCACCCCGTTTTCAAAAGTTTCGCGTGAACCGCAATGGGGGCCGAAGATGATTGTCGGCGACAGACACCGATTTCAACTCTGGGCTCCGGCGCAGAAGGAAGTTAGCTTATGGCTCAACGGGGTCGGCATACCTATGGCCAGGTTCGACGATGGCTGGCACAGTATTGAGACAAGTGCGCGGTATGGGAGCGAATACGCGTTCGTCCTGGGGAACGGGCGGCTCGTCGGCGACCCGGCGTCGCGTCAGCAAGCGGGGGAGATAGATGGGCCGTCCATTCTGCCAGATCCGGACAGCTATCATTGGCGCAATGCTGATTGGTGTGGGCGGCCTTGGGAAGAAACGATCGTCTACGAGATTCATATCGGCACGTTTACGGAACAAGGGACTTTTCAGGCGGCGATCAGGAAGTTACCGCGCCTTGCAGAACTCGGCTTCACTGCCATAGAAATCATGCCGCTTGCGCATTTTCCAGGAGAACGCGGTTGGGGATACGATGGTGTCCTACAGTTTGCTCCGCATTCATCGTATGGCCGGCCCGACGACCTTAAGGCACTTATCGATGCCGCACACGGTTTAGGTATGATGGTGTTCCTAGACGTCGTCTACAACCACTTCGGCCCCGAAGGAAACTACCTGAGCCTTTACGCGCCGGCCTTTTTCCACCGTGGCGCATCGACCCCGTGGGGAGACGCGATCGCTTACGAGAAGCGGGAAGTGCGCGCGTATTTTATTGAAAATGCGCTGTACTGGCTACACGATTTCAAGCTCGACGGCCTTCGGTTCGATGCAATCGACCATATCAAGGACGGCAGCAGCGTTCATATTCTCGAGCAAATAGCACAGACTGTCCGAAAGGAAATTGTTGGCAGGCAAGTCCATCTGATGACAGAAAACCCGGCGAACGGAACAGATTTGATGGTGGACCAGCCTGGTGGCCGACTTTATCAAGCCGACTGGAATGACGACTTCCACCACGCGGTGCACGTTGGAATTACAGGTGAGAGTTGCGGTTACTATGAAGCGTTCAAGAACGATAACTGGGACATGATCCGGCATGCGATGGCGAAAGGATATTTGAATCCCGGCAAGCCAATCATTAGCGACGATCCCCCTCCCGCAGAATCCCTGCCGCCAACTGCCTATATCCATTTCCTTCAGAACCACGACCAGGTTGGAATCGAGCACTTGGGGACAGGCTGCACCGTGGGATAGAATATCATGTCTATCGGGCGCTTATAGAGATGCTGTTGTTGTCGCCGCAGATACCCCTATAATTCATGGGGGACGACCATCGGTCACTTCAACCGTTCTATTTCTTCGCTGATTATGATGGAGACATAGCCGAGGCTGTCCGTGCGAACAGGCTTGGGGAAGCGGCAAATTTCGGAGGCTTTCCTGGAGGCTCGTCGGAGGCAGATATCCCCGATCCCAACGATTATGACACTTTTTTGAGGAGCAAGCTCGACTGGCGCGAAGCCGAGACCGAAGGAGGTCGAGAATGGGCGACCCACCTGCAGTATCTCATCAGACTGCGGCGAGAAAAAATTATACCGCTTCTTGCCGACGCGAAAGGCTTTGCTGGAAAGGTCGTAAGCGCGCCGGAGCGGTGTATTTTCATCGACTGGAAGTTTGGAGGCGTGACGTTGCAGTTGAGGGCCAACTTTTCCACCCAACGTATCTCGTTACCAAACAGTCCGAGAGATCGGCTCTTTCCGGAAGATGTTGTAGAAGGCGGACGGCTGGACACGAACACCGTGCAGATATTCATTCGCAACGGCTAAGACCAGAATGGCTTTTGAACGATCACCGTCAAGAGTTCGCCTGGTGTTGCAAGTTTCGTCGCGCCAGATATTAACGGGGGACCGACCAGGTGAGTGCCCACTGACTGGGACGAGCCGCCAATGGATGGTTCTGTCACTTGCGCAGTTCTTGTTTTCTTGACTACAGGGAATTCATGAGTGGTTGCTATTAAAGGCAAATCAACCTAAGAGATTACTTATTCAAATACTTCGTAGAATGTTTATGGTCGGCGGTGCCATAATCCATCCAGTGCAATCAAGCAGGTGTTTCCTGTGTTTCCAGCGCTGATGGCGGGCACGTGAATGGAAGTGTCATGTATTCTAACGCGTCCAAAGCACGCTTTCTAACCAATCTTTCCAACACGGTTCGGCTGGAGCTACTGTCAATTATCTCCGAAAAGGAAATCTCTGTGGGCGAATTGGCAGAAAGACTGAATAGGAGCCAGTCGGCTGTCTCACAACATCTCGCTCGGCTTCGGGCGGACGGTCTGGTGACGACCCGCCGTGATGCCCAGACAGTGTACTACCGTTGCGCAAATCCAGGTGTCCAGCGGGTTTTGGAAATGCTGAATGAAATTTTCAGCCCTGAGTTTGATAGGGAGCATGGTGCGACGCTTGTCAGACATTCCCATTTCGTGGGCTAAGACCCGGTTATGTGCGACGACTCGCTTTGGTATTGGATCAAGATTACCGCCTCTCGCTACGCATGGCTGGAAAGTTACTTCCAACTGCAGCAAGATGGCGGGATCCAAGCGTACCCGATAGAGACATTTTCGTTGCTTGAGCTTTCATTCGCGGGAGGGTCTGATCGTTGCATCCAAGCACCTGGGTGCTCTTGAAGCACCCTGACTTCGGGCCATTCGGCTACTCCGCTGCCATGCCGCTGATCTGGATCAGGGCTTTGAATGCCTCACCAAGATTCTCGTATCGGCGTAGTATCGCCGCCTTTTCGTCCTTAAGTCGCATCAGGAGTGCGAGTTCGGCCGGGGAGGCATCGTTAGACATTGCTCTGATCCGCAGGTGCCCTTCGATTTCATCGAGCGATAGACGATATGCTGACGCAGCGTCCTGAACATTTTTGTGATGCCGCTGTAAAATCAAGCTCATTCGCGGTCCCATCTCAGGGGGAATGACGATTTATAACGCGATTATTGCACGCGCAATAAAGCCGTGCGGCCTATAGTTAATGAAATGTGAATATAGGGGGATATTTCACAGATCTGCGTCTTTATGAACCAGATGACTTCGGATCAGATACATTCTCGCGGGGCTGCATGGACCGCGCCGCATCCTCCTTTTTGTCTTGAATTCAGTGCAGCGTGCCGCTGATGACCATTTCGGAGATAAAGGCAGCCAGCAATTTTTCATCGAAATGGCCGGCTGACTTCATCATCACGTCGATCGCCTCTTCCAGCGCGGCTCTGCGGAATCAAAAGATCCGGACGAGAACGCACCTCAGGACGAGGATCCAGCGAGCCGGGCCGGAAAGTCGGATGCACCTTGGGCTGTACGGGCAGGAGGATGGACGAGGGCGCTCTATTCCTACTCGCTGGGCATAGCGCTTGCCCTGCTGTTTGTTGCCAGCTTCATTCTTCATCTCCGCTACAGTGCAGTAGCCGCGAATACAGAAGCCGTCATCCACGGCCAACCGGCGCAGTCGTTTATGGAACATCTCGCCAGCGCACAGTTCTGGTTCGAATCCTTTCAAAACTGGCAATCCGAATTTCTGTCGACGGCAGTGATCGTGGTGCTTTCGATTTTCCTGCGCTTCCGAGGATCGTCCGAATCCAAGCCTGTCGCGCTCCGCATACCGAAACAGGCAGCTGATCGAATTTGTAACCAGCCGGTGCGGCCAAAGTTGGCACGGAAACGTCCTTCGACGCTTTAGGGGGCGTCCGCCCATTAGACGCGCTCCGCCCGGAACTTTCTCACTCTGGCCGCCGACCCACAGGTTTTGTCGGAACACCAGCGGCGGTGCCCACCGCGGGACAGATCCAGGAACAGCCAGCCGCAGTTTCGCCCCTGACAAATCCGGACGGCCCGGCGCTGATCCCGGGACGTGAGAAGTTCCGCTGCCATTAAGGCGATCCGGCCTGCGATGTCGGTCACGGCCGCCGGGGGCCCATGGGTCCAGATAACGCCACCCCTCCCGCTCCGCAGTCTTCGCCGTGCAGCCGCATGGGCAAACGCGTCGCTAAGATAATTGAGATCGTCCTCCCCAGGGGCGCCATCTCGTTCCTCATGACTGAAGATCCGATGCAAGGTTTCTCTCAGGGCTTTAGCATTCTCAAGTTCGATATCAGCCGCTGCAGGGTTGGCTTTCGCTTCCTGTATCAAGAAATTGTGTTCCCGCTGATCAATCACATCGACTCGAAGCGCCCAATCAGTCAGGTCGCGGAACGAGTTGAGATAGTCGGGCCCCCACGCGACCCCGCGGCTGTCGACCGTGTTGACGAAGTCGAGGGCTGCGTGGCCGCCCAGCAAGTTGATGTCGTCGATCGTCTTCTCGGTGTCCATGGTTCTAATATCGTATCGGGGAACGATTTGGGCAAGAGCAAGTTGTAACGGTATAAAGCAATTTTAACCGTTACCTGATCGGATACGACATGCTCGACGCTCCACACAAGAATCAGCTGCGTTTCCTGATGCTGTGCATCATTTGGGGAAGCACATGGATTGGCACGAAGGCGGGTATCGAAATCGTCCCGCCTCTGGTGTTTGCAGGAACACGCTTTACGGCAGCTGGCGCTTTGCTGCTGCTTTATGCTTTGGCAAAAGGAGAGACAGCGCGGTTCCAGATCAAGGACGGCCTCCGCCTTGGGGCGGTGAGCATCCTGATGATTATTCTTTGCTACGGTCCGCTGCTTTGGGGCATGCAATATATTGAAACCGGCACCGCGGCCGTATTGGAAATGTCGCTGACGCCGATCGCTCTTCTGTGCTTCGCCCTCATGCTGCGTGAAGAGACGCTGGATGTGAGGCGTATCCTAGCCATAGCACTGGGGGTGGCTGGCTTGGTGGTGTTGTTCTGGCCCGCGACATCATCAGGTGCGACACCTCAGCCGGAAGCCTTCCAGGGGGCGGGCCTGTTTGGAGGTCTGGCTGTCGCTTCAGCAGCCTTTACCTATGGATACGGATCGGTTTTGGCTCGGCCTCTGCTCCGCGCATATCCAGCATTGCTGCTGGCAGGAATAACGACCTTGATAGGCGGGCTTGGTCTGCTCGTCATCGCGCTGATCTTCGAGCCCGGCGCGCTTTCGGCGCTCTCAGGAAACTGGGGATTGATCGGCTGGGTGAGCTGGCTTTTCCTGGTCATCTTCGGTTCGCTGATTGGATACACGACCTACATGCGGCTTTTGCGAGATGTCGGCGCCTCGAGAGCAGGCAGCTACGCGTTCGTATCGCCGGTGATCGCGGTTGCACTGGGAGCAGCGTTCTTTGCCGAAAAAGTTACTTTGCTAGACGTCGTCGGCATAATCGTCATGCTGAGTGGCGCCTACCTTGCAATGGCGGATGCCCCAAAGTCAGAAGAAGTAGTTTGTGAGACTTGAGCCACGGTGGCCGACGGCAAGCTCCGGCCTACTGCTCAGTAACATCGTGGCAATGCACCGCCCCAGGGCCCCAACTGGTCCCTGCCGTTTAGATCAACCAATCAAGCGATTTGCGGAGGCGCGTGGGAGTATCATGATCGAAATATTGACCATGGCTGAAAATCACCCGCTTCGGTTCAAGTGCCACGAGTTGCCGGGCTGCTGCCTTTGCCGGCTCACCCTTCAAGCGTACGACAGCCCTCAAATAAATCGGCGCGCGGTCGCGGGCACCGATAACTTTCGAAAACGGGCGCATCACGGAAGACTGATGATGATCCTCGAGATTCTGGATGAGATCCGTCACGACGAGGCTCCGACTTTTCAGGTGAAAAAAACAGACCTCACAAAAACCACCGATCCCCGGGACCTGGATCTGATCGATGTCCGGCGCGAAGTGCGCCAGGGATTTGGCTCCGAGGTCGCCATGCCATGGAATGCAGGCCTTTTTAACTTGGCGACGCTGCCTCAAACCGGGCGCTGCCCATGTCAGCGCGTCGGGGACGCGACCTTTCCAGTCCTTGACGAAACTCCAGTGCGCGCTGTTCGGCGCCACGATATGCCGGATGGGGCCAAGGCTTTCGATCGTTTCCCGCAGGCTGGGATCGTAGCGTGTCGGCGAATGGAGGACGATACCACCGTCTTCCAACTGCATCACCGTCATGCGAACGGGCAAAGGGATTGCTCCGACAGCATGGAGCGGCCCGCTGTCGACGATCCAGATGCCGTCGGCTACTGGCTTTAGGACGTCGAGTGGCGCGTAGGTCGTCATGCGGTTATCCGGAGTGAGGGAGGATGAGGGGTCTGCTTTAATTGCGTGCGCAGGACTTCGGTCTCTAACGCCATCGGCCACGACGGCTGTTTCGGCCATAGGTGTTTGCCAAAGCGATGAGACCAATGGCTACGGCTGCAGTGGCAGCCACCGCACCCAGCGCCAATCGCTGTTTCCCGGACCGCAATCCGCCGTCAATGCCGCCGGGCCGCGACGACGAAGCGTAGAGATTGCCATCGGTGACGGGAGTTGGATCGGCTTGCTTGAAGTAGGTCGTAATGAACCAGTTCATGAACCGCGCGCTCAAGGTCGGAGCAAAGAAATGTCCAAAGCGTATGAGGTCGGCCGTGGCACCCACTGTTGTTGTCGCCTTTGGACGCCGGGCTACTCTGACGACAGCATCGGCGACCTTGCGCGCGTCGTAGACAGGCGGCGGAGCCGAAAGTTGGCGGCCTGTGTAGTTGGCCCCATGGCTGATCCCCGGCGTATCGATGAACGCCGGGTAGATATCGCAGATATGGATGTTCGGATACTCCGCCAGCTCCCCCCTTAGCGCTTCCGAAAATCCTTTTAATCCGAATTTGCTGGCGCTGTAGGCGGTGGCATAAGGTGCGGCCGCAAATCCGCCCAGTGAGATCATGTTGATGAATATTCCGCGATCCTGCTTCAGGAAAATCGGCAGGACTGCGTGAGCATCGTTCATATGACCGATAAGATTTGCACGGATCACCTGCTCGTGGGCCTCGATCGGCGTGTCCTGGAATTTGCCGACAGCACCGACGCCGACATTGCTGACCCAGACGTCGATTGCCCCGAAGCTCAGCGCGGCCTCGGCGAGTGCCTTGACCTGATCGGCATTGGTAACATCGGTGGGCACGACCAGGACATCGGCGCCCAACCCGCGGCACGTCTTTGCAACAGCTTGAAGTGCGGCCGCATTACGGGCCGCAATCACGAGCCTGGCGCCGGTACGCGCGAAGGTTTCAGCGGTGGCTTGCCCGATCCCGCTGGACGCTCCGGTGATCACCACCACTTCTGACTGCTTCTTCATTATGATCTCCGATTTCATTTTCAAAGAATTCGATGGTCAGGCCTTGGTCGCCGAGGCGGTCCTGCATGATCGCGGCCATGGCATCGAGGAAAGCCTCGATGCCATACTTGGCTTCGAAGCGGCGACATGCTTCCTTGAGGGCTTTGGCATCAGCGTCCATCATTCTTACGCCGTCAGGACCACCTTGATGCAGTTATCCTTCTTGTCACGGAAGGTTTCATAGAGTGCAGGTCCATCTTCGAGCTTTGCCCGATGCGTAATGATGAAAGTCGGGTCGATTTCACCTTCCTCGATGCGGCGAAGCAGATCGAGTGAGTAACGGTTGACGTGGGTCTGGCCGGTTCGGATTGTCAGGCCTTTGTTGATCGCAGCGCCAAAGGGGATTTTGTCGAGAAAGCCGCCATAGACGCCTGGGACAGAAACGATCCCGCCGGGGCGGCAGGCCATGATCGCCGTGCGCAAAGCGTGGGGTCGGTCCGTCCCAAGCAGCGTTGCGGCTTTCACCTTGTCGACGATAGCGTCGAAAGACGCTGTCGCATGCGACTCAGCACTAACAGCGTCGATGCACTTGTCCGCACCATGGCCGCCGGTCATGTCCTTGAGAATGTCCAGGATATTGTCGTCAACCTCGTCGAAGTTGATGACCTCGGCTCCGGCTTGCTGCGCCAGCGCCAGACGCTCGGGAACGTTGTCGATAGCAATAACACGAGCGGCACCCTGCATCAGCGCACTCTTGATACAGAACTGTCCGACCGGACCACAGCCCCAGATGGCGACGATGTCTGTCGGTTCGATCTCGCAATTGGCTGCTGCCATCCATCCAGTCGGGAAAATGTCACCAAGGAACAGAGCCTGCTCGTCGGTCATGCCATTAGGGATAACGATCGGCGAGACGTCGGCATAGGGAACGCGTACATATTCTGCCTGCCCGCCGGCATAGGCACCGGTCAGGTGCGAATATCCGAAGAGGCCTGCGGTCGAGTAGCCGAACGCCTTGGTCGCATTATCGGCAGTGCGATTGGTGCGCTCGCAGACCGACCAGTTGCCCTTGAGGCACTGCTTGCATTCACCGCAGGAGATGGTGAACGGCACCACGACGCGGTCACCAACCTTGAGTTTCTTGTTGTCACGCCCCACCTCGACGACTTCTCCCATGAATTCGTGGCCGAGCACGTCACCCTTTTCCATGAACGGAATATAGCCGTCCATGAGATGCAGATCCGAGCCGCAGATCGCGCAAGCGGTCATCTTGATGATGACGTCACGCCCATCTTCGATAATCGGATCCGGGACACTATCGCAGCGTATGTCGCCCTTGCCGTGCCAGCACAGTGCTTTCACCGAATTTCTCCTTGACGTGAGAGTATGTTCAGTTTGTCGCCGCAGTCCCTTCCGCGCGGATCTGCGTGGTCATCGTCAGGACGAGGGCAAGGACGCCAAGGAGGTAGACCGGCCAGCGGCTATCGGCCGGAAAGTCAAACAGCCAGGGCGAGATTAGCATTGCGATGCCGAAAAGCGCATCAAGCAGAAGGTGGAAACGGATCCTCAGGAAACGTACGGCGCCGAGTTCATAGTCAGTCAGAAGGCTGTAGAGGATTAGCGCAAGGCCGAGGACGATAAGCACCAGACGAGGACTGCCGCTAAGGTCTAGGAAAAACGGAAGCCCGATAACTAAAAGGCCGACGATATAGTCGGCGATACCATGAAGCATGGTCGGTATAAAGCGCATACCTTCTCCCCCACCTGGTTTTTGATTTTTATAAACCACGACAATGGGCAATAGTTCCCATCAGTCAGGAGGAGGAGCACAAAAGCCGAAGCACCCGGAAGCAGTGTCGGTACCGCATCTCCGTGAAGAGAGGAAAGGAGCTGTCATCTCATCTGTCCGCTAACGACGCGGGTCGACCAATGCAGACGGACCAGAAATTCGAAAGCTTCATGGAGGATAACGCTATGGTCCCTCGGTGCAACATCGCATGCCAGGGCTCACGACTGTCCCAAGGTCGAGTTGATCAACCTGTTTTGCGTGATTTCAGCTCCTTGGCAACAGACTTCTTCAATGCGTCCATGATGTTTACGACGTTGCTCTTTTCCTCTTCATCATCCTTCGTGGATTTCGAAGTCCTGGCCTTCAACGGCTTCTTGGCTTTCTTCTTATCGGCAATGAGTTTCAGCAAGCTTTCCTGGATCGGATCGGACACCATCTCCGGCGACCAGTCCTTCAGCCTTTTCTTGATGACAGCTTCAATCGCTGACACGTTTTTGGCGTCCGACTTTTTGTCTATGCCGGTAAAATATTCGCTTTCCGGCCGCACTTCATCTCCGAAGCGAAGGGTCCACACGACGATTCCTTCGCCGCGCGGCTCCAGCACGACCGCTCGTTCGCGGCGACCCAGCACGACACGTGAGATGCCAACAACATCCTCCGCCTCCATAGCCTGGCGGATGACCGCGAAAGCTTCGTCGCCAATTTTGTCGTTTGTGGTGAGGTAGTACGGGGTTTCGAGATAGACCCATTCGATGCTGCCACGCGGCACGAATTTTTCGATGTCAATTGTGCGGACCGTCTCCAGCTCGACGGATTCCAGATCCTCGTCGGTCAGGAGCACGTAATCGTTTTCGCCGCGCTCGTAGCCCTTTGCCTCGTGGTCATCCTTCACGGGCTTGCCGCTCACGCTGTCCACGTACTGGGAAACCACGCGGTTTCCGGTATCCTTGTTGAGAGTATGGAAGCGGACTTTTTCGGATTCCGATGTGGCCGGGGTCATTGCTACAGGGCAGGTGACGAGCGAGAGCTTGAGGTAGCCTCTCCAATATGGGCGACGTGGTGCCATCGATCAGCTCGCTTTCTTAGCTGCGGGTTTTGCCCGGCTCTTGGTAGACTTGGAAGCCGTGGCCTTCTTGCCTGAGTTGGCGTTGGCGGCCTTCGGCTTGCTTGCCGACGGCTTATCCATGCCAGCGCTCTCGCGCAGAGCCTTGAGCAGGTCGTTTGGCTTGGAAACCTTTATAGGCTTCGGCTTCGGAAGGGTCTTTCCCTCCGCCTTTGCCTTCACCAGCGCAGCGAGGGCATCCTCGTAGCGATCATCGAATTTTGCCGGGTCGAAGTCGCCTTTCTTCGTGGTGATGATGTGCTTGGCAAGATCGAGCATCTCGGCTTCGGCCTTGACCTTTGCCACGTCTTTGAAGACTTCCTCTGAAGGACGGACTTCGTAGTCATAGTTGAGGGTCGTAGCGATCATCCCCTTACCATGCGCCCGGATCAGGACTGTTCGCATCCGGCGGAAGAGCACAGTGCGAGCAATCGCTGTGGCACTGGTCTTGCTCAGGGCATCCCGTATGCTGGTGAAAGCGTCATGATCGGCTTCGTCGACCGGGACCAGATAGTAGGGCTTGTCGAAATAGACGTCATCGATCTCCCCACACGGGATGAAGGCTTCAGCCTCCAGCATCTTGTCGGAATCGAGAACGACCGCCGCGATCTCATCAGGGTCGATCATGATGTAGTCGCCGTTGCCCGTCTCGAAGCCCTTTACCTGTTGATCTCGTTCCACGACTTCCTCGGTCTCACTGTCGATGAACTCGCGTTTCAGGCGGTTTCCGGTGCTTTCATTGATCATATGGAAGCTGATCCGCTCGGATGTCGAGGCGGCCGTGTAGAGGCCAACGGCACAACTGAGTTCACCGATCTTCAGGTGACCTTTCCACTGAGCGCGATGTGCTGCCATTTCCGTCCCTCCAAGTCCATTTCGGAGGAAACTAAAAGCCGCCTGCTTGGTTCCGGCGCTTTTGTTGGACTGGATCATGTCAATCGGGGCGAAGGGTCAATGTGGCAGTTTCAACGCCATGTCTGAAATACGTGTCACCGAACAGGGTGGTCGTGAAACCACTGGGGGGCCAACAGCGTTCGGTAAGGTATTGCGTTAGGATGACAAGCCATGAGCGACAATCTCTCAACTTACCGCGGCAAGCGTGATTTCAAAAAGACCGCCGAACCCAGCGGACAGGCGAAGGTCAGTGCGTCAAACCGTCGTCGGTTCGTGATCCAGAAGCATGACGCGACGCGGCTGCACTACGACCTTCGGCTGGAGCTGGACGGAGTGTTCAAGTCTTGGGCTGTGACAAGAGGTCCCTCTCTCGATCCGGGCGACAAGCGCCTTGCGGTTGAAGTGGAAGATCATCCGCTCGACTACGGAGATTTTGAAGGCACCATCCCCAAAGGCCAGTACGGCGGCGGGACGGTCATGCTTTGGGATCGCGGCTATTGGGAGCCGGAGGGAAAGAAGACGCCGGAAGAGGCGCTCGCCAAGGGTGATTTCAAGTTCACGCTTGAGGGCGATCGGCTCCATGGCAGCTTCGTGCTCGTCCGCATGCGGCATGATCGCGATGGCGGCAAACGCACAAATTGGCTGCTGATCAAGCATCATGACGAGTTTTCGGTCGAAGAGAACGGGGCCGCGGTTCTTGAGGAGAACGATACATCGGTAGCGTCCGGCCGGACAATGGAAGCTATCGCATCCGGCAAAGGTAAAAAGCCAAAACCCTTCATGCTGCAGAGCGGCGCGCTCGAAGCGGATGCGGTGTGGGACAGCAATCACGGTCTTGCTGCCGAAGAGCGCAAGGCCGGGTCAAAGACAGCCGCCAAGTCAGCGAAGAAGCCCGCCGCCGCCAAACGCGCCAAATCCTCGATGCCGGACTTTGTCGCGCCGCAGCTTTGCGAGACGCTGTCGCGTCCGCCATCTGCAAATGGCTGGATCCATGAAATCAAGTTCGACGGTTATCGCATCCAGATGCGGGTTGAAGACGGTGAGGTCACCCTGAAGACCCGCAAGGGCCTGGACTGGACCGCGAAATGGTCTGCGATTGCTGCGTCGGCATCCAAGCTTCCCGATTGCATCATTGATGGTGAGATCTGTGCCCTTGACGAAAACGGCGCGCCTGATTTTGCTGCCCTGCAAGCGGCGCTATCGGAAGGCAAGACCGGCGACCTCGTCTTTTTCGCCTTCGATCTGCTTTTTGCCGGGAACGAAGACCTTCGGGAGCTTCCTTTGACCAAGCGAAAGGAGACGCTTGAAGGCTTTCTCTCGGATGCGGGGGGCGATCCTCTTCTCCGCTTCGTCGAGCATTTTGAGACCGGAGGCGATGCGGTGCTGAAGTCTGCTTGCCGCCTGTCTCTGGAAGGCATCGTCTCAAAAAAGGCCAACGCGCCCTATAGGTCTGGCCGCACCGAGACCTGGGCCAAGTCGAAATGCCGCGCCGGCCATGAAGTGGTTATCGGCGCCTATGCCAAGACCAACGGCAAGTTCCGATCGCTGCTGGTCGGCGTTAATCGCGGTAACCACTTCGTCTATGTCGGCCGGGTCGGCACGGGGTATGGCGCAAAGGTCGTCGAGGGGCTCTTGCCGAAGCTGCAGGAGATGGAGACCCCGAAGTCACCATTCACAGGCATCGGTGCGCCGAAGAAATCTTCCGACATCGTCTGGCTCAAACCCGAATTGGTCGCCGAAATCGAGTTCGCTGGCTGGACGGGTGATGGCCAGGTTCGACAGGCGGCGTTCAAGGGCTTGCGGGAAGACAAGCCGGCTGAGGAGGTGGAGGCTGAGAAGCCGGCGTCCCCGGTCGAAAACGAAGTACTGGATCCAGAAACTGACAAGCCGGCGCCACGGAAGTTTGGCAAGGGCGCGAAGGTGGAGGTGATGGGCGTTATGATCTCGAGTCCCGACAAGCCGCTTTGGCCGGATGCCGGTGACAAGGAACCGGTGACCAAGCTCGACCTGGCCCGATATCATGAAGCGGTGGGGCCATGGTTGATCGACCATATCAAGGGCCGACCCTGCTCGATCATCCGAACCCCAGACGGGATTGGCGGTGAGCAGTTCTTCCAGCGTCATGCCATGCCGGGGACATCCAACCTGCTTGAGCTCGTCACCGTCTTTGGCGACAAGAAGCCCTATCTGCAGATTGATCGTGTCGAGGGACTGGCTGCGATTGCCCAGATCGGCGGGGTCGAGCTTCATCCCTGGAACTGCGAGCCCAACCAGCCGGAAGTGCCGGGACGGCTGGTCTTCGACCTTGATCCTGGTCCGGATGTTGAATTCTCCACCGTCGTCGAGGCCGCACGAGAAATCCGTGACCGCCTAGAAGACCTGGGGCTTGTAAGCTTCTGCAAGACGACCGGAGGAAAGGGCCTGCATGTCGTCACGCCCTTGGCCGTGCCGAAGGGCAAGAAACTCAGCTGGGATGAGGCGAAAGGCTTCGCGCACGACGTCTGTCAGGATATGGCGCGCGACAATCCAGAGCTCTACCTCATCAAGATGGCCAAGAACCGACGCAATGGCCGCATCTTCCTAGACTATTTGCGCAACGACCGGATGGCGACGGCGGTCGCGCCATTGTCGCCGCGCGCACGTCCGGGCGCAACCGTATCGATGCCGCTCAACTGGAGCCAGGTGAAAACGGACCTGGATCCCAAACGGTTCACGATCCGCACTGTGCCCGAGCTGTTGAAGAAGAGCACGGCATGGCAAGATTACTGTGACGGGCAAAGACCTCTGGAACAGGCCATCAAGCGGCTGGCAAAATCGCGAAAGGCGGCGGCTTGAGTATGGCTACAAGCGATTGAGCGATGGATAGAGATACCGAGCCACCCGTCGGAGCAACGACTGACCTTCCTCATGATCGCATCACGGTTCAACGGTTTCGTGAGTCGTTCCCCCGTGCCCGGTGGAGCGACAGACTGAACGCCTGGTTTGTGCCCGGGCGCACTGCCGGCGAGCGCATTGGACGCTGACTCGCGGAGATGGAAGCGGAGGCCGACGCATTTGAAAAGGGCAGGGATGCGTTCGCCTTCGAGCCGATCGAAAGCCGCTATCTCGAAGCTGCCCCATCCGGTTTGCAAATCCGGACGCCCTATTCGCGCACGGTCGTCACCGAAATCCGGGAAATTCCATTGGCGCGCTGGGATGCCGATAGCCGCCTATGGACAGTCCCTTACCGGTCAATGGAGGACTTGCGACGGCGATGGCCGGCGATCGAAGCGGCGGCCGAGCGTAACGAGCCCCATGTGCGAAAGGCGCTACGTGAGGCTTTGAAAGGCACCGAGGAGGAGCGGGCCGCCAAGGCGAGAGCCAGTGAGCGCCGGCGAATACGCTATCCCGTACCGGTCGATGACATGCCCCCGTTTGAGCGCGCAATCGGTACGCATGCAGGTGTCGTTATCTTCACCGAAACGCAGGGCGAGCTGGCAGATCCGGAAATTGTGACCGCGGTCTATTTTCAGCCGCCATCGGATGAGGAGTATGTCTGGGCGGCTTGGCGGCCAGGGTCCCTTGAGGAACTGGTCACGACCTGGCCAGCCCGAACGCCGCCGGGCGAGCGGGAAGCGGCTCGCGGCTGGTGGGTGCCGAATCTGGACGAACTTCGGGTTGCACGGCAGAAGGCCAGATCGAAACGGCGCGCGGACCAACGGCGGCAGGGAGATTAGGTTTGATTGTGAACGCCATTGAGCGGGGATAGGCGATGACCCAGATGGAAAGGTTTCAGGGGCTTCCACCTGTGGAGCCACACGAGATGATCGGACTGTGGACGGGCCGGGGTATTCCGTCCGGCCACCCTCTGGACGGCGTGCTCGAAAATCTCGGCTGGTTTGGCAAGCGGTTCTCGGCTCAGATGCGTGCCGATGCGCTGCTGTTCCGTGGAGGGGAAAAACGCCTTGTCGCCATCAATCCAGCCTTTATCCCACTTCGGCTTGCACTAAGTTTCCACAAGCTCGGAAGGACCCGAGCCGCAAGCAACCTGTTTTCCTATCTGCTGCGCCGACTCAAAGCCAAGGGTCCGGTAGCGTCTTTGAAAGTCATGCCATTTCAGGGGGTGACAAGTGCTGCGATGGCCTATGACACCCAGCCCATCGTCGATCATTTCCGCAAGGTCGACGATGATCGCCTCATGGGAGCCATGGTGATCGAAGGCGACGAGCGCGTCTATTTCTTCGAGCTCGAGCGCGTTGAAGAGGTGTGAATCTACGCGGCAGGCCCGGCCTGCCGCATCAGGCTGTTGCTTATCGAATATGCGGGTCGCTGTTGCGCTTGCTGCTGTGGGCGACAAAACTGCCGATTTCCGGCGCGAGCAGATCGTGCCGCTCAGCGAACGCGACAAAAACCGCGCGGGCCGTCTGCGCTACCTTCTGCCAGAGATCATCCCGGCGTTCGGACTGCGCCATCCGCTCGTCGAGCTTGAACTTCATCATGAAGAACGCCTCATCGATGTCGTCGCGCAGGGATGCGATGCCGGCATCCGGTTGAGCAAGACCGTCCCGGGCGACATTATCGGCGTGCGGGTCGGCAAGCCACTCCGCTGGATCGCCGTAGCGTCGCCCGCCTACATCGAGCAACGCGGCCGCCCCGAGCATCCGACCGATCTCATGGATTACCGCTGCATCCGCATGGATCCGATCCAAAGACCTTGATCGATCAAGCATGGTCGATCTGCACGATAGCGAATTCTCTCAATCATGGCGTCCCGACCAGGCTAGACGTGGCCTGATTGCTGGAGCGCAATGATCCGTTGCGCGAAGGCGCTGATCGTCGATGGAAGCCCGCCAATAGCGGGCCAGCATCACCTTGACGGAGCGGTTGCTGAGCTTTCACCGTTATTCTTGTATTCGCTCGGCGAGCAGGGAAAAGCTTCCGAGATTTGGCCCGCCCCGGTGAATTGGGACGGGCCACCGTTGTCTGTTTAGAAGTCCATGCCGGCGCCGGCGGGCAGGGCTGGAGCGGCGTCCTTCTTCGGCTTCTCTGCTATCATCGCTTCTGTCGTGACCAGCAGGCCGGCGACCGAGGCAGCGTCCTGCAGGGCGGTTCGCACCACCTTGGCCGGGTCAATGACGCCTTGAGCGTAGAGATCACCATACTCACCTGTCTGGGCGTTCCAGCCGAAGGAAAGGTCAGTCTTTTCGCGCAGCTTGCCGACGACGATCGAACCTTCGGCCCCTGCATTCTCGGCGATCTGGCGAGCGGGCGCCTCGATCGCCCGGCGGACGATGTCGATCCCAACCCGCTGATCGTCGTTGGCTGTCGGCAGACCGTCCAGCGCCTTCACAGCGCGCAGCAGGGCAACACCGCCGCCCGGCAGGATGCCCTCTTCGACAGCGGCACGGGTCGCATGAAGGGCGTCATCGACGCGATCCTTCTTCTCCTTCACCTCGACTTCGGTCGATCCGCCGACACGGATGACAGCAACGCCGCCGGCGAGCTTGGCAAGACGTTCCTGCAGCTTGTCACGGTCGTAGTCTGAGGTGGTCTCCTCGATCTGGGCGCGGATTTGCGCGACGCGGCTATCGATCTCGCCCTTGGAGCCGACCCCATCGATGATGGTGGTGTTTTCCTTCTCGATCGCTACCTTCTTGGCGCGACCAAGCATCTCGAGAGTGACATTTTCGAGCTTGATGCCGACGTCTTCGGAAATCACCGTGCCGCCGGTGAGGATGGCGATGTCTTCCAGCATGGCCTTGCGGCGGTCGCCGAAGCCAGGAGCCTTGACGGCGGCGATCTTCAGGCCGCCACGAAGCTTGTTGACGACGAGGGTCGCGAGCGCTTCGCCTTCGACGTCTTCAGCAATTATCAGCAGAGGCTTGCCGGACTTCACCACGGCTTCCAGCACCGGCAGCATTGCCTGGAGATTGGAGAGCTTTTTCTCATGGACGAGGATATACGGCTCTTCGAGTTCGACCCGCATCTTGTCCTGGTTGGTGACGAAATAGGGGCTTAGATAACCGCGGTCAAACTGCATGCCTTCGACGACTTCGAGTTCGGTTTCGGCGGTCTTGGCTTCCTCGACAGTGATGACGCCTTCGTTGCCGACCTTTTCCATCGCTTCGGCCAGATACTTGCCGATCTCCTCGTCGCCATTGGCCGAGATGGTTCCGACCTGGGCGATTTCGGAATTGCTGGTGATCTTGCGGGCGTTGGCCTTCAGTTCCTTGACCACCGCATCGACGGCAATGTCTATCCCGCGCTTCAGGTCCATCGGGTTCATGCCGGAGGCAACAGCCTTGGCACCTTCTTTGACGATCGCCTGGGCAAGAACGGTCGCCGTGGTGGTGCCGTCGCCGGCAAGGTCATTGGTCTTCGATGCCACTTCGCGCAGCATCTGGGCGCCCATGTTCTCGAACTTGTCTTCCAGCTCGATTTCCTTGGCAACCGACACACCGTCCTTGGTAATGCGCGGCGCGCCGAACGACTTGTCGATTACGACGTTGCGGCCTTTCGGGCCAAGTGTAACTTTCACCGCGTTAGCGAGAACGTCGACCCCACGCAGCATGCGTTCACGGGCATCGGTGTTGAATTTGACTTCTTTCGCAGCCATTTGTTCACTCCTTCAATAGGCAGCTTTTTGACTGATGTACGCGCGGCCTTACGCTGCCCGCTTCTGCTCGGCCTGGGCTTCGATGATACCCATCACGTCACTTTCCTTCATGATCAGCAGGTCTTCGCCGTTGATCTTGATCTCGGTACCGGACCATTTGCCAAACAGGATGCGATCGCCGGCCTTGACGTCGAGCGCCTGGACCTGGCCAACGTCGTTCCGGGCGCCGGAGCCGACGGCGATGACTTCACCTTCCTGCGGCTTTTCCTTGGCGGTATCAGGGATGATAATCCCGCCCTTGGTCTTTTCTTCGGATTCGACCCGGCGGACGAGAATGCGATCATGTAGCGGTCTAAACGACATGTTTTCCTCCATGGACAAACAATGGTGACTTAGCTCTCCTGGCCGGATCGGATTGCCGCATCCGGCAGGATGCGAAACCTCCTTGAGCGTTTCGCGCGAAAAATTTATTTTCGAGATTTTCCGATTTCAAGAGGGTTCCGCAGAAAAATTAGCACTCGCGTGCGGCGGCTGCTAACATGCTGTAAAGGAACAATAAACGGCATTCGAAGTTGAAAAATTATTGATGCCGCAGCAGAGCTGCGTCATTCTTATGCCTGTCATGAAAAGGAGATGAAGCATGCAGTTTTCGTCGGATCTTGAGCGGCAGCTCAACGGTTATGGCCTTACCACAGCGCATATCCTCTATCGCATTCCCGACTTCGAAACCGTCCTCCAGACCTATGTCTGGCAGGACTACGACCTCGCTCCGGATTTCCCTGAAATGCGCAAATTCCTCGATTTCTGGCAGTCGTCCCTGGATGGGCCGCTGCATTCGGTTCGCTACAGTCATCAGCGGCTGATCGGGCCGAACGAATGGCGGTGTGTCGATGGTGAATTCAAGCTGCACTGAGGCTTGAATCTGATTTTGCCACTTCCTAGCTCACCCGGCGATCGGGGCTTGACGAGCCCGGTCGCTTGACCACGTCTGTATGGAGTGAGACCCGAATGGAAGAGAACATCAAAATCATCAAGAGTGCGAGCGTCCCGGAAAGGGAGGAGATCATCGTGGATTTCGCCCGGTGGCTTGAGACCACCTCACAGGAAGCGCTCGTCTATGGCGAAGGACGCTTTGCCGTGATGTCTGCGAACATGGCAGAAGCAATACGGGTCAATGCAGACGAACTTGCACGTGACAATCCGGAGGCGGCCGAGCGTGTCCTGCAGCAGGCCTGCGCCATGATATCGCAGTTCAAAGCTGCCTACCCTCATCGGATTCTCAGTCGGTCAATCCATTAAATCGAGGCACCAGGCGGATGGACTTCTCATGCTTCGCACCAATCATGCAAGCGCCTGGCCAAAGGCGATCGCTATGTCGTAGATGGGGGGCTCTTCTCATCGGTACCTGGAGATCATGCATTCACGGCGCCAATAGCGAGCGAGTGGTAAAAACGCCACTTTGACCTTGCCGCGCGATAGAATGTTGAAGCGCTGGTGCGGCTTCGAGAAGGGTGCAATTTTTTTCTGTCGCGGATCTTGAATCCGAAATTCGCCAAAACCAAATCGTTTGCCGCCAGCCGCTGATGAAGGGCTGGCATCGCCGGGAGCGCTACGTGTGGCATTCCCGTATCCATGTTGCTTCAAGGAGGATATGGCTATGGCAACATCTTTCGATTACGCACCTCTCTACCGCTCGAGCGTCGGCTTCGACCGGGTCTTCAATCTTTTGGAAAATGCCCAGCGTGGCCGCTCTACTAACGACTGGCCGCCCTACGACATCGTCAAGACCGACGACGACACCTACCGGATCTCGATCGCGGTGGCGGGCTTTGCCCGGGATGATCTCGACATCAGTTTCCAGTCCAATCTGCTGACTGTCACCGGCAAGAAGCAGGAGACTCCAACGGATGGCTACCTGCATCGTGGCATTGCCGGGCGTCCGTTCGAGCACCGCTTCGAACTTGCCGACCATGTCCGCGTGATTGGGGCGGATCTGAACAACGGGCTCCTGTCGATCGAGCTGATCCGTGAGATCCCTGAGGCTTTGAAGCCGCGGAAGATCACGATCCAGAGCACACCCGTTTTGACCTCGGTCGCTCCAGCGCAGATCGAGGCGCAAAAGGCGGCTTGATATCTACAATGATCCGCAAAATCAGGGCGCCGCTGGTACGGCGCCCGTCAACATTCGGGGTTGGAAAGGAGAGAGCAATGAAACCCGATATGTTCAGAAAACCTGTCACCATTCTTGTTGGCCTGGGCTTCCCGGCGGAAGTTCACAGTGTCATGGACGCCTACCGACACCTTGTCGAGTGGCCGGCCTCGTTCAGAGACACGGTACACACCGTTGCCATGAAAGCATGCCAGGCGGCGCTTCGCGGCGAGATCGAAGCGGAGACCGCGCGCGGCCTGTTCGCAGCCTTCGCAGAAAAACATGAGATTCTCGCCCCTGAGACGCCCGCGATCGCGGCTTCTCACATGCGGGGCGACCGCGGTCCCCACGTGCATTGAGGTGGTCTCAGTGAGAGACATCCGGTTGCAGCAGGTGGTCGACAGTGCAGTGACAATGGGGCCGACGGTTCTGATGCGAGGCATGCAGCTTCGACGGCCGATCGATGTTGTGAAAGCGTCATCTCTGTCGATCGATGATAAACGGACCATCCTTGCCGCATGGGCATCTGATTTCTATGCGGTCGACTCGGAGCCGGCGCTTCGGCAATTGCCCGGAACGCCAGAGCCTGTCCCGATCGACGAGATCCAGTCAGCCCTTGTCGAACTTGATGGGCGCTGAGCCGAAGATGTTTCGCGTTGGCTCGGCGACATTCTTCCTCGGTCGAAGGAAACGGGCCTCCCAGTTCAGGGATCCACTTGTCGGGTAATCACTAGGGTACTGAAATCTTACGTCGCTGCTTTGCGATGATCAAATAAAGCGGCAAGGGAACAATTTCGCACCCTTGCGTGTATGTCCAATCGCGACACATTCGCGCGCAAAAGGGGCGATGGTGATTTCAGCAGACAATTTAAACCTCCCCCAAGCTTCGGAATCAAGACGGCGCGTGTTGATCGCCGAGGATGAAATCCTTATCCGGATGGACATCGCAGACACGCTTCGTAAGCAAGGCTGGGAGGTCGTAGAAGCCGGAACGGCGGATGATGCCCTTGCCGTTCTGGCGCGAGACCAACAGTTCGAAATGGTGCTGACCGATGTTCATATGCCCGGTTCCCACACGGGCCTCGACCTGGCAAGGATGGTGAAACAGTCCTATCGGCACATCAAGGTTGCCGTCATGTCAGGACAGCATCGACCATCCGATGATGACCGACATCTGTTTGACCTGTTTCTGCAAAAGCCTGTTCCGAACATCGTAAGCGCGTTATCTCCGCTGGCAGGTAATATCGATGACTGAGGCGATAGCATCCGAAACGATCCTTCTGGTCGATGCCGATCCTCTCCAGCGCTCGACGGTCGGCCAATATTTGAGGGACTGTGGATACAGGGTCATTGAAGCGACTGATGCCGCAGAGGCAATCACTGCCCTGTCCCATCAAGGTATCGAGATTTTGGTGACAGACATTGCTTTACGGGATGAGCCCGGGTTTCAGCTTTCCGCCAAAGCCAGAGAAATTCGACCAAATCTCGAGGTGGTGGTGACACACTGGGCCGAGAGAACGGCCAAGATCGCGGGCGACCTTTGCGAAGACGGTCCGCTGGATCATCCCTATCACCCCCAACAGCTTGTCGAGCGCATCAAGCGATTGCGACGATCCTGACGGGGCAAGTGCCATAGCGTCAAATCTGCTAATGAATATGGTCTTGGTCGCTCCATTCCGTGTCGAGCGGCGCGGAGATTATGCAATTTACGCCCAAAACATCGTAGTTAAGAACGGCGTGACCCCGAAGATGACCAAATGACAGGGCTTCGATCAACCGGGATCCGAAGCCTTTGCGGCTCGGAGGCTGGACTTGTGGCCCCCCAGTTTCTTTCCACGACAGAGTGAGTTGCGCCTCTGTGGCCGAGACGTCCCATAACACTGTCACCTTTCCGGAAGTCACTCCCAAGGCACCGTATTTTGCGGCATTCGTGGCAAGCTCGTGCAATATCAGCGTTAGGGCGACAACGGCCTTGGGCGAGACGTCGACATCGGGCCCACTGATCTCGAATTGTTCGGGCGGATAGGGAGACAGCGCCTCGGTAACCGCCGCGCGAAGGCTGGCTGCTTTCCAACTCCCTTTCGTCAGCAGGTCGTGCGCTCTGGCCAGGCTTTGTAAGCGGGCGTCAAAGGTTGACCTTGCTGGTTCGACGTCCGGCAAGCCGGCAAACGTCTGACGGGCGATCGCGGCGACCGTCGCAAGGACGTTCTTTACACGATGGTTCAGTTCGCCGACCAGGAGGCCCTGAACGCGCTCAGCTTCTTTTCGGGCTGTAATATCGCGGGCAATTTTTGAAGCCCCGGCGATTTTGCCATCTGCGTCATAGATTGGTGAGACAGTCAAAGAAACGTCCAGGAGCCGTCCGCTGCTATGTCGCCGGACGGTCTCATGGGTTTCCACCCGTTCTCCCGCCTTGATGCGGGCGATGATGCGAGCCTCCTCGTCGATGCGGTCTTCTGGAACGAGGAGGGTGACCGACCGACCCACGATTTCGTCGGCGCAAAATCCATAGAGCTTTTCGGCGCCACTGTTCCAATCGGTAACCGTCATGGCAAGGTCGATTCCGAGAATTGCATCTTCCGACGAGGCGATGATTGACGCCAGGCGCTTGAGCTTCGCCTCGTACCCAATCCGTTCCGTCGTTTCGTTGACGATGCAAAGCACGGCAAGCACCTGGCCCTGTTCGTCGGAAACGGGTGAGTAGGATATATCGAAGTAGACTGTCTCCGGTACGCCATGCCGCTCGATATAAAACGGCCTGTCCTTGGCAACAACGGTCTCGCCACCTTCTCGAACTTTCAGCAAAAGCGGTTCCAGGTCGTCCCAAAGCTCGGCCCAGTTTTCCTTCGCCGGTCGCCCCAGCGCCGTGGGGTGCTTAGTCCCGATCGATGGGGCGTAGGCATCATTATAGATGGCAGTGAAATCATCACCGCAAAACATGACGATCTGGGCACCCGACGGAATGGCAATGTCAACCGCACACTTCAATTGGGGCGGCCACGACGACATGGGTCCGAGACTGGTGCTTGCCCAGTCGTGGTTGCGAATAATGTCAGCCATCGAGCCGTGATTGGGGGTGGCCGGACCGTGATTGTGCATTGAAAGCCCTCTCGCCCGCTATTTATTTGAAAGCTTCCGATCAGCAAGTCAACGCATTTCACGACAATTTTTTTGGCAGTTTCGAGCGTAAATCCCATTTGCTACATGGTGTTAGCTCAACAGACCGTCCGGGTGACGGATCGGGGATTGGATTACGCTCAGGCCATGGGTTGGATGGAGAACACTCGGCTCGCGGACCACATCCCTCAACACTCCTGGTCCGAAAACAATGGCGCTGGCCCGCGCAATATTCTCGTCAGACAGAAAACAGGCCGCCGAGGTTATTCGCGGGCGCTACAGCGCTTTAGACCCGATCGTATGTGAACGATGTCATGAGGCTTGTGACGAAATTGCTCGCCTTCTCTTTGACGAGAACCTCGGTCCACTCGTCGGTTCCCCGCAACATCAGCCCGGTGTAGATACTGTCGACGGCAGCCTAGCCGGGACGCCGGCACAACGATCGCACTGTACCTGCACGAGCTGATCACGAACGCCATATAGTATGGCGCGCTTTCGCACCCGGATGGGCACGTTGAACTTCTGTGGTCTTTTGCCACAAATTGCAATTCCGAGCTCTCTCTGAGCTGGACGGAAGTCGGGGGACCGTCTGTCCAAGAACCGACGCGGCAGGGTTATGGTACGCGATATGTGCGCTCCGCCCTGGGATCACTATTCGCCACGGTTCCGCAAATTATCTTCGCGCCAGGTGGCTTTCGTTTGTCGGTGAGCGGGTCGCTGACTTGCGTTATAGCACGACAACAGTTTCCGAGATCCGTCAATCATGGATTGAAATCGCCCTTACATAACACCTTGAGAGATAAAACAGTTCTCTTTGGATCGATCTGTCTTTCTGCGCGTTCATCAGGTTCACATATTAAAAAAAGACACATGCGCGAGCGTCAATTGCAGGGAGTGTGAAGGATGACGCAAAAGGGGACCACGGTGATTGTTGTCGAGGACGAGTCCCTCGTCCGGCTGGATATAGTTATGTCGCTCGAGGACGAGGGGTTCATTGTGATCGAGGCCTCAAATGCCGACGAGGCCATCGACCTTCTCAACGCCCATCCGGAGATCCGGTTGATGTTCACCGATATCGACATGCCGGGCAGCATGGACGGCCTGAAGCTGGCTGCTGCTGTTCGCGACAGATGGCCTCCGGTCAAGATCATCGTGGCTTCTGGCCACCGTCAATTGAGCGACAGGCTTTTACCGGTTGAGGGAAAATTTTTCAGCAAACCGTACGATCACGGCTGCGTCATCGCGACCATGAGGGAAATGCTAGCCACAGCCTAAGCCTCACTTCAGGAGAGTCTGGCGTTCCCGAGGTTTTACAGATGAATGCCTGAAACTGCCCGCCGGATCCTTGTTTCTATGAATAGATGAATGAAATTGACTGGCCGTCTGTTCGAAACCTTTCAAGGCGAAAATGTTATTTTTCGGTGGCCAATTCGCTGAAATTCTTGATGCTGACTGAGGCGTCGGGGAACTTTGCTGTGATCTCCAGCGTCCCGCCAAGAGCTTCGATGTAACGTCGCAGGTTGCTGACATAAATATCGGCACGCTGCTCCAGCTTTGCTACAGCTGGCTGCTTCACGTGGAGTGCGCGTGCTACATCCTGCTGGGTCTTTTCACGCGCTTGACGCAGCTCATGTAACGCCATTTCCTCGAGAATTGCCTTGGTTGCTTCATCATTGCGGGCGCGACGTTCAGGCGCCATACTCTTGCGCAGGTCGTTAAACGAGCGATGTCCAGTCATATCAACCCTTCCTTCCCGATCTCGATCAGGTAATTGTCATATAGGCGATCAGCGACCGGAATCATGATCTCGTAAAAGCGGTCGTCGCCGGTTTTATTTCCACCGACCAGCAAAATAGCGGTGCGACGCGGATCGAAAGCGTAGAATACCCGGTAGGGTTCACCGCCGCTCTGAATCCGCAATTCCCGCATATGTTCGTGCCTGGAGCCTTCGATGCCGGATGAGTACGGGAAGGGGAGTTGTGGTCCTTTGGCTTCGAGAAGCCCGACCACCCTTACAATATCGTCCTGAATGGCTTCGACCAACGTCGCGTACCACTCACCAAACTCATCGGTATATTCAACGCTCCAACTCATCGATGCTCCAAATGTATTCCATCTGTGGAATATTTCAAGCGATATTCCGTAGATGGAATAACGCGACCGCTGTCCACTGGCAAGTGGCGACGATACCAGGTTGTAAGCGGCTGCGATCTCAGTTGATTCCAGCGAGTGTTTTATCTGTACCCGCCTCGAAACTAGATGGTTTCTTGATGCGGCTTCCACAAGTCGGTCGACTAGCAGGCAAAAAAATAGGGCCATCGGAAAACCGAGGCCCTTGAAGTGAAGGTTAAAACCTCCAGAGGGGAACAGCTGATGCGATGGCACTGGGAAGAGGCCATCGCGTGCATCAGCTATGGGCTTTATGCTTAGAATTTATGCGATGCGCAAACAAAAATTGTGCAATGCACCTATGCGCAAAGCGATGGGAAAATCGAGCGCCCGGAAGTTTGCGGTTTCACGTCCCATGGAACCCGTCTCCATCAGTCGTGGGCGTCGACCCCAAACTGATGTCCGGAGTGGAAGGAACCAAGCACCAAAGTGTCGGGGCAGCGAGATCCGCATCACCACGATCATTGTCGGTCGGAGGCGGCCCATAGGAGGCGTCCTATTCCCGCTCTTGATGGATGGCTCCTGGTCCGGCCCCGGATCTCCGTCGATCAACCCGCTGACGGGGTCCGTGAGCCAAGCTGCGGCCGCTGCGGCTGCGCCTTCGCGGTGATCGCGACCGGTTCCGGACACTGACGGGAGCCATCGAGCGGGAATGGCCCGCTCCAACGATGGAGCCCTCAGATGAATACGGATCTTTTCCTCGCGCAGAACCACGCCTTCCAGCTTTCCCGTATGCCTTCACTCATCGATATGAATAGCGTGACCACGATGGGATGGATCCAATTGGTGGTAACTCTGCTTATCACTCTTATCGTTGTCGACCTATCATGGGTATTCTTGGCATCGAAAGCTCGACACTTCCTTCGAAACAGCCGAGCGATCCGGCGCATCAATTAGATCAGCGGAGCTGCAATGGCATTGGCTGCAGCTGCGATCGCTACACGGTAGTGCATCGCAGAAGCTCTGAATTTGGCAGCTTCTTCTCCGATGCCATTGGTTCGGCAAAGTTTGCGGTATGTTGGATTGTGATTCAGATCGAGCGAGGAGCCAAGATGACCGAAGATATCAGCCTCGAATTTTCTTTATTTGTTGAACATGGGCGGGAGAGAGAGGCCGCCAACTTCTATGCCGCTGCCTTTGGTGCGCAGGAAGAGAACACCAGTGACATCGATGGCGTTTTGGCGGCTGTCGAAATGCGGTTCGGAAACCTGCCTGTTTGGGTCGCCGGCTCCAATCCAAATCGCGAAAAATCCCCTTCCTACGGCGGTCCGTTCTTTCCAAAAGAGCCGGGGGCGGTTAGCACGATGTTCCACCTCAATGTTGGCAACATCGAAGATGTGATGCAGCGTGCCCTTGCGGCCGGAGCTGTGGTCCGCGACGAAATCCAGACCGACATAATCGGTCGGCGCGTGGCCTCGATCTTCGATCCTTTCGGCCACATCTGGGCGCTCGCAGAGCGTAAGGCCGAGGGCATGTCACTCGCGGCGTAATTCTGTCGCAAATGTCTGTCGCGAAACTTTGATTTTTGCGAACGAGTTTTACGACAGAATTTCCCTTGAGTTTTCAGCGCCACCGATTTTGTCGCGAATGTTAGGAATTACGCGACAGCGCGGCGACGATCGGCAATAGCTCGCTCGATACCGGGCGCGGCATGATTTCCAAACCACTGAATCAGTTTTTGAATGTCATCCCCCGCCGGGGATGTATCGCCTGCGCTGATCAGTTCCGCGCTTGCCTGTGCCATGGCAACGAGAACGCGGGCCGCCTCTGGCACGTAGGGAAGGTCTGCCGCTTGGTCGTGGCGCTCGCGGATGATCTGATAGCGAAGGTTCTCCGGTAGTGTCCAAGCACTGACAAGAAAATCGTGAACGCTGACCTGCTGCCCTCCAACCGCGATGGTCGCGTCTCGGTCGTTTTCAGAATAGCCGGCCGCCTCGATCCGTTCACAGGCATCGATCGCCGCACCCATCATTTCCCGGATCAGATTCCAGTCGGTTTTCATGTGGCTCTCCTTCTTTGCAAAACTCCCGAGTTTTGCTCGATATGTTATTCCGACTTTTGCAGCGCTTCAAAATCAGGAGTTCTGCAACGGCATGGATGCTTCGATCAATCTCGTCCAGTAGGCGACCCCATAGGGGATCGCTGCATCGTTGAAGTCATAGGCAGGGTCATGCAGCCCCGCCGTGCTGCCGTTGCCAAGCAGCGCAATATTTCCTGGCCGTTGTTCGAGCATGAATGCGAAGTCTTCCGAGCCCATGAGCTGCGAGTGGTCGGGATCGACGGAATCCTCTCCCATAACGGTACGGGCAACCTTCACAACCAACGCTGTTTCGGCTGGATGATTGACCAATGCGGGATACAGGTTTCTGAATGTCAATGTTGCAGTCGCCCCGTAGGACGCAGCGATACCCTCCGAAATGTCGATAATACGTCGATGCATGGTGTCTCGAACCTCCGGTTCGAACCAGCGGGCTAGGCCACGCAGCTCGCTCGATCCGACAAACGTTCCTCCGGGCTTTCCGCCTTGAAACGATCCGAAGGAGATCACGCCGCTTTTGAGCGGGTGGACGTTGCGCGCAATAACGGTTTGCAGGGCAATGAGGATGTTGGCGGCGGGAAGCAGCGCGTCAACGCCAGCCTGAGGACTAGCAGAATGGGCGCTCTTGCCATCGACCGCTATCTTGAAGCTCGCCACGGCAGCCCCAAACGGGCCGGTGCGGGTGGCAAAACGACCAACGTCCAGGCCCGGTTCGTTGTGAAGGGCGAATACCCTCTCGATCCCCCAGCGTGTCATCAAGCCGTCGTCGCACATCGCCTTCGCGCCGGCCTGTCCTTCCTCCGCTGGCTGGAAGATCAGAACGGCGGTGCCATCGAAGTTGCGTGTTTCTGCCAGCGCCTTTGCAGCACCCAGCAGCATCGCCGTGTGTCCGTCGTGCCCGCAAGCATGCATTCGGCCCGCCGTCGTAGAAGCGTAGGAAAGTCCTGTCGTTTCGTGAATAGGCAGCGCATCCATGTCGGCGCGTAGACCGACCACCCTGCCGGAAGAATGATTCCGGCCGTGGAGAACGCCAACAACGCCGCTCCTCCCAACCCCCTCGGTAACCTGATCGCAGCCAAAGGTGCGTAGCTTGTCGGCTACGAAGGATGCGGTGCGAGGGAGCTCGTAACCAAGCTCCGGGTTGGCATGCAGATCACGGCGCCAGGATATGATTTCGTCGTGCATGGATGCAGTCCCGTTTTATATCGACTGTCATTAAACGGCATGCTCCCGCCAAATGCAAAAATCTGCAACACCTCCGATGCAAAGGTTTAGGAATCTCGCGGCAAAGGCTCCGGTCCCATCAAGGCATCGATGAAGGGAGCTTTTTGTGCAAGATATTCGCCAATACCGTCTCGATTGTCGGCCTCAAGTCGAAGTTTCAAATCCTCGTATTGCTGTCGGATAACGGGATCATTCCGCAAAAGGTCGCGAAAACGGAGCATTCGCTCTATCTGCCAATGCCCCTTGATACAGACGTGCACCTTATGTGTTCGCACACCATCGGCATCGCGACGGTAAAAATGGTGGCCTTCTGACAGGTCCTTTCCCCGGGCATAGCCCAAAGCTCGCATGGAATCGTCACAAGCAGTCTCATTTCGATGCTCTGAGACTTCAACCAGGAGATCGATTTCAGGTTTTGCGGCCAGGCCAGGGACGGCCGCACTCCCTACGTGATGAATCCCGTCAAGCTCGACACCGAAGCTTGGTGCAATCCGGTCCTTCTCAGCGGAAAATAGAGCACGCCACCGACTGTCATAGGGGGCGATTTCGCTGGTGAGCGCCACCTTGTGTCCTCCCAAATCCTAAAGTGGCCCGTTGCTGTGGCAGCGGGATAGAGCACCCAGCGCGACGGCTGGATGCTCCCTTTCATTATTTATGCGACAGCTTTAGGGCGACCAGCGCTCATCAACTCGATTAGTCTTTTGAGTCGAGTCACCACGTCACTGGTTTCCAGGAGTTGCTGCTTGTGCTCGATACTGGTCGATAGCAACGGGGCGACTGTGTCAGCCAACAGGCTCGGATCGCCGATCGAAGGCAGGCCGAAACGGGCTTTGGATCCTGGCGGAAGCGCGGAAAAATCGACATCGGCGTAGGTCTGATAGGCATCGAGAACCGCATTCGAAAGAGCGGTGGCCTCCTTCGACTGGCCGCCCTGTTCTTCAATCGGCGTAACCTCCGCCGCCAGGAACTCGCCATCGGTAAGGCGGACGATGCCTGTTCGCTGAAGACCACAGACGGTGACCTTGAGAGCTCCGTCCGCCTGAGTCTGACGATCGACCACGTTTGCTATTACGCCCACCGGATGGAGGGCCTCAAGAGTGTTGGGACGATCGTCGGCACCATGCCTCTGGGCGAGAACGACAACACGCCGATCACCGGCAAGAGCGTGTTCCAAGGCTTGCCGAGTTTTGTCGCGCGCCACGAAAATCCGCGAGATCATGTGCGGAAACAGGACCATGTCCCGCATAGGAACGATGGGAATGTTTACCCCGACTGGAAAAGGCGTGCTAGCCCGGGCCGAGGTTGTCGACGACTGGGTCGCTTGGATCCTTGCGGCCAATACGTTCCAGTCTCGATAGCCAAGAATTCGAGCAATTAGCTCCTGGCTCTCACTGTTGGTGAAGGTGACAGATTTAGCGTGAAGCGCTTCACGTAGCGTTTTCGCCATAGCTTTGGCATCGCGGAAATCGCGCATGAGATGATCCTTTGCATAAACGAACGGAGAGTGTCAGGGGCTTGCGTTGCTGACCCGTTCGTTCGGGCAAAGGGAGCCATAAGTGGCTCGATACATTCACCATACCCCGACGGGGCGCAAGCAGCAGGCTGTATCTACCGAGCACCAATTGTGCGCAGAAGCCTTTTACTTGTCAATCTCAAGCTGGACGAGACTCCATCTTGGAAGGAAGCCGCCGCTCCCTATCGCAAAATTCCCGATTTCTTTTTCAGTTTTGCGTCTGACATTTGCGACAACGCAAAATGCGGAATTTCGCGACAAGTTTCTGCAACCAAGCTAAGCCCGACTTTGACCCCCTCACTGCCGCGTTTCAGTCTCTTTGCCACGTAATGTGAGAGGATGGTTCAACGGACGGTTCTTCCGTTACGGCTCGACAGTCGGGAAGCCGACTTTGCCGGGAAGCCGCGTGGTCTCACGAGTGTCACCGCATTTCTCGCATTTAAGGTAGCTCCCACGTTCCATTTTCAGCAACATCTAACACTCTGTCGGCTGGCTTTCCGTCAGCCTGACATCGCCCAACCGTTGCGTCGATGAGCGGCCCCATAGCAGCGCATCACCAGCCGATCGCGCGGAAACGGCGTGAAACTCCCGAGCAAAACAGAGACATACAGAGGTACTCTCCGTGAACAACATCTCCACACTACCTCTTTCCGGCAAGCGCGCGCTGGTCACCGGTGCGGCACGCGGTATCGGTGCGGCAATTGCGCTAAAACTGGCCGAGGATGGTGCCGACGTTGCGATCACCTATGAGAAGTCGGTCGAGAAAGCGGAAGCTCGTTGCCAAGATCCGCGCCATGGGTCGAAATACTGATGTATTTTCATACAATTAAGCCGTATGACCAACCCAGTCGCCGGTTCGGTTCCTTTCAAGAGCTTAAACCATGAGAAATCGGCTACCTCGGTCTGTCTCGAGCCCAAAAAGCGTTTAGAAAACGTTCGAATGTGCCGTTCACTTCGCCGCGGCGTTCGAACCGCTGCTGGATTTCAAAACAAGATTTAGCCTGTAACCAAGGGCGTCAGCTACCTTCGCAATCGTCCCAAACTCTGGGTTGCCATCGCCACTTAATGCTCGATAGAGAGCAGGTCGCGTAAGGCCGGTATTCCGAGAGAGATCCGACATGCCGCGCGCGCGCGCGACAACACCAAGAGCGCGAGCGATATGGTTTGCGTCTCCATCTTCGCTAGCAGCTAAAAGATATTCAGCGATCGCTTCCTCACTCCCAAGGAATTCGGCGGAGTCGTACTCAAATGTCTCAAGTGGCATGCGATTGCTCCTTCAATTGCTGTGCTAGTTTTTTAGCTAATCGAATGTCTTTGTCCTGGGTACCCTTGTCGCCACCGCAAAGAAGAACATAAACGACCGACCCGTCCCGGACAAAATAGACACGATAACCAGGCCCATAATTAATGCGGAGTTCGCTCACGCCTTCGCCGACTGGCTTTACATCCCCAGGATTTCCCGCAGCGAGACGGTCAATGCGGTCGGCAATTCGAGCTTGAGCACGAAAGTCTTTTAGCGTTTTGATCCAGTCCGCATAATCACGAGTGCGCCTAATCGTGAACATGAGTTTATGTAACCCATAGGGGACATAAACTCAAGGCGGTGGCGCTCTGGGGGCTGGATGTTTTGATCTTTTTATCACAAATGTCAGCCATATGATTGCCGCGGGTCCAATCTTCATCAAATCAGAATGGCCTGTTTTTCCTGTTGCGGCTGTCCATAGCGTTTTGCCCGCTTTGCGTGGCCTAAGACCGAGCACTCCGAGCGCAAATTGATGCAAATACAAGTGACCCAAGCGACGGGGCCGCCGGTTCGTATCTCATCAAGGTGTCGGAACCGGAAATGGCCATTAAGCGGAAATAATTTCCGCTTCCGGCGGGTGCACGGGTTCACATTCTGTCGCACGACAGTTTACCGGACGACCATCTTTATTACTCAACAGCGAAGTCGGTCGACACCGAGACGGTGCGCTATTCGGAGAGGATGGCAGGGCTTCTGTCGTTCGCAGCCCTCGTGTCCACGATACTGCTCTCGACCGACGTGCTTGTGAGGGCCGCGGTGTGCTCAAGCAAGGGGTGACATGCGGAAGCACCAAGTGAAAAGATCGCCATAGATCGACATCAGCCAGGCATCACGATCTTGATGGGACGCGTCCCGATGGGTTCGCCCGTGGTTCTATCGATCATCACCGGCTCGATTTCCGTGCCCAAGCCTTCATCGAAGAAGCGGGTGAACTCGCCACCGCCGCGATGCTTTCCGCCCCAGGTCGCGAGCGCGAAAAGGACCGGGAGAAAGTCCCGCCCTGCATCGGTGAGGACATACTCGTCGCGAGGTGGGCGTTCCGAGTAGCGGCGCTTTTCGAGAAGTCCTTCTTCCGTCATGGCAGCCAAACGTGTCGCCAGCGGTGTCGGCGCAATTCCGAGGTTTTTGCGAAACTCGTCGAATCGCGTGGACCCGGCGTGGGCGTCGCGCATGATCAGCATGCTCCATGCATCGCCTACGAGAGCAAGGCTCCGGGCAATGAGGCATGGCTGGTTCGAAAGATTTTTCATGTGGATCTCATTTTGGTAGTGACTTACTCCTAAAATGATAGTAACTCTTTATCCATCGACATTCCAGCGTAAATTTCTGTTGGCCGTCGAAAACAGCCAGTGCCCAATCCCCATCAGGAAGACGACGATGAAGTTCTATCTCTGCAAATACATACCCCCGCGCCCGGATTTCCTCGCCACGATGACGACCGACGAAAAGACTTGGATGGGCCAGCACGGCACTTATCTCGACAGGCTTCTCGGGGAAGGTAAAATCGTGGCGCACGGGCCTGTCATGGACCCCGCTGGCGGTTACGGCGTCTCGCTTTATCAGATTGAAGACGACGAAAATATCGAGGCGCTGACCTCGCTTGACCCGATCGTGCAAAACGGCGCTGGCCACTACGAGCATTATCCCATGCTTCACATCAAGCATCGCGGCTGAGTCCGCAAAACCCATGTCTCCTCATGCCACCAATTATCGGCCGTCACGCGACCGACGGAAGGAACCTCTATGACCATCGCACTCATTACCGGAGCGTCCAGCGGTATCGGCGCCGTCTACGCACGACGGCTAGCCGCTCGGGGACATGACCTCGTTCTCGTCGCCCGGGCGACCGATCGCCTCGAAACGCTGGCCGCCGAACTTAGCCTGGCATATGGCATCGCCGTCGAGAACATCACGGCCGACCTTACAGACCCGACGCAACTCGGCACGGTCGCCGAACGCTTGAAGGCAGAGCCGTCTATCGACATTCTCGTCAACAACGCCGGGGCAGGATTGCTCGGCGGATTCACGTCGGCCGATCCTGCGGCGATGGAAACACTGCTTCGTCTCAACGTCGTCGCTCCGACGCTACTGGCTTCCGCGGTAATCGCGGGCATGGTGGAGCGGGGCAGCGGGTCGATCGTCAACATCGCCTCGGTGCTGGCGCTTTTACCCGAATATTCCCACGGCATCTATGCCGCCACCAAGTCCTATGTGCTGACCATGTCGCAGAGCCTAGCCGCAGAAGTCTCTTCCAAGGGCGTATACGTCCAGGCCGTCCTGCCCGCCGCGACACGTACGGAAATCTTCGAGCGGGCAGGAGGCGACATCAACCGTGTCCAGAACCTGATGGAAGTGGAAGACCTCGTCGACGCGGCGCTGATCGGGTTTGACCGGAAGGAGCTGGTGACGATCCCGCCCGTGCCCGACGTCGCCGCATGGGATGCCTTCGAGCAGGCGCGTGGCGTCTTGGCCGCAGGCTTTAGCAACTCCGAACCCGCCGCGCGATACCGCTCCAACTCATGACACTTCGACCTCGCGGGGACCACTTGCAACTCCCGCGCCATCAACACCGCCCTGTATCGGGCGAACGAAAGGAATTGAAATGAACACGAACAATCGTAGCGTCGCCGTCGTCACTGGCTCGGCATCCGGGATCGGTCTTGCCACGGCCAAGGCTCTGGTGTCGGCCGGCTACCAGGTCTTTGGAACAAGTCGGAAGGCGAGGACGGGGACGGGGACGGTCGCGGGGATCACGATGCTTGAATGCGACGTGACCGACAGCGCTTCGGTGGCTGCAATGGTCGCCGAAGTCGTCAGCCGCACTGGCCGTATCGACATCTTCGTTAACAACGCGGGCGGGGCCCTCATCGGTGGCGCCGAGGAATCATCCGTTGAACAGGCGCAGGCTATTTTCGATCTCAACGTCTTCGGGATCGTCCGGACGACTAACGAGGTCCTACCGATCATGCGCAGGCAGCGTAGCGGGCGCATCATAAACATCAGTTCGGTGGTTGGCTTCATTCCCAGTCCGTTCAGCGCGCTTTACACCGCCACGAAACATGCCGTCGAGGGTTACTCGGAGTCTCTCGATCACGAAGTCAGATCGCTCGGTATCAGGGTCCTCCTGGTCGAGCCTGCCTTTACGAACACGGCGCTTGACCACAACGCGAAACAGCCCGACCGCATGACGAGCGTCTACGATGCGGGCCGCAAGACAACGGAAGCCGTGTGGAACAGTGCCATCAAGGCAGGCGATGCGCCGGAGCTTGTCGCGGAAGCCGTCGTGAAGGCGGCGACAGTAAAGTCGCCGAAGTTGCGCTACCCCGCCACCAAGGCGGCGCGGCAACTGCATTTCCTGCGACGCTTCGTACCCGCAAGCGCGTTCGACAAGAGCCTGCGCAAGCAGATGAAGCTGCCTGCCTGACGACGGTGGCACTCGGTAAGACGCCTCCTGACGATGGAAACGTCTTCAACTCAGCGACGATAGTGGATATCCGAGGGCGTTGTGGGCAGCGAGATCTGTCGGTTGATCCATGGCTATCGGCGGAACTGGGCCGGGTTGCTATGAGCGAAGCCGCATAAGCAGAAGTTGATGGAGCGTTTTCGCCGGGGTAGTCGGTCCCGCCTTCCGCGATGCGGCGCTTCTCTAATCGGCGGGTTGAGGTCAAGCGCTTTCGCGCTTACTTAAAGCGAAACGAGTTCGAGCAAAGTCCAATTTCGCCCATAGCGGACAATGAGTGCACCTAACATTTTCACTCCGAAGGTCGCGAATTCAAGTGGCGGCCTCTTCGTTGAGCCGCCGCTTGTTGGGCTATCGCCTCCACGACCCCTCTGGGAGTTCCTTATCCCGTTCCGCCGCAGCGAGTGCCGCAATGACACCGTCCTTATCGAGCGGGATGCAGTAAGCGGGCTTGGCCCGCTCAAAACGCCAGCTATCAGCGAGGGGCCCGACGTCTACAGTATCGAACCCGAAGTCCGCTTGTAGGGTGGTCACAATCACCTTGTTGGCGGCATCGTCACCCCCAATTCGGCAAGGCACACTTAGCTCTGTTTGGAAGTGCAACAGGATCGAGGAGGTCGTTCTCCAGAATGGCGTTGAACGCCTTGATGATCGTCGCCGCTTGGAAATGGTTTGCGATCAGTTGCGACGTTTTCGTCTCGCGCCGGTCGAGGGCATCGATACTGCCGTCCCTATCCGGGTAGTAGTTGTTCGTATCGATGACGATCATGCCATCTAGGAACTGCGGTGCAAGCTCCGAACGGCACTGTGAGAACCATCACATCGCTGGACGAGGGCACGTCGGTTACAACAGCGGCCTGACAACCAATTTCGGCCGCTGCCTCGCGCAGGGGTTCTGGTCCGCGCGAATTGCTGAGCGTCGCGGTATGTCCGTTCGCGACTGCAAGCCGGGCCAATGCCTTACCGATGTGCTCGGCCCCGGTGAAGCCAATCCTCATGCCTTGTCTTCCTGCTAGGCAGGCAGGTTGCCAGGCGGATAGGAGCGGACTTTTAAAGAAGGGTGTATTGCGGGGGTGCTTCCAGTTTCGTTGCCCAGATTGTCTCAGTAGAGGAAACAAAATTGATCTGTAAGAAGATCTTTTAGTCTCATATGATCCCTATTAGCGGCATTTAGTTTGACATGACCAGATGCTGTGAGATACGTAAACATATCATAATGGGAAAGATGAATCGTTAAGGTATCATATGAAGTCGGATTCGGAGGCTCTTCAGGACATAGGGCGGCTGCTTAAGACGTCGCGCAAGACTTTGGGCCTCACCCAGGAGCAGGTTGCGAATATGGCGGGTATATCGCGACCGCGGTTCCGCGAGATTGAGGCTGGAGCCAGCGCTGCCCGTACGACCACTCTGATCAACATTGGTCGTGCGCTTGGTCTGGAACTGATGCTCATCCCTCAAGCGATGGTCCCGGCGGTTGAAGCTTTACTGCAGCCAGGTGGCGCCGAAGATGACCTTCCTGCTTTCGTCGCCAGTCCTGATGGTGATGGCAATGTCTGATGCGCCTCTTGATCCAAGATCGATAACCTCACTGGACGTGCTGCTGAATGACCTGAAGGTCGGCGTGATCGTGAGGACGCCGGGAGACTTCAACGCATTCAGCTTTGAGGAGAGCTATCGACAGACGGGTGGTTTCCCAGTGCTCAGTTTGTCATTTCGCGCGGCACATGGGGGTTTGCGGAAGGACCCGAAGCCTGTCGCAAGGGCTTTGCCATCGTTCTTTGCGAACCTTCTTCCAGAGGATAAACTGCGCGAGGCGATGGAGAAGCACCATTCAGGCAGCGTGCGAGCAGGAAATGATTTCGACCTGCTTGCAACACTCGGATCGGATCTGCCGGGGGCTGTCCGAATTGTGCCGAGCGAAGGCAGCGTTGTTTGTAATGAGGGTTTGACACTCTCGAGACCGAAGGCCCGGTTTTCGCTCGCCGGCGTGCAAATGAAACTCTCCGTCATCAAAAACACAGGCAAGGGCGGCGGTCTGACGATCCCCTTAGGCGACGAGCAGGGTTCATATATCGCCAAGTTTCCATCGACATCATTTCCCAGTGTCTCGGAAAACGAATTTGCAAATCTTGCATTGGCCGAAGCGATTGGTATGGACGTGCCGGAACGCGAGCTCGTGGAACAATCGCAGTTCGAGGGTATCCCGGAGGAGTTTGAGACACTGTCCGACGGCAAAGTCCTCCTCGTCAAACGTTTCGATCGCGTTGCCGGTGGTGAACGCATCCATATCGAAGATTTCGCACAGGTATTCGGCGTCTATCCGTCTCGAAAATATGAGGGGGCCTCATATCATGATATCGCTGTGGCTATTGGGGTCGCCGTTTCTTCAGCGGCAGCCCTCGAGTTCGTCCGACGACTGGCTTTGGCAGTCCTGACAGGCAATGGCGACATGCACCTCAAGAATTGGTCGCTGATTTATTATGGGAAGGGCAACAAGCCGGCACTCGCTCCAGTCTATGATGTACTCTCGACAGTCCCTTACATTCCGTCGGATGCCATGGCACTGTCGCTGGCCAGTCAAAGGCCGTTCAAGGCAATGAACGCCCAGCGATGGAAAGTCTTCGCGCATCGTGCGCGACTGCCTGAAGCTGCTGTGCTGAAGGCTGTTACGGAGACCGTCGAGCGCGTCAACCAGTCTTGGTGGTCTCTCCCTGAACGAGTTGTTCTACCCGATAGAGTGTTGGAACGGATTGATGCCCACATCAAGCTGATGTCGCCGATCCTCGGCACGTGCGCGAATTAGCAATTGGTGTTTTTGCGTAACTCGTTAGCAGTCTCATAGCCCACCAAAACCGATAGGGTCGCTGGTTCGAATCTGTTCAAGAGCTGTAATTGCGACCTCATCATTAGTTTGACAAACTTTGCCATCAGCGGGTATGTTGAGGCATTAAGGAGACTCGAATGGCGACGATGAATGTATCCCTGCCAGACCCCATGAAAGAATGGGTTGAAGCACAGGCCAAGACTGGTCGATACTCGAATGCGAGCGATTATGTCCGGGACCTGATCCGCAGAGACCAAGCGCGTACGGATAAGATTGCCGAGATGCAGCGATTTGTTGACGACGGGATCAGAAGCGGAGTTGGGAGCCGTTCAACGGAAGAGTTGTTTGCTTTAGCCACTTCTCGAGCTAACAGCAGCCGCGGACGCGCCTAATGCCATTCAGCCTATCTGTCCAAGCGGAAGAGGATATTATTTCCATTGCAGAAGAAGGCATCCGCATCTTCGGAGCACTAGTCGCCAGACAATATCACGATGAGCTTTTTGCCTTGCTCGAGCTCATCGCCACCAACCCAAGAATGGCACGCGAACGCCATGAGATTTCTCCTCCTGTCAGGATCCATCCTTTCAAAGCTCACCTTGTCGTGTACCGCATCATTGAAGACGGGAGCGTATTCATCATCCGCATACGGCACAGCCATGAAGATTGGGCGGGAGATCCTTTCTAACCAACCACTTCGCCGAATTTATAACATATTGGTCGTAAGTGCGAATCTCATCAAGAGCACGATGCTGGCAGCGCGGTTATGATGGCCACTCGCGGTCCGCACGCAATGATCGCTTCGCACCCCACATCCGGCCATTTTGAGTCTGCTGCACCCGGCTGAAGCTTGTGTTGAGGAAGCGCCTCGGGAAATACAAGTATACATGGGCTACCTGTGCGCATAAAGATATCGACATGGATGGATTGTGAAGGTGCGTATCGTCATGGAATTAGATCCGATTTGCTTCTCCTCGGACTGCGCCAGCAGGACACTCTTCGATCAGATCGCCGATAAATGGTCCATGATGGTTCTGGCGGTTCTGTCGGACGGACCTCATCGGTTCAACCTCATCCGTAAGCGTCTGGAGGGCGTGAGCCAGAAGGCTCTGACACAGTGTCTCCGCAAACTGGAACGCAACGGCCTCATCACTCGTCGCATCGTGTCCGTATCGCCGGTGGCTGTGGAGTATGAGATCACAAAGCTGGGCCAAACACTGCAAAAGCCGTTCGGCGAGCTTCACCGGTGGACGCTGGACAAGCTGCCGGAGGTCAATGCAGCGCGAGAAGCCTTCGACGCCCGACGATCAGATGACGGTTTCAGCGGTATTCAGCTGGGAAAACGCGCTGATTGAGCCCAACCAAGACGGCGACCAGGTATCCTCAGGCCTACCAAGGCGATTCAAGGTGCCTGATTGACAGCAAGTCTACAACGTATACCTAGGCGTCCAGATCAACTGGAGCGTCAAAATGACTGAGTTAAAATTGCTGACCCCGCTGAAGACCGAGATGTTCGAATTCAAGAACCGCGTCTTCATGGCCCCGATGACAAGAGCGCGGTCACCAGACCATGTGGCGAACGAACTCACTGCAAACTACTACGCCCAACGCGCCACCGCTGGCCTTATCATCTCTGAGGGGACTCAGATCAGCGAGCAGGCGATCGGCTGGACGAATACGCCGGGAATCCACACGGCCGAGCAGATCGAGGGATGGCGAAAGGTCACCCGGGCCGTGCACAACGCCGGGGGCCTCATCTTCGCCCAACTCTGGCATACCGGCCGCGCTTCTCATCCAGACTTCCATGGCGGAGCCTTGCCTGTCGCGCCTTCGGCTGTGCCCTTCAATAGCCAGGCTTTCACGCCCGAGGGGCCAAAGCCGACCGTCACGCCCCGGGCTCTCACCCTCGACGAGATCCACAGTACGATTCAGGACTACGAGGCCGCCGCGCGTGCGGCCAAGGCCGCTGGTTTCGATGGGGTTGAGGTGCATGGCGCCAACGGCTATCTGCCGGCCCAATTCCTCGAGGACGGTTCCAACAAGAGAACGGACGCCTATGGCGGCCCTGTCGAAAACCGCGCCCGCTTCCTGCTCGAAGCAACCGACGCCGCAATCCGGGTATTTGGGGCTTCCCGTGTTTCGGTCAGGCTCTCGCCCCGGATACCCTATAACGACATGGGCGATAGCGACCTGGAGGGCACCTATATGTTCGCCGTCGAAGCTCTCGAAACGAGGAAGGTGGGCATTCTTCACTTCATGGAGTCGGCGCAGCTTCCCGAGGGTCTCAAGCTGCTGGCGCCCGAGGCGAGAAAGCGGTTCTCCGGCTTGTTTGTCGTAAACGTTGGATATGACCGAGAAAGTGGCGAGCGGGCGATAGCAAGCAATCTGGCGGACGCGGTGACGTTCGGAACTCTCTTCATTAGCAACCCGGACCTGCCCGAACGCTTCCGTCAAAATGCCCCATTGGCGCCGTCCGACCCGTCCAGCTACTACGTGGGCGACGAGCGAGGCTATACCGACTATCCACCCCTCGGCTGAAGCATGTCAAGCTAGGCTTCATCTGCTGTCCCGTCGCTCACTCCATTACGGACAGAGTGACGGGATCGTCGTGAGAGCAGTTCCTGATGGCTCTAGATCGTAACGAGCGGCTGCGAAGTAGTTCAGCCGTTCCTGGGCGATAGAGGTCAAGGATGGGGCGATGGTCGCCCGGAGGCCATGAATGGTTCGCTCGGCGTTTTTTGCAAGTACGCCCTCAGTTTGGGCAAGGCCATTTCAGTGACCATCGACGCCGATGCCGCAATGGCCGAACTCGGACAAGGCGGCAGATTCTTCGATGTTCGCTCTAGCCTTTGACACCCCAACACCAGACAGTCCCCGCGCGACCCCCTTCCCGACATTCCAAGTAGGCCAGGTACTTGATCTGGCGTGGTTATCTGCGAGTTTGCATTTGAAGTAGTGGCAGGTCGACGGCTCGATTCCGTCCAAGGCGGTTGGTACGCACACTGCACGCCTGCCTCGTTGATGAAATCCAGGTTGGATGACATCCAAGCTTCGCCGCGACTTTGTGTCGTTCTGATCGGATGGTCCTAAAGAATAGTCAACTGTGATCAGTCAACAGCGTTTAAGTTGAGCGTCGAACGACAAGCTCTCCCCGAAGAGTTACCGTCTTCAAAGCCGAACTCCCCTTGATCATACTCAGAATTGCATCAATCATTTCGTCGCGCGGTTGCTCGTAGGTGGTAATACCGTATCCGAACGAACCGGATATCTCGTAGTTGTCGAAACCCACTATCGCAATATCTTCGGGAACTTGAAGGCGAAAGTTTGCCCGGATCTCATCCATTGCGCCCATCGCCAGAATGTCGTTTTCGCACATTAGCACATCGACGCGATCTTGCGGTGAAGTCTCGCTTAAGTACTTCCTCACCGAGGCCGCACCAGCGTCCAGACTGTATTTTTCCGCGCTCATTTGGACGATGTTTTGGATGCCTTTTTCTGCCCAGAACTCCGTGAAGTAATGGCTTCTTTTTAAAGCCGTGGACAAAGCGGCAGCACCGCTCATGAAGCCCGGGCGTTTGTATCCCTGCGCATGAAGGTGGTCGACGATCTCCCTGAGAGCAAGTTCCGCGTCGCAGACAACCGCTGGCACGCCGTCGATCTGACTGTCACGTGCAAGCACGAACATAGGCGGCATGCCGCGTCCGTGCTGCAGGTCTGTCAGGGTTTCGTCGCGAAACGCTGTACCAAACAGAATGATGGCATCGACCTGACGCTGGTCCGCATGGAGAAGTGCGTTCACATGGTTAAAGTGGCTATTGATATTGATCAGCATCACGACCAGGCCTGCGGCCTGGAGCTTCTCGGTAAGCGCCTCAAGGAAAGGAAGCTTTTGCGGGTTGGAAAAGTCGTCCACGAAGACAGCGATCTGCCCCGTCGAGTTGGTAGCAAGGCTTCGTGCAAGAAGGTTCGGCGTGTAGTTCAAAGCTGCAGCGGTCTCCAGGACCTTCCGCTTGCTTTCGTCGGTAATCGAAGCTCCCGGTGTGAAAGCTCGTATCACGGTCCACTTGGAGACTCCCGCCGCATCTGCCACCTGTTTAGCCGTTGCTCTCTTCCGCATAAACTCTCCGGTAATGGAACATAAATTCCATTTTTTTGATTCAGTGAAATGAATGCTTGCTTTTAACGCATTCTGACATAACATGCACCCGCTTGCACCCGGTAGCAAACACATTTGCACCCGGTAGCATTCGAATTCGTCACTCAGAGGAGTGGGTGACATTGAGGAGGAAAAAATGAAATCCATTTGGAAGAATTTCGCTTCTGCGGCTATTGCCGTGTCACTGATTGGCGCTTGTTCGGTTGGCGTCAAAGCCGAGGAGCAGCCCAGCATCATCGCCGTCACTCATGGACAAGCTTCTGACCCCTTCTGGTCGATCGTGAAAAACGGAATGATGCAGGCCGGCAAGGACATCAATGCCAAGGTTGACTACCGGGCACCCGAGACCTTCGATATGGTCGCAATGGCTCAGCTCATTGAGGCCGCAGTCAATCAAAACCCGGCGGGCATTGTAATTTCCAATCCCGATCCGGATGCGCTAGGCCCGGCGATTGCCAAGGCCATCGCGGCCGGTATCCCCGTCATTTCCATGAATTCCGGCATTGCCGCAACGGAAAAGCTTGGCATCAAGCTTCATGTTGGCCAGGACGAACTTACCGCAGGGGCCAAGGTCGGCGAAAAACTCAAGTCTCTGGGCATGAAGCATGTGCTGTGCGTAAACCAGGAGGTGGGAAATGCCGCCCTTGACCAGCGCTGCGCAGGTACCGCCAAGGGCTTCGAAGGTGGAAAGGTAACGGTCCTGCCGACGTCCGCCGACCCGGCGGAAATTGAATCAAAGATCCAGGCTGCTTTAACCTCGGATTCTTCTGTCGATGTCGTGCTTGGCCTGTCGGCACCGCTCGTCGGTGAGCGAGCGGTTGCTGTTGTCGAGAAGATGGGCAATGGCGACAAGGTCAAGGTCGCTTCTTTCGATCTCTCGGCCAATTTCCTGAAGGCTGTTTCGGAAGGCAAGGCGCTTTTTGCCGTGGATCAGCAACCCTATCTCCAGGGATATCTGCCAGTCACATTCCTCGCGCTGAATGCAAGATATGGCACGATTCCTGCTGGAAACGTTGCCTCGGGTCCGAGCTTTGTCGAGAAGGATACCGCCGCTTCGGTGATCGAGAAATCCTCCCAGGGTATCCGCTGAGCGAGACCCATCCGGCAGCTCCCGCACCTCCAGCGGGGGCTGCCCTCATCGCCCGACATCCGATCCGCGTGAAGCGTGAACGGCAGCCGATGGCGCACGTAAACAACTGACATCTGAGGTACGACCATGACGCTGGCCAACGAACAGAACGGGTCCCCGACTCGATCCGACGAGCGCCTGAAAAAGGTTTCGACTTTGACCGCGCTCGCGCGACGTCCGGAACTCGGCGCAGTCGCAGGACTGGTGCTCGTCACAACATTCTTCATGCTGACCGCAAACCCCGCCATGTTCACACTTGCAGGCGTTGTAAACTTCATGGCGCCAGCTGCTCAACTGGGGATTCTTGCGGTTGGCGCGGCACTCTTGATGATCGGCGGCGAATTCGATCTGTCGATCGGCTCGATGGTCGCGTTCGCAGGGCTAGTTTTTGGCACGGCCCTTGTGGTCCTTAATCTGCCGCTTAGCGTCGCGATCCTGATCGCGCTTGCTTTCGCCGTGGTCATCGGTGTCACCAACGCCCAGCTCACCATGCGCACCGGACTTCCATCGTTCATAGTAACGCTTGCGTTTCTCTTCATTCTTCGTGGCCTCACGCTCGTCGGACTGAAGTGGGCGAGCGGCGGTTCAACACAGCTTCGCGGCATGAGGGAAGCTGTGGCGGACAGTCCCCTTGCGCCGCTGTTTTCAGGCGATGCCTTCCCGGGCCTCTTCACGTGGCTTGGCAGTGCAGGCGTCATCGAGACCTTCCCCAATGGAACGCCGAAAGTCCCCGGTATCCCCGTAGAAATCCTCTGGTTTGTGCTGATTGCACTCGTCGCGACCTGGGTTCTGCTGCGCACGAGGTTTGGAAACTGGATCTTTGCATCCGGAGGCGACCCGAAGTCAGCTCGCAAGTCGGGTGTTCCCGTCGCGCGCGTAAAGACGACCCTCTTCATTGTTACCGCCATGTGCGCCACTCTTGTCGCGATCCTCACCGTGCTTGATGCGGGTTCAACGGACGCACGACGGGGATTTCAGAAGGAGTTCGAAGCCATCATTGCGGCCGTCATCGGCGGATGTCTCCTGACTGGAGGATATGGTTCGGCAATCGGTGCGTTCTTCGGATCGATCGTCTTCGGCATGGTCTTGATCGGTCTCACCTACACGTCAATCGACCAGGATTGGTACCTCGTCTTCCTCGGCGGGATGCTGCTGATTGCGGTTATTTTCAACAACATCATTCGCAAGCGTGTGACGGGAGAACGCTGATGAGCACGAGCCAGACACCACTCGTCGAGGTCAAGAACCTCGTAAAGCACTTCGGCTCGATTATCGCACTCAACGGCGTTTCGCTGAGTGTTCACGCAGGAGAGGTTCTGTGCCTCCTCGGAGATAACGGAGCCGGAAAATCAACTCTGATCAATACTCTTTCCGGCGTTCACAGACCGACATCCGGCGACTTCCTCGTCGAGGGGAAACAACATCTCTTTACCGGGCCAAGAGATGCGCTCGATGCGGGGATTGCTACCGTCTACCAGGATCTGGCGATGATCCCGCTGATGTCTGTCACTAGAAACTTCTTCATGGGTCGCGAGCCGTTGAAGGGTTTCGGTCCGTTCAAATACATGGACATGGAATTCGCGGATCGCGTGACCAGCGAAGAAATGAAGAGAATTGGCATCGATGTTCGTGAACCCGGGCAGGCCGTCGGCACGCTCTCCGGTGGCGAACGTCAATGCGTGGCGATCGCACGCGCCGTGTATTTCGGGGCGAAAGTCCTCATTCTCGATGAACCGACATCTGCACTCGGTGTTGCACAAACCTCGATGGTCCTAAAGTACATCGATCAGGTTCGTCGCAAAGGTCTGGGCGTGATTTTCATTACCCACAACGTCAGACACGCTTTTGCCGTCGGCAACCGTTTTACAGCTCTGAACAGGGGAAAGACGCTTGGCACATTTGCCAAACATGAAATCAGCCTCGATGGCCTGCAGAACCTGATGGCCGGCGGCAAAGAACTCCAGTCGATCTCCGCGGAGCTGGGCGGCACCATCTGAAGACACTTGGAAACATGAATTTTGGCCCGGCGCGTTCGCCGGGCCTTGGGACAGTCATATCCAAAATCCAGGGAACCACCCCAAATGAGCAGTACGAATAACACCCCGTTTCCGTTAGCCGCCTGCGCGGAGATGCTGTGGCGGGACAAGCCTATCGAATGGCGCGCTTCCCGATTGAAGGAGCAGGGATTTGGCGTGGGCCTCTGGAATTGGCCAGAGCACGACATCGCCAAGCTCGAAGCCACAGGTGCGACCTTCACAATTATGAACGGTTACCTGACCGGGCGCCTTACGGATGAAGAAGGTGCAGCCGAACTTTTGAGAACCGCGCGCGAAACAGCTCAGATCGGTAAACGTCTTGGCGTGCAGCGCCTCAACCTTCACGGCACTGGCCTCGGGGATCGTGGACTACCGATTCAGCCTGTCGAGGTCGTCACGGGAGCCATGTGGCTGAAGGCTCAGGATACGCTACGCCGAATCGTCGACCTCGCGGAAGAAGAAAACGTGGTTTTCACGCTGGAAAACCTCAATCTTCCCGTCGATCACCCCGGCGTTCCGTTCGGGCGCGCCGAAGACACGTTGGCACTCGTATCGATCATCGACCACCCGCGCCTGCGTTTGAACCTGGACCTCTACCACGCGCAGATCGGTGAGGGGAACCTGATCGAACTTTGCCGAAGCAGCCTGCCGTGGATCGGTGAGATTCAGGTGGCCGATGTACCCGGGCGATTTGAGCCGGGCACCGGCGAAGTGAACTGGAAGGGGATCGCAAGAGCCCTGAGCCACATGGGCTACTCCGGCCCGATCGGGATGGAAGCATGGGCATCCGGAGATGCCGACACCGCGCTTGCTGCCTTCCGCGAAGCCTTCACTCTCTGATTTCAGAAACAGGACTAAAAATCATGACCAAGGTCAAAACAGTCAACGTCGGACTTATCGGGGCAGGGCGCATCGGTTCGTTTCATGGTGAGAGCGTCGCAAAAAGGCTTGTGGACGCGGAGCTGATAGCCGTCGCCGACCCCGCCCCCGTCGCCGCTACAAAGCTTGCGGAGAGCCTGGGCGCCGACGCTTCTTACACCGACGTTGCAGAAATGCTTTCTAACCCCGGTCTGGATGCGGTCATCATTGCGACACCCGCACGCTTTCACACCAATATCCTCGTGCAGGCTGCGGAGGCCGGCAAAGCGATTTTCTGCGAGAAGCCAATGGCGCTCACGCTTGAAGATGCGGACCGCGGCATTGCAGCCGCCAAGGCCGCAGGCGTTCCGCTGCAGGTCGGTTTTAATCGTCGCTGGGACCAGGCATTTGCCGAAGGCCGCGAAGCGATCGATGCCGGAAAGGTCGGCGCAGTTCAACTCATCCGGTCGCTAACGCGTGATCCTGGTCCGTTCGGCGGCGACCCAGACAGGATTCCTTTGTGGACCATCTTTTATGAAACGTTGATCCACGACTTCGACACCCTGCTTTGGTTGAACCCCGGCGCAAAGCCTGTCGAAGTGTTTGCAATGGCAGATGCGCTGGTTCGCTCGGACGCACGCAATACAGGCTTCCTCGATACCGCCGTCGTCAATATTCGTTTTGACAACGGCTCCATCGCGGTTGCGGAAGCAAACTTCTCTGCAATGTACGGCTACGATATTCGCGGCGAAGTATTCGGCTCCGGCGGAATGGTTGCGATGGGCGACGTACGACGTTCTAGCATGACGCTGTTCGACGCTACTGGCGTATCCAACGACACATGGCGGCGCGATACGGACCACTTCGTTCAGGCCTATACGGCGCAGCTTGCTTCCTTTGTCGATGCTGTTCGTAACGGTGTTGTTCAGAATGCACCAACAGGAGCTGATGCTCGCAACGCTCTGGCGATTGCACTTGCTGCGATTGAATCCGTGTCGAAAAAACAGCCGGTTCCTGTGAGTTGAAGGCATAGATGGCAGGGGCCGATATTGCTCCTGCCATCACATAGGTATTGGAAAAATCAGCCACTCAGAAACGCATCGGCGGGGCGAAAGACAATCGTCATGGCAACGAAATCAACAGTTCAGAAGCCCAAAACAGTATATGATTTGAGAAACATGCTTGAGGTCAAAAGCTTGAGGCTATCGAGCCATCAAGAGAGAGTAGCGCGAACTGCTGTCGCTTGCCCGGACGTCGTCGCCTTCGGGACAGCAACTTCCCTTGCTGTTTGTTGTTCCGTCACCCAGTCGACGGTGGTTCGGTTGGCGACCTCTCTTGGGTTTGAGAGTTACCGCGAATTCAGACGCGTTTTCCAGCAGCATGTGAAACTCAACGCAACCTACAGATAGGGGAATCGGTCCCTGAGTCTCGCCGTACACCTACCGTGAGGGAAAGCTGCTATTGCCAAGTTTGTTAGCTCGTGTCTCGCCGCTCGGATAGGAGCACACATTCTCACTAATCAACATCGTGCATGTTTGGCGCAGGCGCGAAAAACTGTCGGTTCACCCGGTCGCGGTATCTTCATCATAAAATTCCGTTGCGCCGGCGAATTGCCGTGAGACTAGCTTGGGCGGCAAACGCCGGGATAGGCAATGCGTTCCGATCAGTTGAGCACAGTTTCGATGCGATCATCCGTTGTGACGTTGACCTGGACTGACATGCCCTCGTAGTCAGCGGCGGTTCCGTCGTAACTTCCCCACAAAGGAACTGCCTGCTTCGGATCCCGCGCCACCCCAACACGGATAAGATCACGGTTGCCCACGATACCGTTGGTTGGGTCGAACTCAGCCCAACCGGCGCCCGGCAAATAGATCTGGCACCACGCATGGCTGGAACCGCCGCCAAGGGTGATTGATCCGTCTCGGTCTGGAACGTAGATATAGCCCGTGACGAACCTGGCCGCGAACCCAAGTGATCGAGCGGCCTCCATCATAAGTAGCGCGAAGTCGCGGCAGGTTCCCTTGCGAAGCTGCAGCGTCTCGGTCGGCGCTTGCGTTCCATGCTCTTGTCGTCGGGCATAGATGAAACTTTCATGGATGGCGTAGCACAACGTCATCAGCAGGTGCCCGGTTTCAGTGGGTTGCCCGATTCGCACGAATTGGCGCGCCCATTTACCGACCTGATCATGTGGATCAGCGTAATGGCGCTGGATGGTTCGTTCCAGATCCAGCGCTTCGTCTGGATCATATGAAAACGGGTAAGTCAAAGCGTCCTGATCGATTTGCAGATCAATTGCGACATAGGGTGTATGGTCAAGGCGAATGACGGTTTCGAAGCGGAGCTCACGTGAGGGTTGAGCAAAGCCTATGACTGCGACGCAGTTTCCGAACACATCATGGATCCAACGAAGATAGTCCGGTTCCGGGTCGATGAGGAGTCGGGAGCTCAGCAGCGTCTGATCGAAACTGTCTCTCGGTCTGAACAAAAGTCTGTGCTCTCCGAACTCAACCGGCCGTTTATAACGATAGGACGTGACGTGTCGGACGGTAAATATTGTCATCGATCACCGGGGGTACGAGGTCCAGGACGGCTGGTACCGTATCACTCTAAAGAAGCACATGCATTGTTACATCGTTCCAGCTGGCATGCGATAATCCGCGCGGGCGATGGCCCCCAACCTATTGGTGACAATCCGGCTGAGGTTGAAAACCGTGATGCAGCCTATCAAATGTCCCGAAGAAGCCCACGCCTAATCCACCTTGAGCCCGCCCGATGCGTTCGCGACGTTAAGCTAAAATCACTCTTTGTCCACTTTCAGCCGAAGCGAAAGATAGTTTTAAGTCGAAACTTCCGAAGAGGTCGTGATAACGCAACGGTCTGTCAGGGTAGATTCCTACTTCCGCGGTGTGGGGGTCAGCGGTTCACCTCTCATCAAGAGCAAAAAATGAACCTGTTACCCGTCTCAACGGCAGCGAATCTCCTAAGTCAAGCGTACTTTCGCCCGTCTCGAACGCTGAACCGGCGAGCCGCCTTAGCTCGACTGGGCGGCCGTGCTGAGCTTGCGACTTCCTTCAAGCAAATGACGCTGCAAAATTGCACTTGCAGCGTCGATATTCCGATCTCTGCAAGCCTTTAGCAGAGCACGGTGCTCCTCCTGCGATTGCTGCTCATAGTCCAAGCTGGATAGCAATACACGTACGTAGCGGTCGGCTGCATCATGGTGGGTAGCGATAAGGCCGATGAGCCGCTCATTTTGGCAGGCGCCGTAAAGTGTCATGTGGAACTGCTTATTCAGCGTCCCCCAACGTCCCACATCCTTCTCAGCGTCGATCTGGGCGAGAAATGTTGCCGCCCTGTCCAAATCGGCTGTCGTCAGCCCTACATATGATAGGCGCAAGGCTTCCGTCTCCAGTAGCGAGCGAATGGAATAGATCTCCGCAATCTCCTTGGCATCTATTCTTGCCACGAAGGCCCCCTTTGTCGGGTGAATGGTTACGAGGCCCTCGCTTTCCAGAAGCCTCAAGGCATCACGCACAGGCATGCGGCTGAACCCAAATCGTGCGGCCAGCTCGTCTTGTCGGAGCGCGACGCCACCGCGAAGCTCTCCACCGGAAATCGCTTCCCTGAGAACCCTTGCGATACGATCCGCCACGGTCTCCGGCCGGATGGTTTCAACATTTATTGCGACGAAATCGTTCATGGCCAACCTTCTCCGAGACAGCAATCATCTTGATCATGCCAAGCAACCTCGTATACGAGTATACCGCTCAGGAGATTTTTGCCATGCCCTTATCAACAGGCGTCGTTCCTTATTTCAGTCAGTGGGAAACACCGGAGATGACATTGCCCGTGCTTGCCGAAGGATCTGCGGCGCTGCTGCGCGATCCGCTCTGGCGGCAATCGGGTGCCGAGACGATCGAGGAATACGCGCGCTGGGCGGTCAATGTCTGCGGCATGGCCTGCCTGAAGATGATCCTGGCAGCGCGCGGCGACCTGCTTCCGACGCTTGCTCTCGCCCGTGCCTGCACCGCCTATGGCGGCTATGTCGTCAACGAGCTGGATGCTTCGATCAAGGGACTGATCTATGCGCCCTTCGTGACCTATGTGGGCGAGCGCTTCGGGCTCTCGGCAGAAACGATGACGGGTGTCGCAACAGAGAGCATCCCCGGTCTGCTCGCTGAACGCCCGTTCTTCATCGCCTCGGTCAATAGCGGCATACGCTGGCCGGAACGCATGCCGCCCTCAAAAGGCGGGCATCTCATTCTGGTGACGGCAGCCTCGGCTGATACGGTCCGTTTCCACAATCCATCCGGTCATGATGCTGCGAGCCAGGCGGATGTGCTGCTACCGCTTGCCATATTCGACCGCTTCTTTGCCAATCGCGGCATCGCGATCGGCTTCTGACATCTATTTAGACTATTTAGACACGAGATTATTTTGGGGGTTTTCATGACATCTTCCCGCGGCAAGCTGCGCATCGCCGTTCTCTTCGGCGGCCGCTCGGCCGAACACGACGTCTCCGTCATGTCGGCGACGAATGTCGTGGGGGCACTGGAGCCCTCGAAATACGAGGCGGTACCGATCTTCGTGACGCGGGAAGGCGAGTGGCTGCTCAGCCATTTCGAAAATGGCGTGCTCGCCAGGCCGGCAAACGGCACCGAAATCGCATTGGTGCCCGGCGGGCGTGGGCGGATGATCGCCATCGACGGCGGCAGGATGAGCGATGCCGGGAAGATCGATATTCTGTTCCCGGTTCTGCATGGTATTTTCGGCGAGGATGGTTCCGTGCAGGGACTGGCGGAGGTGGCCCGCGTGCCATTGGTTGGCTGCGGCATCCTGGGCTCAGTGACAGCGCTTGACAAGGATATCGCCAAGCAGCTGCTGCGGGCGGCGGGGTTACCGGTGGCGCGTGCTGTTACCGTGCATGCTGATCGGGTGCCGTCCTTCGACACGCTTGAGATCGCGTTGGGTTTGCCGCTGTTCGTTAAGCCGGCGCGTCAGGGGTCTTCGGTCGGCGTGCGCAAGGTTTCCGGCAACCAGGAATTTGCGCCGGCGCTCGCGGAGGGCTTCAAGCATGACCGCAAGCTGCTTGCCGAGGAATTCATCCGCGGCCGCGAGATCGAGTGCAGCGTGCTCGAGGACGCCAAGGGTGGCCTGTTCGTCTCTCGCCCGGGTGAGATCATCCCGGCCGAAAGCCATGGCTTCTATAGCTACGATGCGAAATATATCGACGACGATGGCGCGGCGCTGACGGTTCCGGCAGAGCTTCCGCCAGAGGTTGAGACGAAGATCCGCGAGACGGCAGCACTCGCCTTCCGGGCGCTCGGTTGCGACGGTATGGCGCGCGTCGATTTCTTCCTGACCGAGGACATGGCTTTTTTGGTCAACGAGGTGAACACCATTCCGGGGTTCACCGATATCAGCATGTATGCGAAGGCGATGGCGGCAAGCGGCGTCAGCTATCCTGAGGTAATCGACCGGCTCGTTGAACACGGTTTTGCGCGCGCCGGCCTCTGAGCCGCAAAATGCCTCTTCCCGGTGTAGTAGACATGCACCGGGAAGAAAAACGCCGCAGCTTCGTCTGCTCTTGTGACAAGAACTGGAATAAGCCGGATTAATTGCCGTTGCATGCCTGCGTCTGCTGTGTTTCTTGCGTTTTTGGCGGGTATGTATTACATAACTTATTGAAAATTGGTGGTGATAACGATGTCTAGCGTTGCGATTAAGGTACTGTCGACGGTGAACGCCCCTTACGGGACGAACCTTTCGGCTGAGCAACTCGCTTCGAAGATTTCGGATTTTGCGAGCGTTGAGAATTTCGATGCTTCGGCATTCTCATTCTATTCCGAAGTGAAAGCCGAGCTCCAGCACCAGTTTCTGGATGAGATGGAAATCGACCACGGTACAGCATCCGAGATTGCCCAGAAATTCTCGCAGCTAGCTGGATATCCCCTCGCCCTAGCCGCCTGAGGGTTGTCCTGATGAGCCAATGGGAAAGCCTTTTCGACCAGGCTGCGTCAATTATCATTCAGGCGAACTCTTCTTTTAAACTCCTCGATAGCTGGACTTTCGGGGGTGGCACCGCCCTTATGCTCCAGATAAACCATCGTGAAAGCTTCGATATCGACATTTTCGTCGATGATCCGCAGGTCCTCCCATATCTGAACCCGACAACACAGGGCTATAGCCTGCAGGTGAACCCAGATGAATATGTTTCGGACGGGACGCATGCGTTGAAAATCGTGTTCGCGGGCATCGGTGAAATTGACTTCATTTGTGCTCCAAGTCTGACCAACGATCCAACATCCCGTGTCGCAGTACGTGGAATCCAAGTTGACCTTGAGACCCCGGGCGAAATCATCGCGAAGAAGGTTCACTATCGAGGATCCTCTCTTCAGCCACGTGACATGTTCGATATCGCGTGCATCGCCAAGGCATGCGGCGATGGATACGTTCTCGAAGCTCTCTTGCCATTCAAAAACAGGGCCGCCGCTGCATTGGCAGTCGCCGAGAGAATGGATGCAGGCCTCGCTAGCACAGTTATGGGGAAGCTTCAGTATAGAGAAGGATATGCGGGTATTTCGAAAACTGCTCAAGCGACGACAATCTCGCTTTTGAAAGCGGTGTGCGATCACAAGCCATCGGTATCCGCAGCGCCTTCCTCTACATCTCCGCGCTGATTTCTACGCAACTTGGCGACCTTAGCTATACCGCCGTTCGGTCGATCATTCTTTCGGTGCGCATCATTCCGATTAGCCAGCAAAACCAAGTTAGGGCGGCGCCAGCGAGTGTGAGTGAATTGCGTCGCAAATGCTTAGCCAATCCACGACGCGTGGACGACGGTTCGAATCCGTTCAAGAGCCACAATATTGCTGGGCGTCCTGCGTCACTGGGCTAATGAGAGGCTTGCGCGTGCGTGTAAAGTGCCGCACCAACTTTTTGTGCTGCGGCTGTCGGTTTTCAGCTGGGTTTAAGCCAGTTTTTCATTTGGCATTGTACCAACACATTGCTTCTATGGTATTGACCGAAAACATCTTTCCGAAGTGAGAGTGGATCTTTTCGAAATGGAAGAATGGATCATATTCGTGCGATAACCAACAGCCATTTGTCGCCGAGCTTGTCGATCGATCGCTTCCGGATTTCATTGGCAAAGTGCCTGTCGAATTTCTCAGCCCTAAGTCTCACGGTCTGACGAGAGACGATGACCCCACGAGCTGCCAGCACATCCTCGGCCATTCGCAGACTGAGCGGAAACCGGACATAGAGCTAAACGGTATGGGCAATCACGTCAGGTGGAAATCGGTGGTGACGATAAAGAGGATCGCGGGCAAGTCTGGTCATATAGCCTTATTCGACGCCCGGTTAACGTTCACTGCCTTCAGTAGCACTTCCTTCTTGCACCAGCAGGATCAGGCAGAAGCCTGTGCACCTAGACCAAACGAGACCATCGCAGCTTCACACGCACGCGTAAACCGCATCGACGGACCTTCTTTGCCGGCGGCAAGTTTGCTGACGCGTGCTCCCTCTAACAGCATGGATAGCGTATCAGCCAAAAGTTCAGGATCGCTTACACCTGTCGAACGACAAAGATCGGCAAGCCGGGAATGCTGTTCCATCTTCAACGTTTCTATTATCGCATGTGCAGGGTGCCCTTGCTCTTTCAACTCTACCGCAGCATTGGCCAAATCGCATCCATAGGGCTCGCTGGAAAGACATTGTGCGCGCGCTTTAACCCATGCCGTGAGTTGAGCCCTCGGGTCGCCCGGGTTCTCTTTTTCGAGATCTTCCCAGGCTTTATCGAGCGTTCGAGAACTGTGCTTGAGCGCTTCACACACAAGATCGTCCTTGGAACCAAAATGTCGGTATAAGGTCATCTTGTTGGTCGAGGCGGCTTCGGCAATGGCATCAACACCGATGCCGCGTATCCCATGTTCACGAAACAGTTGGCAGGCCGTTGACACAATCCGGTCACGAGGTGCGATTTTCTGCTCAGAAGCACGATCAGATGTCTCGGATTTCATGAGTTTAATTTTTACCCTCAAGCGGTGTTGACATGCGTGTTACCGATCGGTAACTATCACAAAAGTTACTTACCGGTAACACCTTGGCGCGAGCCCGTCAAGCAATCGCCCGCTTTCACAGCTTAGGAATTATCGAAAGGAGACTGAGATGAGACAGACGATAGACGAGATGACGCTCGCCGAGATTTTCGCAGATCCACTGATCCGTTCAGTCATGCGCGCCGACGACGTTGGTCTGGACGATTTCAAAGAGTTGATGCATTCGGCGGCGACGTCCTTGACGACACGCGATGGCGCAGCATTTGCTGAACAGTTTGAAACGAGCGGGCCTGCAGCTTCATCGAAGCGTACACTCGTAACCGCCGTGCAGCCCTTGTTCGCAGGTTTCTTTAAGCCTTGCGCTGCCCATATGTGAATGTGGCCTGCATCACCATCTCACAAGTCGGGCTTATCCGCGGTGGGATGGCTAATCGCACGCTGATCTTTAGATATTGGTATCTCCTGCGCCCGTTTGGGCATGAAGAAATTGTAAAGTATTTAACTATAACTAATCGCAAGAAAACCAGCGAAGCACGGTCGTGGAACAATCGGTTCTAGCCCGTGTTTTGCGAAATGCGGCCCGGCGTTTCCGCCTGTTGGCGGGGCTGTCGTTTCGCCCGCGGAATGGTGACCTGCCCGTATTTGAAGGGGCAGGCCGGCGTTTTTCGGCGCATGCATGATGCAGTTGCGATCAGAGCCGATGATGCGGCTACCGAAGCCTTGATGATCGAGGTTACGCGACGTGCAATGTCAGTCTTGCCGAACACCTCCGGCACGGGGAAGGAGCGGTATTCATGCCCTGAGGTTATCCGTGTCATTTCTCCAGAATGCCAGTATCCGCACCAAAATTCTGTCGCTCATTTTACCGCTCTGCATCATCGGTCTGGGTGCAACAGTATATATGTCCGCCCGTTACAAAAACGCGGACACGCTCTATTCAGAGTTCATTGCCGGCGACAATGCCGCGCTTGTCGAGCTTTCTCGTGCCAACCGCAATCTTCAGGCGGTGGCTTACGGTGCTTATCAGGTAATGGCATACGACACCTCCATTCCGGATTTCGCCATCGCCAAAGGCGAGTATAATACCGACAAAGGCGAACTGATCTCGCGATTGAACAACGTCAAGGCCATATTCCCGGAAGAGACGGCCACAATCGACAAACTGCTCAAACAATCTCAGAGCATCATCACAAGCACGGATAAGGCCGTCGAGCTTGGCTCCGCTAATCGTAATCAGGAGTCCGCGGCGGAACTCCTGAAGGCTGATGGGCAAATTCGCGCGGCCGGAAACGAAATAGGCTCGTTGCTGGACAAGCTTACCAAGGGTGTTGCAAAAGGCAGCGACGATCTGAGTGGCCAGACGAATTCCACGATCCTGACCTCGCTTGTTGTGGTTGGCATCAGCTTTGCAGCCGGCATCATTCTCGCACTTTTCGTGGCCTCGCGTGGCATCACAACGCCGATCGCCCGCCTGCGGGAGCGTATGGTGTCGCTGGCAGGCGGCGATACGGCAGCCGAGATCGATGGCATGGACCGCAAGGACGAAGTCGGCCAGATGGCGGTTGCCGTTCAGGTGTTCCGCGAGAGTGCGATCGAGCGCATCCGCCTTGAACAGGAAACCGAAGCCAATCGCAGCCTTTCGGAAAAGGAACGCATCGCGCGCGAGCAGCAGAAGGCCAAGGAAGCTGCCGACGTCAAATTTGCCGTCGACAATCTGGCAACCGGTCTTTCGAAGCTTTCGGATGGCGATGTGTCCTACCGCATCGGCCAGCCGTTCACGGCGACACTCGACGGTGTTCGTAACGACTTCAACATGTCCGCCGAAAAGCTGCAATCGGCATTGACCCGGGTTGCGCAGAATGCCGGTGGCATCGGCGCGGGCGCAAACGAGATCAAATCGGCCGCCGACGATCTGGCCAAGCGTACCGAACAGCAGGCAGCAGCCGTTGAGGAGACCGCTGCCGCTCTGGAAGAGATCACCACGACAGTGAAGGATTCCACCAAGCGCGCGCAGGAGGCCGGCCTGATCGTCAGCCGCGCCAAGGCAGGTGCCGAGCAATCCGGCGAAGTGGTACGTCGCGCCGTGGTCGCCATGGAGCAGATCTCCAAATCCGCCAACGAGATCAGCAACATCATCGGCGTGATCGACGAAATCGCCTTCCAGACCAATCTTCTGGCGCTCAATGCTGGCGTAGAAGCCGCGCGTGCGGGCGAGGCGGGCAAGGGCTTTGCCGTTGTCGCGCAGGAAGTGCGCGAACTGGCGCAACGCTCCGCCAATGCGGCCAAGGAAATCAAGGCGCTGATCACCACCTCGAACGATCAGGTGCAGCAGGGCGTTCAGCTGGTGGGCGACACCGGCAAGGCACTGGCGACGATCGTATCGGAAGTGCAGGAAATCAACCGGCACGTCGTCTCCATCGTGGAATCCGCGCAGGAGCAATCCTCTGGCCTCCAGCAGATCAATACCGCGGTCAACCAGATGGACCAGGACACGCAGAAAAATGCTGCCATGGTGGAAGAGACCAACGCCGCCAGCCACAATCTGGCCAAGGAGGTAGCTTCGCTCAACCAGCTTCTCGCGCAGTTCAAGCTCGCCGATACCGCCTATCAGCAGAAGAGCCAGCCCGCTCCGGTTCGCAATGCCGGCGGCAACGACAGATACGTGGCATCCCCCGTACGCGCGCTTGGCCGCAAGATTGCATCCGCATTCTCTGGTAACGCTGCTGTCGATACGTCAAAGGACGACTGGCAGGAGTTTTGATCGGCGATCGGTCAACGACATGAGCATCGGCGGGGGATATCCCCGCCGCCAATCAAGGACTATGCCACGCAATCGGAAATCGTTTGCGTGGCATAGTTTATGCCAGAGGGGCGGTGACGAACATGTCTGGCAATCTTCGCAATACATTATCCTTCACGCAGCGCGTCGCGACTATGGCCGTGGGGATCTTTTTGGGCACGGACTCATTCTCGATGATGTTTCGGATTCAATTGGTGTGATTTCCGAAGTGGAATCAGCGCCATGCGAGCCCAGTTTTGACTTCCGACCTGATCCCGGCCGGTTTGAACGTTGAATCGATGCATGATGCCACCGATGCGATCGTTGTCACTGCGTCCGCCGGGTCAACGGACTCCATATGTCCCCGTTGCGGGACCGTTTCCCGTCGAGTTCATAGCCGTTACCCTCGGGTGATCGGTGATCTGCCGCGTACGGGTCGACGGATCGCATTGCATCTGTCCGTCAGGCGCTTTGTCTATAGTGCTACCAACTGCCATCGAAAGATTTTTGCCGAGCGCTTCGGTGAGGGTGTGACCTCACGCTCCCTAACCAACTTCACTGCCTCAAGCTTGTACTCGCGGCTGAACTCCCTTCGTTGCATTTATGCACTCCAGTTTCATTGGAAGCACCTTAACTTGGTGTCCACGAAACCGGCAGCAGGCCAACACTCACTTTACCGAGTTTATGATCACGGGTATCCGTTGAGTCGGGCAATAGCCCCACCAGCAGTGATGTAAGGGCAATTCCGGAGACAGTGCCGTGGACGTTAATCTCAAAGAAGCTGAGTGGCTGAATAAACCTGTAGTGTGGGAAGCCACCGAGACGGGTCTCTCTTTAACCACCGAAGCAAACACTGACTTCTGGCGTGAAACACATTACGGCTTCACGCGCGACAGTGGCCATTTCCTAGGTGTAATGGTCGTGGATGGTTTCACAGCGAGTGTCCGCGTCCAAGGCGAATTCCGGTCTCTCTACGATCAGGCCGGTCTTATGGTGCGCATTGATGAAAATCGATGGGTGAAGTCAGGCGTTGAGTTTACAGATGGCGAACGGTTTCTCAGCACAGTCATTACCGATGGAAAATCCGACTGGTCAGTGTCCCAGCCCTTCAAGGAGCTTGAAGATTTCTATATCCGGATCACATTGAAGGAAGGCACGATGCGTATTCAGGCATCCTCTAATGGGAGCATTTGGCCGTTGCTGCGGCTTGCTCCGTTTCCTAAAGTTTCCCATTATTTCGTTGGGTTGACTGCATGTACGCCTGAGCGTGGCGGACTGGATGTCCGGTTTTCGGAGTTTTCAGTCGGTGCGGCGATCACTACCGATCTCCACGACCTGTCTAGCTAGCAGCTATTTAAGGGAGTTCTTCACAAATGCCGTCTCGATCTATCGTCCTTGTAACAGGTGCCAGTAAAGGGATAGGAGCAGCCACGGCCTCTCGGCGCCAGTGCCGCCTGATCAGACACGACACAAATCAGTCTTGGTCAACCGGTTCGCCCGATTTCGACACGACGGTGGACCCGTACGGTTCTCGCGACGAAATAATCAACGCATCGTTCTGAAGCGGGCGGACAAGATGTTTTGCCTCGTCCCACGGCGCCCGCATCCAGATGTCCGTGTCCTCCTTCGTCAGCAACAGAACCGGCATGGCTTTCTCATGGATCGGTTTCACGAGATCGTTGGGGTCTGTGGTCAGAAAACCATAGAGGTCGTCGATCGTGAGTCCGTCCCTAACCTTCCGGACGCTCTTCCATTGCGGCACATGGATGCCGGCAAAAAACATCAGCGATTTCTTGTCATCGCGGGCAAACCAGGCATTGGGCACATTGCCGCCTTCCTCTCTGCTCGCCGGATCCGGTTCGGCGAAGCTGGTGACTGGGACAAGGCATCTGTGTTCGACGTCGAACCATCGCGTCCAGTGCGGGAAATTGAGCTTACGCACGTTTGTCGTGCCGCGGTCGGCCTCCATGCGGATCAGCTCCTCGAGATCAAATGGCTTGCCCTTGGCCGCGAGCTTCTCGGCCTTGGCTTTGGCCGCTTTCTCCAAGGCGAAGCGAGGGGAAGGTAATCCCCATCGCGCATGCACAAGCTGCTTCTTGCCTTCCGCCGTGTTGCGGACGATCGGCCCCATTTGGTCGGGGTTCATCTGATAGGCTGGCATCAGGTTGATCAGGCTTTCGGCGTCCTGAGCCCATTTGGAGACCCAGTCCTTGTCTTCCATCCGATATAGATTGCACATGGCAGCAATTCCTCCGTTGCGACCGAATGCAGTTGTGTGGTGAGTTCCGCCTGCGTCGCTAGTCGAGCTTGTAAACGTCGGCATTGTCTTGCCGTTCCCGCAAGCCCTTATAGGAAGAATGGCGTAGCTTGCCGTCGGCCGTCCAGGTCCGAAACTCGATCTCGGCAATCAAAGTCGGCTCGACCCAAACGATGTCTGCCTGTTCGGCATAGGGAACAGGCGGCTGTTTCCGATTCCAGCGCAGCTTGTCGAGCATCTTGCGCAGCCTGTTCATCTCGGCTTGCTTGAAGCCCGTCCCGACGTTCCCGACATGAACGAGCTCGTCACCGCGATAGGCAGCAAGCACCAGAGAGCCGAAGCCGCCGGACGATGCCGTCGATGGCTCGTAGCCAACAACCATGAAGGCTTCGCTCTTAACGCACTTGATCTTGACCCAGTCGCCGGTCCGGCCGGAGCGATAGGGTTGATCCAATTGCTTGCCGACGATGCCCTCGAGGCCAAGGCTGCCAACATGTTCCAGCAGGATCGCGGGATTGGCGTCAATGGTTTCCGAAAGGCGGATCGCGCCGTCGTGCTCCTTCAGCGTATCCTCGAGAAGATGCCGGCGCGAACGGTACTCCACGTTGCGCAGGTCATGGCCGTCGAGATAAATAAGATCGAACGCGTAGAGGATGGCGTCCGAAGCTCGGTTGCCAGCCGTCTTTCCAGACGCACCCAACGATTTCTGCAGTAGCCCGAAATCCGGCCGCCCTTCATCGTCAAGCACAACCGCCTCGCCATCAATGATCATCGTTGCCGGACCAAGCGCCCGGGCAGCCTGCTCGATCGCCGGAAACCGGTGCGTCCAGTCATGGCCACCACGCGTGAGGATGCGGACCCCTGTCGGCTCGATATGGATAGCCAGGCGATAGCCATCCCATTTCAGCTCCCAGCTCCATTGGTCGCCTTGTGGAGGGTGCGCCTTCAATTGGGCGAGCGCCGGCTCGACGCGATCGGGCATCGGATCAAACAGCAGCTGTGGCTGTGCGGGATTGCGCTTCCGACGCGGCTTTGACCGTAGCGGAGCTTCGGTATCACGAAGGAGCGGCTTTGATCTCGGTGGCTTCGTCATGCAAACGAGTTCAGCACGAAAACCTTAAGAAGATTGTGACGCCGTTCATCTATCCCCGCTATCCACCGTTTTGAACCCGACGGACGCAAGGGCTGCAAAAATTTCTGTTTTCCCTTACCTCCTTGAATCCTTTTCGAATCTTCGACTTTGCTAATACTGGGATAATATTCCTCAACCATGTGGTGCTTGACTCTTTTGCATTCCGAGAACAAACAATGAACATATAGCCCGTACGACATAATGTCGATCCTTTGAACGCGACCTTGAAGGGAGCCGTGAACGATGAGTGCTGCCCGTCAGAGGGTGATTTGCGACTTGCGAGACCGCATCGCGTCGATGGAAGGGGTATCCGCGAAGCGGGCCGGAACACTTTCTTTTGGCGTTTCCGAGATCGATGCGGCCTTGCCTGGCGGGGGCCTCGCCTATGGCGCGCTGCACGAGTTTGCAGGCGGTGGCTCCGGTACTGTCGATGGTGCAGCGGCCGCCCTTTGTGTTGCCGGCATTGCCGCAAGAACAAAAGGCCCCGTCATCTGGTGTCTGACGCGGCCGGATCTTTTTTTTCCGGCTCTTGCCCATGTGGGCCTGCATCCCGACCGCGTCATCTTTGTTGAATCCGACAAGGAAGAGGATGTGCTGGCCAATATGGAGGAGGGCCTTTCCTTCGGCGGACTTGGTGCCGTCGTCGGTGAACTTGTTCGCCTGCCTATGGTCAGTTCCCGCCGTCTGCAGCTTGCAGCCGAGCGAACCGGGACCATGGCGCTCGCGGTCCGCCGATGGCGGCGACAGACGGAGGCCAATGACTTTGGGCAGCCGACGGCCTCGACCACGCGATGGCGTGTCAGCGTGATGCCGTCAGAGGACTTGCCGGTACCGGGGGTGGGCAGGCCTCAATGGTTTCTGGAATTGATGCGCGTGAAAGCGGGTGAGTGTGCTGAGTTTCTCGTGAGGGCGTGCGATGACAAGGGTCGTCTCGATCTATCTTCCGGATCTGCCGACGGATCGCATTCGTCGGGCCGATCCGTCTATTCCGCCTGAACAGCCAATCGCCGTGATCGCGAGAAGCGGTTCGAAGCGATGGGTGTCTGCCGCCGATGCGGCTGCCAGAAAGGCGGGCGTGCATGCCGGCATGGCGGCGGCAAAGGCGCAGTCTCTGTTTCGCGGCCTGATGCTGGTTGACGCAGATTCGCAAGCCGATCAAGCCGCGCTCGAGCGCATCACGCTCTGGGCGCTGACGATCTATTCGCCGATCGTCGCCGTCGACGGGATTGATGGTATCGTCATGGATACGGAAGGCGCCGATCATTTGCAGGGTGGTGAACTGCCGATGGTGACGAAGATCGCCAACCAGTTTCTTGCCCGAAAACTGACGGCGCGCGTGGCGGTTGCCGACAGCTGGGGTGCTGCCCATGCTTGCGCCCGCGCAATCAACTGCGAAACGATTGTCGTTCCTCCGGGCGAGACGGCCCGTGCCGTCGAAAAACTGCCGATTTCGCTTCTGCGCCTGCCGTCAAAGATCGTCTCTGATCTGCGCATTCTCGGTTTCCAGACAATCGGCGAGCTTGCCAACACCCCGCGGGCCCCGCTGACATTGCGCTTCGGTCCGGAGGTCGGCCGCCGTCTCGACCAGATGCTCTGTCGTGTCGCCGAACCGATCGAACCGATCCGGACCGCAGAGCTGGTTGAAGTCTCCAAGGCCTTTGCCGAACCGATCGGGGCAGTCGAAACAATCAATAAATATGTTGGCCGTCTGGTCGTCCAACTCGTTGACGAACTCCAGAAGCGCGGGCTTGGCATTCGCCGTGCCGACCTGATCGTCGAGAAGGTCGATGGCACGAGACAGGCCATCCGCGCCGGAACCGCCAGGCCCGCCCGAGATGTCGCCTGGCTGACAAAACTGTTTCGGGACCGGACGGAAAAGATCGAGCCGGGCTTCGGGATCGAAAAGCTGATCCTGCTCGCCGTTATAGCCGAGCCTCTTGAGGAGGCTCAGAAAGCCTCTGCTCTGGTCGAGGATGAGGTCACTGATGTCACGCCGCTGATCGACCTCTATGGAAACCGGGGGCAGAGGGTCTATCGCGTCGCACCGGTCGCCTCCGATGTGCCGGAACGCTCTGTCCAGCGCATCAGCCCCGTCGCCGAACCGATCGCCGTTGCCTGGGTCAGCCATTGGCGCCGCCCCGTTCGTCTCTTGCCGAGACCTGAGTTGATCGAGGCGATCGCGCTGATGCCGGACCGGCCCCCAGTCTCCATCGTCTGGCGTGGCAAGCGCCGCAAGGTCAAACGTGCCGACGGCCCGGAACGCATTTTCGGGGAATGGTGGCAGCGAGATGCCGAAATGGACGCCGTGCGCGACTATTTCGTCATCGAGGATGAAGCAGGCGAGCGCTTGTGGGTGTTCCGCTCCGGCGACGGTATTGATCCGGAAACCGGGTCACACCGCTGGTTCTGCCACGGGATATTCGCATGAGCTATGCCGAGCTCCAGGTCACGACACATTTTTCGTTTCTGCGTGGTGCTTCGTCGGCGCAGGAGTTGTTTGATACTGCAAAACTCCTTGGGATCAGTGCGATCGGCGTCGTCGATCGCAATTCGCTCGCAGGCATCGTCCGCGCCCTTGAAGCATCCCGCGCGACGGGTCTCCGCCTCGTCGTTGGCTGTCGCCTCGACCTCGCCGACGGTATGTCGTTGCTGGTCTATCCGATGGATCGTCCGGCATATTCGCGCCTGACCCGGCTCATCACGCTTGGCAAGTCGCGCGGCGGCAAGAACAACTGCATTTTGCACTGGGACGATGTCATGGCTTACTCGGAAGGCATGATCGGCATTCTGGTGCCGGATCTGCCGGACGCCACATGCGCCGTGCAGCTTCGCAAGTTGGCGCACGTTTTTGGTGATCGAGCCTATGTATCGCTGTGCCTGCGCCGGCGACCCAACGACCAGATGCGGCTCCATGAGATTTCCAACATGGCGGCACGGTTCAGGGTCAAAACCGTCGTCACCAATGACGTGCTGTTTCATGAGCCGGGTCGGCGGCAGTTGCAAGACATCGTTACCTGCATCAGGCACAATACCACGATCGACGATGTCGGCTTCGAGCGCGAGCGTCATGCCGACCGATATCTGAAGCCTCCGGAAGAAATGGCTCGCCTATTTCCGCGCTATCCGGAGGCCCTGGCACGAAGCATGGAGATCGTGCGTCGTTGCAAGTTCTCGCTTGAGGAACTGACCTACCAGTACCCGGAGGAAGCCATTGTGCCGGGCAAGGATGCGCAGGCCTCGCTGGAGCATTATGTCTGGGAATGCGCGCCTGACCGTTATCCGGAAGGCCTGCCACCGGATGTTTTAAAGACCGTTCGGCACGAGCTCGATCTCATCCGCACCATGAAATACGCGCCGTATTTCCTCACCGTGTTTTCGATCGTGCGCTTCGCCAGAAGCCAGGGCATTCTCTGTCAGGGCAGGGGATCGGCGGCCAACAGCGCTGTCTGCTATATTCTCGGCATCACATCGATCGACCCCTCGACCAATGACCTCCTGTTCGAGCGTTTCGTCAGCCAGGAACGCGACGAGCCACCGGATATCGATGTCGACTTCGAGCATGAACGGCGCGAGGAGGTCATCCAATGGATCTACAAGACCTACCGACATGACAAGGCAGCCCTCTGCGCCACCGTTACGCGGTATCGTGCCAAGGGAGCGATCCGCGATGTCGGCAAGGCGCTCGGCCTGCCGGAAGACGTGATCAAGGCGCTGTCATCAGGCATGTGGTCCTGGTCGGAGGAAGTGCCCGACCGAAACATCCGCGAGCTCAATCTCAACCCCGACGACCGGCGCTTAGCGCTCACCCTGAAACTGGCGCAGCAGCTGATGGGGGCGCCGCGACATCTTGGCCAGCATCCTGGCGGCTTTGTCCTCACCCATGACCGGCTGGACGATCTCGTACCGATCGAGCCGGCAACGATGAAGGACCGCCAGATCATCGAATGGGACAAGGACGATGTCGAGGCGCTGAAGTTCATGAAGGTGGATGTGCTCGCACTCGGCATGCTCACCTGCATGGCAAAGGCGTTTCATCTCATCCGTGAGGATAAGGGCGAGGATCTCGATCTGTCTACGATCCAGCAGGAAGACGCAGCCACCTACGCAATGATCCGAAAAGCCGATACGCTCGGGACCTTCCAGATCGAAAGCCGCGCGCAGATGGCGATGTTGCCGCGCCTGAAACCACGCACCTTCTATGATCTCGTCGTGCAGGTGGCGATCGTCCGGCCCGGTCCTATCCAGGGCGACATGGTGCATCCCTATCTTCGCCGCCGCGAAGGCAAGGAGCCGGTAGAGTATCCCACACCCGAGCTTGAGGCCGTGCTCGGCAAGACGCTGGGCGTGCCGCTGTTTCAGGAGAGCGCCATGCGCGTCGCCATGGTCTGCGCCGGTTTTACCGGTGGCGAGGCCGACCAGCTGCGCAAGTCGATGGCCACCTTCAAGTTCACCGGCGGGGTCTCCCGCTTCAAGGAAAAACTCGTCTCCGGCATGGTCAAGAACGGTTATTCGGCGGAGTTCGCCGAAAAGACCTTTTCCCAGCTCGAAGGTTTCGGCAGCTACGGTTTTCCGGAAAGTCACGCGGCATCTTTTGCGCTGATCGCCTATGCATCGAACTACATCAAATGCCATTATCCGGATGTCTTTTGCGCGGCGCTTTTGAACAGTCAGCCGATGGGCTTTTATGCGCCCGCCCAGATCGTCGGCGATGCGATCAAGCATGGCGTCGAGGTGCGACCTGTGTGCGTCAACCGCTCGCGCTGGGACTGCACTCTGGAAAAGATCGGCAGCATTGATCGGCATGCTGTCCGGCTTGGGTTTCGGCAGGTAAAGGGACTGGCTGTCGCTGACGCAGCGCGGATCGTGACGGCACGAATGAATAGTCCTTTCTTATCCGTCGATGACATGTGGCGCCGGTCCAGCGTGCCGACGGAGGCCCTTGTCCAGCTGGCAGAGGCCGATGCCTTTCTGCCATCGCTCAAACTCGAGAGGCGCGACGCGCTCTGGGCCATCAAGGCGCTGCGTGATGAGCCATTGCCGTTGTTTGCCGCCGCGACTGAGCGCGAGATGGCGGCAATTGCTGAGCAGCAGGAGCCGGAGGTCGCCCTTCGGCAGATGACGGACGGGCACAACGTCATCGAAGATTACAGCCATACGGGCTTGACGCTACGGCAGCATCCGGTTGCGTTCCTGCGCAGGGACCTGTCGGCACGCAACATCATCCCTTGTGCGGAGGCGATGAATGCTCGGGATGGGCGATGGGTTTATACTGCAGGTGTGGTGCTGGTGCGCCAGAAGCCCGGGTCGGCCAAGGGTGTCATGTTCATCACCATCGAGGACGAAACAGGCCCTGCCAACATCGTCGTCTGGCCGTCACTGTTCGAGAAGCGCAGGAGCGTGGTGCTCGGATCCTCGATGATGGCAATCAATGGGCGGATTCAGCGGGAAGGGGAGGTCGTGCATCTTGTCGCGCAGCAACTCTTCGACCTGTCAGCGGACCTTGTCGGTCTGGCTAATCGGGATACCGGGTTCAGGCTGCCGGCGGGGCGGGGCGACGAGTTTGCCCACGGCGGCGGCGGGCCGGATTCGCGTGATCGACAAAAGCCTGTTGTCCCGCGGGACATGTTCACACCCGATCTCCATATCGATACGCTGAAGATAAAAAGTCGGAATTTTCAGTGATTTTTCGCTATCCCGGGAGCCGCGCCGCTTGGCGTCCCTCGAGGGCCCCCGCAGCATTTTTTTGGAAAACAGTAGAGTTGGCGTGCAGCCATGGGTGCCACATCAGCGCGATCATTACCGAACGAGGCTGAGCATGTATGGGAGTGGGACGACAGCGCGCTCTACAGCGGCGAATGGTTCGAGATCGCCGACGCATCCCACGACTACACGTTTGAGATACTGCCGCCGCTCTCGATCAAGGCCGGGATATTCGCCATGCGCGAATTCCCGAACGGTTTGGTCACCAGCATCCTCTTCTCTCTGCCGGTCGACGGGTGCATCCGGCACTTCCGCGGTTATTGCGACCTGGCCGACAAGAGCTCGCCCGAACGCATGCAAAGCGCTGTCATCGAACGCGAATCCAGGCCCTCCCTTGTGATGACGCACGACGAGAAGCTGGAACATATTTGGTCGCGCACTGCGGACGATTGTCTCGGTTATGCGGCATAATTCCTCCGTCGATGGACTTTCGTGAACGCTCGCGCGACAGGAGGATGCAATCGCATCATTGCGTGCCCGTGCACATCTGCCGGGTGGCTCAGGCCAAACGGGACCACGAGCCGATAGTGACGTCGGCGGTTGTGATGACTGGGCAAGCTGCGGCTTGGACGTTGGATCGGCGCGGCCTGGCGCAGGTCTAGCGTGGTTTCCTCTCAGCTTCGGCATCCGAGGTTTGCCTCTGGCCGTTCCGTCCTTCGGTTTCGTGGCGTCTGAACCGGCGCCCGTTCGGTTCAAGGCCGCTCTCGCGCCGCGGGGCGGCCGGTCATGCCGCTCTCGACAAAGCAGGCACGCGGGCTTCGCAAGGGCTTGTCACCCCTGCTTGACCGCCTGCCTGCTTCGCTCGATCTGGCCTGCCCGGGCCCTGATCCGCCCGGATTGCGCCTGTTCCTTTCGACCGCACCGAAGGACAGAACGGCCAGGGGGCCGACACTTCGGCGAAGCAAAGGAGACCACCATGGCAAAGTCAGCAACCCAATCCCGTCAATCAATCCGCCAATCCGCCCGCGTCGTGCCGCTGCGCAGAGGCGCCACCCTCGAAATGGTCCGCCTTTCATGCCCCGATGAAACACAGGCGCTTCGGATCGCCGAAAGCTTCGGGATCGCCATTGTCGACAGCGATGGCATCCGTGGCATGCACGAGCGCCTGATCGTCGAAACCGCCACCGCACTTTCCGATGGCCTTGGCGACCGGGCGATGCAGATCCATCTGCAGCGCATCGTCGGGGCCTATGTCGGATCGGCCCATGGCGCCGGCCAGTTCTACTCCCGCGCCGTCACCGAGGCGCGGAACGCCACCGCCAAGAGCGCTGCGGATGCCCGCGACGAGGATCTCGACGGTCCGGTCGGCTATGAGAGCGCCGCCCAGCGCAAGCGCGAATTCGCAGCCGACATGGGCATCCAGGCACATGCGCTCAGAATGGCGGCCGTCGGCGCTGTCGCAGCCTATGAGCAGGTGGTAGGCGAAACATGGAAACCCTTCGACCGGCCGGTCGAAAATCCCGGCCAGACGCTCGACCGCAAGGCGGCAGCAGTCCAGCTGTCAGCCTTCGAATAACATCCATCACGGCGGGGCTCCGGCCCCGCCTTTGTTCACGTCGACGAAGGTGTCCTGTTCTCGTCAGCTCGAAGTCACGAGGGCCTGTGCCGGCCACCGCCTCGGATCAACGACGGGACGCGACTTCAATGCGTCGACAGAAGGTCCCAACCTCAACCGCGCCGTTGCTAAGATTCCATCGGCTACCGTGCGGCAGAAAGTGGTCCTGCTGGCGACACCCTCGCATTGGCTGCGGATGAAGATCGGTAATCTGTCCATTGCTACCCCGTCCCGCCTGCGGTCTGCCGGGCCGAGGGTCTCGCGCAAGGGCTTCGCCCTCCTTCACGTTGTTACGGCGCGTTCCGCGTGCGCTCATCCCTGATCTCCCCGGCTTTTGACCGACGTGACGGGGTCGCGATGGTCGCGACCTCCGAAAACGGAGGTTCAAGGATATGAAAAGAAAAGGGCAGGGCGAGCGCGCCGATCTCTATGCGCGGATCACCGACATGATCGTTGCGGATCTGGAAAAAGGCGTCCGTCCGTGGATGAAGCCCTGGTCGGCCGCAAATACGACCGGACGGATCACCCGGCCGCTGCGCCACAACGGCGAAGCCTATAGCGGTCTCAACGTGCTGCTGTTGTGGTCGGAGAGCACAGCGAGGGGCTATGTCTCGCCGACATGGATGACGTTCAAACAGGCCTTGCAGCTGGATGGAGCTGTTCGCAAGGGCGAGACCGGAACGACGGTCATCTATGCAAGCCGCTTCACCAAGTCGGAGACCGACAGTAATGGCGGCGAGGTGGAGCGCGATATTCCGTTCCTTAAATCGTACACGGTGTTCAACGTAGCGCAGATCGACGGCCTGCCTGACCACTATCATGGCGTACCCGAACCGCTCCTGAGCCCGATCGAGCGCATCGGTCACGCCGACGAGTTCTTCCGCAATACCGGCGCAGTCATTCGGCACGGCGGCAACCAGGCATACTATTCTCCGGCCATGGACTATATCCAGATGCCACCGTTCGAAGCCTTCCGCGATGCCGCCGGGTATGCGGCAGTCCTCAGCCATGAGGCGACCCACTGGACGGCGGCAGAACATCGCGTGGGACGCGACCTGTCGCGCTATGCCAAGGACCGGACGGAGCGAGCGCGGGAAGAACTCATTGCCGAACTTGGCAGTTGCTTCCTCTGCGCTGACCTCGGTATCGCGCCGGAACTTGAGCCGCGGCCGGATCACGCGTCCTATCTGCAGTCATGGCTCTCGGTGCTGGCCAACGACAAACGGGCAATTTTCCAGGCGGCCGCGCATGCGCAGCGGGCGGTCAATTATCTCCACGGTCTTCAGCCAAGGGCGGATGCCTGCGCGACGAGGGAGGCAGTGTAATAGCGCCCCTCTCTTTTTAGAGCGTCCTTTGGTACTGCTCCCAAAATCTGAATCCGGGCAGCGCGGATTGACCGTTCGGGAGGAAAGCGAAGGCGATCTTGTTCCGTGCGGGCGCGAGCCAGTTTTGCTGCGACTGGCCCTTATGCGTTGCGCATCAGCAACAGGTCATTCTTGCGGATACGAGCAAGCATGGGCGACATGTGCCAGATTGAAAACCGGAGCCGCCATCGAGAAGGAAAGTTCGGCGACGCTCACCGGACTTGTCGCATTGGCCCGGCAATGCCCAAACGATCGATGTGGCCATTGCTGCCATCCATTCGGGCATAGGAAGTGGGCGCGGCCAACGCGGCCTCGATTTGACATGTCCGATCGAAGATCGGCTGCGCCTCGATCGTTCTCCCGCAACGGCATCGCCCCCTTTCTTCCCCTGCGACCTGCGTTCGCATTCCTCGCGGTCCAAGAAAGCCGTCTCCCGCCGCCCTCCATTGCATTCCGGTCCCTTAAGGATGCGGTCCGATCGTCCCCGATCAAATCGACAGTCATCGAGGACGCGATGGTCGCGGCCCGATCAAACCGAAAGGATCACGACAATGGCAATCATCGGCGAATTCACCACCAACGGCAACACCATCCTCGGCCACGTACGCACTCTGACGGTCTCCATGAAGGCCCGTCTGAACCCGATCGAACGCACATCCCGCGACGCTCCCGACTTCCGGATCATGTCCGGAGCGGCCGAAGTCGGCGCCGCCTGGAGCCAGGTTTCCGGCGACGGAGAGCCCTACATCTCGGTCAAGCTCGACGATCCGAGCTTCCCGGCCCCGATCAATGCGGCACTTTGGCCGACCGAGAGGGAAGGCGACTATACGTTGGTCTGGAACCGCCCGAAGCGCGACGCCTGATCAAAGACGAAGCCCTGCCGGAAACGGCGGGGCTTTTCCCTTGTTCAAACCAAGAAGGAACCGGGCATCTAGCCCGCTTCTTCTACTGGTCGCGATACGGAGAGGCGGGGTCTGCTCAGAGTGACCAATCGTGCCGCGAGCAAATGCCGGCCTCAAGGACTTCGCGTGGCCCCCCGATTTTGCTTCCGCTCCGGTTCCCTGCGCTTCAACAAAACCGGCACCCCACTCGCCGCCTCTGGCGGTCGCCGACGCGATCCTTGACCCCGTCATTTCCTCACGCCCCGCGGCGTCATCTTTCTCAAACGTCAAGGAGATGACGATGCTACTGGAACAACATATCGAAGAACTGCGCGCCGAGTTGCGTAACGCCGTCTACCAGGACGAGCATCAGTGGATCCTCAACGAGCTTGCAGCGGCGGAAGCGCAGCTTGCGGAGGAAGAGGCCGCGTATAACGCGCAGCTGAAGGCCGAGCCGCCCGAATAGGGCGGTCATCGCCGTTTTACTCGTCTAAGCACCCTCTCGATTACAGGCTGCCCGTTCATCTCGGCCTGGGCGTAACGGGATCGCAGAACGGCAGGGTGCTTGCACGTCGTATCGCTTGGGCTAGTCGGTCGTTCGTCTCTGCGACGGTCGGTGTCTGTCCGTATCTCACCGCGCCACGGCTGACGGTCTCGTCAACGACCCGCATCGCCGCTGCGACCGTTGCGGCACACAGCATCACGTCGAAATCCTGCGGCGAGAGATCGAGCCGGCTGGCAATCACCTCAGCCATCGTGTCTTCGGTGTTCCGCGTCGACATGTGCCAAGGGCCGAGAAGCGCTGGTTCCTCGTCCAGGCGAGCGATGAGATGGATGAGAAGACCGGTATCTATCAGTTCCTGGCCGTCGATCTTGCTCATATCGTAGGTGATCTCAAAGAACCGTTCCACTGAGACGTCGCTCGGCCAGTTACGAAACCTGGCCGCGAGACGTTGCGACGCGAGCGCAAAGAGTGGCTCAACGCAGCTTTCCTTAGTGCGGAAGTAGCGCCAAAGCGTCCGCTTTGAGATGCCTGCCGCATCGGCGATCTCATCGCCAGTCGTGTCCGCTACGCCTTTTTGCAGGAACAAGCGCGCGGCACATCTCGCCACTTCGATATGCGCATCTTCCGGGATCGTCCTGCTCATCAATACTCCTAAGGGACTCGTTCGCGGGGAATGTAAACGACATTCAGTGCCGCATCCATAGGGGAGAGTATCGCAAATCGGCTAACTCCTTTCATTTAACAAGTCATAATAATGACACTTAGTGCCATTATCCGTTTTTTCCACCTGAGGATAATCGCCACTTTTAACCGGAGTCCCCAATGCGAACACCAGCCGCTTTCGTCGCCCTCCTGCTCACGTGTGTAGACGGCAGTTCCGCCGAACAACTGGAAGGCAAATTGCCTAAAGACATCTATCCGGAGACAAAACGCATCGACGTGACCGAGCAGTATTTTGGTCAGACGATTGTGGACCCGTATCGCTGGTTGGAGAACAGCAACCCTGAAGACGGCGCGGTTCGGTCATGGATTGAGGCGCAGAACGCCGTTACGCGACCCTATCTCGACACCCTCCCTGGACGTGACCACTTCCGCAAACGGATGAAGGAGCTGCTTGATTATGATCGCTATACCGTTCCGCGAAAGCGCGGAGACCGCTATTTCTTCAATGTCATCAAGGGCAATGAAAACCAGCCGTCGCTCTATGTTCGTGAAGGCGTGTTTGGTGACAGTCGCGTGCTCATCGATCCCAATAGCTGGTCGGAGGACGGCGCCGACGCACTCAGTATATGGAACGCGTCCGACGACGGACGCCTCCTGGCATTCGGCAAGCAGACGGGCGGTACCGACTGGCGGACCATCAGGGTGCTCGACGTCGACAGTGGCAAGATACTCGACGACGTCGTTGAATGGGCGCGATTCACACGCATCGCATGGGCACCTAATGGCTCGGGCTTCTTTTATTCACGTGTTCCGAAGCCGGTGGATGGAACGACCGCTGCGGTTGTTGCCAACCACGCCGTCTATTTCCACAGGCTGGGGACAGAGCAAACAGAGGATCGTCTCATCTACGCCACCCCTGAACGCCCTGACCTGTTGCACGGCGCCGACAGGGTTTCGGGCGGACGCTACCTCACCATTTCTTCGACGCCCGGTACGAACGAAAGCTCCCTGACCGTCATCGATCTCGCGTCTCAGGACTGGAAGCCCCGGACGATCGTCGGTGACATGGATTCAGCGTGGTATGTCATAGGTAACGATGGGACCACTCTGTTTCTCGCTACGACACAGGGGGCGGAGCGTGCGCGCATCGTCTCGCTCGATCTCGCCGATAAAAATCCTGAGCCAAAAGAGATCATAGCCGAGGCTGCCGATGGCGCGGTTCTGGACGGCGCGGTTCTTGCGGGTGACAAACTGCTGGTGAACTATCAGATCGACGTCAAGGCGGAACTGCGACGCTTCACCCTCGATGGGAAGCCTGAAGGTACCGTGAGCCTACCGGGGGTCGGAAGCGCCCGATTTCTGGAAGGTGATGCCAAGGAAGCCTTCTTCGTCTTTACCAGCTACGACGCACCGATAGCAATTTATCATTACGACACGGCTTCCAAAGCGGTAACCCCGTGGGCGGAGCCGAAAGTGCCGATCGACCTGAATAAAATTCTTGTCGAGCAACGCTTCTATCGCTCCAAGGACCACACCGAAGTGCCGTTGTTTATCATCCGCCGCAAGGATGTCACTGCGCCGGCTCCGACCCTGCTCTACGGCTATGGCGGTTTCGGCATCAGCCAGATCCCCGTCTTCAATCCGATGCAACTCGCATGGGTGGAACAGGGCGGCGTGTTGGCGATCGCCAACATTCGCGGGGGCGGCGAATACGGTCGCGCCTGGCACCGCGCTGGTCAGCTCGAAAGAAAGCAGAACGCGCTTGATGACTTCATCGCCGCCGCCGAATTCTTGAAGCGGGCGGGCATCACATCGCCGAAAGGTCTGGCCATCCAGGGCGAATCCGCCGGTGGCATGCTTGTGGGTGCGGTCACGAACCAACGCCCCGACCTGTTCGACGTCGCGCTTCCAGGTGTCGGGGTCATGGACATGCTGCGCTACGACAAGTTCACAGGCGGTGCGCTCTGGAGAGGCGAATACGGCAACCCTGCCGAAGAGAAGTCTTTCCGCAACCTCCTGACCTACTCGCCTTATCACACGATCAGAGATGGCAAGGAGTATCCCGCGATCCTGGCCACGACGGCGGACGCGGACGACCGCGTCGTTCCCGCGCACACCTTCAAATATATCGCGGCACTGCAGGCCGCTGACCTCGGCCCGAAACCGCGACTGGTGCGCATTGAAACCCGTGCTGGCCATGGCAGCGGCCTGCCGATCGACAAGGTCGTCGCACAGAGCGCCGATATATTTTCATTCGCGGCCCACTGGACGGGGCTGAAAATTACATCGGGAAAATGACCGATCAAAAGGAGAATGTAAAAATGACGAGATCGCAGAAGCCTATGATTAAAGCCATGACAACGGTCTGTGGGGGTGGCCTCATCGCCCTGGCGCTAGCTGGGTGCACATCCGCTCAAGACCAACATTATGAAGACAGGCGCGCATGCTACAGTTCGAGACACTATGCCGGATGCATGAACGGCCAACAGTACCATCGCGATCGCGAACAACTGATGAACCAGGAAAGAGCCCTGATAAGTGCTCAGCAGGCCCGTGAAAATCTCAGGATGCTCCGAGAGATCAGAAGGAAACGCGGGGAGTACTGACCTCTGAGTTGCGGCAGAAAGGAAGAGGAATTCATGACATGCCGATAGACGAACGGCCGGACAAGCACGGCACGGCGGAGGGCGCGCATCGGCTTGCGCTCACAACGGTGATCCGGGCTTTGGTAGACAACGCGAGCGTAGCCGATCCGGGCCTGAGGAAACGTATCACCACGGATGTCGAGGCGTACATAATGCGCCTCGATCCACAATCGGAGCTGGAGTTCGACTTTGCCGAACGGGCAAGAAGCTTCGCTGCGAACCTTTTAAAACCGTCGGACTCGTGATCGACCGATTACGGGAGCTGGCAGATCTCTTAGAGAGCCAGTGCGGCGAATTGCATGCAATCTGAGAAGAGGGCTTCCGGTTCCGTTAGACCTGGAGGCCCTTCTCGCCCCAATCTCAATGCAGAGGGGAAAGCGGGCCTCGCACGCCGCCGGTTTCAGCGCACGCCTGGTGCTGGAACGGCGGTCCCAGGATGTTGATCGCCTGCCGGGGCGGCAAGTGGGCCAGAAGCGGCCTTGATCCTTGACTGTCAGCATAACGCCTCGAGATGAACCATTGCCACCCAGACGAGCGTCGCCAGATTGCCGCGGAGCTGGAACTGGCTCTGGCCGAACTGGCCGTTCTCATGGCCGAGCAGGACGGTTCCGTTGACGCCGTGCCGCCCTTCTGAGGGCGGCATACACCCGCAATGCTGCCACCACCGTCCGATTGCCATCGAGATCGAGATCAGCTTTAAGCGTGATGGCAAGCAGCGCCGATGACGCTGCGCCGTCTGCCTTTGGCGGCTCCCCCTGATGACCCCGCTTACCGCGCTTCGGCTCACTTGTTCAGCACATCTTTCAGTGCTTTGGCAGGCTGGAACGTAAGCTTCTTCGCAGCGGCAACCTTGATGGTGGCGCCGGTTGCCGGATTGCGAGCCTCACGCTCCGGGGTATCCTTGATCTTGAACTTGCCGAATCCCGGGATAGATGTTTCCGCTCCGGACGTGGCTGCCGTCGTGATCGACGCGAAGACGGTTTCGACGATCGATTTCGCCTGGGCTTTGGTCAGGTTCTGTTCGGATGCGATCTTTTCGGCGATTTCATTGGTTGTGGTCATGACGGTTTCCTCGTTAAAGACGGGAAAACCCTTTCAGGCGATCGTTACGTTGTCATGCGGCGATGTCCTTAGAGTGGCGCTCCTGCCGGGGTTTCCACAGTTTCTTGCCGGTTGATAGCCCCTTTTGCGCTTCTGCAGTACCAGTTCGAGAAAGCGCGATATCGCATCATTCTCATTGCCGAACACCTCGGTCATCTCCCCGCCAGCCTTGCCGATCCGTCCCCAGCTTCGCACGACGGCTATTTCGCCAAAAAGGGTTGGCCGGATCGCAAGCGCGTAATATCGGGCCATGTTCCTGGTGGCGTCGATCCTCTGGCAATAAAGCTGGTAGTGGTGTGTTCCCATCCCCGCATGATCGGCGATGCTCGCGATCTGGTCCAACGAGACTTATGAATCGAAAGGTCGCTTCCGATTCATTTCTGTGATGGAAGCCTGTTGCGGTTTCGGCAGTGTCCGATCATCCTCACGGGATCAAGCTTCCCGGTCTGAACGGTACGTCCGGGCGCGATCGTCGAGGTGAGCACAGCCGGTAAATCAGATGGCGAGCTGTCTTCGCTTCCAATCGTCAGTAGGTCCATGTTCAGGCATCGCATGTTTTCGAAAAAGGAGGATCAAATGGCACCCTTTGAGGAAGCGGCGGCCGCAACGACTACGATACAGGAGCATCTGTCATCTACACTGGAGAGGCATTAGGACGGGTTGAGCTAGCACATCGCCAATTCTTCGGTGTCCATGCCCATCCTTCAACGAGACACAACGACCTGATCGAAGCGCTAGAAGGCGATCGACGCGGCACTGGCGCTGATGAAGGCAACGAAATGGCCAATAGAAGCCGAATACGGTCCGCAAGAAAACACCTGAGCCGTCAAGGTCCCAGCTTGGCAAACCTGTTGGGCCTGGCGTGCATATCCATGTCCTTCCGCCTGAAATAGATCGCCCGTCCGCAGCGGATCGGACTGTGGCCCTGGACGATAATGATCTGCTCGTCCTTGCGCATCGATTGTGTGATTTCGTGCGGCATGATCAGCGGGCGGCGCTGGAAAGTGATGCTTTCGGATTTCCGCGACGCACTGTTTTTCGTACCCCAGCCGAGATTGCGAGAACTGCCTTTGACTTCGACAGTCATTTCTCCACATTGGGCTGAGACGTTGCGGGCGGTATCCAGTGCCTTGATCGCGGCGTAACTCGCGAAAGCGCAGCCGTCGATCCATGAGACCGCGCCGTCTTTTCCGAAGTGCCGTTCCAGTTGCCCGACGGACTGGTACATCAGCATCATGCTAACGCCGTACTTGCGACCGCGATCGCGCGCCTCTTCAAGCACGCGCATGTAGCCAAGCAGATCGACTTCGTCCAAAATGAACAACGCTCGCCTCGTGAACGCGCCATCCGCTTCGATCATCGCGTTGATCAGCGAGCCGATGATCACCCGACCGATACCGGGATAGGACCGCAGGATCGATGCGGGGATATTGATAAAGACGTCTTTCTTTCCGCCAGCGATCTCGCTCGATTTGAACGTGTTGCCGCAAACCAGTGCCGCGTAATTATCGAGCGACAGCCATTGCGTATCCTTCGATGCCGTCGAATAGACGCCTGAGAATGTTTGCTCGGTCATGTTAACAAAGACGCCGAGCGTTTCGCGGATGAAGGCGGACGCGGAGTGTTCCTGTACGTCGCGTAGCATGGCGAGCACGGAGGTTTCCGGCTCGGAGACGATCTGGCGCAGGCTGCGGAGGTTTCGTCGTCCTGCATATTCCGGTGACAGCATCACATGCGCCAGAAGACCGGTCAGCAGATTGTGCGCCTGCGATTGGAAGTAAGAGCCAGTCGACGATTCGAAGCGCACGCTTTCCGAGAGCAACATGTGCGCGATGCCGACAATGTCCTCTTCCTTTTTTAGCGAGTGCTCGATGCCGTCGAGCACGTTAAATCCCATGACCGGATTTGCCGGATCGAGCACAACGACCTCTCGGTCGAGTTTATCTCTTCGGTGGTCAACGACCATCGGGGCCACCTCGGTGGACGGATCCAGGCAAATTAGCGGGCCTGTATATCTGAGCGCCGTCGGCACGACGTTGCTGGTGGTCTTGAAGCCACCAGAGCCCGCGAAGAAAAGCATGTGGGTCGAATCGAAATCCTGGGAGTAGGTCAGCAGCGGGGCTTTGCCACCACGTCCCCAGGTGGCCGGATCTTTCGGATCGAACGGCAACTCATGGACGAGTTCCTTGTCGACCCTGTAGCGCTCGCCGATGACGATTTCGCCATCATTGGGAAACAGCCGTGCCGCCGCCGACATCGGCAGCCAGTCTGCATCTCCGAATGTTCCGCGCCTGGCGCGCGTCACCTGTTCGGGCACGACGCTGGAGATGCGCGCCGCGACCGCGGCCGCCATGAATCCCATCGCTGCGCCAACGACCGCAATCATGTCGACGAATGATAGCGCCTGATCCCAGGTCAGCACACCGCTCTCTACGAGCGGCTGAAGCCGCCCGAACTCGCGCATCCCGTAAAAGCCGGCCATCAGGAGAAAGCAGAGAAAGCTTGCCAACGCCACGGGCCTCCGCCGATGGAGGGGCAGCGCCCAGACCGCCAGCAGTCCAGCCAGCGGCCCGAACAAAAGGACGGGCAATGGTGACGCCCGAAGGAACCAGTATTGCGTCTTGCCTGTGATGCCGGTCGCCAATTCAGGCCAACGCCAGTGGGCGACGTAAAAGGAAAAACCGGTGACGGCGATGGGAATGATGATAAGCAAGAGGCTTGGACGAGGTTTGGCCTTTCCCTTCATTCCGACGCCTTCGCAAAGCGTTCCACCCTGCCGCTGGATGCCGCGGCCCTGAAGGCGAGCTCCCCGATATCGCGAATACGCCGATGTTCAGGTGTCCCCGGCACGACCCGCTTCATTTCGAGAAGTCCGCCAAGCAGGAAAGCCCGATCGGCGTTCGACAGGCCCGCGCGAACGACAATGTCACCGAGCAAGAACTTTTCTCTCGCTCCCTTCTTTCGGTCAGATGTCATGTGGAGCCTCCGTTTCCGAACCAGTCGCTCCATTTGCCTGTCCACGCGGCGAAGCAGGTGAGCCAGCGGCCTGCTTCTTCTCGCCGTTGCGAAATCGCGCTCCGATCTCGTCGAAGATGCGATCCACCTCCTCGTCAGCGATCTCCATCTCTGCCAATCCCGACTTCGTTGCCGCACGCGCGAAACGATCAGCTGATTTCACTATTAAAGTTTTTCGTCGTTCGCGAAGCTTCTCAATTTGAGCATCAATATCCATGAGCGCCGGCTTAGTGGCCATAGGCAAGTCCTCTCAACGTCTTTGGAAATTTTCATCCCGTCATTTAACTGACTAGAAAATAGTAGTCAAAAGCGCTACCGTACACAAGCCCACAAACGTCGATATTGGAAATCCCAGCAGGGCCGTCTTCTGGAAAAGCAGCATCGGTCTTGTCAGGCCGATTGATTTGAGGGCGCAATATACGTCGCTGACGCGACGTGCCTGGAAGGACTGGAGACGTTAGTGGCGATCATGTTCGTCAGAGCGCAGGTGATCAGCAGGGGAGCGGGACGCAGTATCGTTTCGGCCGCCGCCTATCGTCATCGGGCGCGGATGATGGACGAACAGGCCGGAACCTCCTTCAGTTACCTTGGCGGCGCGGCCGAACTGAAACACGAGGAGTTGGCGCTGCCGGACCAGGTACCGGCCTGGCTGCGCGCGGTCATCGATGGGAAGAGCGTCGTTGCGGCCAGCGAGGCTCTTTGGAATGCAGTGGACGCATTCGAAACTCGTGCCGACGCGCAGCTTGCCCGCGAGTTGATCATCGCGCTTCCGGAAGAGTTGACGCGATCAGAGAACATCGCCCTTGTGCGCGAGTTCGTCCGGGACAATCTGACGTCCAAGGGCATGATCGCCGACTGGGTTTATCATGACCGGCAAGGCAATCCACACATCCACCTGATGACCGCGCTTCGACCTCTGACGGAACAGGGTTTCGGGCCGAAGAAAGTGCCGGTGCTTGGCGCCGACGGCGAGCCGTTGCGGGTCGTCACGCCGGACCGACCGAAGGGCAAGATCGTCTACAGGCTCTGGGCCGGCGACAAGGAAACCATGAAGGCATGGAAGATCGCCTGGGCGGATACGGCCAATCGGCATCTGGGGCTTGCCGGCCATGAGATCCGCCTCGATGGGCGTTCCTATGCCGAACAGGGGCTCGACGGGATTGCCCAGAAACATCTCGGGCCGGAAAAGGCAGCGCTCGCCCGCAAGGGTGTCGCGATGTATTTCGCGCCGGCCGATCTCGCGCGCCGGCAGGAGATGGCCGACCGGCTGCTGGCCGATCCGTACCTACTCCTGAAACAACTCGGCAACGAGCGCTCCACCTTCGATGAACGGGACATCGCCAAGGCACTGCACCGCTATGTCGACGATCCCGCTGATTTCGCCAACATACGCTCCAAGCTGATGGCCTCTAATGATCTCGTACTGTTGAAGCCGCAACAGGCGAACCTGCAGACCGGCAAGGTGGCCGAACCTGCGGTCTTCACCACACGCGATATCCTGCGCACCGAATACGACATGGCGCAGTCGGCGGAAGTTCTGGCCCGGCGCAAGGGCTTCGGCGTCGCCAACGCGAAAATTGCGGCGGCTGTCAGAACCATAGAAACCGCCAATCCGGAAAATCCGTTCACGCTTGATCGCGAACAGGTGGAGGCTGTCCATCATGTCGCCGGCGACACTGGCATCGCCGCTGTGGTCGGGCATGCCGGTGCGGGAAAATCGACGCTGCTTGCCGCGGCGCGCATCGCCTGGGAGAGCGGCAACTACCGCGTCTTCGGGGCGGCGCTTGCTGGCAAGGCGGCCGAAGGGCTTGAGGATAGTTCCGGCATCAGATCGCGCACGCTCGCCTCATGGGAACTAGCCTGGGAGAACGGACGCGATCTCCTCGACCGGCGGGACATCTTTGTCATCGATGAAGCTGGCATGGTCTCGTCGCAGCAGATGGCGCGTGTGCTCAAGCGCGCCGAGGAGGCCGGAGCCAAGGTGGTTCTGGTCGGCGATGCAATGCAGCTTCAACCGATCCAGGCCGGCGCAGCCTTTCGGGCGATTTCCGAACGGATCGGTTCTGCCGAACTTGCCGGTGTGCGGCGCCAGCGTGAAGAGTGGGCGCGAGAGGCCTCCCGTCTTTTCGCCCGCGGCAAGGTCGAGGAGGGGCTGGATGCCTATGCGCAGCGGGGGCGTATCGTTGAGGCGGAGAGCCGGGCTGAAGCTGTTGAGCGCATCGTTGCAGACTGGACGCGCGCTCGCCGCGACCTCATCCAGCAACATGCCGATAAAGAACAGCCGGCCCGCTTGCGTGGTGACGAACTGCTCGTTCTCGCCCATACCAATGACGACGTGAGGCGGCTCAATGAAGCGCTGCGCAACGTCATGAAAGATGAAGGCGCCCTGACCGTTTCTCGTGAATTTTACACGGAGCGAGGCGTGCGGGAGTTCGCCGTCGGCGACCGGATCATCTTCCTCGAAAACGCCCGGTTCCTCGAGCCGCGTGCGCGAAAGCTTGGACCCCAATATGTCAAGAACGGCATGCTCGGCACGGTCGTATCCACCGGCGACACGCACGGCGGCCCACTGCTATCGGTCCGTCTCGATAATGGCCGGGATGTCGTCATCAGCGAAGACAGCTATCGCAATGTCGATCACGGCTATGCTGCGACCATTCACAAGTCCCAAGGTGCGACCGTCGACAGGACATTCGTGCTCGCAACCGGGCTGATGGATCAGCACCTGACATACGTATCGATGACCCGCCATCGCGATCGGGCCGATCTTTATGCCGCTCGCGAGGACTTTGAGCCGAAGCCGGAATGGGGGAAAAGATCCCGGGTTGATCACGCCGCAGGCGTCACGGGCGAGCTGGTCGGAACCGGCAATGCGAAGTTCAGGCCGCAAGACGAGGATGCCGACCAAAGCCCCTATGCCGATGTGAAAACGGACGACGGAACCGTGCATCGGCTCTGGGGCGTGAGCCTGCCAAAGGCCCTGGAGGAGGCCGACGTGTCGGAAGGCGACACGGTGACGCTGCGCAAGGACGGTGTCGAACGGGTGACGGTGACGGTGCCCGTCATCGACGAGAAAACCGGAGAGAAGAGGTTCGAGGAACGGACGGTCGATCGAAACGTCTGGACTGCCAAACGGATCGAAACGGGAGAGGTTCGCCGGCAGCGCATAGATGAGGAGAGCCATCGGCCGGAACTGTTCAAGCAACTGGTGGAGCGTCTTGGCCGCTCCGGCGCCAAGACGACGACCCTCGATTTCGAGAGCGAGGCCGGCTACCAGGCGCACGCTCGGGATTTTGCCCAGCGTCGCGGTATCGATACGCTCTCCGGTGTCGCAGCCTGGATGGAGGACGGGGCGGGGCGGCAGCTGGCGTGGCTGGCGCAGAAGCGCGAGCAAGTGGCGAAGCTTTGGGAGCGGGCGAGCGTGGCGCTCGGCTTCGCGATCGAAAGCGAGAAGCGTGTTTCCTATAGTGAGGAACGAGCCGAAACCCGGACGGCAGAAATTCCGACGGATCGACAATATCTCATCCCGCCGAAAACATTGTTTTCCCGTAGTGTCGGCGAGGATGCCCGCCGCGCGCAGCTTCGCTCGGATCACTGGAAGGAACGCGACGCCATTCTTCGCCCAGTCTTGCAAAAGATCTATCGCGATCCCGAAGGTGCGCTTGCAAGACTGAACGCGCTTGCCTCCGACGCGCGGATTGCGCCTCGCGAGCTTGCCGACGATCTTGAGGCCTCGCCGCAGCGTCTCGGCCGTCTGCGTGGATCGAATCTTCTTGTCGATGGCCGCGCGGCCCGCTCCGAGCGCGATGCGGCGGTGTCGGCCTTGTCCGAATTGCTGCCGCTGGCACGTGCCCATGCCACAGAGTTCCGCCGCCAGGTCGATCGCTTCGGCATTCGCGAGGAGCAACGGCGCGCGCATATGTCGTTGTCGATCCCGGCGCTTTCCAAACCGGCTATGGCGCGCCTTGCCGAAATCGAAGCCGTACGCGAGCGCGGTGGCAAGGATGCCTACAAGACGGCCTTCGCCTACGCGGCGGAGGATCGCCTTTTTGTTCAAGAGGTGAGGGGGGTCAACGACGCTCTCAACGCTCGCTTCGGCTGGTCCGCCTTCACCGACAAGGCAGACACTGTTGCCCAGCGCAACATGATCGAGCGCATGCCGGACGACCTTGACCTCGACCGGCGCGAAAAGCTCAATCGTCATTTTGCCGCCATACGCCGCTTTGCCGAAGAACAGCATCTTGTCGAAAGGAAAGATCGCTCCAGGATCGTTACCGGCGCCAGCGTCGTGCCTGGGAAAGAGACGGTGCCGGTGTTGCCAATGCTTGCAGCTGTAACAGAGTTTGAAACCCCGATCGACCACGAGGCGCGGGAGAGGGCGCGAGCTGTTCCTCACTACAGTCAAAATCGCGCCGCCCTTGCGAACGCGGCAGCGCGTATCTGGCGCGATCCGGCAGGTGCTGTCGGAAAGATTGAAGATCTGATCCTGAAGGGCTTTGCCGGTGAGCGGATCGCTGCGGCCATCAGCAATGATCCCGCTGCCTACGGCGCGTTGCGAGGCTCCGGCCGTATCATGGATAAATTGCTCGCTGTCGGCCAGGAGCGGAAGGAGGCTTTCCGTGCCGTCCCGGAGGCGGCAAGCCGTGTGCGGTTATTGGCCACCTCATTTAGGGCCGCATTTGATGCAGAGAGGGAGGCGATCACTGAGGAGCGCCAGCGCATGAGCATTGCCATCCCGGGACTGTCGCCGTCCGCCGAAGATGCACTGAGAGAACTCTCAGTGGCGATGAAGAAAAAGAACGGCAGGCTCGACGTCGCTGCCGGCTCGCTCGATCCCGCCATTAGTAAGGAGTTTGCAACCGTGAGCCGCGCCCTCGACGAGCGCTTCGGCCGCAATGCTATCCTGCGTGGAGAGCTGGATGTTATCAATCGCGTGCCGCCTCCTCAGCGCCGTGCGTTCGAGGTAATGCGGGAACAGTTGAAGGTGCTGCAGCAGGTTGTCCGCATGCAGGCAAGCCAGAACATCGTAGCAGAGCGCCACCGGCGTGTACTCGACCGCGCCCGCGGCGTTATCCTCTTTAACCAATGAATGGCTAACACCTGTGCTGAGCTTGTCCCTCATGCTGTTCGCTTACGGCAATGCGTTGCGTGGCCGGAAGATGGTCAGCCGGATCAGGAGTTTTAATGACCGCTTCAGTAGCTGGCAGTTCCAAGGGAAGTTATTCAACCCACTTTGATGGGTTGAATAAATTGAAAATATGCATTAATTGAACCATTGAAAGGGTCAATTAATGCGCCTAACGCTCCAAACCCATTTTTATGGCCAGTGGCACCACGCCGCGACGCTAGAACTTAAGGATGACGCGGCCGGCTTCCAGGGCGCGTCCATCGTCGATTACGATCTCGACTATTTCGTCACAGTTGCATCTGCGGAGTTCGCGGGTGGAAAAACGGTTCGCGACCATCGCGCGTTATCTGTCCGATATCCCGTTGATCTCGAAAATCGATATAGCCGCAGCTGGCCGCCCTTCCTCTTGGATCTTATGCCCCAGGGGCATGCAAGGCGAAAGCTTGCCGAGCATCTCAGTCTTGCTGAAGGCTCGCGCGCTTCCGATCTACCGCTGCTTCTGCGATCGGCGACGGGCGGCATAGGCAATATCCGGATCAAAGAAGCGGCGGAGGCCGAGACGGAACGGCTGCGCGGTGTTGAGCGCCAAGGGGTTACAGAAGCGGAAATCCTTGAGCGCTCGGATCGTTTCATGGAAGTCGCCGATCGCTTCGGAATGCTCGCCTCTGGCTCAAGTGGCCTGCAAGGCGAATGGCCCAAGGTCTCGATGACCCAAGCGAAGGACGGTCTCTATTATCCCGACAGCTTCGTAACTGACGATGAGGCCGTGCGCCACGTCATTGTCAAGCTGGTCCGCAGCAACGAGCCCGTGGACCGCCTTATACTCGAAGGCGAAGCTCTCTATTCGCGGATCGCTCAAGAGATCGGCCTGAATGTGCACGAACCTTCGACCTATGCCGAAAGTGTCCTGATCATTCCTCGGTTCGACCGGAAGGAAAAAGAAGGTGGCGGAACCGTTAGGCTGGGCCAAGAAAGCCTGGTATCCGCGATCGGCGTTGCTGATTTCGGTCATGTCGGCTCACACGAGGCCTACATCGACGTTTTGCGCCAATATTCTGCCAATCCCTTCGCGGACATTGCCGAATACCTGAAGCGGGACATCGCCAATTTGGCGCTCGGCAATCCCGATAATCACGGCCGAAATTCTGCACTAAGTAAGCACCAGGACGGCACGATCCGCCTGTCTCCGCTCTTTGATTTCGCGCCAATGCGGCTCGCCAAAGAGGGGATCGTTCGTTCCACCCGCTGGGCGATGATGCGGGACAGTGGTCGCGATCACCTTCCCGATTGGAAACGCATTTGCGCTGAACTGATCCCTGATCCTGATGAGCAGAATGCGCTCGCAACTGAGCTTTCCGTGTTTGCCGAATACCTCCGGCAAACACCGGCTATGGCGAAAGATATGGGTGGGTCTCCGGAAATTCTAAAGCGTGCAATGGGACGCTGCATTGAAATCGCGGAGAGCGTTCTGGTGGCGTGCCAGTGATGCCGGAGGACAGCTAAATGGCTCGATGGAGAAAGCCAACGAAAGAGGAAATTCTTGAGAACCGGCGAACACTGGCGCAACGCGCTCGGACTGGCGACTTGAGGTTACCTGAGGCTGTTGTTGAAATCCGAAGAGGGCTTGGTTTGACGCAGGACGAATTCGCCAAGACGCTATCGCTCACCAGGCGCCAAGTTGCTGAGATCGAAGCCGGGACGGCGAACCCAACCCTCGAAACTTTAGGGAAGATTGGGCGATTGTTCGGATTTACTGTGGGGTTTATTCCGAAGGCGCAATGATGGCTGAATTTTCTCGGGGGATGGGCGTTGGTACTACGCAAGGAAGCGACGGCGAGGATCAAAATCAATCGGCTGCTGCAGGCCGCTGGCTGACGCTTCTTCGATGACAAGCGGTCCCGCGAATGTCGCTCTTGAGCCGAACGTCAAGCTGAAGCCTGAGCACATCGAAAGTCTCGGTGAGCGGACCGGCACTTTTGCAAATTGCCAATAATTGGCGCCACTTCGATACCTAAATGTTTGGCGTTATGCCGAGAGCTCTCCAAAGCATAGGTGTCACGCGATAGGAGGCGTCCTCAGTGATTTGAACTGGAGCAACAACAGCGTCGTTTCTGTAACTTGCATAAAACGTTTCCTGTTTGCTAAGTTTCAGTTCAATTGCACCTATCTTGTAGAGAACACTTACGATGCAAGCTGAGAGCTCGAACAGTTTGCGGTAGTTTTCCCTTTTTAAATATTGCGCTGCTTTCTCATAGCACTCGTCTTTATACTTGTCGGTGCCTTCCAATTCGGCGAGCTCGAAGCAAACTTCCAACAAGCGGTCGCGCGCCGCCAGTTCCCGGACTTCATTTTTTCCTGTTTGGCGACTTATGAGCGAGATGTAGGCATCTATTTTAGGGTGAACTGAACGCCACTCGGTTCTAAGGGCATCAAGCCGTTTGCGAGAGTAATCAGCTTCGACGTCCGATATCGTTTTTTGAGAGATGTTTGTAGATCCTGAGGCTTTATCAAGGTAAGCGCGAATTTCTGTGCACCTTCTGAAGCGCAGTGCTCTGATGCATGAAGTGTCCATCAAAAATAGGTGGACACCAAATCATGGACGATACTCCTA
>NZ_JBNWDU010000009.1:0-229644 GCF_053521725.1 Agrobacterium sp. CG160-95 | reverse complement strand
TAGGAGTATCGTCCATGATTTGGTGTCCACCTATTTTTGATGGACACTTCATGCATCAGAGCACTGCGCTTCAGAAGGTGCACAGAAATTCGCGCTTACGATCAATAGGTAACTTTTCTCGGTTAGTATATATAACCCTCTGACGAGGCGCAGGCGCGCGGCACCACTATGATGCGGCCTCTCAACCCACGCCATCTTCCTAATAGAGCGGGTCCCCGAACGACCCTTTCAAGTGAGCCGCCAGTGAGCGCAATCGTCCTTACAATTGAGCGCTTTCGAAGCTCTAGCCACTCGCACGGCGGTTATGAAGAAACCTATTGCCTTCATGTGATCGACGCCAGCAGCCTCACGAGACGCTTCTCTTCGAACGGTATCATCCCGCACGGCGCGCCTCGGAACTGCTCGGGCATTGCGTCGCACTCATAGCCGGTCAGAAATATGAACGGAAAATTTCTTGCGTTGAGGAGGGCTGCGACCGGGTAGGCCATCTCTCCGTTCAGATTGATATCGAGAATCGCCGCTTCGAAGCCCATTTGCATTGTGCCCGCTATCTCCAAAGCCCGTTCCAAATCACCCACCGGTCCGAACACCCGCGCCCCGGCACGTTGTAAAATTATGGTGAGTGTGTAAATTTTCGTCCTCTAGGCTTGATCCCAGATCCTGGAGCACGCCCTCTTTGATCGCATTCTAGATCTCTGCATGCGGAGCCAACGGCTTGGAGTCTTTTTTTGTTAGTCCGCAAGCGAATCCACAACGATTCCAATGACCATCGCCGCTTCCATGATGCCACCAGTCACAAAGAGCGCAGAGGTCACAAACTCGGTATAATGGCGGCGTGGCCTCAGCGCGGAACTATAGCTGACCGTACTGAGCAGACCGCCGAGGAGCCAGATCACCAGCCCTGCGACGCCAGTCACCACCCAAAGATTTGAAGTCACCTGCATTTGCTGTTCCTGTCTTCGGAACCATGCCCGCCATTGGAGGCCGGGCATGGTGGGTTGTTTGTGGCGGGACGGGGTTCACACCTGTTCCGTCTGAGCACCGCCGTCTGGTCTGGCCGGGGCAAGCTGTGGCTTCTGGCCAAGCGGTTCGGAGCGAACGGTGGAAAACTCCCCTTTTCCGTCAACCGAATTGCCAGCGCTCCAGCGGCCTGGTGCCGGCTCGCTCCCATCAAACTGAAAGCCCAGATAGGCGTAGCTGAACTCCTGTTTTTCCATTTCCTGCGGAAAGCTGTTGGGAATGGGGAAGACGTTCTGCGCCCCGCCGAGCTCTTCCAAGGCGGCAAGCCACTGGTTCTGATGCATCGTGTCTCTCGCGATCAGGAAGGACAACATGTCCTTCATGCCGGGGTCGTTGGTCATATTATAGAGCCGCACGGCGAGCGCACGGCCGGTCGATTCCGCAGCGACATTGGCCGTCATATCAGCAGCGATATTGCCGCTGGCATAGACGTGCGACATATCAAACGGAACGCCGTCGGAATCGACCGGCATGGCAGCCAGGCCGGACGACAGGATGTTTTTAAGATTGACGCCGTTAAGGACGGAGCCGCCGATTGCGTCGCCCGAAATCTCTTCCCGTAGTTTCAGCGGCGCGCCCTCCAAATTGAGCGCGACGGCGGTGGCGAGCATCTCGATATGCCCTAGCTCTTCAGTGGCGGTATTCATCAACAGATCACGGAATTTTGGATCGCCGCGCGCCCCGCATGCCTGGAAGAAATACTGCATGGCCACTCTGATTTCACCTTCGACGCCGCCAATTGCCTGCTGGAGCGCTCTTGCAAACAGTGGGTCGGGTGTTTCGACCCTAACGGGATACTGAAGCTTGTTGTCGGTGTAAAACATCGAAAATCTCCTTGTTAACGGTTCGCCGAACCAGACGCGGGGGCGATTGTTCCCCCGGCGAATGGTGGAGGCATGCCTCAACAGGTCGAGTGACAACGATCGACGAGGAACTTCTGTAGAAGGGCGGAGTTCGGAGCAGTTCAACAAGGAGGATTAGATATGACTGCAGACCTGCGCGAAATCTTCGTTACCGGCCGGCACGGAGTATTTATTCGTCATGAAGGATGGTACACGCGTCCCAGACCCTGCCTCGCGGGCCCAAAAGGATGAATTTAACGGACCATCGGTCGTCACCGACCCGGATCGCTACACTTGGCAAAATGTCGATTAGACGGGCCGCCCATGGGAAGAGGCAGTAATCTACGAGATGCATGTCGGAACCTTCACGGTGGAAGGGACGTTCAATGCCGCAATTGGAAAGCTATCGCATCTGGCGCAGCTAGGAATTACCATGATTGAGGTGATGCCGGTCTCCCACTTTGGCGGCAACCACGGCTGGGGATACGATGGCTCCTTACTTTACGCTCCACATACCGCTTACGGCGCGCCGGACGACTTCAAGCCTTCATAGACGAAGCGCATGGTCACGGCATCTCAGTGGTGCTTGACATCGTTCTCAATCATTTCGGACCAGAGGGTAACTACCTGCCGCTGCTGGCCCCATCCTTTTTCGACAAGGATCGAAAAACCCCATGGGGCGATGGGATAGCCATTCCGGTTACGAATGCGAGACCGTACCAGACCCCAATGACCGCACCACATTCGAGGCATCAAAGCTGGATTGGAGCAAGGCCAAAACCGAGACTGGGGAGGATTGGCTAGCGCTTCCGCAAAAGCTGCTTTCACTGAGACAGACAAAGATCGTGCCTCTTCTTCGAGGAGACAATGGACGCTGGCAGGGTTGTGGAGGCAGGTGATGGATGTGTTGCGGTCACCTGGACGTTTTCGGCCGGCGCGCTTTCGATCGCCGTCAATCTTGGCGATGAGACGAGACCGCTGCCGGACCAGCCCGGAGACGCGATTTTCGCGTGGCCAGGACAGCATGACGCCCTACCTAAAAACTCAATCTTGGTTCGCCTCACCACAGAGACGGTATAATGAAAATCCCTACAGCAACCTATCGCCTGCAATTCCGAAATGGCATGACTTGGCCGCCCTAAAAGAAAAGTGACGCCGGTTGATTCCCGCCGATCCCGAGTACCTCCGAATCCGGCTTATCGTGACCTGATGCTTGTCGGACGCAAGCCACGGCAGAAGAGCCTCCTGGCTTGCTTCAGTGACTGTTCTCGAGGAGCAGGTTGAGCAATCCGAAGTCACTGCCGTAAGACTATCGTCGAACGAAGCGCCGACCGGATTTGGCAGATGAGTTCTCTGGGTTAACGGACAGCACCCCGGCGGCGCAGCACGTCGTACGTCTCACCGAAATCACCGATAGGGTTCACGCCCGGTGATGTCCCGCGTGCCTGCCGCGATGACTGGGACCTGCGGAACTTTCATGGGAGAGCGGTGTTGGGCACGACATCGATGTTCACTACCACGGAGAACGACATGGGTACCGATCGCGAGGAATGGATCTCAAAGCGCGCTTACGAACTATGGGAGCAGGCGGGCCGGCCTGAAGGACACGACGACGAGCAGTGGCACGCCGCCAGTGCGGAATGGGAGGCTGAATTCGGACCTGTTGAGGCACCGCTTTCAAACGGTTTCTCTGCGGAAAATCCTAATCGACAGCGGAAAAGTGCCGCGGGACCCTCATAAGGGGTTAACTGGTCGGGGATGCAGGAACCCCTTCGGCCGCGTTCGGATTGCCGCTCACCGGTAAGCGACAGCGTCTTCCCTGAAGCGTTTGCGACAACCGCCCTCCCCCAGTCGGTATGCAGAGGCAAAAAATGATCAGCAGATATTCCCGTATCGGCCCCGGCGACCATCGTCAGTTGGGCGCGATTGCGGACAATGACGGCGTTAATTTCGCGCTGTTCAGCGCGCATGCGGAGCGCGTGGAACTCTGCCTGTTTACAGACGACGGGAAGACGGAGATCGAGCGGATAGAACTTCCCGAATATACCAATGAGGTCTGGCATGGCTATGTGCCGGGCTTGAAACCGGGCGCGCTTTATGGGTATCGCGTTTACGGACCGTTCGATCCGGAAAGTGGCTACCGTTTCAACCCCCACAAGCTGCTGCTTGACCCTTATGCTCGCGAACTTGTAGGGGAGATCGAATGGGGGCAATCCCCGTTTGCATATGTAGCAGACAGCGCGGAGAAGGACTTGTCCTTCGATGAAACCGACAGCGCGCGGTTTGTTCCCAAAGCCCGGATTGTCGGTGGGGTCGATGCGCCGCGCAGTCAACTCCGCCCGGATATTCCTTGGTCGAAAACAATATTTTACGAAACCCATGTCAAAGGCTTCACCCGACTTCATCCCGCCGTCCCGGAAGCTCTCAGAGGCACCTTTGAGGGCCTTGGCGAGAAAAAGATTATCGACTACGTCAAAGGCCTCGGCGTAACTTCCATCGAACTGCTTCCCATTCATTGGTTTCCCGACGACGCCCATTTGCTGGAAAAAGGCCTGAAAAACTACTGGGGGTATAACACGCTTGCCTTCTTTGCACCGGCTAACCGCTACTTTGGTCCGCGAGGTATTCGAGGCTTCAGGGACATGGTCCGGGCCTTTCACGACGCTGGGCTGGAGGTCATCCTCGACGTTGTCTACAATCACACCGCCGAAGGCAACGAACTGGGGCCGACGCTCTCCTTTCGGGGTATCGACAACTTCTCCTACTACCGAACAATGCCCGACAGGGCGCGGTATTATATCAATGACACCGGAACCGGCAACACGTTGAACACGTCCCACCCGCGGGTGTTGCAGATGATTACGGACTCGCTGCGCTACTGGGCTGAGGAGATGGAAATAGACGGGTTCCGGTTTGACCTTGGAACGATTCTCGGGCGCGAGCCCGAAGGTTTTGACCAGCGAGGCGGTTTCTTTGACGCCGTCGGCCAGGATCCGGTTCTGTCGCGCCTGAAACTCGTGGGAGAGCCGTGGGACATCGGGCCCGGCGGCTATCAGGTAGGCGGGTTTCCACCTGGCTGGGCGGAGTGGAATGACAAGTACCGTGACACCGTTCGTGACTACTGGAGAAACAAGGATGGCACGACGCGGGACTTTGCCGCTCGTATCCTGGGCTCCGGCGACGTTTACGACCTGCGCGGGCGCAGACCCTGGTCCGGTGTCAACTTTCTGACAGCGCATGACGGCTTCACTCTCGACGACCTCGTCTCATACAACGACAAGCATAATGAAGCGAACGGTGAGAACAACAAGGACGGGCATGGCGACAACCGGAGTTTCAATTTCGGTGTTGAAGGCCCCTCACGTGACGGCGTAATTGTCTCTCTTCGCGACCGTCAGAAACGGAACTTTCTTGCAACGCTGTTTCTGTCCCATGGAACCCCGATGCTTCTCGCCGGCGATGAGTTGGGCCGCAGCCAGATGGGGAACAACAACTGCTACTGCCAGGACAACGAGCTGAGTTGGGTCCATTGGGACGGTTTGCCAGCGAGCGCCGGCGAACTGGGCGACTTCGTCCGCAGATTGATCTCACTGCGCGCCGAACACTCGATTCTGAGGCGTAATGACTGGCGCGACGGGATGGTGATCACGTGGTATAACCCGACGGCCAGCGAACAGACGCAGGAGCAATGGGACGATCCAGGGGCAACCACAATCGGGCTCCGCGTTCGGCGCGATCATGACGAAGAGGAGGGCTGGGACGATATCCTCGTCCTCTTCAATCCCCACGACGGGTCCGTGCCATTTGTTCTCCCGAAGGTGAGTGGGGGTTGGGTTGAGGTTTTGACAACAGCCGATCCTCATCTGGAGGACCGGAAAATCGGCGATCCCGAGTATATCCTGGTCGAACGCAGTCTTGTCTTGTTGCGTTCAGGAAGGCGATCGTAGGAAAAGCGCGTGCTCCCTGGGTCCCGGATCGTACGGGAGAGTGCAATAGTTCCGTAGCCTGACTGCATCGCCGCAAGCCCAGGGCGAAGCTGATCGTAGGAGGGCGCGCGACCTCCAGGCAGAAGCAAACTGCTCATGGCCTTGCTCCTGGTCGCCGTCTTCCCACTGGAAATGTTGGAACTTCCGTGGCGTGTCGCGGTTCGGGGGGCTCAATCTGGAGGATGAAGAATGACCGAGGACTTGCGCCACATTTTTGTAACCGGACTGCGTGATGCGCACGCCATGGAAAACCAAGCGTTGTCAATTATGAAACCGCAGATCTCCCGGATAGAGAACTACCCGGAGGTCAAGGCTCGCCTCGAGCTTCACTATCGTGAAACAGAGGATCAGATCGCCCGTCTCGAAGAGGTGTTGCAGGGACTTTCAGAATCGTCCTCGACAATAAAAGACGCGGCCCTTTCCATGACAGGCTCGATTGCGAGCCTTGGCCATGCGGTTGCAGGCGATGAGATCATCAAGAACAGTCTGGCCAATTTTGCGTTCGAAAACTACGAGATTGCTGCCTACGAGTCGTTGATTACCATTGGCAATCATGGAGGCTATTACGCGGCTCACTCCGCCCTCGCGAGGAACCTCGAAGAAGAAGTCAACATGGCGCGATGGCTGGCCGACAATCTGGAAAAGGTTACTCTGGAATTCGTTGCACTCAGCGAGCGGGGACAGACCGCCAAGGTCTGACGCGAGATTTTGCCAGCCCCCGTCTGGTGCTGGCGAAATCACCTGGAACTCCAAATAGAGGCAATGCCGTGTATTTCGATGACTTCGAAAAGGATGAGGTTCTGTCCTCGGTGTTCCTTCCGTTCGTAAGCGAGGTGCGGTGTTTGATGCGCTGTCCCGGACAGGTGAAGGCAAAACGACGCCTGGCTGAAAAAGCACTGGCTTATCTTGACGTGTTGGAGCCCGCTTTCGAAAGGAAAGGTGGGCTTTCCGTCAGGCGCAGACAGGCGGTTTGTAAATTTCGCACGCCGGAGCACTCTGGCTGGCATGCGGAAACCGAACTGGATGAGGTCTTGAGCGAGGCCTCACAGCAGATAGAGGCTATGGTTCTTTTAATGGGCATAAGTCCCCGCAGCACGGATGGCTGATATCGCATCACCAGGGGCTTCGCCTCTTCGAGGGGCGGGCGTCCAGACAATGGCGTTGTCGCCGTTATAGAGAGTTGACCCAAGACATCGCCGCAAGACGGCAGCGAAGCGCTTGACGCTGACTTCGGCATTTGACGACCCGGGCAAGCGGAGAGCCCGCTCGCTGAATACCGGAAGATCACCGGGGAGATCTTGAAGCGGATGCCCGACGAGCACCGCTATCCGAGAGGCGAACTGCGTTGGAACGAACGGGAGCGTGGGTGGGAAGTCTTCATCCCGTACAACGCTTTCAAGAACTCGGGCTCTTCCTTTTTCGGGCAGAAGCCGTTTCGCCTAGTGCTGCCGGATTTTCTTGATCTCTACACCTATCTCAACGCCTAATCACACCTTCCTCGACTTCATATAGCAGTGAAGCCTCCAAAATCTACCAGCGTCATCAGAGCGCTACCCGAGAACGACGCGGCTTATGATGATGACCACATCGAACAGGCGAAAATACCGGACAGCTATTTAAGCAGTACCGCCGAACTTTTCCCCGGCCGCCCGCTGATCTGAGTTATACACTTTGGTCTTTCAAAACCTGACACCGAGCTTGGCGTTGAAGCCATGGTCCTGGGCGCCATCGCGGTACTGCCCCTGATAGGCAATGGCGAGGGTAGCGTCTGGTGCGATATCGACATTGACACCGGCCTCGAACACGGCTGCGTCCTTTGCAAGCGGATTGCCGAACACGGTGAAGGAATCGGAACCGGCGAATGCATGACTGGCGGTCGGCGTGATGTCTCCAAAGGCATGCCTCCATCCCAGCATGCCGGCGAGGTTCATCTGCATGTTTCCGATCCACACATCTGTTTCGGCGCGAACTCCGAGAGTGGCAAAGGTCGTATCTGTCGTTTCGCCGGAGGAGGCAATAACCGCAGCGCCGCCATTTTCCCTGAAGCCATCCGTCTTGACGGTGACATGGGCGAGATTGACGAAGGGCTCGAAGTGACCGGTCAGCGTTTCCATCCGGTAGCCAAGTTCGCCGAAGGCCTGCAACGTGCCGGCATCGTAGCTTGCCGACAGACGGTCCGCAAAGCCGGTGAAGTCGACAGAGCGGCTGGTGTTGATGTCGCTCCAGCCATAGGCGACGCCCGAGCGGAACGACAGGGCTTGCCATTCTGCCCCTGCATAGAGCCCAACATGATAGGTGTCGCTCAAGGCTGACGAGGCACGGTCATCTGCATCAAAGGACGAATGGCTATAGCCGGCCAGCAGGCCCAGCCGCCAGGCATCGGTGACCATTGCGTCGGCGCCGCCAATAAAGCCCCCGGTCGAGCGATCGAGACTGGCGGCATTGCCGTTTGCATCGGTTGACCCCCATGAACCAAAACCCGTGCCCCAGAAGGCAAGGCCAGACGAGGCCGTCCCGGGAGTTGAATCAGCGCCAAGGGCTGAGCGCAACCGATCATTGACTGTATTCCGGATATGGCGTGAATCCTCGATCAACCCTGTCACCACCGATGCGTGGATCTCACCCGAAAGCTGGTCGAATGCGGCCCGGGCCGTTCCCTCGTCGAGCTGCACGACCGCGTCGTGAAGCTCGTTACCATTGCGCAGGCTTTGCAATCCTTGCGCAGTGGCAATCTGATTGTGCGTCTCGGCGACCGTGGCAAAGTCGATGTCGTTTCGGGTCAGTGAGAGCGTGACATCATTGCCGTTATAGCCAAGCGTGGGATCGAGGAAGGCGAAGTCGGAGGTAACCGCGTCAAAGGAACCGTTCACACCATGCTGCGCCGAAAGGACCGTGTAGGTGGCCGCCGGATCATATGTGCCGGTCATGCCGATATGGGCAACGGTGCCACCGTTGAGGGTGGCCGACCCCGTCACCTTGATCAGGTCGCTTTGTTTGTCGCCCGGAGCGACCTCGACCTCGTAGCGGGAGCCGGCATCAAGGACCAGATCGCCATCAACTGTCAGCGTGCCTATCGAATTGCCGGGTGCCAGGGCCGAACCGGAAGCCAGTGTCACCGTCGATCCCGTTCCTGATCCAATCGTGCCTGCGCCCTGCAGACGCCCGCCGTTCCCAATCAACGCAGAGCCGCCGAGTGCCTCGTTGACGACAAGCGTCGTGCCCGAAACCTGACTCAGGCCTGCAAAGGCGGAATTGTCGCCGGTGAGGGCGATCCGGCCTCGGCCATCGAAGGCAATGGTTCCCGAACCAGAGATGGCTCCACCATAGATCCCGTTGTAGTCCTGGCTGAAAGTGAAGCGGGTCGCTGATGCCAGTTCGAGATCGCCTCCGAAGCGGTCTGTTGCCGAAACGAGGCCCCCCTCCTCGACATTCCAGGCAAGCGTCGACACCCCGCCAAGGGTGAGCGTCCCTGCACCACGCTTGATCATCTCGCCACGGGTGCCGTCCAGGCCAGCGATATCACCGGCAAAGCTTCCGTCTCCGGCTTGATCGAAGATTACGGCCCCGGCGTTGGCGATTGAACCGTGGATGGCATTTGTATCTGCAACCAGAGTTCCCGACCGCACGAAGGTGTTACCCAGGTAGGAGTTTTCTCCTGTCAGTTTCAGCGTACCGTCGCCAAGCTTTTCGAAACCCCCTGGCCCTGAAATCGAACCGGACAGGATAAGCTCGCGATCGCGGAAAACATCGACGCGGCCGAAAGTGTTAAGGGCGATTGCACGGTCGGAACTGAAGCCGGTCGTCGTGGCCAGGGTTCCTCCATCGAAGATCAATCCACCCGACGACGCGCCGAGATTGGCGTCCGACGACAGCCATAGTGTCCCGGCGGCAATCCGGGTACCGCCGGTGTAGGCGTTGTTACCGGTCAGGACCAGAGACCCGGCGCCGGTCTTCACCAGACTGGAGGCGCCACTGAGCGTCGCGGATATTCCGGCCGCCATTCCACTGTCTGAAGCTCCGCCATCGCCAACCCTGATGATGGTCTCGCCACTGAGGCCAAGCAGCTCGACAGGATCGCCCGAGACGCGATATCCGTCGGTGGCAAACTGCATGCCAGTGACACCGATCGCGCCTGCGGTATCATCGACCGCGACAGCCCCGGACGTTCCCTGAAAGATCGCAAAAGTCGGATTCGGTTTGAAGGATCCGTTGACCGAGCCATTGTCGGAGGTCCAGTTGCGCCCGACCGCCGTCCAGGTACCGGAGCCTCCATCGACGGCATCATTATCGTGCAATGCTGCGTTCCCGCCGTCCCAGAAACCGAGCTCTGCCCCCGCGGTTGAGACCAGATTGACCCGACCCTCGACCGCGGTCTGAATGGAGAGATCGTCCGCCACGACGCCGGCCGGCGTCGAGCCGATGGTCAAGCCATTGTCCGTCAATGCTCCGGCGTAGTCGAACAGTCGGTAAACCCCTGCACCGAACCCGCCCTGATCGGTGACCTGAAGCTTGCCGTCGAGTGTGAGGTTGCCCCCGACGTCGAAAAGCGCCGGCGATGAGATTCCTCCCAGCGCGACATCAATCGTGCTGCCCCTATCGAGCCTCAGATCACCGTTAATAGCCAGGGACTGTCCCTGTTGGCCCGACAGAATACCACCGTTGGAGAGCGTCAGGCTGCCCTCAATCGCACCCCCACCCGCAACCCGTCCTGTGTCAGAGGCGGCAACATCGCCGCCGAAGAGGCCATTCACCTGGAAGCTGCCGCCGTGCACCGATGCTGAGCTTCCCGTACCGTTGGTGGAGCCAAGTTGCCCCGTCAGGTCGACAGCGCCCTCGGTGATTACCAGACCGCCGAAGAAGCCAGCACTGCTCCCGGAGAGCGTCATTGTGCCTGCACCGCGTTTTTCCACTTCTCCGCCGCCGGTGATCGGCATGGACAAGGCAAGAGTGTCATCATTGTCGATCGTCAACCGCGTGGCGGCGCCAGTGAGATATACCGAGGATGCCGCAAATGAGGCCACGCCGCCGTCGCCGATCTGAAGCTCGCCATCCGCGACCGTTACCCCGCCTGAGAATTCACCGTCGCCCGTCAGGATCAGCGTACCCGTTCCCGCCTTGGTCAATCTGTTGAAGCCGCCATTTTCCCGGATGTTTGCACCTATCGTATCCACTCCTGAGGTGTTTACGCCGAATGTCACTGTACCGGAATTCGAATTGATATCCGCGGCGTCGAGGATGCCACCATTGCTGATATTGATCGCGGTGGTGTTGTCGAGATCGAGAACATTGGTGGTAAACCGACCCTGGTCAGCGATGCTGAGTTCCCAGGGAACGCCTCGGGAGCTTCCGAGACGAGCTCCGTTCTCGGCCGTAATCTGGGAGCCTGTACCGGAGACGGATACTGTACCGCTACCTGCGCCTCCGCCTGCAGTCAGTATCGAGGTGCGGAACTTCCCGCCATTCTCCACGGCAAGGAGACTGGTACCATCCTGCCAACCGAGCGTCGTGAACGTTCCAACGGTCGCTACCGAGCCATTGCCGTCCACAATCAAGGTGCCCGAGGAGCCTGGCAAATAACCGAGCGTCAATTGCCCCGCTACGCCAAGCGTGCCACCGTCCTCCACCTTCAGCGTGTTAGCACCCAGAGTTCCCACGTAAACGTGATATGCAGCCGCCCCTGGGGCGTCGATATAGGCTGTTCCGCCACCGCGGATATCGACAACATCTCCGCCGGAAGGAACTAGCCCATCCCGCCAGTTGGCCGCTGCGAACCAGTTCCCGTCCGTGCCTGAATTCCAGTACGCGGAGGTTTCCTGCGCTCGCACATCCGTCACACCAATCGCGGTCGAGGCAATGACAGCCGTCGACACTGACAGCAGGCACCTCAGTCGCCTGCTTGGAAACAAGGATAGCTCGGGCTTGCCGGACGCTCCAGTTCTTACAGGCGTCGGTGGCATGAGCATGCATTCCGTGTTCGACATCAATGTTTAGTCCTCAGGACGCAGGTATCGCGATGAAGCCCCAGCACTTTGCAAGAACTCCGGATTTCGATGTGTGTGAGTGATCTGACTTCGCTACGGGCCAGTGCGTCGATGTGCGGATTGAAGCCTGCAGACCGTATGAAGGCCAAAAGGACGACAAGGGATGATCCCCCGCTTTTCGGCTTTCTGGACGCCGTCAGAATTTGATGCCGAGGCCAACCTTAACGGCGTGCTGGTCGACATCGACGTTGACACCCTGAAGATCCTGGTCGCCGAAATCGTTGTAGCGGTACTCAACACGGCCAAACACGTTGCTGGTGAAGGCGTAATCAAGTCCGGCTCCGATTGTGTAGCCGCTGAAGGTGGCTTCGTCCTTGCCAAGTCCTGGCACATCCACATAGCCCTGCGTCGCCGCCCAGCCCGCTGTGGCATAGACAAGAGCGTGGTCGAAGGCGTAGCCTAGGCGACCCCGTACCGAACCTGCCCAGTCAGTCCCGAATTCAGCACCAGAGATTTCCGCCTCGTTCCAGTTATACTCGACATCGCCTTCGACGCCGATGACGAGGTTATTATCGAACTGGTAATTGTAGCCCGCCAAAGCTCCGAGAAGCCCACCGTTTGCATCTTCGGAACTGGATATGCCGAAGCCGGAAAACTCACCGGTTGCCCAGGCGCCGCCACCTTGGATACCAAGGTATGCACCCGACCAGGTGAAGGCAGGTGATTGAAATGCAGCCGGCAACGGCGAATGCTCGACAACGACGTCTGCTGCTTTCACCACAGACGTGCTGAGCGCGACGAGGGCGGAAAGAACTACTATTTTCATGATGGCATACTCCAACTGCGGATTATCTGTTTCGTTGTAAAAGCATGGACAAGCTGGCTGTCCGCAGAAATTATTTCGCCTGCGCGAGACGTGGTCCCGATCAGGCTCCGACCCGCACCAAGCGGAGAGAATCGACCGCATTTCTCTCGCAGCCGACGTAGTCGGCGGGTCGTTGAGTTAAACAGGCTTTTGACGAAGCGCCTTGATGCCCAGTGACCTGAGAGCGTGCTGACGAACATACACGCAAGCAATGCATCCGTAGAAAAACTCCCCCATCCGCGACAACAAAGCAACGCATCCCCGTAACGTCCGGCGCCTCAACGGGACGCGACCGTACTGCGCAAATCAGGGTTCAAAAACCAGATCTTTGGGCGGAATAGAAGAAACTATAAGCGGTTTAAGGCGAATCTATCCGAGCGCGCAAATCGCCTAGGCCAAAATACTCGCAGCGCGCATCATGGTAGCCACTGACCAAGCAGATTGATCGCTTACTGTCCCCACAGGGAGGCGCGATCGAACCAGCTTTGCGATTCGCGCGTACCCAGAGCCCAATTCCTTTGAGCGACGGCGCGGATTTCACGCGGTGTGAGCCCATGAAGACGCTGGAACGCGCGCGCGAAATTGTGAGCATAAACGAAACCATGCTCAAGTCCGATTTCGGCTATTGATTTGTGAACTTGCGACGGATCGCGCAGCGCCGCACGCGCTAGCTCCAGGCGGCGTCTCTGAAGGTAGTTTGACACCCCGCCATCGCCGGAAAAAAGATAGGTGAGCTTACGTAGCGAAATGCCAAAGGCAGCGGCAATACCGGCCGGGGACATGTTCGGATCTAGCGCGTTCGCATTGATGTACCGGCGAATTTCACCAAGTTGTGCGACGGATATTCCCCGCGATACGTCCTCTCTCTGTACCCCGTTCAGCGTCGCGGCGACGAGCTCGACGGTCGGCGCTGCAAGCGCCGCTGCCTGCGTGGCATTCAGAAGCGGAAGCGCGCGCCAGAGATTGTCCACGTGACTCCGCAATAACCCCACCATCGGCTCATCAGCAGCGAGAACCCGCATGTTTTGTTCGTCGGGGTTGGTGAGCAGCGGCGCGAGCAGCGGTCGAGGCACAAACAAGGTCAGATTGGTAAAATTACCGACAGATCCCGCGTGCGCCTGTGCCGCATCGTGAACGATCAGATCCCCTGGCGTTGCCTGAGCTTCCTGTCGTCCGTCCTGGCGGCTCCAGCGGCCGGCCGAATAAAACTGAACCTCGAAATGATCATATCCGTCCGCTCCGGCACGGTAGCTGGAACGGCTCAGTTTTTGCCCGACGCTGACGCAATAAGTGAGCAAGATCGCGCCCAGGCGGAAGGTACAATGCGTCGTAAAAAATGCTTCGGGTTGAGAAATACTAACATCATAAAGAGAACCTGCGGTCTCCTGCCAGAATTCAATAGCTCGTCCCAAGGGTAAGTTGCGGGTGTCCGTTTTAAACAGAAGAGCTGGACCGTTCCCCGTCTCTTCCTGGCTACTTGCTTTCTCATTCATGCCAGCCTCACCAGGTTGGTTGCAGCCCAAAAGCGTTTACTCATAGCTGCTAAAGTTTCGATTTTGCCCATTTTTGTCGCGACGAGGCAATCCCTTTTTGACAAAAGATGGCCATACCTCACCTCTGGAAATGAACGAACCGGCCTTGGGCAACCAGTCAGCGTATTCGTGATGCTCAGACAAGATAGAGCCGCCTGCTGGACCGGTTATCATGTCGGGAACGTCGACGTTGCCGCTCCAGCATGATGGACGAATCATAAACCCGTCCTCGGCCAACCCGCTGGGATAAATACAGAAAAATGGTACCAGTATCTCAAGCCTACCTTTGACGTTGGCATTTTCTCGGACCTTTAAATCCGCTCCCTGTCGGCGCAGCAATCCCCCGTCATCTTCGGGCAATCACCAGCGTGCAGCTCACATCGTTCCGACACAGAACCATCGTGAGCTTTCGATTTTCCGTAAGCGTATCGCATGGTACCGCTCCGCCGACGATCATTCAGTCGTAATCGGAATAAACCAGTCGTATTTCGCCTCGAACGAACATCTGTCGCAGGTGGAAGTGCCTGCGTAACCCGTTGGTGTCGAGATTGCGCGCGGAGACCGGATCGATGGCATGGCATGTTTCTACCGTGATCATGAATTCTCTCAGGAATGATCAACGGGGTGCGCTCAGTTGCGCTTCTTCGGCGCGCTCGTTGATCCGCGTCGCACAAGGGTTGTGCCCAACGCCACCCGCTGCGCGGATAGCGTTTCGCCTTCGTGCTGAAGGAGCCCGACCGCGATGCGACCGAGTTCGCGCCGGTCGACACGCATCGTCGTCAGTGGCGGAGCGGAGTGAGCCCCAACCGGCAAGTCATCGAAACCGACGACAGAAATGTCGTCCGGAACGGAAAGGCCGTGAGCCTGAACCGCCTGGATTGCTGCAATTGCAACGATATCGTTGATGCAGACCAACGCCGTTGGGGGTTGCTTGGTTCTGCTGAGGTAACTTCCAATCATTTCGCGAGCGTCGAGGCCCAGCATCGTTGGGGTCCCGAGATCGAGAATGTGTCGCCTTGCGTCGAAATCGATGCCCGAATCCTCAAGCGCATTTCGAAACCCGTCAATCCGGCGGCGTATCGATTCCCGGTACGGGTGGGTTATGTGCAGGATGTCGCGATGGCCGAGATCAAGCAGGTGGCGCGTCGCCATCCATCCGCCAAAATGATAGTCAGGCGCGATGCCCGAAAGCCGCATGGTGCGGTCCATGCCGTTTATCAGAACCGCCGGAATACCCAAACCAGAGATGGTATCGATAAGCGCCGGTCCATCGATGCCCAGAAGCAGAATGGCCTTCGGTAAGGCGGCTGGAAACAGCCGCTCCGGCGGCAGGTCGCAGTCGCTGTCGGAGACGACCTTGACGTCGATGGTAATGCCTTCACGGGCGCCCACCTCAATGACACCGGCGAGGATCTCGCCGTAAAAACCATCATTCTGCGCGTAGCGCCCGAGCGTCAGGACAGTTGCTTCGCGCGATGGTTCGGCATTCAGGCGCCCGCCGCGTCCCTTGTATCCGATCTGCTCCATGATTTTGAGGACACGATCCCGGCTGGCCTGACTGACACCACCTCGATTGTTCAGGACCTTTGACACGGCCGCGACAGAAAGACCGGCTTCGGCGGCGATGTCCTTTAGCGTCAGAACCGTGTCGGAGTCGTTCAGTGTCATCTGTTTTCCTGTCATTTTGTCGTTAATGCCGCCGGCGTTGGCCCGCTCCACTTGCGGAGCAGACCTCCTTGCAGCCTGTATGAACCCTTCTCTATCATAATAGTCTGCATGCGGATCGCCAGATCTGGGCGACCGGTCCCGTTGCGAGATCCCTCGGACGAAGCGCCCGGCGGCACTCCACTGCCGATGCGCGCGCTCGCTGTTCATTTCGAACGCCCCTCACCGGAAACGGTGATGCGTTCTGACCGCTCCGACAGCACTACTGCGGCGGGCGTGAAGTTCATCAAAGTAATATCAGAGGCTTTGCCGTCCGGCCTGTCGTCGCCATAATTGTCGAGTTTGCCGAGGAAGCCGTCATTGGTGGCGATTTCAATTGTCATGTCACGTGGCACGAAATCGGGCTCGGCGGTATACAGGGAAACGGCGTGATGGCTTCCGTTGATCTGGGCAAGCAGATGATTTCCGCTTCCTTCCCGGCTGTCCAGGATCTCCAACTCGACGCGCGCGCCCGAATAGGTGTTCTGCGCGATGCTTAACGCCTCGGCGTATTTGGCATCGGCCTTTGCGCCAAGGAGAACGTCATCCGTCCCGATATGAAAACCCGCCTGTATGGTATCCCTCACGGTGGAGTTGACAATCAGGCTTCCGCCGACGCCAAAACCTGTGCAGATACCCCGGCGCATGCCAGTGACAGTCGCATTGCGAATTGTCGTTTTGCCGGTGCGCACATCACCGCTCTTGTCATAAAGGCGGATTCCGTCCTCGCTGAGGGATACCATGTCACCCGGCGGAATGTGGCCATCGCGATCGGGCAGCACGCCTTCACCACTGCCTTTGATCTTGAAGTCCCGCTCCGCGGCAAAGCCAGCGGTTTCTGCCAGGATGTCATTGGTGCGGCGAAGAAGTCCATCGACCTTACACCCGTCGATCAGCGTATCAGCTGCGCCCTGTATGAATATGCCGTGCCCCATTGCGCGCATATGGACGGTGCAGTCGATCAGGCTGACGCGTTCGGCCGGCGCGCCAATGCGGATACCGTTCATCTTGCGGACCGGGTCACCACTGATCCCGAACAGGCTGCCATATCCCCACGGAAACGATCCGGCAGTGTGTACCGTGGCCCCACGCAGGGTCACATCATCGCCGGTGATGTTGAAAATCTTGTTTCGCGACTGCAGCCCCCGCTTGTCGCCATAGGTTTCGAAATAGCCGCCCTGCATGGTGATGCGGTCGCCGGTCAGGTCGATGACGCTGTAAAAGCCGCCTATTCCCGGAATGACACCGAAATCGGAAAACAGGCTGGTGTCGGCCTGAATCCGCACGCCCGTCATGTCGAACGTGCTGCCATTGCCGGTAAACTCGATGAAATGGTGATAGAGCGCCCTGTCCAGACGGTACGTGCCAGGCCTTAGCCGCACTTTGACATTGTCTAGATGGGCGTAACCGCGCAGTGCATCGAGACTGTCTATGACGACAAAACCGTCCGGAGCGATCGCTGCAGGCTCGTATCCCGCGGTGATTTCGAGCGCCGAAACGGCAATGACAGCACCCTTCGGCCCGGTACCACGCTGAATGCGGAAGACCAGCTCACCGTGCAAGAACAGATTGGAAAGCTCCACGATTTCAGACTCTACAGCCCCGTTTTTCCGCCACAGCTCATTGGCTGCCGCGTCGTAGAGCACGATTTGGCTATCGGGAAGCGCATCTGCATCCAGCTTGAAACGGACTTTGGGGGGGGTCGGTTACGCCGACGATGCTTGCGACTGCGGAGGGAATGTCATCGGCCAATGTGGCAGCGCTGCTTCGCGAACTGGAGGCTATTGGCCTTATTGACCGAACCCCCGATCCTGACGACAAACGGAAGACGTGGATCAGCCTCTCTCCAAAAGGGCAAAGGGCACTTCGCGAAAGCAGGCAGGCTCGCGAGACCTGGCTACGCGCGGCGATGGAGGCCACCCTCAGCCCGGCCGAGCAGGAACAGCTTCTGGCGGCAAGCGAATCCCTAGAGCGGCTTGCGCTCTTTTACGAGTCCTCGCGAGGGTGAACCTTGACATGTTTGCACTGCCAGCACACCGACGAAATCGCTGCCTGCACCATGTGCTGACAAGGGTCGACTACTCCCGCCGGAATCCTGGAGTCCTCATCCGTATCGCCGGGCAACGGGCGGCCCCCCTTGGCGGCCCCGAATCACAGGTCGGCGGCCGGTCGAGCGTGACCATCTGCGCCATGATTATCGCCCGTCGATGTAAGTCCATGCCTCAAGGCGGCAAATACAACGATCGTGACGATAGCAGTTGCGACACTCAAGCAGCCAACAGCGAGCGTCGCAGTAAAGGCTCCCGGACGGACCTGATACAGCCGGATGAGAGCACTGGAAAGCGCAGCCATCGGAAAGGTGAACCCCCACCACGAGCGTGAGAAGCGGGCTTCCCACAGGCGCTTGCCATGGCTGGCCACGCACAGCGCAAAGAAGAGGGAGCAATATGTCCCGAATTCTGTAAGCAGGTTACCATGGCCAAGGATGGTGGACAGGGCAATCGCAATGACTGCGGGGGCAGAAACAAGAATTTTCAGACCCGGCAGTGCCCGAACGGCGATCCGGGGTTCGGCAAAACAAAGTCTGAAGAGAATGATCGGCTGAAACGCAATCCAGCACGCAATGGCGGACATCAGCATCGCCCTGCTCAGGTCTTCATAGCCAAGCGCCACGCCCGCGAATGCAGGCGAAGCGTTTCCAACCATCGGGATCAACCACGTCGGATTTGCTTCAGTGACGGGATGCGTGGTGGTCATCCAGCGGCGCATCGATGCCACTAACAACACAAGCTGCGCGCTCGTCGTGGGCCACCAGATGAACTTTGCCAGGGTCGTGCTGTATGGAAGGACCGCCGCCGCCAGCAGGGATCCCGAAATTGTTGCGGCCGAAAAGAACACGAACTGCGCAGATGAGCGCCATTCGTCCACCAGAGCATTCGGGCAGAGACAGATGCGGACAAGCTGCACTACCAGCAACACGCCATACACAACGGAACCCGCAAGCAGAATGGTTTCTCCGATCAAATGCGGCCAACCGAACGTATCTGATGCGATCCTTCATCCCAGTCCGAGCCCAATGATACCCATCGAGCTGGAAAACAGATCAACCCTTTTGTCCTGCAGAAAGTGGTTTGGCATGGAAATCCCTCAAGGCACCCTGTCCAACGCGGGCCCACGTTGACCGTTCAGCACAAAGCCAAGACGGGTGAAGCCTCTTCATTGGTATATATCCGAGAAGATGATAAGGTCCAATTTGTCAAAATCATTGGTCCGGTCTGAAACGCGATGCTTGATATACGCCTTGACGCGGCCGCCAGTGGCGCGCTTCCGATCTACCGGCAGCTGCTCGATCAGATTGAATTCCTGATAAGGTCCGGGAAACTCTCATGCGGTGAACGCCTGCCGTCGACGCGGGATCTTTCCCGTCAGCTCGGGATATCCCGCGGCGCCGTCGTGCAGGCCTACGAAGAACTTTGCAGTCGCAACATCTGTGCAAGCCGCGTTGGTCGTGGCACAGAAGTTCTGGCGGTCAGCGACGCGGTGACATCAGCACTCAATCGTGCACTCGACGCAACGGCGGGCACATTGCTCGCGTTCGACGAACCGATCATCGATGATCCTCGCGTGCGGTCATTGATGCCCAGTATTGCGGACACGACACATCTGCCGGTGACCGAACTGCGACAGGGCTTCAACAAAGTGCTTCGTTACCCCGCGTTGCTGAATGCTTTTGGCGAAAGCGCCGGCGACCTGACACTACGCAAGCTCATCTGTGAGAAGCTGCTCCCCGCGCGCGGCATCATTGCAAAGCCGGAGGAAGTGCTTGTCGTACCCGGGTCCCAGTATGGGGCCGTGCTGATCGCGATGACGCTGCAAAAGTCATGCAACGCGATTCACTTTGGGGTACCGGGTTACATCGATATTCCGAGGAACTTTGCCCGCTTCAACTATACCCTTCACGCGCATGGTGTGGATAGCAACGGCATTCTTCTCGGGGATACGCGGCTGGGCCCTGAAGATCTCCTGTATCTGATGCCGCAACATCACTTCCCTCAATGTCTGACCCTGGACAATGCACGGCGTGCAACAATTCTGGAGCAGTCAGAAAAGCGCGGCGCCATGATCATGGAAGATGATTACGACAGCGAATTTTATTACGATCACCAGCCACAAGCCGCCCTGAAGGCGAGCAATGCAGGACGAAACGTCATTTATTTCGGCACGTTTTCCAAAGTACTTTTCAACACTGTTCGCCTGGCATACGTCGTCGCCGACGCTGGCTTAATCCGGGAAATGGCGGGGTTGCATTGGAGCCTGTCAAGAGGAACGAACGGTCTTGTACAGCGATGGGTGGCAGAGCTGCTTGCGAGCGGTGTCATCGAACGTCACGTCCAGCGAATGCGAAGCGTGTATCGGCGCAGGCGGGATAAACTCGCGGGCCTCTTGGGTACGATGTTCCCGGACTGGGACTTCCAAAAGCCTGAGGGCGGGCTTCAGTTCTTCGTCAAAATCGGGTCCGACATTGAATTGCGGCGCGTACTGGCTGCCTGTCAGAAAGCGAACCTGGCAGTCGGCATTCCATCGGTTTACACACTCCCGGAAGTGCCATCGTGTCCGTTCATTGTCATCGGCTTCGGCGCAATGCAATTCAGCCAGATCAAATCGGCCCTGGTGGACCTGCGTCGCATGCTGTAGCGGAAAATGGCTGTCCCGGATGATTGACCGAAGGCCCGGAGTTCAGCGCGGCGAGCTGACGAGGATCGCTGCGGCTCGATTGGCGGCATGCAGTGCACCGGCGAGTGGTGTACCCTCAAGCAGACGTGCAGCCAAAACGCCGACGAACTCATCGCCTGCGCCATGCGTGCTGACAAGCTCAACCCTGATTGCCTCTATTCGGATTTCCTCACCATTGCGTGTTGAACACGCGACCCCCTCGCCGCCTGCAGTCACGACTGCCACTGGAAAGGACTGTGCCAGACGTCGCGCTGCTGCCATCGCATCGTCGAGCGTATCGACGGCGGAGCTGCCCGCGAGTGCTTCCGCTTCGACCGCATTGACGATCAGGACATCGACCAGCGCGGCCAGTCCGGGCGATAGTTCTCTCGCCGGTGCGGCATTGAGGAGCACTCGACCGCCGGCACTCTTCATCGCAGATGCGGCAAGAGCATTGACCGCGTCCGGTACCTCGTTCTGGAGCACGAGTATGTTACCGGAGCGAAATAGAGATGCAGCGCTTTCAATATCACCCTGCGAAAGCTGCAGATTGCTGCCTGACACAATCACAGCACCGTAATCACCCTCAGAATCGAAGATTGCGACGCTCATGCCGGATGCCGCGCCTTCGATGACGCGAACATGATCGATCTCGACGGCTTGGCTGGCAAGGTTTGAGAGAAGCACCCTGCCGAATTCGTCGTCGGCAACGGCACCGATCATCGTCGAACGTACACCGGCCCTGGCGGCGGAAACCGCCTGATTCCCGCCTTTCCCGCCGCACGCCGGATGCCAGGCGGAGCCTGTCACGGTTTCGCCCTTGCGCGGCCGCGCTGGCCCCTTGACGATGATGTCGTAGTGGAGGCTGCCGAAGACGACGACGGCGGGGCTTGATCCAGTCATAGAAACCTGTCTTTCCGTTTGGAGGCCACGGCCGCCATGGTCTTTTCGAGATTGTTTTCCGCGGCGCCATAATCACGCTGTGCCACGGCGACGAATACGGCATCGAGAATGTTGAGCTGGGCAATGCGGGCGGCCGCATTTTCCCCCATCAACGGTGATCCCTGCGCCGTCGAACACAAGACTACGTCAGCATGCTGCGCAAGCGGCGATTCATTGTAATTCGTGATCGCAATCGTCCGTGCGCCGTTTCGCCGGGCCAGTTGCATCGCCTCGATGACAACCATCGTGTTGCCGGAGTGCGAGAATCCGACGGCAATATCATCATTGCCGAGCAGCGAGGCAGACATCAGCATCATGTGAGAGTCGTCATAGGTGCTGGCGCGCACGCCGATACGCAGGAACTTGTGCGCCACATCGCGCGCGATCTGCGCCGAACCGCCGACACCATAGAAATCACGCTGACGGGCGCCATGGATCAGGTCGGCGGCGCGGTCAAACGCGCTGACGTCCATGATCGCAAGAGTTTCTTCCAATGCCTGGATGGACGTGCGAAACACTTTCTGGATGATTTCTTCGGAGGTGTCGTCGACAGACAGTTCCTGGTGCATTTCCGCTGTCGGCAGCTTGTTGTACTGGGCAAGGGCGTTGCGGAACTCCCGATAGCCCGCAAAACCCAGCTTTTTGGTGATCTTCACGACCATCGCTTCGGAAACGCCGGCATCGGTTGCGATTTCCTTCAACGATGTATCGTCATCGAAGGTACGCAGCGCGAACACGGTTTCCACAACACGTGCTTCCAGTGGCGTCAATAGCGGCATCCGCATACGAATGCGTGGGCCAACTGCCTTCAGATCCATTTTATCGGAGTTCATTCCCGTCCCCTTGTCGCGCGATCAATCATCATTGCGACAAGAATTATAAGGCCAGTTGCAAGCAGTTGATAGAAAGCCTGGACATTCATCAACGTCAAACCGTTGCGCATGGCGCCGAGAATGATCGCGCCGAGGATCGTACCGAGGATAGAACCTTTGCCGCCCATGAGGGAGGCACCGCCGATGGCAGCCGCAGCAATCGCATCCAGCTCCCAGAGGTTGCCGAGGATTGGTTCGGCGGCGCCGAGACGGCCGATCAGAATGAAGGATGCGAGTGCAGCCAGAACGCCGGAGATCACATAGGCGGTGATCTTGGTCAGCGCAATCGGCACACCAGCAACATAGGAAGCCTCTTCATTGCCGCCGACGGCAAGCAGATATTCACCGATCGGCGTCTTTTTGAGCAAGACCCAGGCCCCGAATGCAACCACCGCAACGATGATGACCGAGTTCGGGATACCGGCCACATTGCCGTTGAACAAAGACCGGAACGCCTGCGGCACCCCGAGAACCGGATTGCCGCCCGTATAGATCAGCGCGATGGCGCGGTAGGTGCTGAGCGTTCCGAGCGTGACGATGAACGGCTGAAGGCCGACATAGGCAACCAGCACGCCGTTGACGAGACCGCAGAAGGCACCGACGCCGAGACCGGCAAGAAGCGCCACCGGCACGGGAACGCCCGTGACGAGAAGAGCGGCCGTCAGCACGGCGGAAATCGCCGCCGTCGGGCCGACCGAGAGGTCGATACCGCCGGAAATAATGACCAGCGTCATGCCAAGTGCGATGCAGGCATTGATACTCGACTGCTGCAGGATGTTGATGAGATTACGCTCGGACAGGAAGCCCGGCACCAGCGCCGCAAACACGGCCATGATGATGATCAGACCGATGAGCGTACCGGCATCACGCAGCGAGAACGAGCTGAAGAGTTTCGAGGAACGCTTGGGCGTTTCGGTGGCGATATCAGACATGGGTGTGCTCCTGCGTCGAGGAATGTGTATTTGGCTCGGCATCGCCGACGGCGTGCGAGACGATGGCCTGTTCCGTCAGCTCGTGTCGCTCCAGCTGGGCGGCGATGCGGCCGTTGCGCATGACGATGACCCGGTCCGACAGCCGGATGACCTCGGGAAGCTCCGAGGAGACGACGATGACGGACTTGCCTTCGGCGGCGAGGTTTTCGATCAGATGGTAGATTTCGGACTTGGCACCGACATCGATGCCGCGTGTCGGTTCGTCGAACAGCAGGATCTCAGACCCGGCGGCAAGCCAGCGGGCGATGATCGCCTTCTGCTGGTTGCCACCGCTGAACAGCTTGATCGGACGATCGATCTGGAACGGCCGCAGATTGACCCGCTTCAGCAATGTTTCGGCAGTATTGTTAACCGCCGAATGGCGAACGACGCCGACCTTCGCGAATTTTCGCAAGGACGGCAGCGCCATGTTCAGGGACACCGGGCGCATGGGGATGATGCCCTCGCGCTTGCGCTCTTCCGGCAACAGACCGATACCGGCAGAGATTGCGGAGCGCGGGTTTGTCAGCTTCAGCGCACGGCCGTCGATGCTGATCTCGCCAGACTCAATCTTGTCGACGCCGGCCAGAAGGCGCAGAAGCTCGGTACGGCCGGAGCCGACCAGGCCGGCCATGCCGACGACTTCGCCGCGTCTTACTGTAAAGGAGACGTCGCGGACATGCGTGACCGCGGAGGAAAGGCCCCGCACTTCAACGCGAACGTCCTCCTTCACAAACGAATTGTGTTCTTCCTGCATTAGCTCGCGGCCGACCATCATCGCGATGACGTCCGACTGGGCGGCGGTGCGCAGGTCGACCGTGCCGATGACATTGCCATCACGCATGACGGTGCCCCGGTGGCAGATGCGAAAGACCTCGTCCATCTTGTGCGAGACATAGATGATCGCCACGCCGGAGGCCGCCATCTTCTCGATGATGACGGCGAGGCTCTCGAACTCGGCTGGCGTCAGGCTGGACGTCGGTTCGTCCATTGCGACGATCCTGGCATTTTCAAGCAGGGCGCGGGCAATCTCGACGATCTGCCGCTGCGCGACCTTAAGGTTCTTGATCGGCGTCGAAGGGTCGATCGACGGGTCGATCATGGCAAGTGCCGCGGCCGCGCGCTTTTCCTGCTCGCGACGATTGACCAGCAAGCCGCCGGCAGTCTTCAACGGATGGCCGAGAAACATGTTCTGCGCCACAGTCAGATTGGGTATCTGCTGCAGCTCCTGGTGGATCATGGCGATGCCGGCGCGGCGGGCATCCTCCGGGCTCTTGAACGTGGCAAGCTTGCCATCGACGTAAAACTCGCCGCTGGTCTGGCGCGACACACCGGACAGAATGCGCAGCAGGGTCGATTTGCCGGCGCCGTTTTCGCCGAGAAGAGCGTGAACTTCACCGGGCTTTATGTAAAAGGTCGCGTCCGAAAGCGCCTTGACGCTAGGAAAGGTCTTGGTGATGCCCTCGAACTTGAGGCGAGCCGTTGTCGTCATCTCGGTGCTTTCATCAAAGGAGGGGAGCCGGTCTCGGGAGGACCGGCTCCTGTTGCGATTACTGCGCGGACGCAGCATCCTTCATCAGCACGGCGCGGACATCGACGCCGTCGCCCTTGTACCTGGCAAGGTTGTCCTTGGTGATCAGCGCCTGCGGCGTGGCGACGACACGCGCCACCTTCTGGCCTGCGACGAGACGAAGAGCGGTTTCCATCGCCACTTCACCGGTCAGGATCGGGAAGCTGTCGACCGTACCGGTCAGCTCGCCGGCCTCGATCGACTTGTAGGCGTCGGAAATGCCATCCGTGCCGAACACGGCGACCTTGCCGAGCAGGCCGGCAGCCTTGACCGCCTCGATGACGCCGAGTGCCATGCCGTCATTGTTGCAATAGAAGCCGACGAGATCGGGGTTCTGCTGCAGAATGTTGGTGGCGGCATCGTAGGACTGCTGGCGATCCCAGTTGCCCGGAACGCTGGCGACGACCTGGAACTTGGAGTTTTCTCCAATGGTGGCCTTGAAGCCCGCTGTACGCTGGACAGCGGCAAATACGCCGGCCTGGCCTTCGATGATGGCGACCTTGCCGCCTTCCGGACGGTTGTCGATGAACCATTTGGCAACACGGACACCGTTGTCGCGCTGGACATTGCCGACATAATGTTCGGCCTGCGGGATGACGGCATCATTGACGTTGACGACGGGGATGTTGGCTTCCTTGGCCTGCTCCATGACCGGCTGCAGGTTGGCATCGGTCTGCGGCGACACGAGAATGACGTTGAAACCGGTGGTGACCATGCCTTCGGCGATCGTCAACTGACCGAGTTGATCGCCCTCGCTCTGTGCTGCCTGATATGCAACCGTCACGCCCGCCTTCTCGCCGAACTTTTGATAACCTTCGCCAAGCGAACGCCAGTATTCGTTGGTGAGCGTCTTGGAAACGCCACCGGCACGCGTGCCTTCCGGAATTTTCGGAAACGCGCCATATTTCGCTTCAAGCTGCGACCAGTCGATACGGTCCTTTTCGGTATCCGAGTTGAGCGGCGCAAGCTCCTGCGCGAAGGCTGCGCTTGCCATCAGCGCCAGCGCCATGCCGGCAATCGCGGATTTCAGGTGTCTGTTCATGGTATCCTCCCAGGTGTGGTTGTTGGAATAGAAAATGTCTCTTGGAGCCTCTTCAAGCGACGTCGCCGAGCATTGCCTCCTGAATGATCGACTGCGCGGTGACGGCATCCTGACGGTCGATCGCGCTGCCAAGGCGGTTGTCGCCTTCGAGACGATCGACGACCTTCAGCATGCGCTTGACGGTTTGAATGTTGACTTCGCATTCATGAACCGGATCGAGGCCGGTCATGTCAGGGAAGGTGTCGAAATAGATTGCGCCATCGTATCCGTCGCGACGGATCTGGCGCAGCAGTTCGATGGTCTGAATCGAGTGCACCGCACCGACCATCAGGCCGTCATCGCGCTTGGCGTAGCCGTCATTGAGGTGAACGCCGAGCAGACGGCTGTGGCGAGCGATTATTGCCGCGGCGAAAGCCGGCTGTTCATCTGCATAAAGCACATGCGCGAAGTCCAGCGTGACGCCGAGGTTGGCACATCCAGCTTCCTTGATCGCCAGAAGCGTCGTGGCGCAATCCGGCATCAGGCTGTAGGAGCGCGGCTCGTTCGGCTTGTATTCGATCGAGATCAGGCAATCTGCGTCATGTTCACAAACTTCACGAATTCCGTCAATTTCGTGTTGCCACATGCGATCATAGTCAGCCTGGAAAGCATAATCGAAGCCATCCTGGCCAAGCCAGATGGTCATCAGGTTGGAACCGGCTTCGCGGGCGGCATCAATGCCGGCCTTGGTCAGGTCGATCGCTTCACGACGAACGCTTTCATCGGGATGGGTGAAGGCACCGAGCTTGAAAGCCGGATTGGTGTAGTAGCGCATGGCAAAGCCGTTGATTGCCAGACCAATATCTTCCAGCTTGCGCTTCAGTTCTGAAGGCTTTTCACCGACGTGATCGGGATAATTGAGGTCCAGATCTGTCAGGCCATCGACCTTTGCGGCGCGCGCCGCCATCTGCAGAGCGGTCGGCTTGCCTTTAAGATCCGGCCATTCACCGGCTGGGTTTGAAGCGAAGGAGTTGAGGCGGGTAGCAAAACGGAGATTCGGCAATGTCTTCGGCCCTATCGGAAATGATCAGATAGCCAAACTTCACAAATTTATGTCGTCATGTAAAGTAAAATAGTTTGTGCGCTGCGGGATGCCCGGCGGGGGCACCGCTTTTCGCACTTTCCCGAGCTCGATCGCAACGTAAAGTCGGCCTCGGATCGGTCCCGTATTGCGCGTCCTGCTCGCGGTAAAGCCGGCGCGGCACAACGCCGCCGAGGCTACGTTCCACAGGGTGTAGATGACGGATCATCTCGCAAGGCACCTGCTCATCGCAGTGACAGCCTCGTTCAAAACGAGCCACGAACGTGGCTGGCTGCAGGACGATTGCCGTTCACATCAATGACCGGAACATTGAGGCGGCGACATCGACGCGTCGTAAATTCCCCGCTGGCTGTTTGTCGGCACACACGAAAAATAACGCGGTTCTGGAGAACGCTTAAAGAGCGTCCAGCTGCATGAGCAGATTGGGAACATGAGGGGATACATTGGCTTTTGGCCAGGCAGCGTAGAGTTCTGGCAAATGAAGCGATTGACGTGGCGCGAGATATCTTTGGTGCCGCCAAAGTTCGGGTCAGCGCGAAGCCGATGACGGCGTCGGAAGACTTCGCCCAGTTCCTTACCAGGGTGCCAGGGTGCTTCATATTCCTTGGTAATGGAGAGAAGTCTGCACCGCTGCGCAATCCGAACTATGATTTCAATGACGAGGGACTGGTTCACGGCTTGCAGTTTCACGTAGGGATAGTGAGGCGTCGTTTGGCGATGTCGAATGGAGCCGAGACAAACCTAGATGCCGCGGAGATTTGAACACTTATATCAACCGTCCTGCTAGCGGCCGTCCATCTTCTTTCGCCTTGAGCGGGGTCGAACTTAAAAGCCCACGGTTGTTAGTCGTCCATCTGATCTGAGGTGTTTGAGACGTCAGAGACCTAGACATGCCAGTTCTCGTTCTCGGTCGCCGCGACTTGGCCGGGCTCGTTGCATCAGCTTATCGGGGCTTGCCAAGGCAGCTTAGTGATGCGCATCTAGCCGCGTATTTTCCTTCCAATTGTATCCGGCGGCCCTCATGTCCAAACTCTTTTCACCGATCACCCTGCGTGGTGTCACACTGCGCAACCGCACAGTCGTCTCCCCGATGTGCCAGTATTCGGCTCGGGATGGCTTTGCCAATGAATGGCACTATGTACATTTGGGGCGCTTCGGAATGGGAGGCTTCGGGTTGGTTCTGGTTGAGGCCACAGGGGTCCTGCCCGAAGGGCGCATTTCGTACGCCGACCTCGGTCTATGGCAAGACGAGCACATTGCCCCGCTTGCCCGGATCGTGAATTTCCTGCACGGCCAAGGTGCCGCCGTGGGCATTCAACTTGGCCATGCAGGCCGTAAAGCCTCGACGCCGGTTTGGCGGGATAAGGCAGATCAGCCAGCAACAGAAGAGCAGCGCCGCGCCGTGGGCTTCGAGCACTGGGTTCCCGTAGGGCCGAGCGCTCAATCAAACGACCCAACCAACGCTGACTATCAGGTCCCCAAAGCCCTCGACAGAGACGGCATCCGCCGTGTGGTCGGCGGTTTCGCGGCTGCTGCTACGCGCGCCAACCAGGCAGGCTTTGACACGGTCGAAATCCATGCCGCGCATGGTTACCTGCTCAATCAATTCCTGTCGCCGCTCGCCAACCATCGAACTGATGAATATGGCGGTAGCCGACTAAATCGAATGCGGCTGGTTCTGGAAGTCACCGAAGCCGTCCGCAGCGTGTGGCCAGCCGAAAAACCGCTCATCGTTCGCCTCTCGGTCAGTGACAACAATGCCGACGGCTGGCAGGTGGACGACAGCGTTGCGCTGGCAACGGAACTCAAGGCGCGTGGTGTTGATGCTATCGACTGCTCTAGCGGCGGCTTTGCTCAGGGCCGCATTAAGTCCGCTCCAGCCTATCAAGTCCCGTTCGCTCGGGCGATAAAACAAGGCGCCGGTATCCCGACTATCGCAGTCGGACTGTTGGGCGATGCCTTTGAAGCCGAAGCCTTCATTGAAAACGGCGATACAGATTTTATAGCTTTAGCGCGGGGCGCGCTCAACGATCCCAACTGGCCGCTACATGCCAATCGTGAACTCGGCGGCGACTACGCTCTTTGGCCGGTCCAGACCCGTCAAGTCGCTGAACGTGACCGCATCCTTTCCTCTCCTCAGTGAAATTTCACCGCGGTCGGAGCTTGAGCCTGGAAATAAGTTTAGCTGGTACTTACGCGCCTTGATGAGGATCGAACCTTCGATGTGAGTTTCTTTTATCTTTTCGTATCAGCGGCTTAGGCTTTTTTGGTCTGCCGTAAGGCTCTGTTTTGAAGCTTTTCCGGACACAGGCTTCCCAGAATGATGACTAGCGAGACAAGATCTAATCGAGCGGATATACGCTCGGCTTGAAACTGTCTCCGGCTATCGTTGCCATGTGCAAGCTGACGAACGACGAGGGCCTGATCACCGCTTTCAAGAGGACTATACGAAAGCATGAGCAATCACCATGGTGACCAATATTTAGATATAAAAATTGGTCAGTGCAGGCATATGGGTTGCTACTGACCAAAGTTTATATATAATCTTCGGTCACAAGATAGGACAGCTATGCCGGATCCCACATCGGACACTCTCGAACGCATTCACCAAAGAATCGCCGGCGCAGCGCCTTCGGGCGTTTGGTCGCGTGCCGATTTTCTGGACATCGCAACACCGAACGCCGTCGAAAAGGCGCTGCAGAGGCTGACCAACCGCGGCGATATCCGCCGACCTCATCGTGGTCTCTATGACAAGCCCAGCATCAGCCAGTTGACAGGCAAGATGGTGTTTCCGCCACGCGCCGCGTTTATCGATGCGATTGCACGGCGCGACAAGCTGCGTGTGTGCGTAGACGGCATGACAGCTGCCAACGATCTTGGCCTGACAACGGCTGTTCCGGCCCGGTCCACGATCTATGCGGATACGTATCCTCGAACCATCGAGATCGAGGCCAATGCCGGTGATACGCATGCCGTGAGACCAGTCATCTACATCCTGGACTTCAAGCGCATTTCGGCAAAGACCGCTTTCTGGGCAGGGAGGCCAGCGATGCGGGTGATCCAGGCCCTCCACTGGTTTCGCGATGAGCGAACCAATCTGGAGACGGTTGTCGATGGTATCGTCCGTTACCTGGCACGAAGCCCCCACAGGCAACCGATTGTCGAGGATCTGCGCGAAAACATCAACGCCATCCCTGCCTGGATGTACCAGGCGATAGAAAGGATAACACGCGACCCGCGGGCTCCGGTGGATGAAGACACTCCAACAGGTCCGGATGGGAAGGCTGAACATGCGCCAGAGCTTCATTGAAATCCTTCGCTCAAGCGCTGACGAGCGGAGAGCACTATTCTCCGCCGCGGCGTCCGATCTGGAAACGCGGGCCGAGAATATCGAGAAGGATCTCTACGTCTGCTGGGTGCTCGACTTCCTGTTCAACCGACGGAGGGACGATGCCATTGGCCTCTATTTTAAGGGCGGGACCAGCCTCAGCAAGGCCTACAGCCTGATCCAGCGTTTTTCCGAGGACATCGACATTGGCATTTACAAGGCGGACCTGAAAGTTCCGCTTGAGACCGATATCGCCGCTCTCCCCTCTGTCAATCAACAACAGAAGGCTCTGGCCGACCAGGTGGACGAGGCAGCACGGCATTATATCTCCGGGCCACTCAAGAGTTTGCTTGAGGAGGAAATCGCCGTGGTCGAAGGAGAGATCGGACAAACGGGACATTTTTCGCTCGGCTTCGGGTACGATCCCTACCGGAAGAAGGAAGCGCTCGACATTTTGGTGCTGGGATACAGAAGCGTCTTTGATACCAGCGGCGGCTATGTCGAGGCGGCGGTGCGCATCGAAGGCGGCGCACGCCCGGATCCGGTGCCAGCCGAAACGCGAGAGATCGTCCCCTACATAGCATCCGAAATGCCGGCCGGTTCGGATCTCACGATCTCCAATGTGATGACCGTCAAGCCCGAGCGGACGTTCTGGGAAAAGGTCCTCATCCTTCATGCCATGACGGAAATGACCGAGAAACGAAACGCGGACCAGAATGCGGAAAGAAAGGTCCCCGACCTCAATCGATACTCGCGCCACTATTACGATGTTAATCAGATCTGGACGCATCCAGACTACGGAAAGGCGACGGCATCCATGCTCGATCTTGCCGAAGCGTGCCGGCAGCACAAGGAACTGATGTTCCGTGCACCGGACCATCGCTATGATCGGGCAGTACCCGGCAGTTTCCGGCTGTTGCCGACCGCCGATATGCGCAAGAAACTGGCGACCGACTACGACAGAATGTCGGCGATGATCTTTGCGACACCGCCTGCTTTCGAGGCTGTCATGAAAAGCATCGAGGATCTGGAGCGTTTCCTCAACAAGGATCCGGTCGCCGGTTGACTGCGTCGATCTTGGAAATTGCAGAGACCCTGCTCGCCTCGGTCTACCGTTCAGACGGCCGGTGCGGCTCAAGATCACCTTTTCGTCGTTCAACAGCGAAAAAAGGGCAAGGACAGCAGCTCGATCCCGGGTTCTCATCAGCCAGTCCCCAAGACGAAAAAGCCTGCCGCGGGAGGAGGTGCGGCAGGCTTTCGAAAAGAACCGAACAACGGCTGGGAGGAGGAGTGCCGCAGTTCTGACAGACGCCCCTTGGGAGGAGGAGTGGGCCGTCTGAAATCGAAGCTCTGCGGGAGGAGATGCATTGCTTCGATGAGAACTAAAATACCAATTTTCGCTGCACACGAAATGGACTTTGCTGCAGTGCAGCTATGCGCAGAATGCAGAGCCTGATTTCGAGGGAGGACAATGGTGGCGTATATGCGCGACCAATGTGATCCAGAACCAACCCAGCGAACACGGCAATGATCCACATTGCAGTGAAGCCGTAACCGATCTCGCCCAGTGAGGCGACATCGGCAGATGCTACTTCAATCGGCTCAGCAGTTCCTGGGCCACAGCCGGGGCTGATGCGGGATTCTGGCCGGTGATCAGCTCGCGATCCGTTACGACATGCGCCGAGAAAGCTGCATCAGCCTGACTAAATTGACCGCCCGCCTGTGTGAGCGCATCCTGCGGATAGAATTTCATCTCGCCGCCACCCAGCAGTCCCTTGGCCATTTCCTCTTCCTGGTTGCTGAAGACCGTGAGCTTGTAGCCGGCATAGATCCAGTCCGTTTGTGCCTTTGCGGTTCCGCTCGTCTCGAACTGCGTAACGAACCCATGTGCGTCCGGCAAAGTGGAGAGCAACGCGATGGGACCATGGCAGGCGAGCGCTGTGGTCCTGTCATTTTCATGGAACCAAGTGAGCAGCTTTCCGAGTTCGGAACTCACCAGAAGATCCTGCATGGGTGCGTGACCGCCGGGCACATAGACCGCGTCGAAATGGTCGTAACCTATCTGCTCGACCCGCGCGAGGCTGATGACCGGCGACTTCTCACTCGACAGTAGGCCCAGTTCCGACAGTTGCGCTTCGCTGGCTTTCATCGCGGCTTCATCACCGCCAAAATACATCTTGTCGATGGAGGTTACGTCCACGGAAGGCGCCGTGCCTTTGGGCGTGGCGAAAGTGATCTCATGGCCGGCGTCGCGCAACGCCTGCACCGGCTGCATCAACTCGTTGAGGTAAAAACCGGTCTCGAATACCTTGCCGTCCTTCAGGCCGAGGCGGTCGGAATCGGACAGGACGATCAGCACGTTTCCGGCATGGGCACTGAGAGTGCTGGCGCCGAGCGTAAGAGCGATGGCGAGGCCGCGCAGAAGTTTCATGGGTTTGTCTCCGAAAGTAAGAAAATCTGTTTGGGAATGCATAAGACGGAGGCTGATCAGCCAGCGACCTTGATCAGCCGATGTAGGGCGAAATCGGCAAAATAGTCCCCCACTCCGCTCGCCTGGAAGCGCTGCATGGCGGCTCCCTGCATATGGGCGCGCCACTGTTGTTCGCTTGCCCAGGTTTCGACGAAGATGCGCACGCGTCCATCATCAAGCGACTGATGCAACTCATACCGAAGGCAGCCGTCTTCGGCCAAAGTCTCGGTGACCAGTTTTTCCTGGGCGGCGCCAAGCGCCGCCTCCTTGCCGGGCTTTGCTGTGGTGATGGCGATGATGGCCAAAGGCGTGTTTGACATGGGTAGCACCTTTCTCAGGCGATGGTGTTGACGAGACCGCCTTCGGCACGAAGGGCTGCACCGTTCGTGGCGGATGAGCGGGGGCTGGCGAGATAGGCAACGAGGTTTGCCACCTCTTCCGCCTCCACCATGCGCTGAAGGATCGAAGCTGCGCGGGCTGTGGCGAAAAATTCAGCCTCGATCTGCTTGATCGGCGCGGACGGGTCGCTTGCCTGGCTGCACAGGAAGGCCTCGATCCCTTCCGAGCGGGTCGGTCCAGGCAGCACGGAATTGACCGTGACATTGGTGCCGCGTGTCAACTGCGCCAATCCGCGCGAGATCGACAGTTGCGCCGTCTTGCTCGTTGCGTAGTGGATCATGTCCTCAGGGATGGCGAGGCCGGACTCACTGGAAATGAAGATGATCCGGCCCCAGTTGCGCTCCAGCATGCCGGGCAGATAGGTGCGCGACAGGCGCACGCCGCTCATGACATTGACGTCGAATAGATGGCTCCAGTCGACGTCGGTGATGTCGCCGAAGGCCTTGCTCTCGTAGATGCCGAGATTGTTGACGAGAATATCGATCGCCGGTTCGGCCTTCGCGATGATCGCGGCACCCTCAGCGCTGGCTGCGTCTGCCAGAACGCCAGTGATGTCCAATCCGCCCGATGCCTTGACGGAAGAGATCGCGCTGTCGAGCTTGGCGCGGTCACGTCCCGTAATGACGACGCGCGCGCCTTCTACGGCAAGCGTGCGGGCAATCTCGAGGCCTATGCCAGCGGTGGCACCGGTCACGAGGGCAGTCTTCCCGTTCAGTTGCAGATCCATATCCGTGTCTCCAGATTGATGTTGAGGACAATTTATGATTTGAAAGTCGGACTTACTATTGCCCACACAAGACATGCACCTGTGAATGAGGATCATCAATGCCGCGCATCCTGATGGAACGTTCGGGAGAAATGGAAGTGTTTGCCCGCGTCGTTCAGGCCGGAGGATTCTCCGCCGCGGCCCGCAACCTCGACATCACGCCATCGGCGGTCAGCAAGCTGATCGCACGCCTGGAAACGAGGCTTGGCACACGTCTGCTGGTGCGAACCACCCGCGCTCTGACACTCACGCAAGAAGGCGAGGCCTATTATCATGCCGCGCTTCGGATTCTCCAGGAACTGAACGAAGCGGACCAGGAAGCAGCAGGTGGCGCAGTGCGCGGGCGACTGAGGATCAATACAACGATACCGTTCGGCACGATGTTCGTCGCGCCGGCCATGCCGGAGTTCGTTGCACGCAATCCCGACCTGATCGTCGATCTTTCCTTTACCGACGGGATTGTCGATCTGGTGGCGGAAAAGACCGACGTCGCTATCCGCATGGGCAACCTGCCGGACAGCGGGCTGATAGCCCGCAAGCTAGGGCAAAGCAGGCGCGTCGTCTGCGCTTCACCCGATTATCTGGCGCGCAGGGGTTCGCCGCAAACGCCGGCGGATCTTGCGTATCACGACTGCCTGACGTTCAATTTCCGGCGCGCAAGGCCGTCCTGGCCGTTTCGTGACCGTGACCGGGACATCGCTCAACTGGTCCAAGGCAGCATCGTCGTCAACAACGGCGAGACGATGAAGCAAATGGTGCTGGCCGGCGCCGCCATTGCCCGCGTCGGCCTGTTCCATGTGGCCGACGACATCGCAGCGGGGCGGTTGATTCCACTGCTCGAAGACTTCAATCCAGGCGATCTTGAACTGGTGCATGCCGTCTATGTTGGTGGTGGTCCCCTGCCCCACCGCGTCCGTGCCTTCATCGAGCATATGGTCGTGACACTGGGTGATTCACCGCTGCTGAAAGGGACGTCCTGACCCGGACGGAATATGGGAAAGGCGAATGCCAACGCGTCGCCTTTCCTGTTCCATCAATCGCGATACTCTGGCGCCTGCCGGTCGAGGACCCGCCGGATGCTCTCCAGATGCATTCTGGCACTTTCGGGGTCCCCTTCGCGCATCTGCCTTGCCGCTTCATCGGCGACAGCGGGCACGACCGGCAGCAGTTTGCGGCCGGAACCCATTGCCTTCAACTGAACCTCGGCGGCCCGCTCGAGATAATAGAGATCGTCCCAGGCTTCGGCGATGTTGGGTGCACAAACCATGACGCCATGGTTTTTCATGAACAGGATGTCCTTGTCCCCGAGGACCGAGGCGATCCTGTCGCCTTCGCTTTCGTCCAGCGCCAGACCATTGTAATTTTCGTCGACTGCCACGCGGCCGTAGAATTTCAGCGCCGTTTGGCCAGCCCAGACCAAGGGCTCGCCTTCCACCATGCTGAGCGCAGTCGCATTTGGCATATGGGTGTGGAAGGCGGCTCCAACCCGCGGCGCCATCTTGTGCAGTCGTGCATGGATGAAGAAGGCCGTCGCCTCGGGCACCCCATCGCCTGCGACCACATTGCCTTCGAAATCACAGATCAGCAAAGAGGATGCCGTCGCCTCCTGAAAGGCCCAACCCAGACGGTTGACGATGAAGAGGTCGGGATGGCCGGGCACGATGGCGGAGAAATGGTTGCAGATACCCTCTTCCAGCCCCAGCCGCGCCGCCATCCGCAGACAGGCGGCCAGATCGACCCGTGCCTGCCATATCTCATCGGTATCCAACGAGACATTGCGGCGAACAGCGGCATTTGCATTCGAGATATTGAGTTCGTGAGCCATGCTTGTCTCCTTGTTACATCCAGCCAGCCGCGGCAATCACTGCGGGGAGCTTGTCGAGCGTCGGAACGATTTCATTCGGGTGGTAGTCAGCGAGTGGTTTGCGGCCCGTGCCACGATCGATCCAGACAGTACGAAAGCCAAGCTCACGGGCCGCGGCGAGATCAAGATGCGGGCTGGCGCAGATATGCACCAGTTCATCCATGCTGATGCCGAAGCTTTTCCAGGCGTGATGGAAGATCTGGCTGGATGGCTTGTAGGCACCGGCCTGTTCAGCCGTGATGACGCGGTCGATGTGGCTACCAAGTTGGGCTACGTTTCCAGCAATGATGGCATCATCGGTATTGGAGATGATTGCCAGACGAAAGCCGGCTGCCTTCAGCTTTTCCAGTGTTGCAACCACCTCCGGAAACGGCGGCATCTTGCCGATCGACGAGGTCAGGATTTCCGCATCCGAGACCTCAAACGGAAGGCCGAATTCGCCCATGGCTCGTTCCAGCGCAAGCGCGCTGACCTCGGCAAACGTGCGGTGCGGACGCTCCTCCTCCAGCGAATGTTCATGTTGGTCGTAGATCGAGATGAAGGCCTTCTGGTCGATATCGCCACCTTTTGCGGACAGTATTCTGTCCATTGCAGCAAGCAGCCCTTCGTCCCACTGAATCAGGGTTCCATAGCAATCAAAGGTTAGCCAGGTCGGCTTGGGTCCAATCAGGGTCATGTATCTTCTCCTTGGATTTCCCCGAGATTGACAAAACCCACATTGATTGAGAAATTAAATCTCATCATAATTGTCATCGAGAAATCAAATGAGCTTCGGCTTCGATCTGGATCTTCTGAAAACCTTTGCTGCAGTCGTCGACTGTCGCGGCTTTACGAAGGCGGCCGAACGGGTTCATCTGACACAATCGACGGTGAGCCAGCAGATCAAGAAGCTGGAGGTCAATTTAGGCACCTCCCTGCTGCGTCGGGATAAATCGAGCGGAACCGTGGAAACGACTGAGGCCGGCGAGTTGCTGCTGAGCTATGCGCGCAAAATCCTCGCCATGGCCGATGAGACCGCCGAGATCATGCGAAAACCTTCGGCTCCGCGCACGGTCCGTCTCGGCGTGCCGGAAGATTTCGCCGGACGGCGCCTCATCGATCTGCTGTCAGGATTTTCGGTCGCATCGCCTCATATAAGGCTCGACACAGTTAGCGGGTGGAGCACCGAGCTCCGCCGCTTGTTGGACGCAGGCGAGATCGAACTGGCACTGATCAAGCGCGAGCCTGGCGATGGGGCATGTCTTGCGAGTTGGAAGGAAAAACTGATCTGGGTGGAAAGTGCCGCCCGTCCAGTCGAGACGGATCCGGTCCCTCTCGCGGTGTTTCCCGTCGGATGCATCTACCGGGATCGCGCCATCCGCGCGATCGAGCGCAGTGGTCGCCGCTGGCGGATCGCCTATACCAGCCAGGGTCTGATGGGTGTGCAGGCAGCGGTCGCTTCCGGTCTCGGGATCAGTCTATTGCCTTCCGATGCGGTGCTTTCCGAACACCGGCAACTCGGACCGCTGGATGGGTTTGGTGATCAGCCCGCCTCCGAGATGGCGCTGGTGAAAGGACGGGCGAGCCTCTCTGCAGAGGCGCAGTCCGTCGGCCGCTTCCTGACGGATAGTCTGGGGTCGTAATGTCCTAGGCGAAGGTGCGCGAGTGACCTTGCTACCGTTTCAGGAAAGGCGAAGCGCCGCCTTCAAGCCTACGATCTGCAGATCGAGCCCAAACGCAAAACGTTGATCGGCATTGGCTCCGGCAATCTCACGCATCGCGATTGCAGCGAGCGGAAACTTTGATGCCAGGGAGCTTCTCTCGGCCTGTGCTTACGAAACTCACCCCTCGTGTGCCTGGCTACGGCCTGCAAGCCGGTCATGAACTGCGCCAAGCAGGGCGCTCACCGGGCGCACGTCACCGCAAATGAAAACCCGCTTTTCCGATAGCTGCCAAGCCCTGAACGCATCGAGTTCGGGGCCCGCGTGCATCAGGGCCGTATGCTGGGCATCTTCCCATTCACACACGATTTCGATGCCGTTAGCATGACCGCTTGACCCGAAATATGCCACGTTGGCATGGCCGTTCTCGATGCCGATGAACAACCTCGCCTCACCGCCATGGCTGCAGGCCAGGTTTGATGGCGCGTTACGCAAGCGCTCCACTATCCGGACGCTGCCCTGGCTGAGGCTGGGCGCATCGATCAGGCTTGCCTGCAACATCTCCCGGGCCAGTGCCATCCAGTTTGCCGACATGAAGGGTAGTCGATCAGAATATCTGAATGGCAGCTGAGGTGCCCCCTCCAGTCCAGGCATCTCGACATATCCGGGGAGCGCCCTGATCCGGTTGATCCAGGCGCGGACGGCAGGGTAGGCAGACAACGAGATCCGCGCCTCGTGCGAAAGCGCCACATAGGGAAAGCAGGCGATATCGGCCACGCTCGGTAGGCCCTCGACAAGCCACGACCGGTTTTGCAAATGCATTTCCAGAATAAACAACACCCGCTCACTCGTGCGTGCCGCAGTCTCGATATCCGTTTTTTCGCCGGTCAGGTGATAGAGACGGACGGGCGGGAGGCTGGAGGCAATCTCCTTACCCGCAAAAGCGAGCCATTCCGCTGCATGGCCAAGGCCTTCCGGAGAAGCAGGAAGCCATTGCCGTCCATATGTGCTGGCGAGATAAACGAGAATTGCCTGGCTGTCCCGTATAACCGTCTCACCGTCAACGAGAACGGGGACCTGCCGAAGGGGATTTACGCTCTCGAACGACGGTGCCAATTGTTCCGCCGCCAGTAGATCCACTTCACGTTTCTCGTAGTCCATGCCGAGCATGGAAAGGAGCATACGAATCTTGTGGCAGTTTCCGGATCGGGGGAAATCGTAAAGCAGCATGAGCCTTCAATCCCCCTTTGCGGGCGCCGTCATGGCGACCGCACAAACGGTCGTCAGCAGGGCCAGGGCACCGATGTAGACTCCGACGGCTGAAATGCTCCCGAAGGATCCGATCAGCAAAGTCGCCACGACCGGTGCCAATCCGCCACCCAGAGCGGCAGCAATCTGGATGCCGAGCGACATGCCAGTATAGCGAACTTCGGCGGGAAATTGCGCGCTATACAACGCCGACTGCGGCCCAAACATGCTGGCGTAACTGAGTGCAAGCGCCAGGATCACGGCAATGTTGAAGTTGAAGAGTGAACCAGAGCCTATCAGCATGAAAAGCGGCAAAGCCATTACTGCCAGCATTATGCCGCCGGTCACATAAACACGCCGTGCGCCAACGCGATCACCGAGCCAGCCGAAAAAGGGTATGGTCACGACCTGCAAAGCGGCGCCGAGCATGACGGCGTTCAGTACGTCCGCACGGGAAAAGCCAAGGGTCGAGATCGCATAGGAAATCGAAAAGACGACGATCGTGAAATACAGGGTCACTTCCGCGAGCTTGCCGCCAATCGTCAAAAGAAGCGCCTTTCGGTGGTGACGGAAAACCTCCACCAGAGGCATCACCTTGGCCGCCTTCGACCTTGACGCTTCGAATTCCGGGGTTTCGTCGACCTGGGAGCGGATAAAGATGCCAATCAACACCAGCAATGCACTACCAAGAAACGGAAGGCGCCAACCCCAACTCATAAAACTTTCCTCCGGCAAGCGCGTCACCAGGGCAAAGGCCCCGGTGGACAACAGCAATCCAAGGGGGGAACCCATCTGGGGAAGACTGCCGAAGAGCCCTTTCTGTCGAGCAGGCGCATGTTCGACGGCCATGAGCATGGCGCCCGCCAGCTCGCCACCAAAGGAAATTCCCTGCGCCAGCCGCAGGGTGACCAGCAGAACCGGCGCCCAGATGCCGATTTGCGCATAGGTTGGCAGCAGCCCAATCAGCACTGTCGCGATCCCCATCAGCAGCAGGCTGAGCGAAAGCATCGCCTTGCGCCCGGCGCGATCGCCAAAATGACCAAAGATCATGCCTCCAAGCGGGCGCGCAAAGAAACCCGCTGCAAAGGCGCCAAATGCTGCGAGTGTCGCCGTGGCCGGGTTGTCGGATGGAAAGTAGAGGTGATTGAAGACCAGGGCCGCGGCGGTACCATAGGCGAGGAAATCAAAACCCTCGATGATTGTCCCGGCCATAGTGGCCGCTCCAACCTTGATGAGCCTGCCGCTTTTTGACACGGCAGTGCGATCTGCCGGCATGGCAGCAATTGTATCATTCATGACGTTCCCCTTGTTTGGACAACAATGTTGTCTTATGGGATACAGATAACTCGGAGCCGTGGTTTTCGCAAGTGCGAAAACGGAGTAGATAAACGGAACCCGATCATAAATTTCGATTAGAGCCCTGCGCTGGGCTGTGCTATGTGCGCTGCAGTTTTCTGCAGGACAACAGGATCCATCTGATGAGTATCCCCTCTCATTCCATTACCAACGCGGCTTCGGACTTCGGCCCCCAGGCGCGGGCGCTACGCCAGAGGCGCAATCTCACGCTCGACCGGGTGGCGGAACTGACGGGTCTGACCAAAGGGCATCTTTCTCGTTTCGAAAGAGGAGAGAAGGCGCTTTCCGTTGCTGCGTTGCTGCGTCTTGCCGCAGTGCTCAACACGTCTGTGTCGTCCCTGCTTGGCGAGCAGGTGGACGACGACACCTTCCGCCTTGTTCGCCGGGAAGAACGCAAACTGCATCACACCGAGGTCCGTGATGGCGGCTACGGTTTCGTCACGCTGAGCAGGCCAACAGAAAACAGCGGCCTCGATGCGTTCATCCTGGAAATGACCGCCAATGCCGAGCGCATCAATGAGGCGCACCATGGCGGCGAGGAAAGCTTCTATGTTCTCGACGGGGAGGTCGAAATTCGCGTTGCGGACAAGGTAATGATCCTGGCCGAAGGTGACTACCTTCAGTTTCCCGGACGACTGAAGCACGTGATCCGCGGACGAAAGGATCTCAACCGTGTCTTCATCGTGATCGCCGGCAAATAGCAGGCGCCGGTTCCACACCGGCGCCTGTTTGCCAGAGGTTTTCAGACCCCGTCTTTCACGGGGACTTTTGACCAGAGCGAGCGCATATCCCGCAATACCCACGTCAGTCCATCATCCGGGATGAGATAGCCTCCAACGCCGTCGGTGAAGAGGATATCGTAGATGCGACGGCTCGCTGCGTCGATCGCCGGCTCGCTGGTATCGCCATCGACCGGCTCGGGAAGCATGATCGTGATCGTGTCCCGCTCCTCGGCCACGACCTCCACCTTGTAGTCGCCCGCCGGCATCACGCCAAAATGCTCAGTCAATCCCGAAACAGGATCCTCGATCAAGCGTTGCCTGAGGTCACCATCGCGGCGAATTTCCCGGTAGTGCGCTGTGAAAATATCGTGCCTCTCGCTCATTCGTTGTTCCTTCGATAGCTCTGCCGCATGCCAAGCAGTTCAAGCTTCAATGCCTGCGGCATGATCCAGCAGAAGAGTTCCGCGCTCTGCCAGAGGTCCATCTGGTTGATGATATTCCCGGCGTCGGCCGCATGTTCCGCGGATGGTGGAATGACATAGTAAAGGGTATCGCGACGCTGCATGCGTATGTCGATTTTCACATCGTCGGACACCTCCACGCCCATCGATTTCAGAGCGGATTTCGGGTCGGTCTCGATGGCCTCGCGGAATGCGGGATCGCGCCACGCCTTCTCGATCAAGGCGCGCTCAAGGGTTTGCTTCATGGTCTTTCCTCTACGGCTGCAAGCAGGATGTCGGCAACCTCCTGCGGATGGGTCAGGATCACCATATGTCCGGCATCCAGTGTTTTGACCGTCATGCCAGCTTCGCCGGCACGTTTGGCCACATCGTCGAAATACGATGGACGAGCAATGCAATGAATAAAGGTTCCCGCAATTCCACCGGGCTCACCCTGGGGCAGCGGTTCCTCATGTGTCTTGATCGGCATTGGCGTGAGCCTGCTGTCATCGACATCTCCAAGTTCAGGGAAGAAAGCTTTTGTCTCCACGGGACGAACCAGCCAGGGTCGATCTTCCAGGCGGAGCATCTGGAACGCGTCGCGCTGCCACGGCAGCAAATCCCAGGCGCATTCACCGGCCTTCGGAAAAAATGCATCGACATATACGAGGCGTCGCAACTGTCCAGCAACGCGGGATGCGACGCCGGTGATCACCATGCCACCGTAGCTGTGACCGACCAGCACGACGTCCTCCATGCGCTCCCACTCGATCAGGCGCGCGACGTCTTCGATATGGGTTGATAATCCGGTCTCTTCGGTCGCCAGATGAAAACGATCCGCCAGACCGGTAAGGCTCGGCGCAAGAACCCGGTGCCCCTTCGCTTCGAGGAGGCGGCGTATTGGTTGCCATTGCCAGCCACCCGCCCAGGAGCCGTGAACAAGTACAAAAACAGCCATGGCTCAACCTTCCATCACATCGAAGCCTGCCAGTTCACTGGCTGGTTCGTCGAACGATACGACTTTCCTTTGGGCAGTCCGGTTCAGCATGAGCCTCACGACATCGGGTCTTGAATAATGCCCGACCGGATCTGCGGCGGCCTTGGCGTAGATGATAGCCGCGGGATCGAGCTCCGCGTAAAGCAGTCCTTCCTCGGTCTCGTTGAGCGGCGTAGCGAGCTCGCTTCCATCGGGGCCGAAGATGCGAGCATGGCCACCACCCCCTTGCAAAAGGGCGTTCTTCGTTGCGTCATCGCCGCACAGCAGTTCGATCATGTCAGGCGAAACGGTGGCGCATGGTGCAAGCACGAAGCACTGGCCCTCGACTGCGTAGAGACGCGACGCAGCAATATTGACCTCCGGGCCCAGCGCATTGGCAGCGCCACGATAAACACTGAAACTCGGCCATGCAGCCACATGGATTTCCTCATGCTGCGAGTAGAGGGCATATTTGGAGAGCGGCTGAAGATGCTCCCAGCAGCACAACGCGCCTATGTTGCCAATCTCTGTCGCGTGGACCGCAAGTGAAGAACCGTCGCTTTCGCCGAACAAGGTGCGCTCGACATGGGTTGGCTTGAGCTTGCGCCGTACCCCGACGGTCTCGCCCTTGTCGTCGATGATCCACTGGCCCATGTAAAGACTACCAGCGTCGCGCTCGCTGTAACCCATCACCACGAAAATGCCTGCCTTGCCGGCCGCTTCACTGATCAGCTTGGCCTGCTCGCTTCCGAGGATAAGCGAGTTCTCGTGGTATTGCTTGACGAAACGCATGCCCCAGGCAGGTGAATCCAGCCACAGGAACCACGGATAACCCGGCAGCCAGGTCTCCGGAAAGGCGATCAGTCTGGCGCCATTTTCCGATGCCTCGGTGATAAGTTTGATTGCCTTTTCTACGCCCGCTTCGAGATCCAGAAACGCCGGCGCCGCCTGCACGCAGGCGACCTTGATTGGTGTCTTCATTAGAAGTGCTCCCCTTTTTTAATAAAGCGGAGCAATGATTACCAAGAGACAACAGAGTTGTCCATTGGTGAATTTAAGTTCCTCAGAGACTGTTCGTGGCAGTTTCACTGATCAGCGCTCGCAACGCTCGTATCTGCAAGTCGAGCCCAAAAGCAAAACGCTGATCGGCGTTTGTTCCGGCAATCTCATGCATTGCGATCGCGGCAAGGGGGAACTCAGCGGCAATTTGTGCCTCCTCACGGCCCGAGTTCGTCTTACCGCCGCCCAGGGCCTGCTCCTCTATCACAAAGCCGATCACGAAATAGACGACCGTGAACGCACCCCAACTTGCGACCCGGTCGTCCGCGCCGGCTTGCTTGAGAGAGCCGATCAGAAGCGAGCCAACGCGCAGCACATTATCGGACAAGGGATAGGTGCCCGCAAAGACGCGCGCGGCATCGCGGCGCGACAGCAGTGCATGGCGCACTTCGGCAGCCACTCGCCCAAGCCTTGCATCCCAGGCCTCGCCTTCCGGATTGTTTGCAGCGACCGGCTCCATCAGGGCATCCGCCATCCCTTCCAGCAAGGCGTCCTTGTTGGCGAAATGCCAATAAAGCGACGGCGCCTGAATATTCAGGGCGTCTGCCAGCTTACGCATGGTCAGCCCGTCCATACCGACCTCATCCAGCAGCTTCAGTGCCGTCGCGATGACCTCGGTTTTCACAATGCGCATGTCCGCCTCCAGTTTTTCTGTTGACTCTCTAACACTGTTAGGCAAATCTAACAACGTTAGATTGGAGCACTCCTCATGAACTATGATGTTATTGTTGTCGGCGCCGGGCCTGTGGGACTGTGGCTGGCCTGCGAGTTGAAACTTGCCGGCGTGGATGTCGCCGTTCTTGAGCGGCGTACCGAGCGAACGGTGCAGTCGCGTGCGCTCACCATCCATGGACGTTCGCTGGAAGTATTTGCCTTGCGCGGCTTTGCCGATCGCTTCCTCAGCACCGGCAAACCGATCCCGACCGGCCACTACGCGGTCCTCGATACGCGGCTGGATTTCTCACCCTTTGACACGCGCTTCCCCTACACCCTGTTTATTCCGCAGGCCGTGACCGAGGAGCGTCTGGAAGAACGCGCGACTGAACTCGGCGTCGTCATAGTGCGGGGCGTGGCAGCAACCGGAATTCTGGACGACGGGAACCGGGTGCACATCTCTACCGATGGCGGAGAGTATTCCGGCGCCTATGTGGTGGGAGCGGATGGCGCTCGCAGCATCGTGCGGGAACAGGCTGGCATCTCCTATGCTGGAGCAGAAGCCCGCAATTCGCTTATGCTGGCAGACGTGGTTCTTGCCTCGCCACCGGCAAAACCCGTCGTGTCGGTCACCAATGAGCATGGCTCGGTGATGATCGCGCCTCTCGGTGACGGCAAACACCACCGCATCGTGCTCGTGGATCCGCAGAGGACCCATGTGCCGCGAACCGAACCGGTCACTCTGGAAGAGGTAGCGGGACCGACCGCGCGCATTATCGGCGAGGACTATCAGCCTCGCGACCCGATCTGGCTCTCGCGTTTCGCCGATGAGACGCGCCTTGCCGGAACCTATCGCAAGGGCCGCATCCTGCTCGCCGGCGATGCCGCCCATATCCACGCCCCCATGGGCGGACAGGGCATGAATGTCGGACTGCAGGACGCATTGAACCTCGGCTGGAAACTGGCCGCAGTCGTGAAGGGCGAAGCGTCCGACAAACTGCTTGATACCTATGACGAGGAACGGCGTCCGATAGGACAAATTCTCTACACCAATACCCTGGCGCAGGTCGCGCTCGTCACCCGGTTCGATCCGGCGACCCTTGCCTTGCGCGGGACGCTGAACGAACTCCTGAAAATTCCGGCAGTCAATCATCGTCTTGCCGGTGAGCTTTCCGGTTTCGACGTCGCCTATGGCGCAGATGCGAAGGCGGCCCTTACTGCCGGACAATTGGCGGCAGGGGTACGCGTTCCCGATATCGAACTTGTCAGTAGGGACGGCGGACCGATATCGCTCTACAGCCTGCTGGTCGAAGGAGGTTGGCTTCACCTTTCCTTCAAGCCGGGCGCATCGGTTTCCGGGCCGGAATGGTTGCGATCCAGCAGCGTCAAATCCTTGTCGGCAGATCCTTCCGATCATGCCGCCCTTCGCGGCGTTCGGGCGCTGTTGGTCAGGCCCGACGGTTATGTCGCTGCGATCGATCAGAAATAAGGGAGAGTATCGATGGAAACTCTAAATCCCCCGTCCCTGACGGGCGCCTTCTCGCACCTAATTGCACAAATCGCCGTAACCCCGCCTGGCGCGCGTCTTGCCGCCATCTCGGGCCAGGTCGCGGTCGACAGGGCAGGTCAACTCGTCGGTGGAAACGATCACGCGGCCCAGGCGAGGCAATGCTTCAGCAATGTCCTCGACGCCCTCGCGGCCATAGAAGCGCATCCGAAAGACATCTTGCAAATGAGGCTCTACGTGGTCCGGCATACTCCGGATCTCGTTCCGGCGCTCTTCGGTGCGGGCTCAGACATATTCGGCGATAAATGGCCGGTTTGTGCAAGTACCTGGATCGGCGTTGAAGCACTCGCCATGCCCGAATGGCTTGTCGAGATAGAGGTTCTGGTCGCCCTGCCATAACGTACAAGGTATTATGAGGCGCGGGGCGTCCGGGAGCCGGACACCTGCGTCTCATTTCATGAAGGCCGCGAACATGATGCGACCATCACGCCTTGAGATCCCATCAGGGGTGAGTAGCGGCCTGCACCGTGGCAGAGTGAGGTCGCTAGAAAACTCTCTGGAGGCCAATCATGCCGATAACAGCAGATCAAACTCAAGCGCAGACCACTACCGCCGTCGATCTTGGCGCAATATTCGTCTCGTTGGAATTGAGTAAATCGACGTGGCTGGTGACAGCTCTGTCACCTGGCAGCGAGAAGATGTCCCGCCACTCTGTTACTGGAGGGGATATTGCCGGCTTGTTCGCATGCTTTGCAGCGCTTCGTCAGAAAGCCACTCGGCGAAAGAACATACTTTACCCACTGGTAGTGATCCAGGAGGCCGGGCTGGATGGCTTCTGGCTGGGACGAGTGCTCAGCAAGGAAGCTTGGATCGAGAGCCACATTGTAGAAGCCGCATCAATTGCCATGCCGCGCCGCCATCGCCGGGCGAAGACCGACCGTATCGACGGCGAAACGCTGATCCGCGCATTGATGGCATGGAAACGTGGCGAGCCTCGCGCGTGCTCAATGGTCAAACTTCTCTCACCCGAGGAAGACGACAATCGACGGATTGGACGGGAGCGGAAAACTCTGATTGCGGAACGTGTCTTCCACGTCAACCGCATAAAGGGGCTGCTCTTCACGCAAGGAATTCGGGATTACCAACCTGTCAATCGAGATCGCCGCCAACGTCTGGAAGAACTTCGGACTGGCGATGGTCGGCCACTCTCAAAGCATTTGAAAGGGGAAATCTGCAGAGAACTCGATCGCCTCGAATTGTTGCTCACACAAATCAAGGCTGTTGAAGCCGAGCGAGATGCCTTGATCGTTCAGGAGACGCCGGAAACGCCGAAAGAAGCGACCGCGCTTTTAGGCATCAAAGGAATAGGCCCAGAGTTCGCTACGATACTTTACACGGAAGGCTTGTTCCGACACTTCGACAATCGGCGGCAAATCGCATCCTATGCGGGCCTTGCGCCCTCCCCTTGGCAAAGCGGCAACGTCAATCGCGAACAAGGGGTCTCGAAAGCGGGAAATCCGCGATTGCGGGCAACGATGGTCGAACTCGCCTGGCTATGGCTGCGCCACCAACCGAGATCGACTTTAACGCTATGGTTTAAGGAACGCATCGCGCGGAACGCCGGCCGCTTAAAGACGCCGATGATCGTTGCGCTCGCGCGTAAACTGCTCGTGGCCCTCTGGAAGTATGTGAGCTCCGGCGTCGTCATCGAAGGTGCAATCATGAAAGCCGCCTGAAACACAAACTGCTGCGAAACACAGTTTCTAATCCTCAGGGCCTGATCAGCCCTGACGGATCCAGGTGAACGGACCGGGGATCCTTTTGGCTTTCAACGCCGACCTTGAGTTTGGTCCCGTTCTCCTGAGCCCGTGCCCGTCGAAAGCGGGATAATGGTGCAGCCGCGTGAGAGCGGCGACCGGATGTGAGGTTGTATAGGCCCGAGAACCGGGGCCGGTAATTGCTATGGGCTCAGACCGTGGATCCGCCTACGAAGGAGAAAATCGATGCCACTCGAATGAACAATTGACAAAAATCCTGATGTGAAGGGATCGGAACCGTCGACCCCTCCCATTTTTTTTTGAACCCACAGGACGCTGATCTATGTTGGAGTCGGCAAGCTCGCTTTCTCGGGCGCCACTCCTAGCCTGGCGCCCGCATTCTTGAAATCTTAGCTGGTGGTCAGCGACCCACGATCACCACGGCTGACGACCATGGCTTCCGAAAAAGCCTCCTGTGGGGCCGTCGCTTCCGATCAAGGCCATTTTGATCGCTGTCAAAGCCCCCTCTTCAGGTGAGATGAAGCCCGTGTTGTTGTTGAGATCCGTCTTGACATGGCCGGGCTCTACGACATTGACCTTGATGGCGAAGGGCTCCAGCTCTTTCGCGAAGGCAACCGTGACGGCGTTGAGCGCAATCTTGGAGGCGGTGTAGTCGAGCAGATTGACGCTCGAATAAAGCGACGTCGGGTCGGTTATCAGGGTCAGTGAACCCACACCACTTCCCATCATGACGATACGCGCCTCGCCGGCGGCCTTAAGGAGAGGCACGACGGCTTGGATCACGCGAATGGGGCCGAAGAGATTCACTTCGAAGGTCGATTTAATAACCTCCATCGTGACCTGGCTTGGGGGCGTGGTGACATCGACCAGAATCCCGGCATTGTTGACGAGGACGTGGAGCGCGTCGATTTCGTCTGAGAGCCGAGTGGCTGCTTGTCTCACACTTGTGTCGTCAGCGACATCGATGACGAGTAGCCGGACATCCAGGCCGTCGCCCCTCAGCTGCGCGACCGCCTTCTCCCCACGCTCGGGATCTCGGGCACCTATCCACACGGTCATGCCTTGCTCGGCCAATCCTTTGGCGATGGCAAACCCAATACCCTTGTTCGCGCCAGTTACCAGCGCATGCTTCTTTTCAGTCATGGGTTGCCACCTCAGTTTTCGGAGCTGTCGACTGGCCTGGCGACATGGTAGCCAAGTTCGCCGATAAGGCGCGGCTGCACGGAACGTGATGCGAAGCGCCACTCGCCATCGACGAACTCGAACGTATCGAGATATCGGCCTGTGACGATCGGCTGAAGCGGCAGGCCTGGGAGCTCCTGATGGACGGTGAAATAGCTCACCGCCCTGGCGCTCGTGGCTGAATTGATATCAATGATGACGTTCGAGACCGCATGCCAGGTCCTGGGCGTTCCGTCCTCGTGATGCTGGACATTGTTCTTAAAGAACAGCGCGACCTCGTCTCGGCCGTGAACAACGGTCTCGCCGACCGTGAACCTTGCGTTAGCGAGCAGCTCGGCATTCTCTGCGATCTTGCCGTCATCGACGTTGTGGACGTAGGTGGATATGAGACGGCCGATTTCGCTCTCGGCGTTCAGGCGGTCGATAACGTCGACCTTTGATGGGTTCTGGAACATGAGAATTTCCTTTCTTTAATGGGAAGCAAGCGTGTGCGGTCACCAGGGCTGGGTGCCATCGTGTCCGAAGAAGCCGCCCGTCGGGCCGTCGGGGCCGATCGTTGCCAGCCGGATCGCACTGACAGCCCCCTCGTCCGGGGTCAGGGCGCCGTTGTTACCGTTGAGGTCGGTGGCCACGCTGCCAGGCTCGACTGCGTTGACCTTGATGCCGAGCGGCGCGAGCTCCTTGGCGAAGGCAACGCTCACCGCATTCAACGCCGTCTTCGACGAATTGTAGGCGAGCAGATTGGCCGTGGAGTAGATGGACGTCGGATCGGTCACGAGGCCGAGCGACCCGAGACCGCTGCTCATCATCACGATACGCGCGCCTTTCGCCTTCTTGAGAAGCGGTAGAAAGGCCTGGGTTACGCGGACCGGCCCGAAGACGTTGACCTCATAGACGGCCTTAAGCTCGTCCATGGGCTGCTCGCTCGGTGGGTTCGAAAAACCGAGGGCGATCCCGGCATTGTTGACGAGCACGTCGAGAGCATCGATCTGTCTGTTCAGAAAGGATGAGGCCGCTTCCACGCTTCCGGGATCCGCTACATCGAGCAGAAGCACGCGCGCGTCGATGCCCGCTTTCTCTAGTTCAGCGACGGCAAGCCGGCCTCGTTCCGCATCGCGGGACCCGATCCAGAGCTGATATCCAAGCTGGCCCAGGCCCTTTGCGATCGAGAGCCCGATGCCCTTGTTGGCACCGGTAATTAGCGCTCTTGGTTGATTGGTCATAGCTGCCCCATCACGCCTTCGACTTGTCGATCGGCTGGCCGACGTGATTATGGAGATCACCAAAGTGGCGTGGCTTCAGAAGGCGGTATACGAAACGCCATTCGCCATCGTGCTTCTCGAACGTATCGACATATCGACCGGTGCAGATTGGCTGCAGCGGGAAATCTTCCAGCTCCTGATGGACGGTGAAGTAGCAAACGGAGGTCGCCCTCTCGCCGGAAGTTTCGACGTCGACGATGATGTTGGAAATCTGATGCCAAGTCCGCGGCGTTCCGTCCCCATGGCGCTGGACCCCGGCTGCGAGGTACTTTTCGATACCGTCGCGGGTGCTGGCGGTTTCGCCGAGAATATCCATGGTTGCGTGCTGCAGCAGTTCCGCGACCTGATCGAACTTTCCGTCGTCAAGGAGATGAGTATAGGTCGAGAGCAGCCGCGTGATTGCGCTTTCGGCATCGAGGCGTGCGATGATGTCGGTTGTATTGGTCATGTCAGTTCCTTTGTGATTGACGGGCCCAAGGGCTTCGTTTGGTTTAGAAGTGAACGGCTTGGGGTTGCGGGATCTCAGTGCCGGTTGAGGGCCGCTTACGGCGAACCGTCCGGATGGCTATGACGGTGGCCAGAAGCGAGACCGCAGCGGCCACGGCGAAAGCAGTTCCGAGGCCAATCGTGAACTGACTAGGCATCGCGTTGCCGGCATAAACGGCCGCGATGATTGCAAGGCCAAGCGCACCACCGACCTGCTGGTCCATCTGGAGCAGTCCGGACGCTGCCCCGGCGTGCTCATCGGGTACGCCTTCCATGATGGCGACAGTGCCCGGCGCGAAGATCAGGGCAACGCCAATGGCATGCACGACCAGCGGAACAAGCACATCAGGGAAATAGGAGCTGTCACCGTCGAGCATCGCAAAGCCAACAAAGCTTGCGGCAACCAGCACGCCGCCGATGGCGAGTAGCGGCCGCGGCCCGAACCTGACGATGAAGCGTGGCATGGCGGGAGAAATCGTGAATATGGTGACGGACAGGGGCAGGTAGGCGAGCCCGGCTGAAAGGGGCGCAAAGCCGAGGACTTTCTGCAGGTACTGCACAATCAGAAACAGCATCGAGAAGTGCATACCGACGATGATCGCCATCACGGCCAGTCCGCCGAGGCGGGGTCTGCTCTGCAGGAGCGAGAGATCGAGCAAAGGTCCTGCAGTCCATGTCTCGATCCGGAAGAACGAGACGAGAAGACCGATAGAGATGGCAAATGACACTACAGTCGACGCCGCGGTCCAGCCATGTTCAGCGGCGCTGATGAAGGCGTAGACGAGTGCGACGGATCCGAGTGTCGCCGTCAGCGCACCCGCGATGTCGAGCCGCGCCGGCTTCGGCTGCGTTTCCTTGACCAGTAGCCCGATAAGAACGAGGACGACCGCTCCGATCGGAACATTGATGAGCAGCGACCAGCGCCAGGACAAAAGGTCGGTCAGAGCCCCTCCGAGGATGAGACCGACGGACGCTCCGACCGACGATATCGAGATGAACAGCGACAGGCCACGGTTCCGCTCGGTTTCATCCCGCGCCATCGTCGTGATCAGCGCGAGAACACTTGGCCCCGCGAGGGCGGCCCCCATGCCCTGAAGGACACGGGCGGCAATGAGGAGAAGTGGTGTTCCTGCCACCCCGCCCAGAAGCGATGCTGCGACGAAGATGGCGATGCCGATCTTGAAGGCCTTCACCTGGCCGCAGATGTCACCGAGACGACCACCGAGCAGTAGCAGGCCGCCGAACGCCAGGGCGAAAGCGTTCGGCACCCACGAAAGCCCGGCCGGGGTAAAACCGAGCTCTGTCTGGATCTTGGGTAGAGCGACCAGAACGATCAGAAAATCCATCGTCAGCATGAGCTGCGCTGTCAGGATCGTCGCCAGCGCCAGCGCTGGTCGAAGACGTGCAGAATTTGAGGACACGGGTCCTCCTTCGCTGGTCGCCATGTCGCGCCACCCTTTCTTGAAGTCACGGTTTTGGAAGGTTGTGCTGAGCCAGGCTCGGCCCGTGGGCGTCAGACCTGGGACGCGCCGCCGTCGACGATCAGCTCGACGCCGTTGATGTAACCGGCATCCTCGCTTGCGAGAAACGCAACGGCTTTTGCAATGTCTTCCGGCTGCCCCAGACGGCCAACAGTGCTCCTGGTCTCGAGGTAAGCCATAATCTCGTCCCGCTTGTCGTCCGGGAAGTAGTCATGGAGAGACTGGGTCTTGATCGGTCCTGGGCTGACGACGTTGATGCGGATACCAGTGCCCCGGATGTCTTCGATCCAGGATCTGGCCAGATTGCGCAGGCCTGCTTTGGTTGCGCCGTAGACGCTCATGGAGCCGCCTGGCTGGATGGAGGCCGTCGATCCGATAAGGACGACTGCGGAGCCGGGTCCCATCAGAGGGAGAGCCTTCTGCACGGTGAAGATGACACCCTTCAGATTGGTGTCGAAAATGCTGTCATACTGCTCTTCGGTGATGGCACCTAATGGAGCCAGGATGCCGAAGCCCGCATTGGCGACGAGGATGTCGAGCGTCGCATACTCGGCCTTGATGTCTGCATACAGCCTGTCGAGATCCTGAAGATCCGAAACGTCCGCTTTGATGCCCTTCGTGGCGCCGCCGATCTCCTTCACCGCTGCATCCAGCTTCGCATCCTGACGACCGGTGATGATGACTTTCGCGCCGAGCGAAGCCAGTTCCTTGGCGATCCCGAGACCGATCCCCGACGACCCGCCCGTGACCAGCGCGACTTTTCCTTCATATGACATCGATGTTTCCTTTATGGATATGGGCGACCTATTTAGTGGTCACTATATAGATAGCTATATCCGATCGACGGTCAGCGCAACACCTATTTAGCAGTCGCTATATATTTTCCGATCGCGCTTGTCGCCGGAGCTAGCGTTCGCTATAAAGAAAGGCTGAACAGGGTGGTCCATGGAATCAAAGGCTCGCAAAAGACGTCCAGCGTTTGACCGGGAAGAGGGAGTGGCAATCGCTCAAGGCCTCTTCCACGAACGCGGCTATGATGCCGTAGGCGTGGCGGAGCTGTGCGATGCGCTCGGTATCGTGGCACCTAGCCTCTACGCGGCCTATGGCAGCAAGGCCGAGCTGTTCAATCGGGCGATGAAGCGCTACGTCGAGACAGATTTCCTGCCTTTGGACGATATCCTCACGTCCGATAGCAAGCCTGTGGAAGCCTTGACGGAACTCTTCGTCAGGGCGACGGAACACTATACCCGCCACGACAAGTGGAAGGGATGCATGGTTACTGAAGGCATGCGCGCTGACGACGAAACGGCGAGAAGCATGGCTGCCGAGCTTGCCAAGGGCGGCAGCGACATCATTGGCAACTACATCCGAGAACATCAGGCGAAGGATCCGGAGCGCGTCACCGACTATGTCCTGATGACCCTTCGCGGTCTGTCCTCCTATGCGTGCCTCGGTTATTCGACCGAACGTCTGACCCATTGTGCGGAGATGGCCGGGCGCGCGCTGGAAGGCGATTTCGACACGCGCACGGCCTGATCCATTCCGTCTCGGCACTTACTCGATATCCGCGTCGATCCGTTCGATCAGGCCGGCTGAATTTGCCGCAATTTTGAGGGTGCCGATCTCGTGACCGAAGTCACCTGTGAAATCCAGGCGAACGACCGTATTCAAGTCGTCGAGGTTTTCCATCGACAGAAGCTCACTGCGGGTATTGTACCCGACGAAGAACCGCTCGATGTAGCGTCGCACACCTTCAGTTCCGACGAATGCATCGCCGACAGATACGTCATGGATGACAGCATCCACTGCGAACAGGGATAGTGCACCGTCGAGGTCGAAAGCGTTGGTGACTCGGATAAAGTTCTCGATGAGCTTCTGCATGGCTTGCTCCTCAGAGATCGATGATTGTGGTGTCGGCGATCGTTTCGGCAAATCCATTGCCAAACAGTCCGACCGGTGTCTGAAACCCTCCCCTGGCCTCGCCCGCCAGGACGCGACGCCCGGCCTCCGCCACCGCGATTGCGGTAAAGCTGTAGCCGTTGACCGTGTCGAGGAGCGAGCGGAAAACCTTCCCTTGGGCATCGGTCACTTCGACGATTGCCTGATAGCGGTTCGCCAGCCGCTCGTCTTCCGTCGGCCCATCGGGGAGCAGGGAGAGATCGCCCTGTGGAAAACCATTGCCCGTCACGTGCACGAAGGTCTCGATGTTGGGAACCCCCGTCGAACGCCAGATGGTGATGAGATCGGGAAGTGTCACCTGGAAACTGTCGACAGCGCCCTGACCGAAGTCGAACTTCCGGATGCTGTTTGCGACCGTGACCAGCTCTCGATCCACGCGCGCGAGCGTCTCAGCCGTCATGTTCTCGGTCGCGCTGATGGCGGATCCCCGGGACATCCCACCGGACACATGCATCGCAATACTGATCTTGCGGGGATTCTGCACCCTTGCGACGGCATGTCCGGCGAGGCTTCCGAGCATGGCAACACTGCCACCACCGCCAGGCATCAACATCACGCCCGCAGCTCTCGCATCGCCGTCGAGCAGTTCGGCCAGACGATAGCTGTCGAGTTCGGCCGCGGTATCGAGATAGTGCATGCCGTTGCGGATGGAGGCTTCCATCAACAGTTTCGCGGTCCGCATGAAGGGACCGGCGCAGTTTAGCAGGACTGATATATCCGTAAGATTCCGGTCGATCGTGTCGGCATCTTCGAGCGCGAAAACCCGGTACTCGGCACCGTGTTCGGCCGCGAGCTTGGCCAGGGCTCCTTCGCTGCGTCCTGCCAGCACGACCTGAGTGCCGGCAGACCTGGCATGTTCTGCCACCATGCGCCCCGTGTATCCAGTCGCGCCGTAAATCATCATTTTCTTCATGTCAGTGCTGCCATTCCTTGTAGACAAATTCGAGTGAGTAGCCGTCGAGATCGCGGACCTGTGCCGCGTAGTAGCGAGGGTCGTAGTGAAGCTGCGGTCCGGGCGGATGGATCTCGGTGGCCCCTGCAGCCATGGCTGCGGCATAGGCGGCATCGACCTGTAACTTGCCGTTGGCGATAAACCCAACATGCGCGGCGCGCGCTTCGACGACGCCCATGCGGAGCCAGAAGAACACCCGGCCGTTCGCCCCAAAACCTTTGAGATCGGGATGGCCGGGAGGGCCGTCCTTTCCGTCGTAGTCGATGGCGTGGGCGATCCAGAGAGGTGCGAGCGCCGCCTCATAGAAAGCGATGGAGCGGTCGATGTCGCTGACCGACAGAAAGACATGGTCGAGCATGGCGCTCTCCTTTGGATCAGATGATGTAGCCGCCGGCGACTTCGATATTCTGGGCGTTGATCCAGCGGCTCTCCTCAGATAGCAGGCTGGCAATCACGCCGCCGATCTCTTCCGGCTCGCCCACCCGACCGAGAGCAGTCTGTCCCGCCAGCATCGCTTCGAACTCATCGTTGAGACCCCCCCCTAGTTCGGTGCGGATGGCACCCGGGGCGATAGAGTTTGCCCGGATGCGTCGCTCGCCAAATTCCTTGGCCATGTAGCGGGTCAGAACTTCCAGGCCGCCTTTGAACGATGCGTATGGGGCAACGCCCGCGGTTGCGACGCGGCTTGTGGCGCTTGTCATGTTGACGATATGACCGCCGTCCTCCATCAGCGGCAGCAGGATCTGGGTCAGGAAGAACGGCCCTTTGAGATGGACGTTGAACAGGCCATCGAACTGGTCTTCCGACACATCGGTGATCGGAGCGTAAAGACCGTATCCGGCATTGTTGACGAGGTAGTCGAAGGTCTGACGGCCCCAGACCGTCTGAAGTTGTACCTTGACCGCATCCCGGAATTCCGGGAATGCGCTGATGTCGCCGACATCGAGCTTCAATGCGACGGCCTTGCCGCCCTGCGCCACGATCTCGCTGACAACCTCATCGGCTTTGGCGGGATTGCTGTTGTAGGTGACGACAACGCCCATGCCGCGCTTTGCGCAGTGGATCGCGGTGCTGGCTCCAAGGCCTCGGCTGCCGCCGGTAATGATGACAATTTTCATGTCTCTTTGCTCCATGTCTGTGTTGACCTGAAGCTACGTCGGCGCCGGGTCGTTCGCTCACCCATTTCTCTCTGAAACTTGCCTATTTCTGCTTTCGTCTTGCGCGCTCATCGAAGCTCTGCAAAGGTCAGAAACATGGAAAAGCAATTGACCGAACTGCGCGCACTGGCGTCGAAGGCCGAGAACAGGCGCACCGAGACTGGCATTCCGCGCGTGGCGATGGTGCAGGGTGAAATCCCCGAGCACCAGCTCGCCGCCGTCTATGATCCGATGGTCAACCTGATTCTGACAGGATCGAAGACGATGACGGTGGGTGACCGGACGTTCCACTACGACCCAGCGACCTATTTCGTGATGTCTGTGGATCTGCCGGCCGTCGGATCTGTGCATCCGTCGTCGGCGGGCGAACCCTATCTGGCGGTCAGCCTGACACTCGACCCGACTATCGTTGCGGGCTTGATCCGCGACCTGCCCGTCAAGGTATCAAGCGAGCTGTTCGGCTCGGGGTTTTCCGTTGCCCCGGTCAACGAGGAAGTTCTCGACGCCTGGATCCGGATGTTGCGGCTGATGGAGAGACCAGACGAAATCGCGATACTCTCCCCCGTCTACGAGAGGGAAATACTCTTCCGCGTCCTCCAGGGACAGCTTGGCTGGATGCTTCGAGATATTGCTTCGCCGGATACCGCGCTGTCGCGCATCAGCGTGGCAATCAACTGGATCCGTCAAAACTTTGCCGAGACGATCAGGGTCGAGGCGCTGGCCGAAATGGCGGCCCTCAGTGTGTCAGCATTCCACCGCCACTTCAAGGCGGTCACTGCGCTTAGCCCCTTGCAATACCAGAAACGCGTCCGCCTTCTCCATGCCCGCTCCCTGCTGATCGCCGGGCAGGGCAACGCGACATCGGTTTCCTTCGGGGTAGGATACGAAAGCCCGAACCAGTTCAGTCGCGAATACACGCGACTGTTTGGGCTTCCGCCTTCGAAAGACCTCGCCAAGGCGACGCACGAGCTCAAGGTCACGTAGCGCGGCGGCGCTTCGGCAAGCTGCTTTCTTGAGAAGAGACATATCGTAAATTACGGAGCTGCCGAGCTATTTATCGACCTGAACATGGCACCGGCCCGTTCGGCTGTTGCCATTAACCGCGATCTTTCCATCCCCGTATAGGCCGAAGCCGATAGGCCGCGAATTATGGTGACCACCAGATCGGTGATGATATCGCCATCGTCAGGCGCGCGCTTGATAAGCTCCTCGCGAATGGCGCTATTCATGATGGCACTGAATTCCTGAGCGATCCTGCGCGCATCGGCATCCGCAGCACGTGCGCCCTCCGTCACCAGGCAGCCCCGGCAGTCGCCATTGCGCGAATACTGGTCGGCAGCGGAAACAAGAAGCAGGGCGACGGCATCACCCAGATCGCGTCCGTCGAAGAACCCGGAAAGCGGCAACGCCTGGTCCATCATGTACCGATCGAGAACGCTTCGGAACAGTCCAGCCTTGCTGCCATAGGCCGCATAAAGGCTCGGCGGATTGATTTCGAGGGCCTCGGTAAGGTCGGCGAGACTGACCCCATCGTAGCCGCGCTCGTGAAACAGACGCTGAGCGCGTTCCAGCCCCAACTGCCGGTCAAACGGGCGGCGCGGACGGCGTGTACGAGCAGTTTCAGCCACATTTATCTCCATTGTTAGAAGGAGATAATAGCAATCGCTACATATTTTGGCAATCGGCATTGCAATGCGTTTGTAGTGATTGCTATTATCTGTCCTGCGAAAAGGAGCAACGAGTATGACGAACGAGATTTCCAAAAAGATCGCTGTGATTACCGGCGGCAGCAGTGGCATCGGACTGGCGATCGCCAGACGACTGATCGCATCCGACATGCATGTGGTGATAGTCGGCCGACGCGCAGAAGCACTGGACAAGGCCCTCATCGCACTCGGTGCCAATTCGGAACGCATAGTCGGTGATGTTGCCAATCCTGCTGCCCTGCGCGAGCTGTTCCGCCACATCAGCGATCGTTTTGGTCACATCGATGTTCTGGTTGCCAATGCCGGAAAAGGTATCCACGCACCCCTCGGGCAGATCACCGAAGAAGCCTATAACGAGCAGTTTGACACCAACGTCAAGGGTATAGTTTTTACCGTTCAGGAAGCACTGCCGCTGCTGCGCAAGGGATCCTCCGTGGTCATTGTCGGTTCAACGGCTTCGATCGATCCGGGGCCGACAATGAGCATCTACGGCGCCACCAAGGCTGCCGTCCGCAATCTCGTTCGAAGCTGGATCAGCGACCTGAAGGGCTCCGGGATCAGGATCAACATCGTAAGCCCCCGCCCGACGAACACCGACTCTCTCCGCATTGCATTCGGTGACCACGCAAAAGAAGGCATGGAGTTCCTGACCAGCAAAAGCCCGATCGGACGCATTGGCGAGCCGGAAGAAGTCGCGGAAGTTGCGGCTTTCCTTGCAAGCGATGCCGCAAGCTATGTCAATGGCATTGAACTGTTCGCCGATGGCGGCGCATCACAAGTCTAACCAAACGAGCCCGCCGGTCTTGGACATTGCCCGGCACGCCAAGCCGACCGACAGAAAGAATGATCCATGGATCTGTTAAATCACATCGAATTTCCTGTTTCGGATGGGGAGCTATTGAAAGCCTTCTATGAGGAGGCCCTTGCCCCTCTGGGCTTTCATGTCGTCATCTCCGTCGATCCAGCACACACGAAACATGGAGGGACGAGATATGGGTTTGGTCGCGGTGGCTATCCCAGTCTGTGGATTCACGAAAGGAAGGGGCAGCGCGCCGCAATCCATGTTGCATTCACGGCCGACAGTCGAGCAGCGGTAGATGCTTTCTATGCGGCGGCTATGAAGAGCGGTGGGCGCGACAACGGCCCGCCTGGTATTCGAGAACATTATCACTCAAGCTATTATGCGGCCTACGTTCTCGACCCAGATGGAAACAACATCGAGGCTGTTTGCCAGATCTGATATGATTATCACCAGTGCGGATAGTCGCCCTGCTCTGGTGACGGTCCTCGCCTATACCCGGAGCTTCTTCCCAAGAACAAGCCCGCCCCTTGGACCCTTTTTTTGAACGCCACAATCTCACGCCTTGATGGGGATCGAACTTTCGGTTCCAGTTGTTTCGGCTAAGCCTTTGGTCTGCAAGACTGCTACAGCAACTGGGCGGCGAAAGTTTATTATAGAAAATAATCACATCATTCGGCGTTCGCGAAAGAAGGTAGCTCTCACACCCCATCACTTGAAAACTCGCCCTGGCGCCCGAGGACATGAAAATGCCCGGCATCAGTCGTCCTCCACGAACACTTGATCGCGCTTGGAACGTATCGACGGTAGGAGCGCCAGGATTACGCAGACCAGACCCAAGCCGAGCAGCGATGCAGCGATCGGGTTTGTGACGAACACCGTCGCGTCGCCGCGAGAGATGATCATCGCCCGCCGGAGATGCTCCTCGAGCAGCGGTCCCAGAACGAAGCCCAGCAGAAGGGGTGCCGGTTCGCAGCCCACACGGATCAGAACGTAGCCAAGTATGCCCGAGACGATGATTGCATAGACGTCGAAGGGGTTGTTGTTGATGGAATAGCATCCGATCGAGGCAAAGATGACGATGGCCGGAAACAGCATGCGGTAGGGAATGGTCAGCATCTTCACCCACAGCCCGATCAGCGGCAGGTTGAGGATCACCAGCAACAGGTTACCGATCCACATCGATGCGATGATGCCCCAGAACAGCGCCGGCTGGCTGGTAATGACGTCCGGCCCCGGCGTGATCCCCTGCAGGATGAAGGCGCCAACAATGAGTGCCATGACTGGATGGGCCGGAATGCCGAGGGTAAGCAGCGGAATGAAGGACGTCTGAGCCGCTGCGTTGTTGGCGCTTTCGGGTCCCGCCACACCTTCGATCGCGCCATGGCCAAATTCGGCCGGATTTTTCGACAGGTTCTTCTCGACCGAATAGCTGGCAAAGGACGCCAATACGTGACCGCCGCCCGGCAATACGCCGAGAAGCGAGCCAAGCGCCGTTCCCCGCAATACAGGGCCGATAATCCGCCGGAAATCGTTTTTCGTCAGCCAAAGGTTCGTGACGTGTTTCACCCCGATTTCGCGCGTGTGCTCGTTCTGAAGGTTGCGGAAGATTTCGGAGACCCCGAATATTCCGACGGCAATCGAAACAAAGTTGATCCCCTGCGACAATTCCAGGCGACCGAACGTGAAGCGCTCCTCGCCCGTATAGATGTCCTGGCCCACCGTCCCAAGCAGCAAGCCGATGACGATCATGCCCAGCGCCTTCAGGACGGAACCGTGAGCGAGTGAGATCGAAACGAGCAGCCCGAGAACGATCAGGGCAAAATATTCCGGCGCGCCAAATTCGAGCGCGATGGAGGCAAGCGGCGGAGCCGCGATCGCCAACAGCATAGTTGCCACGCAGCCTGCGAAGAAGGATCCGAGCGCCGCGGTTGCCAATGCTTGGCCGGCACGCCCCTTTCGGGCCATCTGATAGCCATCGATCGCTGTGACAGCGGAAGAACTTTCCCCCGGCAGGTTGATGAGGATTGCTGTTGTGGACCCACCATACTGGGCGCCATAGTAGATGCCCGAAAGCATGATCAAGGACGTTACCGGGGAGAATGTAAACGTGATCGGCAGAAGCATCGCGATCGTCGCTGTCGGCCCGATGCCGGGCAATACGCCAACGAGCGTGCCGAGCAGTACGCCAACGAAACACCAGACGATGTTTATCGGCGTGAGAGCCGTTTCGAAGCCAAGGGCAAGATTCGAGATCAGATCCATCATGGTGAGCACCTCATAGTCCGAAAACCGGCCCGAATGTCGGAATGGCAACTGCCAGCCCGACCTTGAAGACCAGATAGCAAAGAGTGGCGATGACGGCGGCCATCATAGCCGCCGATACCAGCGAGTTTCGGCGAGACGCGAGTGCCGTCATGAACGTGCACAGCAGGACGACGGGTACGAGCCCAAGATCGCGGGCTCCGGCTGCAAAGATGGCAAGTGCCAGACAGATAAGGACGAGCCCGCGCCAGGGCACGGAACCATCGGTCGGCTCCGGCTCACTGCGCAAGCCATCAAGGCCGATGACGACGCCTAGTGCACCCAATACGAAAGCGAGCACCACCGGGAAAAAGCCCGGGCCCATCTGGGTAGCGGTCCCGAACTCATATCTTAGACCCTGCACAGCGAACGAGGCCGCGATGGCGATGAAGATGCCACCGGCAATCAGGTTTTTCCGGGTGTACTTTTCGAGTGTAGCCATGGTCTCCTCCCCTCTGGCGTCCCCTGACGGTCCTCCCGTTCAGATGATATTCGATCCTGCGATTGCGTTGCATACGGCTTCGGTGACTTGGCTGGTGTTGGCGGTGCCACCCACGTCAGGGGTCAGGATGCCCGCTTCGGTCACGCGCTCGACGGCGCTCATCAGCCGTGCGGCGGCGTCGCGTTCACCGAGATGCTCGAGCATCTGCGCGGCAGTCCAGAAAGTGGCGATCGGGTTGGCGATACCCTTGCCGGTAATGTCGAAGGCAGATCCGTGGATCGGCTCAAACATTGATGGGAAACGGCGCTCCGGGTCGATGTTGGCCGTCGGCGCAACCCCGAGGCTGCCAGCGAGAGCACCAGCCAGATCCGACAGGATGTCGGCATGCAGATTGGTCGCTACGATCGTATCCAACGTCTCCGGCTTCAGCGTCATGCGCACCGTCATCGCATCGACCAGCATCTTGTCCCAGGTGACATCCGGGAACTCCGTCGAAACCTCTGCTGCGATCTCGTCCCACATCACCATGCCATGGCGCTGGGCGTTCGACTTGGTGACGACAGTCAGCAGTTTGCGCGGGCGCGCCTGGGCCAGCTTGAAGGCGTAGCGCATAATGCGGGTCACGCCGACGCGGGTGAAGATCGCCACTTCCGTTCCAACTTCTTCCGGAAGGCCCCTATGGGCGCGGCCGCCATGGCCGGAATACTCGCCTTCGGAATTCTCCCGCACGATGACCCAGTCGAGATCGCCTGGACCGCAATTGCGCAAGGGCGGCGTGATGCCGGGCAGGATCTTCGTCGGGCGCACATTGGCGTACTGGTCGAACCCCTGGCAGATCGGCAGGCGCAGACCCCAGAGCGTGATATGGTCGGGAACGTCAGGGGCGCCGACCGCACCGAAGAAGATCGCATCGAACTTCTTCAGCGTGTCCAGCCCGTCGGCCGGCATCATCACGCCGTGCTTCTTGTAATAGTCCGAACCCCAGTCGAAGGTCTCGGTATGGATCTTGAAGTCGCCGCTGCGCTGTTCCAGCGCCTCCAGAACCTGAAGACCCGCAGCTATAACCTCAGGACCAATCCCATCCGCAGGGATCGCTGCAATCTTGTATTCACGCATGGGAAGTTCGCTCCTGTTCAAGGGCTAGCGCTCAGGGTCAAGCGCCGGACGCATGGCCCGTGGCCATGACGAATGATGGATCGGCGGCTTATTCTCAGCCGCCGACCAAACCGAGGTTACTTGCCGCTTTCGCTGATCAGCTTCGTCAGTCGCTCGACTTCAGACGCGAACTTCTGGTCAAGCGCCGCCGGTGTCGCCAGATCTTCCGATACCGGTGCGGTTCCAAGGCTCGCAAAACGCTCGATCACGACCGGATCCTTGAGTGCGGCGCGCAACGCTTCCGCAAGCTTGCTGCGGATGGCTTCAGGCGTTTCCTTGGGTGCCCAGAGCGCATGCCAGGCACTGAGCTCGAACCCTTGCAGGCCGCTCTCTTCCACAGTCGGAAGATCTGGCAGCACGCCAATCCGCGCCTTCGTTGTCACCGCATAAGGATGAACCTCACCGGCCTTGATCTGGGTCGTGGTGTTGGTCGTCTGGTCGCAGGCGAGGTCGATACGACCGCCAATGAGATCGGTCATTGCGGGGCCCATGCCCTTGTAAGGCACCAGAGTGATCTTGGTGCCGAGGGCGTCTTGCAGCAACCTGCCGCAGAGATCGGAAACGGCGCCGGTGCCAGCGGTCCCGAAGGTGACGGCAGGCCCGTTTGCCTTCACATAGGAAACGAGATCGGTGAACGTCTTCGGCTCGAAGTCCTTCCTGCCGACGACCGTCATCGGGACCTCGGTAATCAGCCCGACGCTCGAAAAGTCTTCGATAGGCTTGTAGGTCAGGTTCGGGTAGAGCGCAGCGAAGGTGGCCACCCCGATATGGTAGAGCAGCAACCGGTAGCCATCGGGGTCCGCCTGCGCCACTGTTGCGGCACCAAGCGAGCCGCCGGCGCCGCCCATGTTTTCGATCAGCACCTGCTGGCCAAGGGTCGTGGACATCGACTGCGCCACTAGGCGCGCCACGGTGTCACTCGGTCCACCTGCCGCTGCAGGCACCACGATTGTGATGGGTCGATCAGGATAGTTCTCCTGCGCCAGCACCATATGGCTGGACATGGCAAACAGGACACCTGTGAGGGACAACAGTACCTTTTTCATCGCGCTTTCCTCCCTGAGATCGCGAAGGATGCCTCCACATCCTTTCCATGCTATCTTGCATGCAAGCTTACATTTATAGATGCACGCCCGTTTGTCAAGCTCCAGGAGAGCGGCTATAACGAGCCTTGAAACAACGACAGGCAGTTCATGATCAAGACGATCGACATTCCCGGAGCCGCGCCACGCGATCCGGCCACAGAACAGAATTCAGCAAACGCCGACATTAACGGTTCGGGTCGGGTTTCTGCCGCCTATCTCGCCATCAAGGAGGCGATACGCTCCAACGCGTTTCCCCCTGGGTACCAAGCCGCGGAAATTGAAATTGCGCGTCAGCTCGGCATGAGCCGAACCCCGGTGCACGAAGCCATGGCGCGACTGCAGGAAGACGGACTGGTCCGGATACTTCCCAAGAAGGGCATCATCATCTGTGCCTTGTCTCCTGCGGACATTGAGGAAATCTACGAAGTCATCACCGCGCTCGAGGGTGCAGCGGCAGCACGGCTCGCCCGGCTGCCGATGGAGGAACGCGCGCCCGTCATCCAGCTTCTGAAGGCCGCCACAAAGCGGATGATTGAGGCATTGGCGGACAACGACCTTCCACGATGGGCTGTGGCCGACGAGGATTTTCATCAGGCCCTCGTAATAGAGAGCGGAAACAGCCGCCTCATGCGGATGGCGGGGACCGTCGCCGATCAATTGCATCGCGCCCGCATGTTCACCCTCAACCTACGGCCCTTGCCGCTGCACTCGGCCGGTGAGCATGCGGAAATCATAGAAGCAATCGAGCAGGGTGATGGGGATGCGGCGAGCCGCGCCGCACGGCTGCACCGCAAACATGCTCATGACGCATTGATCCCCCTTATTGCTCGATACAATCTACGCAATCTCTAGGTTGTCGGTTGCGGCGATCTGAACGACGCGGAGATTGTTGGTGCTGCCCTGTTGCGCGAATGGAAATCCCGCCACGATGACGATGTGATCGGAGGGACTTGCCAGCTTTGCTTCCTGCACTGCCTGTTGCGCATGAAGCAGCGACGCCTCATAGGTGTGGACATCTTGTGATCGCACGCCGACAACCCCCCAGAACATGTTGAGCCGGCGCGCGACTTGTTCGGACGGAGTGAGAGCCAGAATTGGCAATGCCGGTCTGGCACGCGAAATTCTGGCCGCGGTTGTTCCGCTCGATGTATAGGCCACCACAACCGGCGATCCCAGAGCCACGGCAACGTTGGCTGCCGCAGTGGCAACTGCATGCGGCGGTGATTGAGCGACATCGGGTTCCGTTGCCTCAAGGATCGGCCGGTAGTGCTTGTGCTTTTCCGTCTTCTCGATGATCCGGTTCATCATTTCGACCGCCTCCACCGGGTAGGCGCCTGTTGCGGACTCAGCCGAAAGCATGACCGCATCCGCCCCATCATAGATGGCACCGGCAACGTCCGAGGCCTCAGCACGCGTCGGCGTTGGCAAACTGACCATCGAGTCGAGCATCTGTGTGGCAACAATCACAGGCTTGGCCGCTAGGCGGCATGCACGGATGATTTCCTTCTGTTTACCCGGCACATCCTCCGGCGGGATCTCGACGCCGAGATCGCCTCGCGCAACCATGATGCCGTCCGAAAGCCTGACAATATCGTCGATGTCATCGAAGGCAGACGGTTTCTCGATCTTGGCAATGAGGCCAGCCCTGTCTTCAACAAGGGACCGGGCTTCCACCATGTCGCGAGCACGCTGGACAAAAGAAAGTGCGACCCAGTCGACGCCGAGCTCGAGCCCGAATTCCAGGTCCTCACGATCTTTCGCCGTGAGCGGGGAAATGTCGAGGACAGCGCCGGGTACGTTGACACCCTTGCGGTTCGACAAGGCGCCTCCATTGAGGACCTCGCAAACAAGCCGCCCGTCCATCACCTCCATGATCCGGACTTTTATTCTACCGTCGTCGATCAGGAGGTCCATTCCGGGCACCGCCACCTCGAAGATTTCCCGATGAGGTAGCGGAATATCGTTCGTTCCTTCACCACCCTCACGGCCAAGGATAAATCCGATGGTGGATCCACGTGCGAGATCGAGCCTGCCATGTGCCAGAACTCCGATCCGGATCTTCGGACCCTGAAGATCCTGCAGCACGGCGATAGCAGCATTATGCTCCTGCTCGAGAGCTCGGATGTTCCTATAGACTTCCGCGTGATCGGCCCGGGCACCATGGCTGAAATTCAGGCGGAACGTATCGACACCGGCGAGAAACAGTGAGCGAAGCATGTCGGGCGAACTTGACGCCGGTCCGACCGTCGCGACGATCTTTGATCGCCGGTTGTTGCGTATGAACATGTCCAAACCTAACCTATGAGAATTGCGCGGATGTCGTTGACGTTCGTAAGCGTTGGGCCTGTGACCACCAGGTCGCCGATGGCCTTGAAGGCCGTGTAACTATCATGGGTAGACAAGGTCGCCCGTGGATCGATACCAGCATCGCGCATTCGGATAAGACTGTCCGGCGCGACCAGCGCACCGGCAGCATCCTCGACACCGTCGATACCATCAGTATCACCGGCGATGGCCCAGATGCCGGAAGCTCCCTTAAGGGCAACCGCAAGGCTTAGAAGGAATTCCGTATTTCTTCCACCTCGCCCGTCGGTCATGCCACCAAGGGAAACAGTGCCCTCACCACCGGACAGGATGATGGCAGGTGCTGCTACAGGCAGGCCCTTGTCGCGCGCGGATAGCGCGATGCCCGCCATGACACGCCCCATTTCGCGAGCCTCACCTTCCAGGGCATCTCCGAGGATAAGTGGACACAAGCCGGCATCTAGCGCAGCCGCGGCGGCCGCATCGAGCGCTATCGAGGGGGCAGCAACCAGCCGAATCTCGCCTGCGACCTCCTCTGCCTTAGGCGTCTCGTTGCCTTGCACCAGCACTGCGCGCGCAGACTCGGGCAGGTCAATGCCGTAGCGGGCGACGATGGCTGCTGCGTCTGCCAAGGTGGTCGGATCCGCGACCGTTGGACCCGAGGCGATCTCCGATGGATCATCACCCGGCACGTCGGAGATGACCAGTGTCACCAGTTTTGCTGGCAGTGCTGCGCGGGCCAGACGGCCTCCCTTGATAGCGGAAAGATGCTTACGGACGGTGTTCATCTCGGAGATGGTAGCACCGCTGGCAAGCAGCGCCTGATTGACCGCCCTTTTGTCGGCCAAAGTCATCTTGCCCGCAGGCGATACAAGCAATGACGAACCGCCGCCGGAGATGAGAGCCACCACGAGATCGTCAGGACCAAGGCCCTGAACCGCAGCGAAAATCTTCTCTGCAGCCTTGATGCTCATCTCATCCGGGACGGGGTGGGAGGCCTCCAGGATTTCGATGCGTCCCGCCGGAACGGCGTGGCCGTAGCGAGTGACCACGATGCCCGAGAGATCGACATCGGGCCAGGCGGCGTCGACCGCAGCCGCCATCGCAGCCGACGCCTTGCCCGCTCCCACCACAACGCAGCGACCTCTGGGACGCTCTGGGAGGTTGTTGACAACAGCTATTTTCGGATCCGCGCTGGCAACGGCTGCGTCAAAAATTCGACGCAGCACCTGGCGAGCGGACACATCGTTCCAGGTCATTCTGCAGCGGCCATCTTCAAGATATTCGATCCTGCGATTGCGTTGCATACGGCTTCGGTGACTTGGCTGGTGTTGGCGGTGCCACCGACATCGGGGGTCAGGATGCCCGCTTCGGTCACGCGCTCGACGGCGCTCATCAGCCGTGCGGCGGCGTCGCGTTCACCCAGATGCTCGAGCATCTGCGCGGCAGTCCAGAAAGTGGCGATCGGGTTGGCGATACCCTTGCCGGTAATGTCGAAGGCAGATCCGTGGATCGGCTCAAACATCGATGGGAAACGGCGCTCCGGGTCGATGTTGGCCGTCGGCGCAACCCCGAGGCTGCCAGCGAGAGCACCAGCCAGATCCGACAGGATGTCGGCATGCAGGTTGGTCGCAACGATCGTGTCGAGCGTCTCCGGCTTCAGCGTCATGCGCACCGTCATCGCATCGACCAACATCTTGTCCCAGCTGACGTCCGGGAATTCCTTCGACACTTCGGCCGCGATCTCGTCCCACATGACCATGCCATGGCGCTGGGCGTTCGACTTGGTGACGACTGTCAGCAACTTGCGCGGACGCGCCTGGGCCAGCTTGAAGGCGTAGCGCATGATGCGGGTGACGCCGACGCGGGTGAAGATCGCCACTTCCGTGCCGACCTCTTCCGGCAGCCCGCGATGGGCGCGGCCGCCATGGCCGGAATATTCGCCTTCGGAGTTCTCCCGCACGATCACCCAGTCGAGATCGCCCGGACCGCAATTGCGCAAGGGCGGCGTGATGCCGGGCAGGATCTTCGTCGGGCGCACATTGGCGTACTGGTCGAACCCTTGGCAGATCGGCAGGCGCAGGCCCCACAGCGTGATGTGGTCGGGAACGTCCGGAGCGCCGACGGCACCGAAAAAGATCGCGTCGAACGTCTTCAGCTTCTCCAGCCCGTCGGCCGGCATCATCACGCCATGCTTCTTATAATAGTCCGAACCCCAGTCGAAGCTCTCGGAGTGGATCTTGAAGTCACCGCTGCGCTGTTCCAGCGCCTCCAGAACCTGCAGGCCCGCAGCTATAACCTCAGGGCCGATCCCATCCGCAGGGATCGCTGCAATCTTGTATTCACGCATGTCTGTGCTCCACTTTGAGATTTAACGATTTTGGACTGAGGCGACCTTGGCCCCGTTTTCCGATGCGGTGCGCGACAGCACGAGCGTCACGATCGCGGATACGACCAGCAATGCGGCGACGAAGTAGAGGCCACCCGCAAAACTGCCGGTGACGTCCTTGATCCAGCCGATCATCGACGGACCAACGAAGCCACCCAGGTTGCCAATCGAATTGATGGTGGCAATACCCGCTGCGGCCGCCGGCCCGGAGAGGAAGAGCGTGGGCATGCTCCAAAGCGGTGGTTTCGACGCGCTGATTCCGATATTGACCAGGGTCAGCGCAGCAAGGACGGCGAAGACAGTGGTTGCACCGGTCGCGAAGGCAAGCCCCGCCGAGGCGAGCAGGCAGGCGGCCACCACATGCCAAGTTCTTTCGCCCGACTTGTCGGAATGGCGTGCCCATAGAACCATGCCGACGACAGCGAATATCGCTGGAATTGAATTCAGCATGCCTACCTGGAAGGACGACAGACCGAACTCCTTGATGATCTGCGGCGCCCAGATTCCCAACGTGTAAAGGCCGGCGGATGTGCCGAAGTAGACGAGCGCAAGGGCAAGAACGCGCCGATCCGCCAAGCCCGACCACACACTGTGGCTCGCCTTCGACTTACCAGCGTTCTCTTTAACCATTGCTTCCACCAGCCAGTTCCGCTCTTCGGTCGTCAGCCAGTTAGCTTTCTCCGGGCGGTCGGTCAGGTAGAACAGCACGACCACGCCGAGCACGATCGCAGGAACTGCCTCGATCAGGAACATCCACTGCCAACCGGTGAGACCCAGAAATCCGTGCATCTCCAGCAGTGCACCGGAAATCGGCGACCCAATGGCTGTCGCAATCGGTGCTGCTGCCATGAACATCGCCGTTACCGCTGCTCTGCGACGGGCGGGAAACCAAAAGCTGAGATAGAGGATGATGCCTGGGAAAAACCCGGCTTCCGCGATACCGAGAAGGAAACGCAGCGTATAAAAACTTGTCGTTCCCTGAATGAAAGCCATGGCACCGGAGACGAGTCCCCAGGTGATCATGACGCGGGCGATCCAGATGCGAGCGCCAACCTTGTTAAGGATGAGGTTCGAAGGCACTTCGAACAGGAAATAGCCGATGAAGAAAATGCCTGCGCCGATGCCGAATACGGTCGGCGAAAACCCGAGATCCTCGTTCATCGTCAATGCCGCAAAGCCGATGTTTACCCGGTCGATGAAGGCGATGAGATAAAGTGCCATAATGAACGGCACGATGCGCAGAGTGATTTTGCGCAGGACGCGCGTCTCCAGGTCGCCATTCATAGCGAACTCCTCCCAATGATCAATTCGACGCACCTCCTGCGTCATCAACAGACGCTAATCCTCGCTTCCCTTCAACGCCATGTTGCTCTAATTATATAATCAAATGATACAATCGGTGCGCCATGGAACTAGAACAATTGAAGTGCTTTGTAGCAGTTGCCGAAGAACTGCACTTCGGCAGAGCAGCTCAAAAAATGGGATTGCTCCCAGCATCCTTGGGAAGGCATGTCAGATTGCTCGAAGAATCCCTGGGTACCCGCCTCATGTCCCGTACGACGCGGAGTGTCTCGTTAACGGAAGACGGAGCCGCCCTGCTCGAAGAGGTGAGACCCCTTCTCCATCGCCTGCAAGCACTCGCGGAAGAGTTTCGATCCAGGAAAAACCAGCAGGCGACCGTGCTGCGCATCGGCGCGATCGACAGTGCCGCAGCAGGCCTCATACCGCCGTTGCTGCACGATTTCCGTGAGCAGTGTCCAGGCATTGTCACTCAACTGGTCGAGGACAAGTCCATCCGCCTCATTCCAAAATTGATTGCCGGGCGACTGGATATCGTCTTCATTCGGCCCCGAGAGGGACTGAGCCGCAATCTGTCCGTTCGCACCCTGGTGCATGAAACGCCCGTTATTGCCCTTGCCGTCACGCATCCGCTAGCGGCCAGCAACCGCGTATCCGTCAAAGAATTGGGAGACGAGCCCCTTATCGTGCCCGAGCGTCGCTCTCGCCCGCACAGCTACGACCTGACGATGAAGCTGTTCCAGGATGTCGGGCTGCACCCGCGTATAGCCCAGATTGCCGACGAGAAGCAGACAATCATAAACCTCGTTGCAGCAGGCATCGGATCCGCCATCGTTCCTCGCTGGACAGCGAAACTGGCAGTATCTGGAGTGACCTTTGTTCCTCTTGCGAGCGCTGATGTATCATCATTGCGAAAACTGCCGCTCGCTGTAGCATGGCCCAAAGCTGTTCGCGATGCGGGGCGGGACCAGTTGCTGGAACTGCTCGATAAAAATATCGGGCGATATGCGGAGCAGGCCTAACCGCATGCGACGCGCTTCTAGCAGGTATGGGGTAGGCCGCGACCGTAATCTTCATTGTAATAGGTGAACCCACAGATCGCTCCGGGCAGACCCGAATGGGGTTGAGACCATCTTCGCATAGGCTGCCAGCAAGCTTATCCGGCGACCAAGGACTTCAACTGTAAGCGCTGTTTTCCTCCCACCTTCCGGATTGCCGGCTTATCGTTGATGTTGTGCCCGAACAGGGCTTCGACATATGACGATTACAGGGTTTACGCCTAGCACCAAGGCCGATGAGATGGTGCAGCGGTTTGAGGTTTTCACTGGATCAGGTCGCCGCCGCGAATGGAGCGACGAGGAGAAGCTTCAGATTGTTGCCGAAAGTCATAGCGGCGAGATGTCGGTCAGTGCTGTTGCGCGGCGGCACGGTTTGTCGCCTGGTCAGTTGTTCACCTGGCGGCGGCAGTCGCGGAAACCATCGGAGCAGACGTCAACGCCGATGTTCGTGCCAGCGGTGATGGATAAGCCTGCAGAGATGCCTTTGAGACGGCGAAAGACGATGGCTAAGAGCACGCCGCTAGCAGTCGCCATCGAGTTGGAGATTGACGGTGCGCTACTCAGGATCGCATCTGGCACGGACAGCGCGACCATCGCAGCGGTCATCCAAGCTATGAAGGCATCGTCGTGATTGGCCCGTCTGGTGCGGTGAAAGTCATGATCGCCACCAAGCCCGTCGACTTCCGCAAAGGCGCAGAGGGATTGGCCGCATTGGTGAAGGCCGAGATGGGTGCTGATCCGTTCTCCGGCACATCTATGTGTTCCGGGCCAAGCGAACCGACCGCATCAAACTGATATTCTGGGATGGCAGTGGCGTATGCCTGGTCGCCAAGCGGCTTGAGGATGGCGAGTTCCATTGGCCCCGAATGCAGGACGGCGCGATGCATCTGACGGCCGCGCAATTCTCGGCTTTGTTCGAGGGACTCGATTGGAAACGCGTGCATGCGCCAATCGAAACGCGCACCCCCGTTAAGGCCGGATAGCGGCCGCGAGCAATTGAATCAGCCGCATCCAATAGCTCGTTTTGCGAGGCAAAATATGCTGTTCTTGTCCCATGACGACAAGGGCGGACGAGCTTCCGGATGACCTGAACGCGCTGAAAGCGATGGTGCTTTCGCGCGAGGCGGAGAATGCCCGCCTGCGTCAGATCATCAAGGAATTGCAGCGCCACCGGTTCGGTCGCCGCGCCGAAACGCTTCCCGAAGATCAGCTACTTCTGGGCTTGGAAGAAGCCGAGCAGGTCGAAGCGAATGGTCTGGAAGCGAAAGAAGAAGCCTCTGCCCCTGAGCGCCAGGCCCGTGTTGCCAAACGGCGGACGAACCGGGGTTCATTGCCAGCTCACCTGCCACGCATCGAGATGGTCGTCGATATCGATGATCACGCCTGTCCAGGCTGCCGCCATGATCTGCATCGGATTGGCGAAGACGTCAGCGAAAAGCTCGACATTGTCCCCGCCCAGTTCTGTGTGCTGGTCGTGCGCCGCCCGAAGTATGCCTGCCGGGCCTGTGAGGATGTCGTGGTTCAGGCTCCGGCTCCCTCCCGGCTGATCGAAGGCGGTATTCCGACCGAAGCAACCGTCGCCCAGGTTCTGGTCTCCAAGTATGCCGATCACCTGCCATTGTACCGCCAAGCGCAAATCTACAAGCGGCAAGGGGTCGATCTCGACCGCTCGACGCTTGCCGATTGGGTCGGCCGGGCCGCCTGGCACCTGCGGCCTGTTCATCAACGGCTGCTCGACCTTTTGAAGACATCATCCAAGCTCTTCGCCGACGAAACGACGGCCCCGGTTCTTGATCCGGGACGGGGCAAGACCAAGACCGGCCAGCTCTGGGCGTATGCCCGCGATGACAGGCCTTGGCAGGGAACCGATCCGCCCGGCGTCGTCTATGTCTACGCGCCGGATCGCAAAGCCGAGCGTCCGATGGCCCATCTCGACGGCTTCGTCGGCATTCTTCAGGTAGACGGCTATAGCGGCTATCGCCCGTTGGCTGCCAAGAACACCGTATCGCTGGCTTTCTGCTGGTCGCACGTTCGTCGGCGCTTTTACGAACTGGCGGCCGCCGGTCCCGCACCTATTGCCACCGAGGTACTCAGACGCATTGCCGAACTCTACAAGATCGAAGACGAGATACGTGGCCGCACGCACAAAGAGCGCAGCACCGCTCGGCAAGAAAAAAGCCGTCCGATCACCGATAGCCTGGCTCCCTGGCTACGCGAACAGCTTGGCCTCATCAGCCAGAAGACAAAACTGGCCGAGGCGATCCGTTATGCCCTGTCACGCTGGGATGGGCTGACAAGATTTATCGACGATGGCCGGATCGAGATCGTCCAACACTGTCGAGCGATCCATCAGGCCGATTGCCCTCAATCGCAAGAACGCGCTGTTTGCAGGCTCCGATGCGGGGGCCGAGCACTGGGCGACCATCGCCTCGCTCATCGAAACCGCAAAACTCAATGACGTTGAACCGCTTGGTTATCTCGCCGACGTGCTCACCAAAATAGTCAATGGCCATCCCAACAGCCAGCTCGAAGAGTTGTTGCCGTGGTCATATAGGACCGATAAAATGGTCCCAATAGAAGAACAGACGTGGAGTGCACCGTGACAGAGCAGAACATCTCATGGGAGCAGGACGGCATCGACACGGGCTGGTTCTTTGCGAAGAATATCGGATCAGTGAGAAGCAGCACCAGTTATCGATCTGGAGGCTGGTGGTTCCTTGCAAAGTGGCTGCCTGACACGGAAGAAAACGATATCGGTCCTTTCAAAAGCAAAACTGCCGCACTGGCAGAAGCGGAAAGGCTAGCTGCTCAGCAGCGCACAAAATAGCTGGACACGCTGACGTCCGCTCCCGTGGCCCCAGAACAGCGCTTACCTTCAACTGGTCGGTCATCAGGTTGCAAACAACAGCCCCGTCAACAGCAGATCGGCCGTGACACGTTTGCCACCTGGCATTCGTGAACCGGTGAAACGTTCCAGTTCGACTGGTAGGAAGTCAGGGCAATTATCGGCAGTGAGCGCACTAAGTTGCAGCTGGCCGATACAAGGCCGAGTGATATCTCTGCTTAATCTCTGGAGCTAGGCAGGTACTACCACGTCTTCATGACCGCTTAGATCGAGAGACCTCCGAATGAAACCACTTGCTTTCATCCGGCGGATAAGTTCCGCGATATATTCTGCGGCAATCGGCCGGTCTGAACTAACGCCGACCGCTTGCGGTATGGCCATGAACGCTTCGCCCATCACCTCCAGGTCATGCTTTTCGTCGGCGACCTTCTGCATTGCTTGACGGACGCCGGCCAACCCATCGACTTCTCCGGCTTCCAGGGCGTTCACCGCTTGGGGAAATGAATCAAAGCGAACGATTCTCCCCGCCCAGCCCTGCCGAGAAAGGAAGAGTTCGTAGGCGCTCCCTCGCACCGCACCGATCCGTGAATTGCTTCGCCCGAAGTCGTCCAAGGTGATAATGGATTGGAGCCGAGGTACCAGATATGCCCCCTCGATCTGAACGTATGGCTCGCTGTATGCAATGCGTTCCGCTCTTTTGGGATCGATAGCAAGGAAGCAGACGTCCCACTCTCCGTTGCCTGCACTACCGGAGACATCACCCGCTTTATCGTAGTGGCGAAAGCGGATGGGGAGAGAAAGGCTGTCTGCGACTGCTCTCGCAATGTCCACAGAAACTCCGGTAGGGCTGTCGTCCGATTGTCCGCGCCGTACTAGAACGACATTCCCGTGATTGAGAGCGCATATCAGCGTCCCAGTGGGAGCGAGCTGCTTTCGAACGGCCTCTTGGTCGAGGTTGGTCAATGCCTTTTCCTTCGAATTACCGTTGGCGAACTAGATGGACTTCATCCACGAGTCTTCGATCGGGAACTGCGTAACCATTAGTTCTAGTCCGTCCTCGCCAGCGATTATGGTAGGAGCTGGCTCATCATGCCTTACGAAAAGCAGCGAGAACGGTTTGTAGGTCTCTCCGTCGTGAACGAGGTTACCGTTCAGTACGATCAGATACTGGCCGCCGCCGCCGTTCGTATCTGGCGTCTGCACCTGCATGTTGGGCCCAAGGCGAAACACCTTGCAGTTCATTCCGTCGTCACCCGGCTGTTCTTCAATCACCGTGTCCACCGTCAGCTCGGTTCGGTTGCGCAAGACGGGTTCGATCGACAAAGCGACGGCCTCCGAAGTACGGTGACGCCGTTTTGTCGGCTTGAGCTTCTCACGAACGTTTGGCGTCGTCAGGTACACAAGCCCGGCGTCCGTTTTGCTACGCAAGGTCAAGTAAGATAGCCCCTGTTCGCTCGCGATCAGCGGACCGTATCCCGTATGATGATCGGCGTAGTGCACCGTTACAAGGCGCACTTCGTCCCGGCCGATCATGCCACTACCAGCAATAAAGACCTGGAACTGATCGACGATATGAAAGTGGGATTCGAGCTTCTGATGAGCGTTAAGATCAAGGCGGAAGGCTTGAGGATCGGGGGCTGCGATGTCCGAATTCTTACCGAACATGTTGATTTTCCATGACTGGCCACGGCGGAATCGCAACGGTTCTTTTTCAGCGTAGGATGCAGCTTGCATCGGATTATCCTTCTAATATTTCTAGCCGAGAATTCTTCAATGACGATGTGGGGGTGGGAACTCGACGTCGAGCGCGGACGAGATGGCATCTCGGTCCATGCCAATCATGTCCTGCAACTTGCCGAACTGTTGCGGCGCATTGATCGTTTGAACGGCCAACAGACGACCGTCCCTGAAGCCCAGAACCGAGAAGGCTCCGCTCGCAGGGGCGTTCAGCACGGCCTCCATATCGGTGTCGTTGACGTTGCCGGACATCTGGATCTGGATGTCCGCCTGATGCGACCAAAAGCGAGGTAGGCGTTTAGGAGGCATCTCCGCTCCCATAATCGCAGCCGCGACGATTTTTGCTTGATCCTGCCCAGGATTTACAGCCTCGTTGCGAAAATGGCGCCCGAGCTGAGGTTCGAACCAAGCGGAGCAGTCACCGACGGCGTAGATTTCAGGGTGAGAGGTCTGTCCGTACTCTGAGGCAAGAATTCCGTTGTCAACTTTTAAGCCTGCCTCACGCGCTAGCGTTTCTTGTGGCGCCGCTCCGATCGCGGCTACGACAATGTCGGACTGGATTTGCTCGCCGTTGGATAATATCACCGCGTTCGCAATCCCGTCGTTGTTCTTCCTTATCGAGTCCACGCCACTACCGAGCAGGACGCGCATTCCTCTGTTCAGATAGCGGTCCAGGATATAGTTTGAGATGGATTTGCTGACGGTGCGCTCCATTATTCTGGAACCAGCCTCAACCACCGTTACCAAGAGGCCCTTCGACAAGGCTATTGCGGCAATCTCCATGCCGATCAAGCCGCCCCCCACGATCACAATCGACCTCGCGTGTGTTAGCTTGGCTTTCAAAACGACCAAATCCTCATGCGTGCGCAGATAGTTCGCGACGTCGCCCGGATCGATAGAAATCGGTAGGCGTCGAGGCTCCGCTCCGCAGGCGAGAACAAGGCGATCGTAGTGGAAACGATCGCCGCGCGAGGTTTCTGCGTATTCGCCCTCAAGATTCAATCCAACGATTTTCACACTTTGGTGCAAGTCGATACTGTTGTTGACGTAGAACGCCTCGGGACGGAGGAACGTCGGCGCGAATTCATCTTTGGACAGAGCTTCTTTCGAAAGCGGCGGACGATGGTAAGGGAGAACGGCCTCCTCGGTCACCAACGTTATGGGGGCGTCGCACTTGGCTGTCCGAAGCGCCGCAGCCACAGCGACGCCGGAATGAGAGGCGCCAATTATAAGGATTCCCGACATGGGCATACGATCTCTTATCCGATGACGACCATGTCGAACTCACTCTTGCGAGCCCCGCACTCAGGACAAACCCAATCGTCCGGAACGTCCTCCCAACGTGTACCAGGCCCTACCCCGCCGTCTGGATCGCCAAGAGCTTCGTCGTAAACGTAGGCACACAGCACGCATTGCCATATTTTATAGTCGCCTCTCTCGGCGACTTGCGCTGACGGCACCATCGAGACTCCTCCCATCACACTAGATTTCTCGCAAGTTAGACGACAGGGCATGGTATCGCCAGATGTTCTGCTCTACTATCAGTCATAACAAATTGGCATAGCTTTGATGGAACGGATGATATGGATATAAAGCAGCTTTCCTACTTCGTGAGAGTGGCTGAGCTTGGTAGTTTCAGCCGAGCGTCAGCGTTCCTGCACATCGCCCAACCGGCGCTTAGCCGCCAAGTGCGAAACCTTGAAACCGAGCTGAAAGAGCCGTTACTTCTTCGTAACGGACGCGGGGTCGAACTGACGGAGGCAGGTGAACGTCTTCTCGACAACGCGAGAGGCATTCTTCGCCAAATCGAGCGCACATACGAGGACATCGAGAATTCAAGGACGGGAAAGTCCGGCAAAGTGGGGATTGGGCTTCCCGCTACGATTTCTACTGCCATTGCAACCGCTCTCATACGCCGGCTGAGAGAGGAATTATCGGATGCCCAGGTGATGCTCGTCCACGGTCGCTCGAACCAGCTCCAGGAGTGGATACTCAGTGGACGGCTCGACATGGCGATCATGTACGACGCACCGTCCTCGCCGATGTTGGAGATCCACGACCTCGTTGACGAGAACCTCTATCTCATAGGGCGGAAGGGCGTGTTCAATGATGACCAGCCCGTGCACGTTGAAACTCTGGCCGACGTTCCGATGGTCATAGCGTGCCGGCCAAACAGCACGCGGGTGCTACTCGACTCAGAATTGGCGCGGTTCGGCCAGAAGCTTAACATCGTCTTCGAGCTCGATCCCTTGGATACGATGTTTGACCTCGTAAGGGATGGCTATGGATACACGGTGGCGTCAATTCGTACCCTCGCCTCCAAGGGGCCAGACGCCGGGCATGACTTGGAACTTCGCAAGATCGTTGGTCCTGAGTTGATCCTCTCTGTCCAGCTCGTGCAGCCGGCGAGAAGGCTCCCGAACCGTCTGCACGAAGCCGCCTTCAGGATATTGCGAGACCTCAGCTTCGAGCTTTTAAACCCGGAGGCCAAATAACGTGAGCTTAAACATCGTCCGGACGGAACCGCATCTTTGACGCTTTGGGCAGACATAGCAAAGCGACTACGAACATAACCGCGGCACTGCAAGATACCGGTATCCGGAGCCCGAGGAACTCGGAGCTGAATCCCAGAACAAGGGCCCCTAAAGATGGACTGGCGCGGAAAATAAGGCCGTGGACGCTAAGCGTTCGTCCCCTCAACGCGGATGGTGTCCCTAGCTGGACGTAAGTCTGGGTAGCGATCAAGCTTACCGATGTAAGATATCCCATGAGCATCGCGAAAAACGCGAGCACCCATATCGAGTTCGTGCCAGAGAAGCAGCCGGCGGCACCCGACGCCAGCAACCAGGCCCATGTTATTTGGAATGGAAGTCTCGATGTCGAAAGGTAAGAGTTCATGGTCAGACCTGCCATGACTGATCCGAATGCCATGGACGAGGTTAGCACGGCCAGGCCAGTCGCCGGCACCAATGACAGATGTGCGGCAAACGCTGGCAGCATCTCGGCGATAGCTCGAACGAACATGCCGCCCGCAAACAGAAGCATCAGCATCACCCGCATATCCGCGTTTGAAGCGACGTATCGAAAGCCTTCGGCAATTTCGGTCACGACATTTTTTCCAGAATGTCGCTCTCGCCGAACTCCTTCCGATTGAACGCTTTGAAGCACGAATACGAAGACCAGTGTGACAAACGTGTTGAACAAAAAGACCGAGGCAACGTTCATGTTGACGATCACGACGCCGGCCAAGGCAGGTCCAACAAGTCTCGCTAGATTGACATTCATGGAGTTGATCGCAACGGCCGTCGGAACGTCGTCTCGCGAGACGAGTTCCTGAACGATCGTCATTTTAGCCGATTGGCCCAGTGCGATGACACAGCCTTGAACCGCTACAATCGAGATCAAAAACGTCAAGCTCAGCAGGTTTGCGTAGAATAACGCAGCCAGTGACGCCGCGATCAGCGTGAGGACGAACTGACAGAGTCTGTTCAATTTCAGAGCGTCCCACCTGTCGGTGGCGGCACCGCCAACCGGACCTAGAATGACTGTGGGAAGAAGGTCAGCGGCAGCAAGGACGCCAAGCCAGAATGGCGACTGGGTTAAATCCCAAACTACGAGGCTACAAGCGATACGCTGCATCCACGTGCCGAGAAGAGAGAGGCAGTTTCCGGCCGTGTACCACGCGAAATGCCCCCCGCTTAGCAGCCTCAAGAGCCGGGATTCACGAAATTTCCTTCCGCTCGCCACCTTAAGCTTCGACCGCCGCTCTCAGGTTGACAATGCGATCGGGGCGACCATCCAAAAAGGCTCCGATCAGGCGAACAGCGTCTTGGTAGTAGGTCCCCAGCATGTCCTTCGTAAAGTAGCCGATGTGGGGCGTTATTACGACGTTGCCAAGGCTTCGAAACGGATGATCGACCGGGAGCGGTTCGTGTTCATACACGTCGAGACCCGCCCCCGCTATCGTTCGGGCCTCAAGCGCGGCGAGCAACGCTGCTTCATTCACGATCGCACCTCGCGCAGTGTTAATGAGATACGCAGTCTCCTTCATCGACTGAATCTCAGTGGGCCCCACGATACCTCTGGTCCGCTCGCTGAGAGCGACGTGAACCGTGATGACGTCGCTAGTGGCAAACAGTGCTTCCTTGGATACCAGTACCGCGCCCGCAGAGGCTGCCTGCTCCTCTGACATATTCTGGCTCCACGCCTGGACCTTCATCCCAAACACCTGCCCGATTTCCGCGACACGTTGTCCAATCCCCCCTAGGCCAAGGATCCCAAGGACCTTTCCACCAACCGTCATGCCAGCACGCGTCTGCCAGCCTCCACCGCGCATTACGCGGTCTTCTGACGCGATATTTCGTGTGGTGGTGAGGATCAGACCCCAGACGAGTTCAGCCACCCCGCCAGCACCTTTTCCGATTACAGGAGTGTTGGAAACTAGGATGCCCTGTCGGGCCGCTGCAACAACGTCGACAGTATCGTAGCGCTTCCCGGTTACGACGATGTACTTCAGACGAGGCAGACGAACGATCAGATCGGCGGGAATAGGCATCCTCTCGCGAAGGGTGCATATCACGTCGAAATCAGCGAGCTCCCGAGCTGCCTCTTCTGACACAGCCAAGGGCCTGTCAAACACCACGATGTTTGCGCGGGACCGAAGTGGACCCCAGTCGGCAACTTCCTGGGAAATGCCCAGATAGTCGTCAAGAATGGCAACGTTCATCTTCATAATCCGGTCCCGCGCTATTATCGAACAGTTTTTCTGAGCCGACGCCCTGCGCTATTGCCGGCGCCATTCCTCCGACCAAATCTGCAACGGATCCAAGGTTCCTTGGCGGAAGTTTTTGAGGTCAGTCACTGTGACGTAGGCGCGCGGATAGAAATAAAGCGGAAGCATGGGGAGATCTTCGGCGAAAATGTCCTGGACCTTTGCCCATTTCTGCTTGGCGGTGTCAGGGTCCAGGGCCGATTCGAGGTCGCTGATCGCCTTGTCCATCTCCGGGTTTGAATAGGCGGAGAAGTTATTGCCGACACCGTTGTTCCCAGCGCTTGGTATCGCGTCCGATCCTAGAGCAATCCGCGGCGAAACGGATGGCGAAAAGTCGATCGATGACATTATCAAAGCCTTGAATTTCCGCTTTCTGGCCATCTCGCCGTTGAATTCCTGCAGGGGGACGAAATTGTTAGTGATCTCGACGCAGACATCCTTCAATTGGCTCTGGATTACCTGGGCAATTTGTTCGCGAGTCTGATTCCCCGCGGTCGAAACTAGCTCCAGAGATAGGCGGTCGCCTTTGTCGTTGACGCAGATGCCGTCGTCACCAGGTTTCCATCCCGCACTCGCCAGAAGTTCCTTGGCCTTTTCGGCATCATACGAATAGAGCTTCACGTCCTTGTTGTAGTAGGTGTTTTCATTGCTGAGAATTCCGTTCGCCACGGGTTGGAGCCCCCCGAACAATTCGTCGCTGATCGCTTGGCGATCGATCGAATAGAGAAGCGCTTGGCGGACCGATTTATCTTTGAGGATAGGGTTGTCGAAGTTGACAGCGATCCGCTCCACGTTGGTTCCGTACGCCATATGGTAGGTGAACTTGTCCGGCTGCTGACTCTTGAGATCTAGCATCTGCGAGAAGCTGATACCGCCGGGACTGACGGGAACGGCTTCTACGGAACCTGCAAGCAGATTTTGAAGCAGAGAGGAGGAGTTGTCTCGGTAACTCAGAATGATCCTCTGGAGATGAGGCTTCTCCCCCGGCCATTTGGGATTGGGCGTAAAGACAATACGGGTCCCGATCTCGTAGTCGCTCAGCAGATAGGAGCCATTCCACAAGCCAGGATTGGTCGGCTCGGTGTTGTAGAGCGATTGCTTGATGTAAGTGTCGAGCGTCGGATTGGCCGCGTAGACAGGCCCCTCGAGATGCTCGGGGATCACCTGGTCCCAGGAATTGTAGCTTGAGATCACCTGCGGGATCGTAAGCTGGACAGTGCGATCGTCAACAACCTTCAGCTCGGAAGCGCGTGCCCAAGAATTGTAGTTGGTGAAGCCGATCTTCGGATCGCTCGCCATCTTCCAGGTGAATTCGATATCCTTCGACGTAACCGGTACGCCATCGCCCCACGCAAGCCCCTCCCTGAGCTTCAATGTGACGTTCATCCCCTTCTTACCATCGGGAAGATCAACGATCTTGGCCATGCCGTTCTCGATGGTCGGCAAAGTTTCGCAGAGTACGCAGTGGTTGATGACATTCTCATCGAAAGCAGTCATCGGTCGCAGTGAGTAGTTAATGACAAGCCGCTTCGTGTTGTTCACCTGGACCAGCGGATGGAAGTTCGTCAGGAACTGCAACTGTCCGACGACCAACTGATCCTTCGCCTGAGCCATTGCACTATCGACGGATAGCGGTGTTAGGACAGCCGTCGCGAGTGCCGCGGCGAGAAGCGATCTGAGTCTTTTTCCTACAGGCGTCATATTATCCTCCATCAGACTTCTGTTAGTTGGTTAATGGGATCCCGATCGGGTTTCCGATCTCGGGTCGAAGGCGGAGCGGACGCCGTCGCCAACGAAGTTCACGGCCATGACGGTGGTGAAGATCAGAAGGCCTGGGTAAACCGCTAGCATAGGGGCAGAGATAATGAGCTGTTGTGCGTTGGTCAGCATGTTGCCCCAGGTGGGCGTCGGTGGAATGATGCCGAAACCAAGGAAGCTGAGCGTAGATTCGAATAAGATGATGCGGCCAACCGACAGCGTCATAGCCACGATGAGTGGAGTTGCGATGTTGGGAAGAATGTGAACGAAGACGTTGTAGCTTCCCTTTGCGCCACTGACGGTGGCTGCGCGGACGTAATCTACGTCGCGTAGGCCGATCGTGCCGGCTCTAGCGATCCTTGCGATAGTCGTCCAATCGACCAGTGCTATGATGATTACGATACGAAGAAAGACCGCCAGAGGAGATGTGGCTGCAGCTTGGCTGAGCCCGAGCTTCGTCAGATCTACGGCGCCGAGCACAATCAGCACGGGGATCAACGGCAGGGCGATGATGCAGTCCGTCATTCGCATGAGTACGTTATCGAATTTGCCCCCTATGTAGCCGGCGGTCACGCCGACCGTGATGCCAATGACTGCCGTAATAAACGTGGCAAGTAGGCCAACCGCGATGGATACCTGTCCTCCATTGAGTAGACGGAGAAGCACGTCGCGGCCGAGGTCGTCTGTGCCGAGCCAGTGTTGAAACGTCGGCGGCTTGAAACGTCGCAAAAGGTTCGTCGCGTTCGGGTCTATGCCAGCTAGGTGCGCGATGGGTCCTGCGAACGCGCACGCCAATGCAAGGACGACCACGAAGATCAGCGAGATCATGGCCAGCTTGTTGTGCCGGAAGCGCTCCCACCGCTTGCTCCACACGGAGTTCGATTCTGCGCGCTCAGGCGTGGTGTCGGTGACAACTGTGCTCATTTCAGTGTAATCCTCGGGTCAAGCCAGGCATAAGCGAGGTCGGCGAGCAGACTTGAGAACAACGTAACGATTGTCGCAAGAAGGAGGCCGACCAAAGCGAGGTTGAAGTCGATATTGCTGATTGCGTCGTAGATGACCTTGCCCATGCCGAGCATGCCGAAGATCGTTTCGACAACGAGCGCTCCGGAGAACAGGGATCCGAAACCGAGGGCAAGAACAGTCACCATCGGGATTAACGCGTTGCGCAGGGCGTGGCGGGTAATCACGGTGGCTTCCGAAAGGCCCTTCGCCCGAGCCGTCCTAACAAAGTCCGAGTTCAGCGTTTCGATCATAGATGCCCTCACATATCTGACCAACGGCCCGACATGAAAGAATGTCAGAACGACTACAGGCAGGATGAGATGGATGATCTGCTCGCCGATGGGAGCCCCCGCCAAGAGCGGCGTGCCGCTTGCCGGCAACCAGCCCAGGTTTACGGAAAACACGATAATCAAAATGAGCGACGTCCAAAAACCCGGTAGCGAAATGCTCGCGAAGGAGACAAGGCTTATTATGCTGTCCGTCCATCCCCCTGGCTTTCTGGCGGCGAGAGCGCCGAGCAGCATGGCCAACGGAATGCTGATGACCTCTGTTGCGATTAGAAGCTTTGCGGTCTGTATGACTGCAGGCCCAAGCACGTCCATGACGGGTTTGAAGTAGACGCTCGAGTAGCCTAGGTCACCCTGGATTGCTGAATACAGCCAGTGGCCATATCGGGTGAAGAGCGATTGATCCATCCCATACAGCGCGCGCATCTGTGCCATTGTCTCGGGCGTCAGCGATGGGTTGCCTTCAAGCATGTTTTCGACGGGATCGCCGGGCATGAGCCCAATGAGCATGAACAGCAGAAGCGACATCACCAAGGTGACGAGGACTGCCTGGAGAAGACGTGAAACGCTATATCTCAGCATCGGCTCAATCCTTGAAGTGACAGGCGGAAAGCTGCGTAGGACGTCCGGGCGCAGGCAAGAGGGCGGGCCGCTCCACCTTGCAGACGTTCTGGGCTTTCGGACATCGAGTGTGGAAGACGCATCCGGAAGGAGGCGCCAGGGGCGACGGTATTTCGCCCCGCAGGATCTTCTCCTTTTTTCGACGACCCCGGCCAATTCTGGGCACCGAGGCAAGGAGGGCTTGTGTGTAAGGATGGCTAGGCTTCAGGAAAAGATCTTCCGAGGCTGCAACTTCCATAAGCCGCCCCAGGTAGAGAACAGCGACGCGGTCGGCCAAATGCCGGACGACGCCCAGATCATGACTGATGAACAAATAACTGATGCCATGCTGCTTCTTGATATCGTCGAGGAGGTTTAGGACCTGACTCTGGATCGATACGTCGAGTGCTGAAAGCGGCTCATCTGCAACGATCATTTCCGGCTCGGCAATCAGAGCACGGGCGATCGCGATACGTTGACGTTGACCACCCGAAAACTGATGCGGATAGCGGCGGGCTGCTTCCGGCGGCAAACCTACCTGGCCAAGCACTTCAACGGCCCTAGCCTGTCGTGTCTCGGGTGGAATGCCCTTAAGTCGAAGTGGCTCCGCCACGATCTCCCCAACGACCATGCGCGGGTCCAACGCGGAGAAGGGGTCTTGGAAGATGACCTGGACAGGCATTTGATCTTGTCCAGCAGGCCTCGCACTTTTGAAGGTCACCGTGCCGGCTGTTTGCTTTCGAAGTCCCGCGACGACATATCCGAGCGTCGACTTGCCGCTCCCACTTTCGCCCACGAGTGCGAGCGTCTCGCCCTTGGAGACGGTCAAAGAGACGTCATTGACGGCCTGTAGCCATATGGGGGGCTTCAAGAAGCCCCCGCCGATCGGGATGTCAACGTTGATGTGATCGAGTGTCAAAAGTTCGGTCATGGCGTTACCTTGTGGCAGGCGACCTGATGTCCGGGCGAGACTTCGCGAAGCTCCGGCTCAACCTGTAGGCAGCCTTCGTCTGCAAAGGGACAGCGGCGCGCAAAGCGACAGCCCTCCGTGATGTCGGACGTGACGCGGCCCGGTATGACGTAGAGCCTGTCCACGCGCTTATCCGGATCGGGGATCGTTTGAATCAATCCCTGGGTGTACGGGTGCATCGGATTTCTAAAGAGCTCGTCGGCCGGGGAGTGCTCGACCGCCTTGCCGGCGTACATCACCATGATCGAATGCGCGACCTCTGAGACGACGGCGAGATTGTGGCTGATGAACTGGATCGACATCTTTGCGTCGTCCTGCAGTGTCAGCATGAGATCGAGAATTTGAGCCTGAATGGTTACGTCGAGGGCTGTGGTAGGCTCATCAGCGATTAGTAGTTGCGGACGGCAGGCGAGCGCCATGGCAATCATCGCACGCTGTCGCATTCCGCCCGACAATTGATGGGGATAGTCTTCCGCGCGACGCGCGGGAGAAGGGATGCCCACTTGCGCGATCAGATCTACCGCACGTGTGTGGGCGTCTTTCTTGCTGAGCTTCTCGTGTTTTACGAGCACCTCTGCGATTTGCCGTCCTACCGGCATAACGGGGTTCATTGCCGTCATAGGCTCTTGGAAGATCATCGCGATCTCGCGACCGCGCACGTGCTGCCATTGTCGTTGCGTCAACTTCGCTAGATCTTTTCCCTCAAAGTCTATCGTACCGCTAACCGTGCCGGCACCTGCGACGAGGCCAAGAAGAGCAAGCGACGTCATAGTCTTGCCGCAGCCACTTTCCCCGACGATACCCAGCGTCTCGCCGCGTGGAATCGAGTAGTTCAAGCCTCTGACAATGTTGACAGGACCTTGAGGGCCAGGGAATGAGACTTTCAGGTCCTGAACGTTCAGTAGTGGCTTAGAACTATCAGTGGCCGACGCAGCTCCGCCACCAACGACATCGCCGTTGACATAAAGCATTCGTCACCTCCCTTTGACTTTCGAGCCCGATGGGCACTTGTTGTTATGCAGTTATCGCCTGCCGCAGCCGCCCGCGGCAGGCGATGTAGATTTACAGATCGATAACGCCTACGCCGTCTTTGATTTCGATCCGAGTTCCAAAAGGCTCCGAAAGGCGGCGGTAACGATCGATAATGCGAACAGCATCTTCTCCCTTTGCCATCATCGGTCGACCTTCGGTATTGTGATGTTCGCCCTTACCCGTGCGACGCGTCTGCTTCACTTCGGACGAAGTGTCGCGACCCATCTCGACGGGGTGAAGCAGAATGCGTCGCAGTTTGTCCCCTTCCATGTCCAGCTTAATCACGGCGGAGCTCCACCATGTATCTGTCGGAGTATCGAGGCCTGGGTGGAGCGGGTGTGCCGCCGGAGTGAGCATGGAAAGACGATCCACATCGTGGCCCCACGCGTCATAGCTATCGAACGGAACGCGCTGGATAAACTCGGACTGGGCGAAGAAGTTGCCAATGCCGTAGAAGATTGGCTTCCCGTTGTAGATTTCGACACCGAGCGTCCTGTGCCAGCCGTGGCCTACATAGATATCGGCGCCGCCGTCGATGACGGCATGGGCAAACTCCCTTACGAAACCGGGAGGCGTATCCCCGCGAGGACCATCGGATACGCTGAAGTGGTGGGCGACGATCACGAGGTCGGCCATCGCACGCGCTTCGTGCACCGAACGAAGATTGCGATCAAGATCACGCTTGTGGCAACGACTGATGATCTCGCACTTGTCGCCCACGAAGAAGGATTCCGGATCGCCCCATTGCTGGGCGCCGGGAATTTGAATGCCGAAGGACCCATCGCGGCCATGCTTCGGCTTTTTCATGAAATTGAACTTCTCGCCGAAATCCTTCAGATTCTTGGCTGTCTGCTCGTCGACCATGAATTCGAACGTTAGGCGCTGGGGATTGACGCCAGGGCGGCCTTTCAGCGCTCCCTTCGGCATGCCTGCCCACATGAAGTGCTGATTTCCGGAACTCGTGGAGACAAGTGCGATGCGGCCGTTCTTCTTGTCTACATAGCCCGGCTCGCCTGCCAGCTCGAGATCAGCGCCCGTTCCAGCGGTGACGATACCAGCAGCCTTCATATGCTTCTTGGTCGCAAAAAGGCCTTCTGCTCCAAAATCGAAGCTATGATTATGTGCTGTCGACATGATGTCGAATCCCGCCCACCGCAGATCCTTGGTGATTTCCGGGTCCGCCATCATGAAGCTGCCGATGCCCTGACCTCGGGCGGGCCACTTGAGCTCATCATAGTCTGCAAAATTCATTTCCAGATGGCCGTAAGTAACATCCGCGTCCTTCAGGACGTCCCAAACCTCTTTGAATTCGGGCTCGTCGTGCATGGCGAACGGGCGACACACCATGCATTCGCCCGCCAACGCTACTTTCCAGTTCCGTGTCGACACCATAAAACCTCCTGAGCCGGCGCTGATGCAAAGCATCTAGGTCCGCCGAGCTGCCGTTCTGTCATGTTTCTGAGCGTTAAACTCCCACGCGACTTCTCTCTCTCCCGTCGCATCGAAACCATAACAGTCGGTCCAGGTATCACAAGATTTGTATGTTGCCTTTCAGAAATGCCGTTTTGGCATATCTCGATTTTAGGCTTGTCTTAATACACCTTCCGGGTGGCGATTTCGGAAACGGGGCAGCGCGATCGCCATAACAAAACGCTAAGGCTGATATTCCAGCGACCCACCTAGCGAAGCATCGGTAATTGTCTAGGGTGGCGCTACGGTTTGCCACGGAGGATGGGCTTGCCGGTGCGACGCCCAATTCGAACCTATCGAGGTTCCTCGCGCTTAACTGAGTGCGAGGCGGTTCGTCATGGCTTCTCCGCTCTCTTCGTTGGCGCGCACTGCCTACCTAACCTTGGAGGAAAGAATGAAACTTGCACGTCGTACGTTCATGACCGCAGTCGGGATTACAGCGGCCTCCGGGTTTCTCTGGAACGAAAGCAATGCTGTTGAGGTTGAAGAAGTGCATCACGCGGTGGCAGCGGAAGTTCCATGGTTTTGTAACCAGGTGGCCCTTACAACGACAGGGGACATGTTCTTCGGCCTGCCGCGGTATCCCGACTACGATCAGACACCTTCGCTCGCAAAGATGGGGTCGGATGCGAAGCCTGCGTCATTTCCGGGCAATGCCTGGAATGAGTGGAAGCCCGGCGATGATGGCCGGGACAGCTTCGTCTACGTGAATTCGATCCACATTTTCAAGGACAACACAGTCTGGGTTGTCGATCAGGGAGCGCTACGCGCGGACTCCTATCCTCCCGAGCTTTCCAATCCTCGTCCTGGTGCTCAGAAGCTGGTTCAGCTCGATCCTTTGACAGGTGATGTGCTCACGGTATTGCGCTTCGACGACCATATCCTTCCGAAGGGAGCGAAGATGAACGATCTTCGCGTTTTCGGCGAGCATGTTTATGTCACCGATTCCGGGCTCGGCGCGCTGATTTATCATAACCTGACAACGGGGCAGACCATGCGTCGTCTGTCGGGCCGTGCTCAGATGCTGGCGAAGGTCGATCCCAATTTACAGCAGGGCAATCACCAAACGCCGAAAATCGATATGATCGAAATCAGCGATGACGGCGACTGGATCCTCGCTGCCGCGCCTACCGGACCTTTTATTAAGTTGAAGAGCTCCGCGGTACGCGACCCCTCCCTGTCGGACGACGCCCTGGCAACCTTAATCGAAGAGTTCGCTCCCATTGCGCGTAGCGGTGGATGTGCGCTGGACACGCTGGGCAATCTTTATCTCTCCGAACTCGATAACAAGCGCGTAACGATACTGTCTCCGGATGGGCGTACTGCAGTGCTGACGTCGGACGATGAATTCATCAGTCCCGACGGCTCGTTCATAGCCGCTGATCGCAAACTCTACATCCCTGTGACGCAGTCGAGGCGCACAAAGTTATTTGGCAACAAACAGGACATGGTGAAGCGCCCTTGGAAGATCTACGTCGTAGACCTTCCAAACGACGTCGCCGGCATAAAGCTTGGAAACTCCTTGAACGGCGTGAGAGCTGGCTAGCAGCTCACTTTAGGGCATTTGCCGCGAAAAATCGCGAAGGACGGGATGCCCCTTCAAAGCAGCCTCTTTGTAACCACGGCGGACATATCGCCAGATCCTCGATTCTTAAAGTTTGGAGAAAAGATGCAAAGTCACATCCTTGGAGCGTTTCCGAAACGCATCGGTCTGCTGGCGGGTTTAACGCTCAGCCTTTTGATGACTTCAGCGGTTCTCGGTAATGCAGCGTCGATTGGCGACGTGGCCGTCACGGGCGGAATGGTCAGGGGCGTTGCGAGCGATACGCCCGGTGTTACCCAATATCTCGGCATTCCGTTCGCAGGGAACGTCGGAGGTCAGAACCGCTGGAAAGCGGCGCCACCTGTCACGCCGTGGGAGGGTGTCAGGCTCTCCGACAAGTGGGGCGACCAGATGCTGCAAGACCCTAACAAGCTGTCGAGCGCGCCTATCAGCGATGACGGGTTGAACTTATCCATCTGGACGCCCGCCGAAAGTCCAACAGACAACCTCCCTGTCTATGTGCTGATCCATGGAGGGGCCAACCGTCTTGGCTCAAGCGCGATGAGTGACCTCTATCCAGCGGTGCTTGCTGCGCAGGGTGTCATCGTCGTCTCGGTCCAGTATCGTCTCGGTGGACAGGGATGGTTATCGCTGCCCGAGATGGCAGAGGAAAATCCGCAGGGGCCGAAGGGCAATTTTGGTGTGCTGGATCTGGTCGACGCCTTGCAGTGGGTTCACAAGAACATCGATGGCTTCGGCGGGAATCCCTCTAAAGTCACGATCGGTGGGCAATCAGCCGGCGGAGAGAACACTGTCGCGCTTTTGCGAACGCCGCTTGCGAAAGGGCTTTTCAAGCGGGCGTTTATTCAATCGAGCTTCACGGGATTCCTCCCCGGAAAGATAGTCTCATTCGCAGACAAGTCGACGCAGAACCAGGACGCCGTGAACAAGCTGTTCGGTAAACCTACGAAATTGTCCGACCTTCGTGCACTGGACCAGGAGACCTGGTTGGCGAAGTTGAACGGCGGCAAGGAGAGTCTGTACAATTCATTCGCCGGCGCGGTGGGCACCAACCAGTTCTACACGATCGACGACTATGTCTTCACCAAGGATTCGGTCAACCTTCTCAAACCGGGCAATCTCGACGGGCTTGATATCATTATCGGGCAAACCGCCGATGAATACACTGGCCTTCGCCCAAATGACTTGGAGATGACGGAGGAAGAGCAGCAGAAGGCTATGCTGTCGGCCGTAAGACCGCATCAAGCGGGGAACGTCGATGAGCAGGTATTTCCACTGTATCGAACTGACGATCCGGTAGAAGCCTACCGGTTGTCCCTTCGAATGCTCAACGACTACATGTTTGAGTACGTGCGCATCGGCGCAGAATTCGCGAAGGCACATAACAAGGCCAACGTCTATCTGTACTACTGGGACCATTGGCCGCCAGGCAAGGACCAAGGATTCCGGCGCGCCTGGCATGCCGGAGACAACTGGTACTTCAATGGGGCTATTCGTTCTGGTGACGCCACGCAGTTGCCATGGACTGATCCGGATTTCGCGATGCGAGACATCGCCGTCCGGTACCTGGCGAATTTTATCAAGACTGGTAACCCGAACGGCAACGACGTTCCGCACTGGGGTCAGGTAACACCGGAGTCGTCCGGTCAGTTTATTCGCTTTCACGAAGGCGAGACGCAGATGCGTACATCCACTCTGTACCCCACACGTGATGCATATATGCGGGAGAAGATCATTAAAGGGATTGGTATGACGCAGGAAGAGGTCTTTGGTGGCGGGAGATAAGTTTCTCGCCAAAGTCGGGTTCGACCGAGGCGACGCGAGGCCGCTTTTTCTAGGGCGAATTTTCGGTTGTTAATCTGCCTTCAAAGTGGCGTCGAGATGAGCTCGCGATCGCCGGCAAACACAGCCCCGATACCAAAAACGTCAAGACCGCCCGGAACACCCACTAGTAACCGCCGACGATTTTTAGCGCGATCGGCGCATACATTCAGGAGATATTCATGTCGGACAAGAAAACGGCGCTCGTCATCAGCGCCCATGCGGCGGACTTCGTATGGCGCTGCGGTGGCGCGATCGCTTTGCATGCCAAGCTCGGTTACGAAGTGACGGTGGTCTGCCTGTCTTTCGGCGAGCGCGGCGAATCCGCCAAGCTCTGGAAGCAGCCGGGCATAACGCTCGAGAAGGTCAAGGCCGCCCGGCGCGCGGAAGCGGAAAAGGCAGCCGAAGCGCTCGGCGTGCACAAGCTGGTCTGCTTCGATCTCGGCGACTATCCGCTGAAGATGACCGACGAAGACAAGAACCGGCTGGTCGACGTGATCCGCGAGGTGCAGCCAGCCTTCATGCTCAGCCATTCCCAATACGATCCCTACAACACCGATCACATGTACACGACCCAGGTGGTGCTCGAAGCCCGCATGATCGCCCAGGCCTGGGGTCACAATCCTGGCCAGAAGGTGTTGGGTGCGCCGCAGCTCTATCTCTTCGAACCGCACCAGACGGAACAGATGGGCTGGAAGCCCGATGTCTTCCTCGATATCACCGACGTCTGGGACAAAAAGCGGGCCGCCATCGAGTGCATGGAAGGCCAGGAGCATCTGTGGGAATTCTATACGCGGGTGGCGCAAAACCGCGCCAACCACTTTCAGCGCAATTCCGGCGGACAATCCGGCGGCCGTGCAGCGCTTTATGCCGAAGGCTTCCAGTCCGTGTTCCCGCGCACGGTCGACGAGCTTTGAACGGCACCGAGCTGCCTTGGGAGGAATACCTTGGAACCCTGTTTTGACATCGCCCATCTCGCCCATGTCGAGATGTATACGGACAAGTTCGAGGAGAGCCTGGACTTCTTCCTCAACGTCTACGGCTTGACGCTTGCAGGCCAGGACGAAACCTCGGCCTATCTGCGCGCCTGGGATGACTACGAGTTCCACACGCTGAAGCTCACCCGCCATCACACGACCGGCATCGGCCATGTTGCCTATCGCACATCTTCTCAAGCGGCACTTGAGCGTCGCGTCGCCGCCATTGAGGCAAGCAAATACAAAGTCATCGGCTGGGTGAAAGCCGATCTCGGCCATAACAGCGCCTTTCGTTTCGAAGACCCCTTCGGCCATGTCTTCGAAATCTACTGGGACACGGTGCGCTATATGCCGCCGGAAGAACAGCGTCCGAAACTCAAGAACCTCGCGCAACGCTTTCACGGTCGTGGCTGCCATCCTCGCCGTCTCGACCATCTCAACCTGCTTGCCAGCGATGTCTCGGAATTCCGCAGCTTCATGGAGACCTGCCTCGGTTCCCGCGTCACCGAAATGATCCAGCTCGACAATGGCCGGGTCGGCGGTTGCTGGTTCACGGTCAACAACAAGACCTACGATCTCGCCTGTACAGAAGAACACGCCGGCGGGCATGCGCGGCTGCACCACGTCACCTATGCGACGGATACCCGCGAGGACATCCTGCGCGCCGCCGATATCTTCCTGGAGAACGGCGTGCACATCGAGACCGGGCCGCACAAGCACGCGATACAGGGCACCTTCTTCCTCTACGTCTGGGAGCCCGCTGGTAACCGCGTCGAACTCGCCAATTCCGGCGCCCGCCTGATCCTCGCCCCCGATTGGGAGCCCGTCGTCTGGACGGAAGCCGAGCGCAAGAAGGGACAGGCCTGGGGCCTGAAGACCATCGAAACCTTCCATACCCACGGCACGCCGCCGAACGAGAAAAAGGAGCACTGAGCCATGGCTGTGGTGGTGCAGAACATCAAGCGCGTCGATCAAGCCGTCATCGACGGCCTCGCCAGGGCCGGCGTTGCAACCGTACACGAATCGCAAGGGCGCAAAGGCGTGCTGTCGAGCAGCATGCGGCCGATCTACGCCGGCGCGCAGATTGCCGGCTCCGCCGTGACGATTTCGGCACCGCCCGGCGACAACTGGATGGTGCATGTGGCGATCGAGCAGTTGAAGGACGGCGATATCCTCGTGCTTGCCCCCACCTCGCCCTGCGACAACGGCTATTTCGGCGATCTTCTTGCCACGTCGGCCATGGCGCGCGGCTGCCGCGGCCTGATCATCGATGCCGGCGTGCGCGACATCCGCGACCTGACCGCCATGGGCTTTCCGGTGTGGTCGAAGGCTGTCTCCGCACAGGGCACGGTCAAGGAGACGCTGGGTTCGGTCAACGTGCCAGTGGTCTGCGCCGGCGCTCTGGTCGAGGCGGGTGACGTGATCGTCGCTGACGACGATGGCGTCTGCGTTGTCCGCCGCGACGAAGCCGAAACCGTGCTGGCGGCGGCAGAAAAGCGGCTAGCCAACGAAGAGGCCAAACGCAAGCGGCTGGCGAGCGGCGAGCTCGGCCTCGATATCTACGGCATGCGCGAAACGCTCGCCGCAAAGGGGCTGAAATATGTCTGACGGCGGCATTCCCTGCCTATGGATGCGCGGCGGCACCTCCAAAGGCGCTTATTTCCTTGCCAAAGACCTGCCCGCCGATCCCGGCGAGCGCAATGCACTGCTGCTGTCCATCATAGGCTCGCCCGATCCGCGTCAGATCGACGGCATCGGTGGCGCTGACCCGCTCACATCGAAAGTCGCCATCCTCTCGCCATCGAGCCGTGACGATGCCGATGTCGACTATCTCTTCCTGCAGGTCTTCGTCGACCAGCCACTTGTCAGCGATGCGCAGGGCTGCGGCAACATCCTCGCGGCTGTAGGACCAGCAGCCATCGAACGTGGACTGGTAACGGCCGAGGATGGCGAGACCGAGGTGCGCATCCATATGGTCAACACCGGCGAGATCGCCATCGCCCGCATCCAGACGCCGGGCGGCAAGGTGAGCTATATGGGCGACACCGAAATCGCCGGTGTTCCCGGCACCCATGCAGCCGTGCCGCTGCTGTTCGCCAATGTCGCCGGTTCGATGTGCGGGGCGCTGCTGCCCACCGGCAACACCGTCGATGTCATTGATGGTGTCGAAGCGACCCTGATCGACAACGGCATGCCCTGCGTCGTTATGCGGGCATCCGATTTCGGCCTGACCGGCGTGGAGAACCGCGAGGCGATCGAGGCGAATGCGTCGCTGAAAGCCCGTATCGATGCCATTCGGCTCAAGGCCGGGCCGATGATGAACCTCGGAGATGTCGCAACCGCCTCAGTGCCGAAGATGACGCTCGTCTCCGCTCCGACCGCAGGCGGTGCGATCTCCACCCGCAGCCTTATTCCCCATCGCGTGCATGCCTCGATCGGCGTGCTCGCCGCCATCACCGTTGCGACGGCAACGCGGCTTGCCGGAAGCCCGGCCGCGTCTCTTGCCATCCCTCCCGCAGACGGCCGTTACGTCATCGAGCACCCGACCGGTATCATGGAGGTGTTTCTCGATCTCGATGGAGCGGGAAACATCAAAGGCGCGGGTACGGTGCGGACGTCCCGGAAGCTCTTCGACGGATGGGTTTTCCTCTAATGATAAACTGCGGGAATGCAGTTCCCACCGACGAATATCTGAGCAAGCCATGTAATCCGCGCGAACTGGCCGCTCGCATTCGCGCCATCCTGAGGCGTCGCCATAGCCAGCCAGATCGTTCGGTTGGCCCTCATATATTTTCGCGAATTGTGTCGCGGATTTTGAATGTCGGACTCTCACAGCCCCCAATGGCAACCCTGTCAGTCTAACCGGTCGTGAATTCGAATTGCTGATGGTCTTCCTTCAGCGTCCCCGTTCTCTGATTTCCCGCAACCTGTGGCTCGAACTCACTCAAGATCGCGCGGCCGGTTCATCGGACCGTTCAATTGACATCTTGGTCAGCCGCCTGCGCCGTAAGCTTCATGAGGCCGGTGTCGTCACGATGTTGAGAACCATGCGCAGGAAAGGCTACCTGCTAGCCGTTGCGGTAGAAGTGCGCAATTGATGGGGGTCCGGCTCGTCGATGTTGGCCTGATGGCAGCACGCAGATGGTGGGGCGAGAGAAAAGACGCCTCAAACAGCATCGACCAGGCCGCGATAGCGTCATTTGTAAATGAACCCCACCGAACCGTAGTAGCGACCTTCTGGCTTCTTTCCAGCGGTGCCGTAAAGTCGGTTAACATGGCCAAGGAAGCCGCTTTCCAAATCGTTTGCGGGGTTGAAATTATCGTCGGGTCGAGAAATCGCTGACCGGGCGACGGGCCGAACCAGATACGGCGTCGCGATGATGACCAGCTCTGATTCATTGCGGATGAAGTCCTTGCTTCGGAACAGCGCGCCGAAAACGGGAATCTTCGACATGCCGGGCAGGCCGGAGATGGCCTGACGGACATTGTCCTGCACCAGTCCCGCGATCACAATCGATCCCCCCGACGGCAGCTCGACGGTCGTGGATGCTTCGCGTTTTCGAATGGCGAGGTAGGTCTGGCCGGGAACGCTTGTGTCCGAATTGCCGCTAACGACAGAGCCTTCGAACGTCGGCTCAGAGACCTTGGTTTCGATGGACAGACTGATGCGGCCAGGCCCGAGCACGACAGGCTTGAAGTTGAGCTCAATGCCGTATTCCACGCTCTCGGTCTCGCGGGTCACGGTGTTGCTGCCATCGTCCTCTTCCGTGACCTCTTGGCCGGAAGCCAAGCGGTATTCGCCACCAACATAGAGCTTTGCTTCTTGTCCGGAAATGGCGGTGAGACTGGGTTCAGCTAGCGTGCGCATAACGCCGGCCTGTTCCATTGCGTTCATTGAGCTCGATAGATCAACGCCACCGACCGAGCCGTGGAGCGTCGATGAGGTTGTATTTCCCGCATTGCCGAGGTTGGATGGATTTGAAAAAGAGAAGTCGACCCCCGACCCGGTGATCGAGCCGCTAAACCCAAGTTGTTTCAAAACCTGCCGGCTAACCTCGGCGACGGTTACCTTGAGCGTAACCTGGTCCTCGCCCTCCACTCTTAACAAGTTAACAATCTGCGACGTCTGGCGGTCCTCTGCAAAGATGTCGGCGTCACCGTTGTTACCCTGTGCGGTTATGCTACGGGTCGTTGCCTCCCCTCCCTTCAGAAAGGCCTCGGCCAGATCAGCGGCAGTCGTGGAATCCAACGTGGTATTTACGGTGCCGGTAAGCACAATGTTGTCGGAGATGATTTCAACACTGATATCTGCATCCCGTATGAAGCGTCGAAGGTTGGCCTCCAACTCCGCAATGTCGCGCTCGATGCGGATGTCAAGTCTGACGATCTCTTCACCGTCAGGGCCAAAGACGAAGATGTTTGTCTGGCCAACCGACTTACCAAAGAGATAAATTCGCCGCGATGTTCGTGTCACCGCATCGGCAAGGGACGGGTCGGCAACAAGTATATCATGCGCGTCCGAAGGAAGATCGACGACAACAGCCTTGTTGAGTCCAAGTTTTATTGCCTTTTTTACTCCGGGCCCAGTGTTCGTAATCCTCATGATTGTATCGTGGTGCTCTGGTCCCTCCAACCTCGAGGCGGCATGATTTTCGGCATTCGCGAAGGATGCACCGAGGCAGGTCCCTAGGGCGATTGCGACGTAAACCCGCATCATGAACAAAGCCTTTGTTAGCCTATCGATTAAAGCAAATAAAAATCCTACATTACTAGTTATATACTATAGTGATTCGTGCAAATTGTTTTGCATTTCAGTAATGTATCAGTTTATGTCTAATTGGTTCATTAACATATCGATTTGTTTCGGAGTCGCTACCATTTTATATTGATTCATGTGGCATGGACATGAGTAACCGCTCGCTGCGGCCGCTCACGACTTGGGCCTGCGGTTATGTGTAGTGGAAAACTGTCGCGAGGAAGTCAGCGCGTTCCAACCTTGGCGGCGAACTCTCGTGCCCTCGCTCTGTCCGGCTGCTGCAGATTTTGCATCCTTGCTCTCCGCCAGGCTCTGAGCCCCGCCGCAGACCTGCCCATCCGGGCGGCGGCCTCGCTTGCGCAGGCGGCCATCACAAGCACGGCGGCCGGGCGGGTCTTGAGCCATTGGCGGTCAACTACCCCTATATTGATGGACCTCCGAGCGCGAAGCTTGCCGCGGAGCTCGGATTTTACCCAGTTTTACATCCCCTTAACAGCGCTTAACGTTGGTTCGTCTATCAAGAGCCACTGAAGGTTTCACTGCCTATCGCAGAGATCGCCTGGGTTTGGCCGCCTGCCTCTAGCAGCGAGATTGCCGTGTGCAATTCCTGATCTCACTTATACGGGACTGTACGATGCAACTGAAAAGAACTGATCGTCCGCATGAGATGCACCCTCACCTGGCAGCATTATTGTCAGTTACGTTGATAATAAACGGGTGCACAGTCGGGCCAGACTACAAGGAACCGGTAATGTCTCTTCCAGCTCTCTGGACCAAAGAGGGGCTTCCGTCTAAACCGCCCGAGCTCGCCCAATGGTGGAAGCAACTGGGAGATCCAATGCTTGATCAGCTTGTTGCTGATGCTGTTGAGGGAAACCTGGACGTTGCCGCTGCGAAAGCCAAGATCCGCGAAGCCAGGGCAGCCACCAAGGAGGACGCTGGAAGCCTCTTCCCAACACTTTCCGCTGCCTCGGCAGTCGATCGGCTCCGGAATTCATCGTCATCAGCCGACGCGTCGGTCTCCAGCCAGTATCAGGCAGGTTTTGACGCCAGCTGGGAACTTGACTTATTCGGCGGAAACAAACGTGCGTTGGAGGCTGCAAAATATGCAGAAGACGCATCCCAGGCGCAACTGCGCGATACGCTGGTCACTTTAGTGGGTGACGTGGCGTCCTATTATGTTCAGGCGCGCGCGTATCAGGAGCTTATCGATTTAGGCGAGCGATCGGCCAGATCACAGCGGCAAACCGCAACATTGACACGGCAACAGCAACAGGGCGGAGAAGCCTCCGTCGTTGATGTCGTCAAGGCGGAGGCGCAAACAGCGGCTATCGAGGCGGACATCCCGTCTTATCGGATAGAATACGCCAAGTCAGTGCATCGCCTCGGCGTCTTGCTCGGTCGAGCGCCCCTCTCCCTCGAAGCCATCTTGGCGAGGAAGGGAAAAATCCCGCTGCCACCCAAGGCGCAATCGATAGGCATTCCCGGCGACCTGCTTGCCAACAGACCAGATATCAGAGTTGCGGAGCGCCAACTCGCGGAGTCGACCGCTGGTATCGGGCGAGCCGAGGCGAACCGATATCCGTCAATTTCGCTGACAGGGTCCATCGACTCGTCGGCCACGAGTTTTGGCGACCTGGGCAGGAATTCGACGATAAGCTGGTCCCTCGGCCCCAGCATCAATATCCCGATTTTTCAAGGCGGTCGGCTAAGGGCTGCGGTCGATGTGGCCAAAGCCCAACGTGATCAATCCTTTTTGGAATACCAGGAGACTGTTCTTTCGGCCTTGGAAGACGTTCAGAATGCTATCGTTTCCCTCAATCAATCGCGCCTGAGGCGATCAAAGCTCACATTGTCCGCCGCCGGATACCGGGAGGCTGTCAAGTTCTCTCGCGAAATTCAAAACTTGGGCAGTGGTGACCTCTTTGCCGTACTCGACGCGGAGAAGACACTCTATTCGGTCGAGGAAGACCTGATCGAGACCAAGCTGGATGTGGCGCGCTACTACATCGCTCTGAACAAGGCGCTGGGGGGCGGTTGGGACGGCGTCGTAGACGTCTCCGAGCCGGCAGTGGTCGACACGAACTCTCAGCTCCGTGTGGTTGTGGCGCCGCGCCGCCGCGGCTGAACGTGCTCAGCATTTTAGCCCCGCTTTTGCACGCCTCACCAGCTTTCAGGCTTTAAAGGTCTCGCTGTGTTTCTGTGGTCATCAATCGAGAGGATAAAAGTGAGTACGAGCCTGTTGAACGCGGTAGTCGGGATTTCCGTAGCAACACTTCTAACTCTTGGAAGCGGTGCACATGGGGCCATCAGCCAAAGCCCGGACAGTCGCCGCTATTTGCTGGACGAACCAGGCCTCGCGCAAACCGTTTCAAACGACGATTCAGGCGCCGGCAATGGGGACAACGCCAAAAAGCTTGCCAACGGCGCAGATCGGATCAAGGAGATCTATGGCGACTGGGCGGTTGAATGCAGGATGGTCGAAGCCAAAAGAGCGTGTTCCATGGGCCAGTTCTACCACAATGCCAATACCGGCATGGTCATGTTCGCCATCGAACTTTTCCCGCCAGAGAACGGGTTGACGAAGATGCTCTTAAGAATGCCTCTTGGCCTAAGGCTCTCAGAGGGTATCAATCTCAGACTTGACGACGAAAGTTCCGGACAACATGCGGGCATTGTTACATGTACGCAGGAAGGATGCCTTGTTCCACTGACGTTGTCGGCGTCGAGCATTGATACAATGAAAAAAGCAGGATCGCTCAAGGTCAGCGGGATGGCGTTCGCAGAAGGTGCCAATCCCGTTTTCCACGTTTCGCTAAAAGGATTTTCACTCTCATTCGAGCGGCTGGAGACAATGCGATGAGCGATCGTCGTCTGTCAAAGTTCGGAAAAAGCACAAAGTCGCGGGTCAACACCGCTGCAACAATGGTGGCGGCAATAGTATGCAGCTTTGACCGTGAGCAAGAACGCGCGCCTTTTTAACGGGGGCATTGATCAAGGCCGCCTCGATGAGTACGCTTGCATCGTGCTATTATATCTGACTGAATGTAAAAAGCGGCAAAGGCGGAGTAAAATTAAGTAATATTTGCCCACTATGTGAACGTCTATATGCTCCGAGGCCTGCCCCAACAACGGACTGCGAAAATAGCGGTTCCGAGAGGCTGGTACCGGATGATGGTATAATCTCGCACCCGAACGGACGACGCTGGCTCAGTCTGCACGCAAGGCGGAACCAGGTACCCAGTTTCCGTGCAATGACATGCGCAGCCGCATCGGGAGTTTGATCGTTGCGATCGGACCTTCGGATATCTGCTGCGCGTCGAGCACGAGAAGATCCGTCGCACGCTCCGCCAGCCGGTTTACAAGGCCGATGATGTAACCCTCGCCCTCGGGTGCATCGGCGCGCCTGGGCACGAAGATCGGCTCCTGGAAGCAGGACTGATCATCGGCAAACCAGGTCTTGGTCTTACCCGTCGCAACGTTGATATGGGCGAGCATGTTGAAAAACTGAAATGGACGTCGCCCAATCCGGGCCTCGTCAAAGGGCTTTGTCGGATCCATCGCGATGACGAAACCGTGCTGATATTGCCGCCCCATATATCGATCGTCACTGCGGGGAAATTCACACGGAAACTGGGTCAGCGGTGTCATCCGCAGCGTGTTTCCCGGTGCGTTCATATCGAAGGTCAACCGCATCATGTTCGAGGACAATGTCTCCGGTGGCGGAACCGTGCCGTCCGCTTGCGGGAAGAAATAGAAGATGTTGCCGCTGGTGACCGGCATATCGATGTAGATGCGCCCGCCATCGTCAAAGGCGTTGAGTGTATGGCCCTGGAATCCATTGGGGGCCGTGAACCAGCGCACGTCGCGACCGTCACCGTCGCGGCGGAGCACGCCGAAAAGCTGATTGAGCCCAGGTTGCCACTGAAAGTGCTTGCCGCCTTGCCTGAGCCGCTCGGCGTCGATGGTGAGCGGCATCAGAGGAAAAATCACGTAGTTCTCGGTCACAGCGAAATCATGGATCATTGCGGCATAGGGAGCAACAATCCATGTCTCCCGCTTCTTGCGGCCCTGTGCATCAATCTCGTAATAAACGATGTCGGGCGTCGCATCGCCCTTGGCCTCGTAGCCAAAGCAAAGAAGGTCGCCGCTGGCAGGGTCGATTTTCGGATGCGCGGTGAAGGTGGCGCTGGTGAGCTGGCCGTCGAAATCCCAAAGGCCGATGGTTTCAAGCGTAATCGGATCAAGCGCGTAGGGCGCGCTATCCTCCTTGAGCGCCAACAACTTGCCGGCATGCAGGATCACATTCGTATTTGCGGTGCTGTTATTCAGCTCCCGAACGCTTGGGTCATTCGTGTGCTGGTTGCGATAGACACCGTGCAGTGAGGCGCGGGCGGCACGCTGCGCCTTCAGCCGCTCCGTCATGACGTATCGGCGCTTAAAATCCACATGCCCGTTCTTGAAGCGGAAGGCGCTGATAACGCCATCGCCGTTGAAGAACATGTCTTCACCAAGCATGGGCGGATACTGGGGGTCAGGTGCGGCCTGAAAGAACGTGCCGTCGATTTCGGCCGGCACTTTTCCCTCGATCTCGAGATCGTAGACCTCACCTTCGAAGCGGACGGGTTTGTAAAGTGCCCCGGTGAATTCCGGACTGCTGGGGAAAGGTCGTGTCATGTGAACTCCTCCTATAACCGTACATAACTGTACTATTATAAACTTATTCCCAGGTCAACTTAACAGTACGGCTCTGTCCGGTTATAACGATATCATGCGTGTTCGAAGCGAGAAAAAAAGAAACGAGATCATCGACGTTGCCGGCGCACTCTTCCTGCGCGAAGGGTACGGCTCCGTTTCCATGGCAACGATCGCATCAGCCGTCGGCGGCTCCAAGGGAACCCTCTACGGCTATTTTTCGTCCAAAGAGGACCTCTTCGCCGCCTTTGTCATCGCTGCGGGCAAGCAGAGACGCGAGGAGTTCCTGTTGCTGCCGGGTAAGGAAGCAGCGCTTCTTCCGACGCTGACGGCATTGGGCAGAAACTATCTACGATTGTTGCTTTCACCTGAGATCATGGCGATCAACCGGCTTGTCATCGCCGAGGCGTCCCGGTTCCCGGAACTTGGCCAGATTTTCTTCGAGAACGGCCCGAAAAGCGTCATCGACGTAATAGTCACCCTTGTCACCGACGCCGCAAACCGGCACGAACTCATCTTGGATGATCCTGTGGCCGCCGCCTGGCGCTTCAAGGCCCTCTGTGAAGTCCGTCTGTTCGAACAGTGCCTCTGGGCAATCCGCGATGGAGCGACCGAGGAAGAGATCGCGCAGAATGTCGAGCCCGCGATCCGCATTTTCCTGAACACGTACCGCGCCGGAAACAGCAAGAGCGCCTGACAATTCTGCTATGGTCCGCACGATCTTTCGGGACGCGGCTCACCAGAGCTTACGAATGAAGCTCAGCTGCAGGTAATTGCCGTCGAAGGCGTTCCGGCTGTAAACGTCCGTCAGGAACTTCAGCGAAACGGTGCTGCGCTGCTCGGGAAAGTCGATCGCCAGAATCGGACCAAGGCGAATTGACTTGTGGCGCTGACCGTCCGCCGCCGGAACGGCGAGCGAGCCCGCGTCGTCCTCGATCTGCCATTTGACGTTGCCAGCAAGACCGAACTGGAACCGATCGTAACGCTCGCTGATGGCGAAATCAGCCGAGATGTAGTCGCCGTCGCGGTAGTTGAATCCCCCGGTCGCATCCTCACGCTCGAAATTGTGGTTGTAGAAAATCCGGGTGGAAAATTCTGTTCCATCAAGGAAAATCGGCCTGGTCCGGTAGGTGAATGCAATATTCGGCTGTAGGATCCAATTGTTGAAGCCGGGGCTGCCGACCGTGCTGCCGTCGAAAATACCGATCGGGATCGTCACGCCGAGCCCGAGGCCCAGCGTGAAACCGACGGGCATGGGCGGAATGAAATCCGGGCCCGGTACCGGCTGGCCCGCCGACCCGGGCGGTGGTCCTTCGTACCAGCTCTTCGACCAGAAGAAGATGTCGGAATAGGCGTCGAAGGATCCGGTGTGCTTGTCGCTGAGGTCGACCGGCAAACTATCGGTGATCGTCAGATCGTGCTTGCCGTAGGTAAAGATCAGCGAGGACGCCATCCGTCCACCCAGGAACTCCCCCGGATAGACGTAAAGTCCACCCAACTGGCCCTGCAGAAGTCGATCATCCGTATCCGGGAACATTGCATCGCCATTGCCATCGCTCAGCGAGTCCCGCCAGTGACCCCATACGCCGCCGATGGCATAGAATCCCGCTTCCGGTGGCAGCTCGGCGGCCCGTATGTCGGATGTGGCTCCGGGTGTGGTGGTCTGGTAGAACTCGGCGGCGTTGGCGATATCCCCGGCCATCGCGCCGGTAAGGCCGCTGAGAACCAACAGAGTTGCTTTTAGTTTAAGCGATTGCGTTTCCATCGTGATCCCCCACTTCGGATGTTTGGAATTTGCACACGCGCTCGCGAAGACCGCGTGTGGTAACAGAATTGCCGACAGCCGCGACGACGGGGGAGCAAGCCCCACCCCCGATTGCTTTTGTTCAATGGACAGGCATGATGTCGCGGCCGGACGTTGCCGGTTCTTTGAAGGAATGGCCGAAGATCAATCCGGTCATGAAAACCAGAGCCGCGAAAAGCGTGATACCGGCAAATGTGGCCATGGCCGCAACCATCCCGCCGGATGCGGCTGCAACGACGTTTACGCCGATGGGGCAGACGAATTGTCCGATAAAAAACATCGAGGTCCAGATCCCCGACGCCCGCCCGCGGTAGTCGCTGCGCAGATTGCTCATCGTGAAGGCGAGAACGAGCGGAAGAGAAATACCGCAACCGATATTGTTGATGAACATACCGATGGCACCGGCCGCCCATGAAGGCTGGGTGTAGAGGACGATGTAGCCGATGGCCTGCGCGGCCATGGCGACAACGAGCAGCGCGCCGATCGAGCGCTGCGACTGCATGCGGAAGGCGACTGCGCCAACCACGACACCGATAGAGCCAACGGCGCTGGCAAGGCCGAGCATGCCCGCATCGGTGAAACCGCGTTCGCTCAGCACCAGCGAGATATGGACCGGCGTGACATAAAACAGCACGCCGCACAGGAGCGTCAGCGCAAGGCAACCGATGAAGCGCGGCGTGAAGAGGCCCGGCGCCTTGTCTTCCCGAACCAGGGAGCGCGCCTCGGGCGCGACAGCTGCCGGTTCGAAGATGAGCATCAGGACGAGCGGGATGAAGAGAGCCGTCGCACCATAGACAAGGAATGGCGCACGCCAGTCGTATCCGCCGAGGAAACCTGCGAGCATGAAACAGAAGGTTGCGACCAGCGACGCCGATCCAAACTGCACCGAGAGCCAATGGGCGCGGCGTTCCCCAGTGAAATAGTCGCAGATCAGCGCGGTGCTCGCCGTCATCACGCCGGCCTCGGCGATCCCGACGACGACCCGCGACAGAATGATGCCATGGAGGTTGTCTATCCAATGGGGCGCGATGCCGGCCGCGGCATAGAGGGCGAGCGCTACGAGCAGCAGGTGTTTGCGCCCGGTTCTGTCGGCCAGAATGCCGGCAAGCGGCGCAAGCAACGCAACAAAGAGGGCGGGCGTCACCAGTGCCAATGGAGCGAGCAATTCGGCGCGCGGCACGTCGGAAAAATGTGCGATCATCTGCGGCAGTACCGGCGCGAACAACGTCGATCCGATCGGCGCCAGCCATGCAACGGCCACCAACAGCAACCCCTGCCGCACGCCTGCGGACACATTCTGCATATCAACGTCCTCCTGTGAAACAGACCACCCCCCGCGGCCTGGATGGATGCGGCGCGCGCCAAGGTTCTTGGCCCCTGGCGCCGCGCAGCCGTTAGCGCTGGATCGACACGAAGTGGTCGGTGGTGAATTCCTCGACAATCCATTTGCCGTTGAAGCGCCCAAGACCGGAATTCTTTTCACCGCCGAACATCACATGCGGGTAGTCGTGGATGGTGATGTCGTTGATATGCGTCATTCCCGCCTCGATGCGTTGCGCAAAGGCAAGGCCACGGGCTTCGTTGCCGGTGAAGACCGCGCTGGAAAGGCCGAATTCGGTATCGTTGGCAAACGCGAGTGCCTCTGCCTCATCGGCCGCGCGGATGAGCGGCGCGACGGGACCGAAAATCTCCTGGCGCGCGAAATCGGAATCGTTGGTGACGTTTGCAAAGACATGCGGCGGGACGACCCGGCCATCGATCATGCCGGCAAGGCATTCGCGAAAGCCGGCGGCGCGGGCCTGCTCGATGCTGGCGCGCACATTGCGCACCTGACTGTCGTTGCAGAGTGGCCCAACCAGCGTATCGGGCAGATCGGGATCGCCATATTTCACCGTCTTCGCCGCTTCCGTGAAGGCTTCAACAAATCGGTCGTAGAGTGAGACATCGATGATGATGCGGTTGGTACTCATGCAGATCTGACCCTGGTGCATGAACCGGCCGATCAGCGCCGCATGGACGGCCTTGCCAAGCTCGGCGTCGTCGAGCACGACCAGTGGAGCATTGCCGCCGAGTTCGAGGCCGACGCGCTTGAGCAGCGCCGATTCTGCCGCAACGCGCGCAATATGCCGGCCAACCGGCGTCGAGCCGGTGAAGGTGAGAACGCGCGGAATAGGGTGGCGGGAAAAGGCATCGCCGATTGTCGCGGAACTGCCGACGACAACGTTCAGGACACCTGCGGGCAGGCCCGCTTCCTCGTAGATTTTGGCGAGCAGCAGTCCACCTGTCACGGGCGTGTCGTTGGAGGGCTTCAGCACAACCGCGTTGCCGAGCGCTATGGCCGGCGCAACCGACCGGTTGGAAAGGTGCAGCGGGAAGTTCCACGGGCTGATAACGCCAACCACACCGACCGGCTTCTTGTACACTCTTGCTTCTTTGCCAGGGCGGTCGACCGGGATGATATGCCCTTGCGCCGCCGATGGCATAGTTGCGGCCTCCAGCATGCCGGCACGTACAGCGCCCCACTCGATACCCGCCTTGATGCGGGTGCTGCCAGATTCGCGCACGATCCAGCCAATGATCTCGTCCCTGCGCGCCTCGAGGATAGCAACGGCCTTTAAAAATACCGCCGCACGTTCGGATGGCAACGTCTTTGCCCATTCTCCCTGGGCGGATCGGGCCGCCTCGAACGCCAAGTCCAGATCGGCGAGGCTCGCAAGGGAGATTTCCGCCACGGTATCATCGTTGAACGGGTTTCGGTCAAGCGAGATTACGCCTTCTGTCCCCTGAACCCAACGACCGGCAATATACTGTCCGGTAAAGCCGCTATAGGCGTCGGCAACGAATGCGGAGGGGTGAACATGTTGCTGCATTTCCAAATTCTCCTGGTGGCAGAACCGCCGGTTCCTACGGTGGCATTTCATTGAGACCCACGAATTTTCTCTGCCCCGCAATCAACGGGTCAGGCGACAATCGCAGGGAAATAACGTTGGCTCGGAATGGCAAGCCGCTGGCCGGCCGTGGCAGGCGGCGCTCTACATGCCGGGCATTTTCCGGATGGCATGGTAGCCGGGGAATGCTGCAAAACTGATGTTGCCGTCATGCGGGCGGCCCGCCACCCGATAGCTCGGCACGTTGTTTGGTGCGGAGGATGGTTTTAGCGCGCAACACCGCAATAAGGGAGAAAAGGACGCATTTAACCGTCGGGGCCGTCGCGACATGGAGCCCTGAAACCGCCAACCGGATCGGTCACGACACTCCAGCGAACCCGCCGAGCCGGTCTCGTGCCTGCGCTGCCGGCATTTCCGTGACGGCATTTGGCGCCTGCATGCAGCTTGGACATTGTTTCCTCCCGCGCAAAGCACCATCGACGCTTTGTCTCCTCGCAGGAATAGATATGCCGATATCATCGACCCATGTCAACTTAAATTACTATATTTTGATAATTTAAGACACTAGAGAACGATACATACCGGAAATCGATAATTAATCCCGATCCGAATGACTGATCGGCCTCAATTTCGCGGCCAGCATGTCGGCGGCAGGCATGAGGGTCATGACGAGACGCCGTTCCACAGCCTCAGTGCAATCCTCCTGCCTTACAATGAGGCTCATGCTCGCGTTGATCGCGGCTTCAGGACAAGACAGCGGGACGGAGATACCGACGAGGCCCTTGTCGACCTCACCCCGCGTGATCACATAGCCGCGCCTGCGGATACCACCGAGTTCCACCGTAATGTCGTCCAACGCTGCGCCGGCCTCTGCCACGCTCTTGAGGAGTTTGCTGAGCCTGGCACGCGGCAGCTGTGCCAGAATGGTTTTTGACGTCGCACCACGCATCAACGGCATCGGACGGCCGCGTTCGTAGCTCGTTGCGATATCGCCGTCGGCGCCGCGTCTGTCGGCAACGCAGATCACTTGGTCGCGATAGAGCCGCGCGAGTACGGCGACGCATGGTATCGGCGAAGCATGGACAACATCACGGAGCACAGGCTCGCCTTCGCGTATCAGTGGATCGGAGATGCGCAGGCGCCGGTCAAATTCGATGAATGCGGCACCCAGCCTGTAGTGCGCCTCGATCGATGGATCGAGAAAGCCCTGGCCCACCAATTCGCGGACCGTCCGATAAACCGTGCTGGCCGGAACTGCTGTGGCATCGGCGATCTGCTGGATGGTCCAATCGGTCTTGTGCTGATCGAAAAGTCTCAAAATATCGACAAATCGATCAAGCCCTGCCATCGAATTTCCTCAAAGACCGGTGTTCGCGCCGGGTTACGCGCCCCTAATTGCCACTCAGGATCGCAGCCTGTCAATGCGAATACCGACCTGCCCGGCGAAGGTCCTGCTGGACGCGCATCATAGGGCGGCAACGAGAGATACCGAGGAAGGCGCGCTTGCAGGACCTGTTCCCAGAGCGGCCACCTTTTCACGAAGACTGTCAATCGAAGCGGCAGGTACAGCCGCGGCGATATAACGATCCCGCCGCAGAAGCAGGGCGTGTCCGAGATAGCTCTTCATCTGCGGCACGCTGAAGAGCCGGCTTACATCGCGATAGACGGAAATACTGCCGTTGACCGGGTTGATCCATTCCGGTGTCAGGCCGATCACCTCCGCACCAGCCTCGCGCAGGAGGCGTACCGAATCCCTGCTGACCGCACGATCCGGAAACTCGTCGAACACCAGAACAACCGGCTGGTCCGGCAAGACCTGATCAAGGAGCTGGCGGCGCAGGTGCGTATCCTCTACCACCGGCTGCGGCACCAGGCGACCGACCATGGTGGATTTTTCGGGCCGCCCATCGCCCCACATCAGACCGGCTCGGAAACGTGGCTTTGGCTTGTAACGCATCTGCGCAAAGTAATCGCGCGCAGGGGAATAGGTCCCAAGCATGCGAAAGGCCGCACGCGTCACGAACGCCTTGAGGTCGTTGTCCGGCATCATCACCCGGCCCATCCTGAGCGCGAGCGTGATCATCTCCCAGGCATGCGGCTTGCGCTCGATCTCGTAGCTGTCGAGAACGTTGCCTGGAACAGTTCCACGAACGGCTTCGGCAAGCTTCCAGCCGAGGTTGTGTGCGTCGCGCAGGCCGCTGTTCATGCCCTGCCCGGCGAAGGGTGGTGAAAGATGCGCCGCGTCGCCCGCCAGGAAGACATTGTTTTCGCGCCAGCGCGTGGCCACCCGCGCATGGAACGTATAGACCCGGACGCGACGGAAGACACAGTCACGGTCGGGGCCGACCTGAGCGAGAAGATTGCGGACGAAGGCCTCGTCCGTTGCCGTTTTCTCATCCTCGCCCGCATGCAGCATGAATTCGTAGCGGCGGATATTGTGGGGCCCGGGCAGCGAAATGCAGGGGCGGGCCGGGTCGCAATAGACTTCCGTGTGCCGAAAGCGGTTTTCGGTCCGCACAAGGTCGACAATGAGCCAGCGCTCAGCGAAGGTGGATCCTGCGAGTTCTATGCCGAGCTTGGTGCGCGTGGGGGATCGGCCGCCGTCACATGCCACCATGTAGCGCGCCGCTACTCTGCGCATCGCGCCATCGGCGCCAGAGATTTCCAGGAACACGCCATCCCCATCCTGTGAAATGGACTGCATCTCCCAGCCGAACATTTGCGTCACATGGGGATAGCGGTTCACTCCGGCGCGCAGCAAAGCCTCGAGTTCCGGCTGTTGAAAGGCGTTGCGCTTGTCAAACCCGTAGTCCCGCGAGGTCGGCTCCACGGTCAGGAAAAGCTTCTGGCGCGGCGAGAGATAGCGCGAGCCATAACCCCGCGCGACGATCCCCTCCACGGCGTCGGCAAGACCGATCGCTTGCATGGTGCGCATGGATTCGTCATCGATCGAGACCGCCCGGGGTTCCTCGACCGTCGTCAGGTTTCGTTCGATCAGGATCGTCGATACACCCATGCCCCCGAGCAGATTGGCAAGGGTCAGGCCGGTAGGGCCGGCCCCGATGATGGCGATATCAGCCCTTGCGGCAGGCTTGGTAACGGTCATAGGCTCCTCCTCATAACTTTGCATTAGCGGCGCAATGACTAGCTCTCCGTTGCAATCGGATTGATGAGCAGGCCGACCCCCGGAATATCCACCTCGAACACGTCGCCCGGTTTCATGAACAAAGGCGGGTCGCGCCGGTCGCCGACACCGCCTGGCGTACCGGTGAGGATCACGTCCCCAGACTGAAGAGGCGTGAAGGACGAGCAGTAGGAAATGAGCGTCGCGATGGGGAAGATGAGGTCCGCAAGGGTCCCGTCCTGCATGACCTCGCCGTTCAGCCGCCCGCTGATGCGCAGAGTGCGATAATCGCCGACCTCGTCTGGCGTAACCAACTGCGGACCGAAGGCTCCCGTCGAGGGAAAGTTCTTGCCCGGCGTGAACTGGAAGGTATGACGCTGCCAGTCCCGCACGGTGGCATCATTGTAACAGGCATAACCGGCAATATGGTCAAGCGCTGCCTCCTGCGAAATATAGCGCCCGCCGCGGCCGATCACGACCGCGAGTTCGGCCTCGAAATCGAGGTGGTCCGACACCCGCGGCTTCAGGATCGCCTGGCGATGGGCAATCTGGCTATCGGCGAACCGCGTAAAGATCGTTGGATATTTGGCGTCCGGACGCTTGGTCTCGGCGCGGTGGCTCTCGTAGTTGAGGCCCACGCAGAGAATTTTCCCGGGAGCGGGAATGACCGGCAACAACGTCACATCCGCATCGGTAAACTCGGCGCTACGTCCGGAGACATAGTCCCGAGCCACCGGCAGAAGCCCGGCGGCGATGGCCTGCTTCAGACTGGTTATGCGGGGCGCGAGCCGTTCCGTGAGATCAACGATCCCCTCCCCGACCTTTGCCCCGAAGCCGGGGCGGCCAAGACGCGTATAGCTTACAAATTTCATTGTCCTATTCCTCTTCTTGCGGTCGGGTCACGAGCGCAGGATCGCCTTGCCCCACAGGTTCAGCGTCCGCGGCTCATTCGGCCACTCCTTGACCGGCCGGTCGTGGATGACCTCGAGCTCGGCGGAGATCTCGATCCAGTTCTTGTCGGGATCCTCGAGGAAGATGAAGAGGTTGTTGCCGGGCCCGTGGCGGCCAGGACCCCACATCAGCGGAATGTTCCGTTCCGCAAGATGGTCGCACCAGTCCCTGATCGTGTCCCATTCGCCGGCTTCGTAGGAGTGATGATCCACACCCGTCCGGTCGGATTTGAAGCAGGCGATGGTGTGATGCTCGTGGTTGGAACGGGTAAAGCAGGTCGCGAGCGTCCCATCCTTGTGAAGGACGCGATCCGAAAGCGCAAAGCCCAGCTTGCCATGGTAGAAATCGCTGAATGCTTCGACATCGAGCGACGCAAAAGTCAGGTGCTGGGTGGGGCCGCAAATGCCTTTGAGTCCTGCCTTCTGCGGCTTTGCGAGACCAAAGGCGATCAGGTGCCCGTCCGGATCGCGCACGGCGAAAGCACCGTCTTCAAAGAAGGCCGACGGTGAAGCCAGGATGTCCAGCCCTTCTGCCTCGGCACGGGCCTTCAGCTCGGCAAGCCCTTCCGCATCCCTGCAGGCGAGGCCGGCATAGGCGAGCTTCCGGCTTTCCCCGGCCCGCACGACATAGCGGCGCTGCGGCCCTTCGCAGATCCACTCGCCGTCCGTTTTCGTCAAGTCCATGTCCATTGCATCGGCATAGAATTGGGCCAGGCGCTCGGGGTCGGCGCTCTCGAAGGCTACATGATGCAGATAGGCGCCCGCGCGCACCGCTGTTAGGGTCATTTTCCTGATCCTTCCTGATTTCAACACAAGCATAATTATCATATTTTGATAACTCGGCAATGCTCGAATGAATATAAAGGCGTATTTTTTATAATTCGCGCTGCCGTCATGTGGCCATTCGGCATTTTAGGTGTATCTTCGATGCCGCTGCAGTCGAGCGCAATGACGTTGTGGGCAGATGCCACCGCGGCCGCAGAGCGATCGGTCTGGCGGCAAAGAATATGTGGAGCGCTATTTTCAGGAGTGCGTGTGCGCGAGCAGGCCTGCGAACCAACTTGATGACATTAAGTGGCTCACGGCAACCGGTGACACACTGCTCACAAATAGTGCGCCTCATGCGCGCCGGGGAAAGAGCGGAGTACGGATGTTTTTTTGGGCAGGTCAGAAGACGCTTAAGAGCTTGCTCAAGAGACGGTTCAAACGGTCTCGCTCAGATGCAGAGAGCGTCCGAACGCCTTTCAAGAAGCGCGATGATCGAGCGACCTGTTCACGGGTTTCCAGCAATAGCCTTTCACCACTGTCGGTCATCTGCACGAATATCGTGCGCTTGTCCGAACTTGAGGGAACACGGACGACGAAACCCTTCTGCTCCAACCTCGTAATTCTGCCGGTGATCGCGCCTGTGGTCACCATGCAAAGCTCAGCGAGATCACTCGGTCGCAAACGATGAGGCGCAGGCTGGTATCGAAGATGATTGAGCACGTCGATCTCCCCGATGCCGATATCGAATGCCACAAGCGTCTCATAGAGAGATTCCTGGTCCAGTAGGTGGAGGTGACGGAGGCGCATGGCGATCGCAACAGGCGTGCTGTCCTCACCGGGGAAATCAATCTCCCACTGGCTGATAAGATCAGAAAATATGCCTTCAGTCTGCGCCATCGGTGTTTCACATCTAACTTAGAGCTAAAAGGAAATAGAGAGAAAATCCTCTCGTTCTACATAAAGTTCTGATTCCATTCGCGCAATCGCTTTCGCACAAAAATAGCGCCAAGCCAGGAGCGGTATTGACCACAAGTATTTTAGTGCTAAGATACCTCTAAGCTATTTGAGGAGAGTTGGCGATGATTGGGAGCCCGGCGGCACAGCATTTTGCTGTACAGGAAAACAGGCCTGAGAAATGTCCTGACTTCGAGGACCTGCGGAGCGCTTTCAGCCGGCTTCCATCAGGTGTGGTCGTGGTCACCAGTACGAGTCCCTGCGGTGCGTTTGCCGGAGCGACAGTCAGCAGTTTCACGTCATTGTCCTTCAAGCCTCCGCTGGTGGTCTTCGGCCTCGCGCAGAGCTCGACAACGCTTTCAGCCATTCTCAGCCACGGGCATTTCGCTGTCCACGTGGTTGCCGAACCGCAACAGGATTTGGCGATGCGCTTCGCATCCAGCGGCAACAACAAATTCAATGATGTCGATTTCAGGCTGTCCCCATTCGGCGTGCCGCTTCTGACGCAATTCGACACTTTTTTTCAATGCGCGGTGGATCGCGCCCAGCCAGCCGGCGACCATCAGCTTTTGATCGGTCGCGTTCTCGAGGTGTCCCTCGCTGGACAGAGCTCCAAACCGGTCGCCTGGCTTCAACGACGCTTTCACGTCTTCGAGCGTCATTCGGCGCTGTAGTGCGCCGCGTTCGGCCGTCAATTTCAAAAAAATAAGGAAATGTCCCAATGGAAATGAGCATGAAGCAATTCGAGCATTCGGCGCCATCCGCGCTCGACTCGCCTTACAGCACGGAGGTGGGTCGCAAAATTCGCGACAAAGCCAAGGCGCTGGTGCCGTTGTTGCGAAAGAATGCGGGGGACGCAGAAAAGCTCGGCGCGCTCACGGCCGAGAGCCTGAAAGCCTTGAACGACATCGGTGCGTTCAAGCTGACCTTGCCAACAGATTTCGGCGGACACGCGCTTGGTGCGCGTGACGTCGTCGAGATCGTTGCCGAACTTGGCAGAGGCGATGGTGCAGCGGGCTGGATGGTTTTTGTCGCGGGTGGTTTGCGCAACGTGCTCGCGTTTCCGGAGCAAGCCGTACAGGAGATCTTCGCAGACAGCCACGATTGGATTGGACCACTCGCGGCGGGCGCGTCGGTCTTCGCCACTAAGGTCGGCTCGGCGCGCCGCGTCGACGGCGGCTGGATGGTCAGCGGCTCCTGGCATTTCGGAAGCGGTTGCAAGCATGCCCAATGGATGGTGGTCGGTGTCGAATACGAAAACGGCCCGGGCATTGTTGGCCGAGCAATAGCGGTATTGAAGGCAGGCCAGGTGGAAATCATCGACAACTGGCATGTCATGGGGATGAAAGCCACCTCATCCAACAGCTTGACCGTGCGCGAAGAACAGTTCGTGCCGGACCAACGTTTCATGGATCTGGCCGAATTTCCCCTCCGAATGGATGAAACCCGCAAACGGTATCAGGGGCTGGCGAGCAAGTTTGATGGCCGCGGGCTGATGCTGCTGACCAATCTAACCCATCTCTCGATCATCCTCGGCATGGCTCGCGGCGCGCTGGAAACCTATATCGATATGGCCAGGAAGCAGCAGCCGTTCAACCTGCCCTACCCGCGCGTTGCTGACATGGCCTCGACCCAGATTTGTGCCGCAAAGGCCTATGCCATGATCAAGCTGGCCGAGACGACAGTCCACTGCGCTGCTGACCTTCTCGATCGTCACGCGATTGAGGGACTTGAGATCTCGGCTGAGCAGGAGCAGGCGATGATGATGGAGAACGTCTATGCGGCCCATACGCTCGACAGTGCAGTCGGCACACTCCAGCTCAGCATCGGGTCGGCCACTGCGAACGAGAACAACGCCATCCAACGCTTCGTTCGCGACATACGCGTAGCGATGCTGCATGGCACGGTGAGGCTCGACCCCACAGCCGAAATCTTCGGACGCCAACTGATGGGCATTGCTCCCTTCCCGATGTTTGCCGGGGGCTTGCCTGATCGAGCGGCTCAGCCAGCGAGCTGACTGAGCCGGCAGCGTGCGGTTGGAGGCCGCACGCCACACTTAATAAGAGGAGGAGGAAGTCTTGGAACAGGGAAAGAGGCCGTGTGCCGTCGCCAATCCTGAGACGACTAAGGGATTCGAATACAGCGTTAGTGCAGCAAAAGTGCTCGGCGCTTTGTGGTTGATCGTGCTGCTTGTCGTAGCGGTACCGAGTGTTGGCACTTCGGTCGTCAACGCCCGAATGATCGCCGACCTCAACATGGATCGAGTGATATTCGGCATGGGGTTTGGGATCTTCGTCATGATGATGGGTTTGCAAGGACCCATCGTTGCCGTGCTGGTCCGGAAATTCGGCTATCGAGCAACGGTTACCATTGGATGTCTCGTGCTGCTTGCCGGATCGCTTGCGATGGCAACGATTGTTCATACGGGGTGGCAATATGCCGTGGCCTTCGGGCTTATGGTCGGCACGGGTGTCTGCATCGCCGGGATGCTGCCGGCACAGACGGTCGTCACGAACTGGTTCCTCGCGCGCCGTGCGCTGGCCGTATCGATCGTGTTTTCGGCCGTTGAGGTGGGTGGGTTCTTCTCCCCGCCTGCTCTTGAGAAGCTCATCGCCATGTCTGACGGCAATTGGCGCATGGCGTGGTGGGTCATCGCCGGGTCTGCGGTTGTTGCCATTATAATAGCGTGGACTGCGCTCAATGAGCGGCACGTTGAAGGGGTGATAGCCAAAAACCCGACGGGCCTTCCAGTGCGCGACCGCGGCAAGGTGTTCAAAAGCTCGACCCACTGGACGCTCAAGGAAGCTGTTCGCACCAGAGCTTACTGGCTCATACTGGTCTACATGAGTATCGCCGGCGTTGCTTGGGTCTTCCTCATGGCCCACGGCGCCGTGCATCTGCGGGACGTCGGGTATTCGCCGGCCGAAACGGCCAATGCCGTAGCAATCATTATTGTCGCGTCCTTTGTCGGCAACATGACAGCCGGCTTTCTGGGGGACCATATCTCGCCCTCTGTAATTGCAGCTGTGAGCATGGGTTTGGTCGCCGTGGGGTTCTGCATGGTTGTCAGGCCGGAAGGATTTGCTGGGATCTTCTTGTACGCGCTTCCCGCCGGAATTGGATACGGAGCCTCGCAGGTCTGCCTGATGGCGCTCCTTGGCAACTACTTCGGCAAAGAGTCCTTCTCGACCATCTTGGGCTCGATGATGCCGGTCTCAACACTCTGCGCCGCAATTGGTGCCGGCTCGGCGGGGGCGGTCTTTGATCAGACAGGAACATATGGGTGGATGTTCGTGATCGTGACAGGCCTTTGCGTCGTCGCGCTGCTCGCCATTGTCGCTGCTGTGCCGCCGCAAAGTCGCAGGCGAAAGGAAGAGCAGTCAGTCAATCCAGTTGCGGCCGAGTGAATAGGTTTATTCTTAGGGGAGGATAACAATGCGAATTCTATATATGACCACTGTGCCGCTGTTACTGGCACTCGTAGCTCCAGCTTTGGCTGCAGAACCCGCTCTGGTTTTGGAGGACACTCCTCCCGCCATAGGGGGCATTCGCGAGCCGGTCTATTCGGGGCCATTGGCGGACATCGGCAAGTCTCTTCGCGACAACGGAATCGATCTACGACTGGACTACGTCAACATCTACCAGAATGCGCCTTCCTTTGGTTTCGAAGGCGGCTCGTCGGCCAATTATGGTATGTTCATTTTTGGTGCCACGGGCCATCTGTCTCCCGATCTTCGCATCAACTTCACCGAGACGATCAACTACCCGACATACAATGTCGAGAACTACCTGTTTGATCTATCGAACGCCTTTTTTCCGGTGCCAGTCGTCGACTCTCGCACGGATCTTACGCGTCTCACACTTGAGGCTGACTTTTTCGATGACCGCTTCCAGATCGAGGCAGGCCGCATGGGCCCGGCTCGAGACTTCATGACCAAGGGGTTCTGTGGGGGTCTTGGCTGCCTCAATTCTACGCAGGCTATCAGTCTCAATATTCCCGGAGAGTCGCTTTCGGTTTGGGGTGCAAGGGCCGCCTACAAACTGACACCCATCACAACGCTGGGGTTCGGAATAATCGAGGACAATCCCGATAACTGGCAAAGCGGCAATGGTTGGGATTGGCAATCCGGCAACTCGGAAGGGTATATCGCAATCGCCAACCTTCGTCATGACGAGACGTTCGTGGAAAGCACCAATCCATTGAAGTTTGAAATCGGTGCGTATCACCGTTCGGCTCCCTATGAGGATGCTCTCTACAATGACGGATGGGGAAATCCGACATTCGGCCCCGCTCCAACAATCCTCACGCACGAAAGTGGCACGAGCGGCATTTACGCTCAGGCTCGCAAGGTGATCTGGAGCAACCCTTCGGGCGGTATTATCCCAGAAAACCTAGCAGTCTACGGGGGTATCTTCCACACCTTTGGTGAGGGGCAAGCCTATCCATGGGAGGCCTATGCTGGTCTCGAATATTCAGGTTTCTGGGCAGAAAATCCGCTCGCGACGATCGGCGCCTCTGTTCGTTATATCGGCCTCAGCGACGAACGAGCACAATATGAACGCAACGCCAGGCTCTTCATCTCAGGAATTGATGAGGCGCAGCCGAAAGACACTTTCATGTTTGATTTGCATGGAACCACGGGAATTTTCGGCAACGGCATTCTCGACGTTGGCGCTGCTTACCTCGTCAATCCAAACACCTCCGTTCTGGCCGATTTTTCAACGAGCAGGCAAAAAGACGGCTTCGTCTTTTACGCGGCACTCGCATTCGACCTGAGCGGCGGCCTGGGTCTTTCGCCCCGTCGTGGGCCGTAAGCGACTTTGTGTGCCACAGCAGGAGAACGTAGCAATGCATGATTTAGAGGTCGGCGGCCAAAATCGCCTTGAGCGCCACAAGCACCTAGTCCGGGAGTTCTACCGTCGTGTTTTCGACGGCCAGAACCCGGAAGCCGTCAAGGACTTCGTCACCGAAGACTATAAGCAGCACAACAGTCACCTTCCAGGCGGTCGTGAAGGGCTTGAGGGGTTCGTGCGATCTGTATTCCCGAACGGTCCGGTTCCGGAACCGGATGAGATGAGCATTCCTCCGGCGTTTATCGTGGCCGAGGGCGATATGGTCGTAGTGGCTGCGTCCTTGCCGCAACCGGACCCCGACAATCCCGGTGCTACATACGACTACTATGTTTTCGATGCGTACCGGATCCGCGATGAGCGGTTGTCGGAACATTGGAGCGGTGTGAATAGGATTGCACCGCCAAAACGCCCTTGAGGGGCGGCGCTTAAGATCTCGTCTCGTTCGAGGCATGACGGAACCGAATTTCAACTAATCTTTTCCAGGAGTCTAATACATGAAGCTTTATCACACACCCGGCGCCTGCTCGACGGCATCCCGCATCGTCCTCGAAGAGGCCGGCATCGCCGTCGAACCGGTGGAAGTCAACTTGAGGGACAAGACACTTCCTGACGGGACGAGTTTTCTCGAAGTCAATCCAAAAGGTCAGGTTCCGGCACTTGTTCTCGGAAGTGGCGAGGTTCTGACCGAAGGCGCCGTGATCATGCAATATATCGCTGACCAGGCGCCGGCATCCGGATTGCTGCCACCGCCGGGCAAGATAGAGCGGTACCGGGTGCTGGAATGGACCAATTACATCGCTACGGAACTGCATAAGAGCTTTTCACCGTTAAACCGCCCGAACACGCCGCCGGAGTTTCGCGAGATCGTCAAGACGGCTCTGTTGCCCCGAGTTTTCGGAGTCCTCAATCAACGGTTGGCTGCGCGCGACTATCTCGCCGGTGATAGTTTTTCGATCGCGGACGCCTACGCCTTTGTCATTCTCAGCTGGACCAGGCCTCAGGAGATCGACCTTTCCGCGTGGCCGAACATCCAAACCTATCTCAAACGGATTGCAGACCGGCCCGCAGTAAAAGCGGTGATGTAGAGAAAGAAGATAGCCATGACTTATCTGATCAGACAAATGGGCCACGTGGTCATCTCGTCGCCTGACCCTCTGGGTGCGGCAAAAGATCTTTGCGACGTTGTCGGATTGAGGATCACCGAAGTTGACGGCGAAACGGTGTATCTGACCAGCAATGACCGCCATCACGAAGTGACGTATATCAAGGGCGACGGAAAAGCCGTTGCGTGCGGGCTTGAGGCTGTGAGTGCGGAAGCCGTCGACGAGGTCTATCGTCGCGCAAAGTCGGACGGTCTGGAGATCTTATCGGACAGGCCTTTCGGCAAGCATTACGATCGTGCCGTGCGTCTGGTCGCGCCCGGCGGCACCATATTCGAGGTTCATACCCCGATCGCTCGCAACCAGCCTCAACACTACAGCTATGCGGCCCCGGGTGCGCGCCCCCGTCGGGTCGAGCACATCAACTCCTTTGCCCCGGATACCGCCGCCTATGGCGAGTTCTGCCAAAAGGTCCTCGGCTTGAAGCTGTCAGACATGACGGAGGATGGTGCGCTGCGCTGGTACCGGGCAGAAGACGGGTATCACCACACGATTGCGATGGGTCCGGGTGAGAGTGGACTGCATCATTATGCCTTTGATCTGCATTCGCTTCAGGATCTGCAGACGATTGCCGACAATCTCTCCCAGAAGGATCGGGCCCTGGTCTGGGGCCCTGGTCGCCACGGTGCGGGCGGGAACATCTTCACCTACTACGCCGACCCCCATGGCTGCCTGGTTGAGAATTCGATCGAGCTTGATCGGATCGACAACGACGACGCCTATGAGCCACGCAGCTGGGACACCTCGGAAGGCCTGGCGGGTCGTTGGCTGAACCTTTGGGGCACTCCACCGACTGCGTCGTTCCTTCGCCCCGGCATTCCGTTCGATCCCGCTGCCTAGGCAATTCGGGGCCCTGCGCGGATGCGCGCCTTCTTTAGGAAAGATTGGCTAGATGAGCTTTACACTGAACCGTGCTTTTCGTTACCGCATGCCCGTCGTCTTCGGGCCGGCGCCCGGACCGCGCCAAAAACCAGGTGGTGGCATGTGGGCGCCTGAAGAGACCGGCCGGATGAACGCTGAATGGATGGCCGTCACCTATCGCACAGATCCAAAAAAACTGGAGGCCCTGCTTCCGCCAGCTATGGAACTGCGAGGCGAGCCGCTGCTGACCGTTTCCTGCGCCTGGTTCAAGAACCTCTACTGGTTGGCCGGGCGCGGCTACGGCATCGTCGTCGTCGACTTTCCCGTAACCTATCGCGGCAGGACGGAAACGCTGGAAGGTACCTTCTGCCCGGTGCTATGGGAGGGCGCACCCGATGCCATCATGACCGGACGCGACGAATTGGGCTTTCCCAAGATGTTTGCTGACATTCCGGAAATCGCACACGATAGAGAGCGCAAAACCGCCACCTGCTCGGCGTCATGGATGGGGTTCAAATTCTTCGACATCTCGCTTACCGACCTGGCAGAGGCCGGCGATGAACGGGCACTCCCCGGGGCGGATAACGGCCCGGCGATGTATTACAAATACCTGCCACGTACCAGTATTGGCGGACGCGAGGGCGCCGATGTAGCTTATGTCACGACCGCCGCGCCGCCACCTGGAATCGACGGCAGGGTTGGCAATATAAATTTCGATGGCTTCGAGTTCAAACGCTGGTCTGCCCAGGGCGGTCTGAGCTGGCATCGGGCCACGTTCGAGCAATTGCCGCTCAGTGCGCATGTCGTCAACGGCATGGCCGATCTCGACATTCTCGAAGTAACCAAGGTGCAGATGGTCGCCTTTTCCGGCCCCGGGATCGCGGTTTCGGTCAATTCCATGCGCGCTGTCGAACCAATTTGAACAAGGAAATACATCATGAAATTGGCAAGATTCACGATCGACGGCGCCACCCGTCTTGGCAAGGTCGAGGGCGACAAGGTTGTCGATCTGACCGACGTGACCCCGGATTGCAGAGGTTCAATGCGCCTGTTGCTAGAAGCGTATGAGGCTCTGCGGCCTGACCTGGAGGCTGCGCGGGAGCCGTCATTCGCGCTCGACGCCGTGCACCTGGAGGCCCCTATCGCCGATCCGCGGAAGTTCCTGGCGATCGGCATGAACTACAAGGCACATGCCGAAGAAGCGGCGGCGGCCGGCATCAAGATCCCCGAGAGCCAGTTGTGGTTCAACAAACAGGTCAGTTGCATCAACGGCCCCTACAGCGACATCGTCGTACCCAGTGCCTCGACGACGGTCGATTACGAGGCTGAACTGGGCTTTGTCATCGGCACGCGCTGCCGCCATGTGAATAGCGAAGAAGCCCGCTGCGTCATTGCCGGCTATCTGGTGGCCAATGACGTGACCGCACGGGACTGGCAGTTCCGTTCACCCACCTATACGCTCGGCAAATCGTTCGACACGCACGGCCCCATCGGCCCCTGGATCACGACGGATGACGAGATAACCGATCCGCATGATCTGACACTCACTCTTTCGCTGAACGGACAGGAGCGGCAGCGAACATCGACCGGCGACATGATCTACAACATCTACGACCAGATCGCTTACCTCTCGACGGTCATGACATTAGAGCCTGGAGATGTCATCATCACAGGCACCCCCTCCAACGTCGGAATTGCGACGAAGACGTTCATGAAACCCGGAGACGTCGTCCGCGTCGAGGTCAACGGCCTCGGTGCGATCGAAAACCAATTCATCGCGGAAGTGTGACGGATCGAAAGCTACGGGTGTTCGCAAAAAATTCAAGAGATCCCCCGCCGCAACGATGGTCAAAAGACTCTATGTTGCCTTGATTGAGACAGCACTATCCAAGGTAGAGCTTCAAAAGGTCGGCCGAAGGCGGCAACCTTCAGACCGAGGCCCTCCAGGAAGGCCTCGGTGAGCCGGAGCGGATTATCCGGCCCTACTCGACCTGTTTGAAGCAAGAAAGACTGGCAATGGCTGAAGCCGTTACCTCCGGTATCGTCAAGGCGACGCCGGAGGCTTTCAATCGTTCGAGCGTTGAAGTCTGCTCTCGACCGTATCGAGTCACATGCTAGATAAAAATACTCCAGCGGGCTTCTCCGCGATTGCCATCAGCAGCATGCTACGCGACCTTACTCTTTGAAAACCGTACATTGAACGATCTCAGCACATCATCCAACAGTGTGAAGACCACCGGGATGACCAGGAGGCTCAAGAAGGTCGAGGTAATCAGGCCGCCGATCACGACGACGCCCATGGGTTGGCGAAAGCTGGAGTCGCCCGACACAAGGCTGAGCGCCGCCGGAAGCATGCCGCCGGCCATGGCGATGGTTGTCATGACGATCGGTCGGGCACGCTTGTGACATGCATCGACGAGCGCATCAAAACGGGACATGCCAGCTCTGCGGGCCTCAATAGTGTACTCGACAAGTAGAATTGAGTTTTTTGAGACGATGCCCATCAAGAGCAGCAGACCGATCACCGCCGGCATCGAGAAGCTTGTACCACTGAGAACTAGCGGTAGCATCGCCCCGCCAAGCGCCAGCGGCAGGGCCATCAGGATAGTGACGGGTTGAAGGAAATCATGAAAGAGAAGGACCAGAACGGCGTAGATGCAGAAGATGCCAATCGCCATGGCGGTGCCGAAACTGCTGAACAGCTCGCTTTGACGCTTGAGTTCGCCCTGTTCGACAAATTTCACGCCTTGAGGCAAGTTCTGGTAGCTGGGCAACTGAGCAGCCTGCGCCATTACGTCTGACAGGTTCCTACCATTCAGTTCGACAGTTAGGGAGACATTGCGTGACCGATCGAGCCTATCTATTTCGCTGGGGCTGGATCCCAAAGAAATGTCGGCAACGGCACCGAGCGAAACATTGCCTTCTTTGCCCTCAACAGGGATCAAGGATATGGCATCGAGTGACTGTCGGCTTGTCGTGTCGAGCATTACCCGGATGGGCACCTGGCGTTCGGGTAGATTGAGTTGCGACAAGGCGGCGTCATAGGCGCCTGCGGTCGCGACCCGAATAGCCTCGGCGATTGCCTGGGACGTTACACCCAGAGACGCGGCTTCCGCCAGATCCGGTTTGATTGTAACCTCCGGCGATTGCATAGCTGCCGATGACGTCACGTTGCCGATACCTGGCAGGGTGCGCAGATCGGCCTCAAGGCTTGCCGCTGCCTGCTCCAGAAGTTCGGAGTCATCGCCCGCCAGCGTGAGAGCGAGCTCCGTTCCATTGCCGCCCGAGCCGATTTCCACACGAACACCGGGCAACCGCTCCAAAGCTTTGCGCAAATCCGCTTCGATTTGTGACTGCTTGATATCGCGGTCGTCGATCGGTGTGAGATTGACGACGATCGTGGCACTGTCGATGCTTGCATTCGACGTACTGTTCATGCCGCCGGTCGACGCTGTGCCTGTTGCCTGAAACACCGAGGTGACATGATCCACGCCAGCGATGATCTCGGATGCCTTTCGCGCGGCTTCGTCAGTCGACTCAATCGTCGACCCGGGAGGCGTGGTTATGGAAACCTGGGTCTGCCCTTCGTCAGACGCCGGAAAAAAGCCAGTCGACAGATTGGTAAGGAGCAGCACCGTTAGTGCCAGGAATCCTGCCGTCCCGAGCACTGGTATCCAGCGGCGCCGAAGTGCGCCTTTTACGAGCCAAAGAAAGGACCGCATCAAACGACCGTCCCCTTCATGCTTCGTGCCACTCGCCTTCATAATATATGCCGCCATCATCGGCGTGATCAACCGCGCTACCAGAAGAGAGGCAAGAACGGCAACGGAAGCCGTGATGCCAAATTGTTTGAAGATGATGCCCGGAATTCCGCCCATGAAGGCCGTGGGCAAAAACACGGCGACCAATGTGAAAGTGGTGGCGATAACCGCCAGTCCGATTTCGTCTGCCGCTTCCATGGCCGCGTCGAATGGACTTTTGCCCATATTGAGGTGTCGCTCGATATTCTCAATCTCGACAATCGCGTCGTCGACGAGAATTCCAACGACCAATGACAGCGCCAAGAGCGTGATCGTGTTCAACGTGTAGTCGAGCAGATACATCACGAGAAACGTGGGTATGATCGACAGCGGCAATGCAACGGCAGCCAGAAGAGTCGCCCGCCAATCGCGAAGAAACAGCCAGACCACAAAGATTGCGATCAGCGCCCCCTCGTAGACCATGTGCATCGACGATTCATAATTCTGCTCGGTCGGAACAATCGTGTTGTAGGCTTCCTCGATTGTCACGAGAGGATTGGCCGCAGCAAACACTTTCATCGCATCGCGGACATTCTCGGTAACCGCGATATCTGAATAGCCTTTAGACCGCTTGATCTGGGCCGCAATGACCGGTTTGCCGTTCAGATATGCCAGCGAGGTGATGTCGCTATGGGAATCGGTGACCGTTCCAAGTTCATCCAGGCGAACCCAGCTTCCCTTTGGCAAAGGAATAGGCGTTCCGCGAAGCTGATCGGCGCTGTCTGCGGCCGCCAAGGTGCGAACCGACTGGCTTTCGCCGCCAATTCTTCCTTTCCCGCCTGACAGATCGGATTGCACCGCTTCGAGCTGCCCGTTGACATCGTTTGCGGTCAATCCCAAGCCATCGAGCAGGTTTGCGTTGAGCTCCACCCTGACTTCTCTGTCGACGCCTCCCAGGCGCCCGACTTCGCCCACACCTTCCACAGCCATCAGCGCTCGCGACATGTCGTTGTCGATGAACCACGACAATTCCGCATCGTCCAGTTTGTCGGAACGCACCACGTAGGTAATCAACGGCGAAGCATTTAGCGACAGTTTCGAGACAGTGGGCGCGTTCATGTCCTCTGGCAGGTCGTCCTGCGCCTGGTCGACGGCGCTCTTCACCTCGTCCAGCGCGACTTGAGTATCTTTTCCGACTTTGAACGCGACAGAGATGGTTACAGAGCCGTCAGTGATCGTCGTGGTGACAGAATCGAGCTGTGTGAGACCAGTCAGCTCATCTTCGATCTTGCGTGCCACTTCCGTTTCGAGCTGAGCAGCTGCCGCCCCATCGAGTGAAGCGCTAATCTCAATCGTTGGAAGATCCATATCTGGAAAGTTTTGCACGTCGAGACGATTGAAGGCCCATAGGCCACAAGCGGTCAACAATGCAAAAAGTAGGATTGGCGGAACGGGATTGCGGATAGACCAGGAGGAGAAATTCATTTTGTCTCCTCCGTCTTGGCGGTTGCAGAGCCTTCTGATACCCGCACAGTTGAACCGTCCGCGAGGAATGCGCCGCCGGAGGTCACCACCTTGTCATTCTTTTCAATTCCCGAAACGAGTTCGACGCGGTCGTTCTGTCGCCGACCGATCTCGACACGCTTGCGCGTGACAGTCGGCTGGTCTGCCTCGTTCACAATGAACACGTAGGAGAAGCCGTCCCTCAGGGTAACGGCAGTTGCGGGAACCGTGAGCGCATCGGTGCGATCAAATTCAAAATAACCACTGGCCAGAATGCCGGTCTTTGGCTGCGGCATGCCCGCGTCCGGATGCAAGGCCACATAGACCGTCACTCGACCATTGTCAGTCGATGTCGTCGGCGAAATCAGCCTGACCTCACCGCGGACGTCACCGATCGGCGTGGGGATGATCGCTTTTGTACCGTTTTCGACGTCAGCCAAACGCTTGATCGGCAACTCGGCCTTCCATTCGACCCGGTTCTGTCGGATGAGCTTGAACAGTTCGTCGCCGGCGGTGACGACGTTTCCAAGAGATGCCGAGCGTTCGGAAATGACCCCATCGTCTACGGCGTAAATTTTGGTGCGATCCAATGTAAGTTGCGCGGATGCCAACGCGGCTTGCGCCGAAAAGAGTTCGGCTTTCGCTTTACGCTCCGTAATCAGGTATTCTGTCGTCTGCTGCTTTGATAGCGCACCGGAGCCTGTCAATCCGCGGGCGCGCTCGGCATCGATGGTTGCTTGTTCCAAGGCAGCTTTAGCCTTTTCGACGGCAGCTTGCTGTTGTTCAAGTTCCGCTTGCGAGGTCTCGGGCGCGAACTGCACGAGCAGGTCGCCTTTCTTCACGGATGTACCGACATCCGCCTTGACATCAATGATCCTCAGTCCGCTGACCTCGGCGGCAATTATCGCCTCATGCCATGCAGCAAGACGACCACTCGCCGGGATAGTCACCGGCCACAACGAAACCTCTGGTTTGACAACGCTGACGGTCAATGCCGCCGCTTGAGTGTCGTTTTGTTCGACTTCCTGGCCCCGGGCAGTAAAGGGGAGCACAAAATAGGGCGCTATGGCGAGCGCCATCGCGAGAGGAATGAAGGCAAATCTACGCATCAGTGTATTCCATTGACAGAGGCAATCGAGGCGTCATCCGGGGCGGACCAGCCGCCTCCCAAAGATTTGTAGAGGGCAATCCAGTATTGGACCGCGTCGCGCCTGATTTCGATGAGGGTGATTGCGGCCGATTGCGCCGACCGACGGGCCTCTTCGCGGTCAAGGATACTGACCCCGCCGGACTTCCAGTTCTGGTCGACTGAGCTGAAATAGCTTTGATAATTGTCAGCCGCGGTCTTGGCATCGGTGATCCGCCGCAATGCCGTATTGACCCGGATGAGAGCCATCTCGACTTCGGCGACAGCACTCAAAACGCCAGATTTGTAACTCGCGACGGCAATATCATAGTCCGCGACGGCGCTTCTCACCTCTGCCCTTCTTGCCCCGCCATCAAGCAGCGGTATCGACAGCGCAGGCCCGAATGACCATGGGACTGATCTGCCCGTCACGGTGGACTCGCTGATTGAAATCGATCCGCTCAAGCTGAGACTGGGATATAAATCAGCTTTTGCTGCACCGACGTCTGCGATCGTCGCTGCGACTTCGGCTTCCAGGGCGTTGATGTCAGGTCTTTGCCTCAAGACCTCAGCGGGCACTGACGCTATTCGCAGCGCAGGTGGCTGAGGAATGCGGCTCTTTCCCAGCCCTAGAAGTTTTCTGACGACGAGCTCATCTCCGCCTGTCAGCTGGACGAGCGATTTGACAATGATCTCGCAATCCCCACGCTGAGCAGTCAAGTTGGACGAGGATGTTGCTGCGCTCGCACGCGCAAGTGCCAGATCGGCCGTCGAGGTAAATCCTGACTGTGCCGATTTCTCAGTGACACGGATCGTTTCTGTCTGCGAAGCAAGTTCATCGCGGTAAAGCCGTTCCAGCTGACGACAAGCGCGATACTGCACATAGTAGTCACCAACTTCGGCCGCGACGGAAATCCGTGCGTCATGCCACGACCAGATCTGACCCTCAGCCCGTGACGCCGCGGCTTGTGTCTCTTTCTTGGTCTTGCCGAACAGGTCGAGCTCCCATCCGGCATCCAGAGCGCCACTTTTATTTGCTCCGGCAGTGATTTTGTTGACATCGTCACCCTTGTTGCCCTCGCGGGTTGCGGACGCCGAGCCATCGAGCGACGGAAAAAGGCCTGCTCTTGCGGTATCGAGCGTGGCTCGAGCCTTGTTGATATTGGCAATCGCCTCCTGGACCGACGGATTTTCGCGTGCCGCCAGGCCCAGCAGTCCATCCAATGAGGGGTCCTTGAAGCTTGCCCACCAGGACAAAAGGTCGGCGGGACGACCGCCATGCGGCAATGTCGCGTGCCAGTAGGCGGCCACGACAGACCTCGAAGGTTTGAGCTCGCCCAAGCTCGTGCAGCCGGTGAGTAACGCCACAGTGGCGAAGATCGAAATTAAACAAGAAACTATACTGCGCATGGGATCCGTGCTGCTTCGAAAGCTGTCGGCCGCACTATAGGGATCGTGGTGTTAATGTCGGTCAAGAACGTGTTAAGTTATGTAAAAGTGCTGTATTCGCCGCCTGCAAGCCTTAAAGGTGCGCGCATTGACCTGACGGATGCAACACATGACCAAGGTACTTTTGATCGATGACGATATCGAGCTCACGAATTTGCTCTGCGAATACCTGACTCAGGAAGGTTTCGCCGTCGAGACAACCGCGGACGGCAGGATCGGTGTCGCCGAAGCAATGTCGTCCTCAACCGATCTCATCGTTCTGGACATCATGATGCCTCGTATGAATGGCATCGAGGTCTTGCGGAAAATCCGGCAGGTAAGCGACGTACCGGTGCTGATGCTGACGGCCCGCGGTGACGATATTGATCGTATTTCCGGTCTCAATCTGGGAGCGGATGATTATGTTTCCAAACCCTGTTCGCCAGGCGAGCTGTCGGCCCGAATCCGCGCGATCCTCCGCCGTTCTGGCCGGGCAGAACGGGATGGCTCGGTAGAAGAATTAAAGACCGGCGAATTGGTCCTCTATCCATCGAACCGGAGAGCTGAGTGGCATGGTGCGCAGCTTGAACTGACCGGCACAGAGTTCAGCCTGCTGGAGGTTCTCGTGCGGTCTGCCGGCCAGCTTGTCTCCAAGCAGGAGATCTCGCTGCGGGCTTTCGGCAAGCCCCTGACCGCATTCGACCGACGGATCGACGTCCATATCAGCAGTATTCGTCAAAAGCTCGGGGCCCGCGCGGACGGACAGTCCTGGATACAGGCCGTGCGGGGTCGTGGCTATCAGCTACTAGAAGGCTAGCAATGCGTCGACTGTTCTGGAAGTTCTTCACCGTCGTATGGTTGGCCATGGCCGGGTCCATAGCGCTGCTATTTGCGATCAGCATACTGTTTGAGTCGCCCTTCGAGGAAGAAATCCTCAACCGTGAGCACGTCCTTGCGCTGGAAACTGCGGCGCAGATTCTTCAATCAGACGGAGTGGAGGCAGCGACGCACCTAATTGCGGCCATGGGACGAACGGGTCGCACCATCCCGATCAGTATAGTCCCGATCGGACCGGCAATCGACTGTGCATTGGCCAACGGCAATGACCTCATCAGAACCGCTGTGTGGGATGGGAACTGCTACCAGGTACGGATTGCCGGTTCGGCACAGAGTATGGTTTCCAAGACATGGCCACGGACGGTACCTTGGCTGGCGGCACTTCTTGCAGCTGCAGCGGCAGCTTACTGGCTGGGCCGCTATTTCATTACTCCGGTCGAGCAGCTTCGTTACGGGCTTCGATCCTTGGCAAACGGCCAACTCGATGTGCGAATAGCCCATACGATCGGCAGCAAACGCGACGAGATAACGTCTCTGGCGCACGATCTGGATATCACCGCGGCGCGCCTTCAGGAACTTCAGGTCGCCCAGCAGCAGTTGTTCCATGATGTCTCCCATGAGCTTCGCTCGCCGTTATCGAGGCTGCAGGCAGCCATCGGCGTGTTGCAGCAAAACCCCATGCGACTGACGGCGATGATCGAGCGAATGGGGCGGGAGGTTGAACGTCTCGATGAACTGGTTGGGGAAATCCTGACACTGGCAAGGCTATCTGAACGGGATACCCTGCGCTTTGACCGCCAGACGTTGGATGTCGTCGATCTCGTCAAGGAGATTATTGAAGACGCCGGCTTCGAAGGCCAGGGCCGGGGAATAGAGGTCCGGTATAAAGGCGTCGATTCGTGTGTAGCCTCGGTCAATGGCGAACTGATTTATCGGGCACTCGAAAACGTGATCCGCAACGCGATCGCACACACGGAAGCTGGCACATCGGTACTTGTCGCCTCAGAGGTGAAGGGGCATCAATTTTTACTGTCGATCGAAGACGAAGGCCTCGGTGTGCCAGAAGAGGAATTGGAGGCCATTTTCCAGCCATTCTCTCAAAGTTCCACTGCCACCGCGCGCTCAGGGTTCGGCCTCGGCCTTGCTATCACGCGCCGGGCAGCCGAATGGCATGGTGGCAGGGCGACAGCCCAAAATAAGGCGTCCGGCGGTCTTCGTGTAGAGATTACAATTCCGGTCTATCGCGCCAGTCAATAATCGCCCGCCGCCCTTAGGTTCTGGATCTGCCTGTTCAATTCGTGACGGCTTTGGTCTTCCCGCTCTGATTTGGCCATGGGGTATCGGACGAGGGAGTGCCTGTACCAGATTTCTAACCAAGGCCCTCCAATGGATCAAGATTCGCTTACAGATGGCAGGGTATGATGGGGTTAACACCGCTGGTTTTCGTCGCACGGGCATGCATGGATGGCTATATTTCTGCCTTGTCAGGCAAGCGAAAACCGTATCGGGCCTTTGCTTTGACGCTTGCGATCCTCGTTTCCCTTACCGTTTCCGGTTGCGTGACAACAGCCCGGGTTGCTTACACAGCCCGTGACGCGGCGGTCGCTTATATCGACGGTTTCGAGAATATCCGCGCGTATGTCGATGCATCGCGTGCCAGCCTTGGGGACCAGGCCCAGTGGGTACCGCTCACCTCAGCAAAGACCCTCAACATTCTCTGCCTGTCAGGTGGAGGATCAGGAGGAGCATTTACAGTCGGCGTTCTATCGGCCTGGAGCGATAAACAAACGCGCCCAGTGTTCGACGTTGTCACAGGAGTGAGCACAGGCGCGCTCATAGCGCCCTATGCGTTTCTGGGTTCGACATACGACACGGAGCTTTCCGAGCTTTATACCGGAGGCCAGGCAAAGGAACTCATAGACGCAAGGTGGATGGGTACCGGGCTCTTGGGAACAAGCATACTCAAAGGCGAGCGATTGCGGCAGATGATTTCGAAATACATAACAAACGGTGTCTTGCAACAAATCGCGGCTGAACACCGTCGGGGAAGACGGCTTTTTGTCTTGACGACCAATCTTGATTCACAGCGCGGTGTTGTATGGAACATGGGCGCCATTGCGAGCAGTGGCCAGCCCGAGGCGCTAACGCTCTTCCGGGATGTTTTGATCGCCTCCGCCAGCATACCAGGCGTGTTTCCAGCAGTGACTATCAAAGCCAAGTCCGGCTCCAAGCAAATTGAGGAACTGCACTCCGATGGCGGAGCATCCACGCAGTTCTTGGGCTTGCCTGAGGCAGTGCTCGCATCACCGATCAAATCGAATTTCCCTACGAAACAGCGACTTAATATCTATGTGGTTGTGAACAACGCCCTCATTCCGGAGTTTGCAACGACGAACAACTCTACAATCTCGGTCGCCGGTCGTTCTTATGCGACGATGGTGAAATCGCAGACCAAACAAGCTTTGCTTGCGCTCTATAACCACAGTCAAAGGACCGGCAGCCGACTGAGGATCGCATCAATCGATCAGCAAATTCCCTATAAGATGCTTGATCCATTCAATACCGACTATATGCGTGCCGTCTTCGCCGACGGTTATAGCCAGACGGTGGTTGGAAAAGTATGGAAGGAAACGCCAGTCTTTTGATCGATGAGCAATGCAAGCGGACGCTGCCACACCTATTTTCAGGGCATCGGTCCCTCCGACGTAACTTTGATTTCCCTGACGAAGTTCACCAAACAAGAGTCGATGATCAAGGAATGTATTGTGCGCGGCATACGGCTTCGTCGAGACAATCGGCTCGATCGTCGTCTAGTCCTGACCTGAGCCCCTTATCTTCCTCCAAGTTTTGGTAGAATCCGTCGTCTCACCTGCGCTCCGATCCCTGCAACAACGCCTCTTAGAGTGCTTTTTCGAGTTCCGGCAGGATGACGAAGAGGTCGCCGACGAGGCCGTAGTCTGCGACCTGGAAGATCGGGGCTTCCTCGTCTTTGTTGATGGCGACGATGACCTTTGAATCCTTCATGCCGGCCAGATGCTGGATGGCGCCGGATATGCCGACCGCGATGTAGAGCTGCGGGGCGACGACCTTGCCGGTCTGGCCAACCTGCCAATCGTTCGGTGCATAGCCTGCATCGACCGCTGCGCGCGATGCGCCGACGGCGGCACCGAGCTTGTCAGCGACGGGCAGGATGACTTCCTGGAATTTTTCCGCAGAACCGAGCGCCCGGCCGCCGGAGATGATGATCTTGGCCGAGGTCAGTTCCGGACGGTCGGACGAGGACAGGGCGTCCTTGACGAAAGTCGAAAGACCCGGATTGGCCGCAGCCGTGATGGTTTCCACGGCAGCCGAACCGCCTTCGCCGGCCGAGGCGAAGGACGCCGTGCGAACGGTGATGACCTTCTTGGGCTCGGTCGTCTGCACCGTCTGGATGGCATTGCCGGCATAGATCGGGCGCTTGAAGGTATCGGCCGAGATGACCTCGATGATTTCCGAAATCTGGGCGATGTCGAGCAGCGCTGCAACGCGCGGCAGGACGTTCTTGCCGGTCGAGGTGGCGGCCGAGAGGATGGTGTCGTAGGAACCGGCCAGCGAGACGATCAGGGCTGCTAAGGGCTCGGCCAGATTGTTGGCAAGGTCGTCGCTGTCGGCAAGCAGAACCTTGGAAACGCCGGTCAGTTTTGCCGCCGCATCGGCCGCGGCCTTGGCGCCCTTGCCGGCCACGAGAACGTGGACGTCGCCGCCGATCTTGGCAGCAGCCGTCAGCGCCTTGGCGGTCTGGTCGGAAAGCGTTGCGTTGTCGTGGTCAGCCAGAAGAAGAATGGCCATGGTGTTAGTCTCCTTTTCTGGACCTTAAAGCACGCCGGCTTCGTTCTTGAGCCTGTCGACCAGCTCGGCGACCGTCTTGACCTTGATGCCGGCCTTGCGACCCGAGGGCTCCTCGGTCTTCAGAACTTTCAGGCGCGGGCTCGTATCGACGCCGAAATCGGCCGGGCTCTTCTTGTCGAGCGGCTTCTTCTTCGCCTTCATGATGTTCGGCAGCGAGGCATAGCGCGGCTCATTCAAACGCAGGTCGGTGGTAACAACGGCTGGAAGTTTGATCTCGATGGTCTGCAGACCGCCGTCGACTTCGCGGGTCACTTGCGCCTTGCCGTCACCGATCTCGATCTTCGAGGCGAACGTGCCCTGCGCCCAGCCGAGCAGCGCTGACAGCATCTGGCCGGTCTGGTTGGAGTCATCATCGATCGCCTGCTTGCCGACGATGATCAGGCCGGGCTGTTCGGCTTCCGCCACGCCCTTGATGATCTTGGCAACCGCCAGCGGTTCGACGGCATCATCGGTCTCGACCAGGATCGCCCGGTCGGCGCCCATGGCAAGAGCGGTGCGCAGCGTCTCCTCGGCCTTGGCCGGGCCAACCGAGACGACGACCACTTCCTCGACCTTGCCGGCTTCCTTCAGCCGCAACGCCTCCTCGACCGAAATCTCGTCGAACGGGTTCATCGACATCTTCACATTGGCAAGCTCAACCCCGGAACCATCCGGCTTCACCCGGATCTTCACGTTGTAATCGACGACACGCTTGACGGTGACCATGATTTTCATCTTTGTATCTCCAGCTATGCCAACGTGTAGGCGGTCTTGACTGTTGTATAAAACTCGGCGGCGTACCTGCCCTGTTCGCGTGGCCCGTAGGACGAACCCTTGCGGCCGCCAAACGGCACATGGAAATCCACGCCCGCTGTTGGCAAATTGACCATGACCATGCCGGCTTCCGAATTTCTCTTGAAATGCGTTGCGTGCTTTAGACTCGTCGTCGCAATGCCGGAGGACAGACCGAACGCGGTATCGTTCGCCACCGACAACGCTTCCTCGTAGTCCTTGACGCGGATGACCGCTGCAACTGGGCCAAATATCTCTTCCCGGCTAATCCTCATCGCATTCGTGGCCTCGGTGAACAGCGCCGGCTGGAGATAGAACCCGGGAGTTTCTCGCTTAAGAATATCGCCTCCAAAGGCGAGCTTTGCCCCCTCACCTTTCCCGATCGAAATATAGTCGACATCCTGTTTGAGCTGGCTCGCATCCACGACCGGGCCGATCTGGGTGCCGGCTTTCAGGGCATCGTCGACGACAAGAGACTTTAGGCGCTCGGAAAGGGCTGCGACAAACCGGTCATGGACACCTTCTGTGACGATCAGACGCGAGGATGCCGTGCAGCGCTGACCCGTCGAGAAGAAGGATGAATTGGCTGCAGCCTCAACAGCGACCGTCAGATCCGCGTCATCGAGAACCACAAACGGATTTTTTCCGCCCATCTCGAGCTGGAATTTCCGATTGTGCTCGACAGAGGAGATGGCGACGCGCTTTCCGGTGCCTGTCGATCCGGTAAAAGTGATCGCATTCACATCAGGACTATCCAGTATCGTCTGTCCGACTACTGAGCCCTTCCCCATCACGAGGTTGAGGACGCCTGCTGGCAGACCCGCCCGATGCAGTATTTCGACCAGGGCCCAGGAACTGGCGGGAACGAGGTCGGCAGGTTTGAAGACCACGGTGTTTCCAAAACACAGTGCCGGCGCGATTTTCCAGGCGGGAATGGCGATCGGAAAATTCCACGGCGTGATGATCCCGATGACGCCGACGGCCTCGCGGGTGATCTCGATACCGACGCCCGGCCGAACGGATGGCAGTGTCTCTCCGGAAAGGCGCAGGGCCTCGCCGGCGAAGAAGTCGAAGATTTGCGCGGCGCGGACGGTCTCACCGATCGCCTCGGGAAGGGTTTTTCCCTCCTCCCGGGCGAGGAGTGACCCAAGCTCCTCCCTGCGGGCCATGATTTCATCGCCAGCTTTCTTGAGGATGGCGTGGCGCTCGAGGATAGGCGATCGCGACCATGCGGGAAACGCACTTTTGGCGGCTGCAATCGCAGCCAGGGTGTCGTCAGTGGAGGCCCTGGCGAATTCGCCGACAACCTCGTTGGTATTGGAAGGATTGATGTTGGTGGATGCGTCGCCGCCGACCCACTCACCGGCAATGAGATTCTTATGTAACATCGTCGTTTCCTGAATTAGTGAAGACCGAGATAGGCCTTGCGCACGTCCTCGTTGGCGAGAAGCGAAGCGCTGTCGCCGGACAATTGGATCTTTCCGTTGACCATGACGTATGCGCGTTGAGACAGCTTCAGCGCATGATTGGCATTTTGTTCGACCAGGAAAATCGTCTTTCCCATCGCCGCGATCTCCGCCAGAACTTCAAAGACCCGTTTGACGACAAGAGGTGCCAGGCCGAGCGACGGCTCGTCGAAGAGGATGAGCTCGGGACGCGCCATCAAGGCACGCGCAATGGCAAGCATCTGCTGCTCGCCGCCGGACATGGTTCCGGCAGTTTGATTGCGGCGTTCTTTCAGCCGAGGGAAAAGCTCGAACATCGCCGCCCGGTCTTCATCGAAGTGCGACATTCCGATCGCCGTGGTGCCCATCATCAGATTTTCCTCGACAGTCATGTCCTGGTAAATCTGCCGGCCCTCCGGAACGAGAGAGATGCCCCGTCTCGCAATCGTGTTGGTGGGCAACTTGGAGATGTCTTCGCCGCGGTGGCGGATCTGACCCGATGATGCACGCGGGACGCCGAAGATCGTGGAGAGCAAGGTGGTCTTGCCCGCTCCATTGGCGCCGATCAGGCTGACGATCTCGCCCGCACACACGTGCACGTCGACGGTTTTCAGGGCCTGGATCGCGCCGTAATGGGCTTCGACGCCGACGAATTCCAACAGAGGTTTGGATGCGGGTGCTGGAGTGCTCATTGCGTTACTTCCTCTTCGCTGACGCCGAGATAGGCGGCGATGACGGCAGGGTCGTTTGCGACCTCGCTTGGGGTGCCGTCCGAGATCGCCTCGCCATGGTCGAGGACAACGATGTGATCGGCGATGCTCATCACGAGACCCATGTCGTGCTCGATCACGAGAACGGTCAGGTCATGATCCGATCGCAGGCGCCGGATCACCTGCGAGAGTTCCCGCGTCTCGGAGGGGTTGAGGCCCGCCGCAGGCTCATCCAGGCAGATGAGCTTTGGAGAGGTACAAATGGCGCGAGCGATTTCCAGACGGCGCTGACGACCATAGGGCAGTTGGCCGGCAAGGCGGTTGGCATCCTCAACCAAGTTCATCTGACCAAGCCAGTAGTAGGCCCGATCGATGGCTTCGACCTCTGTCTTGCGGAAGCGCGGCGTTTTGAAGATGCCACTGAGAAGGTTGTTGGTGGTTGCCAGGTGCTGTGCGATCAGCAGGTTTTCCACGACCGTCATTTCCTTGAAGAGCCGGATGTTCTGGAAGGTCCTGGCGATGCCTGCGCGTGTAACCAGGTGTGAGCCACCTACGATCGGCTTGGTGATCAAATCACCGATGTTGCACGAACGACCATTCGACTGCAGGACGATGCGGCCTTCGCTGGCGCGATAGAAGCCGGTGATGCAGTTGAAAATCGTGGTCTTTCCTGCGCCGTTCGGCCCGATCAATGCCGTTATGTCGCCCTGCTTTACCTTGAAGCTGACATTTCTGTTGGCGACGATGCCACCAAACCGCATCGTCACGTTCTCGACCTGGAGGACAGCGTCTCTCATCGTGCCACCTCCAAAGGCTGGTTCGCATTCATGGCAACGGCGGATGACGTCGAGGGGAAGAAGGCCGGCCGCGTGATCCGCACCAACCCGCGTGGCTTCCAGATCATCATGACGACCATGAGAATGCCGAAGACAAAAACCCGATACTCGGCAAAATCCCGCAAAACCTCCGGCAGAATGGTCAGGACCAGTGCGGCGAAGATGACACCGACCGTCGATCCCAGACCGCCGAGGACGACGATTGCAAGGATCAAGGCCGACTCGAAGAATGTAAACGACGTGGGATTCACGAAGCCCTGATGCACCGCGAAGAAGACGCCTGCGAGACCGCCGGTGGAAGCCCCCAGCATGAAGGCCGAAAGCTTGGTGAACACGTGGTTCACCCCAAGCGAGCGGCAGGCGATCTCGTCTTCTCTGAGCGCCTCCCACAGGCGGCCGAGCGGCATGGCGCGCAAGCGATGGACCGCATAGACCACGGCGCAGACGACGAGAAACAGTACGATGTAGATCAGCCAGAATTTATAGTCGGCACTATAGGGAATACCGAAATATTCGTGGAAGGGCACGCCGCCCTGGCGAGCGGTTCTGGTAAATTCGAGCCCGAAGAGTGTCGGTGGCGGCGCAGGAGCGCCGTTCGGCCCGCCTGTAAACTCCAGCCAGTTGGTCAGGACCAGGCGGATGATCTCGCCGAATCCAAGCGTCACGATGGCAAGGTAGTCGCCGTGCATACGAAGGACAGGGAATGCCAGGATCATACCGAACAGGCCTGCGAGGAATGGGGCGATGAGGAGCGCGCTCCAGAAGCCCAGCCCGAGATACTGTGACCCCAGCGCCAGAAGATAGGCGCCGACGGCATAGAAAGCGACAAAGCCGAGATCGAGAAGCCCCGCAAGACCGACCACGATATTGAGGCCAAGGCCGAGCAAAACGTAGATGAGGGCGAGGATTGCCACACCAAGGTAATATTTGTCCGAGAAGGCTGGGAACACCAGGCCCCCGACTATCACCAGAGCGAGAAGAGGGTAGGGAAATTTCTCCTTGCCCGTGTTGACGGTTACCCCGCCTCCGCTATTGCGGTTGAAGCGTTCGAGCAGCCTTGAGCCGATTGCAGTGGTGAGCGCCAGCGAAACAAGAACGCGTCCTGCAGCGACGGTTGCAGCAAGCGAAAGGGCGCGCGCCAACTCGCTTCTGAACGAGAACCCCTCAAGAACGAGACCGGAGATCGGACCCAGGACGATAAGAGCGATCACGAAGGTGAAGAGTGCCTCCTTGGCCAGCTTCACAACTAGATTTGGCTTGATAGCGTTTTCCATTGAGGTCAGACCTTCTGGATTTCCGGCCGGCCCAACAGACCGTAGGGGCGGAAGAACAGGATGATGATGAGAAGGGCGAAGGCGAAAACGTCCTTGTAGTCCGTGCTGACATAGCCTGCGAAAAGCGCTTCGGTCAGTCCAAGCAAGAGCCCTCCAAGAATGGCGCCGGGCAACGATCCGATCCCGCCGAGCACGGCGGCGGTGAACGCCTTGATACCCATGACGAAGCCGATGAAGAAGTTGAACGATCCGTAGTTGAAGGTCACCAGCGTCCCGCCAACGGCAGCCGTTGAGGCTCCGATGACGAAAACCGTCGAGATGATCCTGTCGGTGTTCACTCCGAGAACGGCAGAGATTCCCCGGTTTTGCTGCGTGGCCCGGCATTGCCGGCCGATCTGCGTGTGGTTGATCACATAGGTCAGGATCGCCATGGCAATCAGCGACGCCAGCAAGATCACGACCTGCATGTAGGTGATCTGCGCGAAATCCTTTTCCGTGCCGAAGCGAAAGGCGCCGCTGATCAAGATCGGCACGCCCTGATCGCGAGCGCCCTGGGCAATCTGCACATAGCTTTGCAGCATCAACGATATGCCGATGGCGGAGATCAATGGGGCGAGTTTTGTCGAGCCGCGCAACGGACTATAGGCCACCCGTTCGATCGCCCAGCCGTATACGCCAGTGACGAAACAGGTGATGACGAGTACGGAGACAAGCGCGAAAGGAACCGACTGGACCCCGAAGAAGCTCAGCAAGGCAAGCGAAATCGCTGCGATATAGGCGGAAACCATGTACACGTCGCCGTGTGCAAAATTGATCATCCGGATAACACCGTAAACCATTGTGTAGCCAACGGCGATCAAGCCGTAGATCGTGCCCAGTGTGATACCGTTCACCAGCTGTTGTGCCAGAATGTAAAAATCCATGGCGACCCCCATTTTTATTGTTTGGCAAAAGAATGCCGGCCGAAGATGCCTCGGCCGGCTCGCTTGTGCGGATGTCAGTTCGAAGCGACGGGGGTGCCCTTGTCGTCGAATTTGTAAAAGACGAACTTGAAGTCCTTGACGTCGCCCTTGTCGTTCCAGCCGAGCTTGCCGACCGCCGATTTGACGTCATTCTTTCGCAGCCACTCGATCTGCGATTTCACATCGCCATCCTTGGTGCCTTGCAGCGCAGCGACGATGGTCTGGGCGCTGGCGTAACCAAACAGCGTGTAGTTGTCCGGCGCGATATTTGCCTTCTTCAATGTAGCCTGGGCGTCGGCGGTCTCAGGGTCTTTCAGGGGATCAGCCGCGGATGAGTAGTAGACATTCGTCAGGTTCTGCGCACCGCCGGCGGATGTTACGATTTCGGTCTGCGCGAGCGCATCGCCGCTAACGAATTTGACAGTGAGGCCTTGTTCCTGAAGCTGGCGGATCAAAGGGCCAGCTTCCGGGATAAGCCCCCCGAAATAGACGGCCTCTGCACCGGAGCTCTTGATCTTGGTGACAAGCGCGTTGAAGTCGCGTTCGCCACGGGTCAGGCCTTCATAGAGAACCGGCTCGACGCCACGTTCCGCAAGGGTCCGCTTCAGCGCGTCCACCAGGCCCTGGCCGTAGGTGTCCTTGTCATGGATCAGCGCGATCTTGGTGAGCTTCAGCGTATCGAGAATGAAGCCACCTGCCACCACGGCCTGCTGGTCGTCGCGGCCGCAGGTGCGGAACATTGTGTCGAAGCCGCGATCCGTCACGATCGGATTGGTGGAAGACGGCGTTACGGTCAGAACGCCGGCGTCATTGTAAATTTCCGATGCCGGAATGGTGCTTGAAGAGCAGAAATGACCGACAACCGCCTGTACCTTGTCCTGATCGACAAAACGGTTTGCCACTGCCACGGCTTGCTTCGGCTCGCAGGCGTCATCGCCCTTGACGAGCTCGATCTGCTTGCCTTCCACGCCTCCTGCCGCGTTCACGTCTTTGATATAGGCCGAAACGCCGGTCCAGACCTGTTCGCCAAATGTGGCGTTGGCACCGGTCATCGGGCCTGCCACACCGATCTTGATCGTGTCTGCGGCAAGCGCGGGTGCGACGAGCAGCGAGGTCATCACCGCAGTGGTAGCCAAAAATTTTGTTACGGATTTCATCATCATTTCCCTCTGGTTTAAAACCGGTTCGTTGGCTTCATCCGGCGCAGGTGCGTCCCGCGTCCTGGTTTTCTTGCGACCGCTCAGGGCCGTGCAATCGATCTCAAAAGTTCCTTTCCGTTGCGCTCGGGGCGCTTTAGCCGTTGGAGGCGTCGTGGTTGCTTTCCAGTTGACACATGTATGATAAGTGATATATCCGATGAACGTCAAGCGGAATTATCGGCGCGCCCGACTGCTGTAAAATTGGTTGGAAGCTATTGAAAACGCGAAGATAATGTGCGCGCCTGTATGAACGGGACCAAATAGCTGCTCACGAAACTGGGGATCAAAAATGGTGAACAATGCACGACGAAACTGCCGCGTCGGAGTCGATATCGGTGGAACTTTTACCGACATCGCTCTCGATCTGGACGGCGCGCTGCATTCCACCAAGATCCTCACGGACTACACCGCTCCTGAGCGGGCCATTCTCAAAGGCGTCAAGGCGGTCGCCGAGCTTGCCGGCATTCACCTTTCAGAGATCGACATCCTCATCCACGGCACCACGCTCGCGACCAACGCGCTGATTGAGCGGCGCGGTGCGAAAACGGCATTCGTCACGACGGAGGGATTTCGCGATGTTCTCGAAATGCGCACGGAAAACCGTTTCGAGCAGTACGATCTGAACATTGTCTTGCCGCCCGCCCTCATCGAGCGCGCCGACCGCTTCATTGTCCGCGAGCGCGTCGATGCATCCGGAAAGGTGTTGCTTGCGCTCGACGACGCCTCGGTGAAAGCCGCTGTGGACGCGATTGAAGCTGGCGGATACGAAAGCGTTGCGATCGGCTTCATTCATGCCTATGCGAACGGCGCGCACGAGGCACAGGTCCGCTCAGCGATGCTTGAGCGCATGCCGGCCCTCTCGGTCTCGATATCGTCCGAGGTGTCGCCGCAGATGCGCGAATTCGAGCGCTTCAACACGGTCTGCGCAAATGCCTATGTAAAGCCGGCGATCAAATCCTATCTGGACCGGCTGGTGATCGCCCTGAAAGAGATCGGCGTCGGCTGCCCGGTCTACATGATCCATTCGGGCGGCGGGATCGTCTCCGTGACAAGCGCATCCGAGTTTCCGGTTCGCCTTGTGGAATCCGGCCCGGCGGGCGGCGCTATCTTCGCTGCCGACATTGCGCGCCACCATGGTCTCGATGCCGTTCTGTCGTTCGACATGGGCGGGACAACGGCGAAAATCTGCCTGATCGAGAAGCAGGTTCCCAAAACCGCCAAGACATTCGAAGTGGCACGGACCTACCGCTTCCGCAAAGGCAGCGGTATGCCAATTTCCATTCCGGTTGTCGAAATGGTTGAAATCGGCGCCGGCGGCGGTTCCATCGCCAGCGTCGATTCGATGCGCCAGATCCGCGTCGGCCCGCATAGCGCGGCGTCCGAGCCCGGGCCTGCCTGCTATCAGCGCGGCGGCACCCGGCCGACAGTCACCGATGCCGACCTCATTCTCGGCAAGCTCGATCCCGACAATTTTGCAGGCGGTGCCATTCCGCTGTCCGTTGAGGCAGGCCGCGCGGCAATGGTGAACGAGATCGGCGCGCTCCTCAATCTGGACGCCGATGCGGCCGCCTATGGCACATGCGAGATGGTCGATGAAAACATGGCCAATGCCGGACGCGTTCACACGGTTGAAAACGGCAAGGACATCTCCGACTTCACCATGATCACCTTCGGCGGCGCCGGACCGCTCCACGCCGCACGTCTTTGCGAAAAAATGGGCATATCGACCTTCCTCGTTCCGCCCGGCGCCGGCGTCGGCTCGGCGATTGGCTTTCTGCGGGCTCCTTTCGGCTACGAATCTGTGCGAAGCGCTGTGTTCAATCTCCAGCGGTTCAATGCGGCGGAGGCCAATAAACTCGTCGCCGCGATGACCGACGAGGCTCTGAGCTTTGTCGAAGGCGGTCTCGAGGGCGTGCAGCCTGTCATCGAGCGCACGGTGTTCATGCGCTATGCCGGACAGGGCTGGGACATTCCAGTCGCCCTCGCCTTCGAACAATTCGATGGCACGAGTGCTGCCGCGATCATTGAACTGTTCGAGCTTGAATATGCCCGCTTTTTTGGCCGCGCCATCGAGGGGCTGGAAATCGAGATCGTCAGCTGGTCGGTCAAGGCAAGCTCACCGCTTCCGGACGTCGCCAGGGTTGCGCCCGTCGCAACGGGCGCCGTGGTGACACCAGCATCGCAGCGCAAGCTTTTCGATGCGGCCAGCAACGCGTTTCTCGACGCAGGCATTCACGATCGCACCGATCTGGTACCCGGCAATGTCGTCAACGGCCCTGCCGTCATCGTCGAACGGGAAACGTCGACTGTTCTCACCTCTTCGTTCAAGGCAACCGTCCAGACCGACGGCTGCCTTCTCGTAACCCGTCTCTGAGGAAGATCCCATGAACCAGTCCATGATCGATATCCATATGCAGGTCATGTGGAACCGCCTCATCTCGGTCGTCGAGGAACAGGCGCAGACCCTCATCAGAACCGCTTTTTCCACCAGCGTTCGCGAAGCGGGCGACCTGTCCGCTGGCGTCTTCGATCTTAAAGGTCAGATGCTGGCGCAGGCCGTCACCGGCACGCCCGGCCACGTCAACGCGATGGCGGAATCGGTTGCGCATTTCATCAATGATATCGGCCCCGGCAATATTTTCGAGGGCGACGTCTATATCACCAACGATCCCTGGAAAGGCACCGGCCATCTTCACGACATCACCATCGTGACGCCGTCCTTCCACCGCGGCAAACTGGTCGGCTATTTCGCATCGACGGCGCATGTCGTCGATATCGGCGGTCGCGGCTTCGGGCCCGACGCGCGCGAAGTGTATGAAGAAGGCCTCTTCATCCCGATCATGAAGTTCTTCGATCGCGGAAAACTGGACCGCACACTGATCGAGATCGTCAGGAACAACGTTCGCGAAAGCGACAAGGTGGTGGGCGACTTCTATGCGCTGGCGGCCTGCAACGAAACCGGTCATCGCCGCCTGATCGACATGCTGACGGAATTCAATCTCGACGATCTCGGCACGATCGGCGCGTTCATTCTCAAGCACAGCCGCGAAGCGACCCTCGAGCGGCTACGCAATCTTCCACATGGAAGCTGGTCCTACAGCCTCGATCTCGACGGTTACGACGAGCCGGTGACCTTGGCTGCCAAGCTCACCATCGGCGCCGACGGCGTGCTGGTCGACTTTGACGGCACCTCCGGCATGAGCAAGTTCGGCATCAATGTCCCTCTCGTCTATGCCAAGGCCTATGCCTGCTACGGCATCAAATGCGTGGTGGCGCCCGAGATCCCCAACAATGCCGCTTCGCTGGCGCCGTTCGATGTGGTTGCGCCGGAAGGCTGCATTCTCAACGCAAAACGGCCGGCACCCGTGGCTGTCCGTCATGTGCTCGGTCATTTTGTCCCCGATCTCGTGCTGGGAGCCCTTCACCAGGCGTTGCCCGGCCAGGTGCCGGCCGAAGGTGCCAGCGCGCTCTGGAACCTTCACATGAGCGTTCGCCCGGTCTCCGACCAGATCGGCGGCAAGGGTGCTGAAATCCTGATGTTCAATTCCGGCGGAAGCGGTGCGCGCCCTGCCCTGGACGGCCTCAACGCCACCGCCTTTCCAAGCGGCGTGCACACGATGCCGATCGAGGCGACCGAAAATGTCGGCCCGGTGATCGTCTGGCGCAAGGAATTGCGCGAGGGATCGGGTGGCGCCGGTGCGCATCGCGGCGGTCTCGGACAAACCATCGAGATCTCGGCTGCCGAAGGCTACAGCTTCCGGTTTTCGGCCATGTTCGACCGGCTCGAACATCCGGCGCGCGGCCGCGACGGCGGCCAGGCCGGTGCTTCCGGGTCGGTTTCGCTGGATGATGGCACCCAATTGCGCGGCAAGGGCCTGCAGTTCGTGCCGGCAGACAGGAAGCTCGTTCTCCAGCTTCCCGGCGGTGGCGGTTATGGTGATCCATCCGAGCGGCCTGCCACGACGGTGAGCCATGATCTGAAGCAAGGCTACATCACGGCTGAGCAGGCAGAGACATATACGGACAAGAAGACGGGCACAGACAAAAAGGCGGGAGGAGCGGAAGCATGAATATGATCAGGTTCGAGAGCACCAAGGCAGCGAGCATCAAGTCGTCACCGTCCATGGCCGTTTCGATGGCCGCCAAGGCGATGCGCGCCAAGGGTGAGAACGTCATCGACCTTTCGCTGGGCGAGCCGGACTTCGAAACGCCGGACTTTATCGTCGAAGCGGCAATCGAAGCGATGCGCAACGGCAAGACGCGATACACCAGCCCCGATGGCCTGGAGGAGCTTCGCGCGGCGATCGTTGCAAAGTTCAAGCGCGAAAACGGTCTGGACTACGCCACGGACCAGATTTCGATTGGCAATGGTGCAAAACAAATTCTGTTCAATGCCTTTCTCGGCACGTTGGAGCCGGGCGACGAGGTCGTCGTTCCCGCTCCCTATTGGGTCTCCTATACGGATATCGTCATCCTCCATGGCGGTGTTCCGCGGGTTGTCCCCTGCGGCGTGGAAGATGATTTCAAATTGACACCGAAGCGCCTCGAAGCGGCCATTACGCCGAAGACCCGCTGGTTCCTGTTCAATTCCCCCTCCAACCCGACCGGCGCCATCTATACGGCAGCCGAGCTTGCGGCGCTGGGCGCGGTGCTGGACCGTCACCCACACGTGTCCGTCATGTCGGACGAGATTTACGAGCATATCGTCTGCGGCGATGTTCCGTTCACGTCGTTTGCCAATGCCTGCCCGCAGCTTGCCGACCGGACGCTGATCATCAATGGGGTTTCGAAAGCCTATGCGATGACCGGCTGGCGGCTCGGCTATGCCGCCGGTCCAACGAGCCTGACAAAGGTTCTGAACAAGATGCAGTCGCAAAGCACGACCTGCCCCTCGTCGATCTCGCAGATCGCCGCAGCGGCGGCTCTGAATGGGCCGCAGGACTTCGTGACGCGCGCCGTTGCCGAATACAAGCGGCGCGGTGCGCTGGTCGCCAAGGGCTTTTCGGCAATCCCGGGCCTGGAAGTGCGGCCACCTGACGGAGCGTTTTATCTTTTCCCGAAATTCGCCGCTTATATTGGCAAGACCGCCCCGGACGGCAGCCGCATCGGCAACGATACGGAACTGGCGAGCTACCTGCTGACATCCGCCAAGGTGGCGACGGTTCCAGGGGCGGCGTTCGGCGTCGAACCCTATATCCGCCTGTCATTCGCGACGTCGCAGGAAAACCTGTCTATTGCGATCGATCGGGTCGCCGACGCGCTCGCCCAACTTCGTTGAATATGATTGCGGGATAAGATCATGACTGATTACCAGCGTACGCTTCTCACCGGTGCTGCCGGTGCGCTCGGGACCGAACTGCGCAAATCGGGCACCAAGCTTGGCAAAATCGTTCGTCTATCCGCACGCAAATCGTGCCAGGATCTGGCGCCTCACGAGGAGGATATGCCGGCTGACCTTGCCGATTTCGACGCCGTCTCTGCGGCGGTCAAAGGCTGTGATGCGATCATCCACATGGGCGGCCAGGGTCTTGAAGGACCGTGGAAGACCATTCTCGATGCCAACATCGCAGGCAGCTACAACCTCTACGAGGCCGCGCGGCAGCACGGCGTGAAACGTATCGTCTATGCAAGTTCGGTGCATGCAATCGGCTTTTACGAACGCACCGAGATGATCGACGGCAATGTCCCGACACGGCCGGACAGTCTCTACGGCGTTTCCAAAACGTTCGTGGAAAATCTCGCACGCTACTACTTCGACAAGTTCGGCATCGAGACGGTGTCGCTTCGCATCGGCTCGAGCTTTCCCGAGCCAACCGACCGCCGCCACCTGATCACCTGGCTATCCTATCGCGACTGCCGGCAGCTCGTCGAAAAGAGCCTTGCGGCCCCCCGCGTCGGCTTCATGGTGGCCTACGGCATGTCGAACAACAGCGAGTCCTTCTGGGACAACCGGACGGCCGCCGTCCTCGGCTACAAGCCGCAGGACAGCGCGGACGACTACCGCGAAAAGGTATTGGCCAACACGTCGCAGGGCGACCCGAATGATCCGGCCGTGCGGTTTCAGGGCGGAAGCTTCTGTGCCGCCGGTCATTACGAAGACGATCACAAATAACGGGTGCAATCATGCAATCTTCCAAGACGTCCTATGATGTGGTGATTGTCGGCGGCGCGGTCGTCGGCAGCGCCACGGCCTACTTCCTCGCCACCAATCCCGATTTCAAAGGCTCGATCCTGGTGATCGAAAAGGACTGGAGTTATGCCCGGTCGGCGACCGCGCTCTCGTCGAGTTCGATCCGTCATCAATTCTCCAATCCGATCAACGTTCAGATATCGCAATTCGGCACCGACTTCATCCGGGACTTCAGGACGCATGTCATTGTTGATGGCGACGCGCCGGAACTCGGCTTCCATGAGAACGGCTACCTGTTTCTGGCAGGCGACGAAAAAGGGCGGGCGGTTCTGGAACGGAACCACGCCACGCAGGTGTCGTGCGGGGCGCAGGTCAGACTGCTGGAGCCGGACGCGCTCGGCGCTCGCTTCCCGTGGCTTAACCTCGAAGGTCTGACGCTCGGCAGCTACGGCGAGCGCGGGGAAGGCTGGTTCGACAGTTCCGGCCTGATGCAAGGGTTCCGCAAGAAGGCACGCTCTCTTGGCGCCGAATATATCGAAGACGAGGTGATCGCAATCAATCGTCAGGGTGACAGGATCGTGTCGGTGACTACCAAAAGCGGGCAAACGATTGTCTGTGGCACCCTGGTCAATGCATCGGGCACCCGCGGCAAGAAGATGGCGCGCATGGCCGGTCTCGACATTCCCGTGGAGCCGCGCCGCAGGTCGCTTTTCGTCGTCGACTGCAAGACGCCGCTACCGGGCGTGGTCGGCCTGACGATCGATCCGACCGGCGTCTTCTTCCGCCCCGAGGGCCAGTTCTATCTGATGGGGACCTATCCCAAGCATGACCCGGAAGTTGACCCCGAAGATTTCGACGTCATGCATGACGAGTTCGAGGAAGAAATCTGGCCGATCCTCGCGGAACGCGTCCCGGCCTTCGAGGCGATCAAGGTCGTCAATGCCTGGGCCGGGCATTACGACTACTGCACGCTCGACCATAACGTCATTCTCGGCCCTCATAGCGCGGTCCGCAACTTCCTGTTTGCCAATGGCTTCAGCGGGCACGGTCTCCAGCAATCGCCAGCCATGGGCCGGGGATTGAGTGAACTGATCACCTACGGCGCCTTCAAGACGCTCGATCTGTCGCCGTTTGGGTACGAGCGCGTGCCAGCCAACCGCCCCTTCCTGGAAGACGCGGTCATCTAAATCAGAATAGAGTGAGGGGAAATGCCGATGGCGACCACCAAAAACACCCGCAATGGCGGGCAGGTTCTTATTGACGCATTGCGTATCCATGGCGTCGAACGTGCTTTTTGCGTGCCGGGCGAGAGCTATCTTGCGGCACTGGACGCACTCCATGACGCCGCCGACGACATCGAGCTGATCGTCTGCCGGCAGGAAGGCGGCGCGGCCTATATGGCGGAAGCCTATGGCAAGATGACGGGTAAACCCGGCATCTGCTTCGTGACACGCGGGCCTGGGGCGACCAACGCCTCCGTCGGTGTTCACACGGCCTTTCAGGACTCGACCCCGATGATTCTGTTCATCGGTCAGGTCGCACGCGATCAGGTCGAACGGGAAGCCTTCCAGGAACTCGACTATCGCCGGATGTTCGGCCAGATGGCCAAATGGGTTGTCGAAATCGATGACGCCGCCCGCATTCCGGAATTGATCAGCCAGGCGTTCCACAGGGCCATGAACGGTCGTCCGGGACCGATCGTCGTTGCGCTGCCGGAAGATATGCTGACGGATGAAGTAACCGTTGCTGATGTTCCAGCGTTCAAGAAGGTCGAGGCCCATGCCGGCGAGGCGCAACTCGCTGAACTTGTCACCCTTCTTGATAAGGCCGAACGGCCGATGATTGTCGCCGGCGGTGGCGGCTGGACGACAGCTGCGGTCAACAACCTTCGTAAATTTTCTGAGGCGTTTTCTCTCCCCGTTGCCGCGTCCTTCCGCTGCCAGGACCTGTTCGACAACACGCATCCCAATTATGCGGGTGATCTGGGATTGGCCGCAGGCCCGAAACTCATTCAGCACGTGAAGGACTGTGATCTCCTCATCTCTATCGGCGCCCGGCTGGGTGAAATGACGACGGGGGCCTACACCCTCATCGACATCCCGGTTCCCAGGCAGATCCTTGTTCACATTCACCCCGGCGCGGAAGAACTGGGGCGTGTTTATCATGCGACGCTTCCAATCAACGCGGCAGTCGGTGCTTTTCTCTCGCAGGCAATCAAGCTCAAGCCGGCAGCTCCGCCCCGGTGGACGGAATGGACCAGGACCGCGCATGCTGATTATCTGGAAAACCTGGTGCACCCACAGGTTCCCGGTCCTGTCCAGATGGGCGACATCATGGCGTGGTTGCGCGGACATCTGCCCGCCGACTCGATCCTGACGACCGGCGCCGGCAACTACTCTGCATGGGCGCACCGGTTCTATCAGTACCGGCACTTCCGCACACAGCTGGGACCAACGAACGGCTCGATGGGATACGGCGTTCCGGCAGCGATCGCCGCGAAGATTACCGACCGAGCCCGCACGGTGGTCGCCTTTGCAGGCGATGGCTGCTTCCTGATGAACGGCCAGGAGCTGGCCACGGCAATGCAGTATGATGCGCGTGTCATCTTTCTCGTCATCAACAACGGCATGTACGGCACCATCCGGATGCATCAGGAACGGAGCTATCCTGGCCGCGTTTCCGGCACGCAGCTGACGAACCCCGACTTCGCCGCCCTTGCCCGTTCCTACGGGCTACACGGTGAAACGGTCGAGGCGACAGAGCAGTTCGCCGACGCCTTCCTGCGTTCCGAGGCATCGGGAAAACCCGCGCTGATCGAGATCAGGATTGATCCTGAGGCGCTGACCCCGAAAATGAGCCTCTCGCAAATTCGCGACCAGGCCATCGCGCAAGGTCGATAGCCAAGCAGAACGACAAAGCCCGCCTGCTGGCGCGGGCGGGCTTTGTATGTTTCAGCCCCATCGCCCCGGCTTGGGACTGGAGTCGATCTCGTCTCGCGCCGGATCATGGAACGCGTTGACATAGAGAGCCAGGAGCGACGCGAGAAACTGGCGCACGGCTCGCATGGATTATTCTGCCAGTTCGGTGCTGGCGGGCTCGTCCAGCATGGTCCGGTAGCGATTGAGGCTTTCCTCAAGGTGCTGCGCCAGGGCGTTCTTGGCAGCCTTGGCATCCCCTTGGGTGATCGCCGACATGATCGCTGCATGCTCCTTGTTGATCTTCTTCAGATAGCTCTGATAGGTCCGCGCCGACTGGCGATGCTTCAACACGAGATCAAAGCTAATTTCACCGATGACCGCTTCCAGGAAGCGCGGAAAATGCGGATTGCGCGTGGCCTTTGCGATCGCTAGATGAAATTCGAAATCGGCCTGCGCTTCAATCTCTGCGTCGTCCGTCTGAAGACCCTCGAGATGATCATAGGCCCTGGCGATCTCGGCGAGTGCCTCTGGCGTGCGTCGTGCCGCGGCGAGTGCAACGGACTGCATTTCCACGCCAAGGCGCAATTCAAGGATCTGCATCGCAGACCTGATGTCGTCAATCCGGCTGATCTCGAAATTGAGCGACTTGCTGTCCCTGTCGGTCACATACACGCCGGCGCCTTGACGGGCGATAACGCGTCCGCTGACCTTAAGCGACGTCAGCGCCTCGCGAATGACCGTTCTGCTGACGCCGAACTCCTCGCATAGCAATGCGCTCGATGGTATCTTCTCGCCGGGCGTATAGAGGCCCGAGTCGATGCGCGTGGTCAATTGCGCTACGACTATTTCGGCAAGGTTGCCGCGCTGGGTTATCACGGACACATTATTGCTCCAAATTTCGGCGGACTCGATAGAGACCTCACATATCACATATCATGTCAATCCTAGCTAAGCGACGGCGATTTATCAACAATGAGAGCGTTGATCACCTGAAGCGGATGTTTCAGGGACTTCTCCTCCATGATTTTCACCTGAGACCGACAGGAATACCCCGTCGCCATCAATGTCTCGCCTTCTTCCGGGCGAGAAAACGCATCAGTCCAGCTCAGCGCATAGATTGCGTCAGATAATCCGCGATTGCGAACCTCGTGGCCGAAGGTGCCGGCCATTCCACAACACCCGACTTTCGCCAGAGCCAGTTTGATCCCGAGACTTGCAAAGATAGCCGACCATTGAGCGCCGGCGGCCGGAACGCTGGTTTGTTCCGTACAGTGAAGAAACAGCTTGAAAACCCCGATATCACCGAGAACGGCCCCTCGTTGAAGGAGATCCAGGTTCCTGGAAAGCCACTCCTGTGGCAACAGAACCGTCGGCACCTTGCCGATCGAAGGCAGGTTCGCATATTCGCTGCGGTAAACCAGCGTCATTGACGGATCCAATCCAACGAGCGTCGCTCCCGCTTCGGACAGTGCGTTCAGGTAGCTGCTGGTATCCGATGCCTTTCTCGCAAATCTGCCGAGATATCCGTGGACATGCAGGGCCTTGCCGTTTTCGTGGAGCGCTGACACGAAGGGAATGAAGCCCATTCGTCGTGCCAGGTCGATGGCATCGAGAACGACCTGGGAATCGAAATATGTCGTGAAAGCGTCCTGTACGAAGACAACCGTCCGGGCACGCTCTTCCGCCGGAAGGCGCAAGATCCGCTCAGGCGTCGCGGTTGCGACACCGCGATCCTTGAACCCTCGTCGGGCAGATCGCGGCGACATCTCAGGCAGCGCCGTCAATCCCACGAACGTCAAAAGACGCCGGCCAATTCGGCTGCCGACGCATGCGTTGTAGCTCGACTTCATCCAAGCCATCGCAGGCAGGACTGTTTCGATGGACGCGACCAAGGGATCCTTCAGAGGACGCAGATACCGTCCATAGTACAGTTCAAGGAATTTTGCCCGAAACGCGGGAACGTTGACCTTCACGGGGCATTGTCCAGCACATGCCTTGCAGGCGAGACAGGTGTCCATCGATTGCCGGACCACATGGGAAAAATCCGATCGGTTGGCGGGATTGATTGAATTCCAGGCCCGAGTAACCACGCGCCCGAAGCCGAGGGCGCTTCTTTGACGCTCCGCCTCGCGTCTCGGGTCAATCCCGTTTGTTGTCAGCAAGCGAAGCCATTCGCGCATGAGCGAAGCCCTGCCCTTTGGCGAATAGCGCCTGTCACGGCTTCCCTTGAACGATGGGCACATGAGCGAGGTCTCGCTGAAATCGAAGCATGCGCCGTTGCCGTTGCAGTAGGCTGCATTGTCGAAGGCTGCGCGGATCTCGGCGCCGATGGTGCGATCGAAGCTGCCGCGCAGCGGCACTTCATTGATCTTTGTGAGATCCCCCGGCCCGGCGGCCGCGATCTTGCCGGGATTGAGTTGATTGAAGGGATCGAACGCCTGTTTGATTTCCTGCAGGCACGGATAAAGATCGCCGAAAAAGAGCGGCACATATTCCGACCTGACCCCCTTTCCATGTTCGCCCCAAAGCACGCCACCATATTTTCGGGTGAGTGCGACAACGCTATCGCTCACGCGCCTGACCAGGAGAGCGTGATCCTCACGCGTCAGATCGAGTGCCGGCCGCACATGCAAAACACCCGCGTCGACGTGACCGAACATGCCGTATTCGAGGCCCTCGCCGTCCAGGAGCTCTCTGAACTCCCGGATATAGGCAGCCAGATTCTCGGGCGGCACTGCGGTGTCCTCGACGAATGCCACGGGTCGGACGGCCCCCTCGACATTTCCGAGCAGCCCCACGGCCCGCTTGCGCATCGTCCAGATCGCGTCGATGTCCGTCTTGGACGTTGCAACCGTAAAACCGTTTCTTCCCGGAATGGGATGACTGTCCAGTCGCGAGGTCACCGTCGCGATCTTACCGGCCAGTTCGTCCTGATTGTCCGCAAGAACCTCAACGATATTGATCCCGTTGGCCATTCCCGCGGCATCATCGGGAAAGAAGAGCGAGATTGCCGGCCAGACGATGTCACCCTTGGCCAGGCGCAACACCTTCTCATCCACGGTTTCGACGGAAGCCACCCTCATGGCCGTCAGCTCGCGCGCGTCTTCAAGGGCCGTGTTAAAATTCTCGTAGCGGATGTTGATGAGCGCGGCGCAGGCAGGAATTGGAAGCAGATTCAGTTCCGCCTCGGCGATCATCGCCAGGGTACCCTCCGATCCGCAGAGGACAGAATTCACGTTCAGCCCGCCGTCTTCCGATCTCAGATGGGCAAGGTCATAGCCGGTGAGGTAACGGTTCAGTTTCGGGAAAGTCTGGTCAATCAGCATCCGATTGTCCCGCTCAATCCGATCGAGGACACGGCAGATCTCCCCTACGCGATCGGATCGCTGTTGCAACTGCGCCAGTTGCTGCGGCGTCGTGGCACGGGACCACCAATCGGTTCCGTCCGCAAATATGACGCGGAGGCCTATTACATGATTGCTGGTTTTTCCGTAGACGCACGACCCCTGGCCGGACGCATCCGTGTTGATCATCCCTCCGATCGTCGCCCTGTTGGAGGTCGAGAGCTCAGGCGCGAAGAACAGCCCATGCGGTTCGAGCGCCCTGTTCAACTGATCCTTGACGACACCCGCTTCGACGCGAGCAATCCGTCGAACCGGGTCTATTTCGAGAATTCGGTTCATATGGCGCGAACAATCTACAACGATACCGTCGGAAAGGGACTGGCCATTCGTGCCCGTTCCGCCGCCCCTCATGGCGAGGACGACGGTCGAAAACTTCGGCTCTGAGACCACCTTTGAAATGGCGACCAAATCGTCACCGCCTCGCGGAAAAAGGACACCGGCGGGCGCAACCTGATAGATTGAATTGTCAGTGGAATACACGGTGCGTGTCGCCTCACTGACGTCGATATCTCCGCGAAACCCCGCCTCGACAAGGTGTTCGAAGAAACCGGTTCTCGGCATGGCGTGGGAAGATGTGGCGACGAGGCGAGGGATCATTTGCGCGTCCGAAAAAAGATCTTGAAACCTTGAAAGTTGGCATATAAGTGATATCATACCAATAAATCAAGGCAACCAAATAAGGGGTGGACTATGAAAGACCAGACGGTGGTTATCGTTGGCGGAGCATCCGGGCTGGGCCTGACGACCGCAAAGCTTATGGTTTCGCATGGCGCCACGAAAATCGGCTTGATCGATCGCAACGAACAACTGCTCGAAACGGCAGCCGAAACGTTGAGAGGCCTGGGGGTCGAAGTGGCAACCGCTGCGGCCGACATATCCATCGGTGAGAGCGCGCATCATGGCTTTGATGCGGTCGCCCAGAAGCTTGGCCGTGTCCATTCCCTGGTCAACAGCGCGGCTATTTACCCACGCAAGTCGATCCTCGAGATCACCGACGCGGACTGGGATCTCGAAAACGCAATCAACATCAAGGGCACCTACCATATGATGGTTGCCGCCGTTCTGCACATGCGCAACTACGTGAACCCGCCTGAGGTGGTGACCGGCCGGATCGTCAACATCACCTCCGTCGACGCATTCAAGGCGCACCCGCAAAACGCCCACTATGCGGCGACCAAGGCAGCGGTCGTCAGCCTCACCAAGTCCTTCGCGCAGGAATGTGCGAAGGATCAGATCCTCGTCAACTCTGTCGCGCCCGCCGGCTTTGCCACTGACCGCGCCAAGGAACTCGGCTTTCTCCCGGAACTGGCAAAAGCGAGCGCTTTGGGTCGGGCGGCCGAGCCGGTCGAGATGGCGGAATGGATTGTCATGATGGCAAGTAGCCGCAACACCTATGCGACGGGCGAAAACGTCGTCATCAGCGGAGGTTACATCTATGTCTGAACCTCTCCCCTATCGCACTGCTGTCGTTACCGGTGCGACCAGCGGGATTGGCCGTGCGACGGTCCTGAAACTGCGCGAGCTTGGGCTGACAGTCTACGCCGTTGGCAGGAACGAAGACAAGTTGCAGGAATTGGCGGCGCTTTCCGGCGCCAAGCCCATCAAGGCAGATGTGCGCGATACAGGAGAAATCTTCGACCGACTATCTGGTGTCGAAGTCGATATCTTCGTCAACAATGCCGGCATTCTCTCTACCCGGGCATCGTTCCATGAAATCGATCCCGCCGAGATTGACGCCATGATCGACATCAACCTCAAGGCGCCGATGCATCTGACGCGGGCGTTCCTCCCCGGAATGGTTGAGAGGAAACGCGGCCATCTGATCTATCTCGGCTCCAGCGGCGGTCATGCACCCTACCCCTCCATGGGCGCTTACGGCCCCTCAAAGGCAGGCTTGAGCCTTTTTTGCGACAACTTGCGTTGCGATTTGCTGGGGACGTCCGTCCGCGTCAGCGAGGTTGTGCCGGGCCGGGTCCAGACTGAACTCTATCGCACGGCAATCGCCGGAAACCAGGCGCAAGAGCTTCTTTACGATGGCTATCGCCCAATCCAGCCCGAGAATATTGCCACCATTATCGCCAACGTGATCACGCTCCCGACATTCGTCGATGTGTCGCGTATCGAGGTCTTTCCCACTGACCAGGCGACCGGCGGCGGTACCATGGTCAAATATCAACCGTAACAGCGACGGCAAACGCACCATCATGGAAACCTCATCGATCTGTTCGTTTCCTTCCTTGTACCAAATTGAAGGAGGCCCAGTTGAAGGACAGAAAAACTGAAATCGCCAAAGAGCTGGACCTCTCTGTTCACTACCGTCCAATTGCGCTGAGGGCGGTACTCGCCGCGCACACGGTCTGCGCAGATACGCCCTGGACTGATCGGGAGGTGCCGCAACGGCAGACCCGGATGGTGAATGCTCGACTGGAAGCGGATAGGGATTGAGGGCCGTCATGGAAGGCACATTGGGTTTCGTTGGCACCGGCACAATCACCGAGGCGATTATCACCGGTGTTTTCGCCAAGCCGAATCCTGCGGTCGAAATTCTGGTTTCGCCTCGCAATACCGACGTGGCTGCAAAGCTCGCGGAACGATATCCTGCCGTTCGGATCGCCAGCAGCAACCAGGAAATCGTGGATGCCGCGGATATGCTCTTCCTCGCTGTCCGCCCGCAGGTTGCCGAGGAGGTGATACGGTCGCTGCGCTTTCGCCCTGATCAGCTCATTGTCAGTCTCATCGCCGCGGTTCAGGAAGCAAAGCTCGTGGAGTGGATCGACCAAAAGGTTGATCTCGTCCGGGCGGTTCCACTTCCATTCGTCGCCGACCGAACGGGTGTCACGATGCTCTATCCACCCGAACTCCGCACCGCCTCGTTCTTTTCGGAGCTCGGAGCCGCCGTCGAATGCGAAACTCAAAATGAGTACGATCTGCTCACAGCGGCGAGCGCCATGATGGGGACTTATTTTGGTATTCTGGAGGGCGCGACAGATTGGCTGGCAAGCCAGGGCATACCCGATCAAAAAGCACGAGATTATCTTGTTTCGCTTTTTGCCAGCCTCGGCAAGGTCAGCGCAAAATCGGTCGAGCGCCCTCCGGGCGATCTACGACGCGAGTTCTCTACGAGAGGTGGCCTGAACGAGCAGTTCTTCAGAGAGTTCGAGCAGGGTGGCGGAATTGAGGCGTTGACTGCGGCACTAGCAAGCGTCCTGCGTCGGATCAAAACATAGAGCGCCGTCAGATTTCGAGTGGGCGTTGGCAAGGCCAGGCAAAAACCGGCGTCGGCCTCGCCGGTGGCGCACATGCGCTTGGCCATCCGCTCGGGTATGTCTGGTACGGGGATTGCCGGGACAGACGGATTGGATGTGAGGGGAGCCGGTGCGCGCTACGTATTCTCCACAATGTGCATCGGCATCGGTCGGGGGTATCGCGGTCATTATAGAGCGCGCATCACCGCTAGGGCGTTTCATGTTTTGACGGAAGCATAGCCTGCGTTGGCCAGATAGTTTGAGCATTCGAAGCCTACCTTGATGTCACCGAGAATCTGAAGGGTATGGAGATCGCCACCGAGATTGCCCAGGAGATCCGCGCCAAGATCAAGCAGGTCACCGGGCTCAGCGCCTCAGCCGGCATTTCCTACAACAAGTTCCTCGCCAAGATGGCCAGCGACTTGAACAAACCCAATGGCCAGGCTGTCATCACGCCGAAGAACGGGCCACGCTTTGTTGAAGCCCTCCCCGTCAAGAAATTCCATGGCGTCGGGCCGGCGACGGCTGAGCGCATGCGCAAATACGGGATCGAAACCGGGCACGATCTGAAATCGAAGTCGCTCATCTTCCTGCAGGAGCATTTCGGGAAGTCCGGTCCTTATTTTTATGGCATCGCCCGTGGCATTGATGAGCGCCAGGTCAGGCCCGACCGCATCCGCAAATCGGTCGGAGCTGAAGACACATTCGCGGAGGATATCGATGGTCTCGAACGCGCGACGGCGGAGCTAAAGCCGCTTGCGGAGAAGGTCTGGCGCTATTGCGAGGCACAGGTCATCAGCGGCAAGACGGTGACCGTAAAGATCAAATAGTCGGATTTCACCCAGGCGAAGCGTAGTCAGACTTGCACAGTGCCGTTCGCAAACATGGCGGATGTATTCGACGCGGCATCAGGACTTCTGGCAACCGTCTATCCCTTCAAACGGTCCGTGCGCCTGTTGGGCGTGACCCTCTCGTCGCTGACGAACGATCAACTCATCGACGCGACCGACGGGCAGCCGCAACTCGATCTCAACCTGTAGCAGGAACGAGGCGCCGAAAATGAAAAAGCCTGCCGCGGGAGGAGGTGCGCAGGCTTTCCGAGTGAGGATGGCTTTGAGTCAGGTTCAGCGCCCGCTCCACTGTTCGGATCGCGAGGACTGACTATCGACTAAGGGTCACCGGCAGGAAAAGCCGCCGTCGATCGGCAGGGAGACGCCTGTGATCATGGAGGCAGCATCGCTCAGCAGGAACACGATGGGAGCGGCGATCTCGTCTTCCGTGGCCCAGCGTCCCAACGGCATTTGTTTCAGGAACGGCTCGGCAACCTCCGGCTGGCTCCAGTGGCCGGACGAGATCGGCGTCATCACGACGGTTGGATTGACGCTGTTGACGCGAATACCGTATTTCCCGAGCTCCAGCGCCGAAACGCGTGTGATGTTGTCGAGCGCGGCCTTCGACGAGCCGTAGGAGATATGGCCTTCGAGAGCGACCAGCGCGGCTTGGCTGGAAACGTTGACGATGGCGCCGCCTTTTCCCAGTCGCACCATCGACTGGGTGGCGTATTTGGTCACCAGTAGCGCACCGCGGGCGTTGATGCTGATGACCTTGTCGAAAATCGCAATATCCGTGTCCATCGGCGTGGCGATTTCTCCGCCGAAGCCGCCGCAATTGACGACGCCCCACAGGTCGACGCCTTCCAGGGCGGTACGGATTTCTGCCTCAGAGGCGAGATCGAAAACGACGGTCCGGCAGCCGGTCTCCTTTGCGATCACATCGAGCGCCTCCTTCGAACGCCCCGCGGCGATCACGTCCGCATTCGCGGCCCGCAGGTGCCGGACGGTGGCGCCGCCGATTCCGCCGCTGCCGCCGGTTACAAGAATCGTGCGTCCCTGGAAATTCGTCATCTCTTTCCTCCCTGTTGTATCCGCAAACGATCCTGCGATGCGATAGTGCTCGCGGTCTATGATGCCTTGCCATGCACGTGGGCCAGAGGCTGCGCGGCTCCGTTCTCCTTCGGGCTTGCGGAAATACGCAGTCCGGCCTGGTCGAAAAGATGGCAGGCGGTGGGGGGAAAGGAAATCGCGATCCGGTCGCCCGCGCGGGCCCGCCGGCCGTGGCTGTCGCGGATGACGAGGTTCTCCTCCCCCTGCAGCACGTAGATGAACGTGTCACTGCCCAGCATCTCGACCATGGACGCCTTGGCCATGAACACGCCCGACGTTTCCTCCGCCGAAAACGGAATATGTTCGGGACGGATGCCCAGCTCCACCTCCTGTCCGATTTCGACCGGGGAAGAGACAGGAATGTCGACGCTCGACCCCAGCACCAGCGAAACGGTTGCAATTCCGTTTGTGCAGGCGGTCACCCGGCCTTTCAGGAAATTCATGGCCGGCGAACCGATGAAGCCGGCGACGAAGAGATTGGCGGGCCTTTCGTAGAGATCGAGCGGCGTTCCCACCTGCTCGATACGGCCGCCATTCATGACGACGATACGGTCGGCAAGCGTCATCGCCTCGACCTGGTCGTGGGTCACATAGATCATGGTGGAGGCCAGTTCGGCCTTTAGCCGGGCAATTTCCACGCGCATGCCGACGCGCAAGGCGGCATCGAGATTGGAGAGTGGTTCGTCGAGGAGAAACAGCTTGGGCTTGCGCGTGATCGCCCGGCCGATCGCCACGCGCTGCCTCTGCCCGCCGGAAAGCTCGCGTGGCTTGCGGCGAAGATAGGAGGATAGACGCAATTTTTCGGCGGCCGCGCCGACCCGTGCGGTGATGTCCCGGCGTGGTGTATGGGCGATTTCCAAGCCGAAACCGATATTGCGGCCGACATCCATATGCGGATAGAGCGCGTAGGATTGGAAGACCATGGCAACGCCCCGTTCCGGCGGTTCAGCGCCGCTCATGTCGATGCCGTCTATCAGGATGCGGCCGGAACTGATCGGCTCCAGGCCGGCAATGATCCTGAGCAGCGTGGACTTGCCGCAGCCGGATGGGCCGACCAGAACGCAGAATTCACCGTCAGGAATGGTCAGCGATAGTTCTGGGATGACGGTCAGAGCCCCGAAGCGTTTGGTGATGCGGTCGATCGAAAGCGTTGCCATGGGGTCAGCCTTTCACGGCGCCGGCCAGCAGCCCGCGCACGAACGCACGCTGCACCAGCACGTAAAGAAGAATGAGCGGAATTGCGATGATGGTGAGAACTGCAAACAGCGCTCCGGGATTGGCCATGTAGAGGCCGGAATACTGCATTGGCACGATGGTCAGCGTTTTCATTTCGCTCTTGGTGAGAACGATCAGCGCCAGGAAGAACTCGTTCCAGGTGACGATGAACTGCCAGATCGTGACGAATACGAGTGCCGGCCGCACCAGCGGCAGCGCCACATGCCAATAGGTCTGCCAGGCATTGCAGCCGTCGACCCGGGCGGCTTCGAACAACTCTTTCGGCGCATCCTCCATGAAGGCCTTGAGGATCACCATGCCGAACGGTACGCCCAGCGCCGAATAGGGAAGGATGAGGCCGATATAGGTGTTCACCCAACCGAAATTCTTCAGCAGAATAGCGAGCGGCAGGACGAGCGAGGCAAGCGGCACCATCAGCGTCGTCAGCAGCGTCGCGTAGAGGATCATCGTCCCCTTGAGCCTCAGGATAGCGCAGGCAAAGGCAAAGAGCGAGGAAACGGCGACCACGATCGCAACGGTCGCCACGGTCACGATCAGGCTGTTGAGGAAGATGCCGCCGAGCGGATTGTCGCGGATCACGGTGATGAAGTTCTGGAACGTGACGGGCCAGGTGAACAGCTGAGGATCGAACGCCTGTGCCGGCATTCTCAGCCCGACCGATATCATATAAACCTGCGGAACCATCCAGATTCCCAGCACGAGGAAGAGCACCGCGTGGATGACGAGACTGCGCAGGGCGGGTCGTGTCAGCGTCCTCATGACGCCCGCCCCTTTGCAGTCGGCGAGAGCCGCGCCCCGAGGAGAGCGATCTGCACAAGCGATAGGCCGAGCGCCACGACGAGGACGATGACGGAGAGGGCGGCGCCGCTGCCGGTATCGCCAAGCACGAAGCTCTGCTTGAAGATGAAGGTGCCGAACACCTCACTGGCGCGGTTCGGGCCGCCCCCGGTCATCAGGTGGACGATGGGAAAGGTCTGCAGGGTTCCGATGACGCCGAGAAGCAACAGAGACTTCGTCGCCGGCGCGAGCATCGGCACAATGACGTGGACCGCAAGCCGCCAGCCCTTGGCGCCGTCGATCCGGGCGGCATCAAGCACCTCGCTGGGAAGATTGGCAATGCCAGCAATATACATCAGCATGGAAAAGCCGGTCCACTGCCAGATGTTGACGACGATGAGCGCATAAATCGCGGTCTTGGGATCGCCAATCGCTGAGTTCGTCATGACGATGCCGACTTGCTTCAGATATTCCTGGGCGATACCGTAATAGGGCGCGTAGATCTGCACCCAGACGAGACTGACGACCGAGACCGATGTGACCACCGGCAGGAAGAACATCGTGCGGAAAAAGCCGCGAAGCGCATTCGTGTGGCGTTCGATGAAATAGGCGAGTAGTCCGCCCACCAGCATCTGAACCGGTATGGTAATGACACCCCACAGGGCCATGTTGCGCACGACGATCCAGAAGGTGGGGTCTGTGAGGACAGAGCGGTAGTTTCCGAAGCCGGCGAAGATCGCTTCGGCGGCATTGGATTTCGTATAGACGCTTTGACCGGCGACCCAGACGATGGGGTAGGCAATGAACACGACGAACAGGAGGGTCGCCGGCAAGGCAAACGCATAAAGCGTCGGATAGAGCGACCGCGACCGGCGAAGCGTGATCGCGGCCGGCCGTCCGGCATGCAGGGTATCCACGTGCATCGATATTACCTTTCGAGATCAGAAAAGCCAGGCGCGCGGGGGCGCCCGGCCGACCGGCGGCCGTTCACTTGGCGGCAAGAGCCTTTTCTGTGGCTGCCTGAACGGTTGCAAGGGCGGCTTCTGCTTCGAGGCTGCCTGCCGCGACACCTGCCAGCGCATTGTCGAGAGCTTCCGCGACAGCCGGAGATGCGAAGCGCTGGTTTTCCGCCTTCGGCAGATCCTCCATGAACCGCGCCGACAACTGCTTGACGTGCTCGGTGATGTCACCCTTCGGCTGGTGTCCGGCAAACGCAGGCAGGTCGTTGAGATCGTTGAGGGCTTCCTGCAGGCCGACGCCGTTGGTCAATTCGGCCAGGAATGTCCAGGCGGCGTCATTCTTGCCGCCGTTCTTGGTCAGCCCATAGCCGATGTCGATGCCGCCGACCGGTGGACTGGTTTTGTTGCCTTCTTTGACAGGCGGCATGTAGAAGAAATCGAAACCGTCCATATTCTCGACGAATTCAGACAACGGCGGCGGGAATTTGCTTTCCTGCATCCACCACGAGCCGAGCGCCATCATTCCGACCTTGCCCTGGGCAAACAACTGCGCGCCGGTGGGATAGGCGTGTGCCCCAAGCGCGCCCTGCTGGAAGACGCCGTCATCGAAGAGACCCTTCCATGCGGTCATGGCCGAAACCAGTTCCGGCGCCGTCCACGGTGTCTCTCCGGCCTGGGCCTTATCGACAATGCCCGGTGAGAATTGATTGGCGAGCATCAGGAAGACGTTCTCGTTCTGCCAGCCATCCGCAGCCCCCTGGAACATGGGAATGTGACCGGCATCAGTCAGCGCCTTGGATGCCGCCTTCAAGTCCTCATAGGTCTTCGGCACCGCGATCTTCAGCTGTTCGAAAAGCTTGCGATTGTACCAGATGCACAGAACCTGTGATTCCTGCGGGACGATGTAATAATTTTCGTCGCCTGCCGGATTGCCCATCAGCATCTGTTTACGATTGACCGGAAAGATCTTTTCAGCCCAGTCTGCGCCCCATTCCTTGGCGGCGCGTTCGTTCACGGATTCAAGATTGTCCCGATATTGCTGGGTGAGCGATCCCGGTTGCAGGCCGATTATGTCAGGCAGACTGCCGGAGGCTGCAGCGGCCTTGAGGGCCGTCACATATTCCGGCGAATAGTTGTAGTATGTATAATTGACCTTTGTACCGGGATGAGCCTTCTCGAAAGCTGCGATCGATTTCTGCATCGTGCTCTGGACGAACCAAGACCAGACGGTCACCTCTTTTTCCTGCGCCCATGCGCTCCCGCTGGAGAGCGCCATGGCGATCGCACTGACGGCAAGTAACAACTTCGTCTTCATGTGTGTTCCTCCTCCTTGTTGGCTTACCACGCGACAGGCACCTCCTCGTGCCCGCACATGCTTCATGCATGCCGTCTCGCAAGCCGGAAGACGCAAACGCTGCACTTCTGCCCGCGACTCCGATCTCCCAATGCTCAGGCAGCCTTGGCGGCTGCAGGTTTCAGCACCTCTTCGGTGATCGAAATATCCTCGGTCAAAGACCGTGCCGGCGTCAGGCCGAGCTTTTGCAATTCGCCGTGATAGGCCCGCACGGCCTCATCTGTCGCCAGCGACCCATCGGCGACGTGGCGCATCAACACAATGAGCGATAGCGGCGCTTCGGCAAGATTGATCTTGCGGCCGAACAGAGCGAGCCGTCCGCCGTAGCGCTCAGCCTGGGACACGAGTTCGAACGTGTCGCGCGTCGTGCCAGCACCGCCGCCGAGAACCCCGACGACCAATTCGGAATCGAAACCGGCAAGCTCCTCGAGCGCCCTCGGTCCGTTGAACGGTGTCTTGAGGAACAGCGGCCGCTCGGCGCGTGGAACGCTTGCAAGCGACTTGATGATGTTGTCGTTGACGAACTCGCCGATTTCCTCGCGACTAAGACCGATGTCGACGCTGGGATTGAAGACCTCGTAGAAATACTTGAAATTGTGCCGTGCGGCCTCCGCCCGGAACACAGCAAAGGCTTCCAATGTCCGCGTGTCTGCATCGACGTCGTTACTAAAGGACACCGAGTACAAGCCGAGATCCGTTCCATTGGTCGGATAATTGGCGACGACACGGGCGAGATTGGCGTCCCGGTAGGGCACCGAAGCGGTTTTGGTATAGGTTCCGTGGCGGACTGCCCCCCAGCACATGCTTTCGAGATTGGCGCGAATGGCCGGCTTCATCTCACTGCCGGCAAAGGCGCCTTTCTCGTCAAGGAGCTCAAGATTGGATTGCGACAGCAGCATGATGTCGACGATATCCTGCTCGATGATCTCCTCGATCTGGGCGATGAACTCCTGCCTGTTGCGGCGGCGCGGTGGCCTGGCCGACCAGTCGAAGCCGGTGGCGGTCACACCCGCGCCGACATCGCTGTCCTTTGCATCGGCGATTACGAAATCGGACCGCGTGTAACGCCCCGCCCTGATGTTCGCCAGTTTCCGGTCAAGTCTCGTAAGTGCCATTGGTGCTTCCTCGGTGAATGGAATTTTTCGGCGTGCAATACAGCGATTGTCGTGCCTTTTCCGGTGCTGCTTCCATAAAGAGACAGTTTTCATTATCTGTCAATATCTTTCTAAAGAGAGCAAAGGATTATCGCTCTTTGCTCGGATGAGGCCTAATCAGACGCGTACGAAGCACTATTATTTTTAAGATAAGATAACTAAAACAAATATATAAAATGCAAGCACCAAAGCGTTGCCGTTTCGTCAACGTTTGCCGCCGCGTAGATCCCGCACTGCAAAAATTCTCCCATCGCGCGATTTCATTTGCTTTTTCGCCAATTTTTCACTCAGTTTGCGTAAAGATTATGCTGTCACGCAAAAAATATCGATCCGACGAGGGTGTTTTTGGCCCATATTGCCATTTCTGCGCAAATTCGATTGACAGCATGGAAGATTTTGGTAGATCTTGGAGCTTCAAGGAAGGCATCATCCTTGTGACGATGCAGGAGGAAGCGGGAACGATGGAAGAGGTGGCGGAGGCAGACTGGAGAACCCGATATTGCGCGCTGACGGCGGGCCTGTCGGCCGCATCGGGCGATCCGGATATATTCCATACCGGCCTCTTCCTGTGCGGAATGAGCGCCTGTGTCGATGCCCTGATCAACATGCACGATATGCAGCCGTTGCTCGACGCGGCCAGGAACACCCCAGCGGGCGACCTCGCGGCCATGCTGCTAAAGCGCGTTTCGCGCGGGATCGACGGCGAAGTCAGGCTCGACTGGCCGCAGGGGCCCGCCTGGCTGCGCGACAACCTCAAGGTCCGCTATGCATTGGGCGGAACCGGTCCCCAGGCCGCATGGGTGCTTTCGAAGCTCGGGGCGCGGGCACTGATCGCGCTGGAAGATCGTTACCCCCATATGCTCAGGCATATTCCGGCCGGTGTCCTGCTCGCGCAGGACGGCAAGGCGGTGAACGTCGCCAACATCAGGCCGTCGGGCGACCATGTTCCCGAAATCTTCATCTTCGAGTTCACCGCCGGCCGGCCGATCGGCGATCTGGTTCCCGGGCGCTCGTCCAGGATCATCGTCCGGTTTTGCGATCGTGGCGTCCAGAACGACCGGAATTTCTGGGAAATGTCAAAAAGCACGGCGTCGAGCGCGGCGGCGGGCCTGCTCTCCGGGCTCAACGACGAACCGCTCGACCGGATGGAAGCGGCGAGCCGGCAGGTTTTCGACCTGGGACGGGCCTGGAAAGCCGCTGGCCTGAAGACGATCCATTTCGAACTCGCCTGTTACGACCCGAAGGCGCCGCTGGAGGCGGTGTTTTCGAATGCCCGGGGTGCTATCACCTCGCTCGGCATGAATCATTCCGAACTGCTTGCAATGGACCCTTCCGCCGGAAACCCGATGGAGGCGATGATCGCGCTTGCCGAGCGCCTGGATCTCGATCGCATCTGCATCCACGCCGACACCTGGGCCGCGTCCGTGACGCTCGACGATCCTGCCCGGGAATTGCGTGCCCTCATGGCCGGATGTGCCGTTGCCGCCGCACGGGCTGCAAACGGAGCGCCGGTGGACACCGTCACGATCGATCCGAATGTGCAGTTTCTCGATGTCCCATTCACTGCGTATAGCCGACGCGGAAAATGGTCATTCGTCGCATGCTCGGCACCCTATCTCGATAAGCCCGCCACCACGCTCGGGCTTGGAGACAGCTTCACCGCCGGCTGCCTTCTTATCCTCGGGAAGAAGAGCGGGGCAATGGAAGCAGCGATTTAGCTGAGGCCGTTCGGTTGGGCGTACTGTCGGGCGAATGGCCCTCATTATTGAATTGAAGACATCGGTACGTAAAGGAACGCACATGTATCTGGAAAAATATCGGCTGGAAGGGCGCACCGCCTTCGTTACCGGCGGCGGCAGAGGAATCGGTCTTTCATCGGCAGAAGCGCTCGCCGAAGCCGGCGCCAAGGTGATCATTTCCGACATGAACAGCGAGGTTCTGGAGGCCGGTCGCAAGGAGATGAAGGATAAGGGATACGAGGTGGACGCCGTCCTTCTCGACGTTACCAATTCCGGGGCGGTAGCAGAAGCGGCGCGCACCGCGAACGCACGGTACGGAGCAGTCGATATCCTGATCGCCAATGCCGGCATCGCATGGCCGGATACCGGCGGCGAAGAGATGACCGACGAGGTCTGGCTGAAGGTACTCGATGTCGATCTGAACGGCGCCTACTGGTCGTGCCGGGAATTTGCAAAGCCCATGCTCGCACGCGGTCGCGGTTCGATCGTCACGCTCGGCTCGATGTCTGGACTGATTTCCAACAAGCCGCAACGTCAGGTTCACTACAATTCCGCCAAGGCGGCCGTGCATCACATGACGCGCTCCCTGGCGGCCGAATGGGCAGAACGGGGTGTGCGCGTCAATTGCGTCGCTCCCACCTATGTGGATACGGTCATGTCCCGTGGCGGTTTCAGCGAGGCTAGCCTCATGCCGATCTGGATGGACATGACACCGATGAAGCGGGTCGCCAGGCCGGACGAAATCGCATCGCCAATCCTGTTCCTCGCCTCGGACGCCTCCAGTGCCATGACCGGTTCCGTGGTGGTGGTGGATTGCGGCTACACAAGTTGGTAGATAATGACTGACATCGAGCGCCAGTCATTGTGGCTTACTCAGGGCCAACGGAGATGAGGCGAGAATTATGGAGTCACTCAGCAAGCGCGTCGATATCGTTCCGTCGAAGCGGCGTGCCCTCATATTGGAGCATCTGCGGGTCAACGGTGCCGCCAGTATCCAGGAACTGGCAGATACGATCGGCGGATCGCAATCGACCGTTCGGCGCGACCTCGAGCATCTGGTGGAAAAGGGATATCTCGAGCGGACGCATGGCGGCGCGCATCTCCTGCAGCCGATGCGCGCCACGTTCGAGCGTGAAACCTCAGTCAATGCTCAGCTACAGCACGCCGAGAAAGTTGCGATCGGCCGGGAAGCGGCGCTCCGGCTTAGCGCTCGCGACAGCGTGATCTTCGACAGTTCATCAACCGTAATGGAGGCTGTCCGGGCGACTGCTGACCGCGACCTGCCCTTGACGATCGTCACGAATAGTCTGGAAATAGCCGACTTCGCGGCGGACATCAGATCCTGGCGAGTTATCCTGCCCGGCGGCACCATCCGGCCAAGGTACCGGCATCTGGCGGGGGAGCCCGGCGAAAGCTTTATCAGAACGTTGCATGCGGATGTGTGCATGACGGGAGCATCGGCGGTAACGGGTACCCTCCTCACGGAATCGGCATTGGAAGTCGCATCGCTCAAGCGCGCCATGATTTCTTCCGCCCGCCGAACGATTCTGCTGGTGGACAGTTCAAAGTTTGCCGCGCCAGGTTTTTGCACGCTTTGCGACGTCTCCGAAATCGATGAAGTGATCACCGACGACGGAGCACCGGAGGACGCCATAAACACCTTACGTTCGGCGGAACGGACAGTCACGCTGGTCTCCGCTTCGAAAACGCTCAAATAGGGCTTCCCCCAGCTGACATCCAGGGCGAAGCGGGCGGGACGGAAGTTTGCAAGCAGCGGATGCTCCTTTCCCGCGACGATTTCACCGGCCAACAGTTCACCCGCGCGAGTAAACCAGCATTGACCGCCTTGAGCGGAATCGAACCATCGGCCTGTACCTCGGTATTGTTAAGTAACTGAAATTTCGGTCACCTGATAGATGCGAAACAGTTCTTCATGGCATAACGCGAAGCATTTTGACGCATCTCGCCGTCTCAGTCGCCATCACTGTTTCGTGCGCGTTCTTCATCGCTATCGAACTCGACGGGCGACAGATCACCCCAGTCAACAAGCACCCTTCCATGCTCGTCGACCTGGCCGGCATCAATCTTGTCAGATGCGATCAGCAGGATCCGTGCCTTATCCCGATCGAAGATCTCGGTCGGGCTAAGGCTATCCAACGCGATCCGGACCAGCGAGCGGTAGGTGACGAAGCCTGTATGGCGCTGTCCCTTGTAGTCAAAGGCAAATGCCATCCACTCACGGCCGTCAACGGGATCACGGCGAAACAGGCGCGGCATCGCCTTGCGAAGACGAACCCCTACCCCGCCCCCGTTTTCCGGAATGAAGATCACGCCATGCGATTCGAGAGCGACCTTGACCGCATGAGACGTTTTCGGATGGTAGGCGCGATTGCCGCGCTCGAAATCTGCGATTGTCTTTTTAGCGATGCGCGAACGTTCGGACAGTTCGATTTGAGACCAATCGACAAGGGCCCGCCCCGCCCTGCATTGTTCAGCTGTAATCATGATATTACTCCAAAAGATATCATATTGCAGCTAATATGTTACTTTTAGAGTAAAATCAAGGATGCTCGCGCGATGAAATCAAACAGCAGTCCTGCCCCCTCTCGCGGCTGGCGCCGAAGCCGGGTGGCAAGATTCGCACTTTTCTCGGGAAAACAGGCTGTCGAACTGAAGTGACAGAACTTTAAATTCGGATGAAAGAGGGGCCGCCCTGAGGCGGCCCCCTACCATTTCAAGCTAATTCAGGATCGTAATACATCGAATCGTCGACGCTCCCACCCGTCTCGAACTCCGGCTCGAAGTACCCGACACGGCTGGCAGCACGACGCATTGTCATGATGCTCGTGAACTTGATCTTATCGCCGTGGAACGCCCGATCCTGATCCTGCTCACCGTTGAGCGACCCCGACAGTGTTGCGATCAAACTATCGTCATGAGACTCCACGTTCGTCTCCTCGATGTAGAGCTCATCGAAATAGGCGTTGGTCGTTGCGATCTCTCCAGCGAGTTCGTTTTCAATTACCATGGGGTCGCGCTGGATGTAATCGTTGATGTCATCACTCAGGTAGGTCGAATCCCATATCTCTCCCCTGAAATGCCCAGCCGCCTCAAGAGACGTCGAAATAATCTCTGCTATGACCCTGCCGTCGGGAAGCTCAGCAGGGACGTTAGAGAGCTCCGCACGCCGCCGGTTGATACCATCAATGTCCGGAATAAGGATTTCAGCCTCTTCCAAGGAGGATAGAGGAAACGTGACATCAGCTTGTAGAGCGGCAGCTGTCCCGTAACCGAAGTAAGCTGCAACAAGCTCATGGGCATGGGACGAACGAAGTTTCTCGCCGCTCATATTTCGATAGGTTACGCGCAGATGATCTGCGCAATCTTTTTGGATAGTCATGACAAATCCAATTCACACCGGCGTCGTGGAGGGGTGGTCGCAAGCGCTTTATGAACACCCTGCGCCGGCTGAATGGTTGCCGTTCAGGATACAGTCTTGGATATGCCGCCTTTTGGGTCGCTTGCAGCCCTGGCGCTCGGCTCCGTCAACAAAAGATAGCAAAACTTTTACGGATTGCAAGCGATGCAGCGCTCCTCGATGCATGACCCTTCAACGGGTTGCAATTTCCATCCACCATGATACGTTCTTGTTTTGTTCTCGTTCGTTACCGCAGACTGTTGGATAGTGAAATGAATAACACTGCCCAAATTAGAAAGATAATCCACGTGGATATGGACGCCTTCTACGCATCCGTGGAGCAGCGCGACAATCCGGATCTTCGTGGGAAACCGATAGCGGTCGGAGGTTCAGGCGCCCGAGGCGTGCTGACCACGGCGAGCTATGAGGCGCGCGTCTTTGGCATTCATTCGGCAATGCCATCGGTAACTGCTGCCCGCAAATGCCCTGACCTGATTTTCGTGAAACCGCGATTCGAAGTCTATCGCGAAGTCTCCCGGCAAATTCGCGAAATTTTCGCCGAGTACACGTCTTTGGTCGAACCCTTGTCACTGGATGAGGCCTATCTTGATGTGACCGAAAATCTAAAGGAAATGCCGATCGCGACGGAAATCGCCTTGGAGATACGCACGAAGATCAAAGCGGTTACTGGTTTGAATGCGTCCGCCGGCATTTCTTACAACAAATTTCTCGCAAAGATGGCCTCGGATCTCAACAAGCCCGACGGGCAGGCCGTCATCACCCCAAAGAACGGGCCTACCTTTGTAGAAGGACTTGCGGTCAAGAAGTTTCATGGCGTCGGTCCGGCCACCGCGGAAAAGATGCATCGGCTTGGTATCGAAACCGGGGCGGATCTGAAAACGAAATCGCTGCAATTCTTGTCACAGCACTTTGGGAAGTCGGGTGGCTATTTCTATGGAATCGCCCGCGGTATCGATGAGCGTCGGGTGCGATCGGATCGGGTGCGAAAGTCGGTAGGAGCAGAAGATACCTTCATCCAAGACATCAATGACCTGGGGCTTGCCAGGGACGAGCTGAAGCCGCTTGCGGATAAGGTTTGGGGCTATTGCAGGTCGTCGGGTATCGAGGCCAAAACCGTGACCGTGAAGATCAAATATTCGGATTTCACGCAAGCAACACGAAGCAAGACAAGCGTCCTACCCTTTGCAGATGGCCGTGACGTTCTCCGTATCGCAACTGAACTGCTGACGACGGTTTACCCTTTCAAACTTTCCGTCCGCTTGCTCGGCGTTACGTTGTCATCACTGACGAAAGCGGACAGAAACGACGCCGACTTCGAAAAGCCGCAGCTCCACTTCAATTTGTAGTTTTGCACCACGCCGACTAAAAATAGCCTCGACCCAATCCGCCGCACCAATTGCAGTCACGCGGGCGCCCAAAATTCTTCTGACATTGCTCTATCTCGATTGCTCATGACCGCATGGGCAAAAACAGGATTCTCCTCAACAGAGCGCTCCAGAATGCCCGACAGAAGCGAAAGGTTCACAAGCTGTTGAGGCTTCAATGTTTGGCGAGTTTCCACCAAATCATCGTCCGCTGTCGCACAAATAAATGAGAAATATTTGCCCAGCAAGCCGACCACAACATCTGAGATCTGAATTCCTGGTTCACTGTGGGAGACGACGAACCGAAAATGGTTCATCTTCGTCTTGCCGTCGACGAAGGTCAAATCTTTGAGGTAGTCGATAACGAGCTCCTCGACGTCCAGGATGTGCGACGCGTTCTTAAGGATATAAAGACGCTCCAGAAAAAAATGACCGAAGCTATCGACCAGAACATTGGGAGCTTCTGCCTCAAGGAAGGGAAGCGATTTGATCTTTCGCCCCAGCTGCAACACGCCCTTTAGCATCATGTAATTGAAGTGATCGAGCAAATCGGATCGAGCTTCGGCGAGGTCCAACAGGTCATCAATGAAGTCACACCTCCTCTCGGAACCGACATTGGGAAATGTGTAGCGCCGGAAGAGATTAATTAAGCCTTCGAAATCGTATCGGAGAATTGAAAAAAGATCGTTTTTGAGAGAACGCTCAAAAGGGATGAGATGCGTCGCCACGTCGTCCGACAAAATGGAATCAATAATATCGACAATGCTCCAATAAATTGGATCAACGACCGAATAGTGGACATAGAGGCCCTGCTCGCTGATCCAGCGCAGAAACGTCTCCAGTTTCCTGCTGCTGAGCATCTGCAGAAATCCGCCCGTCGCGACATACTTCAACTTGATCTCGGGGGCATTGTCCTGCACTCCAAGTATTTTGCGTAGATGCCCGAGGTCAAAGACGCGCTGCGGCCCATCGTAAGCCACTCCGCCGACGACGAAGCAATTTGGTTCGGGGATGTTCAGCCCGTTCTCGCGAATGTGGACGAGGCGATGATTGTTGGTTTCGTCGTAAAAGATCGTGTAGGCGCGATCGGCGTTGAAAAGCCCATGAAGCGCGATAGGTCCGGCACGCCGCTCATTCACATCTATGATCATCCTGTCATGTCCTTCTTGCCGGGCTCACAATGGGCAACGTCACGTCATCGAACTGGCCACCTGGCGTAGTGCCGCCGGGAGGCTGTGACATTCGACGGCACGCGCGCCGAGCAAATCGATCACCCAGCCATGATGTCTTTCCGGAACAAACATTCTTGCCCCCGCCAAGCTGTTGAAGATTAAATCTCCGACTTGTTCCGCACCCAGGTTTGCGACCATGCGCTCGGAACAGAGGATATCCGCAGTGGCGATGATCTGCATGCCAGCAAAGCGTTCGGCCGCAATCCTCTGAGCCTTGCGTTCGTCTATCACAACCGTATGTCCCAATACCGCCCCAACCGCGAGTGTTGCAGCTTCGCCGTCGTCCAGAGTTTCTGCGGCGCTGCCACTAACCAAGCTTGCAAAGATGCGCTCACCCTCATCATCGAGTTCGACGAACTCGAGCAATTCTTCGCTTACGAGCGCTGCGGCCATTTCTGCATCATTTCGTGCACTGAAACGGTCGGCGACGAGCTCATCGCGGACGACGGCGGATGCCCGAAGCTTTACTCCGAATGCGCGCACGATATCGCTCGCTCGTCCCGTCGCATTGAGATTAATGATCACACTCGTATCGACCACGAGATAAGCTGAGACATCACCGGAGAATAGAGGTTGCCGCATTGGCCCCGCTTTCTTCGGTATCGAGATCGCTGAGGATGTCGCGCACTTTGACACGATCCATATGCAGCATCCGCGCGATCTGGCCCTCGCTCAATAGACCGCGCTTTGCTGCTTGATAGGCCATCAGCCCGGTTTTAAGCGGGACCGGCAAAGCGGCTTCGTCCTTCATACGATCATTTTGGACTGCATCACCGAGAACCTGCCTCACATGGTCATCCGTGATGTGACCGTTCGCCTGAAACCAGTCCCAGGTGCCGCGTTTCGTCAACTGCAGCTCCTCCAGGCGCCGCACCATCGCCTCCCGGGAAACATGGAAAAAATGAGCGAGAACGATGACATGGCGCCGCGTCAGACTCGATGCGCCGGCCGTGACCTCCTCAAACTTCTGGCGGACTGCTTGGGCTGGGGTGAGGAACCCCCTGGCGAACGCATTCGCATATTTCTCTTCTCGCGAGCTTTCGAGCTCGTCGATTTCATTGACTTCCGGCTGAGTCCGCGTTGCAACGAGGTGCCCAAGCTCATGGGCTGCAGTTTGCGTGCGCCGATCGAGAGGGTGGCTTGAATTCAAAAGAATGCAGGCGCCTACAGATTCTTCGAATGCGAAGAGCCCCGAGATTTTCGCCGGCAGGCGGCGCACGTAGAGACGCACGCCCATCTGCATCTCCAGGACCGCGCCAATATCGGAGACGGGAGCGAGCCCCAGTCCTAACCAATGACGGAGTTCCAAGGCATGCTGTTCAGCCTGTTGGCGAACGTCGCCCGCGAGAATGGCGCGCTCCGGCGGAAGGTTACGGACACGGGAAATGCCGAGAAGCCTTTCTAGTTCGAGATCGGCCCGAACAAGATCTGACATAAGCTCTGCGGCTTTCGCCACGAATGCTTCTTCGTGGTCAGCGAGCTTGCGGAATTTGGGGGTGAGCTCGACGTGCACAGCTTCTTTGCGTAGGATCGCATTGGCACTGGTGCCGTAAAAGCGGGCGAGCTGCTGAAGCTCGCCAATCTTGACCCGCCGAGAGCCTTTTTCCATGGCAACGAGAGTAGTGCGTGCCACGCCGATCAGGGCAGCCGCGTCCGCTTGCGTCTTCGCTGCGGTCTCCCGGGCAATGCGAAGCCGCTCGCCGAGTTGCTCGGGATTGAGCTGGTCATGACCTTCACTCATATCGGTCACGCCAACCATTGGGCGACGAATGATTTTGGCCCAAGATCCTTCATGAAGGCCTTCCATTCTCTGTCATGCTGTTCCAGCAGGCCGAAGAGTCGCTCTTCGGCCTCGCCCGTCGATATTTGCAGATGGTCTGCAAGCTGCCAGGCGCTTCGCTTCACGCGTGGCTGATGCACCGTGGAAAAGCGCATTTCGGCAAGATGATCAAGATGCAATGCCCCAGCTATGCCGTAGCGTTGCATTGCGCGCGTCACCTTGGTGAACCCTTTGACGGCACCATCGGCGAATTCACCGGCCCTAAGGTCTTCCCAGATATAGTTTTCCTTCGGCTCGCTGACGCCGGCAGAATGAAAGCTCAGTCTACGCAGCATGCATGCTGCACAAATTCCACAATGCCGGCGTTCGCCATCAAACGAGGAATTGCGGCTTTGCTGCCAACACGATCGGGTCTTGTTCCACTCATCCGGGTTACTCTCGATCTCAGCAAAGGCAGCAAGCGTTTGTCCTTTCGTGCTCCACAGCTGCGGAAGCCGGAAGCAGACAGGATGATGAAATATTGCTTGGACGACTTCCTCCATTTTGCGCAGGAACCGCGGGTGGTTGCGATAGTCTTCATAGCCGTGGCTCGTTGGGACAAGCGTAGGACCAAGAGCGCCCTGCCCGCTTTCCGGCATTGCGACGTCATGCGTCCCAACCAGATATGCTGCAATCGCGCTTAGCAGGGTAAATTTGAACCCACGGCTCCTGACGGAAGATTCTTTGATTCCGCCGACATGCCGCATCTTGACGGAGAAGGGAATATTCAAAAACGGAACCTTCTTGCGATCACGGAGTGGGCGGTCATCGGCCTTCGAGCCGACCCGGACCCGTATCAACCTATCAGTCCGCCCCTTCGCCCCAAGGATGGCCGATACGGCTCGCGAATCGAGACCATCACTGAAGGGCGTTATCGTCCGGCCAGGATCCCCCCACTCCAGCAAACTTTGCCGTCCATAATCATGTTCGACATCCACCGATGCAGCGATGAAGTTGATGTTCCACTCGTCGCCGGTCAAAAACTTCAATGCGCCAACGATTGCGCCGGCAACATCGAGATTCTGCCAGTGCGCGACATCATGTACCGGTAGCGTAAGCTCAAATCGCCGCGCCCAACGAAGGCCGGACCGCTTTAGTGCCTTGTCGCAATATTCGACAGCGGCGATCAGGAGCATGGCGTCGTAAACGCGGCTGTCCCAATTCTTCGTCCGATAATCATCCAGATCCTCGGTCTTGAAAACGATAGCCTTGCCGATTTCTGCTGAGTGCCAGCCGTCGCCGGGCTTACGCCCTGGCTCGATCACAGCGACCCGAATTGCGGGAACATCAGTCGGTATCGTGCTCAAAACGGAACCCCCTGATCGACACCATCATGAACAGTTGGGTTTCGAGCGACGCTGACAGAGCGATCACCCAGGATGGATTTGGCCATACGATCGAAAGTGCCGCTGTTCGTCATGTGCATGATCGTCTCGTTCATTCGCCGGCGCATCTGCTGACATGCCCCAGACCCAGCTTTGACGAGATAGTGCTCCTCCATAGCCCGGCCTCCAGCTGCAAGGCGTTCAGCCAAAGCAGAAGCCAATCCTTTTTCGAAAGCGACAAGCCCGCCATATCCTTCTCGGAGTGCCATCTGAGCCCCCTCGACAGCATTGGCAGCCAACGTATCGACTGCCGGATCCACCCGCAGCCGATCAAGCTGGTCATGCGTAGTGGAGGCCAAACTCAGAAGGTCTTGGCCGTCGACAATGGCGAGTATCGATTTGATTGTAGGGGCAACTTCGATGGCGACATCGCGCAACAACGCGGCCTCGGCCGCCTCGCCAATCTGATTCACGGTAAAGGCAGGCTTGTACGCCCAAGCGGCAACACGTTGGTATCCATGGCGCAGAGGCAAGCTTTTATGCGGACCGTCGCTCATTCGAATCTCCTAATGTCAGATAGCTTGATATTTTTCACCTGACATGTCAACTTCCCTCAAAGGTAGAGTCTTATTTTTGGGAGCAGAGACGTATGACCGGAGCGGACATAGGAAATGATAAGCAAATATTCTTGGCGCCGCGTCGAAGCGACAAAGACTGGCGACGATTGTCAAGTCAGCTAATAATCGGCGGTGATGCGTCACCGTGGGCAGACGCTTTTCAAGAGTTTTTCTTTGAGCGGCTGGAAAGCCGATATCTCAAGCCTATCCGTCTTCTCCAGAACGAGGGAAGCTGGGAGGGTGAGGGTTTCAGCATAGTCTCCATTCAGTGTGCCATGTTGGAATTTCTCGCGGCATGTCGTGGTGGTCTGGTCTATCGCCACAGAAACCCCCAGCCGCCTTTCGAGTACAGCGCGAGCGGAGAGCTTTTTGCATCATTTCTGGCGGAAACCGTGCCGTTCAAAGCGCTTTTCACGCCTGACGATGCTCTTGAATTCTATCGTAAGGTGCGTTGCGCGTTATTGCATGAGGCAAGCACCAAGGGCGGCTGGGCCATTCACGCGTCAGGGCGGACCGGCGTCGATTGCTCGCGGAAGATCGTCTATCGAAACACGTTTCAAACGCTCATCGAAAACTATATCGATGGCTACGGCCGTGATCTACTCACCGACCTTGATCTGCAAGCTGCGTTTGTGCGCAAGTTCAATGATCTTGCTTCATAATTCAGACCGGGGAACTGAAGGACAATGAGTGAATTCAATAGGATGACAGTGGTCGCCGCTGCTGAAGTTATTTCGGATAGCTATTCCCATAGCGACATTGATGTTCTCGAAGTGCAATGGGGAATTGAGGATCGGGGCGGAGGGGGCAGCAAATCGGCAAGAGTCGTCAGTCTCTCCAAGGCTGCTATCGAAGGTGGTCTGTTAGTCTATACGGAATCCGGCCAAGTCAGCTTGGAGCGTGCCATGATCGAGAAGGCCCTCACGAACTGGCTAACTAAAAAGGACACGGCGTCGTGGCAAAAGCTGAAAGCAGGTCTTAGGTTCGACGGTTTTGAAATCGTTGAACCTGATGAGGAAGACGACGTGTGGGGAAGACGAGCCGCCAAAGCATCCGCAACGCTTGTAAGAATGTTGCCAGCCGATGCGCCCGAGCTGGACATGAGAGAGGCTGAGAACGAAGTCATTCAACTTCTTAGGAAACACCAACTGACCACAGCCGAAGGCCATTTGTCTCGAGCGATGTCCGCGTTCCAGCGAGGCGAGTGGTCAGGTGCAAATGGCGAGCTTCGGAACTTCCTTGAGAGCTACTTTAACGAGATTGCGGTCCTGGCGGGTTGCGATCATACTTTGGACAGCCGGCAGAAGCGAGACTTCTTGGGTGGAAGCGTCACACCGCCGTTTCTCTTGGCAGATTACAATGAATGGAGTCCTGATGGAAAAAAATCTCCATTTGTCCAGGCACTTATGAGCCGGATGCATCCCCACGGTGGGCATCCCGGGCTGTCCGAAGAAGAAGACGCGACATTCAGGCTCCAGATAAATTTAGTTACCGCGAGACTATTTTTACGGCGCTTGGATCGTGGCCCATATTAACCGGCCCCATAGGAAACCTCTGTGCCGCGTGATCAGGGCGATGCGCAACTGTAACACGCGAACGGTACATGAATGTTAGACTTGTTCACTCCGCGATTCCCGCAAGAAAAACTCAACGATCATTTCCGTCTTATCTCGGCCGATCCAGACTACACAAAGGTGCAGCCCATCATTCAAAACTGGGCGACTGGCCTGCTGAATCGTAGGGGAGAGAGCCAGAAGTTCATCAAGGAATTTCAAACGACGTTCAATTCCTCGATGTGGGAGCTATATCTGAATAGAGCGCTCATTGATTTGAAATGCAGTGTGGACTTTTCAAAGTCGGCGCCGGATTTCTTTGTCCGAGGACCCGGAAACTACGAGTTCAACATAGAAGCTGTCGTCTCTGATCAGCCTCCGACTGCGAAGCAGCGGAAGACCTTTGACGCGCAAGATTTCAAGACTCGTGGTGCGCTTAAACTTGCCGGGAAGATCAGGGACAAGCTGGATCTGTTCCGCGGAAGGAATGGAAAGAAGCACCCGTATTCCTCGATGAGCCACGTGCAAGGTCGGCCGTTCGTCATTGCGATCGCCCCCTTCGATAGCGACCTATCGCTCACTCAAAATAACGAACTTATCAACATGGTCCTTTTTGGCTTGGCGCCGCCGGTGCTCGAAGGGCCAGACTATGGGAAGCAAGGCAAGATAACCTCGCTCCTGAAGCCTTCCGGTGCTCCGGTGGAGATGGGGATCTTCACGAACGATTCGTTCAAGGAGATCAGCGCCGTCTTCTTCTCGACGGTCGGAACCTTTGGAAAAGCAGTCGTTGAAAGTAAGATTAATAGGCTAGTCCGGGCAACCCGCTACAGGGTAATCGACAAGCACAAAATTGCGCCGGGTTCCGTGCTCTGGCAGGTCGGCACGCACCGGTTTCAGCGCGCCGCGCTGAATTACCTTCTCACGCAACGAGGAGAGAGCGAGCAACAGATCGGCGGCGCAGATGTGCTCATTCAGCACTCATCGTTTCATCGTGAAACCCATCTGGATGGGCTTCAGGTCTATTTTAATCCGTATGCAGAGGTGCCGTTTGACCCAAACTTCCCATGGCCCGCAGAAATCGCTCTCAATTACTACGACGTCGAAAGCGGGGAGCACATTCAAGCCCATCCTGACGGCGCGCTCGTCTCAAGGCAGGTTTATGCAATAACCCCCACATACATTCGGCTTCTGCTCGGCAGATACGGCTTTCTTCGATGAGGGGGAGCCGGATTGATGAGATGTCTAGATAATTTTCCCCGCACGCGATCTGGGAGGTGGCTCGAATGACTGATGCTGAACGACTGATGCAAGGCTTTGTCCACTTGCTTGCTCAAAGTCCGTTTCGGATCGCACCGGAGCGTGTTGACGAGCTGGTCAGGGAAATGCAGGGAGAGCCGTGGCCGCTGGACATCACCGCGGGGCGGGCAAACTTTACCGCTTATCCGTTGGAAAAGAAAATCACGGGGACCTACGCGGCGATGCTGAGCATATGGGCGGTAGCCGCCGCGGTGCTCGCGATGATGAACCTCGTGAGGGCTGCCGCTGCGGCGGGCAAATCAACGATCGTCATCGAGCCGGGTGGACCGGGCTCCGAAGTGGTGGAATTCAAGCACGCTGCCGTCGCCCTCATCAGGGATTCGGCGGCATCCTGGAGCGCGGATTTGCCTGCTCCATATCACGCGGCCCCGCTTTCTACGCCGGATGGACTCGTTGCCAATCTATTCCTGGCGGCGGCCAGCGTCGTCGTGCTGCACGAGTGCGGTCATATCGTGCAAAAGCACTTGCCAGACTCTCCCCAAGCTCACCAACAAGAATTCGAGGCTGACGCCTGGGCCGTGGATTGGATCCTGGCAAAGGTCATGGATGCAAAGGAACGCGAGTTCCGGACGCTTGCGATCTGCGTAGCCTTCATATGGATCGGCCTTATCGACGATGTACGCCGCGGCGGCACAACCCATCCGCACGCTGCGCAACGACTGGGTCAGGCTTTCGAACAGTTCTCCGGCTTGACCGACGAAAGTGAAGCGCTAGAGATCGGAAGCTATATGCTGAAAGCATTCTTCGATCCGACGACAGACCTGCCCCAGGCCGATTGCGCGAGAGAAGGGTTCGTGGACCGTCTCATTGATTATGTTCGGAGCCGATAGGGCTGCTGAAAGCTCAATTTCCCAATGCCCGACACATCTGTTACTGTCGAACTCGATGCAATCGGAAGAGCTTATCGAAGAAGTCGGTCACCCTCACTTCAGCGCCGGCCCCGACGAGTTCGTTCGCTCCGAAGCGATAGACTTCATATCCAGCAAGGCGCAGCTCGCGATCTGCTGACACCATTTCAGCATAGATCTTCAATGATGGACGATCGTTTTCCGCGAAATGGTGCTGGCCATCAACTTCGACCACGACGCGCTGCCTTCCGGGAAGAAGCAGCAAAAAATCCATGCGTTGACGTGGAAGTGGAAGGCGGTGACGCAGGGTCTTCACAACAGCAGGGTCATAATGAAGATAAACTTGTGGGAGGAGCGCCGGTAACGCCTCACCCAGGTCCGAACGGTACGCCTTGAAGTAGCCGGCGAAAAGCCTCCGTTCAGCTTCCGAGGCTAAAGATTCCTGCAAACGCGCTCCGAGACTCGCTGCGTTCCCGCCTGGTGTGACATCGCTCCACCAGTCGACGAGCTCGGACCAGCGAAGGCCGTTCGAACCGATCGGTCGTTCATAGACCAAACAGCTCTCCTCACCAGATAGAATGACGATGTCATTGTTGATGGCGTCGGCAAAGCCGATCTCTGGCTTCTTTCCCCGGGAGGCAAAGATCAAGTTCTTGGGCCGACCACCCACCCCTCTCACGATAGCACGGAACCCGAAGATCGGATGGCCTGAGAGCTCGCTTTTTTGTGCCAGCTCGTAACCGTCGCGTTCAAGGATCTTGTTGATAGCGCCGATCATCTGAAGCTGATCGTCACCCGACCTTGAAAGAGGGTGGACGGCCTCCTCCAGCAAAGCGGCGAAGCGTGCTCTGGAGCAATCAAACGCACCGATTTCACCAAAGAGATGCTCCACCGACCAGTCACCGGGGTTTTGATCCATGTGGCGGTCAACACGGTCACGCAAGCTTCGACCGTTGCTGCCAAGGAAATCATCGATGGGGGAGGAGAGAGGGAAGTAGCGTCCGACCATCTCCACCGTGCTACGCTCGCCCGCGAGATCGTCCCCGAAAGTGCGGGCGACATCTCGCCGTGTGATCTGCGAGAGAAGCGGCTCGCCCGCCTCGAGAACCTTTCGGCCGGCTTCGTCGAGATTGACGTCGCCGCGGTGGGCAGCAAATTTTAGTGCAAACTGCGCCAGTTGTGCCTCTGAAAGGGGCGAAAGGGCCATATCGATACGCTGCCGCTTCGACAGTCCATCCTCGCTGGGCACCACCAGTCCGGCAATTCGCGACGGCTCCTCGCTCAACTGGGTGTGGGTCATCCCCTGCAGCAGACTCATGAGTAAGGTTCGGATGTCACCCGCCATGTCCTGTCCTCTTAGGCAAAGCTAAGACGGCCGTGCAACCGTCGTATCGAGCCAGGCACTCGATCTTTACCGAATGCACGCTTTGGTGACAACCGCACCGAAAGTACAACCTGATGACCGACTTCATCAGGTATCCGCCTTCGGCCAGCGTAATTTGCCTCGACCTATACGCAGGGCCTCCACCAGCCTCGTGTTCCCCGACAACCGGCCTGAAAAAAGACTGGGCTTGGGATCGACGGCTGGCTTCCTAAAGGCAGCGATATGCTGATAGTCAGGTGTGGCCAACCAGGTCCGCCCGTCACCCTCGTCGGTGACTATCCGATAGAGGCCAGCAGGGGGGGCTACCTCGATATCAAGCAGACGACTGTAGTGTTCGACCGACCACTTTTGGATGCCGCCACTGAGTGCTTCCGTTCGAAAACGCGCCCAAAGAGCGGCCGTGTCAGGAGTCGGCCAGTTGCCGGCGTCGGTATAGGCGGTGATCTCGTCGGATTCGAGCCAGGCTCGCATCTCGGCCGGACTAACAAAGGCCGGCTTCGCATCTTCGATCGCCTCCATCGCCGCGCGCCGCGATGGGAGTCCCGCGCGGATAAGCATCGACATCATGAGTTGCGGAACGCCAGTTTCAACGGATGCTGCAGCGCCCCCGACTACCGTTTCCGGCGACCACCCGAGCGACATGCGGCGGGTACGCACAGCCTCGAGTGCCCAGACCAATCGATAGATGAACGCCTCCTCCACGGCGCGCATATTCTGCGGTCCTATCGTGGAAACATCCTCGCCAGCCACCCAACTGCGCAGGATCACCGTCCAGTTCGCAGGAAGCGCATTCGCCTTGCTCGGAATGAAGGGCCGCATGAAAAGCAGACGCTCACCGAGGCCGCTGAGGGCATCGACAAGCACGTCAATATCGCCGGCCAGCGCTGCGCCATCGGCCCGGTCGAGGAGTTCGGCCAGCACATCAGCCATTGCATCGATTGCAAGACCGGCCTCCAGTCCAACACCCATGGCAAAATGACCCCGCCTTGCAGGCGCCGTCGTGGTCTTCCAGATTAGCCTGGCACGCGCCTCCAACACCATTTTATGGAGCGGAGCGACGTCCTCGTCCTCGCGGGCGATCTGCCGGGCCCAGAGCGATCCGTTGAGAGCATCATCCAGGAGTTTCGGCAGGTCGGCGCTATCTGAGTCAAGCGCTTCTATCAGGCCAAATACGGTCGCATCGAGACGTTCGACGATCTGAGAAAGCGGCTCTTCTTCAATGGACTCCTCCTGCTCGGCATCATCGTCGTCACTATCGATGTCAGTCACATCAGCATCATTTTGTCTCGACGCAGCCAAGCGCTCTGCCAAAGAAGCTTCCTCCCCAGGTGATCTCCAGGCTTCACGGGCGTTGGCGAGATATTCCCAGGCATCTTCGCGATCGAGAATTCCTTCCCGCGAAAGTCGCTCCAGAATCTCGGCGACGATTTGGATGAGACCGCTCTTGAGCGTACGGGCTTTGGCTGAAGCAACGAGCTTTCGCCATTCCCTCTTTCGCCAATCGACCCTGTCGAACATTACGTGGACAATGAGCCCTTCGACATCCACGAAGGCGCGGCCCGCGCGGCCGGCGACATTCGCAAACTCCTCTCCCTGGATCTTTTCTGACGCCCGATACAACGTGGGCACCAGTAGCACAGCGGCGTTCAGGTTAAGGCCTTGCGACAACGTCGGTGATGCGATGATCACCTTTAGCGTTCCCTCAGAAAGCAACGATTCCAGCTCACGCAGGAATGGACTTGGAAGCCGACCGTGGTGAATGGCAACGCCCACTTTCAGGCAGGCAACTGCGGGATGTTCCTCGCCGAGCCATTCCTTTCCGATCTCCAGGGCGCGGGCGATCGACCCTTCATCGTCCAGAAGGGACTGAAGATAGCCGCGCTTGCAGAGGTCGACGACCTGTTTGCCGTAGCTCTCGACCCAATTCGCTTGGGTGGAAAAGATCAAAGTCCGCTTGCCTTGGCCTGCGAACTCCCACGCTGCAAACAGAGTGAGATGCGAGTTCTGGCGGGGATAAGAATTTTTCTCCCTCCCTAGTGGGGGCTTTTCGACAACAAATTTGTCGAGAAAGGGGCCGTTCTCATCAAGGTCTAGCCGAAGCAGCGCGTCCTTACCCCGCCAGGTTAGTGCGCCGAACCGCTGACGCGTGGGGCGCCAGTCGGACCGAACCGGCCCGCCCGGTTCGTCCGAGCGGATCCACGCGGTCAAATCGTCGAGTTCGTCGCCACTCGGCAATATAGCGGAAAGACATACAATTCGGCGGTCTCCCGCGTCCGCGCGTCGAAGCAGACGCTGTACCAACGTCTCGTACCGGATTTCGCGCTCGCTCGGGCCGATCATATGTCCTTCATCCAGGACGATCAGGCCGACGTCATCGATGAGCGAAGGGTCGCTTCTCAGCGCAAAGTCGAGCTTCTCGGGCGTGGCGATGATGATCTCGCGGGTTCGCAAGGCATCCTCGTCACCAGCCGAAACACCGCTCGCGCCATAGAGCGAAGAGACGCTGAAGCCGAGCGGCGCGAAAGTCTTTCTGAAAGAGCGTTCGGTCTGCGCGGAGAGGGCGCGCAGCGGTGTGACGATCAGCACCCGGCGGGCCGACGACAAGGTCATCAGTGCTGCGATCTCCGCAACACGCGTCTTGCCGGCACTAGTCGGTAAGGCGACGACGAGATCGTCGGTAACGTCAGTGGAACGCCGGGCCGCTTCGCGTTGCGATGGCCATAGCTCCACCTCGGACGTCTTGCGGGCGTAGAGCGATGAGATGAACAGCCGCCGTAGATCCGGGTATCTTTCCTCCGTTCCGTCCGGAGGCTCGGTCGGTAGGTTCTGGTGTAGCGAGTGCTGCCAGAGGTCATCGATCAGGTGGAGACAGAGGTTCGAAATCCACCACAGGGGGACGTTCTCGGCGTTGTCCGCAAGACTGACTGCGGTCCGCAGCAATGCACGTGCATCCTCGATCGGCTCGGTTTCACCTGTCTCGAGCGCGAAATCAAAATGTGCGAGAGCGCGACAGATCGTCGTGTTGAGTATGGTCGACAGAACCTCATCGATGTCGGGTTCTTCGCCGCGAAGCACCTCGGCAATCTGCTCATCTCCATGGGCGGCATCATTCAGCCAATCACGGACGAAAGCACGCATTTCGCCGAGATCGCGCAGGATTAGGTGCCTGATCGCCGCCTCGCCCGGCGATACATTGAGGTCCTCCGCGGTCTCGTTGAAGAGCGAATAGGCGACGGCCGAGAAACCGGCAAGGTGGTAGGTTGCGGCAGCCAGCATCCGGCGGAAACCGCGATCGGCCGCCCCCGGATCGCCGTTGCGCACGAGGGCTTCGAAGGCGTTGGCGGCACGTTCAAACGCCTTGCTAGTCAATTCCGAGGGGCCAGCTTGAGCGCGTAGCGCCATCGCACCTCGAAGCAGGGCAAAGGCGTGCTCTGCAAGATCGGTCTCGATTGTCACGCCGAGCGGCGGCGCATTGGGCGGCAGGACACCTTCCTCGCGCATCAGTGACCAGGCGGCGCCGCGATAGAGGAGGCGCCCAAGAATGCCGTCGACAGTTGCGGCTTCCAGAAAAGTGGTCAGCTCGTCAATCGTCTCCAAGATCTTCCGCCTCCTGATACATCGCCTTGATGAAGTCTTGGTGATCTTCGACGTGAATATTCACTACGTAGTGGTCTCGGTTGGTTCCCGCAGCTTGGAGGTCGTCTTTCAGCGAAGCGTGCGGACCATTGCCCGAGACAGTGAAGAGCATGTGGTCGATGCGATCGGCGCGGAGAGACTTCAATCCCACCTCGTCGCGGAGGCTTCGGCCCAATGCATTGTCGTCCAGGTCGTTGCTGTCGAGCAGGCGATTGGCGACGAACAGCAGAGAATCGGGTGTACAGCGCCCGTTGTCACGGTCGAGCACCTTGCGGGCGCTCGTGACGGTAGCCTTCCCAAGCCTCGCATTGCTCTTGGCCTCGCCTTTCAGGAGCCAGAGCTTTTCGCCAGCCCCGTCGTAGCCAGCGCCTATAAAGTCATCGCCGCGCATGGCCATGTTGCGGCCATCCTTGTAGCGAAGACGGCGTACAGGAACGCGCAGGCCGATCTCTTCTTCCACCAACTCCGTTGCAAGAATTTCGCCAAGATCGCCAGAACGGCCCTTTGGCGTTTGAGGCATTGCCTCGCTAAGTATTGTGGCAGCAACATTGTAGCCGAGCCGCTTTACGTCATCGGCAATGCGTTCAAGGCGGTCGTAGTGCGAGCGGATGGTCTCGGCGAGGTCGTCTCTGATATCGTCTCGGCCTCCATCCTTCTCGATATAGGTCCAGTAACGCTTCCGCTTATCCCTTTCTCTGGTGGCATCGCACCATCGTTCGTAGAGCCCCACGCATTCCCCCGAGTTGATTCACACGCGGCCAAGCATATCAGAATCATGTATATCAATGATTGTATATAGACTTCCGCCAACCTTACGAAAACTGCACAGTCACTCACGCTTTTCGTCCGAAATGGGCGCGCGAACGGACCTTCCAACTTCGAAGGGCATGAGACCGTTGTGGGCTCGGGCCCGAGACGCATAGCCTTCACGTCTTCACCAACCCGCTTTGTCGCTAACGATCGAAACCTGCGACGTGAGAAGGCGCTCCTCACGGTTGAGCCAAGTTCCTTCTTAGCGTGGGGCAGATCGCAAGGCTTCGCGAACCCGGTGTGGGACAGAAACCCCCTTGTGATGAAATAGGTCGAGGACACCTCAGGCGTTAGTAGATAGCCCGAAAACGAGCGAAGCGCGCCGATCGTCTCGTGACTAGACAATCCCCCACGCCCGAAACCTCGCCCTCCCCGTCATCTCTCTCAGCCCCAGCTCCAAAACAATCCGCCGCGCCGCCTGCGGCGTCACCTCGAGCGTCTTTGCCACCATTTTTGCCGACACCAACGGTTTGGCCATCACCAACTCAACCAGCTCCGGCAGTTTTGAAGACGTCCGGCGCCCATCGAGCTTTCGCTCCATCAGTGTTAGAGCCAGCGTCAGCCGGTCATGCTCTTTCATGCCGATCTCGGCGGCCGCCAAAAATCCGTGGGCGATGGCCAGCAGCCGGGTTTCCCGATCGCGATGCCGGCGCCGATCGACGGGGATGGTTTTCAGGCCGAGATTGATGGCTGCGAGATGGGCACCGGTGGTGATGCCGGCCTGGCGCAAGATCGACGCGGCGAGCAGCCGGCCGAGCCAGGGCGCATGCTGAAGGACGGACAGTTCGTTCCAGGCATCGAGGGCGATGATGGCCTGCAGCACCGCCGGCAAATCGTTTGCCTGCCGCAACACGCCGCGCCATTCGTTGAGCCTGGAATCCTCGTCCCAGTCGAGGTCATAGACCAGCGGATCTTTTTCCGCCGCGCCGCCTCGGCCGGGCCGTGTTGCATTCTCGATTGCCGCCTCCGATCGGGCCAGAACCGCATCGATGGCGGCGTAGTCGACGCCGGGGAGATTTTCGACGTCATCACCATCCTCCCCCTCCCCTTCCGGATTGGTTGCGACCGCGCGCTGAATGGCATCGGCGGTCGTCGCCTCGTCTGTGTCGGCCGATGTGATCTCCGAGGTTTTTCGCAGTGTCCGAATGCCGTCGGCGGATAGCGCCCAGCCATGTGGTTGGGTGGCAATGCGCCGGCGAGTGCGCAGGACGTCGCGGGCAATTGTCAGTTCGTGGGTCGGTGTGCGAATATCCTTCGTCGCGTCGTGCAGGACGAGGTCTTCGAGATGGACGAGTTCGCCGTCAATCCACAGCGAGGCACAGGCATCGGTGAACTGGGTGCGTTCGAGGAAGCCCGGACCGACCGGCGAGCGTGCGATACGCTCGTCCAGACGGGTGAGCGCGATGCCGGCGTCGAAAGCTGGCCGCATCAGGGCTGTCATGCTGATTTTCGAAAAATCGTAAGCCATTGATATTATGGTAAATGATTTCTTATAGGAACTCTATGGAAAAGTTTGGGTTCGCCACATGGTATGGTTGGCGGTTGATGTCCTAACCATCGATAAGTACCACTTATCGATGGTAGTTGATTTCGCGGCGCAAATCGAGGAAAATCGGGGCAAATCACGGTGCCAACGGCCGCCGAAACCCGCGAATCTGGAGCCTATCGTGCCTAAAGCGAAGACATCACACACGTCCGTCGAGCGGCGCGCCGAGGAGCTCGATACCATCGCGTCCGTTTTGCCGCTCGAACGCCGCGACGAGCTTGCCGAGCTGTTGACCGATGATGACATCGAGACGCTGCGGCATCTCGTTAATCAGGGAATGGGCGACAATACACTGAGGGCCCTGACGTCTGATCTTGCCTACCTGGAGGCCTGGGGTCTCGCTGCCACCGGACAGTCCCTGCCCTGGCCGGCGCCCGAGGCGTTGCTGCTCAAATTCGTAGCCCATCATCTGTGGGATCCGGAAAAGCGCGCAAGTGACCCCAACCACGGCATGCCCGATGATGTCGACAAAAATCTAAGGCGTCAGGGTTTCCTGAAATCCGTCGGCCCGCACGCGCCTGACACGGTGCGGCGCCGGCTGGCCAGCTGGTCGACATTGAGTAAGTGGCGCGGCCTTACGGGTGCCTTCGCATCCCCTGCTCTTAAGTCAGCCATTCGTCTGGCCGTGCGCGCCGTTCCGCGAACCCGTGCGCGCAAGAGCGCAAAGGCCGTCACTGGCGACGTTCTGGCAAAGCTGCTGGCGACGTGCGAGTCAGACAGCCTGCGCGATCTACGCGACAAGGCAATCCTGATGGTCGCCTTTGCTTCCGGCGGCCGTCGACGCAGCGAGATCGCCAGGCTACGCGTCGAGCAGCTGACAGTCGAGCCACCGATCGAGGTGAACGACGGTTCCCCCCTCCCCTCACTTGCCATCGATCTTGGTCGAACCAAAACGACGACAGGCGAGCAGGACGATGTCGTCTATCTCACAGGCCGACCTGTCGAGGCGCTGAACGCCTGGCTGGCGGCCGCAAAGATCGAAAAGGGCAGCGTGTTTCGGGGAATTGGGCGATGGGGCACCGTTTCGCGGCGTGCGCTCGATCCGCAGTCGGTCAATGCGATCCTGAAGCAGCGGGCACAGATGGCCGGGCTAGACAGTGGGGAGTTTTCGGCGCACGGGTTACGATCGGGATATTTGACGGAGGCCGCCAATCGCGGAATTCCTCTTCTCGAGGCGATGGAGCAGTCCAGACACCGGTCGATGCAGCAGGCTTCCAGCTACTATAACAACGCTACACGGCGAAGCGGGCGTGCGGCATGCATTCTGTAATGGCGCTCATGCGTAGCATCAGACGCCCCGGCTTGTGGGAACTGGTTGCACAGTCAATCGGTCTCCCTGAAGACCTAGGCAGGGTCGGAAAGCCCGCTTCTCTGACGTTCTCCACAGGCTGGCATGCCTCCCTCTGCCTAAGTCGATGATCGATACGTGCAGAAGCAAGGCAGGCTTCACCAGAGACGATCAAAGAGAGAGCGCCCAGTTGGCGCCTCAGACGATTACCCGCAAAGGAAAACCGAGCGTGGTTGTTGTTTCTGCAGAGGAGTGGCTGAAGAAAATTACTCGCAGGGGATCGCCTGCGGAATTTCTGTCGGCATCGCCCCTATACGGCGCCGACTTGGATACTGAGAGACAACACGACGAGCCCCGTGGCCTGTCCTTGTGAGACTTCTACTCGATACGAATGTTCTGTCGAAAGTTACAAAGCCTCGCCCTGATGAAGGGTGTCTGAAGTGCCTTGACGGGCTGGACGTGGATCGAACCTTAATCAGCATCGTCTCTATTGCTGAAACTCGCCGCGGTGTCGCGCTGATGGATAGCGGGTGGCGCCTTGGACGAACGGCTCACGCATGATCCGCCTCAACGCTTAAGAAAACAGGATTATTCCGGTGGCAGGTCATGCCGCCTTCGCCTAGGCCTATCTTATGGCGCTTGCCAAGCGAAATGGTCGCCGGCTCGCCTCGATGGATGGCTCGATGGTTGCTACAGCCGTCGCTCACCCATTGACCCTTGCGACGCCCAACATCAAGGATCTAGAAGGCTTCGGAATAAAAATCAGTGATCAGTGGGTGGACTGATCTGGCCGTTGCTTTTCGATTGAAAGGGCTGGACTGAATGCTCTCCTACAAAATTCTCAGGAGTCACGCCGTAATCTTCTTATTGCTCACTGCACGCCCTTGATCTGGCTGCATGAAGTCATCCATCACGTGATTGAGCACTCGCGAATTGTGAAAGGCAAGCAAGGCTCGTTCCTTGGGTTGGCCCACGATGTATGCCGAGCATAAGAGCGGCAGCGTGAAATTATTCAGCCGCCTAAACATTTTTGAACAAATCGGCGTCCGATATGGCGTTCGGATCCTCTGGCCTGTCCTTTGGCTGCAGCATAGGCTGTTGAGGCGATCTCTCGCGTTTCTCGACGATAGAGCTAAGAGCCAAACTATCACTTATGCGTTGGATGCCGCCATCGATGATGCATTGCGCGAGGATCTTGGTACGCAGGCAGGTATATCATCGATCTCCGACAGCACCTTAGTCCAGGACAGCCTGCAGTATTTGAGATGATCGACCGCCCAAGGGGATACTTTTTTCGTGGACGAAAGTGCAGTGGATGGCCGGCTTTGCGCTGCTCGTTTCGAGTTTCGATGAGATCTATGACCGCTTCTACCCAATCCCATTTACGAACTGCGAAAAGAACCTGATATCTCAAGCAAAATTCGCTGCCTGGGAAAAATCTGGAGCGGGATCCGACAAACGGTCTCTACCCTCGTGACCGCCCTCCTCTGCCGACAGGCAGAGATCTCTCTGCTGTCCCTCCAGATAAGCAGGCTTTCTGAAGTTCCCCCCATTCCAATTTTAGTAGGCATTTCCGCTGCAGATGCCCCGCTACCAAGGGGAATATTTCGAGAGCAAATAATGGGCGCAGCGAGGATTCGGTCCTTCTGGTGGTTCTGGTAGTCAAATTCCTCACTTGCCATGTGCTTGGGATATTCTGATCAGCTGCCTTAACTGGCCGATAGGTCTTTCAAACGACACAGACCGTCGAAGGGCGCTGTCCATTTTCAGTCCCTCGGCAATCCGATCGATACGTTCGCTAAACAAGTGTGTTTTTTCGACTGTTCTTTTGCGCCGTCGTGTAGTTGGCGCGAAAGCTGATTGTCGAGCGAACCCAAGTTGCTTTCATGGCGGCAAAGGCTGCATCAACCTGACAAAAATGCAGCCTTTTCAAGAGAAGCGCCAGGACGCAATCAAGGCGGTGTAGACGGCTCCGGAAAAGGCTAGACTTCGTCGGACGTTTTCCTCGGCTAGACCCCGGTGCCCGGCCTTTAACAATTTTGCCCGGGTCAAAACTGATTTAATACCCTGCCAGGCTCGTTCCCTGGGGCCGGGACGGGCGACAAAGGCTTTCACGCGCCCTGAACCGCACCGCCGGCTTGAAGCCGCAGCCAGCAGCACTGACCCGACAAGAGGCGACTTTTTGTCCGCTGATATCTGTGAACGGGCAGAATTGATCCGTACAGTACAAGCAGCGAAGGCGTGAGCGCATCATCGATGATTTTGCGACAGTTGATATCCCAGGTCCAAGGGCGAAAACCTTGTCAGCTGACAAGGTTTTGGAGACGCGGCTCTGGCTACGGATCAGCTCATCTCTTGAAGAAGCCCAGATACCAGATCATCAGTTGTCGCGACCGCTAAAGTTCGCCCAGCTACCAGTGTCAGCGGTTTACGACGCTCGCTACCGACAACCTTGTCAGCTGACAAGGTTTGCAGTCCTCCATCAACTTCAACGGTCAACAGTCATACCGAGGCCGGGGCACGGCGCAGGGGGCAGGGGGCAGGGGGCAGTTGATCTCATGCAAAACCGTCACCGCAACCCAGACGACCTACACCAAGCGACAATATCCAATTGAGCAGCGCAGGGACGTGGACAACCGGCATTCCTGATGCATTTACATCCGAGCCCGTAAGGTGCAGCAACAGACGGATCTGATTATGCTGTGACAGAATGTGCACTTCAGTGTGAGGATAACCTCTGCTGCTCGATCCCTCGACCCAAGGCCACCAACAGCGCGCGTAGGAACGGAAACTATGAAATCCGACCGCCGAGGTAAAATGGACATGAATACGGGGAGGGGGCGAGGGGGCGAACAGGCTGCGACCACCATATTCTTCAGGCCACTGACCTGATTCCGTAATTCGTTTAGCCTCACGCCCAATGGCCGCTTAGTTCGATTGCCCAAACCCTGAACCAAAACAAGGGCTGGTGAACTGTCGTGGCGATCGGACGGCGACCCACAGCGCCCTGTGGCTCGCTAAAGAAACTTTCGTACCGCACAGCCCCATTAACGGCGCCGCTGAGCGGGGCAGGGGGAGCCCGACAAAGGCTTCTTTAAACCTGTTCGGCTACGCGCTGAAGAATTTTCCGGGACTTCATATTGAGCGTTGTCAGATGAACCAGCGGATCGATGTCGCCAACCAATGGAACCTCTACCGATATCGTGGCATGGCCAGCAACTTTGTTTAGCAATTGGCTCAACCCCAATATGCCATCCCCTGGCGCCAACCGTCCTGCCCGGGCCTCGGTCATCATGTTTTCTGGACGCTTGGGTGCCGGCCCCACTACGTCACAGAGCTGCACATGCCGTACGATATCAGTTTTGATCTCGTCAATCTTTCCGCCATTTCGAAAAAAGTGAATGGCGTCGACCAAGATACCTGCATTGTCTTGGCCGGACGCCGTGACCAGCGCAGCAGCCTTGCTATAGGTGGTGATAGTGCGCCAACCCATATTCTCAACGTCGACAGCCAGCCCATATCGTGCGGCAAGCTGGCAGAACTCCGTCAAGTTGCCGATTAGCCGTTGCAAGTCGCCATCGTCGCCGCATGCGGACAGGCGCTTGGCTCCAATATCGGCGGCGGCGGCAACGATGTGTTCGACGAGGGCAGCGTTAAAATCCGGGCCGATAATGAAAAACTCGATATCAAAAACGTTGATGCCTTCGCTGTCGAGTAGAGTTCGAAACTCCATTGCATCCCTGCTGCCCTGCGGCAGCTTGTAATAGGGTGCCCCAGGGAAAGCGGGATGCAGCCGAAGCCCTACGGAATTGAACCCTGCGACTGCAGCATGCCTGACGAACTGCTGGGGCGGCAGTTGGATCGCAGAGAAATGGGCGATGCCGACGAGCGACTCTTTCACCGCATCGGTCATCGCACAACTCCGGTACGAGCCAAATGATCAAGCAGGTTAGCGCCGGTGCGATGGATGTGCTGACGAAGCTTGTCAGTCGCGTAATCGCTGTCTCTCGCCACAGCGCCCTGAGCGATTTCACTATGCTCCTGGCTGACATTTCGATCGCCTGAAGTCTGGGTCAGGAATTTTCTGCGATATCGATCATTTAGATTGAGTAGGGTCCTGCAGAACTGCAGGAGAAGCGGCTTTCCGCAGCCCGAAATAAGGGTTAGATGGAAGTCGCGATGCGCCATCTCCCAATATTCGAGAGTTTCCGGCTTGTTCGCATCGCGGTCGGCACGGTTGAGCTTGTGAAGCGCGCGCATGACATTGCTTTCCCACTCCGCGTCACCGAGCCTAATCGACTCTTTCAACGCGAAAACCTCCAACTCCTCGCGAAGACTCGTGATCTCTTCCAGATTTGCCAGTGATACTGGCGCGACCCGGTAGCCGCGATTGTCTTCAAACTCTACCAGCCCGTCGGAAATCAAGCGCGCAAGCCCTTCGCGCAAGGGGCTGAGGCTCACATTGAATGACTGTCGCGCCTTGTCGAGATTGATCTTGCTGCCAGCCTCCAGCCCTCCGGAAATAATTGCTTCGCGCAGCCGGAATGCCAGTTGGCTTCCAATCGTATTCTTGCCGTCATCGGCAAAGTCACCATTTCCAGCTTGCTCGCTGGGTGCGTCGGGTGATGCACTCTGTCGCTTCATAAAACCTCCCACGCGAATGTCGCGCTTGGTTGATGGGCGATATTATAAACGATTATTCTTGTCAACGAATTTGGAGTTTTCCATCATCGTTTGACAGGACAATCCAGAATATCGAGAAAAAACGCCGATATCGGCTATTTATCTCACAATTTTGTAATTTCACCAATCCTGACGCTGGGGGCGTTGATGAGCGCTTGACAGATAATCGATTATTTACGTATCACTCGAGCGTTGGGAGGTAACGATGGTGATTAAATCTGAAAGAGACTTAACGCCCGCCGTGATTGCGGCCATGGGCCAGACCTCTGATCCAAGGATGCGGGACATCCTGATGGCGCTGGTGAAACATCTCCATGCTTTCGTTCGCGAAGTGCGGCTGACCGAGGTGGAATTCCGTGAAGCGACTGCTATTCTCAACGAGATCGGCCAAATGCAAACCGACAGTCATAACGAATTTGTCCTCATGTCCGGCTCACTTGGCGTTTCGTCCCTTGTCTGCCTGCTCAATAACGGTGACAAGGGGCAAACAGAGACTTCACAGTCGCTTCTTGGACCATTTTGGCGCCTGAATTCTCCGAGAGTTGAAAACGGCGGCACGATCATCCGGTCCTACACGCCTGGTACCCCGCTTTTCGTCCATGCTCGTGTAATCGATCGCGAAGGCAATCCGATATCAGGTGCCGAAGTCGACGTCTGGCACGCATCCCCTGTCGGTCTTTATGAGAACCAGGATCCGGATCAGGCGGAAATGAACTTGCGCGGCAAATTCACGACGGACGGGGAGGGACGTTTCTGGTTCCAGACAGTCAAGATGGTTGGTTATCCCATCCCCGTCGATGGAGTCGTCGGACGCATGCTCAAGGCTCAGGGCCGTCATCCTTATCGACCAGCACATTTGCACGCGCTGATCTTCAAGCGGGGCTACAAGACGCTGATTTCGCAGGTTTTCGATCCGAGCGATCCGAATATCGAATCCGACGTTCAGTTTGGCGTGACTGCGGCACTCACCGGCGATTTCATTCGCCACGACGAACCGCATCCAACCAACCGAGACATTCAGGCGCCGTGGTTCTCGCTCGACTACACTTATGTCATGGAAGCAGGCGAGGCTCTCTTGCCGCGCCCGCCAATAAAATAACGTTATTTGGAGCCGGATAATGATTACCGAGGAACAACGCCAGTCAGCAGCCAGGGCCATCCTGGAGGCCGAAACCACGCGGACTCCCATTGTCCAACCCAGCAAAACTTATCCCGAGCTCGAAATTGAGGATGCGTATCGCATTCAGGCGCTTTGGGCCGAGTTGCGTGTGTCGCGCGGTGCGCGGATTGTCGGCCACAAAATAGGTCTGACGTCTCGCGCCATGCAAATGGCATCCAAGATGACCGAGCCGGATTATGGGGTGATCCTGGATGATGCGCTCTACAATGATGGCGCGCAAATTAATGCGGATTTGTTCATCAAGCCACGCCTGGAAGTCGAGTTGGCGTTCGTAATGGGTGAAGACCTGGAAGGAGCGGGCACCCGTATCTATGACGTCATGCGCGCGACGGAGTTCATTCTGCCTGCGCTCGAGATCATCGATTACAGAACCGAAGTTCCGCGTGCGATTACCGACACAATCGCCGACAATGCAGCCTTCGGAGCAATCGTCGTGGGTGGGCGGGTGATCCGCCCGTTTGATATCGACATACGCTGGGTCGGAGCAACTCTGTCGAAAAACGGCATTATCGAAGAGTCGGGGGTTTCAGCCGCGATCATGGGTCATCCGGCCGCCGGCGTTGCCTGGCTGGTCAACAAACTTCATGCCGTCGGCGGCGGCTTGAAAAAAGGTCAGATCGTCCTTGCGGGCTCATTTACGAGACCGGTCGACATCATAAAGGGCGATGTCATTCAGGCTGATTATGGGCCAGTTGGCTCGATCGGCGTCTCTTTTACGTGAGGTAGAGATGGATCTTCCAGTCAATAAATTTAAAGCAAAACTGCAGGCCGGGCAAAGCCAGATAGGACTTTGGTGCGGGCTTCCAGGGAGCTACGCTGCCGAAATCGTGGCGCCAGCCGGCTTCGATTGGCTGTTGTTTGATACCGAACATTCCCCCAGCGACGTGCTGACCGTGCTGCCACAATTGCAGGCGATCGCCGCCTACGATGTCGCCCCGGTGGTGCGCCCAGCTGTCAACGATCCTGTGCTGATCAAGCGATTCCTAGATATTGGTGTACAATCTCTTCTAATACCCTTTGTTCAAAATGCAGACGAAGCGAAAGCCGCGGTGGAAGCAACCCGCTATCCACCGAAAGGAATTCGAGGCGTTTCGGCCCTTACGCGTGCCACACGTTTCGGCAGGGTAAAGAATTATGCCCAGCAGGCGGAGGGGGAGATTTGTGTTCTCGTTCAAGTCGAAACGCGGGAGGCTATTGCTCATATCGAGGCCATGGCATCGGTCGAAGGGGTGGACGGGATATTTATCGGCCCGGCGGATCTCGCAGCCAGTTTCGGCTATCCGGGACAACCAGGCCATCCGGAAGTGGTCGAGGCGATTGAAAATACGATCGCATTACTCAAACGGCTCGGAAAGCCGGCAGGAATACTCACGCCTGACGAGAAGTTCGCGGCACGTTGCATGGAATTGGGAACGCTGTTCACTGCCGTCGGTGTCGATGTCGCATTGCTGGCGCGCGGATCAGAAGCACTGGCGGCCAGGTTCTCGAAACAGTTGTAGACATGCGAGCTTCCGGGCACGTCGTCAACGAACTTGTGCCTACGGGCGTGAACCGATTGGAATGTGAGAGCGATGCGGCCATCCGATCCAAACGCGTGCCAACTCGCATTCGAGGCCGAGACCGGTCCGACCGTATCGGTGTCAACAGTCTTTCCATCCAGCCTGATAGACAGCATGCACCTGCGCGCGGCGGCGTCTCGCTCCTGATTGAGGAGCCCTGTATCACGTTAGCAGCCGGCACAAAGGAGGCGAGGCTGCGTCAAAAAGACCATGCCTGTCGATCTTGTAATTGAGTTGTTAAAGGAGCATTTCGGGTGTGTCCTATGCAAAAGCATAGACAATTCCAAGCAACAGACTGGAAGTACTCGAAATGGCTGACCTGGAATGGGTGGACTTTTTCCCAATAGTTTTCTTGCCGTTCAAAATTATCGTACTGGGCATTGGCATGTACTACGCCATCAAGTGGCATCACGATCAGGCTAAGAAAGATAACGAGGCCAAAGGAAACTGAGCGCCGACAGGTGTCAACTTGCTTCAATCCACATTGGTTTGGAAGCAGAATGGACCTTCTTCAAACCCGCCTCGACGAAACGTAGGGGGCGATTTGCGTAGCAGGAGATCGAGCATAGACCTCGCCTCACGCACCTGGCCCAATAGATTATCCGCAAGCCATTATCCATGCATTTATTTGACCAGCCCCGCCCGTAACAAGGTGGGGCTGAACTAATTTCTCTCGACCGGGCGTCTCGGACGGTAAAGTCGAGGCACAGTTTGAGAAACGTAGCGGGTAAGCGCGGCTTGAAGCAGTGGCACGCAAGTCGTGAAGCTTACTTGCTCAGCGTTTGCGCGATAAGATCGAGACGCCATCTTCGCACTTATTGAATCGGATAATCCGTCAGCTGCCATCATGGTCGACGAACGGATCGTTTTTGCAGCTCTTCGCTTGAGCGCCCGTTAACAAAATATGTTTAGGGCAAGTGGTTGGCTGTCGATCGCTGCCTCTTGAATGGAGAGCTGCCGATTGTGGTGCTGAGCGATAGATAGGCTTGCAATAACTCATTTATGGCAATAATTATGAGTTATAGAGAGGGATTCTACAACTCATGGAATGGAACTGGCGAAACACTGATTGGCCAAACTTCAGGTGCGACACCGCAAGCCTGGTACCGCTGGAGCAGAAATTCCTGCAATCAGCCGGAGAGGTTATCGGTGCTGTCCGGCATTTGAACGAGGACGACAGCAACCAACTTCGCATTGAGTTGCTGAGCGACGAAGCGGTCAAGACCTCAGAGATTGAGGGGGAATTTCTGGACCGCGTGAGTGTCCAGTCGTCACTCCGCCGACAGTTCGGGCTAAACACTGATGATAGACAGATCCGCCCCCAAGAGCGGGGGATCGCCGAGATGATGGCAGATGTCTATCGAAGTTGGCATAGGCCGCTGCGTCATGAGGGACTGTTCCACTGGCATTCAATGCTGATGGCGGGAAACAAATATATTGAAACGGTTGGGGCTTACCGCACGCATGAAGACGCCATGCAGATCGTGTCAGGTCGATTGGACAAGCCCACCATCCACTTCGAGGCTCCCCCGTCGCGCCGGGTTGCCGCTGAGATGGAGACCTTCATCACATGGTTCAATCAATCAGGGCCAGATGGCCAATGCTCGCTTCAAGCTTTGACGCGTGCCGCAGTAGGCCATCTTTACTTTGAAAGCATACATCCGTTTGAGGATGGCAACGGCCGAATTGGACGCGCGCTCGCCGAGAAATCCCTAGCGCAAAACATAGGGCAGCCAAGCCTCATTTCACTCGCCTTCACAATCGAGAAACACCGGAAGGCCTATTACTCAGAGCTTGAGCGGCATCAGCGCACGCTCGATATCACCGACTGGGTCATTTTCTTTTCAGAAACTATCCTGGATGCTCAACGGGCGACGCTTGAGCGCATAGATTTCTTCATTCAGAAAGCAAAGTTATATCATCGTTTTCGGGGCCAGCTAAACGATCGGCAGGAAAAAGTAGTCGCGCGCATCTTCAAGGAAGGCACGGCAGGCTTCAAGCGGGGGCTAAGTGCCGAAAACTACATTTCGATCACAGACACCTCCCGCGCTACAGCAACACGCGACCTTCAGCAGCTCGTGGAGATTGGCGCACTGACGCGTACGGGTGAACGTAGGCATACCCGGTACTCGCTGTCATTGCAGAAATAAATTGCCGCTAGTCCAGTGAACTCAACCAAAGTCATTATCTACGTAACCGATTGTTCGATTCCGCTCTCATCAGGTTTTTCGGAAGGACGCCGGCCGGTAATATCCTTCTCACCGGAGATGCGCGGGGCGATCACATTCTCAACGGCCTCGAACAGAGCGGTGCTGTCGCGACAGGTGCCGCCCACCACCTTCGCCTTCTCAAGGTCTAGCACCACGGCAGCGATAGAAACGTCACGGAAAACTACTTCGAACGCCTGCCTGCTGACATCTATCTGCTCTCGGCGAACGGCAAACATGGAAATCCGGACCACGAGGTCCTGGCGGTGATCGTTGATGTCGCAAAGGCTGATCAACGCGAACCGCTCATAGTGGTCACTAACAAGGCGCCTTCGCTCGAATGGCTACGCCAGAATCGCTCTCCTTCGCAATTCGGTTATGAATTGGTCGTTCGAAAGCCAGCCAACCACGCTGTCGTGATCGATCTATTGCAGGTAACGTAGCCTGACGTGCCGCCTTAGAAATGGTCAGGGGCGACTGCCAGATATCGGTCATGGCTCATAATCGGGCTCAGATGCAGAGAATAGCAAGCGTAATCTCCGCATCGCTACCGCTCACTCATATCGACCGATAAAGCGAGTTACATTTGATGTTTCGTTCCCGTGCCTAGAAATTTTGTGGCGATGAGAAAATAAAAACAAAGGCGTCCTTGGTTCCGATCCTTTCAAGAGCTAAATCTAGCACTTGTTTTAGATTGCGTTTCCTCGGACAGGATTGATGATTTCGATCCCGTGAAAATCTCGTTCATTATCGGTGACAACAACGCAGCTATTGGATTGGGCGATGGCAGCCACAATCATGTCCAGCGCACTACGCGGGCGGCCGGTTGCCCTTCCTTGTGCCATCAGCTCTCCCCAAACGAGGGCTGCCTTCTCGTCAAACGAAAGGATGCGACCTGCGAAGAGTGACAGCGGCCCCTCCTTGCCTCCAACCAAGTTTCGAGAGCAGTTCGCTTTTTACCCTCCGGGTTCTCGAGTATTTCTCGGTGTATCGCGGCGATAGTGAGAGACGCGATGAACAAATCATCGTCAAATTGTTCAGCCATCCATGTCAACAATGACGCTGAAGGCTCTGGTTTCGTGATATTGCTGAGAATGTTGGTGTCGAGCAAATAGCGCATTACAAATCGATCTCGCGACCTTCTTCGCGTGAACGGGGTGTGTCGAGATTTGCTCCAACCAGTGGTGATCGGCGGAGTGCCGCGACAATCCCTCCTTTTTTCGGCGGCTCTCCAGCGAGAGTTTCGCTTACAAAGGCTCGTAAATTGGCTGCTTCCGGGCCATCTTCGGCCAATCGGCGCGCAAGTGATCTAATCAGGCTGCGATCACTATCGCGCCCGAGCACCTCAAAACGAGCGAGACCGCGGTCGCCCAGGCGGCTTCTATATTTCTGCATTGCGCGTGTCTGAGAGCTAGCCATCTGATCCTCCAGATATTTCCAGTAATAAAGCTGGATATCGAGGTTTCGACAAGTCGTCAGGAGGAATGATATTGGCGCAGCTAGAGTTTGATTAGAATATTGCGGTCGTCACTTCGTATCCCCTCAAGAGCTGCGGGAAGTGAGCAGCATCTGGCGTCGCCGCTCCAGTGCTCCGCCAAGTCGTTAGCCGTCATACCCAGAGAGGCGTCAGGCGGCAGACTAAAGGTTCCTCCGCCGCCCGGTCCACTGCCCAAAGGTCAGATAATACCAGCAGCGCGTGCCAATTCGACTGCATCTGGACCGGCAGGGAAGCGAAGCTGACCAGCGGTGTCCGCGACCGCGGCCCAGACCGCCTCGGCAACGTCGGTTTCCTTCGTTGTCAGTGCGGGCTTTGCGAAGGAGGCAAAGATTGGAGCTGCAAAATCGGCATAGGCTGGCGGGATCATGTCCTCGATGCGCACCGACGTGTTTTCGGTAAACCGCGTTGTGGGAGCGTAGCCTGGCTCGACCAGCTTGGTGCGAATACCAAAATAGCCGAGCTCGTGTGCCAATGATCCGGTGAAACCTTCAATCGCCTGCTTGCTGGCCTTGTAGGCTGTTGCAAGAGGCATGTCAGCCAAGGTGACGCTGGACGTCACGTTAATGATCGCGCCGGAACGGCGTTCGCGCATCTGCGGGATCACCGCTTGGGTCATGGCCATCAGGCCGAAGGTGTTGGTATCGAAGATCTTGCGAATATGCGACATGGACGTTGCTTCGAAAGCGCCGACAACGCCGATTCCGGCATTGTTGACCAGAACGTCGATCGGGCCGGCGGTCGCAACCGCGGCTGCGATGCTGTCAACGCTCGTGACATCCAGTGGCAGGATGCGAAGTGACGTCGAGCGCGGTAGGACATCCTCACGCGGCGTACGCATCGTGGCGATGACGTTCCAACCGTTTGCGAGGAAGTGACGAGCCGTCTCCAGGCCGTAGCCAGAGGAGCAGCCCGTAATTAGAATGGTTTTCATTGGAACCTCCAATTTGTTTTTAGGATGGTTCCTTCTAAATCTGAAAACCAAGACGAACCATAATCGATCGTCCTTTATGCGTTTTGTATCGTCCTAATCGCGCTGTTTGTTGGCTCTTCATTTCTTCTCTGAATTGGCGATGACCAAAGTGATCTAGGTCGCACCTGCCATCCGCGCAAATTCGCTCGGTGGACACCCGACCCTCTGACTGAACGCAGTGCTGAAGGCGCTGGCAGATTGGTAGCCCACCTTTTCGGCGACTTCCTCTAACGATCTCCGGCTATGTCGCAATGTGTCCTTGGCGATGGCCATCCGCCATCTGAGAAGGTACTCAACGGGTGCGAGGCCAACAGCCGCAGAGAATTTCCGGGCAAAGGCCGAACGCGACATTCCGGCTCGTTGTGCTAGCTCGGCGATCGTCCAGCCGCGGCGGACGTCTGAATGAATGTCGCTGATGGCCCGAGCAAGCTGGGGATCGGAAAGGCCACGCAACATTCCGGGGTTTGGAAGTGTCGAGGCTTCGCGCCGCAACGTTTCGATAAGCAGGACCTCCAAAAGCCGCGCCAAAATGAGGTCACTTCCAGCCCGGGAGTTGGCCGCTTCATCACGTATGTAAGCGATGAGGTTGCCGAGACGGGCTCCGATTCCCTCTTCAGCGCGGACATGGACAAGCGTGGGCAGCAGCTCTGATAACAAGTCGGCATTCGTTGGATCGCAGAGTATGCACCCGCCAATAATACGCGTCGGAGTTTCCGACCCAACCTGGCCGACCCTAATTTCTCCGTCGACCGTGTTGAGCGCCTTGAACTCTTCATCGGAGAATACGATCTCTTGGTCAGGCCGGCTGAAGAATGTGTCGGCTGTGGGATTTCCCGACAGGATAAAATCGCCAGTCTCCAGCGACGTTGTTTCGCCATGGCTGGCGCGAAACTGCGCCGAGCCTTCCATAATAAAATATAACATTGGACCAGATTGCGGCGGAACCTGAACTCCCCAATCTCCATATGCCACCATGCTGCCCATGAGGACTGTCTTAGGTCTTAGCAGTTGCACTACGTCGGTCAAAGCATCCATTCTGTACGATCCATAATTTAGAATACGATTTCATTATCAAATGGACTTTCTTGGTTGTCCATGGCCTAAGACAGCGGTGTTGTGAGAATGCCAGAAATCACCCACCATGGTGACGCGGTTTTCGACGGCAGTGCCAGTCCGCATAAGGCGGTACGGCGGAGGCATAGATTTCAGATGCGGGCCCGCTAGCCCCGGGCTGTCGGTCTCGGTTTCCGGCTTTGCTGTCGCCATGCTCAAACCTTCTGCGTCAACCCTTTTTACCGGTCTTGCGGGAGGCGAACGGCTTTCGCGCTGCTCGCTACAGCTGGTATGCCCATTTCCTGTTTGGGCGCTTGTAACAACCGAAATCAGGCAGATCTTGAAGCGGTTCTGGATGAAAGGTCTGCGAAGGCTGGCTGCTTCGGTATTGAAACTGCGGGGACGAGCGCAGTCGGCTCCGCAGTTGGTTCTGCTCTTCGACTATGTAAAGCTGACGCCTTGCCGCTTCCGGGACCGATCTAGCGGATCGTTTTCGCAAGCTCATCGTTTAGGCGATCGGCAGCCATCGGCACACAATAAACCGGCCTGCCGCGCTCGAACCGCCATCCCTCGGCAAGAAGGCCTGCATCCACTGCATCGAAGCCGAACTGGTCATAGAGCCTTGCGACGACCGCCTTGTCGGTAGAATTGTCGCCAGCCAGAGGGAGACCTCGACGTCCCGACGATCCAGCCGGCTGTCCATCCTTTTCAAGATCGTCCATGATGATGGCATTGAATGCCTTGACGATCCGCGATCGCGGCAGGTGGCGCGCGAGAATTTCGCTTGTCGTCGTCTCGCCTGAGTCCAGTTCTGGAATGTGGCCGTCTCGTTCGAAGTAGTAATTGTTCGTGTCGATCACCAGTTTGCCCTCAAGTGGCTCAACTGGGATAGACCGATAGGCTGCGAGTGGAATGGCGATGACGAGGAGTTCGCCAAAAGCGGCGGCCTCCTCGACCGTTCCTACTTGGCACCCCATGCTCCGGCTCAAGCTGAACAGGGTCTGAGGGCCGCGAGAATTGCTCAGCATGACAGAATGGCCCAAAGCAACAGCGAGCTTGCCGATGGCACGGCCAACCATGCCTGCCCCAATAATTCCAATTTTCATGATGTCTCTCCGATTAATTTCACAAACATGGGTTTAATTGAGTGCCACATTGAGATAAATCGCCAATTCAAGCAGGCATTCCCAACTGTAAGCGGGCAATCTTGGACAAACTTTCGAGCATGGCTGTTTTTGTCAAAGCCTCCGACCTGGGCTCTTTTGCCGCCACAGCTAAGGCCATGGGAATGTCACCCCAAATGGTCGCCAAACATGTTGTGTTCCTGGAGGACCGACTTGGGACGGCGTTGCTTCACCGTACGACGCGGCGACAAAGTCTGACCGACGTGGGAAGGGTCTTCTATGACCGCTGCAAGCAGCTGCTTTCAGACGTCGAGGCGGCTGAATCCGTTGCACTTGATATGCGTTCCCAGCCAAAAGGCGTGCTGCGGGTCAATGCTCCGGTGACCTTCGGTGCCTTTAGTCTGGCGCCGTTCGTGACGCGCTATCTCGATCGCTATCCGGACATGCGAATAGACCTTACTCTCAACGACCGTTTCGTTGATCCGTTGGAGGAGGGGTTCGAGGTGATGGTAAGGATCGGCGAGGTCGAAGACTCGTCGCTGATCGCGCTTCCTCTCGCTCCCTATCGGCTGATTGCATGTGCGTCTCCGGACTATCTTATCCGGCGCGGCACCCCTCGAATTCCACTGGATCTGGAGCAGCATGATTGCCTTGCCTATGGCGACGGGCCGTCCTCGACTCCCTGCCGCTGGCAGTTCACTCGCAGCGGCAAAAGCGAGGAGGTGCGCATCAGCGGTAGAATCCGTAGCAACGACTGGAAGGCCTTGTTGCATGCCTCGATCGCAGGCTATGGCATCACGTTGGGGCCGGAAAGTGTGCTGAACGCAGAAATCACTGCCGGGCGACTCGTCCAGGTGCTGCCCGACCACGAGGGTCCGTCTCGTCCAATGCACGTGATTTACCCCGTCGGGCGCCGGCCTACCGCCAAGGTACGAAGCTTCGTCGAAGCGCTGATCGATGAATTTGGGACGGACGTGCCCAAATAGGCGACGCAGGAGTTCTAACCAAGCGGAGTGAGTTCCGCGGAGGAAGTGTGAAAGACTCGCGGCGATCGAAGCCGATCAGCGCCGCATCGACGAGATCTCGGAAGGCCAGTGCGTTACAGGCTCACCGGATTTCGACACGATCGATGATCCATCGGGCTCACGCGACAGAATGATCAGCGCATCATTCGGAAGCGGACGGACAAGATGTTTTACCTCGTCCCACGGCGCCCGCATCCAGATGTCCGTGTCCTCTTTCTTCAGCAACAGAACCGGCATGGCTTTCTCATGGATCGGTTTCACGAGATCGTTGGGATCTGTGGTCAGAAAACCATAGAGATCGTCGGTCGTGAGGCCGTCCCTGACCTTCCGCACACTTTGCCAGCGCGGCACATGGATTCCCGCAAAAAACATCAGCGATTTCTCGTCATCGCGGGCAAACCAGGCATTGGGCACATTGCCGCCTTCCTGTTTGCTGGCCGGATCCGGCTCGGCAAAACTGGTGACAGGGACGAGGCAACGCTGCTCCATAGACGCCTTCGAGTTAAAGAAGGTCGGCGCGATTGACACCTGCCGCCACAACCTTCACCTGAAGGTCGTTGGGACGCACTTCAGGCATGGGTGCTTCGGCACGCCGTAGAACATCCGAGCTTCCGAATTCATCAAAGACGATCGCTTTCATCGCATGTTCCTCCCTTACTTCGAAAGCGCGCGCCGGGCGATGCTGGCAGCGAACAGTGGCGTTTCGCGGCTGTTGTGGTCACCACCTGCGGCCTGACGGGCGGCTGCAGCATCTTCGTAAGCGACCCCATGGTCTTCGATGAACTTCATGAACGCATCGGTTGGATGCGCTGTGACCTTGTTGGTGTAGCGCGTCCTGCCGTCATCGATTTTCTCAGCGATCAGTTCCCAGACGACATTGACCTGAGTTCTGCCACTGGCGGTGAAGACATCCGAGATCGAGTTCATCCGGCAATAGGTTGGTTCGGCGGCTTCGGCCACATAGTGCTGTACCACTAGGCCTGAGCCGATCTGCTCGACATTGATCGACATCCGACGGCCGTCGTCAGTCCAGGTGACGCCTGCGGCAATATGGTCAGGCGGGCAACAGCGAAGATATTCCGCTTCGGGTAGGTTGAAGAGCCAATCGGCAATGTCGATCTTTTCGAGCGGAATGTCGATCTCTGCGGAATAGGCGGATTGTGAGAGAATTGTATCAAGGATCTTGACCATAGGTGTGTTCCTTCTGTTTGGTGAGCAAAATTGCCCGTTGACGAGAAGGAATGTGCTCCTGATGACCTTGGATGATAACCAACTGAATGGTCGGAACGGTTTTGCGTCGTAGGCAAAGATGAGGGATCCACGCTTCGCTGAACATCTGGCGGTATACGTTGACGTCGTCCGCGCCGGCAGCTTTTCAGCTGCGTCCAGGCGTCGGGCTGTCACTCCCTCGGCTGTTGTGCGGCAGATCGATGCGCTCGAGCAGGATCTGGGGGTGCCTCTCCTTGTCCGCTCAACACGGGCACTGTCATTAACGGACGCGGGCCGTCACCTCTTCGAGCGTGCGCAGCGCCTGCTCGACGATCTGGCCGATACGCATGCCGAGGTGACGGCATTCGATAGTGAGGTCAGTGGCACTTTGCGTATCGCCTGCTTCCCGACCTTCGGAAAGCGGTATGTCATTCCTGTCTTGGCATCGCTTGCGTGGCAATATCCAGGCTTGCATGTTGAGCTGGACTTGACCGAACGACTGGCCGACCCGGTCGCGGAGCGACTTGATCTGGTGGTGAGAATGGGGGAACTGCCCGACAGCACGTTGATCGCAACCAAACTGGCACCCCTCGATCGGATACTCGTGGCAAGCCCGGCCTATGTTGAGCATCACGGCGTGCCGGAAAGCGAAGACGAGCTTCGCAATCATCGCCTTCTCGACAAGCTCCATGGCAACGATCTTCTTGAGTGGTCTAGCATTCTTGGCGCGCCGACCGGGGAAGCGTGTGAGCGCGTTGTATTCCGGTCCGATGATTTTGAAGCGCTGAACGGGGCTGCACTAGCGGGGATGGGTGTGGCGTTCCTGCCGAGCTGGGTATCGGGACCTTCGGTGAAGGTGGGTGATCTTGTACGCCTACCGTTATCGGGCGAAAGATGGAATGAAGCGGCCAACGGAATTTATCTTCTACGCGCGCTTCAGGTACCATCTGCCAAGGTCAAGGCATTCACACTAGCGCTGAAAGATCACATTGGGACGCCACCGCGCTGGAGCTGAGAGGCGTACAGGCGAGAAACGCTAATTCGCAGAGGTTTTTAGCCGACGCCGCGACCAATAACGGCAAATCGTTGCGTGCAAATCTGCTCAAGGCGATGGGAGGCCCGAAAGCGGCCTCCCATCGGAAGAAGTTTAACCAGACGAGCGTCGTCATTAGTCAACGGCGAAGTCGGTCGAGACCGAGACGGCGCGCCATTCGGAGAGAATGGCGTTGTCCTGTGCATGCTTCTTTTCGATCGCTGCGACGGTATCACTACCGAGCGGGAGGCGGACCGGCGGATTGGGGGCGTCAGCGAAGGCGATCAGGACCTCTGCCAGTTTTTGAGGGTTGCCCGGCTGGTTGTGGCTGAGTCCGGCCGCTATCGTGCGGACCTTGCCAGCGGTCGCTTCGTAGTCGCCAATGATATTGCCGCTCACCGACAAGGACGAACTGTCGAGGAAATCCGTGCGGAAATAACCCGGCTCGATGACGGTGACATGGATGCCAAGCGGCGCCAGTTCGTCATGCAGGGCTTCGCTCAGCCCCTCGACGGCGAATTTGGTCGAGGAGTAAACCCCGAAACCTGCTGCGCCGCGATAGCCGCCGATCGACGAGATATTCAGGATGCGGCCGGAACGGGCCCGGCGCATAAAGGGCAGGACGGCGCGGGTCACGTTGAGGAGACCAAAGACGTTGGTGCGGTATACAGCCTCGACCTCAGCCACGGTTGCTTCTTCGACGGCACCCATCAATCCGAACCCAGCATTGTTGAGCAGGATATCGATGCGGCCGAAGCGCTCGATCCCTGCTTTGACCGCTGTGGTTGCCTGTCTGTCGTCGGTCACATCGAGGACGACCGGAAGCAGGTTGGGATGCTCGCCGAACCGATCGGTGATCGCTTTGGGATTGCGGGCGGTAGCGACGACGGCGTCGCCCTGTGCAAGAGCGCGTGTGGTGACGAGGGCGCCAAAGCCGCGCGAGGCGCCGGTGATGAACCAGATTTTCATGAGGGTGTTCCTTGATGCTGGATTGATGGGGAAAGCGTTGGGCCGGGGGCTCAAGGGCGCGGCGATGTCATGGTGCAGAATGTCAATTCCATGTCGCGGGCCAGCAGCTCCGGAAAGCGCGCCATGACGGCTTTGGTGTAGGGCTGCTCAAAATGCGCATCGAGATCAGCGCGCGATCGCCAGTTCTCATAGAGAATCCAGACGCTGGGATCATGGTTGTCGCGGTGCAGGTGATAGTCGATCGATCCCCCCTCGGCGCGGGTCGGTAAGACCAGAGCCTGCAACGCTTCGCCAAGCGTCGCGGCACAGCCCGGCTTGGCCGTCAGCCTGGCAATCAAAGTCAACGTTTCGGTCATGTCAGTCTCCCTTGAAGGCGTCTGCGGGGTAAACGGCTTCCCACCCTGCGGTCGGGTCCGTCGCCAGCGTCCAGATTGTGTCGGCTGCCTCTCTCGCCTCTGTCGATCCGGGGCCGACGAGTGTGGCGATTGTCGCCACCGCGATGCGGATGCCGCGTTCGGCGAGAGGGCCGGCCAGACCTTCGACGACATTTCTAAGGGCCGCCTTGCCAAGGCCGAGACTGGCATAGCCGGCATGGGGTGAGACAGCGAGGCCGCCACCTGTGACCAGGATCGTACCGCCGCGGGCACCGAACAACTCAACGGATGCCCGGATTGTGTGAAGGCCGGCAGCGACATTGGTGGCGAGGTCGTCCGTGACCTCATCGTCGCGCATGCTGAACAGATCCTGTTCACGCACGAACGCGGCATTGAAAAGGACCGCCGTCAGCCCGCCGGACAGGCGGTCGCCCTCGGCGACCGCCTTGCGCAGTGCGACCGGGTCGGTCGCATCAGCTTGCAAAGTCGAGACGTGGAGACCTTGCCCGGAAAGGGTTCTGGACAGACCGGTGAGACGATCGGCATTGCGAGCGGTGAGCACGACATGCCAGCCTTCCCGCCCGAATTTCTCCGCAACGGCCTGCCCGATGCCGGGGCCGGCGCCGATAATCATGATGGAGTTCGTCATGGGATATTCTCCTGATGTGCTGGCCATCGCGATGCCGTGACGGCCAGCCGGGTGAGAAAGGGTCACGGCAGGACTTCCGCCAGCTCGATCAGATTGCCGAAGGGATCGCAGAAGAAGGCGAGGCGGCGGCTGATTGCCAAAAGCTCGAACGGCTCGGTCACGATGGTGACGCCGCGCGCCCGCAATTCCTCGACAGTGGCGTCGACGCTTGCGACATTCAGGCAGAAATGGTGGTAGCCGGCATATTTGAGGCTATCGCCGAGATCGGTATAAGGGCGGACCTCCGCCGGCGCCGGATCGCCGCCACCCAGGATTTCCACATAGAAATGGTCGTCAGTCGCGGGTGCGAGATAGGCCAATTGTTCGTCGGCGTAGTCCCATTCGGCAACGACACGGAAGTCGAGTTTCTCGACATACCAGCGCTTTGCGGTTTCGAGGTCCGGCGTGCGGACGGCAACGTGATGACCGCGCATGTCGGCAAAGGGTGATGCAGTGTTGTGGGCGGGAGGAATGAAGTCGGCCATTGTCCTATCTCCTGTGTGGTCCGGCACAAGCGCCGGTTTGCGAGGAGAAATCTGGACCTTTTCAACGATCAGGATTAGAGAGATAATCTTCCTCTCAATGATGAGTGAGATTTGACAATGCGCAGTACGGATCTCTCTGAACTCGCGGCCTTCGATGCGGTCGCCCGTCACCGCAACTTTCGCCGTGCCGGTGAAGAGCGCGGGGTGACGGCCTCGGCGATCAGCCATGCGGTGGGTAATCTCGAGGCACGCGTCGGCATTCGTCTGCTCAATCGAACGACCCGCAGCGTGTCGCTGACTGATGCCGGGGCAATGTTGCTTGCGCAACTGTCGCCCGCCTTCGGCGAGATCGGCTCGGCGCTCGATGCCCTCAACCAGTTTCGCGATACGCCTTTTGGCAAGGTTCGCATCAATGCGCCCAATTCGGTCGCACCGTTCGTATTCCGGTCAGTCATCGGTCCTCTGATTGCAGAAAATCCCGGGCTTCAGCTGGAAATCGTCGCTACCGACCGCCTTGTCGACATTGTGGAGGAGGGGTTCGATGCCGGCATCCGTCTTGGAGAAAGTCTGCGCGATGGCATGACCGCCGTGAAGATCAAACCGCGGCTTCGGTTTGCCGTCGTGGGCTCAACAAGCTATTTCGAACGTTATCCGCGCCCCAAAACCCCGGATGATTTGCGTCACCATGTCTGTATTCGCAATATCTATCCAAGCGGCAAACCCTACCCTTGGGAGTTCAGCCGCGCTGGCAAGATCATCGAATTCGAGCCGACCGGATCTCTGTCGCTCGATGACCATGAACTGATGGTCGAGGCGGCACTTTCGGGCGTGGGGCTGGCTTACGTCTGGGAAGAGCGCGCGCGTCCCTATGTCCAGAACGGCAGCATGATCGAATGCCTGGCATCCTGGAGTGCGCCCGAGGACTGGCTCTATCTCTATTACCCGACGCGAAAATACCTGTCGGCTGGCCTGCGCGCCGTCATCGATGCACTGCGTGTGTGAAGGGACTGGCGCACCGACGGTTCGATTCCTATCAAGAGCTTCACCGCTAAGTCGGTTTACTGAACCCAAACTCGTTTGATTGCGTCAAATGCAGCGACGATAGAAGGATCGCTCATACGCGCTTCCAGGCAGAGGAAACTTAAGGTCGTCGAGAGCTTCACATTATCAGCGATGACCAGTCCATGAGACTGCTGTTCATAAAGGGCAATCGATTCCCGGCAAAGGCTCAGCCCTATCCCTGTGCGTGTCATGGCAATCATTGACGCTTCCTGATCGACCTGGGCGACAATCTGTTGGCGAACGCCAAGATTGGTGAACAGCCGTGCCAGCATCCGGTTATGGACCGATGCGGGTGGCGTGCCGATCCAGGGGAGGGAGGCAAGCTGTAACCAGTTGGCCCCTCGAACAAAGTTGGCGAGCGATGGCGGAGCGACAACGCAATAGGTCAATTGCGCAAGTGCGCGAGAGTGGAAAAGCGACGCGGTACTCCCTCCAGTAATATCGGTCGGCGGGTCATAGTCCCTTGGATCACCAAGATAAAAACCGGCGTCGAGTTCGTTTCGCTTCAGCCTCTCCGGCACATCGCCGCTCATGCCATGACGCAGCGTTGTCTCGATACCTGGCCCGTTTTCGATAAGTGCTTTCAGAAACGCCCCTAATCGTGTGAACTCCGGATCGATGATCGTACCGATCCGCAATTTTCCCCGGACGCCGGTCGATAAACGCCCGGCTGTCTGGCCGAAGTCCGTCAGCGCCGCCAGCACTTGCTCGGCCTTTGCCGCCAACAGTGCACCTTCCTGTGTCAACTCCAAACCTGTCGAGGTCCGCCGGAACAGGGTTAGCCCGGTGTCAGCGGCCAAGCGTTTCAACTGAAGCGTCACCGCAGGCTGCGTAACGTGCAGGTGCTCGGCGGCGCGGGTGACGTTCCCTTCTCGCCCCACGGTAACGAACGCTCGCAATGTTCTCAGATCGATACCTTCCAGCATATTAATTTCACTTATAATGCTTGGTTGAATTTGTCATTGGATTTCACGAGCGAATGTTGGCTATGCCTGCATATAAAGCAGGGAGGAAGCATGGCATGCCACTGCAAAGTGTCCAGTCTTATAATTGTGTGGTGTTCCATCGCGATTGGAGGGTAACCCATTGAGGAATGGTGGTTCCGGCAATTTCCACGACGTTTTTGACTACATTATCGTCGGTGGTGGCTCTGCAGGCTGCCTGCTTGCCAATCGCCTCAGTCGTGACCCGTCAAAACGTGTCCTGTTGCTGGAAGCCGGCCGCAAGGACGACTACCCATGGATACATATCCCGGTCGGGTATCTTTATTGTATCGGCAACCCGCGCACAGACTGGCTGTACAAAACCGAACCGGACGCCGGACTGAACGGTCGTTCGCTACGCTATCCTCGCGGTAAGACGCTTGGTGGCTGCTCGTCGATCAACGGCATGATCTATATGCGTGGTCAGGCACGCGATTTTGACGGGTGGGCAACGGCAACCGGCGACGATGCCTGGTCTTGGCAAAATTGCCTGCCCGATTTCAAGGCGCATGAGGACCACTACCGGCTGGACCATGGCGCAGACCCGAAGACTGGTGGCAACAGCAGGTTTTCCGACATGCATGGCCATGGCGGCGAATGGCGCATCGAGAAGCAGCGGCTGAAATGGGATATCCTCGAATCCTTTGCAGAAGCCGCCATGGAAGCGGGCATTCCGCGTTCGGACGATTTCAACAGTGGCGACAATGAAGGCGTCGGCTATTTCGAGGTGAACCAGCGCTCGGGCTGGCGCTGGAACACGTCCAAGGCTTTCCTGCGCCCAGCGAAAAACCGCGCAAACCTAACGATCTGGACGCAATCTCATGTCGAGCGTTTGATCCTTGCGAACGAGGCATCTGGTCGCAAGCGGTGCATCGGTGTTATTGTTGAGCGTCAAGGGCAGCGCACGGAGGTTGGGGCGCGGGGAGAAGTCATTCTGTCGGCCGGCGCCATCGGCTCACCACAAATCCTGCAATTATCTGGCATCGGTCCAGCGGGATTGCTGAAGCGTTTCGGTATTGAGGTCAAACACGACCTGCCAGGTGTCGGAGAAAATCTTCAGGACCATCTGCAGATCCGTGCCGTCTTCAAGGTCGGTAATACGAAAACGCTGAATACGCTCGCCAACAGCGTCTTTGGTAAAGCGATGATAGGGCTCGAATATGCGTTGAAACGCAGTGGTCCGATGAGCATGTCGCCCTCGCAGCTGGGCGCCTTTACCCGTTCGGACGAACGCCAGGCCCACGCCAATCTGGAGTATCACGTCCAGCCCCTCAGCCTCGACGCCTTCGGCGAACCGTTGCACACTGTCCCCGCTTTCACAGCCAGCGTTTGCAACCTCAATCCATCGAGCGTGGGCAGCGTTCGTATTCGCTCCAATAAGGCGTCGGACGCGCCGGCGATTGCGCCGAACTATCTCAGCACGGACGAAGACCGCAGGATTGCTGCCGAAAGTCTGCGGCAAGTGCGCAAAATCGTGTCGCAGCCAGCATTGGCGAAATATAGGCCGGAGGAGTGGAAACCGGGCCCGCAGTTCCAAAGCGATGAGGAGCTGGCGCGGCTCGCGGGCGATATTGCCAATACCATCTTCCATCCGGTTGGTACGACGAAGATGGGCGGGGATGACGATCCTATGGCGGTTGTCGATAGTCGCCTCAAAGTTCGCGGAATCGCGGGACTGCGGGTCGTCGATGCGGGCATCATGCCGAAGATCACCAGTGGTAACACCAATGCGCCGACGCTGATGATCGCCGAAAAGGCAGCCGGCTGGATTGTTGCTGACGCACACGCATAGAAAACTATTGGGGGAGGTTACAGGATGACATCAATAGCACGTTCAACGCTTCCGCTTTCCGGCGTTCGAGTCGTTGATTTTGGGCAGTATATTGCTGGCCCGGCCGTGGCCATGATACTTGGCGATCTCGGCGCGACCGTCGTGCATATCGATCCCCCCAGCGGGCCGCTCTGGGACAATCCCGCCAACGCCATCCTCAACCGCAACAAGCTGATCGTCGCACTCGACCTCAAAACGGAGAAGGGTTTGCTTGAGGCGAAAGCGCTGGTGGCCGAGGCTGATATTGTGATCGAGAACTTCCGCCCCGGTGTGCTTGCCCGGCTCGGGATCGATTTTTCGACTTTGCGTAAATCGCGGCCTGAGCTGATCACCCTGTCTATCCCAGGTTTCGCCTCCGACGATGAACTCCCCCGGGACTGGCGAGCCTTCGAGACAGTGATCGCAGCCTCGTCGGGCGTCTTTACGGATATGGGCTTAAACCGCGTTCTTATGGGTATCAACCCGTCTTTCTCGCCGCTCCCACTCTCTTCCGCATATGGTACGATGCTTGCGGCCTCCGCGACGGTGTTGGCGCTTCAGGCGCGTGAGCGCACCGGCCACGGCGATCATATTGAGGTGCCGCTGGCAAGCGCCGTCATGGAGGGCCTGTCCTACAACTCCATTCTGATTGACGACTATCCGTTGCGTTATAAAACCCAGCGTGAGCGGGAAATCGAGCGTCGGCGCGGCGAGGACCCGCAAATGGACATGTCTTTTGACGACCTCCAGGAGTTTCTCGATCCCTTCTATCGCAGCTATAGGTGCGCCGACGGGCGGATGTCTACGTGGTCTGCCCCAGCCACAAGAACCATGCCAAACGCTGCCTGCAAGCGCTTGGCATTTACGACGAGCTCGTTGCTGAAGGACTGCGCGAGGAGGAAGACACCTATCTTCCAGTTTCGCAGTGGTCTTCGGACGTTTCGCTCGGTGTCTATCCGCTCCCAAAATTCTGGGCTGACAAAATCGCGGCTCGCATGAAGGATGTTTTCCTGACCAAAACGGCTTTTGAATGGGAACGTGTCTTCGGAGAAGGGCTGTTTCCGGGTGCGCCGCAACGCTGGCTGAAGGAATGGATCGCCGACGATCATGCCAAGGCTGCCGGCCTCATGATCGAAGTGGACGATCCGATCTTCGGCCGCATGACCCAGCCGGGGCCTATGGCCTGGCTGCAGGAGAGCGCCGAATCTATGTTAACGCCAAGCCCGAGACGTTGGGGAACGGCCAAGGAGGCGCTAGCACTGCTCGCCGGCATGCAGCACCCTTCCTTGCCGGTTGTAGCGAATGAGGCTCCCGGCGGCTGGCTGGACGGCGTCAAGGTTCTCGATCTGTGCAATGTGATCGCCGGTCCGCATTCGGTCGCCTATCTTGCCCGCTTCGGTGCAGAGGTCATCAAGATCGATCCGGCCAAGCCGCTCTATGACTGCTGGAACACCGTGATCTTCGGCATGTCCCACATGCGCGGCAAACAGTCCGTGCTGCTGAACATTGGTTCGCCCGATGGCCGCATCGTGTTCGAAGAACTGGTGCGCTCAGTCGATGTCGTTGTCTGGAACGCCACCGACCGTCAGGTCAAGGCGATGGGGCTCGATGCCGAAAGCCTGAAAGCGCTCAACCCCCAAGCGATCTTCTGCCAGCTCGATTGCTTCGGCGGCGTGCGCACCGGTCCGCGTACCGACTATCTCGGCTATGACGACCTCGTGCAGTCGGCAACCGGCATCATGTTACGTTTTGGCGGCTCCATGGACACGCCGGAGGAACACGCCCATGTCGGTACCATTGACGTCATGTGCGGTTTCGGCGCTGCGCTCGGCATTGCAGCGGCTTTGTATCAGAAATCCAGAACCGGGGTCATCGGCCGTCCGCGGACCTCGCTGTCAGCGCTTACCGGTCTCGCCCAGATACCCTTCTGCTATGACTATGCCAACCGAGGTCCCTTCGATGAGCCTTCCGGTCGCGAGACCAAGGGATATAACGCCCTGTCGCAGCTCTACGAAACGGCGTCGGGGGATCATATTCTCCTCTGTGCTTCGGAAGTTGATTTGCCACGCTTCGGCAGGGCGGAGGGGCTTGAGGCAATTGTCGAGATGGCCGCATCCGATCGCGAGGCCTATCTGGCGAAAGCCTTCATGACGGCACCTGCTGAAACCTGGCAACAGCGCCTGCAGAAAGCCGATATCGGCGTATCTCTCTGCGAGAACATCGAGGAGATCCGCAGCCGCAGCGCCCGCATTGCCGACGGCACGCCGGGGATCGACCGGGGCAGTTATTCATTCTCGGTTTTTCCAGACCATCCGAGCGGGCACACCGTCACTCAGCTCGACCCCTTCGCCATCCGTCCGGCAGTCGGCAAGGTGACGGCTATAACGCCAGCGGAGAAGTACGGCGCCTCCACGTGCGCCGTTCTCCGCGACCTGAACTACACCGATAACGAGATCGATCGGTTGATTGCATCCGGCACGATCAGCGAGAGTTGGAGCGCAGAGTATCTGCCGAGTTAGCAGGACACGGCAGCTTCGTGTTCTGAGGAGGATACCGAAGCCGCTCACGGCCCGTCCAAGTGCGCGATGGCATTAACGGGTTAGATATTCAACATGGCACCTTGGGAGGAAGTGCCATGAAAGAACTTTTTGCCTCGACATGACTTATACAAGCACTTTCGAGGCTGCCGGGGTGAAAGTGATCAATCCCCAATCCATAACCACAATCTTCATCTGGGCGCCGTATGATCATACCGCACCGTGATCTGCTTATCGTAGTGTGACCCGAAATAGCTTCGCTCATCCTTGTCCACGGCGCTAGTGAGATTGAAATACCAATAGTCGCGTTATTTGACCGTCACAGTCACGAACTACCCTTCCAAACGGAAGTCCGCCGCAAGTTAGGCACCCAACGTCCGCCGCATCAGCTCCGTGAACAACGTCCGGTAGCTGATGTCAGTCTCTCTCGGCCTTTTAACCTGGCTGCAATCCAACAAGAGTTCAGCTGTCGTTGGGTCGTAAACATTAAGGCGGAAGGAACTGATATGGAAGGCCGGAAAATGAAGGGAAAGCCCCCAAACCTGGATGTGGATTCCTCAAATGCTCCAGTCTCCAGATGGAAACACCGGCGCAACGGGAACCCTCATCCATTACGTCAACGTCACCCCGTTGCCTTCACCGAATGACCGGCCGCCCGCAATAGCGCCATCAGCACAGGCCCCAGCGAAAACTCACCTCGCTTGGCCCGATTGGTTAGGTCTCTGAGATACCCGCCGGCCGAATTGATGTGGCCGCCCCGCTCGAGAATGCAGGCGATCGTCACTGCTGCGTTCTCCGGACCCATCACCTCACAGGCCTCCTGATATGCGGACGGGCTCACCCCGAGCATCGATCTGACCACCACGGCGGCCGTCATGAGTTCTCGCCAGTTTCTGATCTGGCCTTCAGGACCGTAGTTTAAAATCTCGGGGCAGGCGCGCAAGACGAGACCAATCGGAAAAGCCTTAATCGGCACATGTTCGGCCTGCTTATTCTGGCTCGGCTTCGCCTCCTGCGCTTTTTCAGAGCTAGGTTCAAGTTCATTAAGGAGGTTGGTATTTGAATTCTGTAAGTGACGCTCATTTTGAGCATCATTGGTGGTCATTTCTGAAGAAAAATCATCGGAATTCAACTGGTTGATGATGTTCTGCCGCAAATTATCCATCTCGATGCCCAAATCTCTCAGTTCGTCGAGCGTCGGGTTTCGAGGAATTCGCCTGACAGCGGCCAGATATTGTTCTTCCAGCTCGTCCCAATCGCCTGCAGCTCCCTCTTCGACGGCCGCCGTAATCAGCTTGCGGATATCCCGCCGGCAGATCGTTAGGTTCTCCTTTGCCCTGCGGAACGCGATCCTATCGGCAGCCACCTGCTGGGCAAGGCATGCCAGTTCCTCGGCGCGCATCAAAAGCGGCGATATGTCAAAACCGAAGGCGTGCTCGATCGAGCCTTCACCATCCTTTCGGGCGTAGCGTTTGCCGTTTGCACTATCCTTGCGGATGATCAGCCCTGCATCGACAAGCAAGGCAAGATGACGCCGCAGGGTAGCGCCCGCAATGCCATGCGCACGAATTGACAGCTGGATGTTCGACGGGAAAACGATAAGCTGTGCGTCCTGGCGCAGCTCATTTTCAGGATAGAAACTCAGAAGCGCATCGAGCACTGCAAGGCTGCGATCCTGCAGACCAAGCACCTCTCGCGCCTCCGATGCGTCGCGGAAAACTTTCCATTTGTCTGCCGACTTGCCTTCCTTGATCCTGGTCGTGGCAATCTGCTGCTTCACAAGCGCAAGCGTTACCGACCGCCGCCCAAACGGCGTCGTCACTTGTCCACCTTCCATGTCCCTCGCCTCTTCAAAAAGGCAAAAGATTTACGCTCACCAAAACGGTGCCAAAGACTCTTGACTAGGATTCATGGAAATGCGATTCTCTAGCTCTCACACGACGAGAAGGGCTTCCATGACGGCAACGTTTCGGGGGCCTTTTTCTTTTGCGCGTTTTCCTTACTTAAAATGGTTCCGAAGTCTGTTTCTCAGCTTCAGTTCAAATCTTTGATCTTTCACGCGTGAACCGCTCAGCCAGTGATGGCAGCTGCGCCTCGATGAAACGCAGGAATTCTGCTCCGGCCGGTGTATCCGCAGAAATACGGATATCCCTGTTCGTGCGAGAAAAGCTGCCAAGTGGTTCGCCTGCGGCGCCGGCAATCATCTTGCCGGCCTTCGACGGTGCGGCAGGTTTCAGGGCGTTAAAGGCGGCAAGAAACTTTTGATCGGATCCAAGCCGTCTTTGCGTAGCGGCCGAAAGCACGCTGCGCAGTTCATCGTGCAGGTCAGGCTGTTCGGAGAAAGCCTTTGCAAACTCCACCCACCTTGGACGACCGACCTTGGCTGCCCGACCAATTGTCTCGACGATATCGAGCGGAAGGGCGCGATAAACCGCTCGCATTCGTGCAAGCTCGGGATCGTCGATAGACAATGCCGCCTTGATATCACGAGGCTTCACATCGGCATCATCCATACGGCGGGCAAACAGGGTGCGCTCGATCCAGGTCAGATCCTGGCGATCGGCATTTTCAATACCCTGCGCAATGACAAGCTCGACGTCGGAAATCTCGACTTCGATCGCCTTGACCGGAATTCCAAGATCGCGGGCTGCCTGAAGCCGGCGATGGCCGTAGATAACCTGATAGCGATCGGGCGATGCTGGTGACTTGCGGACCTGGATCGGGACCTTTTGCCCCTCGGACTTTATCGAGTTCCTGAAAGACTCGAAATCCGATGCATCGTCATCTGGAAGACGATCGGGAAAGGGAGAGGGATCGACCTTTGACGGGTCGAGCTCTCTGATCGCACCACCACCCGATTCAACAAGCGCCTTGAGGCGGTCGCGTTCCGATTTGATGTCGTCGATCGCCCTGTGCGCCGCACCGATCACGCCGGCACCGACACGTGCAGTTGGTGCAGGTTGCTGCGGGGAGACAGGAGCATCGGTCGCCAGCCGGTTTTCAAGTTCCGCCGACAGCAGGCCAAAATTTGCAACGATGGATTTACGCGATGACTTGTTGGTCATGTGCGTCCCCAGCTGGTGTTGATGAGTTTCACGACCGCTTCGTTGACGGCATCAACCGCCTCGCGTGCGCGTTTATGCGTGTCACGGCCGATCTGGCCCATTTCGAGTTCGTAAATCGAGCGCTTTGCAAGTCCTGCTGCCTCGACAGCAGTGCTTTCAATCAGCGTCGGAAGAAGCACATCCGTTCCGAAGAGATGGCGCATCAACGCAACGACCTGAGACTGTGGTGCGTCGTTGGGATCATGGCGGGTAATGAGATAGCGGATGAAATCTTGATCAAGCTGTGCTCCGCTCTCGTTGAGCACGCTTATCAGATCTCCCATCATTAGGAGAAACTGGCTCATGGATGCGACATCGAGCATCGCCGGGTGTACCGTGATAATCATGCTGGTCGCAGCATAAATCGCACTCAGCGTCAGAAACCCGAGAGACGGCGGAGTATCGAGAATGACGACGTCATAGTCCTGATCAACCTCGGCAAGAGCAAGCTTCAACCGTTCGAAGAAGATCGCTCCCGAGCCCGATTTCTGCGCCAGAACCCGCGGCGTTTCATGCTCATATTCCATCACTTCGAGGTTGCCGGGTATCAGATCGATCCCGTCGAAATAGGTCTTGCGGATGATATCGCGGATTGGCCGGCGCTCGGCGTCGTCGTAGCGAAGAGCAGCGTAGATCGTTTCGTTGGCACCAACGTCAAACTCAGGTTGCGCGCCGAACAGTGCAGAAAGTGATGCCTGCGGATCGAGATCAAGAGCAAGGACGCGGTAGCCCTGCAGCGCGAGATAATGCGCAAGATGGACGCAGGTCGTGGTCTTGGCACTGCCGCCCTTAAAGTTGGCGATCGCAACGACCTGGAGATGCTCGCCCTCGCGTCGGCGAGGAGAAAATCTCAGCGCTTCAGAAGGCTTCTGGGCGGCAAAGAGCTCGCGCAATTCATTGATCTGAGCAAGCGTATAGACACGATGGTTATTTTCCAGCCGGCCAGGGATCGGTCCACGGCCTTCGCTCGACATGAGTTTCAGCGTAGAATCGGGTATTGAGGTCAGCTTGGAGACTTCGTTGGTGAGGAACGGCCGCAGGCTTTTCTCCGACTTCGGAGGATACATGCGGGTGCGAAGGTCCTGCAACTGCTGAGACAGAAGACCCGCATGGCGCATGATCTTGGCGCCCGCGTCTTCCTTCTGACCGCTCGTCATTTCTGCGTGTTTTGCTATCGCCATATTTTCCTCTTGGCGGGCATTCGCCGGTTTGCCGACCATCGTCCGCCAAAGGTACAACATGATTCTGTTTCGCCGTCCAGTTATTTACGGTTAACCGGATATTGACATCCGTGGTTGACAGGGGAATAGAGGCGGCCATTTTATAAATTACAATCAGATACTTATAGAATGTTTCGGACATCCTGCCCCTGCGGCGGCAACTGCATTTTTGCTCGGCAATCAAGGTCATCAGCGTCGGTCGAAACGAGATTTTCACTGCAAAAAATCTACACCATGGCGAATCGAACGACATTCGATCTCAAGAGGCAACCACTCGGCCATACTAAAAGGGGCCGGCTGCGAGCCGATCTATCGGATTCTGTCTGACCGAGGACCAGCGCCGTTTTTACGTTGGCGATAATAGTGACAGCGGATCGATCGGCGAGGGGCCGTCACAAAAGACGGAGGGATCAAAGCAGCATTTCAACACCGTCTACCGAGTCAAAGTGCTTCCCGCATGGAGGCACGTTCAACGATTTCGGTTTTCAGAACGACCTTGCGGACCGTCTGACCTTTGCCATTTAGCCGGTCGACCAGCAACCTGGCCGCCGTCGCACCGAGATCGTAGACGGGTTGGCGCACGACGGTCACGGGAGGCGTTGTTACAGACGTCCAATCCGCATCATGGAACGATACCAGCGACAGGTCGTCCGGGATGCTAAGCCCCAGTTGACGGTGAACCTTGAACACCTCCAGGCCGATTATACTGTCCGATGCAATGATTGCCGTCGGACGCTGCGCCGACTGGAGCATTTCGGTAACGATGCGATGCGTCTCTTGCTGCGTGACGGCACCGACCCGTACCCAGCTTTCCATGTTGGTCAGACCAGCCTCACTGCACGCACCAAGATACCCTTCGATGCGTCGCCTGACCGAACCGGTACTGATGTCGTCTGCACTGCGGAACCGCTGATCCGGCGTGTCGCAGGCGGTTAAATAGGCGATGCGGCGGTGGCCGAGCGCAATCAGCCGGCGTGTAATATTCTCGGCAGCATGCCGGTCGTCGGCAATAACGGTGTCGACATCGAGCGTGTCGCTTCCACGATCGAGCAACGCGAGCGGCAGCCCCGAGCGAATAACCTCATGCAGATGCTCGACATCGTTTTCCTTGGCCGGCGAGACGATGAGACCGTCGACACGCTTGGCAAGCAGAGTGCGGATGGCCGCTCTTTCCGCAACGACGTCTTCACCCGAGTTAGTGAGGATGACGGTGAAGCCTGCCTGCCGGGCAATATCCGTGATGCCTCGCACGGCAAGGCTAAAAAAGGGGTTTTCAATATCTCCCACCACGACGCCGATGGTGCCTGAACGACCTGTCGTCATGCTGCGAGCAAGCTCATTGGGGCGATAATCGAGCGACTGAGCCGCTGCCAGGACCGCCTCTCTCACCCGGTCGCTGACGGTTCCGTAGCCACCCAGTACGCGTGCAGCCGTTGCCTTTGAGACGCCGGCTTGGCGTGCGACGTCAGCGACTGTCACGGAAGGAGTTTTAGGTGGGATCTTGTCCATAAGCGGTAGCCTTACAAGAGAACTTGACGACTGGCAAATGCGAAGATAACAATTGCCAATATCCAAAGAGACCGGTCTCTTTCTAATTGAGACCGGTCTCAAACATAAAAAGACTTCCGACATGCGAACTGCGTGGGCCGGGTAGGTGACATCATACGCCGACCGGGTGGGACCCGTGCGCCTTGAATTTATCGCAGACAACGACACCAGAGGAGAAGAAAACAATGCAATTTACCCAAGCCTTAACATCCGCCTTCGCAAAAATTCGCTCGACCACGGCCGCGATCACACTCAGTGTCCTTGCAGGCGCGGCGACGCCCGCACTTGCCGACAATCCGCTTGGCCTCATCGATCCCGCCACCATCAGTGTCGGCACGATGGGCGATGCCAAGCCGTATGCCTTCACCACCGCCGACGGCAACTTTACCGGTTTCGACATAGAGTTGTTCCTCAACGTAGCCGAACGTCTTGGGTTCAAGAAGGAACAGGTGGTGTTCACCGGCCAGGAATTCTCGGCCCTGATGCCCTCTGTCGCCAACGGCCGCTTCGATGTTGCGGCCGCTGCGATCGGCACGACTGCCAAGCGCAAGGAGACCATTGATTTCTCTGATGGTTATCTTGCAGGTTTCTTGAGCGTCCTCACTTCGGAGCCAGGCATCACCGATGCAGCGGGTCTCAAAGGCAAGCGTCTCGGTGTGGTGCAGGGTACACTTCAGGAAATCTATGCCGAGAAGAATTTTGCCGGCACCGATCTCGTGAAGTTCCCGGATAACAATTCTGCCGTTTCCGCACTCAACAACGGGACGGTCGATGCACATTTCCTCGATTTCGAGGCTGCAAAGGACTATTCCGCCCGTTATCCGGCGCTAAAAGTCGCAGTCAACATTCCGAGCTTCGACGCGCCCGCCGGCTTCGTCATCCGCAAGGGTAACGATGCGCTGCGCGAGGCGCTTAACAAGGGCCTGAAAGAGGCCATGCAGGACGGCACCTGGAAAAAGCTGCACGAAAAATGGTTCCCCGGCACGCCGATGCCGCAGGCATATCTTCCCAAGCAGTGATGCCACCTTCCGGTCCGGCCTTTACCGGTCGGACCGGCCTTTCTTTCAAGGGATATCCTGATGAACTGGCTTGAAAACCTGCGCCGTAGCTTCCTCGACTGGAATGCCATGGCCGAAGTGCTGCCGACCATGATCACCGTTGGTCTCAAGAATACGCTGATCCTGGCTGCGACCTCGACTGTGCTTGGCGTCGCCATCGGCATGATGCTCGCGATCATGGGCATTTCCCGCTCGCCCTGGCTGCGCATTCCCGCTCGTCTTTATACCGATATTTTCCGCGGCCTGCCGGCCATCGTCACAATTCTCCTCATTGGCCAGGGTTTTGCCCGCATTGGCCGCGAGCTCTTCGGTCCATCGCCTTATCCGCTCGGCATTCTGGCACTCAGCCTGATTGCCGGTGCCTATATCGGCGAGATTTTCCGCTCTGGTATCCAGAGCGTCGACCGTGGGCAGATGGAGGCCTGCCGGGCATTGTCGATGAGCTATGGCCAGGGCATGCGCCTTATCGTCGTGCCGCAAGGCGTGCGCCGCGTTCTGCCGGCCCTCGTCAACCAGTTCATCGGCAACGTCAAGGATTCGAGCCTGGTCTATTTCCTCGGGCTTCTGGCCTCAGAGCGTGAGATCTTTCGCGTGGGCCAGGACCAGGCGGTGGTGACCGGCAATCTGTCACCGCTCCTGCTGGCAGGCGTATTTTATCTCGTCGTTACCGTGCCGCTTACCCATGTCGTCAATGCGATCGACAATCGTCTGCGGGTTGGCAAGCAGCGCCCCGCCGTCCTCACCAGCGGACTGGAGGAAGTCAGTGAACTCGACAGTGCAGCTCGCGCGACTGGCGTCTCGTTCAAGGGCGGCAGCCTTGATGTGCGCCGTCTCGGCATGGCCTATGGCGATCTTGATGTGCTGAGGGGTGTCGATCTTTTAGTCAAGCCAGGCAGCGTCACCTGCATCATCGGCCCGTCCGGATCCGGAAAATCGACTTTGCTGCGTGGGCTCAACCGTCTGGTCGAGCCGAAGAGCGGCGATATTCTTATCGATGGCGAAAGCATTCTCGCAATGAAGCCGGAAACGCTGCGCCGCCGGGTCGGCATGGTATTCCAGCATTTCAACCTCTTTCCCGACCACACGGCGCTGGAAAACGTCATGCTGTCGCTTACGAAGATCAAGGGCCTGCCCGCAGCCGAGGCCGAGCGCATTGCCAAGGCAAGGCTTGCCGATGTCGGCCTTGCGAGCCGCCAGCACCACCGTCCGGGCGGTCTTTCCGGCGGGCAGCAGCAGCGCGTTGCCATTGCCCGTGCGCTTGCCATGGAACCGGAGGTTATCCTCTTCGACGAGGTGACGAGTGCGCTCGATCCGGAATTGGTCAAGGGCGTGCTCAACCTCATGGCTGAGCTCGGCACGCGTGGCATGACCATGGTCGTCGTCACGCATGAAATGGGATTTGCCCGCCGGGTGGCCGATCAGGTCGTCTTTATGGACGAGGGGCGCGTCGTTGAAGCCGGCACGCCAGAGGCAATATTCGACAACCCGCAAAGCCCGCGTCTCCAGCGCTTCCTAGCGGAAGTGCTCTGAGCGCCGGGAGGAGAAACCAATGACACAAACGATACGATGGGGTGTGCTCGGTTGCGCAGGCATTGCTGCCAAGGCGGTCATTCCCGCCATCCAGTCCAGCCGCCTGGGGCGCGTTGCGGCAATCGCCTCGCGCGATGCCGCGAAGGCGAAGGAGATGGCGGCCCGCTTCGGCATCGCCAAGGCCTATGGCAGCTACGAGGAACTGCTTGCCGATCCGGAAATAGACGCAATTTACAACCCTTTGCCCAATCATCTGCACGTGCCACTGACGATAAAGGCACTGGCGCAGGGCAAACCCGTACTCTGCGAGAAACCGATCGCGCTTGATGCCGAGCAGGCGAGGGAACTGGCAGCGGCACAAAAGGCGGCGGGCCTGCCGGTCGCGGAAGCCTTCATGGTGCGCCACCATCCGCAATGGAAAAAGGCGCGCGCGTTGATTGACGAGGGGCGCCTCGGCGAGGTGAGGGCCATCCAGACGATCTTTTCCTATTATCTCGACGACCCCGGGAATGTACGCAACCAGGCTGATATTGGCGGCGGCGGTCTGTTCGACGTTGGTTGTTACGCCATCAACACGGCGCGGTTCCTGTTCGACGCGGAACCGGTACGGGCGATCGCCCTCATGGAGCGCGATCCCGTCTTCGGCACGGACCGGCTGACGAGCGGGCTGCTGGCGTTTCCAGAGGGAAGGCAGCTTGCCTTCACCTGTTCCACACAACTCTCCCTCACGCAGAAGGTCACGGTGCTTGGAACGCGCGGGCGTCTGGAAATCCCCATTCCCTTCAATGCACCGGCTGATGAGCCGACCATTCTTGTCTTTGATGATGGTCGCGATCTTGCCGGCGGCGGCCGCGAGGAGATCGCGATCGGGCCTGTCGACCAGTATCGCGAACAGGCCGATGCATTCGCCGAGGCTGTCCTCTCCGGCGGACCACTCGAGACGGGGCTTGGCGACGCAATCGCGAATATGACGGCGATTGACGCGCTGTTCCGCTCCGCAGCCAGCGGTCGCTGGGAGATCCCCGATGCCTTACCCCCATCCGTATGACAATTGATTGAAAGCCAATTCCATGACCGACAACACCATCTCTTCGGCCGTCATCATCGGCGCCGGTATCTTCGGCGTTTCCACTGGCGTACAGCTTGCGCGGCGCGGCATTAAGGTGACGATCCTCAATGACGGGCCGCCGGCCAATGGTGCCTCCGGCCGCTCGCTGTCCTGGCTGAACTCGGCACGCATGCGCTCTGAGCCCTATCATCGGCTGCGTATGGCCGGCATCGACCGGTATCGCACACTCGCGGCGCAGAATCCCGGCGCAGAATGGCTTCGCTTTGATGGCGGGTTGACCTGGGACGCGGATGACGAGCGCAACGAGATCGACGCGGCCTATCGCCACGAAGTTTCGCTTGCCTATGATGCGCAGCGCCTTTCAGCAGCCGAAGTCGCCCGCGTCGTGCCCGGTGTCGACGCCGGCGCAATCACTCCACAGGGCGCAATCTACAATCCCGGCGAAGGCTGGGTCGATTTGCCGACGCTGATTGGTGTGCTGCTTGAGGAGTTTTTCGCACTCGGTGGCGTTCTGGTAACGGACCAAGGTGCTGCACGGGTGGTGATCGAGGGTGGTCGTGTCATTGGCGCGCAAACTGCAAATGCTGTTCTCCATCGGGCGGATGCCGTCGTGCTTGCCACCGGTCCTGCCGTCCCGAAGATGGCTGCGGAAAGCGGACAGACCATTGCCGACGGGACACCGATCGCCCTTCTCGTGCAGACGAGACCGCTCGCCCATCCCCTGCGCGCTGTTCTCAATACACCGCGCGTCGCCGTTCGCCCGGCGCCGGGCCGCACATTCTCCCTGGATGCCGACTGGGCGGCCGATGAGGGTGTGACAGTGCGTGCAGACGGCAGCTATGATATCGACGATAGCGTTGTTTCAGAGCTTTTGGTTGAGGCTGCGCGGGTGATGGAAGGCAATCCGAAACTCGAGGTGGCTTCCATCGACGTTGGTGGCAAACCGATCCCCGGCGATGGCGAGCCGGTGATTGGAGCCATCAAGAGTATTTCCGGTTACTACGTGGCCTTCAGCCACAGCGGTGCTACACTCGGCCTCATCGTGGGCGAGCTGCTCGCGTTCGAGGTTGCGACAGGCACCGAACATCCCATGCTCGCAACCTTCCGACCTGAGCGTTTCCCCTTGAATTGAGCAATGTGAGGCAGATATCGCCAAAATGAGCCGGCCGCCGCCGCGGCCGGCATTTTTTTATTGATATGGAAACGCCCGTCCGGTCTCTCACATGAGGCTAATGCCCTTGTCGGCTGCACGGACCCTGGAGAAAACCTAGGGTTCAGAGATACAATCAGACCGTTGCCACGCATAGAAAAACCGGCACCACGCGGGCAGGAGTTGGCACCCTGCGTCCCGACGCGCCGCACAACCTAAAGGTGACTTTGCATTATTTGAAAACTAATCGTTGACGCGACGACTTCAGTCCGTTATACATACATCATCGATCTTTTGCTTGCCGAGCTTTGTCTACCGCGCGATTGGCACCGCGCTTTAAGCGAACTTCCATTTCAAAAATAGTCGGTTTCCTCGCTGCGCAGCATCAGCTTCGCGGTCCTACACTCTATGCTTTGAAAGGGTTCAACATGACCACTGGCACAGTAAAATGGTTTAATTCCACCAAAGGCTTCGGCTTCATCCAGCCCGACAATGGCGGCGCTGATGCGTTCGTTCATATCTCCGCTGTCGAGCGCGCCGGAATGCGCGAGCTCGTTGAAGGCCAGAAGATCGGCTTCGAACTCGAGCGCGACAACAAGTCGGGCAAGATGTCTGCTACCAATCTGCAGGCCGCATAAATCAAGATTTGCTTCCCTTTGACCACGGATGTACTGGCACTGTCGGAAGCTGCTTCATTAAGGTCAGGCGTTTTGCCTGGCCTTTTTCGTTTCGGTTTCAAGCCGAACCAATTGAGATTGCAAGAGCAGAAAAACAAAGTGGATCCGGCTCGCAGACGACGATCTGCTTCACCGGCATCCAGATGTTATTTTCTGTCAAAAGCAACCTTGCGGTAGTGTCGGAATACGGCGCCCACGCCCCGTAGACCGAATGGCTGCCAGCGGCACGTCTTGCCAAGAAGGCAGGGCCACTGCTCCATCAGTCTGGTCATAAAACGCGCCAAAACGCGATGATCTCTCTTCCACTCATTATCAGGATATCCATGAAGAACGCCCGAAACAATGACGTCGCCGACCGTCGCGCCGCATCTACCGAAGCCAAAGCTGCTCTGCTCAATGCGTACCGCGCGGCAAAGACCGCTTTAGAACCTTCCAGGCTGGCAAGACAGGCAGAACGAGCAGCCATTGCCACAGCTCGAGAAGAGCGACGTCTTCAACGCGAGCGCACGAAGCTTGAGGAACAGCAGCGTATCGAGACCGACGCTTTGGAGCGCCAGGCAGCGATTGAGGCGGTCGCAGTCGCAGAAATCGAAGCGCGGGAGAGTGCCGAAAAGGCACGTATAGCCCGGGTCATTGAAGATGAGACGATGCGAAAGGCTGAACGCGACCGGCGCTACGCTAACCGCAAGGCAAGACAAGCCTAACCTTGCGCTTGCACGCCGACCCCACAACATGACGGCGTCATGCTGGTGACACTCTAACGAAAGCATCCCCATGGCACCGGATAATAACGAGCTCCAGGCAATCAACACGTCGTGGCAAATCGCTATCCAGGAAATCCTGCGCATGGTCATTCGCGACATGTACCATGACGGTGGAGAAGCGAATTTCAAGGCCCATATAAAACGTATTGAAGAAGCTGCGGTCGACAGCATCCACTCCGATCTTCGACTTCGAGGAACCGACGAGTGGACTGAAGTGCTTGTAAAGGAACGGGCGAGCAACTTCGTGACGACATTGCTGACGTCCTTCACTTACGACCGTGCCTGACCCCTGGACATCGGTTTCAACGAGGAACTGAGCCGATTTCCAAGGAGAAGTGCGCCACCTTCGAGTACGATTTTCTGATCAGGGTTTGGTTGAGGGATTGGCTTTTTCTCCCTTCTCTGTGCCAGGGTGGCCGAGCTGGCCTTAAAGCTGAAACTGACGTGCCCGGTATTCCACACCAGTGGATCGAGCTCTCGGCTCCGTGAGAGCTAACAGTTTATTCAATCACGGCCTGTTCGATCATTTTGCCCATGCGGATCTGAACGCGACTGGTGGCCGGCCCTCGCAACTCGCCGCACTATCAGCGAGCATTGAGGCAACGCAGCGAGCCACTTGCCTCGACCAATAGACCAAGTGGAAAGACGTTAGCGTCGAGTGACGCGTCAACGACCTGTTCAAGGCTATCTGCCAGGGCGCGTGGACAAATCGCTGACAGCATGCGGACCTACCGGGTGTTTTAAAAGCAATGCTTGTCCCACGGTCGCGGCATGACGGTTATCTGCTAACCGCATTAGCCGCTATGCGACTAAGAACGCGGTTACTTGATCGGCCAAGCCAGCGAGAAAAGTGTGTCGATCTGGATGAGGTTCCGGGACATTTGGTGGCAATTCGTCCATGTATGTGAAATGGCCGGCATCGGGATCAACTTGGAGCGACACAGATGCCTGGGCGGTTAGAACATCCATGAGAAAACGAGACTGGGCCGGGGGCGTGATTGTGTCCTTGGCTCCCACCCAGATTTTCATCGGCATCTTGATACGGTCAAGCGCACCTGGTCGGCGGAAGAAGTCCGTTGGCGGAGCCAAGACGGCCAGTCGCTCGAGGCGTGGCGTGGAGCCTGTAATCAGTTGCTGCCCATCAAGGGTTTCGCCCTCGGCACCTTGAAGGGCGAGCATGGCCGTAGCTCCAATGGAATGCCCGATACCCACGATGGGGAGATTGCTGGAGGTGCAATCGTCTATAGATGCTTCGAGCCTGCGGATGCGCATGTCCAACTCGGCCTTGGTCGGGGCGATTGAGGTCAGCATTTCAAAGTGTGGTGCGATGACCGTGCAATTCCCGTTAGCCAAGGTCTGCAGCAAATGACGGTGGCGTGACGGATTACCGCCACGACCGACTGCGAACAAAGCAACGCACTTTGGGTTCTTGGCCTCAACCCGAGTAATGGTAATGGATTCCAACTCATTGGATACGATGTCGATATTGGATTCAATTTCCATATTTTCTCTCAATCATCAGAATAAGTTTATCATCGTCTTCCGCGATAAACGAAGCCAACGTATCTCATTCATTGAAGTCCTGACCAGTCAGCGATTCAACGTTGCTTTTTGGAGGCCGTTTGAACCAGAGCGACTTCATCGAAACAGATTGGTGCATTCTGATGGGTCTGTAAACGCTGGTGCCCCAGGAGAAAAAAGAGCGGGCGCGGCCCGCTCCCGTCCAAGGGTTTAGACCTGGGCTTGGCCACCATCGGCAAACAGTTCGGCGCCGTTTACGAAGCTCGCATCGTCGGAGGCGAGGAAGAGGGTCGCCTTGGCGATTTCGTCGGGCTAACCGATCGACGCCGTCGAGACTGGAGATCGAGTTCTCATCGTCGGAAATGGCTTGACCTCCGCCGATGTGGTTGCATCGCTCAAGAGAAGGGGCCATGTTGGCCAGATAACGTCTTTCTCTCGCAGAGGCTTGCGGTCTCGCGGCCATGGCCCTGTCGGGCAGGAGCCTTTCGGCGATTTCCTGTCTGAACCGTTCACCTCTGAAAGCGAGTTGCTCCATAAGGTTCGCCACACGCTGCGAGAAGCAGAGGAACGGGGAATGACGTGGCATAGCGTCGTGGATGCGCTGAGGGCGCAGGGGAGGGACATATGGGAAAATCTGCCTGTCATTGAGAGACGGCGCGTTGCCCGACACTTGCGGCCGGTCTGGGATGTTCATCGCTTTCGCATCGCTCCGCAGGTGGAAGCTGCTGTGGAGCAACTGATCGCAAGCGGCCGAATGAATGTTCGGGCTGCCTCGCTCACTTGCATACCGCGGATTGGTGCCGGCTACAGGGCAATGCTTCGACCCCAGCGCACTAGCCTTCTCGAAGCGCTCGATGTCGACGCGATCGTCGTTACCACGGGCCCGGCGCATGGCGGCATCCTTCAAAGCCAAGCCATGCTTCGAGAACTGGAGCAGGGTGGCCTGTTGCAACCCTGCTCGACCGGACTTGGCATCTTGGTCGATGCCAAGTCTAATCCCGTATCGGCTTCAGGCGAAAGCACGACTTCACTCTTTATTGCCGGTCCGCTTGCGCGCGGCACTTTCGGAGAACTGCCGCAGGTTACCAAGCATGCAATCTTCGTCGCGCAGCGTATTCGCGACCTGATCGATGAATATAGGATTTCGCATCTCACGGACCAGGCGGTGGAAGGCTTACGGCCTGCTGTTTTTTGAATACATTTCTTCCACTCTTTGAGAAAGCCTGGGACGATAATTCCCTTCAAATTCGCCACGCTTTGCGAGGCCCCCGGGACGGTGTACGGTGAAAGCGGACAATTGAGCTCCTGGCTCAGGGGGAGCTCGCCCCCTGCTGCCAGCGCACTGCCTTACGGGAGATGAGACCATGTTCACGCACATCATGATCGGAAGTAATGATCTGGAGCGGTCAAGAAACTTCTACGACGCCACGTTCGCTGCATTGGGCGGCAGACCCGGCGAGATGGATGCGAGAGGCAGACTGATTTATGTTCACGAAGGCGGACGGCTGATGATCACGAAACCGATCGACGGCAAGGCGGCGACCGTTGCCAATGGCGGGACAATCGGAATCGCCGCCCTGAGCCGCGAGCATGTTTTGGCGTGGCACGACGCCGGTGTTATGCACGGCGGCACATCGATCGAGAACCCGCCGAATGAGCGCCCGAACGGGGCCTTCGTCGCTTATCTTCGTGATCCGGACGGACATAAACTGAGCGCACGGTCTCAGCCGACAAAGTAACGCAGTGCCAATAGCGCTGGTATTCTCACAGCGGTGTGGGTTGGTCTTTCTGCATAACTTTTGTAGCCGGATCCACCACATTAATCGCAACATTACGCTCAATATCCACGCATCTTGGAACCTACCATCGGCGGATTAAGGCGGGCAAAGCCCTCCTGACGATGATAGGGGAAATGCGGATATGGCGGCGTCAAGACGCTCGCATTGTCCAGGAGAGCAATCTGATCATCGGTGAGATGCCAACCGACCGCTCCGAGGTTTTGCCGGAGCTGCTCTTCGTTTCGCGCTCCCATGATAATGGAAGATACCGTGGGCCGGCCTGTAAGCCAGTTGAGCGCCACTTGCGCAACTGTTTTGTCGAGTTGTCTTGCGACGTCTTCAAGGGCATCGACGACGCGGTAGAGATTCTCCTCATCGACCGGAGGACCAAAGCTTGCGGTTTCGTGAAGACGACTGCTCTCCGGCAGGGGAGCGCCGCGCCTGATCTTTCCCGTGAGCCTCCCCCAGCCAAGCGGACTCCAGACGAGTGCTCCAAGGCCTTGATCCATACCCAGTGGCATCAGATCCCACTCGTAGTCTCGGCCGAGAAGGGAATAGTACACCTGATTGGCAATGTAGCGAGGCCATCCGTACGCGTCGGCAACCGCCAGCGACTTCATGATTTCCCATCCCGAAAAGTTCGAGATGCCGACATAGCGGACCTTTCCCGCACGAACGAGCATATCGAGGGTCGACAAGACTTCTTCGACGGGTGTCCGGGCGTCGTAGGCATGAAGTTGCAGAATGTCTATATAGTCCGTCCGAAGCCGGCGAAGTGCGTCTTCGACCGATCTGATCAAGCGAAACCTGGAGGAACCAGCATCGTTCGGCCCTTCTCCCATAGGCAGGCTGGTCTTCGTCGATATCAGCACGGTCTCGCGACGATCTTCCAGCGCTGCACCCAGCACCTCCTCCGATGCACCGTTCGAGTAGACATCTGCGGTATCGAACAGATTAACGCCCGCTTCGACGCAGATATCGATAAGTCGCCTTGCCTCGGAGACATCGGTCGTGCCCCACGCACTGAAAAGGGGACCTGCCCCTCCAAACGTGCCTGCACCAAAGCTCAGGACCGAGACTTTGAGGCCTGATCGGCCAAGAGAACGATATTCCATCTGGTCTTCCTTTCTTGAGAAATGGAAGCGACTTGCGCCACCTGATGGGGAAGAGATAGGAGATCCGGCTTTCGTGATATAGATTGCGGGTGGGAACAACATTTGTGAAATCAGGGACCAGATGGCTCGAGCGGAAGTCAATCGATCCGGAGAAATGGAAGTCTTCGTGCAGGTTGTCGAGCGCGGTGGCTTCTCGTCAGCTGCTCGCAGCGTCGGAATGACGCCGTCGGCGGTGAGCAAACTGGTCGCGAGACTGGAGGCGCGGCTGGGTACCCGTCTCATCAATCGCTCGACACGCGTGTTCAAGTTGACTTCGGAAGGCTGCGTCTTTTTCGAGCGCGCTACGCGTATCCTGGCAGACATCGAAGATGCCGAGCGGATCGCCAGTGCGGGTGAGGTGCCCAGTGGCCGCCTCCGCCTGAGCACCAGCGCCTCCTATGCCACCCATGTCCTCGCCGGCATACTCCCGGAATTCCTGGAGCGATATCCTGCGATTACCGTCGATATCGTACAAAGCGACCTTGTCGTCGATCTGCTTGAGGAGCGAGTGGACGTTGCAGTTCGAGCAGGCCCGCTTAAAAGTTCGAGCCTCGTCGCGCGTAGGCTTGGCGATACTGCAATGACGATCGTCGCTGCTCCCTCCTATGTCGACCGGCGTGGCCTTCCCCGGACTATCGAGGAGCTTGAAAGGCATGACAGGCTGGGCCTTGGTTACACCCGCTCGATGGATGGCTGGCCGTTAATATCGGAAGGCGCGACGATTTTTGCCCCAGTCGTCGCCCGTGTCCAGGCCAATGACGGCGAGGCGCTGCGCCAACTGGTACTCGCTGGAAATGGAATTGCCCGTCTCGCCAACTTCACGATACGCGATGATTTGAGGGCCGGCCGACTGGTGCCGGTGCTCGACGAGTATAATCCTGGGGACCGGGAGGAGTTTCATGCCATTCATATAGGGCAGGGTGGCCCGCTGCCTTCCAGAGTGCGCGCTCTTCTTGATTTCCTGGCCAAGCAAGGCAAAGTTACATAGCAGAGAAACCCGCCTATCGGGGAGGATACCCTCGCCCGAACTCGAGTCGACGTCTCGCGTTAGGTTTCAAGCACCGACATGTCTGTCCCGCGCCACTGAGTTGTTCCTGCCGGGGATGGAAAGCTCCCTTGGCGTTCGCCGTGCAGTCTAGTAGAGCAGGTATCACGATATTGACGAGCCACACCGGGTCAAACATATACGCCAGAACTGGCGGATCGACCTCCAAAAAAAGCGATTTAAACCGTATGAAACACAAGTCGCTCTATATTTGGCTGCTGATGCTAGCTGTCCCTGTGTCGGTTCTGATAGCAGCTCAAGTCGATACAAGTTCTAAACCATCAATTGGCGGGGGAGGCTACGACCTTGGTCCGTTTGTGTATTCCTGGTTATTGATAATTTTCACGGCACTCTGGTCTCTGTGCGCTTTTGTGGCAGCGCTGCTTAAGAAAGGTCGAGCTTCCTCTTTTCGCGCTTTCGGCCTGGCAGGCTTTGGTGTTCTCGTCTTCACTGTAATGATGCTTTTTTACGGAGAAAACCTTTCATAACTGCTCGTCCTGAAAGCGCCTCGATGGTCTGGATCGGGAGAATGCCCCAGGGTGACGACTTATAGAACCACCCACCGTTTGCACCTGCGCGTATCGCTTAGATCAAGTGAGGATCGAAAAAACATCGCCTTTTGGACAAACTAAGTTCCATAATATATGTTATGCGATTATCGTATGTAGCCGCAAAGTTAAAGTGTCCTGTTTCTGCAAAGTTGGAATGTCACACTCCCCGGATCTGAATGATACCGGGGAGATTGCGGATGGGATTGATCACGATGAGCGAGCGCGATTTGCAGCGGATCGAGGTTTTGTCGAAAGTCGTTGATGGCCGCAT
>NZ_JBNWDU010000008.1:0-271514 GCF_053521725.1 Agrobacterium sp. CG160-95 | reverse complement strand
AGCAGCGCCGCCGCCCTCGTTCAGTGAGCGGACTTATAAGAGATCACCCTCAAACAAGTCAACACACCAAAATACAAATTCTAAAAAAAACATTCAAAGCATTGATATTAAAAGAGAGTTTTGATTTTTCGAGATTATGCCTCCCATTGGCCTCCACCAACGGACCGATTTTCAACAAGGGAATGCAGCCTGAACCCATATGAATGGTGCTGCGCCTTGTTTTGGCCCGACTCCTCGCTAATTGCTTTGCCAATAAAACGTTAATGCGGGCACGCGCGCGAGCCTGTTGCCGGCATATCTATTGAGGGTGCCGATCAATTTGACTCACGGCTTTGAAAGTTGCACACCTTCGCCTGAAGTTTCTGGAGAGCGCATGACCCACGGGGCACAGCTAGTATGACTGCGGATCGCAACGTGATCCGGTCGCTAGGCACGGAACCGCCAATTCTGGCGGAAGGGCGCCGTGCACCCGATCGCCGTGAGATTTCGCTCAGATGGCTTTCCGGCACGTTCCTTACCGGCATTACCTCTTCCATATTGATGGGTGTTGCGCTGTTTGCAGCTCTTGATGGCCGCCAGCAGCTTGCCATTCCGGCCGAGGCCTTTGCCAAGGCGGATATGGGCAACAATACCGCGGAAGCGGCACGCCGCGGCACACGCCTCGTTGCGCCCAATATTGCGGCCCGGCCCTCGGACCGCTCGATCATGGAAGTCTCCACCGTTATCAACGAGGGCGACAAGGAAGTGGTCCGCAAGGTTCCCTTCTCACACGTCAAAATTCCGCTGGCGTCCAACTACGCCAAACAGGACGATTATCCCGCCTTCGATCCCCTGAACATTTTCGCAAGCGGCGACGACAAGGACGCCCCGGCGCCGGCGCCGAGCCGCACGGGCACAATCTACGGCTCCGAGGTCGAATCCGAAGTCAGCCTGAAAACGGTCGCCTTTCCGATCCAGCACTCCAAGTATCCCTTCGCCGGCTCCCTGAGCTTCGACGAGGTGGAGGAGGCAGTGCGCTCGAACGGCTCGATCCTGACAGATGGTAACGAGCAGCTTGCAGCGCTCTATTACATTGACCCCCGTCGTTTCGATAATGATGAGGGTGATGTCGATATCACCGCCGGTCTTGCCGCCCGTGTCGTCGAACAGAATATGTCGGTTTCGACCCCTCAATCGCCCTCGGTTCCGGTCAAGGAATATGCCGACGACGTTATCCCTGCCCGCCAGACCGAAACCATCGAAGCCGCTTTATTCGGCGCGGGTTATTCGAAGGCGCAATCCTCCGAAATCGCTGGCCTGTTGTCACCGCAACTCCAGTCGAACAATGTCGAAAGCGGCGATGTGCTCCGCGTCGGCATTATTCAGGAAGACGACAAAAGCGACATCGTACGCGTAAGCCTTTATCGCAAGGGTCGCCACATGGTCACCATGGCCGTGGACGATCGCAAGAATTTCATCAAGGCCAGCGAACCGCCGAAGCTCGACGCGGTGGCGACGGCCTTTGACAGCACCCCGGCACCGGCCGCCGGCCGCGATCTGCCCAGCGTCTACGATGGCGTTTACCGGGCGGCTCTGGCCTATGGCATGAATCAGGGCATGGTCTCCCAGCTCATCAAGCTTTTGGCCAGCAGCGTCGATTTTCAGGCGCAGTTGAAACCGGCAGATACGCTGGAGGCCTTCTTCTCCGTGGAAGATGCGGATGGCAAGGCGACGGACAAGTCCGAACTGCTCTACGTCAACGCCAAGTTCGGCGATAACGAGACGCGGTTTTACCGGTTCCAGAACCCGGACGATAACAGCATCGACTATTTCGACGAGAACGGTAAGAGCATCCGGCAGTTCCTGTTGCGCAATCCGGTTCCGAACGGCCGCATGACATCAGGTTTCGGCATGCGCCGCCACCCGGTTTTGAAATTCAGCCGCATGCATACCGGCACCGACTGGGCGGCAGCGCGCGGCACGCCGATCATCGCGACAGGCAACGGCACTGTCGAAAAGGCCGGCTGGGCCTCCGGTTACGGCAACCAGACCCTGATCCGCCACGCCAATGGCTACGTCTCCTCCTATAACCACCAGAGCGCCATCGCCAAGGGTGTCACCGAGGGTTCAAAGGTCCGGCAGGGCCAGGTAATCGGTTATGTCGGTTCGACCGGCCTTTCGACCGGCGCGCATCTGCATTACGAGCTGATCGTTAACGGCACGAAAGTGGACGCGATGAAAGTGCGTCTGCCTGGCGGCAAATCGCTTTCCGGCGTAGCGCTCGCGCGGTTCTCCGACGAGAGAAAGCGGATCGACAATCTACTCAACATCGAAGAAAAACCCAATCAGGTGGCGAGCCGCTAGTCCGCCGGGCCTCGTGACCAGAGGGACCGCTATACGAAAAAGGGCTCCGTTACCGGAGCCCTTTCGTTTTATGCCGCATCGGCGGTTTCAGTCTCGGCCTCACCCTTTGGGGGCTTGACCTTGAAAAGCAGCCGGTCGGTGCCAGAGGTCACCTTGACCCGCGATCCGTCCGGGATCTCGCCGCCGAGAATCATTTCGGCGAGCCTGTCCTGAACGGTCTTCTGGATCACACGCTTCAGCGGACGTGCGCCATAGGCCGGATCGTAACCCTTATTGGCAAGCCAGTTGCGGGCATCCTCATCCAGTTCGAGGGTGATCTTGCGATCACCCAGAAGCGAGACGAGGCGCTTGAGCTGGATCTCCACGATCGCACCCATCTCGTCGCGCCGCAGGCGATGGAAGAGGATGATATCGTCGATACGGTTGAGGAATTCCGGCCGGAAATGCGACCGGACACGCTCCATCACCAGGTCACGAACCGAATCCACATCGTCATTGTCGCCCATCTGCGTCATGAATTCCGAACCGAGGTTCGAGGTCATGATGATGATGGTGTTCTTGAAATCGACGGTGCGGCCCTGGCCATCGGTCAGACGGCCATCATCCAGCACCTGCAACAAGACGTTGAACACGTCCGGATGCGCTTTCTCGATCTCGTCAAACAGCACGACCTGATAGGGCCGGCGGCGAACCGCTTCCGTCAACGCACCGCCCTCTTCGTAACCGACATAGCCGGGAGGCGCACCGATAAGCCGGGCAACGGAGTGTTTCTCCATAAATTCCGACATGTCGAGGCGAACCATCGCGGTCTCGTCGTCGAACAGGAACCGGGCGAGCGACTTGGTCAGCTCGGTCTTGCCCACGCCCGTCGGGCCGAGGAAGATGAACGAGCCGATCGGCCTGTTCGGATCCTGAAGACCCGCGCGCGAACGGCGAACCGCCTTGGAAACGGCCTGCACGGCCTCGCCCTGCCCGACCACGGACTTGGCAAGATCGTCTTCCATGCGCAGCAGCTTCTCGCGCTGGCCTTCCAGCATCTTGTCGACAGGAATACCGGTCCAGCGGGAAACGATGTGGGCGATATTGTCCGCCGTCACCACTTCCTGGACCATCGAGCCAGCACCGCTGCTGTCACGCGCTTCCGCTGCAGCCAGTTCCTTTTCGAGGCCCGGAATGATCCCATAGGTCAATTCACCGGCGCGCTGGAACTGGCCGTTACGCTGGGCACTTGCCAGTTCGTTGCGGGCATCGTCCAGCCGCTTCTTGAGGTCTGCGGCATGGCCCAGCTTCTGCTTTTCCGCCTGCCAGCGGGCCGTCAGGGCATCGGCCTTTTCTTCGGTATCGGCCAGTTCGTCCTCGAGCTTCTTCAGGCGGTCGACGGATGACTGATCCGTCTCCTGCTTCAAGGCTTCGCGTTCGATCTTGAGCTGAATGATCCGGCGATCCAGTTCGTCCAGTTCTTCCGGCTTGGAATCCACCTGCATGCGAAGGCGCGAAGCGGCTTCGTCCATCAGGTCGATTGCCTTGTCGGGCAGGAACCGGTCGGTAATGTAGCGGTTGGAAAGCGTTGCAGCTGCAACCAGGGCCGAATCCGAAATGCGGACCTTGTGGTGCTGTTCGTATTTTTCCTTCAGGCCGCGCAGGATCGAGATCGTGTCCTCAACGGTCGGCTCATCTACGAGCACCGGCTGGAAACGACGGGCAAGGGCCGGATCCTTTTCCACGTGCTTGCGATATTCATCCAGCGTGGTGGCGCCAACGCAGTGCAGTTCACCTCGGGCAAGAGCGGGCTTCAGCAGATTGGACGCATCCATGGCGCCATCGGCCTTGCCGGCACCGACCAGCGTGTGCATCTCGTCGATGAACAGAATAATGCCGCCATTTTCCGCCTGCACTTCGTTCAGGACCGCCTTCAGGCGCTCCTCGAACTCGCCGCGATACTTCGCGCCAGCGATCAGCGCACCCATATCCAGCGCCATAAGCTTCTTGTCTTTGAGGCTTTCGGGCACATCGCCATTGACGATGCGCAGCGCAAGACCTTCGGCAATCGCCGTTTTACCGACGCCGGGTTCACCGATCAGCACGGGATTGTTCTTGGTGCGGCGTGAAAGCACCTGAATGGTCCGGCGGATTTCGTCGTCACGGCCAATCACCGGGTCGAGCCTGCCTTCGCGGGCTTCCTCCGTCAGGTCGCGCGCGAACTTCTTCAGCGCGTCGAAGCCCTGTTCGGCATTGGCGCTGTCAGCCGTGCGGCCCTTGCGGATTTCATTGATGACCTGATTGAGCGCCTGCGCCGTCACGCCGCCCTTTTTCAGGGACGCCGAGGTGGAAGCAGAGTTTTCGATCGCCAGCGCCTGCAAAAGACGCTCGACGGTGACGAAACTGTCACCAGCCTTCTTGGCGAGTTCTTCCGCAGTCGAGAACACTTTCGCAAGTGGAGCCGTGAGGGAAAGGCCGCCATTGCCGCCGGAAACCTTGGGCAATTTCGCCAGTGCCGCATCGTTGGCCAAGCGCACTTCCTTGGCGTCGCCGCCAGCACGCTCGATCAGCGATGCTGCCATGCCCTGCTCGTCATCAAGCAGAACTTTCAGCACATGTTCGGCAGAAAACTGCTGGTGATTTTCCGCAAGCGCAAACGTCTGCGCCGATTGCAGAAAGCCGCGAACGCGCTCGGAGTATTTTTCAATATTCATAGTCGAACCTCCATATACCGGCCCGCCCGCTTTCGGCACGGATCCGGGTGTTTGGGTTGAGGCTCCCTCAAAGGCAAGCCCCGCTACGGCAGTCGCGTTTTACAGATTTCACGATTGCCGCCTCTTGATGGACGGTTACCGCTGCATGCGGCATCCGTCCTTACTGCAGGAATATGGGAGGCATTTTCATCGGTTTAAAGGGGAGGAAAACGACTGCCGGGGAAATTTTAGCCGGACTTGATAAGCGTCACGACTGTTTGCCGCGATTGCCCCCTTCGAAAAGCGCCCAAGCTTTTACACCCGACCCCAAAAACAAAAAAACTCCGGCAAGCCGGAGTTTTTTCAATCGCGTGGTATTTTGAAAACCCTGCTTATTCAGCAGCGTTTTCGAGCGTGGCAGGTGTTGCCTCATCACCGGCTGGCGTATCTCCGCCTTCGGCACCCTCAGCACCTTCCGCGGTTGCGGCGCGGCGCGGGCGACGCGGGCGTGGGCCAGTGGCGCGGCGGGCCTTTGGTGCGCGTTCAGTCGCTGGCGCTTCCGTCTGCTGCTGCTGTTCCTCGACGGCCACTTCCATAGGCGTGCCTTCGATGACGGGCTGAGGCGCCTGGCTGGCGTCGTATACCGGCTGCTGCCGTTCGTCCGAAGCCTGCGGCTGGCGCGGCTGGCGCTCCTGCCGTTCGCGGCGGTCCGGGCGCTCACGGCGTTCCTGACGCGGCTCGGAACGCTCGGTGCGCTCCTGCCGTTCCTGGCGCTCCGGCTGCTGAACCCGTTCCGGCTGTTCGAACTGCTGCTGCGGTGCACCATCGTCACCGTCGTTCATATCCATATCGTCGGCATCCGAAGCATTGTATTCGCCACGGTCGTCGCGCTGGAAACGCTCCTGCATCTGGGCCTGAGCGGTGGCGATGATACGATTGTAGTGTTCAGCGTGCTGCAGATAGTTTTCAGCGATCACGCGGTCGCCAGCACTCTGCGCGTCCCGCGCAAGGGTGGCGTATTTTTCCGCTATGTGCTGGGCTGTGCCACGAATTTTAACATCGGGACCGGAGCTGTCATAAGTCCTGGTAAGCGGGTTACCGCCCTTGCGGTTGAAGTTGTTGTTGTTACCGCCACCATTGTTATTGTTGTTGTTGCTTCCACGCCCCCGGCCGCGCTTGTTTTGCTGTCCTGGCCTCATCAATTGCTCACCTGAATTCTGTTTTGCTGACAATCTGGTTATTTTCATGCAATTCCGGGCGGAAAACCGCTGGAAACTTTTCCTGAAATTGCTCCATTACGCGCCCTGCTGGAGATAACCCCAGACAAGACCCCGCGTATGACGACCGGTCGCGCAAAATGCTGCAACGAGCCACCTGCGAACAAAGTTTACTGATTCACATGCCGGAAACGCCCAGCCTTCAGGGTTCTCAAAAGAACCCGCTTCGGGACTGACCCATACCCTGACGAATCTAAATTCGTCCTCAGCCACCCGGCATGTGGCGGCAAACTATCCCGCTTCATGCGGAAATCCAAGCCTTTTCTTTTGCTGTGCAAAATATCCTTGCAAATAATCCGCAGACGTATCGCGAACAACTATCTCCGGAAGGTCAAAACTCTGTCGTTGCCGCCATAATCCTTCACAGCGTCGAGAAGAGAGAAGCCGTGGGAAGCAAATATAGCGGAAACATCAAGCCTTTGATCGAAACCGATCTCCACACCGACAATCCCGTTTTCCACAAGAAAGCGGCCTGCGTCGGCAGCGATGAGGCGGTACGGTGCAAGGCCGTCCTGACCTCCGTCCAGCGCCGCCATCGGATCGTGATGGCAAACCTCTCGGTCTAGCGTTGTGACGATGTCACTTCTTATATAAGGCGGATTCGACACAATTATGTCAAACCTGCCAGAGATTTTTTTGAACCAGTCGCTACGCATGGTTTCAAAACGCGAGGCGAGACCATTTCGGGCAGCGTTTTTCGCTGCGGTTTCCAGCGCATCGGCGGAGATATCGCTGCCGACGCCAGTTGCTTCCGGACATTCCTTGAGAAGCGCCAGACAGATCGCACCCGTGCCCGTACCCAGATCCAGAATGCGCGCACTGCCCTTGTCGGCAACATTTTTTTTCAACGCAGGCAACAGCGTATCGACCAGAACTTCCGTATCCGGGCGGGGTTCGAGCGTCTCCGTCGATAAAAGAAGATCGAGCCCGTGAAATTCGCGGTAGCCGAGAATACGATGGACTGGCTCTCCGCCTGCGCGCCTTTCGACCATGGCGGCAATGCGGGCGCTTTCTTCCCGAGTGACGGGATGGTCCGGTTTCATCACGAAATCGGTCAGTGAAAAACCGGTAACGTCGGCGACCAGCAGGCGCGCATCAAGCAGCGGGTCGGCGATGCCCGCCGCCTGCAGCCGTTTGCGGGCTGCGGCAAGCTCGGTCGAAACGGTCCCGTCAGCGCCGCCACTCAAAGCTGTTGTTCGCCGAGCTGGGCAAGCTGACCGGCCTGATAATCAGCAATCAGCGCGTCGACAAGCTCGTCGATCTCGCCTTCGATCATCCGGTCGAGCTTGTAGAGGGTCAGGTTGATGCGGTGATCAGTGACCCGCCCCTGCGGAAAATTGTAAGTGCGGATACGCTCGGAACGGTCGCCGGAACCGACCTGGCTCTTGCGGTCGGCTGAACGCTCGCTTTCCACCTTCTGGCGCTCGATGTCGTAAAGACGCGAGCGCAGAACCTGCATGGCCTTGGCGCGGTTCTGGTGCTGCGACTTTTCAGAACTGGTAACGATCAAACCCGTCGGAAGATGGGTGATGCGAACGGCGGAGTCAGTGGTATTGACGTGCTGGCCACCTGCACCCGAAGCCCGCATCGTGTCGATACGGATATCTTCCGGGCGAATTTCGACATCGATATCCTCCGCCTCCGGCAGCACGGCAACAGTGGCTGCCGAGGTGTGGATGCGGCCGCTCGCTTCTGTTTCCGGCACGCGCTGCACCCGGTGCACGCCGGATTCGAATTTCAGCTTGGAAAACACCCCTCGCCCGCTGATCGTGGCGATGATTTCCTTGTAACCGCCCGCCTCGCCTTCGCTTGCGGAAAGAACTTCAACTTTCCAGCCCTTGGCTGAAGCGAAGCGCTCATACATGCGAAACAGATCGCCGGCGAAAAGTGCCGCTTCGGATCCGCCCGTGCCGGCGCGGATTTCGAGGATGGCGCTTTTTTCGTCCGCCGCATCCTTGGGAAGCAGCAGGACCTGCATTTCCTTCTCAAGCTGGCCAATTCGGGCCTCGACCTCCGGCAGCTCCATTTCCGCCAGATCGCGCATGTCCTTGTCGGTCGTCTTGTCGGCAAGCAGCGCCTGCAGACCGGCGGCCTCGGAGACCGCCTTTTCGTATTCACGGACTTTTTTCACCACCGGCTCAAGTTCGGAATATTCCGAAGCCAGCTTCACATATACATCCGCTGCCGGACCAGCCGACATCCGCGCTTCGATCTCTCCGAAACGCCTTTCCAACTCGCGCATTTTTTCGACGGGAAGCTTCGCCACCAGTCACTCCGATTATGAAACAGGTCTTTTAAATGGGAATGGAATGCGTCGCGGCAAAGCGTAACAACACCTCGCGCGCGCTTTCCAGCGAATTATGATCGTCGAGCGCAGCGTTCAGCTCATCGGCAAGGCTCGCGGCATCAAGCCCGAGAAGCATGGCCTTGACGGGACCAATCGCCGTCGGCGACATGGAAACCGAACGGAAACCAAGGCCGATCAAAGCCATGGCCGAAAGTGGCTTGCTTGCCATTTCGCCGCAAAGCGTGACCGAGGTGTGGTGCTTTTCGCCAGCGCGCACGATATCGCGCAGAATGCGCAGGAACGGCTTACCAAGATTGTCGAAACGATCCGAAACCCTTGCATTGCCGCGATCGACCGCCATCGAAAACTGGAACAGGTCGTTCGAACCGACGGAGACGAAATCCACTTCCTGCATCAGCTCATCGAGTTGCCACATCAGCGAAGGTACTTCCAGCATCGCACCAAATTGCAGCTTTTTCGGAAGCGCATGGCTGAATTTCGAAAGATGCTGCACTTCCTTCTGAAGCAGATCGCGCGCCGCGCGGATTTCGGAAACCTCCGTCACCATCGGCAACATCATGCGTAGTTCAGCACCTGAGGCAGCACGCAGAAGCGCGCGCATCTGTGTGCGCATCAGACCCGGGCGGTCGAGCGACAGGCGGATCGCCCGCCAGCCGAGCGCCGGGTTTTCCTCTTCCTGGCCGCGCATATAGGAAACGACCTTGTCGCCGCCAATATCCAGCGTGCGGAAGGTAACGCTCTTGCCCTTGGCCTGCCGCAAGACGGACCTATAGAACGCTTCCTGCTCCTCGCCCTTGGGCATGTTGGAGGCGATCATGAACTGCAGCTCGGTGCGGAACAGGCCGATGCCATCGGCGCCGGATTCCTCGAGCTGCGGCAGGTCTACGAGAAGACCCGCATTCATCTTGAGGTTGACCTTCTGGCCATCCTTGGTGATCGGCTCGACATTGCGAAGCGCGCGGAACTGCTCTTGGCGCTTGGCACGCAGGCGCACCTTCTCCTCATAGGCGCGCTGCAAATCCGACATCGGGCGCAAATGCACCTGGCCGTCATCGCCGTCGATGATGATGGGATCGTTATTTTCAGCGAGGGCGACGATGCCCGTCGCCTGCCCGATGATCGGAATGCCCATGGCGCGCGCCACGATCACGACGTGGCTCGTCACCGCACCGTCTTCGAGCACCAGGCCGCGCAATTTCTCACGCGGGTAATCCAGCAATTCGGCGGCACCCATGGCGCGCGCCAGAACGATGGCGTCCAGCGGAAAATCATGCTCGGGGCTTCGACCGCCGAAACCGATCAGCTGGCGCAGCAGCCGGTTGGCGAGATCGTCGAAATCATGCATGCGCTCGCGAAGATAGGGATCAGTCAGGCGCATCATGCGCGCCTTTGTGTCGCTCTGCACTTTCTCGACCGCAGCTTCCGCCGTCAGGCCGTTGCGGATAGCTTCTTCCATGCGCCGCACCCAGCCCTGATCGTGGGCGAACATGCGGTAGGTCTCAAGAACCTCGCGATGCTCGCCTTCGGTCGGGACGTCGCGGCGCTGCAACATGTCGTCGATCGACAGGCGCAGCGAACCGATCGCGTCGGCAAGACGCAGGATTTCGGTATCGGCATCCTCATTCAGCAGATTGGTGACAACGATTCGGGGGTCATGCAGCACGACATGACCAAGACCGATGCCTTCGCCATAAGCATCGCCATCAATGGAAACGGCACGCGTCAGGTCCAGCTCCACACCGGGGCGGGTGATCTTTTTCAATTCACCGCTCGCCACTATTTCAGCGATGAGCATCGCGGTTGTCTCGAGCGCTTCAACTTCATCCTCTCGGTATGTTCGGCTGACCTTGTTCTGGACCACAAGAACGCCAAGAGTGCGACCGGAGCGCAAAATCGGCACGCCGAGGAAGGAATGATAAATTTCCTCACCCGTTTCAGGAAGATAGCGGAAAGCCGGATGCGCCTGCGCATCGGAAAGATTGAGAGGTTGGGCGGAAGCGGCAATGGTACCGACAAGACCCTGCCCCATTTTCAGCTGGGCAAGATGCACGGCATCCTTGTTGAGACCTTCGGTAGCGTAAAGCTCCAGCACGCTGTCGGAACGCAGCACGTAGACCGAGCAAACCTCCGCCACCATGTTGCTGGCTATCTGACGGACGATCTGGTCCAGACGGTCCTGCGGCTCAAGGTGCTCCGCCATCATTTCGCGCAGCCGCTTTAGCAGGACGCGCGGACCTGCAGAAAGGTCTCTCATCGCGTTTGCTCCCCGACGCTTCCGATCCGAATGTCATAATATTCGAGAATCAAAACGTCATTTAAAAAATTTATAGCGCGAGAAGCGCGTCCCGCAAGGGACACGCTTTCATGAAACGCCACATCGGAAGAACGCAACCCCGAAGAATCGGAGCATCGGGAACCGATGTCTCGAGCTTAGTTCTTATCGAGACCGTAAGCAGAATGCAAAGTGCGAACGGCCAGTTCGGCATAGGCACCGTCGATCAGGATCGAAATCTTGATCTCGGAAGTGGTGATGGCCTTGATGTTGATGTTCTTCTCGGCAAGCGCCTTGAAGGCGCTGGCAGCAACGCCAGCATGGCTGCGCATGCCGATACCGATGACCGAAACCTTGGCAAGGCCGGTCTCGTTCTGCGCAACGTCGAAGCCGATCTGGGCCTTGTTCTCGTCCAGAACGCGCAGAGCCTTGGCAACGTCGCCAGAAGGAACGGTGAAGGTCATGTCGGTGCGCGACCCATCTTCGGAGATGTTCTGCACGATCATGTCGACATTGATATGCGCTTCGGCCAGTGGCCCGAAGATCGCGGCGGAGACGCCCGGACGGTCGGCCACGCGGCGCAGCGAGATCTGTGCTTCATCCTTGGCATAGGCGATGCCGGTTACGACTTCCTGTTCCACGATTTCTTCCTCGTCACAAATCAAAGTACCGGGCGGGTTGATGAGGTCGCCCATGCCCGGCGCATCGGGATCCTCGAAGCTGGAGCGAACGAAGGTGCGCACCTTGTGTACCATGGCAAGCTCGACGGAGCGAACCTGCAGAACCTTCGCACCGAGAGACGCCATTTCGAGCATTTCCTCGAAAGCGATCTTCTTCATGCGGCGAGCCTTGGGCTCGATGCGCGGATCGGTGGTATAGACGCCATCGACATCGGTATAGATATCGCAACGGTCCGCCTTGACGGCGGCGGCGATGGCAACGGCTGATGTGTCCGAACCGCCGCGACCGAGCGTCGCAATGCGGTTATCCGGGCCGATGCCCTGGAAACCGGCAACAACGGCAACCTGGCCCTCGCCCATGCGGTGAACGATATCCGAACCGTCAATCTCCAGAATGCGGGCGGCACCATGTGCGTTGTCTGTGCGGATCGGAATCTGCCAGCCCTGCCATGAGCGCGCATTGATGCCCATGGATTGCAGCGTTATCGCCAGAAGACCCGATGTCACCTGCTCGCCGGATGCAACGACCGCGTCATATTCGCGTGCATCGTAAAAGGAGGCGGCGTTGGCGCCAGCCACCTTCGCAGCATTCTGCACCCAGTCCACCAACTCGTTGGTTTTACCGGACATGGCGGAAACGACCACGGCCACTTCATGGCCGGCATCCACTTCGCGTTTCACATGCCGTGCGACATTGTGAATGCGTTCGAGGTTCGCGACGGACGTGCCGCCGAATTTCATGACAATGCGAGCCATAGCCTTGACCAGTACCATCCCTTTTTTCCGCCAGCCGTTTTTCAGGTGCGGACAAGAACAAACCCAGTCGGCTCTTTTTGATAAAGAGCCTCAAGTTGCGGGTCTCTTAGCGAAAAGGCGGGGGGCACGCAATGCCGTTTATGAACCATGCGGTACGCCTTTTTTTATAGCCCCGGCGAAAGAAGATGTCGGGATGGAATGGGCGACCGCATGCGGCGCTGTGAAAGAGCGTACCGCAGTGCACTGTACAAACGGGCCTATTCGCAGTATGGAGCGCGGCAATGCAACCGGCCAAATGGCCGTAATGGCCTGCATCGGCTGCCCCGGAGACTTTAGGACCTATTGGTTTCGGGCGGATGCAGGCAGCTTCATATCCGAAAGACGGTAGATGACAGACACCCAGGGTATCGCCCCGGCGATCGCGCAGGCGTTGGAAAAACGCGGCTACAAAGATTTGACCCCCGTGCAGAAGGCCATGCTTTCGCCGGAACTCGCCGACAAGGACGCGCTGGTTTCCGCGCAGACCGGCTCCGGCAAGACAGTTGCCTTCGGCATTGCGCTCGCGACCACGCTACTGTCGGAAAACACCCGTTTCGGCCAGGCTTCCGCGCCGCTGGCACTCGCCATTGCGCCAACCCGCGAACTGGCCATGCAGGTCAAGCGCGAGCTGGAATGGCTTTATGAATTCGCCGGCGTATCGATTGCGTCCTGTGTTGGCGGGATGGATATCCGCAGCGAACGACGCGCACTGGAGCGAGGCGCGCATATTATCGTCGGCACCCCCGGCCGCCTCTGCGACCACATCAAGCGCGGCGCGCTCGATCTGTCGTCGCTACGCGCCGTGGTACTGGACGAGGCCGACGAGATGCTCGATCTCGGCTTCCGCGAAGATCTGGAATTCATTCTGGAAGAATCGCCGGATAACCGCCGCACGCTGATGTTCTCGGCCACCGTTCCGCGCAGCATCGCCAAGCTTGCCGAAAGCTACCAGAAGAACGCCGTTCGCATCGCCACCGCCTCAGAACAGAAGCAGCATGTGGACATCGAATACCGCGCCTTGCTGGTGACCGGCTCCGACCGCGAAAACGCCATCATCAATGCGCTGCGCTTTTACGAAGCCCGCAACGCCATCGTTTTCTGCTCCACCCGTGCGGCCGTGAACCATCTGACGGCCCGTCTGAACAATCGCGGCTTTTCCGTCGTGGCTCTGTCAGGCGAACTGACCCAGAACGAACGCACGCATGCGCTTCAGGCAATGCGTGACGGTCGCGCCCGGGTTTGCGTGGCGACTGACGTTGCTGCACGCGGCATCGACCTGCCTGGCCTCGAACTGGTTATCCACGCCGACCTGCCGACCAATTCGGAAACGCTTCTCCACCGTTCCGGCCGTACCGGCCGCGCCGGGCAGAAGGGCGTCAGCGCCATCGTGGTGCCTGTCAACCAGCGCCGCAAGGCCGAACGCCTTCTGGAAGGTGCCAAGGTCAGCGCAGCATGGGTTCGCCCGCCTTCGGTCGAAGAGATCGTTGAACGCGACGGCGCCCGTCTCCTGGCCGATCCGGCTCTCACCGAGGCCGTGGCCGATGACGAGCGTGATTTCGTCAAGCAGCTGCTTGAGCAGCATGGCGCGGAAAAAGTAGCAGCCGCCTTCGTGCGCCTTTACCATGCCGGACGTTCCGCCCCGGAAGACATCACCGAAGTCGCGTTGGACAATACCCGCAAACCGCGCCGCGACAGCTTCGAAACCCCTGAAAACGACGCGCCGCGCCGTGAACGTTCCGACTTTTCCGACAGCGCTTGGTTTTCGCTTTCGGTGGGCCGCAAGCAGAGCGCCGAACCCCGCTGGCTCATCCCCATGCTCTGCCGCTTCGGCAAGATCACCCGTCAGGATATCGGCGCCATCCGCATGCAGCAGACGGAGACTTTTGTGGAACTGGCGGCCGATGCCGTTGATCGTTTCACCTCCGCCATCGGCAAGGACATGATGCTCGAAAAGGGCATTCGTCTGAAGGCTCTGGAAGGCAAGCCGGAAATGACCGGCAGTGTTCGTGAGGACACCCGCCCGGCCACGGCCCAGCGGAAGTTCAACAAACCCAATAATGCTGGCGGCGCAGCCGACGACCGCAAGGGCGACGACAAGCCCTGGAAAAAGAAAAAGACTTTCGGCGACAAGCCCAAATTCGAAGGCAAGAAGGACCGGCCTTTCGAAAAGCGCGGACCGAAGCCAGCAAAGAGCTGAGGCGCGGGTCAGTACCGTGCGGTAAATCCTCGGCTTAAGGCCGAGGATGATGCCAAGTAACCGGCAAACTTCATCACAAAAAAAGCCCCGCTTTTGCGGGGCTTTTTATTGTCTTGATGGATCAGAACGTCAGGGCGCGGTCGCCGTTTTCGTCCTTGATACGGCTTGGAAGGCCAATCTTGTTCAGAAGGTTCAGGAAAGGCTGCGGTGGCAGTTCTTCCACATTGGCCATCTGCTTCACATCCCACTCGCCGGTGGCAATCAGCATGGCGGCAGCGACCGGAGGAACGCCGGCGGTGTAGGAAATGCCCTGCGATCCAACTTCTTCGTAGGCTTCCTTGTGGTCGGCCACGTTGTAGATGAAGACTTCGCGTTCCTTGCCATCCTTGATGCCCTTGACGACATCGCCGATGCAGGTCTTGCCGACATAGTCGGGTGCAAGCGAAGACGGATCCGGCAATACGGCCTTGACCACCTTCAACGGCACGACTTCCAGACCTTCGGCAGTCTTGACCGGCTTTTCGGAGAGAAGACCGAGGTTCTTCAGCACGGTAAAGACGTTGATGTAGTGATCGCCGAAGCCCATCCAGAAGCGCACATCGGCGCCATCCATGTTTTTGGATAGCGAATGCACTTCGTCATGGCCGGTCATATAGGCCTTCTGCTTGCCGACAACCGGCAGATCGAATTCCTGGCCGACCTCGAACATCTGGTTCGTCTGCCACTGGCCATTCTGCCAGGAATAGACGACACCGGTGAATTCGCGGAAGTTGATTTCCGGATCGAAGTTGGTGGAGAACCAGCGGCCATGGCTGCCGGCATTGATATCGACGATATCGACCGAAGTGACCTTGTCGAAATATTCATCCTTGGCAAGGCGGGCATAGGCATTGACCACGCCGGGATCGAAACCGACGCCGAGCAGTGCAGTCACGCCCTTTTCCTTGCATTCGCCAGCGCGCTTCCACTCGTAGTTTCCGTACCACGGCGGCGCCTCGCAAATCTTGGTGGGATCCTCGTGGATCGCCGTATCCATATAAGCAACACCCGTGTCCATGCAGGCACGAAGAACGGACATGTTGACGAAAGCCGAACCGACGTTGATGACGATCTCTACGCCGGTTTTCGTAATCAAGGCTTTCGTCGCCTCGATATCCATCGCGTCAAGCGCATGGGCCTCAAGTTTCACATCTGTCTTGAGGCTCTTCTTTTCGCGTACGGACTCGACAATCTTGCGGCACTTTTCCAAAGTCCGTGACGCAATATGAATGTCTCCCAATACATCGCTGTTCTGGGCGCATTTATGCGCCACGACCTGTGCTACGCCACCGGCGCCGATGATCAGAACGTTCTTCTTCATTTCAGGTGATGCCTCCTTTTCCCCGCAGGGATCAGCTTCGTTTCATGTTAAAACAGGGTTTAAGACAGGCTTTGCTCGAAATCGGCAAAGTCGAATTCGCGAACGGCACGCACGCTGCCGTCGAGTTCCTTGATGGCAATCGCCGGCATCTTCACGCCATTGAACCAGTTCTTCTTGACCATGGTGTAGCCGGCCGCATCCTCAAAGGAGATACGATCACCGACCTTCAGCTCCTTGTCGAACCGGAAGTCGCCGAAAATATCGCCCGCAAGGCAGGATTTACCGCAGACCATGTAGGGATGTTCGCCCTCGTTAGGCAAAACCTTGGCGGTTTCGCGATAGATCAGGAGGTCGAGCATATGCGCTTCGATGGAGCTGTCGACGATGGCGAGGTTCTTGCCATTGAACAGCGTGTCGAGAACCGTCACTTCAAGCGTCGTGCTCTTGGTGATCGACGCTTCGCCGGGCTCAAGATAGACCTGAACGCCGTATTTTTCCGAAAAAGCCGCCAGGCGATCGCAGAACTGGTCGAGCGGATAGTTGTCGCCGGTAAAATGGATGCCGCCGCCGAGGCTGACCCATTCCGCACGCGACAGGAGCGATCCGAATTTCTCTTCGATCTGCGTCAACATGCGGTCGAACAACGAAAAATCGCCGTTTTCGCAATTGTTGTGGATCATGAAGCCGGAAATCCGGTCCATGACCTTGTCGACCTTGGCGACATCCCATTCGCCGAGACGGCTGAAGGGACGTGCGGGATCGGCAAGATCGAAGCTCGAAGAGCTGACCTGCGGATTGAGGCGCAGACCCCGGGTGATACCGGAGGCCTTTTCTGCAAAGCGCTCAAGCTGGCTGATGGAATTGAAGATGATCTTGTCCGCGTTCGAAATCACCTCGTCGATTTCGTAGTCGGCATAAGCGACGGAATAGGCGTGGGTTTCGCCACTGAATTTCTCGCGGCCCAGACGCACTTCATAAAGCGACGACGAGGTGGTGCCGTCCATATATTGCGACATGAAATCGAAAACGGACCATGTTGCAAAGCACTTCAGCGCCAGAAGCGCCTTGGCGCCGGATTTTTCCCGCACATAGGCAATCTTCTCCATGTTGCGAAGAAGTTTTGTCTTGTCGATGAGGTAATAGGGAGTCTGAAGCATGGCGTTTCACATATTGATTGAAGTCAAGGTCCGTCTGGATGATGGGCCTTATATGATGCTTGTTACAGGAAAACAAATGTCCGGCACCGAATTCCCGGAAAATTGCCCCCGCCGCAAAATCCGCGGGAGAAAACTCGCCAAGCCGCGGAACCAAGCGGGCATCGGCGCGTTTGAATGGCGGACAATCGGGTTTACGGCTGCCGCAACGAAAGTTCGTAAGCGTCGGCATTGATCCGCGGCGGCAGTCTTTTTGACCTGACGCCATTTCCATCAACGATGTTCCAGGAAGGACTTCACCCATGGCAAGCGTGCGTAGCAGCGTCAACGACAAGATCCAGCAATCCCTCGAAAACGGCGATGCAGCCGATGTGGCAGCACAGCTTGCCCAACTTCGCGAAGATCTGGCAAATCTTGCCAAGAGCGTTAAGGCGCTGGGCGTTGGAGCCTCGCATGAACTGAAGGCGCAGGCCGCCCGCGTGGCCGACGACGCACTGACCGCTTCCGGCGAGATGGCCGACAGCGTTCGCAACGAAATTTCCTCGCTGAACGACAATCTGACGGATCAGGTCCAGAAGAACCCGCTGCAGTCCCTCGGCATCGCCGTTGGTGTCGGTTTCGTGCTCGCCCTCCTCACACGTCGATAAGGCCGCATCATGCTTGAGGCATTGCTGGTCTATCTGGGAGACACCCAGCGTGAAGGACGCGTCGTGACACGGCGCCTGCGCGCCACGATAATCCTTTGGGTGCTGACCGGGATATTCTTCCTGATCGCCTTCGTAGCTGCTGTCGTGGCGGGTTCCATCTATCTTGCCCGGCATGTCGGCGCAGGGCCGGCCGCGCTTGTCGTAGCCGGTACGGCGTTTCTGCTTGGTATCATCATGCTGGTGGCGCTTGCGATCGTCAAACGTCCTAGAGCCTATGTTGCAAGACGACCCGTCGCATCCTTGACGGCAGCTCCCTTGACCGCAGCACCTCTGGCGCTGCAATCGCTGCTGACGCTGGCGATCCAGGCGCGCCCCTACGCGACGCTCGCCGTTGCCATGGCTGCCGGCTTTCTGGCAACCAGAGCCAACACCAGGAAAAAGAAATAGGCACGCCTTTGGGCGCGTTTAAGGCTCTTCGTCAAACTCTCATTCGCTGCTGCGCATCCGGACCATGGATGCGCAGTTTTTTTTATGTTACCCGCGATGGATAGACTGGTTGATGGTGCTCAGTGCCACGCCGCCCTTATTTGAACAAAGTGAAATACAGTCTCCCGCACGTCCCGTTTTTTTTCTGAAAGGCGATTGATGAAGAAGAAAGTCCTTGTCGTCGGCGGTGCCGGCTATATCGGTTCGCATACCTGCCTTCTCCTGTCTGAGCGGGGATATGAACCGGTCGTTTTCGACAATCTGTCCAATGGACATGAGGAATTCGTCCGCTGGGGACCCTTCGAGCAGGGCGACATTCGCGACCGCGCACGCCTGGACGAGGTTTTCGCCAGGCACCAGCCGGAGGCCGTACTCCACTTTGCGGCGCTGATTGAAGTCGGCGAATCGGTAAAGCAACCCGTGGCCTTCTACGACAACAACGTCATCGGTTCGCTCAACCTGCTGTCTGCCGCCATCGATGCCGGGGTCACGGCATTTGTTTTCTCCTCCACCTGCGCCACCTACGGTTTGCCGGAACAGGTGCCGATTGACGAGACGCACCGCCAGGCGCCGATCAACCCTTACGGCCGCACCAAATGGGTAGTCGAGCAGGCGCTGAAGGATTACAGCACCTATAAGGGGCTGCGCTCAGTGATGCTGCGCTATTTCAACGCCGCAGGTGCAGATTTCAAAGGCCGCATCGGCGAATGGCACAAGCCGGAAACCCACGCAATCCCGCTCGCCATCGAGGCGGCACTCGGTCGGCGTCAAGGCTTCAAGGTGTTCGGCACGGATTATGACACCCGCGACGGCACCTGCGTGCGTGACTACATCCATATTCTCGATCTTGCCGACGCCCATGTGCGGGCAGTGGACTATCTGCTGGCGGGCGGTGAAACGGTTGAACTCAACCTTGGCACCGGCACCGGCACGACTGTGAAGGAGTTGCTGGCGGCGATTTCGGACGTATCCGGCCGCCCCTTCCCGGTAGAATATACCGACCGCCGCGATGGCGATTCCACCACCCTTGTCGCCAATAACGACAAGGCAAAGGCGGTGTTGGGCTGGGAGCCGCGTTATTCCCTGTCTGATATCATCAAATCCGCCTGGGCCTGGCATTCCTCGCGCAATGCCGGGGACTGAGCGAACGCAATTTAAAACAAAAAGACACCGGCCAATGGCCGGTGTCTCTCGCGGGACGCCTGTTGAGGTCGATCCCGCTCCTGCCTCCCAGGTAAGGGGATCAGGGCTTGGTGGCGGACGTGGTGGTGCTGTCCGGAGCTGCCGGCGTTGCCGCGCTCTTTTCGCTGGCCTGCTGTTCCAGCGTCTTGAATTCCGGAGCAGCCTTCAGCGTTTCCGCCGTTTCGGTCGTCGTCAGGCGAATGGTGCCGTCCTGCGTGTTGCGGGTCATCGTTACCTTGTCCATAGGCACCGCGACATCCTTGGCACCAATACCGAGGAAACCTCCGACACCAATCACGGCTGCGACGAGACCGCCGTCTTTTTCCATGATGAGGTTGGTGACGTTACCGATGCTCTCGTCGGCTGCGGTATAAACCGACTTGCCGATGTAATCATTGGCGCTGATCTGGGTTTCACCCTGCTGGGTGATGTAAGCACCGCCTGTCGTCGCGGCCGCGCTATCATTGGCCAGAGGAGCCGCCGGCGCCATCGGGGTGGCGGGAGGCGTTGCCGGTTCAGTCTGAGCACTCGGATTTGCCGGTGCTGGCTGGGTTGTACCCTGGGCGATGGCAAGCGGCGCGAAAGCCGTCGTGCCCATCAGGGCGGCGGTGACGAGTATCGTAAGTTTCTTTGCCATTTTCGTACCTTCCTTTCATCGTTTTCGACTGGCCGGGCGGTGACGAATTTCGCTTTCCACTCCATGACCGGTTCGCTTTGCAAACGGGCTGACCATTGAAATGGTTCCGATTTTTTCAGTCGCATCGACGCGATTGCGACATTTTGGGGCTCCCGAACGAAAAAATCAGGCATTGCTAAAGGAGGATGGCGCGGTATTATCCGTGACGTAACAATGCCGTAACTGCCGGAGTTTTTGCATGCCTCAACCCGGCAAAAAACTGAAAAACACGTTCTCGGCTTTACGTCGACGCAGTGCGAATTTTTTTCCGACGGCCTCCATCGGCACCTATCTGGTGGTGATGGCAACCGTCATCACCCTGCCGCTTATCCTTTTCGGCGGCTACTTGATGCTGCGCCTTGAAAGCGAAAAGCGCGACGACCTGCAACGGGAGACGATCGAGGATGTCAGGGTCGTCAGCCGCAACATCGATCGGCGCCTGCAGGAAATCGCCACCTCCCTCAATCTGCTGTCGCAATTCCCGGAACTCGAGAATGGCAATCTCGCCGCTTTTCAGGGACGTGTTGCCGAAAGCCTGAAACGGGAGGGCCTGTACGCCATTCTGGCTACCAAGGAAGGCGAACAGTATCTCAATACCCGGGTGTCATTTGGCCAGCCTCTCAGCAAGGTGCCGGCCGAGGCCAATCTGGCCAAGGCAATCGAATCCCGTCGGATCACCGTTTCGGACATGTTTTTCGGCGCGACGAGCAAGGAGTGGGTGTTCAACGTGACCTTGCCGCTCGACCCCAATCTGGGGTCCGCCGGAGATGCCCTGATCCTGACGCAGAATACAAGTGACCTGAGCCGGCTCATTCCCACGGAAAACCTGCCGCGCAACTGGGCGGTCGCCATTATCGACGGTAACAATCGTGTTGTCGTTTCCAGTGCGCAGAATGGGGTGGAAGTGGGCAAGCCATTTGCCAGCCCCGCCATTCTTTCAGAAATGCAGGCCTTCAGCGGCAATTTCTTCGACGACAAGGGTAACCTCTATGCCTATGCCCAATTGCCGGGCTGGCAATGGCGAACCGTGATGTGGGGGCCACTTGCCGCAAGTCAGGCAGCATTGGTCGACACGTGGCGGCAAATGATGATCGGCAGCACGATGCTGGTGCTCATCGCCATCGGCGGCGCCTATCTGGTCGGCCGGCAATTGCGCAGTTCCATTCGCGATCTCACGCTCATGGCTGAACGCATCGGTGAAGGCGAGATCGTGGCGCCCGTCGATACCAAGATCAAGGAAGCCAACCAGGTCGCCGTCGCGCTCTCCAATGCTTCCTTCGACAGAAGCCAGTCGGAAGAACGGCTGCAACTTCTGCTGCACGAACTGGTTCACCGCTCCAAGAATATTCTGACGCTGGTTCAGGCGATGATCCGGCAATTGGGGCGGGAAAACAAAAGCATCCCGGAATTCCAGAAAGAGGTGGACCACCGCCTGCGCGGTCTCGGAATGTCGATCCGGGCATTGGCGGAGGTTCAATGGCAGGGCTTGCCGATCCGTAAGCTGATCGAGACCCACCTCGACGTTTTCGGCACCGTTTCGGAACGCTTCCAGCTGTCTGGGGACGATTTCATGCTTTCTCCGGAAGCGGCGCAAAATTTCGGGCTCGTGGTGCATGAGCTGACGACGAACTCCATCAAATACGGCGCCCTGTCGGTTGCGCTCGGAAAAATCACGGTGAGCTGGAAGCCGCTCGAAAAAGATGGACGTCAGATGATTTATATCGTCTGGACCGAAACGGGCGGGCCACCGGCGACGGAACCAAGCCGCAAGGGCTTTGGTACCACGGTCATCAAAAGGCATGCGGAAGGCGCATTCGGCGGACAGGTGGTGACGGAGTATCGCGAAACCGGGTTCGAATGGTCGCTTGAAGCGCCGATGCGCTATTTTATACCCAAGCGACCCGATCAGGCAGGCCCGCTTTGAAAAATGGCGTGCTGGATCCCCGTACCAGCAGACGAAAAGCAGCTAATTTCGCCCTCCACAAAAAAAATACGTTTTAGTGGAACCGAATTAGGGCGGATGCATTTTTACTGCAGGCCAAGCAATTCCCCCGTCCCCGCCTGACGCTTGGCTGACAATAAACAGGTTTCACCCCTGAAAACCTGTCATAATAAAAAAGCACGGCTCTTTCATGGGCCGTGCTTTTTTTTGCGTTCTCGCAAAAACGGCCGAAGTGCTGCCTATGAGGCAGGTCTCCAACCGAGGGCCATTATTTCGAAATTTCAAATGTCGGTGACGTCCCCGGAAGGAAATTTAAGCCGGTAGACGATCCGCTCCGGCGTGAGGTGATATTCGGCACTCCCGCCCAATGCGGATGGAACGACCTTTTCCAGCACGACGCTGCCGAAACTGCCGCGCCTCGCCTGCGCCGGCTCTTTCGATGGCATGATCGGCTCGATCCACTCAACGATACAAAAATCGCCTTCCTGTCGGCATTGCAGCGAGATTGGCGGATGATAGGCGAGATTGCCGCTATGGCTGACCGTATTGACGACCAGCTCATGGAAAGCCAGACCGATATAAAGCGCGCCATTCGGATTGAGCAGCAGGTTTTCACCTTCCATGTGAATGAGATTAGGATATTCCGGCACATAGAGATCGAATTGCTGGCGAAGAAGCTCGAATATGCGAGCACCTCTCCAGTCGGAATCCGTGATGAGATCCTGACTTTGGGCAAGAGCGTGTAACCGGCCCCGAAACTTGCGCAGAAAATCATCCTTGGTGAGGCTGAAACGGGCCGTCTGGCCCGCAAGGCTCTGGATGATCGCCAGGAGGTTCTTGGAACGGTGGCTGACCTCGCGCAGCAGCGAGCGCAAAAGCTGCTCGCGCCGCCGTTCCGCCGTCACCTCGCGAATAGTGGTTTTCATCACCGCCTGCTTCGCCTGGTTGAAGGTGGAATGGATCTGGAACTGGAAAACCCGGTCATTGCCGGCATTAACTTCCAGCATGCCCCGACTGCCCACCACATTCATATCTTTTTTGAGTTCGGCAAGCCGCTCTGAAAGATCGGTGCCAAACACATTTTCATCCGTGGGATGGCTATCGGTCGGCAGACGCCACACATCCGGCAGATTGGCCACGAATATATACTCCCGGTTCCAGTCTTGTAACATGACTGTCTCGCCCGAATCGAGCAAAGCGAGGACGAGCGAATCGTGTAGCTCGCTCTCGTTCCTCTCCGCGTTATGCCATGCCAGCCGATGCAAATTCATCTCCCTGCAAAAAGCCGTGAGATCACCTCACGACCGTAACCGCGAACGTCCGGGTACCGTAGTTGTTCCCGGACAGTCTACGGTTTCGGCAAATTTCACGCCGCGACGCGAGAGCTTTCGTTGAAAAACAGCGCCTGGCTGATAAGCGCTTTCACCATGTCCGGGTTGAACGGCTTCGTAACGAGGAATGTCGGCTCAGGCCGCTCACCCGTCAAAAGACGCTCAGGGAAGGCTGTAATGAAGATCACCGGCAGAGACGTCATCTGAAGGATCTCCTTCATGGCATCAAGCCCGGAGCTGCCGTCTGCAAGCTGGATGTCGGCAAGGATCATCTTCGGCTGCGTGCGGTTGAAGAGATCGATCGCCTCCGCATGCGTGCGGGCAATACCCGTAACGCGATGGCCGAGATCGGTGACCATCTGCTCGATATCCATGGCGATCAGAGGTTCGTCCTCAATAATCATGATATCGGTGGCAACCTGGCGGGCGATTTCAGAGGCCGCCTCATCGATCAGCTGGCCGATCTGGGCTTCAGTTACCCTCAGAACCTCTGCTGCTTCCGAAGCTGTGAACTCTTCGACCGTGGTCAGAAGGAAAGCCTGGCGGGCGAGCGCTGGTACCGCAGAGAGGTTGGCGGAAGCGCGCTTTTCCCAACCTGACAGGTTTTCATCGGCCTTTATATTGATCGTGACGGAACTAAAAATCGATACGAACAATTGATAAAGCGAAACCCGATCGTTGCTTGTCGGCGGGAAGATGCTGATATCGGCGATCAGAGCTTCAAGTGTTGCTGCAACATAGGCATCGCCAGTGGATTGAGAGCCGCAAACGGCACGCGCGAACCTGCGCAGATATGGCAGGTGCGGTGCGATGCGTGTAGAAACTGACATGGAATTCTCCCCTTTCATGCGGTCTGCAACGCAAACCCACGATAGCAACGTGCGCATCATAAAAAAAGTTCCGGATCGCCGGAACTATTTTTTTCATCGCGCATTCTTGCCACGACACAAAAGGAATACCGGACGTTATGAACATATTTCAATCGGACCAAGATTCTCCGGACAATCCGGCCAACCCTCAGGTCCCGCACTCTGGACGTGCGGTGATTTCCCGCAAGCTCAGGGAACTCTACGATGCTGTTCAGGAAGAAGGCATCCCTGACAAATTCCTCGATCTTCTCGAGAAACTCGATGAAGCCGAAAACAGAGCCAAAGACAAGGCTTCGGGGGAATGATGGCGAAAGAGCCGGAGCAGACAGAATACAATTTCAAACGGGAAATGCTGGCGGCACTGCCAAACCTGCGCGCATTCGCGATCTCACTCATCCGTTCGAGGGATCGCGCTGACGACCTCGTACAGGATACGATCATGAAGGCCTGGGCGAAACAGGAGAGTTTCCAGCCCGGAACCAACATGCGCGCATGGCTGGTGACGATCCTGCGTAACGAATTCTACAGCCAGATTCGCAAGTCTGGCCGCGAAGTACAGGATACCGACGGGGTTTACACCTCGCGCCTGTCGGTACCGCCAGAACAGCATGGTTCGGTCGATCTTCAGGATTTCCGTACGGCACTTGCAAAATTGCCCGACGATCAGCGCGAAGCGATATTGCTGATTGGCGCCTCGGGCTTTGCGTACGAAGAAGCAGCCGAGATTTGCGGTTGCCCGGTTGGCACGATCAAGAGCCGTGTCAGCCGCGCGCGATTGCGCCTGCAGGAGCTTCTCGGCATCGAAAACGAAAACGAGTTCGGTCCTGACGCGCAGATGAGCGCCGTTACCGCCGCAGCCACAGCGCGCTGAGCTGGCAGAATTCGCAAAGCATTAGACGGGTAGGCTCGTGCCTGCCCGTTTTTCTTCGCCGCTTTGTCAGATACCGGTCTCCTTGACCGACTGCATCACGACGAATGTCGAAGTGTTGGAAACCGATGGAAGGCTGGAGATTTTTTCGCCGAGCACCCTTCGGTATTTGCGGATATCGCTGGTGCGCACCTTCAGTAGATAATCGAAGGCGCCGGCGATCATGTGGCATTCCTCCACCTCCTTGATCTTGCGCACCGCCGTGTTGAATTCCTCAAGTGCCTTTTCGCGTGTGTCGGAAAGCTTGACCTCGGCGAAAGCGATATGGTCGACGCCCAGTTTCTGCGGATTGAGCACCGCACGGAAGCCCAGAATATAACCTTCATCCACCAACCGCTTGAGCCGCGTCTGGCACGGCGTCTTGGAGAGGCCGACCCTTTTCGACAGTTGCAGCACCGACATGCGCCCGTCTTCGCTGAGGGCCTCGAGAATCTTGAGATCGAAGTGGTCCAGATCGTCTGTTTTATGACTATTTGCCATGTGATTTAACGCCAATTTTGAATAATAAAAGTTCATATGGCCTGTTCTATCCTCGAAATAGGACCATAGCAATTTTTACAGCAATGATATTGTACGCAACAGAATGACAAGCGGCGAGCGGAGGACACGCTGCCGCTGACAGTCTGTCTTCAACAGCTTTTTCAGGATTTTCAGAATGGCCGATGGTGCAAGCAAAGCCGATGTAAACCCGCAGCAGACGGTGAACGGTATTTTCCAGAATTTTGCACCGCCCGTGCGCGAGCAGAGCCCGTTGCGCAAAGCAATTACCGCCGCTTACCGCCGCCCAGAGGAAGAGTGCCTGGCGCCTCTGATCGATGCTGCGACCGTCACGCCCGAGCAGGCCGCAGCCATTCGCACCACGGCAACCAAGCTGATCGAGGCGTTGCGCGCCAAGACGAAAGGCACCGGCGTCGAGGGGCTGGTGCAGGAATATTCGCTCTCCAGCCATAAGGGCGTGGCCCTGATGTGCCTTGCCGAAGCACTGCTGCGCATTCCCGACACCGCCACCCGCGACGCGCTGATCCGCGACAAGATCGCCCGCGGCGACTGGAAGTCCCACATCGGCGGCGGGCGCTCGCTGTTCGTCAACGCCGCAACCTGGGGTCTTGTCATCACCGGCAAGCTGACCTCGACGGTCAATGACAGCGGCCTTTCGGCGGCGCTGACCAAGCTGATCGCCAGGGCTGGCGAACCCGTCATTCGCCGCGGCGTCGATATGGCGATGCGCATGATGGGCGAGCAATTCGTGACCGGCGAAACGATTGGGGAAGCGATCAAGCGCTCGAAACCGCTGGAGGAACAGGGTTTCCACTATTCCTACGACATGCTCGGCGAAGCGGCGACCACCGCCAAGGATGCGGAGCGTTATTACAAGGACTACGAAAACGCGATCCACGCCATTGGCAAGGCCTCCGCCGGGCGTGGCATCTATGGTGGCCCCGGAATTTCCATCAAGCTTTCGGCCCTGCATCCGCGTTATGCCCGTGTGCAGGCAGAGCGGGTAATGGCGGAGCTTCTGCCGCGTGTGAAATCCCTGATGCTGCTCAGCAAGAAATACGATATCGGCCTCAACATTGACGCCGAGGAAGCCGACCGGCTGGAACTGTCGCTCGATCTTCTGGAGGAACTGGCGCTCGACAAGGATCTTGCCGGTTGGAACGGCCTAGGCTTCGTTGTGCAGGCCTATGGCCGCCGCTGCCCCTTTGTTCTCGACTACATCATCGATCTCGCCCAACGTGCCGGTCGCCGCATCATGGTGCGTCTTGTCAAGGGCGCCTACTGGGATGCGGAGATCAAGCGCGCACAGGTGGACGGGCTGGAAGACTTCCCGGTCTTCACCCGCAAAGTGCACACGGATGTCTCCTATATCGCCTGCGCCCGCAAGCTGCTTGCCGCGCGTGACGTCGTGTTCCCGCAATTTGCGACCCACAACGCCCAGTCCATGGCTACCATCTACCATCTCGCTGGTCCGGACTTCAAACTCGGTGATTACGAGTTCCAGTGCCTGCACGGCATGGGCGAACCGCTTTACAGCGAAGTCGTCGGCAAGAAAAAGCTCGATCGTCCCTGCCGCTTTTATGCGCCTGTTGGCACCCACGAGACGCTGCTTGCCTATCTCGTCCGCCGTCTGCTGGAAAACGGCGCGAACTCCTCCTTCGTCAACCGCATAGCAGATCCCGCCGTGCCGGTGGCTTCCCTGCTGGAAGATCCGGTCACCGTGGTCAAGGCTTACCCCGTTCCCGGCGCACGGCACGACCGCATTGCTGCACCCGCTGGTCTCTTCGGCCCCGAACGGGCAAATTCCGCCGGCCTCGATCTTTCGAATGAAACGGCACTTGCCGCGCTGGACAACGTCCTTAAGGCAGGTGCGACGACGGAATGGAAAGCCGCAGCACCGCATGCAGGCGGAAAGACACGCCCGGTCCTCAATCCCGGCGACCACAATGATGTCGTCGGTTATGTAACCGAACCGACAGAGGCCGATGTCGAGGCGGCAATGCAACGGGCCGCAGCCTCCAACTGGTCTTCCACGCCGGTCGAGGAGCGCGCCGCCTGCCTGGAGCGCGCTGCCGACCGGATGCAGGCCGAAATGCCGGCCCTGCTTGGCCTCATCATGCGCGAGGCCGGAAAATCCATGCCGAACGCCATTGCCGAGGTGCGCGAAGCGATTGACTTCCTGCGTTATTACGCAGCGGAAGCCCGGAAGACCTTCAAGGCCAACGAGACACCGCTCGGCCCGGTCGTCTGCATCAGCCCGTGGAACTTCCCGCTTGCCATCTTCATCGGCCAGGTAACGGCAGCACTGGTTGCCGGTAATCCGGTACTGGCAAAGCCCGCCGAAGAAACCCCGTTGATCGCCGCGCAGGGGGTACGCCTGCTGCATGAGGCAGGCGTTCCGCAGGACGCCGTGCAGCTTCTGCCAGGTGACGGCAAGACCGGTGCGGCACTAGTCGGCTCAGCGCTCACGGCGGGTGTGATGTTCACCGGATCCACTGAAGTGGCGCGGCTCATCCAGGGTCAACTCGCAGGCCGGGTTCTCGCAAACGGCCAGCCCGTTCCCCTGATTGCCGAGACCGGCGGCCAGAACGCCATGATCGTCGATTCCTCAGCGCTTGCCGAGCAGGTCGTCGCCGACGTCATCGCCTCTGCCTTCGACAGTGCCGGCCAGCGTTGCTCGGCGCTTCGCATTCTCTGCCTGCAGGAAGATGTGGCCGACCGCACCCTGACGATGCTGAAGGGCGCGCTGCACGAATTGCGCATCGGGCGCACCGATAGCCTTTCCGTCGATGTCGGCCCCGTGATCACCGCTGAAGCTAAAGGCATCATCGAAAAACACGTTGACAGCATGCGCGCACTCGGCCACCGGATCGAGCAGATTTCGCTTGCCGGCGAAACCGGCAAGGGCACCTTCGTGCCACCGACAATCATCGAGATGAAATCGCTCGCCGATCTTAAGAAAGAGGTCTTCGGGCCGGTGCTGCACGTCATCCGGTTCAAGCGCGACAATCTCGACCGGCTGATCGACGAGATCAACGCCACCGGCTATGGCCTGACCTTCGGCCTGCATACGCGTCTTGACGATACCATCCAGCATGTCCTGTCGCGCGTCGCGGCCGGTAATCTCTATGTGAACCGCAACATCATCGGCGCCGTGGTCGGCGTCCAGCCCTTTGGCGGGCGAGGCCTCTCCGGCACCGGCCCCAAGGCGGGCGGTCCGCTCTATCTCGGCCGCGTCACACAAACCGCGCCGAAGATCGACCGCGTTGCCAGCCAGCAGGACCAGGCGGCTGTCGATCTCGCCCGCTGGCTGGATGAAAACGGCCAGAGCGTTGCAGCCGAAGCCGCAAGACAGGCCGCAGCCCTATCCGGCCTCGGTTTCGAAACCGAACTGGCAGGCCCAGTCGGCGAACGCAACGTCTATGCGCTGCATCCGCGCGGCAAGGTGCTGCTTATTCCGGCCACGGAGCAAGGGCTCTATCGCCAGCTTGCGGCAGCGCTTGCCACCGGCAACTCGGTCGTTATCGATAATGCGTCGGGGCTGGAAAAGTCGATCTACGGATTGCCGGCAACCGTCACCTCGCGCATCACATGGGCTGACAGCTGGGAAAAATCCGCACCGTTCGCCGGCGCGCTGATCGAGGGCGATGCGGAACGTGTCGTTGCGATCAACAAGAAAATCGCCGCCCTGCCCGGTCCTCTGGTTCTGGTTCAGGCCGCCACGACGGAAGCGCTTGACCGTGAAACCCAGCCCTACAATCTCGACTGGCTGGTGGAAGAAGTCTCCGTCAGCGTCAACACAACGGCTGCCGGCGGCAATGCCAGCCTGATGAGCATCGGCTGATTATCTGGTTCCGGCAGGGTCTCGACCCTGCCGGTCCATCACATCACCCACCGATTTCACCACGACCGAAAAGCTGGTTCAGAACCTGCTCTTCAAGCCGCGCGAATTCCGGGGTGCCGTGTCGGCGCGGACGCGGCAGTTTCACATCGAGATCAAGCGCGATGCGCCCCTCATCAATCACGACGATGCGGTCTGCAAGTGCGACGGCTTCCGAAACATCGTGCGTAACGAGAACGGCGGTGAATTTCTGCTTGCGCCAGATGCGCTCCAGCAGAAGCTGCATTTCGATGCGGGTGAGCGCATCGAGCGCCCCGAGGGGTTCATCCAGCGCCAGAATTTGCGGATGCGCCACCAGCGCGCGTGCCAGCGCCACGCGCTGTTTCTGGCCTCCAGACAGGACATAGGGCCACTCGCCCGCCCGGTCCTTTAGCCCAACCTCTTCGAGAATGGCAAGCGCCTGCTCGTTCGCCGCCTCACCTTTGGCGATGCCGGTCAGGCCCACGGATACATTGTTTGCGATCCGCTCCCATGGCAGAAGGCGCGGCTCCTGAAACATCATGCGAGTGCGGCTCGATGCGTCTTTCGAAACGGTGCCGCTTGTGGGCGCATCAAGACCGGCCAAGATACGCAGAAGCGTGCTCTTGCCGCATCCACTCTTGCCGATAATAGCCAGAAACTCGCCTTCCCGCACATCGAGATCGATGCCGCGCAGAACCGGTTTATCGCCAAAGGTCTTGGTCACATTGCGGAAGCTGAAAGCGACCTTGCTGTCGTTCTGCTTGCCGCGCTGCTCAACCTTGGTCTCTGCCCCGGAAGGGGAGGATGATGGGGCATCGGGGCGTCTCAACGTCGTCACATTGCTGGTCGACATGGGTTACCTCAGACTTTCTTGAAGGCTGGATGCCACTGCAGGAAGATGCTTTCGAGGAAGCGGGCGAAACTGTCCGCCAGCTTGCCAAGAAGCGCGTAAATAAGGATCGACAGCACGACGACATCGATCAGCAGGAACTCGCGCGCCTGCATGGCCATGTAGCCGAGGCCGGAAGAGGAGGAAATTGTTTCCGCCACGATAAGCGTCAGCCACATGATGCCGAGCGCATAACGCAGGCCGGTGAAAATGGACGGCAGCGCGCCGGGCAGGATCACTCGCCGGAACAGGGTGAAGGGCGACATGCCATAGGTACGCCCCATCTCCACCAGTTGCGGATCGACCCCCTGAATGCCGAGCAGCGTGTTGATGTAGATGGGGAAAAACACTCCGAGTGCCACGAGGAAAAGCTTTGCCTCCTCGTCGATGCCGAACCAGAGGATGACGAGCGGAATGAGCGCCAGATGCGGGATGTTGCGGATCATCTGCAGCGTCGTGTCGGTAAAGCTGCGGGAAAACCGCGACAGTCCGTTGGCCAGCCCGAAGATGAAGCCAATCGCGCCGCCAACGGCGAAACCGGCCAGAGCGCGAGCGGAGCTGACACCGATATTGGCGATGAGTTCCCCTGAAAGCAAAAGCCGCCAGAAGGCTTCCGCGACGGCAGAGGGAGCCGGCAGGACGTTTGCCGAAATGAGACCGACGCGGGCAGCAAGCTCCCAGCCGGCAAGAATGATGGCAGGAAGCAACCAGCCCGTGATGCTTCCAGCCTCGATACGCCTTCTGATGCTCATCGCGAAACCCTCCGTATCCGGGATCAGTTGGTGGCGCCTGACCAGACGGCATCCTTGATGCTGATCTGCTTAGGGATCAGGCCCAGGCGATAAAAGCGGTCGGCAGTTTCCTGCTGGCTGGCAATGATCTTGTCATCGATTTTCGAAATACCGAATTCTGAACGGTTCGCAGCCAGCGTCTGCGCTTCCAGCGGTACACCTGTCACCTCATGCAGGGCTGCCGCAACCTTGTCGCGGTTGGCGGCGGACCATTTGGCCGCCTCGCCCAGGGCATCAAGCGTGATATTGATGGTGTCGGCATGGGATTTGGCATAGTCGCGGTTGGCGAGGAAATAGGTGCTCACGTTGAGAACCTCGCTGGTGCGGGCCAGAGTGACGGGCTTATAGCGGGTCTCGGCAATTGCATAGAACGGATCCCAGACGGCCCAGGCGTCGATCTTGTCGCTGGCAAAGGCTGCCGCCGCGTCAGCAGGGCTGAGATAGACCACGTCGATATCGCTAAATTTCAGGCCGTTCTTCTCAATTGCCGCCACCAGCAGATTGTGGGCGCTTGTGCCCTTGCCGACGCCGACCTTCTTGCCCTTCAGATCGGCAACCGACTTTATACCGCTCTCGGGCTTGGTGAAGATCGCCTCACCCTTACCGTTTGAGGGAAGAGCCGCAACGTAAACGATGGCCGAACCGGCCGCCTGACCGAAGATTGGCGGCGCATCGCCCGTCCAGCCGACATTGATGGAGCCAACATTCAAGGCCTCCACCAGCGGCGGGCCTGCGGTGAATTCGACCCACGAAACCTTGACGCCCTTGGCCTCAAGCGCCTTTTCGATAACGCCCTGTTGCCTCGCGATCACCGGCAGGCCGGTTTTCTGATAACCGATCTTCAGCTCTTCCGCCGCCTGCGCCTGCAAGGGCAGCACGGATAATGCAGCGGCAACAAGAAAACTGGCGGAGAGGGCACGACGGGTAATGGCTGGCATTTTAGCTCCTTGTCGCCGACCCCCTGGGGCCGGTTTGCGATATGGAGCAATGCTAGGGTTTTCGATGAAAACGATAGAGAGAGGATAATTCAATATCAGCGATATTGCGGGAATAAAATTCCGCAGAGACGCCTCTTTCCCGCAAATCATCGCAGGAGGCATTACCAAGCCTGCTTAACAGACGAATGCCGGTGCGAACTGGCCGCACCGGCATGATGGATCAATATCGCTATCGAACGCGCAAACTTGCGAAGCGATTTACTCGATATCGAAGGAAACGCCCTGCGCCAAAGGCAGCGCCTTGGAGTAGTTGATGGTGTTGGTGGCGCGGCGCATATAGGCCTTCCATGCATCCGAACCGGATTCGCGGCCACCGCCGGTTTCCTTTTCACCACCGAATGCGCCGCCGATTTCCGCGCCCGAGGTTCCGATATTGACGTTGGCGATGCCGCAATCCGAGCCTTCCGAGGACAGGAAACGTTCCGATTCCTGAATGTCACGGGTGAAGATCGACGACGACAGACCAGCGGCAACGGCGTTATGCGCGTCAATCGCCTGATCGAGATCGCTGTACTTCATCACATAAAGGATCGGCGCGAAGGTCTCTTCCAACACCGGCCCCGCCTGTTCAGGCATTTCGACAAGTGCCGGCTTTACATAATAGGCATCCGGCGCACCCGTATCCACTCGCCCGCCGCCATTCACCACGCCGTCATGCGCCTTGGCCGCTTCGAGCGCCTTCTGCATGCCGTCGAAAGCCGCCTTGTCCACCAGCGGTCCGACAAGCGCCGATGTTTCGAGCGGATTGCCGACGGAGACGGAGGCGTAGGCCTTTTTCAGACGCGGCACGAGCTGGTCGTAAACACTGTCATGCACGAAGAGACGGCGAAGCGTGGTGCAGCGCTGGCCGGCCGTGCCCATGGCGCCGAAGGCAATGGCGCGCAGCGCCATGTCGAGATCGGCAGACGGGCAGACGATGCCGGCATTGTTGCCGCCCAGTTCCAGAATGGCGCGGGCGAAGCGCTTCGCCAGACGCGGGCCGACATCGCGGCCCATGCGGGTGGAACCGGTGGCAGAAACCAGGGGAACCTTGGGGTTGTCCACCAATGCTTCACCAACGGCGCGGTCGCCGATCAGAAGCTGCGACAGCCCTTCCGGCGCATCGCCAAAACGGGCTACGGCACGTTCGAAGATGCCCTGAACCGCAAGTGCCGTCAGCGGGGTCTTTTCAGATGGCTTCCAGACCACCGAATTGCCGCAGACTAGCGCGAGCGCCGCGTTCCACGACCAGACCGCGACCGGAAAATTGAAGGCGGAGATAACGCCGACAACGCCGAGCGGATGCCAGGTTTCCATCATACGGTGGCCGGGGCGTTCGGTGGCGATGGTGAGGCCGTAAAGCTGGCGGGACAAACCGACCGCGAAATCGCAGATATCGATCATCTCCTGCACTTCGCCGAGACCTTCGGACGGGACCTTGCCCACTTCCAGCGAGACGAGCCGACCGAGATCTGCCTTGAAGGAGCGCAGTTCTTCGCCCAGAAGCCGGATCAGTTCGCCACGGCGCGGAGCAGGTACGTTGCGCCAAATCTTGAAGGCGGCATCGGCCTTGTCGACCACGGCTGCGACACCCTCGACCGAAATGGTCTTGAGGCTAGCGATCTGTTCACCCGTTACCGGGCTGAACGACGCCATATCGCCGCCGGTATAAAGATCGCGGGCGACGCCCATTCTGTCTAGCAGGGCCGCGGCTTCCTGTTTCACGTCAAGCTTCGTGGTCGCATCCATGTCAAATTATCCTTTTTGGCTCAAAGGGGAGGAAAGGCCGTTTTTGATACGGCGCTTTCAACTCCCGTCGCTGTTCTTTCCCCGAGTTTATCATTTTGTGAAACGGGGCCTCCGTCAAAGCCGGCAAAACACCGTTCCATTCTTTCCCGTAATCATATATGGCCATAATGACCCTTTTCCAATGAGGAAAGCGGGTAAGTTGATGCGAGAATGGTATGGATCCGCGCAGAAGACTGGTCCCTGATATCGTAACCCTGCAAGCATTCGAGTGTGCCGCAAGGCATGGGAATTTTACCCGTGCGGCGGAAGAACTCAACCTCACGCAAAGTGCGGTCAGCCGGCAGATCGGCGAACTTGAGGCGCAGACCGGAATGCAGCTTTTCGAACGCATCCGCCGGCGCGTCGTCCTGTCGGAAGCGGGTCGCAAATTCCTGCCAGACGTGCGGCGCCTGTTGCAGCAATCCGAACAGCTGATGGTGCGCGCGGTCTCGGCCGGAACATCTCATGCATCACTTTCCGTCGCCACCCTGCCAACCTTCGGCAGCCGCTGGCTGATGCCGCGTCTGCACCGCTTCATCGACGCCAACCCGGAAATGACCATCACCATCGGCTCGCGCTCGCACCCTTTCGATTTCGATGAGGAAGGTTTCGACCTCGCCATCCATTACGGCCAGCCGGTCTGGGCGCACGGCACCTGCACCTTTTTATGCAACGAAGTGATCGTGCCGGTCGCCAGCCCCGCTCTGCTTCAGCGCGCGGGAATGAGAGAGCCGGAGGATTTTAACCGACAACCGTTGCTGCACGTGACCACACGGCCGAAACTATGGACTGAGTGGCTGGAGATGAATGGGGTAACGGCGGAGAATGCCTATAGAGGCAGCCGTTTCGACCAGTTTTCGATGATCATTGAAGCAGCCATAAGCGGCATTGGCTTTGCCCTTCTGCCGAAATATCTGATCGAGGCGGAACTCGTCTCCGGCCGTCTCGAAATCGTCTTCGACATTCCACTGCAAACCGACAAGAGCTATTATGTTGCCCTGCCGGAAGGGCGGCAGGACAATGTCCTTGCCCGCGCCTTCCAGGCATGGCTTCTCGATCAGGTCGGCAAGCCGGCCTAGATATTCACACAGTGCCGCCGATGGAAACCTCGTCAAGCCCCGGCAGATCGGGGCCGACCGGCACGATCCGGGTCGGATTGAGCGCCTTGATCGAATAATAACCGCGCTTGATGTGGTCGATATTGACCGTGTCACGCACGCCCGGAATGTTTAGCACCCGCATCATATAGGCCTGCAGGGCCCGATAGTCGGCAATGCGGCGAAGGTTGCACTTGAAGAGGCCGTAATAGGCGGCATCGAAACGCACCAGCGTCACGAAAAGCCTGACATCCGTTTCCGTCAGGCGATCGCCGAAGAGGAAGGGACCGCCTGATGCCAGGCGAGTTTCAAGTTCCTGAAGTGTCGCGAAGACGTCGGCAAAGGCTTCCTCATAGGCAAGCTGGGTGGTGGCAAAACCGGTTCTGTAGACACCGTTGTTGAGGCGGGGATAGATATGGTCGTTGAGCGCATCAATCGCGTCCCGCAGATCTTCCGGATAAAGATCGATGCCGTTATCGGCCAGATCGCCGAAACCGGAATTCAGCATGCGGAGAATGTCGGCGGATTCGTTGTTGACGATGGTTTTCGTCTTCTTGTCCCAAAGAACCGGAACGGTGGCACGGCCGGTATAATGCGGATCGGCGCTGGTATAGGCTTCGTGCATATAAGCGAAGCCGTTCAGCCCGTCGCGATCCGAACCTGGATAATCGCCGAATTTCCAACCCTCGTCGGAGAGCGCCGGCTCCACAATTGAGACCGAAATGACATCCTCGAGCTTCTTGAGCTTGCGGCCGATCAGCGTGCGTGAGGCCCATGGACAAATCAGCGCGACATAGAGATGATAGCGCCCAGCCTCGGCCTTGAAACCGCCCTCTCCCGTCGGGCCTGCTGAACCATCAGACGTTACCCAGTTGCGGAAGCCGGATGTCTGGCGAACGAAACCACCCTTCTTGTCGGTCGCCTGCACCGGGTGCCATTCGGCGGTCCACTTTCCATCCACGAGCATTTTGGGCTCTCCATTCATCTATCGATGAAAAGCTTATGGGGCCGTCTGCACCCACCCCACAAGCCGCGCTTCGGTTGACGCACTGTTTCCGATCGATGGATGACTTCAAAGCCGATTGCGGAAAAACGGATTCCAGCGAACTGTGCCGAGCCTGACCCTTTCGCGGATCATCGTCAGAAGTCCCGATGCGGCGATGACACCCAGCCCAAGCACCGCGATCGCATCCGGATATTCGTGGAAGAAAGTCATGCCAATCGCCACGGCCCAGAGGATCTGAGAATAATGCGAGGGTGCAATCTGGCTGGCCGGCGCGATACGTGTTGCGACGAGCAGCGTTATCTGTCCCGTCGCCGTGCAGAGGCCGATGAAGGCAAAGGCGGCGAACTGGTGCAGATTGGGCATGACGAACTCGGGAATCGAGGCAATGCCGTTGAAGGTGAGGCCGTAGACCAAAAGCACGCCCATTATCGAGGTGCGCTTCTCCTTGCCCGCAAGCGAGCGGAGCAGCACGATGGTCATCGCCGCCAGGAATGCGACACCGATGGCTGCGACGTGCCCGAGTTCCAGCGCCTTGAAGCCGGGCCGCACGACGAGCAGAACACCGACGATGCCGGCCAGAACGGCCGCCCAGCGCCATGGCCCTATATCTTCCTTCAATACGACAGCCGACAGCACTGTCACAAACAACGGTGAGAGAAAGATCAGCGCATAGGCTTCGGCCAGCGGAATGGTGGTGAAGGCATAGATACCGAGAATACCGGCGAACAGGCCGGAAATCGCCCGCCCGTGCACCGCAAACGGACGGCTCATGCGCCAGAATTCACGCCACCTTTCCTCACGCGGCTTGCTGAAGAAGATGAAGATGCCGGAAAACAGGATGCTGAAAAAGCCGATCTCGAAAACGCTGATCTGTGATCCAAGCGACTTGATCGTGGCATCGCCCAGGGAAAAGGTCGCATAAGCGAACAGACCGAGCAGAAAACCCTTTTGCATTTGAACTTCCCCGAACAGCGACCGCAACGCAAAGCGCACCCCGGCCGCTTAAAGCAACCCGGACGCCCCTTAAGGGACAGACAGTCTGGCAGATTTGATCCTCACCCTATGGCTAGACCCGGCTACCTATGAGTGCAAGCCGCAAAAGCCGCAAAAACACCCGATCCGACCGCATCGATGCAGATGGCCGCAAGGTGCGGCAAATTTGTCCCGTCGACGCCATCATATCACCGTCACGGAAAGAGGTTAGCCCGTGTTGATCGTGGCGCTTGGCGGCAAGCGTGAAGGCGGCTAAACAATGTGGTGTGATTGCACCCGCTGATTTCGCCTGAAGCTTGCTGCGCGAACATCGCCTCACGAACCGAAAGGAAGAAGAATGCGGATAGTGATGATCGGTGCCGGTTATGTCGGCCTTGTTTCCGGTGCGTGTTTTGCCGATTTCGGCCATGACGTGATCTGCGTGGACAAGATGCCGGAGAAGATCGAAGCGCTGAAAAGCGGCCATATCCCGATCTTCGAACCGGGTCTGGAGGTCATCGTTGCCAACAACGCCAAGGCGGGCCGATTGAGCTTCACCACCGACCTCTCCTCCGCGGTTGCCAATGCCGACGTCGTCTTCATCGCGGTCGGCACGCCCTCGCGGCGCGGCGACGGCCACGCCGATCTCGGTTATGTCTATGCGGCGGCGAAAGAAATCGCCCATTCGCTTGACGGCTTCACCGTCATCGTCACCAAGTCTACCGTTCCCGTCGGCACGGGGGACGAGGTGGAACGCATCATCCGCGAAGAAAACCCTTCGGCCGATTTTGCCGTGGTTTCCAACCCGGAATTTCTGCGGGAAGGCGCGGCCATCGAGGATTTCAAGCGACCGGACCGCATCGTCGTCGGTCTTTCCGACGAGCGCGCCCGCCCGGTGATGACGGAGGTTTACCGTCCGCTCTATCTCAACCAGTCGCCTTTGCTCTTCACCACCAGGCGCACTTCGGAACTGATCAAATATGCCGCCAACGCCTTTCTGGCGATGAAGATCACCTTCATCAACGAAATGGCGGATCTGTGCGAAAAGGTCGGCGCCAATGTTCAGGATATTTCGCGCGGCATCGGCCTCGATGGCCGCATCGGCGCGAAGTTCCTGCATGCCGGCCCCGGTTATGGCGGCTCCTGTTTCCCCAAGGATACGCTGGCGCTTGCCAAGACCGCACAGGACTATGACGCCCCTGTGCGGCTGATCGAGACCACCATTGCCATCAACGACAACCGCAAGCGCGCCATGGGCCGCAAGGTCATCAACGCGGTGGGCGGCGACGTGCGCGGCAAGAAGATCGCGGTCCTTGGCCTGACCTTCAAGCCCAATACCGACGATATGCGCGACAGCCCGGCGATTGCCATCATCCAGACCCTCCAGGACGGCGGCGCCAAGGTGGTCGGCTACGATCCGGAGGGAATGGTGAATGCCCGCCATGTGATCGAGGATATCGACTATGCAAGCGGCCCCTACGAGGCTGCCGAAGGCGCCGATGCCGTCGTGATCGTGACGGAATGGAACCAGTTCCGCGCACTCGATCTGCCGCGCCTGAAGGCCATCATGAAAAACCCCGTTCTGGTGGATCTACGCAATATCTACCGCACGGACGAGGTCACCGGGCACGGCTTCGTTTATGCCGGCATTGGCCGCCCACACGACAGCAGTTCCGACAAGGGCCAATAGCGGTTTCGCCTTCGAAGTTTCATTAAAACGGTTTTTGCGCTTCGGTTCGGCCGCAAACGCACCAACGGATTTGGGATATAGTCATCATGCGTTATCTGGTTACCGGCACCGCGGGCTTCATCGGTTTTTACGTTGCCAAACGGCTGCTCGATGCCGGCCATTTCGTAACCGGTTTCGACGGCATGACGAAATATTACGATGTCAGCCTGAAAGAAAAACGCCATGCGATCCTTTCCCGCTCCAACGGTTTCAGGGCGGAAATCGGCATGCTGGAAGACACGGATGCGCTGAAGCGCGCGGCAGAGGCTGCCGAACCGGAAATCATAATTCACCTCGCCGCGCAGGCGGGTGTTCGCTACAGCCTCGAAAATCCACGCGCCTATATCGATTCCAATCTCATCGGATCGTGGAACATGCTGGAGCTTGCCAAGAACCTGCGTGTCAAACACCTGATGCTGGCTTCAACTTCCTCCATCTACGGCGCCAATGAAAAAATTCCCTTTGCGGAAAGCGACAAGGCCGACGAGCCGATGACGCTTTATGCGGCCACCAAAAAATCGATGGAATTGATGGCGCACAGCTACGCCCATCTTCACAAATTGCCCACCACAGCCTTCCGTTTCTTCACGGTTTACGGACCGTGGGGACGGCCGGACATGGCGCCAATCAAATTCGTCGACGCCATCTCGAACGGCGAGCCGATCGATATTTACGGCCAAGGCAATATGAGCCGCGACTTCACCTATATCGATGACCTCGTTGAAGGTATCGTCCGGCTGAGCCAGGTCATTCCGTCCGAGGAAAACCGGGTAACTGAGGAAGGCGTCACCGACACGCTGTCGCACCACGCACCCTTCCGCATCGTCAATATTGGCGGCGGCCAACCGGTAGAGCTGATGCACTTTGTCGAAACGGTCGAAAAGGCGGTCGGCAGGCCGGCAATCCGCAACATGTTACCGATGCAGCAGGGAGACGTTCCCCGCACCTTCGCTTCACCCGATCTTCTGAGGGCCTTGACGGGCTATGTGCCGCAAACCCCGGTTGAGGAGGGCATCAAGGCCCTCGTCGCCTGGTATCGTGACATGCAGTCGACGGAGCTGCGCGAATAAATCAAAGCGTCGCCAGCAGACGATTGGAGAGCATACCGCCGGAAGCGCTCTGCATGGCGATCTTGGTTTCCACGGCTTCGATGATCGTATCGCTGAAATCGACATCGGTGAGGTCGCGAATGTTGGAGAGACCGCCGGGCGAAAACACGTTCACCTCCAGTATCTTGTCGCCGACAATATCAAGCCCGACCAGGAACATACCGTCTTCCACCAGCTTCGGCCGCATCATTTCGGCAAGCGCCACAATCTCGTCCGTCACCTTCACGGCCTCGGCAGTGCCCTTGGCGTGAATGTTGGAGCGCAGATCGCCTTTTGCCGGAACGCGGCGCAAAGCCGCATATTGTCCGTCACGCATCAGAGGCTTGCCATTCATCATGAAGAACCGAATATCGCCATCCTTGGCGGCCGGCAGATAGGCCTGTGCGATCAAGTAACCTTCGAGACTGACCGCCTCGAAAATCTGGTTGAGATTGGCCTCCTTGCTGGAGCCGATCTTGAAGACGTTCTTGCCGCCTGAACCCTGCAGCGGCTTGACGATGACACCCTTAGGGTGGGTATCCGCAAATGCGCGTATTTCATCGACATTGCGCGAGATGATCGTGGTCGGGCGTACGATTTCCGGAAAGCTCTGGAAATAGAGCTTGTTCTGCGCCAGCGCCAATCCTTCCGGGTCGTTCAAAACCACAACGCCGCGCTGTTCTGCCAGCCGCCCGAACAGAATGCCGGCATGCACCGCCCATGGCCGCGTCGTCTGATCCAGCGAGGGATCGTTGCGCAGCATCAGCGCGTCGATTTCCTCTACATCCATGGTACGCCGTTCCAGTGCTTTGTCCTGAAGTGCCGCGTGAAAAGCATCGGCTTTCTTGTATTTGGCCTTCGGTAGAACGGTGGCGTGTACGGTCAGGCTATCATCCGAGCGCAAGGTAAAATCGCCAGGCGTCAGATACACCACCTCGTGACCGCGATTGAGCGCCGCTATGGCCAGCAGGCCGGTTGCGAAAGTAGGCCCCTCAGTTTCGATGGAATTGACGAAAAATGCGATACGCATAAGCCCCTCCTGTAATATTACAATGTCGCCAGTTCGGCGATGGATAATCCGGCCCGTATCTTTTCCAGCCGCTCATTGGCCTTGGCCGGCAGCAGAAAAGCGGGACGTACGCCCGGCGGACGCAAGAGGCCGCGCAAGGCAAGCTCCTGCATCACCGGGAAATGGGCAGCGGCAATCTTGCCCATCCAGAACGGATCGAGCGCGCCGCCGTTGCGCAGATGCTCCAGCACCTCCGCAAGCCCACGCAGATAGATCGCGTCCTTGGAAAGACCGCCGCCACGATAGATGCGCAAAACCATGTTGAAGGCGCCAGCCTCGTCGAAACCATGATCGCGGGTCATAGTCCGGAACGTCTCAACAAAAGTCGCGCCGTCCAGCATGGCGGCGCAGCCGACGACACGGCCGGCGATCAGCCGCAGGCGCTCGCGCGTCATGCCGCCGGCCAGATGTTCCGCCAGCACTGCCAGCCCTTCCTGCACGCCCTCGTAACCGGAAAGGCCGGTGCGGAAGAGCCGGAGGCCCTGAAACGAACCGTTGAAATAAGTGAGGAGATGCACGCCGATCTCATGCGACAGTAGCGCTTCGACCCGGCGCTGTTCCATGACGGTGTGGCGAGAAATCAGGAGCTTCTCGCCCGTCACCATCAGGCCAGGCGGCAGGTCATCCCTGATCTCGACACGCGCCTTGAATTCCGGCTCCTCCGCCAGATAGGTCTCGATCATCTCGCGCGATTTTTTGGCGACCGCATAACAATCGACCATGGCGATTTCGCCGCTCTCATCCTTGCGTGGGCAATCGGCAAGCACCTTGAGCGCCAGCGTCAAAAGCGCGGGTTCGACGGCACCGTAAAGGGCGCGGGAGAAATCGGTGAAAGTACGGCGATGCAGATTGGCGAGCATGGTCAGTTGCAGATCGATCTCCTGCTGTTTCTCCCGGTAGAGATGATAGAGCACCGGGTCTTCCAGATGATCGAAAACGACGGAATAGAGCTTGCGTTTCTGCTCCTCGACGTCAACGCCGAGCGGCCGGTAAAGCAGGCGCGGCGCATATTGGAAGCTGCCGTCGCGAAATTCCTCGAAGGCCCGGCGGGCATTGATCGGCGTCACGGACAGAAGAAAATCAAAGGACGAGACGATGTCGTCTATTGAACGATCGGCACGTCTGACGGCATCAACGAAGGCCTTGCGGCCGAGAGCGCGATGGCTGGTAACCTTGAGTGCTTCTTTACCGGCAGCGAATGACGAGAAGGCCTGAAGGCCGGCATCGAAAATATCCGCAATCATCGTCTCGCGCAGGCCGGGATAATCGGCGCCGGATTCAGGCTGTCGGTAGATCGGCGCGAAACGCACGCTGATGCAGGGAAAATCAAGCCCGGCATTTTGAAATCTGAGGATCGGATCGGCATCCGGTTCGGGCCGGGTTATGCGGGGCGTGCGGAAACGCACTTCGGCATCACAAACCGCCTTAATGAAAACACGGCGTGCACTTTGCGTTTCCGGCTCAGATGTTGCCGAGACGGAAACCTCATAATGCGGCAGGAAAGGTGAATCGTCAGCGAGCAGAATGTCGTGTTCCAGTTCGCCGATATCGAGAACCATGAAGGCGCCGAAACGTTCGCGCATGGCCGTGCCGACGGCTGCAATCAGGGGTGCAGCCTCCTGAATGCTCGATGCGATCAGATAAGATGCATGCGCAGAGGCGATATCGCGGGCCGCAAGGTCCTTCGTGCCACCAGTCAGATGCAGGCAAAGAAACGGCAGCGGCCGGTCGATATGCAGCCGGCCGTTCTTTCCGACATCACGACGGACGGCTTTGCCGGCCTCAAGGCAGGCGACGACATCGTCTACCAGCTCGATAACCTGTAACGGTTCACCACGCGCCGAGGAGACGTTCATCGCCGCGCCCTCAGGCATTCTTCGAGAACCGGCTGAAGTGCGGTGATAGCGTCGCGAATATCGGAAACGACGCGCTTATCCGGCTTACCGGTCCACTCGTCCATGAAGAATTTCTTGAACTCCACTGCGATGGCGCAGCCGTTCTGCGCAAAACGCTCGTGAATAAACCGGGTCTGCTCACCCTTGCCCTGAAAGGCGACGTTCTCGCGTACATCAAGGCGGCGTCCGCCGATGGTGGCTGTCGCAAAATGATGGCCCACCGCACTGACGACGTCACTCCAGCGGCTGCGATCCATGGAAAATGTGCCGATATTGATATCAGGCGCTTCCGCCTGGGGCGTTTGCGGCGCTGTAGCGCCCTGCCGGCGATGATTGTAGCTGTGTATGTCCAGCACGACAAAAGCACCATGCCGCCGCTCGACGGTTGAAAGAACTGCTTCGAGCATTGCGTAATAGTCGGCATGAAAATCGAGCGATTGCCGGGTGGCCTCTTCCGGCGGCTCCTGTTTCCAGACCTCCAGCCCCCAGGATTGTTCCGGCTTCAGATAAACTGCCTGATCGGCGAACCGGTTGAGATCGATTTCGAAACGCGAATGGTGAACGACAATGCGGTTTGTCATCCCCGCGATCATCTCGCCGGTAAAAGGGTCTTCCTCTCTCAGCCGCTGGTCGGCGGAAATAGCCATCAGCGAGGCTATGTCCGGGCGAATGAGATGACCATCATGAATGGCCGTGCCGATGATCGGTGAATTGCCGAAGTCGATCGACCAGAAACCCTTGTTTTCGTCGTTGCCGCGGCACTCGCCGTCACTGTGTCTGGCTGTCATGCTGCCTCCCCTGCATCTGGGGTAAAACAGCACGACTCGCCGGTTTGTTCCGATAAAAATTGCGCGCGATACATTTGTCCTCGGCAAGAATCCGCCTGAAAAAATGCGGAACCATACCGGAAAGCTCACGTTGTTCTGGCAGGAGGGCCGCCGTGTCAAACGGACACGATGGCGCTGAAGAACATCGGGATTTTTCCGTTTTCTCCCGGTGGCCAACGAAATGGCAGCCGAGCTTCTTACCCATCCGGCGCCCTCCGTCCCCGCTTTCCACGCACAAGGAACCGCGACATGGAAAAGACCGAAACGCGTAAACTTGCAGAAGAATATCTGCGGCTCGGCGGCACCCGTCAGGTCATGATCGACGACAACAAGACCTTCGTGCGCCAATGGGAAGACGAACCGGCAGAAGCCGAGACCTTCTGGCAAACGAATATCGAAAAGCTCGATCCGGAGCGCCGTGAGGATGTGGAGTTTTTTCTGCCCTCCGTGAATTCGGACAAAGACGAAAACAGATAAACAGGAAGGAAACAGACATGACTGCCATCAACACTGCAAAAATCGTCATTCTCGCAACGGACGGCTATGAGCGTTCGGAACTGCGCGTGCCATATGATCAGCTGAAGGCCAAGGGCGCGGACGTCAAGATCGCCTCGATCAAGGATGGTGAGATCAAGAGCTGGGACGAAAAGAACTGGGGCGATAGCATCGCCGTCGATATGTCCGCGAAGAACGTCAGCGCCAATGATTTCAATGCACTCGTCCTGCCCGGCGGCCAGATCAATCCGGACGTATTGCGTCATGACGAGGATGCAATGCGCGTGGTGCGAGATTTCGTCAAATCCGGCAAGGTCGTGGCTGCCATCTGCCATGCCCCTTGGCTTCTGGTTGAAGCAGATGCCCTGCGCGGTCGTGACGCGACCTCCTATTGGTCGATCAAAACCGACCTGAAAAATGCCGGCGCCAACTGGAAGGACGAAAAGGTTGTGACCGATAAGGGCATCATCACGTCTCGCAGCCCCGATGATCTGGACGCCTTCGTCGCCAAAATCATCGAGGAGGTCGAAGAAGGCAACCACGAGCGCCGCGCTGCCTAAGGGCCGTAAAGCGGAAAAAAACCAGAGCGCATCCGGCCTATCCAAAATGGCCGGATGCGCTCTCTGTCTTTGTTTGTTCGCATTTTCCAGACGTAACCCGCCAGGCGTTTCCACCGTAAATGCCCTGCACCTTTCAGGAAAACTCCATGCCCACATCGGAACTGACGAAGGAACGCGACCTCAGGGAATCGAAACCCCTTTGGGCCGACACGCCACGCATAGGCCTCCGCACCAGAAACACCCCGAGTTCCGACCATTACGATACGATCGTCGTCGGCGCCGGCATCAGCGGCGCGCTTGCCGCCCATGCGTTGCAGAGACCGGGGCAATCCATGCTGATCGTCGACCGGCGTGATCCGGTGATGGGCAGCAGTGTCGCCAGCACTGCGATGATACAGCACGAGATCGACACACCCCTTATTGAGCTCAGAAAGATGATCGGCAAGGATGCTGCTGATCGGGCGTGGCAGCGCTCCGCGCGCGCCGTGCTGCGGCTGGAGGAAATCGTTTCTTCGCTTGGCATTTCCTGCAGCATGGCGCGCAAACAGGCGCTTTATCTTGCCGGAGACGAGATGGGTTTGCGTGCATTGAAGGCCGAAGCGGCAGCGCGCGAAGAGGCCGGGATCGAGGCCCGCTTTCTCGACACCGCAGAACTTAAAAACGACTATGCGATTGAGCGGACAGGGGCGATCCTCAGCGATATCTCCGCTTCCGCCAATCCGGCGCAGCTGACGGCAGGCCTGTTGCGCCACACAGCGGGCGCCGGCGCTGAGATCGTTTCACAACTTGAAATCACCGATCTTCGAAATCTCGGTGACGAGGTGGTCGTCGCCACAGCACAGGGCAAAATCATTTCCGCGCGCAATATCGTTTTCTGCACCGGATACGAATTCCTGAAATCGCTCGAAAGCCCGAAACACCAGATCATCTCCACCTGGGCGCTGGCGAGTGCGAAGGGTATCGATCTGCCGGACTGGCTGAATAGCCACATCCTCTGGGAGGCTTCAGATCCCTATCTCTACCTGCGCACCGACCGGGACGGGCGCCTTATTGCCGGTGGTGAGGATGAAGAGAACTCCACATCCTACCTGTCTGAGAGCAAGCTTGCCTCCAAGGCGGATGCAATCAAACGCAAGATCGAAAAGCTTCTTGGCGTCGACATCGGCGAACCCGAATATCGCTGGGCGGCCGGCTTCGGCACGACCACCACGGGCCTGCCGCTGATCGGCGCGGTTCCCGGCATGAAGAACGTTTATGCCGTCATGGGCTTTGGCGGCAACGGCATCACCTTCAGCCAGATCGCCGCCGAGATAGTCGCCGCTGCCGTTAATGGTGGCAAGGACCCCGACGCCGATCTCTTCCGTTTCGACTGATGCCGCTTGTCATCCTATATGCGGCGGAGCGTCTGCTGGAATATAAAACGTTGCGCGCAACAGAGCCGGAACCATAGGGGCTCCGAAAGGTTTGTCTCCCGTGCGCAATGGCGTACATCACGTACTTTCACACCATGGGAGAAGAACCAATGGCCGAGAAAAAACTCGACGACCTGTTTTACGATACGCTGAAGGATATCTATTACGCCGAAAGGCAGATCCTGAAAGCTCTGCCGAAAATGGCGCGGGCAGCGACAGACCCGAAGCTGAAACAGGCCTTCGAAAAGCACAAGGAAGAAACGCAGGGCCAGATCGAACGCCTGCAGGAAGTGTTCGAGATCATCGGCAAGCGGGCGCAGGGTAAGACCTGCGAGGCCATCCAGGGCATCATTGCCGAGGGCGAAGAGATTATGGACGATTTCAAGGGCACCGCAGCTCTCGATGCCGGTCTCATTTCCTCGGCTCAGGCGGTCGAACATTACGAAATCGCCCGTTATGGCACCCTGAAGGCATGGGCCGAAAAGCTTGGTCATGCCAATGCCGTTACCCTGCTGGATGCGACGCTGAAGGAAGAGTCCAAGACGGACGATGCGCTGAGCGCGCTTGCCAAGACATCGATCAATGCCGCAGCACAGAAAAAGGCGGCCTGATCGCCTTTTCCAACTGCACAAGCAAAAACCGGAATGGTCATCCATTCCGGTTTTTTTTGTTTGATTGAATCCGCCTCGTTTTACGGCAGGGTATAGGCGATCACATAGTCGCCCGGCTTGGTTCCGACAGAGCCGTGACCACCCGCGACCATCACAACATATTGCTTGCCGCCATCCAGCGCATAGGTCATGGGCGTTGCCTGCCCGCCAGCCGGCAGACGTGCTTCCCAAAGCTGTTTGCCGGTGGTGAGGTTGTAGGCGCGCAGATAGTTGTCGACGGCAGCACCGAGGAAGGCCACGCCACCCTTGGTAATCATCGGCCCGCCAATGCCCGGTACGCCCACCTTGAAGGGCAACGGCAGCGGCGTCATGTCATGGACCGTGCCGTTCTTGTGCTTGTAGGCGATATCGCCGGTGCGCAGGTCGGCACCCGCGACATAACCCCACGGCGGTGCCTGGCAGGGGATTTTCAGCGGACCGAGGAACGGTCCCATGAAGACGCCATAGGGCGCACCGTCATTGCGGTTCAGCCCCTGCTCACTGCCCTTCTCGTCCTGGCCCTTCGGCGGGATGTCGGCGCGCGGCACGAGCTGCGAGGTAAAGGCAAGGTATGTCGGCATGCCGAACATGACCTGACGTTCGGGATCGACCGCGACGCTGCCCCAGTTGAACGTGCCAAAATTGCCGGGATAGATGATGGAGCCGTTCAGCGAGGGCGGCGTATAGCGGCCCTGATAGTTCAGCTGATGGAAGCGGATGCGGCAGGCGAGCTGATCGAACATGGAGACGCCCCACATGTCCTTTTCCTTCAGCGGCTCCGGCTTGAACGACAGCGCCGTCGTTGGCTGAGTCGGGGAGCTGAAGTCCTCAGGGATTGTACCGCCCGGTGCCGGTTCTTCCGTAATCGGCAGAAGCGGCTCACCCGTGCGCCGGTCCAGAACGTAGATATCGCCCTGCTTTGTAGGGCCGACGAGTGCGGGAACGCTTTGACCGTTCTTGGTGATGTCGAGCAGCACCGGCTGGGCCGGCACATCCATATCCCAGAGGTCGTGATGAACCGTCTGGCGCACCCAGCGATCCTTGCCGGTATTGATATCGAGCGCCACGATGGAGGAGGAATATTTCTCCACATTCTCGCTGCGACCCATACCAAGCTGGTCCGGCACCTGATTGCCGAGGGGTACGTAAACGAGGCCAAGCCCCTCGTCGTAGCTCAACACGGACCAGCTGTTCGGCGAGTTGGTAGTGTAGGTTTCGCCTGCGGCAATTGGCTCGGTCTTTTCCGGATTGCCGGAATCCCAGTTCCAGATGAGTGCGCCGCTGTTCACATCGAACGCACGGATGACGCCGGACTGTTCCTGCGTGGAGTAGTTATCGTTCACCGCACCGCCGATGATGATCTTGCCCGCCGCGATCACGGGCGGCGAGGTCGAATAATAATAACCGGCAGGATTGTATTTCATGCCCTGTTCCAGATGCAGCACGCCCTGATCCGCAAAGGATGTGCAGATCTGACCGGTCGCTGCATCAAGCGCAATCAGCCGCGCATCCGAGGTCGGCAGGTAAACGCGCTGGGCGCAGGCGGTGCCCTGTGCGGCATTGGGTTCGGCATAATAGGAAACACCGCGGCACGTCTGGTGCTGGCGGTCCGGGTTAAGACCGACATTGGGGTCGTATTTCCATTTTTCCTTGCCGGTGGCGGCATCGATGGCGATCGCCCAATTGTGCGGCGTGCAGATATAAAGCGTATTGCCGATCTTGAGCGGCGTTACCTGATAGGTGGTTTCACCCACATCATCCGGTAGCTTCACGTCGCCGGTCTGGTACCGCCACGCTTCCTTCAGCTGCGAAACATTATCGACATTGACCTGCGTCAGCGGCGAATAGCGCTGGCCATAAGGCGTGCGGCCGTATTGATGCCAATCGCCATCCGGCACGTCGCCGCCATAGATCGGAGCGGACGCCACCTTCTCCTCAGACAAGGACCCTGCCTGGTCATGCGGATCCTGCGCCATCGAATATCCCGCCACCACAATGGAGGCGAGAACGGAGAGCGCGAGTGGCCAGGCGTTCGGGCCGTAATTCAGCCCTGTCGGGCTTGAAAAACCGAGAGGCTTCCTGACCCAGGGCACCAACAACCACAGGCCGATAAGAATGACGAAGCCACCCCGCGGCCCAAGTTGCCACCAGTCGAAACCCACTTCCCAGAGGGCCCAGGCGAGTGTCGCGACAATGAAGACGGCATAGACGTGGAGAGCTGCCCGGTTACGCTTGAACAGCAGAATGGCTGTCAACAGGAAGGCCATACCGGAAAGGACGTAATAGAAGCTCCCGCCCAACATGACGAGCTGAGAGCCAAAACCGAACAGCGCAAGGCCGATCAGCGATAGAATAACCGCAGTAACGGTGACTGCCATGAATGAAACCCCCGATTCCTGTCACTTTGCGTGAAATGGAATTGGGGGCAATCTGGTTCCATACAAACTCAACATTCACCGTGAAAAATTTCACGGCATGATGGTTATGGGTTTTGTGGCGCCGGCGCAGTATCCGTCTGAGCGTTTTGCGGCCGGTTCTCGTCGGGTTCGAAAACCGCATATTCGACGACCGTCCAGACCACCAGCGCGAGAAGCAGACTGACAACCAGGATGACAAGAACCGGACGTCCTTTTACCCCTTGCCGCGCCCGCGTTGCGGTTTCATTTTTCGGATCATGCCGACCGCCAAGATAGCTGGTATTTTCTCTGGCCATGTCTCTCACTCCCTGTAACCCTGGTGATTTAATTCACAGGGACACAGTTTGTTCCAGACAGCAAAATCAGCTTAGCCGTACTCTGCGACCGCAAGTCTATCGCAACCGGCACCGTCGAACTCATCGACCGCACTGAAACTTTGCCCAATCCCCAGCCACGAGAATGGTGGCCGGCGATTGACGTCTTCGGTTTCGCACTGGATTTCCGGCGGGTTTTCAGAAATCGACAGCCACAGCGGTGGTCCCGCCGTTTCAAAATCGCATTGGTCGCCGGCGGCTTCGAGGTATCTCGTCGTGTCGCGGCGACGCACCCGCCATACGGGCAGCATCTCCAGAAAATTGAGAATTCGTATCATCATGATTGTCAGGCGAAATATCTATTAAAAACAACGTCCGTACTGTGGCACGCCCGCCGCGCAAGCGCATCCCTGCGGAGGTACAAGCGGAACGAATGGTCGGATTGTGCCAACATTCCGTCATACAGTGTCAGATCGGCTTCGAAACAATCGCGTCAGCGACCGAGCTGCACGATCCAGCGTGTCCACTCTGCGCTATCCGGTTTGATAATATCCGGTATGGTATCGCGGTTTTCGGATGCGAAATGCCGCATCTGACGCGGCGACAGGCCGAAGGTCTTCTTGAAAACGCGGCTGAAATTTTCCGGGTTGGTGAAGCCATAGGACGCCGCCACCTCAGCTATCGTCATATGGGCCGACTGCGGCGCCCGCAGGAAATCCATTGCCCGTTCGAGGCGCCTATGGGTGATACAGGCCGAAAACCCGCCCAGCGGTTCGAAAAGCCGGTAGACGGTGCGTCGCGATACGCCGAACTCGCCCATGACCTTTTCCACCGACAAGGCCGGATCGAGCAGGTGATTGTCGATATAGCGCCTGATGGATGCTCGCAGCGCCCGCTGAACACCCTGCGCATTGTCTTCCCGGACATGATTATTGATGGCAGCCGCGGCAAGCTCCAGCAATGGCGAGACCGTGGCCGCGCCGTCATTGGCGTTCATGACGTCAAAGTGGCGGTAAACGCTGGTCATCGTTTCCCGCAGCAGAGATACCAGGGGCAAACCGGCTGGCAGCACGCGCTCGTGATTATTGCCGGAACCGATGAGCCTGCCTTCCAGCAGCCGGCGCGGCACGACAAGGCTCAGATGATCGTGATCGGTTGTGGCTGTGGCCAGCGGCTGCGCCATGTCAATGATGTAGAGATCGCCCGGGCCGGCAGTCTCGCCCGCTCCGCGCCGCGACATGCTTTGGCCGCTGGCGTAAAATTGCAGGAGAAAGCCGTCCATCCCGTCCCGGGCAATCTTGTAGCGCGAGCGGTCGAAATCCTGCGCCGAGGACTGGGTGCGGCCAAGCGCGACATTGCCGATGAAGGCGGCATCGACACTGGCAAAAAAACCGTCATCCTGCGATCTGCGCAGGCGGGCATCAAAAAGCACGTTGATCGAATCGCGCCACAGCGCCATGGCGTCGCGCTTCGGCACATGGCGTGTATCGAAACGCGAGCGCGCTAGCGGAGCTTCCGAAAACCCTGTGTTCATAATACCGCTGTTCCGTGAACACGGCGCTGACCCCGCCGCACGCAAAACTATACAGTATTGAAATCGCCTCACAATACCGGAAGGATGGCAGATCGTTCGCTTGAGCCGGATGCGCGAAAATTATTTAGCGGTCCAGCCGCCGTCGATGGAAATGGTGGTGCCGGTGATGGAGCGCGCCATATCGCCCGTGAGGTAAAGCGCCATCTCCGCCACTTCCTCCGGCTGCACGAAACGTCGCGTCGGCTGCGGCGCAAGCATCACCTTCTTCACCACCTCATCCTCACCCATGCCATGCAGGCGGGCCTGATCGGCAACCTGCGCCGCGACGAGCGGCGTCCAGACGTAACCGGGGCAGATGGCGTTGCAGGTAATGCCAAGTTCGGCCACTTCCAGCGCCACGCTTTTCGTCAGGCCCACCACGGCATGTTTCGTCGCCACATAGGGACCCTTGAAGGGTGAGGCGCGCAACCCATGTGCGGAAGCAATATTGACGATGCGCCCCCAACCCCTTTCCTTCATGCCCGGCAGGGCTGCACGGATCGTATGAAAAGCACTGTCGAGGGAGATCGCGACAATATGGGAGAAATCGGCGAAATCGAATTCGTCGATCGGCGCGACCTTCTGGATGCCGGCATTGTTGACGAGCACGTCGATGTGACCGAATTCGGCAATGACGGTTTCCGGCAGATGTGCACTCTCGTCATAATTGGCGAGGTTGGCAGAAAAATAGACCGGCCGGTGCCGCGCCACCTTTGCAACCGCCTCCAGTGCCTGCGTCGCCGCCTCCACCGTTTCTATGCCGTGGACGGCGACGAGAAATCCCGCCTCGGCAAAACGTTTGGCGATAGCAAGGCCAATGCCGCTGGTGGAGCCGGTGACCAGAACGGTTTTCGGTTGATCCTCCATCATCCTAATCCTTCAGTTGCGGCAGGTTGCGGAAAAGCTCGAGCGCTTCGGGATTGGCGAGCGCGTCGGTGTTTTTCACCGGCCTGCCATGAATGGTGTCGCGAACTGCGATTTCGGAAATCTTGCCCGAGCGGGTACGGGGAATGGCCGTGACGGCAATGATCCTTGCCGGAACATGCCGTGGCGTAGCACCCGAGCGGATGCGGGTACGGATGGTCTTTTCGAGGTCCTCCGTCAGCGCTGCACCCTCTTTAAGGCGCACGAAGAGGATAACCCGCTGGTCACCGTCAATGTCCTGACCCACGGCAATCGCTTCCTCGACCTCCGGCACTGCTTCCACCTGACGGTATATTTCCGCCGTACCGATGCGAACCCCACCGGGATTGAGCGTCGTATCCGAGCGCCCGTGGATGACATATCCGCCGGTGGCACGTATTTCGGCAAAATCGCCATGCGCCCAGATGCCTGGGAAGCGATCGAAATAGGCAGCCTGATAACGAGAACCGTCCTCATCGCCCCAGAATTTGACGGGCATGGAAAGATGGGCATTGCGGCAGACGAGCTCACCAGCCACGCCGCGAACGGGATGGCCTTCATCGTCCAGGGTGTCGACATCCATACCGAGCATCGCGCCCTGCAGCTCCCCACGGTGAACAGGTTGCAGCGGATTGCCGCCAAGGAAACAGGCGCATATATCCGTGCCGCCGGAAATGGAGGCGAGATGCAGATCGGCCTTCCAGTCGCGATAGATATAATCGAAGGATTGCGGGATGAGCGGCGAGCCGGTGGAAAGGATTGTCCGAAGGGATGAAAGGTCATGGGTTTCGCGCGGTTTCAACCCTGCCTTCAGGCATGCGTCGATAAATTTGGCCGATGTTCCGAAGGTCGAGATCCGTTCGGCGTCAATGAGATCGATCAGCCGTGCGGGCGACGGATAACCCGGGTTGCCGTCATAGGTGACGAGGGTGGCGCCAAGCGCCAGGCCGGACACCTGCCAGTTCCACATCATCCAGCCGCAGGTGGTGAAATAGAAGAAACGTTCGCCTTGCCTGATATCGCATTGCAGCTTCTGCTCCTTCATATGCTGAAGAAGCAGGCCACCGCCGGAATGGGTGATGCATTTCGGCTTGCCGGTGGTGCCGGAGGAATAAAGGATCGCCAGCGGCGCCTTGACCGGCAGCCGGTTGAACGCGATTTCACCCGGCTCAAAGGGCGAAACGAAATCATGCAACGTCACGCAGCCGAGATCGGAAAGGCTGGCGGGAACAACGTCACCAATCAGCACGATCTTTTTAGGGGCAGCGCTTTCCACCACCGCGCGGATGGTCGGTGCGACATCAATCCGCTTGCCGGCATAACCGTATTCCGGCACGGCGATGAGGATTTTCGGATCGATCTGCGAGAGCCGGTCGGACGCCCCCGCCGGGCCGAAATCCGGTGAACAGGACGACCAGATGGCTCCGATGGCGCTCGTTGCCAGATAACCGACGATCGCCTCGATATCGTGGGTGACGATAGCGCCGATACGATCGCCTTCCTGCACGCCTGCGTGGACAAGCGCCTGCACCATGCGGGAGACATCCGCATAAAGCTGCCTGCGGCTGATTTCACGCCGCGTGCCATCATCTCGATGGGCGATGATCGCCAACCGTTCATCGGCATCGCGCAGCAGGTTTTCGGCATAATTGAGCCTCGCGCCGGGATAAAACTCGGCTTCCCGCATGGTCGCGCCAGGCTTGAAGGCCCTTTCGCCGCGCGTGCCGATGATCCCCAGCTCGTCCCACAGGGCATTGTAAAAGGCATCCGGTGCCTCAATGGACCAGCGCAGCAGGCCGGAATAATCGTCAGCCGAAAGCCCATGCAGCGATGCGGTCCTTGTGGCAAAGGCAAAAAGCGCCGAGTGCTCCAGCCTTTCCATTGGCGGTACCCACAGAATATCCGACGGCGTGGCGTCCATCATGCCTCGCCTCCGCGTAGCATTTCGACGATTGCGGAGAAATCACGCGCGCCACCGCCCTCACCCACGAAGTTCTCATAAAGCGTCGATGCTGCGGCGCCGAGTGGAGTGGCAACGCCGGCTCCACTCGCGGCCGCCTGCGAGAGTAACAAATCCTTCAGCATCAGCGCCGCAGCGAAACCCGGTTGATAATCATTGTTCGCCGGTGATGTCGGCACTGGTCCCGGCACCGGGCAATAGGTGGTGAGCGACCAGCATTGACCCGATGAGGTGGAGGCGACATCGAACAGCGCCTGATGCGAAAGGCCGAGTTTTTCGCCCAGCACGAAGGCCTCGGAAACCGCAATCATGGAAATGCCGAGGATCATGTTGTTACAGATCTTGGCCGCCTGGCCGTTGCCGCCCTTGCCGCAATGGACGATCTTCTTGCCCATGGCTTCCAGCACCGGCTTGGCCGCCGAGAAAGCCTCGGCCTCGCCGCCACACATGAAGGTCAAGGTGCCGGCACTGGCACCGCCCGTACCGCCAGATACAGGCGCGTCGACGGAGGGGCAACCGGCGGAAGCGGCAAGCTCGTGTGCCTTCAGGGCGCTGTCCATATCCACCGTCGAGCAATCGATGAGAAGCGTTCCGGCAGCTATTTTCTGCACCAGATCGCCATATACCGAAACAACATGTTCCCCCTTCGGCAGCATGGTTACGATCACTTCTGCCGCATCAATGGCTTCGGCAGAATCCAAAGCGACGGGAATTCCGGCCTCCCTCGCCGCCGCGCGGCATGCCTCGGAAAGGTCGAAACCCCTGACGGCATAACCGGCCTTGACGAGATTGGCGGCCATCGGCAGGCCCATATGGCCAAGTCCGATAAAAGCGACGGTCTTCATGGGAACGCTCCTCTTAGCGATTATCCGCAAGGATCATGTCGGCAGCCTTTTCGGCAATCATGATCGTTGGCGAATTGGTATTTCCGGACGTGATCCTCGGCATGATGGAGGCGTCCGCCACACGCAGCCGTGCAAGCTTGCGGAATTTCAGCCGCGTATCGACAACGCTTTCGGCATCGGAGCCCATGCGCAGGGTGCCGACGGGGTGGAATATGGTCGTGCCGATATCGCCCGCAGCGCGGGCCAGATCGTCGTCATTCTCAAAAGAAGGGCCGGGCCGGTATTCCTGCGGTTTGAACCGCGAAAAGGCGGGCTGGTTGACGATGCGGCGCGTCAGCCGCATGGAATCGATGGCTACCCGGCGGTCGCCTTCCGTCGATAGATAATTCGGTCGGATTTCCGGCTGCATGGCGAAATCCGGTCCTTTCACATGCACTGAGCCTCGGCTTTCGGGCCGCAGATTGCAGACACTTGCCGTAATGGCCGGAAAAGTGTGAACCGGATCACCAAACTTGTCGAGTGACACCGGCTGGACATGATATTCCAGATCCGCCGTCTCCTTTTCCGGAGAGGAACGGGTGAAGACACCAAGCTGGCTCGGCGCCATCGACATCGGCCCGGAGCGGGTCAAAGCATATTCGAGGCCGATCCTTGCCTTTCCGAACAGGGTCGAGGCCCTCTCATTCAGCGTCAGGACGCCTGAAACCTTATAGACCATGCGCAATTGCAGATGATCCTGCAGGTTCTCGCCCACACCTTGAACTTCCGTCACTGTGTCGATACCGGCGGCCTGCAACACGTCGCCGCGGCCAACGCCGGAAAGCTCCAGAATGTGTGGTGAACCGACTGCACCTGCCGAAAGCACCGTTTCGCGCCGTGCACGCATCTTTTTCAAGACGCCGTCGTGGTGAAACTCGACGCCGGTGACCAAGCCCTCTTCGACAATGAGACGCTTGACATGGGCCTTGGTCATGACTGTCAAATTCCGGCGGCCAAGCGCCGGTTTCAAAAAGGCCTTGGCCGTGTTCCAGCGCCAGCCCGACCGCTGGTTCACATCGAAATAACCGGCCCCTTCATTGTCGCCCCGGTTGAAATCTTCGGTCGCAGGAATGCCGGCCTCACCCGCCGCCTGCTGAAAGGCATCAAGCACATCCCAGCGCACGCGCGCCTTCTCCACCCGCCATTCGCCGCCGGTGGAATGCATGTCGCCCTTGCCGCGATAAAAATCCTCCGACTTCATGAAATAGGGCAGGATATCATCCCATCCCCAGCCCTCGCAGCCGAGTTGACGCCAGACATCGTAGTCGCGGGCCTGACCACGCATATAGATCATGCCGTTGATGGAGGAGCAGCCGCCGAGAACCTTGCCGCGAGGATAGATCAACGACCTTCCGTTAAGCCCAGGTTCTTCCGCCGTCTTGAAACACCAGTCGGTGCGCGGATTGTTGATGCAATAGAGGTAACCGACCGGAATATGGATCCAGTGATAATTATCGTTGCCACCCGCTTCCAGCAGCAGGACGCGATTGTTCGGGTCTTTCGAGAGGCGGTTGGCGAGAACGCATCCCGCACTTCCCGCTCCGATGACGATATAGTCAAATTCCGCCATGCTATTCTCCATGGGGCGCCCTTGCCGCGTCGCCCCGGACGCGGAGGAGCCTTCCCCCTGTTTCAAAAAATTCTTATCCTCGGTGCTGAAAACCCAGTCTTCGCCCGAGCCGCGAAGCGTAAAATTCACCGATCAGGCCGCGCCGGAACACCAGAACGCAGGCCATGAAAACGAGGCCGGTGATGATGGTGACCGGGAAATCGGATGTCGCGAGATAGTTCTGCAGTGCGACGACAAGCCCCGCACCGAAGATCGGGCCGATCATGGTGCCAATACCGCCGAGCAGGGTCATCAGGATAACCTCGCCCGACATCTGCCAGGCCACATCGGTCAAGGTTGCGAACTGGAACACCAGCGCCTTCAGGCCGCCCGCAAGACCGGCAAGCGCCGCCGACATGACGAAAGCACCAAGCTTGTAACGCTGCACGCTGTATCCAAGAGAAATGGCGCGCTGCTCGTTTTCGCGGATGGATTTCAGGATCATGCCGAACGGCGAGTTGACGAAACGCCAGATGACGAGAAGTGCCAGCACGAAGGCGGCAAGCACCGTGTAGTAAATGTTCAGCGGCGCGTTGAGATCGAGAAGGCCGAAGAGGTGTCCACGGGGCACGCCCTGCAACCCGTCCTCACCATGGGTGAAGGGTGCTTGAAGGCAGAAGAAATAAAACATCTGCGACAAGGCAAGCGTGATCATGGCGAAATAGATGCCCTGCCGGCGAATGGCGAAAAAGCCGATGACGAGGCCAAGAAGGGCGGCACCCGCCATGCCGATGAGGAGGCCGATCTCGGGCGTGACGCCCCATTCCTTCACCGAATAGGCGGTGAAATAGGCAGCGCCGCCGAAAAATGCCGCATGGCCGAAGGAAAGCAGCCCGGTGTAACCGATCAGCAGATTGAAGGCGCAGGCAAACAGCGCGAAGCAAAGCAGCTTCATCAGAAAGATCGGATAAACGAACATCGGTGCAGCGATCAGCACGGCCAGTCCTGCCAGTATCAGCACGGTCTTGATGGTTCCAGCGGTTGCGGAAACCTCGGCCTGCGGCATCGCGCCGGCTGTCGGGTTGTGAGTGGCTTTGGACATATCAGGCGTCCTTTCCGAAAAGTCCGGCGGGGCGGATGAGCAGCACAAAGGCCATGATGACGAAGATGACGATGTTGGACGCTTCCGGGTAGAACACCTTGGTCAGGCCTTCAGCGATACCCAGCATGTAGCCGGTGACGATGGCGCCCATGATCGACCCCATGCCGCCGACCACGACGACGGCGAAGACGACGATGATGAGGTTGGTGCCCATCAGCGGTGAGACCTGATAGATCGGCGCGGCCAGCACGCCGGTGAAGCCGGCAAGGCCCGCACCCAGCGCGTAGGTCAGCGTCAGGAGCACAGGCACGTTGATACCGAAGGCCTGCACCAGTGTCGGATTTTCCGTCGCCGCCCGCAGATAGGAGCCGAGCCGCGTCTTTTCGATCAACGCCCAGGTGGCGATGCAGGCGACAAGCGAGATGACGACGACGAAAGCGCGGTAGTTCGGCAGGAACATGAAGCCGAGATTGGTGCCGCCGGCAAGCTCGCGCGGAACCGAATAAGGTTGACCCGCCGCACCATACAGCCAGCGGAACGTGCCTTCCACCACCAGCGCCAGGCCGAAGGTGAAGAGCAGCCCATACAGAGGATCGAGATCGTAAAGCCGCGACAGTAGCAGGCGCTCGATGATCGCGCCGAAAAGTGCAACGACAAGCGGCGTCACCAACAGTGCCCACCAGAAGCTGATGCCGAAATATTGCAGGCCGAGAAAGGCGACGAAAGCGCCAAGCATATATTGGGCACCATGGGCGAAATTGATGACGCGCAGCAGGCCGAAAATGACGGCAAGGCCGAGCGACAGGAGCGCATAAAACGACCCGTTGATGAGGCCGATCAGCAATTGCCCGAGCAGGGCCTGAAGCGGAACGCCGAAGAGCATCGTCATCGTTAAACCCCCAGCACTTTATTGAGTTCGCCCATGCGGCCGGAAAGCTCGCCCACCGGAAAATTGCTGACCATCTGGCCATGATCCATCAGGTAGAAACGATCCGCGATGCGGCTGGCGAAGCGGAAATTCTGCTCGACCAGAACCACTGTCATGCCACGACTTTTCAAGGTCTTCAGCACCTCGCCGATGCGCTGCACGATTACAGGCGCAAGCCCTTCGGTCGGCTCATCGAGCAGGAGAACCTTGACCCCTGTGCGCAGAATGCGCGCCATGGCCAGCATCTGCTGTTCGCCGCCGGAAAGCTTGGTGCCGGGGCTAGCCCGACGTTCGTAAAGATTGGGAAACAGCTCGTAGATTTCATCGAGCGTCATGCCGCCGGATGCGACGACGGGCGGCAGTTTCAGATTTTCCTCGACGCTCAGTGTCGCGAAGATGCCGCGCTCTTCCGGCACGAAACCGAGGCCGTATTTCGCCGTGCGATGCAACGGCACCGGCATCATATCCTTGCCGCCGAGCTTGATCACGCCCTTTCGGTTGCGGATGATGCCCATGACGGTGCGCAGCGTCGTGGTCTTGCCAACCCCATTGCGCCCGAGAATGGTGATGGTTTCGCCTTCGCCGACGGTTAGATCGACGCCGTGCAGCGCCTGGCTTTCGCCGTACCAGGATTTCAGGTTGGAGACTTCGAGCATTGCCGCCATATCACGCCTCCTCCGTGCCCATATAGGCCGTACGCACGCGCGGATCGGCGGAGACGGTGGCATAATCGCCTTCCGCCAGAATTTCGCCCCGCTGCAGCACCGTGACCTGATGGCAGATATCTGCCACGACCTTCAGATTGTGTTCGACCATCAGCACCGCGCGCGTTTTGGCCACTTCGCGGATGAGATCGGCGACATGCGCGACATCCTCGCCCCCCATGCCCGCCATCGGCTCATCGAGAAGCAATACCTTCGGGTCGAGCGCAAGCGTGGTGGCGATTTCAAGAACGCGCTTGCGACCGTAGGAAAGATCGGCCGCAAGTGCATTTTTTTCCCGTGTCAGGCCAACCGTTGCGATCAACTCCTCGGCACGTGCATTGAGCCTGTCGAGTGAAGAGAGCGGCAGCCAGAATTGCGTTGAAAGGTTATTCGGCCGCTGCAACGCCACCCGCACGTTCTCAAGAACCGTCAGATGCGGAAACACCGCCGATATCTGGAAAGACCTGACGAGACCGAGCCGCGCCACCTTGTCCGGCGGCGTCTTTGTTATATCCGTTCCCATGAAGGTGATCGCCCCGCCTGTCGGCTGGAGAAACTTGGTCAACAGGTTGAAGACCGTGGTTTTGCCGGCGCCGTTCGGACCAATAAGTGCATGCACGCGGGCATGATGGACGTCGAGATCGACGTTTTTCACGGCCGCGAATGCGCCGAAGGTCTTGGAGAGACCGCGCGCCGAAAGCACGACGCGGGGTTCCGCCTGACCGGCAGGGGCGGGAGCGATCATCATGAAGTTCCCCCTTTTTACTGCGTTACCAGCGGGCAACCGCTTTTTGCGGGGTCCATGAAGGCTTCCTTGCCGGGGATCGTGGCAAGCACCTTGTAGTAGTCCCACGGCTGCTTGCTCTCATCCGGCTTCTTCACTTCCATCAGATACATGTCGTGGATCATGCGGCCATTGGCGGCCACATGGCCATCCTTCGAGAAGACGTCGTTGACAGGCATTTCCTTCATGGCCTTTGCCACGGCGTCGGCATCGTCGGTGCCGGCCTTATCGATGGCCTTCAGGTAATGCAGAACGGCGGAATAGGTGCCAGCGTGGACCATGTTCGGCATGGCGCCGGTACGTTCCTTGAACCGTTCGCCGAATTTGCGCGATTCATCGTCGCGGTCCCAATAGAACCCTTCCGTCAGCGTCAGGCCCTGAGCCGCTTCGAGACCGAGGCCGTGCACTTCGGCAAGCGTAAAGAGAAGGGCCGCCAGCCGCTGCCCGCCCGCAACGATACCGAATTCAGCGGCCTGCTTGATTGCGTTGGAGGTGTCGAGACCGGCATTGGCAAGGCCGATGACCTTCGCGCCTGATGACTGCGCCTGCAACAGGAAGGAGGAATAATCCGTAGAGGCCAGCGGATGGCGCACGGAACCCAGCACCTTGCCGCCATTGGCCTTGACGAAGTTGGACGTGTTTTCTTCCAGCGAATAACCGAAGGCGTAATCCGCAGTCAGAAAGAACCAGCTGTCGCCGCCCTGTTTCACCAGCGCACCGCCGGTGCCGACTGCCAGCGAATAGGTGTCGTAGGCCCAGTGGAAACCATAGGGGCTGCACTGCTTGCCCGTCAGTTCCGTGGTCGCAGCGCCCGTGTTGATGGTGATCTTCTTTTTGTCCTTCGAGAGAGCCTGCACGGCAAGGCCGACCGAGGAAGAGGTCAGTTCCATGATCGAATCGACCTGTTCGGTGTCGTACCACTGCCGGGCGATGTTGGAGGCGACATCCGCCTTGTTCTGGTGGTCAGCCGTTACCACTTCCACCGGCGCGCCCAGCACCTTGCCGCCAAAATCCTCGACCGCCATCTTCGCGGCCTCATAAGAGTATTTACCGCCGAAATTGGCGTAGACGCCCGACTGGTCGTTCAAGATGCCGATCTTGACCTTGCCGTCCGAAATCTCGGCAGCGTAAGCGGCGGTGCCTGCCGCCAGTGCCATGGCCGTGGATAAAACGATACTCTTGCGCATGACTTCTCCTCCCAGAGATGATTGCGAGCCTCAGATAGGTCTGTGCAACGGTGAACGAAGGCGCATTGCGATCGTCCCACGGTGTTGCATCAGAACGGTCGCGCCACCCTCCTCAAAGCAGCGCCTCCCTATGTAGACTTCTCGAATTCGGCCGTTGACACAAGAGCGGGGCATCATCAAATTGCGAACAGGAACTGTTCATTTTTGAACAGACCTGGCAATGGAGACCGAATTGGCCACGCCTTTTACCTGGGACGACCTGCAATATTTTCTGGCGGTGGCCCGCACCGGACAACTTTCATCGGCAGCGCGTAGCCTGCGCACCAGCCACGCCACCGTCTCCCGCCACATCGACCGGCTGGAATTCTCGCTTAAAACCAAGCTGTTCGAGCGAAATCCACGTGGTTACGAACTGACAACGGTCGGGCGGCGCCTGGTCGATACCGTCGAGCGCATCGAGGCGGAAGCGGAAAGATTGCAATCGGATATTTCCGAAAGCGGCAGCCTGCTGCGCGGCGTGGTCAGGCTCAGTGCGCCTGAAGGTTTTTCCAACTTTTTCTTCGTGGAAAGGCTGAAAGACTTCGCCGTCACCCATCCGCACATCATGGTGGAGATGGTTACGATCCAGCAGATCATGGCATTGTCGAAGAAAGAAGCGGATGTGGCGGTCACACTCGATCCGCCGAAAGCAGGCCCCTACATCAACGAACAGATCGTCGATTACACGCTGCATATCTACGCATCGCGTTCCTATCTTGCCAGCCACCCGAAAATCACCCGGCGCGAAGATTTGCCCGATCATTTCTTTATCGGTTACGTGCAGGATCTGATCTTCTCGCCGGGCCTCGATTACATGCGCGACGTGATGCCCGGCCTCCGACCCAACTTCCAGTCATCAAGCATTTTTGCGCAGTTGACTGCAACGCTGAGCGGACGTGGCCTTTGCATATTGCCCAACTTCATCGCCGCACGCTTTCCGGACCTGCAGATGGTGCTGGCAGGTGAAGTGGAACTGCGGCGGGGTTACTGGCTGACAAGCCATCAGGACCTTGCCAATGTGCCGCGCGTGCGCTCGCTGATGGATTTCATTCTCACGACGGCGCGCGCCCACCAAAATCTCTTCATCCTCGACCGCAAGACGATCGCCTGAAACAACCGTCGTTCACATTTCGGCGACACCGTGTCTACGCGTGGCGGATTGGAGAATCCGCACTGCAGCCTATATGACTGACAACAACGATGCCGGCTCAAGTCAGCTGCATCCTAAACATTTGGAAGGTCATCATGAAAAAGATCGGATTTCTATCCTTCGGACACTGGACGCCCTCGCCCCAGTCGCAGACCCGCTCTGCTGCAGACACCCTGCTGCAATCGATAGACCTGGCCGTTGCTGCGGAAGAACTCGGCGCCGACGGCGCTTATTTCCGTGTCCACCACTTCGCCCGCCAGTTGGGATCACCTTTTCCGCTGCTTGCCGCCGTTGGCGCAAGAACGAAAAGTATCGAGATCGGCACCGGCGTCATCGACATGCGTTATGAGAACCCCTTTTACATGGTGGAGGATGCGAGTTCAGCCGATCTCATCGCCGGCGGACGCCTGCAACTCGGCATCAGTCGCGGTTCTCCCGAACAGGTGATCGACGGCTGGCGCTATTTCGGCTACCGCCCTGCCGAGGGCCAGACCGAGGAGGACATGGCGCGCCAGCACACCGAAGTCTTCCTCGAGCTTCTGAAGGGCGAAGGTTTCGCCGAGCCGAACCCTCGGCCGATGTTTCCCAACCCGCCCGGCCTGCTGCGGCTGGAGCCGCACTCCGAAGGGTTGCGCGAGCGCATCTGGTGGGGTTCCAGCTCCAATGCGACGGCGGTTTGGGCGGCAAAGCTTGGCATGAACCTTCAAAGCTCCACCCTGAAAACGGATGAGACCGGCGAACCCTTCCATGTGCAGCAGGCCGAACAGATCCGTGCTTACCGCGCCGCATGGAAAGAGGCTGGACACGCCCGCGAGCCTCGCGTGTCTGTCAGCCGCAGCATCTTCGCTCTCGTCAGCGATCGCGACCGATCCTATTTCGGTTACGGCAGCGAGGGTGACGACAAGATCGGTTACATCGACGACAAGACGCGCGCGATCTTCGGGCGCAGCTACGCCGCCGAACCGGAAGCATTGATCGAGCAGCTAAAAGCCGACGAAGCTATCGCCGAGGCCGACACACTGTTGCTGACCGTGCCGAACCAGCTGGGCGTCGACTACAACGCCCATGTTATCGAGACGATCCTCAAACAGGTGGCTCCTGCACTCGGCTGGCGCTAAGTCTGGCAAAACCTGCATCAAGCCCACACCGTCACCCCGGATTAGATTCTGGGTGACGGTGCGATCAAGTCTTCGATAGCGCACGATTCCTTTGACGACGCCGAAGCCCCGTGGCCGGATGCAATCCGGGCTGAACGCCTCTGTTTCATTTCACCGCTTTGCCATAGCGGGCGATGCTTTCGGCCAAAGGCGTGGTGCTGGCGCCGGGATGCTCCGGGCGCTTGTAAACACCATCGCGAACATGGATCGGCTCTTCGAAATGGTCCTTGATCCACGGAATATATTCGAGGATGGTCGATGCCGGATGCCAGTAACTCAGATGCACATGCACCTGACTCATCTCACCGGCATGCGGAACGACAGGCAGGCGATTGGCGAGCGCGAGGTCAGCGACCTGGATATATTCGGTGATGCCGCCAAGCCGGGTTACATCCGGCTGGACATAGGCAACAGCGCCCGCGTCGATGAATGACCGGAACGCATCCACCGTATAAAGCTGCTCTCCGAGAGCGATGGGAATGGATGTGTTGCGTGCCAGCCGCGCGTGGCTGGTCACATCGTCGTACCAGAGCGGTTCTTCGAACCAATAGATATCCAGATCCTTTGCCGCCGCGCAGAAGCGCTGGCATGTCGGCAGATCCCACTTGCCGTTGCCATCGATAGCGATGCGTATCGCGGAGCCGAGACGCTTGCGCACCGCCGCGAGGCGTCCGATATCAATATTCGGATCATCGTGCCCGACCTTGATTTTCAGGCGGGTAAAACCTTCCTCTTCAACTGCCCTGGCGCTGCCCGCCAGCAGATTTTCGAGATTGAAGGAAAGCCAGCCTATATCGGTATTGTAAGCTTCGACCCCTGTGGTGTGCGCGCCGCCGAGGTATTGCCAGAGTGGAACGCCCGCCTTCTTCGCCTTCAGATCCCAGAGCGCCACATCGACCGCAGCCAGCGCCAGATGGGTGATGCCCGCGCGGCCGACCCATTGCAGGGACGGATAACGGGCAAGTTTTGTCCACAGCCGCGAATGTTCGGATGCATCCTCGCCGATCAGCAGAGGCGCATAGCAATCGCTGATGCAGGATGTGATCAACCGGTCGGACGGCAGATGCGCATGGGTGCCGGTGAAGCCGTATCCCTCAAGGCCGTCACTCGTCGTAATTTTTGCGCCGACGACGCCCCAATGGGTGATGCTGTGGGTGGAATCGGAAATGGATTCCGATGTCAGCGGCAGATGCAGGATGAAAGGTTCGACAGCGGTTATTTTCATGATCGGTCAATTCCTCGACGCTTGAGCAGCCTTTGGGGAGGAATAAACGGAAGTTCCGTTCTGATCGAAGCTCTACCGATCAACCAGTGGAATGTCGCCACGGCCCCGCGATCAATGACCGCAGGAGATGAAGCCTCAGGGGATTGCCCGGCCACCCTCCTCCAGCAGCCAGCTTCCGATGACGGATACAGCTAAAGCAAAATCGACCATTGTAAAATAAAAAATTTTTTATTTTTTATATTCTGTCATTGCCTGTCACTCGCGGTTAGGTGATGGTGTTGCCATGAACACACTGATCAAAGTCACGCTCGCCGACCAAGCGCATCAGGAACTGCGGGCGCGCATCGTCAGCGGCAGATTGCGCGGCGGCGAACGGCTGTTGCCCAACGAACTTGCCGCCGATCTCGGCATCAGCCCCACGCCGGTCAAGGAAGCATGCCTGAAACTCGAGGCAGACGGGCTGGTGGTCAATTCCTCAAGGCGCGGCATGGTGGTGCGCGATTTTACCGTGGAGGATGTGGAAGAACTCTACGCCGCCAGAATGCTGCTGGAAAAAGGCGCTGTGGAAGTGGCCTTCGATGCCGGGCAGCTGGACGAAGCCTTGCATGCGCAGCTTCTGGAAAGCCTTGCGAAACACCGTGAATTTGCCACGAGCGCGACGCTGGACGATCTCTCCAAAGCGCTGTTTCACGATCGCAGCTTCCACACGGCCCTTGTTTCGGCCGCGCGCATTCCGGTCATTTCCGGCACGCATGGGCGCATTCTCGACCAGACCCACACGGTTTTCGTATCGATCCTTGGCGACTACGCCCGCTCTGTCGAGGAACACCAGAACATTGCCGACGCCATAGCCGCCCGCAGCAAGGCCCAGATTATCGACGCCCTATGGCGCCATCTGGAGCGTAGCCGGCAGAATACGCTGCGGCAGGTGCGTCTGCTGAGAGAGGCCGGCGCCTGAGCGTACCCCCGCAATCTTTTGAAGTCCTGAAAAAACAACAGGCCGGAAATCCGGCCTGTTCCACTTATTCATCGGTCAATCGTCGATCTCAAGCAGTCGCAGCCTGCCGTGCCGCCTTGCGGCGCTCCACGCGGGCGCGGATGGCGTCTACATCCGTTACCGGAGTGGCGGCAAAAAGCTGGCGTGTATAGGCGTGCTTCGGATCGGCAAATAGTTCCTCGCGCGTGCCCTGCTCCACGGCTACACCCTTCGAGATAACCATGACGTCATCGGCGATATAGCGAACGACGGAAAGGTCGTGGCTGACGAAGACGTAGGTCAGCTCGAACTCTTCCTGGAGATCTCTCAGCAGGTTTAGCACCTGCGCCTGCACTGAAAGATCGAGTGCCGAGACAGGCTCGTCCAGCACCAGAAGTGCGGGGTTGAGCATCAGCGCCCGCGCAATCGCGATGCGCTGCCGTTGGCCGCCAGAAAACATGTGCGGATATCGGTTGAAGTGTTCGGGACCCAGTCCAACCTTCACGAGCATGGCTTCAGCCCGCTCACGACGCTCGGACGCCGGCATTTTGGTGTTGATGACAAGCGGCTCCATCAACACGTCGCCAACCTTCTGGCGCGGATTGAGGCTACCATAGGGGTTCTGGAACACCATCTGCACCTTGGAGCGCATGTCCGTGCCGGGACGGCGCTTTGCGATATCGACCGGCTGGCCGTCGATCTTCAGCTCGCCACCGGATGCCGGGTCGATCAGCGCGATGATGCGCGCAAGCGTCGATTTGCCGGAACCGGACTCGCCGACGATGGCGAGCGTCTTGCCGCGCTCGACGGCAAAATCGATGCCTTTCAGCGCCTGCACGGTCTTTGCTCCGCCGAACAGGCCGCCCGGAACGTGATAATGGCGGGTAATGCCCTTGCCTTCGACAACGATGCTCATTGAACGCCCTCCTTGCCGAAGAAGTCGGAAACCGTGGGCAGGCGGTCGCCGGTCGCATGTTCCGGCAGCGCGGAAAGCAATGCCTTGGTATAGGGATGTTGCGGGGCCTCAAACAGGCTCAGCACATCCGCTTCCTCCATCTTGCGGCCCTTATATTGCACGACCACGCGGTCTGCTGTTTCGGCCACGACACCCATGTCATGGGTGATGAGGATCAGCGCCATGCCGTATTCTTCCTGCAGATCCATCAACAGATCGAGGATCTGTTTCTGGATCGTCACGTCGAGCGCGGTGGTCGGCTCGTCGGCGATCAAGAGACGCGGTTTGGAAGCGATGGCGATGGCGATCATCACACGCTGGCATTGACCGCCGGACATCTGGTGCGGATAGGCATTGAGCTTGGTTTCCGGATCGGGAATACCGACGGACCGGAACAGCTCCAGTGCGCGTGCACGCGCCGCAGACCGGCCCATGCCGAGATTGAGGCGCAGCACCTCCTCGATCTGGAAACCGACCGTAAAGGACGGGTTGAGCGACGCAACTGGCTCCTGGAAGATCATGGTGATCTCACGGCCGATCAGCTTGCGGCGCTCCTGCGGCGACATGGCCAGCAGGTTTATACCATCGAAGATCATCTCGTCGGCGGTGATCGTCGCCGTATCGGGCAAAAGCCCCATGACGGCGAGCATGGATACCGACTTGCCGGAACCGGACTCGCCGACGATGGCCAGCACCTCATGCTTGTCCACGGAGACGTCGATGCCGTTGACGGCCGTGAACGCGCCGGTGGCGGTGGCGAACTTGACGGTGAGGTTCTTGATTTTCAGCAGGCTCATCGCTTAGCTCCGCTTCAGTTTGGGATCGAGCGCATCGCGCAGCCCGTCACCCATCAGGTTGATGGCGAGCACCGATACGAGAATCGTCAGGCCGGGAAGGGTAACGACCCACCAGGCGCGCAGGATGAACTCGCGGGCTTCGGCCAGCATCGTGCCCCATTCGGATGCGGGCGGCTGCGCGCCCATGCCGAGGAAGCCGAGAGCCGCCGCATCGAGAACGGCAGATGAGAAGGAGAGCGTCGCCTGCACGATCAAAGGTGCAAGGCAGTTCGGCAAAATCGTCTTGAACATCAGCCGGAAATTGCCGGCACCCGCCACACGGGCGGCGGTGACATATTCACGCCGAAGCTCGCTCATGACAGCTGCACGCGTCAGACGCGCGAAATGCGGCTGATAGACGATGGCAATCGCGATCATGGCGTTGGTCAACCCCGGACCCAGGATCGCAACCAGCACCAGTGCCAGAAGCAGCGATGGAAACGCCAGGATGACGTCCATCACGCGCATGATGACAGTGTCCACCCAGCCGCCGAAGAAGCCGGCGACGAGACCGATGACAATGCCGCCGACAAGGGCGATGGAAACAACGACGACGCCGATGAACAGCGAATATTGCGCGCCATAGATCAGTCGGGACAGCATGTCGCGGCCGACAGCGTCGGTGCCGAGCAGGAATGCGGTACGGCCTCCATCCTGCCAGACCGGCGGGACGAGCAACGCGTCTCTATATTGCTGGGTCGGGTCATGCGGGGCAATCACGGCTGCGAAAACCGCGATCAGAACCAGAAGAAGGAAGACGGCAAGGCCGACGACGGCGCCACGGTTCTGGCGGAAGTAGAACCAGAAATCGGCGATCATCCGGCGGCGGATGGCGGCGTCGGAAAGCCTGACGCCGGGAGCTGTGGTCACATCGCTCATTTGTGACGGATCCTTGGATTGATGAGGCCATAGGTGAGATCGACAAGCAGGTTGACGATCATCACCAGACCCGCGATCAGAAGCAGGCCGCTCTGCACGACCGGATAGTCGCGGCGCGAGATGGAATCGATCATCCACTTGCCGATGCCCGGCCAGGAGAAGATGGTTTCGGTCAGGATTGCACCCGCCATCAGCACACCGATCTGCAGGCCGATGGTGGTGATGACCGGGATCATGGCGTTGCGCAATGCGTGAACGCCGACGACACGGGACGGCGACATGCCCTTTGCACGCGCTGTCCGCACATAATCCTCACCGAGGACTTCGAGCATTGCCGACCGTGTCTGGCGGGCAATAACTGCAAGCGGGATGGTGGCAAGCACCACCGAAGGCAGGATGAGATGTGACAGAGCCGAAGCGAAAGCACCCTTCTGCCCTGAAATCAGGCTGTCGATCAGCATGAAACCGGTGACGGAAGGGAAGAAATACATCAACGAGATACGGCCCGACACCGGTGTCCATTGCAGGATGCCGGAGAACATGATGATGAGCAGCAGGCCCCACCAGAAGATAGGCATGGAGAAGCCAACCAGCGCCGTCGTCATGGAGATCTGGTCGAACCACGAGCCACGGCGGATGGCGGCGATGACGCCGACCGGCACACCGATCAGTGTGGCGAGGATGATGGCGACGAGGCCAAGCTCGACTGTCGCGGGAAAGAGCGCCAGGAACTCGGTCAGAACGGGTTTCTTGGTGACCAGCGAATTGCCGAGATCACCCTGAAGCAGCCGCCCCAGAAAATGGAGATATTGCTGCCAGATAGGCTGGCTGAAGCCGAGCTGTTCGGCAAGTTGTGCATGCCGCTCGGGCGAAATGCCGCGCTCACCCGCCATCAACAGCACGGGATCGCCCGGCAGGACGCGAACGAAGGCAAAGGCAACGATGGTAATCCCGAGAAATGTCGGAACGAGATAGAGAAGTTTGCCGAAAATGAACCGGATCATGGTTTTTTCCTGAAAAGACGCGCGAAAGAACCTGAGTTCTTCCGCGCGTCCTGTTGTTTGGGATTACTCAGCGATATCGACGGATTCGAAGGTGAAGTCGCCAAGCGGGCTCATGGTGAAGCCGGAAACCTTGGCGGACATCGGAACGAACTGCGTGGAGTGCGCAAGCGTCGCCCACGGAGCCTGTTCCTTGAAGATCACCTGCGCCTGCTCATAAAGCTTTGTGCGCTCGGCAACGTCAGTGGTCTGCTTTGCCTTGGAAAGCAGTTCGGAGAACTCCTTATTGCACCACTGAGCACGGTTTGCACCGCCTTCGCCGGTTGCAGCGCAGGAAAGCAGAACGCCCATGAAGTTATCAGGGTCACCGTTGTCGCCGGTCCAGCCGAGGATGACGGCACCGTCGCGGTTCACTTCAGTCGACTTCTTGAGGTATTCACCCCATTCGAAGGAGACGATCTCGGCCTTGACGCCAACCTTCGCGAAATCCGACTGGATCAGCTCGGCGGTGCGGCGGGCATTCGGCATGTATGGACGCTGAACCGGCATCGCCCAGATCTTCATCGTCAGATCCTTGACGCCAGCGGCTTCGAGAGCCTTCTTGGCAGCTTCCGGATCGTAAGGATCGTCCTTGATGCTGTCGTTGTAGGACCACATCGTCGGCGGGATCGGGTTCTTGGCAACCGTGCCGGCACCCTGGAATACGGCGTCGATGATGGCCTGCTTGTTCATCGCCATGTTCAGCGCCTTGCGGACTTCCGGCTTGTCGAAAGGTGCAACAGTGGTGTTGTAGGCGAAGTAGGCAACGTTCAGGCCCGGCTGTTCATCGAGCTTGAGGTTGGAATCGGCACGAATGGTGGCGAGGTCGGCCGGGGCCGGATAAGGCATAAGGTGGCATTCGCCAGCCTTCAGCTTCTGCAGACGAACGGCAGCGTCCGGCGTGATCGCGAAGATCAGATCGTCGATCTTCGGAGCTTCGCCCCAGTAGTCGGCGTTCTTCTGGTAGCGGATGACCGCGTCCTTCTGATAGGCGACGAACTTGAACGGGCCGGTGCCGATCGGCAGGTTGTTGAAGTCTTCCTTGGTGCCGGCCTTATCAAGCGTATCAGCATATTCCTTCGAAACGATCGAAGCGAAAGGCATCGCGATATTGGCAAGGAACGGAGCTTCAGGACGGGTCAGCACGAACTTCACGGTGTAATCGTCAACCTTGACGATTTCCTTGATCAGCGACGGCATTTCCATGGAGTTGTAATATTCGTAGGTGATGCCTGCGATATACTGGTTCCACGGGTTCTTTGTGTCACCCTGGCGGTTGTAGCTGAAGATCACATCATCGGCGTTGAAATCGCGGCTTGGCGTGAACTTCTCGTTGGAGTGCCACTTTACGCCCTTGCGCAGGTGGAACGTGTATTCGAGGCCATCGCTCGAAACTTCCCACTTTTCGGCAAGGCCTGGCTCAACTTCGGTCGTGCCCTTCTTGAACTCGGTCAGACGGTTGTAGACCGGATGCGCGGAGGCATCGAAGGTGCCGCCGGCGGTGTAAGGCGAAGGATCGAAGCCTTCCGGAGATGCCTCGGAGCAATAAACGAAGGTCTTCGCCATGGCGGGCACGGCGGAAGCCATCGCAAGCGCAGAGGCTATAAGCAAACTGCGGGTCAGCGTTTTCATCTGGTGGTCCTTTCCCTCTTTTTCTGAGTTTATGCGACCCCGTTTTAAGGGGCCTACCTGTCCTGGTCAGCGACGACGCGGAGCCCCGTGTCGCCGTTCGGTCCTGTGCCTCCCGACCAATTACCCGGCGACCGGCTGGAACAGCCGGTCGAGGTTCTTTTCCGGCGGGCAGAACCAGCGTGGTCCCGCCTCCGTCATATAAGCTATATCCTCGAGACGGACGCCGCATTCCCCATAAACGCACAGCATCGGCTCGATGGAAAAGCACATTCCCGGCTGAAGTGCCGTGGCATTTCCTGCAACGATATAGGGTTCTTCGTGAATATCCAGCCCAAGCCCATGGCCGGTGCGATGCGGTAGACCCGGAACCTGATAATCCGGCCCAAAACCGGCCGCCTTCAGGCTGTCGCGCGCGGCCTTGTCCACGTCCGAGCAGGCAGCACCGACCCGGGCCGCGTCAAAGGCAGCAGCCTGCGCGTCCCGCTCGGCGTTCCAGAGAAAACGCTGCCGTTCCGTCGGCTGGCCGAACACATAGGTGCGGGTGATATCCGAACGATAGCCATGAAGGATGCCGCCGAGATCGACCAGCACCATGTCGCCGTCAACAAGCGTCTGCGCATAGGGCACGCCATGCGGATAAGCCGTCGCCTCGCCGAACTGAACCGCCACGAAAAGCGGCTTCATGCCAAGCGCAACATGTGCGGCGTTAACGAAGTCAGCCACTTCCGTGGTGGATATGCCGGGACGCAGCCCCTCGAACACGGCCTTCTGCACGCCGTAGCTCGCATCCATCGCCGCCTGGATGATGGCAATCTCGGCTGCGGATTTGACCTGCCGCTGTGCGACAATCATCGGCTGGGCGGAAATGATGCGGCCTTCCAGACGCTGCATCAGGGCCGATGCGAAAACGAAAGGAGTGGCAGGATCGATCGCGACAAGGTGGCCGGGACAGCCGAGCGCTTCGATGCGCTTTGCCATCAGGTCAAAAGGACTTTCATCCTCTTCCCAGACGGCAACTTCGCCCTCGATACGGATCATCGTCCGTAGTTTCGGCTCCTCAAATGCCGGACTGACATAGACCGGCTTGCCTTCTGCCGGCACCAGGGCGCCGTGAATGCGCTCCGAAAGACCAAGCGACAGGCCAGTATAATAGGTCAGCGACGATGATGCATCGAGCCAGACCGCCTTGATATTTTGCTGGATTAGCTGCGCTTGCAGGCCGCGCAACCGCAACCCGAGCTCGTCTTCAGCGATCGATGAAACCGCGATCGGCTGAAACCGCTTCAGCGCCTCTTGAAAGTCTGCCATTCTCTCCCCGCCGCTTTCAGGCGCACAGACACAAGCGTGTCGGCAACTCCCAAGCGTTCTTTTGCCAATGCTTAAACACAGGCCGGGGCCTAAGCAATGGGCCAGGACGATGCACCGCCACAAAACTGTGCATATTCATCTAGACATAACGAAATCGTGATCGACACGCGCCCGATTTCGACAATCATCGCCTTGACGGGAAAATCAGAAATCCCCCGAAAACTTAAGGGGAAAAGCGGGGTATCGGTCATCCGGGCGCAGACGGCGCGCAGAAACCTCACCGCAAGATGCATTGGAAAAAGAAGCCCAGAAAAGGAAAAAGCCTGCCGCGGGAGGAGGTGCGGCAGGCTTCAAACTTGATCGGTGATTGGGAGGAGGAGTACCACCGATCCGCATCGAGCGACACTGGGAGGAGGAGTGCGTCGCTTCGATGTTTTGAATATAGCGGTATCCGCGATTTTTAACAGAGCAAGTCTCGCAATGCAGCATTGCATTTTTGCATAGCTCGAAAATTCCTGCTTTGTTTTTTAGCACTCCCGCAGAAGACGTTGGAAATCAACTTTCCCGATGCACTTGAAAACCGGCAAAGGACTGGTTGACCGGCATGAGTTCGAGGCTGTTGATGTTGATATGTTTGGGCTGCGAGGCGACCCAATGGATCGTATTGGCGATATCCTCGGCCGTGATCGGATTGACGCCCTTGTAAAGATTGTCCGAGGCATCCTGATTGCCGCCGGTGCGAACAAGCGTGAATTCCGTTTCGCACATGCCCGGTTCGATCGAGGTGACGCGCACGCCCTTGCCATGCAGGTCGGAGCGCAGACCTAGCGAGAATTGCCGCAGGAAGGCTTTCGTTCCGGCATAGACATTGCCGCCCGCATAGGGCCAGTGCGCAGCTACCGAGGAAAGGTTGATGACAATGCCCTTGCGGTCGATCAACGTGGGCAAAAGATGGTGGGTGATGTTCAAAAGACCGGTGATGTTGGTGTTCACCATGGTCTGCCAGTCTTTCAGCGGCACCTGCGGTGCAGGTGCGGTGCCGAGCGCAAGCCCCGCATTGTTGACGAGAATATCGATGTCCCGGAAACCTTCCGGCAAAGCCGCAAGTGCCTTTTTAGTGGCATCTTCGTCGGTAACATCGAAGGCAGCGCCGTGAAAGGCGGAGCCGAGTTCTTGCGCCAGGGCCTCCAGCCGTTCCGCCCGCCGACCTGTGCCAATGACCTTCCAGCCTTCCTTGACGAAGCGCCGCGCCGTGGCCTGTCCGAAGCCGGACGTGGCGCCGGTGATGAGGATGGTACCGCTCATGATGATGTCTCCAGTAAATTCGTTCTGTCGGGATCAGTCTGTGTCAGTAATTTTTCAGCGGCGGCCGCCAGACAGCGCTTATACGCCTCGAGATCCGTATAAAGGGCCTCTGCCGTCGCGTTGCCAACGATGACGACGCCGCCACGCCGCAAAATTCCGCCGTGCAGCATGAGATTGTCGACCATGTCGAAATTCTCGATCGACAAACCGTCCGGGCCGCGATAGCGCCCTGTTTCATCGATTGCGGCAACACCGTTATATTGCGCCTTGATGCGGGTGAAGTGATTGGCCGCGACATTGGTGTAGGCGAAAACCGGCTTGCCCAGCGCGCACATGAACCCCAGTTCGTAGCTCGTTCCCGTATCGGCGGCGATGCCGCGAAACGGCGTGAGATTGGCGATGACCGCATCCGCTTCCAGCATCATCCGCTCGTCTATGGCATTGATGTTGCAGCCGTGGCCGATTTTCGTGTCCGCGGGCGGAATTTCCAAATCGCCCGGCGAAAGCGGCGTAAACCCGGCCTCGCGTGCAAGCGAGGCCTTGAGGTCGAGCATTTCACGGGCATTCGGGAGGAAGACCTCCGGCCCGGCGAGATAGATTTTCTTTGTCATAGGAAATTTCATACAATTTGGAGAAACAGGATTTCCGCAAACCTAACCCGGAGACTTTCGCAAACGCAAGTACCAAGGGGACATGCGCCAAGGCGCGTCGGAGCGACCTACAAAACGGTATCGTCAAACCTGTCTTTCCGTTATAGCCGGAGCAACGAACTGGACATTCCCGGAGCAAGACAATGGCAGCAACCATCCGTTATCACGAAGGCGATATTTCCGCCGCAGATGCCGCACGCTACCTTGGCGCCATCGCAATCGATACGGAAACACTGGGGCTGGTGCCACGCCGCGACCGTCTCTGTGTCGTTCAGCTTTCTCCTGGAGACGGTACGGCGGATGTCATCCGCATCGCCGCCGGCCAGAAGGAGGCTCCAAACCTCACCCATATGCTTGCAGACCCTGCCCGGCAGAAGATTTTTCACTATGGCCGTTTCGATATCGCCGTTCTGTTCCACACGTTCGGTGTGACGACGACGCCGGTTTTCTGCACCAAGATCGCCTCCCGCCTGACCCGCACCTATACCGACCGGCACGGGCTGAAGGACAATCTGAAGGAAATGCTTGAGGTCGACATCTCCAAGGCGCAGCAATCGTCCGACTGGGCAGCAGAAAAACTGTCACCCGCACAGCTCGAATATGCTGCATCCGATGTGCTGCATTTGCATGCGCTGCGCGACAAGCTGACACACCGCCTCGTGCGTGATGGTCGCCTCGATCATGCCGATGCCTGTTTCGCGTTTCTGCCGACCCGTGCCAAGCTCGATCTTCTGGGCTGGGACGAAACGGATATCTTCGCCCATAGCTGAGCGGTTTCACGCTTCGTTTAAGGACTGATTTACCGAAACTGCCTATTCTCGGCCGCAACTTTGGGTGGCCGGGGACTTCCAGATGATTACACCGTTGCAGCAGACGGCAAGCATTGCAGTCAGCGACCTCATGCGGTCGATGGTGGAAACCATTGAGGAACGCCATCGCGAAGAGCAGGAAAAAGCGAACGGTACCAAAAAAGACGAGACGATAAAGACCCAGCCGCAGCCGGACCAAAGCCATCGCGTTGCCAATGAAAAGATAAGCGCCTATCTGTTCGGCGCCATGAAGCCTGATGGCGATGCCTTCGCCTCGCTTGTCTCCCGTTTCTCGTCTGCGCTTGGCATCACCCAGGAAAACAATGAATCGAACGCCGCTTTCGCACAAAGGCTTCAGGACGCGCTGACCCTGACCGACGGCTTTGAAAAAACCGATGCGGCAGGAAAAGCCACGACGATTTCGCTGAAATCCTTCGGCGTTTCGGAAGCGCAGGTCGTGGAAGTCCTGAATAACGGCGTAACTGCCAAGACCGCGCCCATGGCAGCACTTGCCGCACGCATTGCCCAAAATGCCGGCCTGAGCGGCAAGGAAGAAGATTTCGGCGTGCAGATGTCGAAAGCAATCATGGCAGTGCGCGCCACCGCACCCAAAAATGTCAATGATCTCGAAGAATCGACTGGCCTCAAGGAACTTGGTATTTCCGCGCAGCAGATGATCGCCGCAATCGCAAACCCATTTGGCGATGCGGCACGCGCCGTGAAGAATGCGCTGAACGATCAGGCGCAGGGCACCCAATTCATGACACGGGAAACCATGAAGGTCATCCAGCGCCTGGAAGACGTTGCCGATCCGAAAACCAAGGAAGAATTGCAGGCCGAACGCGGCAAAAACCGCATGGGCGAAATCAACGATGCCGAAGTTGCGGCGGAGCGGGAAGAGGATATCCAGACCCGAGACGCACAGGGCAAGCTGGAGGATGTGCAAAAACTTCAGGACGTCGTGAAGGAACACATAGACGCTGCCGCCGAAGAAAAAGCGCAAGGCACTGACGGGCAAGGCCCGGTCGATATTTCATCGGAAATCGCCCTTATCTCCGTGCTCGCGGCAACGCCATCAAGCGAAACGGCCCAGGCTGAAAATGACAACGAACCCGCAGAGACAGACGCCGCAACCAAGACGGAAGCCGATCAGAAAGACGACGCCGAAAAACTGCTTGATGTTCAGGCAGTCGTCGATAACGCCCGCAGCGCCATTTTGCCGATCTCGATAGACGACAATGGAATTTATGCACTGCTGAAGAAGAAGGCGGCATGATCTCGCCGCTACCGATAGTCACTTGAGCGAAACATGATGTGAGTTCAAACATGTCTCAAATTTCCGGCATATCCGGCAGCGCCGGCCTCGATGCCGAACCAAATGCGGCGCAAGCGCTGCTCTCCATCGCCGCTCCGCCGCTGGCGCCGAATGACGACAATTTCGTTGCCGCAAGCGAGGAAGACAACCTCATCGCCCCCGTGGAAAATCGCCCCGAGAGAGGTTTTCCCAAGGCAAGCTGGCTCGACGCGATGCCACCGGAAGCCTTTGAGGCAGCGGATAGCGAACCGGACCATATTTCATCGGTCAATTCCGACGATAACGGGCTTTACCGCATGTTCATCAGCGTCTCTCCCTGATTGCCATATCGACACGATTTTTATGGTTAGCGAATTCTTAATATCTACGGCCCAGACTCAGGGTTGATGATTCTGTGTGCATCGCGAAGAGCTGGCATTCCTGCCAGCGACGCACACGGCGCTCCCGCATGAGCGGGCGAGATGACACCTGTACATCACCGGCGCGGCAATCTTTCAACATAGGCCAAATGCGGATCAGAGAGCCAGGGACTGGCCCTTTCGCAGCCAGCGGCGGTAATCGATAGGAACGGAGCGCAGCATGTTACCGCCTGTACCGAAAATTCCGGCAGCCGATGCCGCCTATGGAGCCGCAGCCTCGCAGACGCAGCGCGGGGAGCCGAAGGAGGCCGTGCAGCCGCAGGCAAGCAATCTTGCTCCCGACAATGGCAGCAGTCTTTTCGCCAAAGCCGCAGTCACCTCTCTCGCCAGCGAATATCAGCTTTCCCGCAGCACCGCCGTTCTGGCGGAGGCGCTTGGCAAGCTGATGAACCTCCCAAGGCGCGACGGCGAAGCCATTCAAACCTATGTGATGCGTCTGACGGATGCGCTGCGCGCCCTGCCCGCACCGCAGCGCCTGGCGCTGGAACAACAGGTCAGCAAAGTCCTGCAGGGGTTGAGCCTTTCGATGCTCGCAGAAATCCTGAAACAGCCAACCGGGCCGGATGCCGCAAGGCTTGCGCTGCTGATCGAACTTTCCCGCTACAAGGGAACGGATCTTGCGGCGAAGGCGGTGGTGTCCTCTTATCAGCAGAACAATTCGGCCAATCCGGTGACCGCGCAGCCAGTGCAAGCGAGACAGCAGAACGGCCCGAGCCAGAGTGCTGACGGCCGCCCAAACCCGGCAACGACCACCACAACAACAGCACAACCGGCAACCGCCGCCGCGCCCGGCCGGCTGTTGCCTATGCTCATCGGCCCGCTTGCCCAAAGCGCCGCCGCAATAAAAGCCATGGTTGCGGCGCAGGCAGCGCCGCAAGGCCCGCAGGCCAATCTTCCCGCCCCACCTGCCGACATGTCCGACTCTCCGCACGATTCGGCAAAACCGGAAGGGAAAGCCGCCGAAAGCACCGTACGCTCGCCTCAGCCGCAAACGGGCAGCACAACAAAAGAAGCTTCGACAGATGCCCGCCCGGCAAATCCGCCACGGGCTGAGAACGCCGAGATGCGCCCTGCACTTCAGCATCGGGACACGATGAAGCTGGAGCCGAGGGAAATCCGCACTACCTTGAACCCGCCATCCGGCCAGTCCACGGCTGGCGCCAAGGATATGGAAAACCTGCTCCTTGCTGCAGTGGCCGGCAAACTTCCCGCCAAGGCCACCACCGCTGCCCAGCTTTCCGCCACGCCACCGGGCGCCGTACCGCAACCACTCGAAGAGCAGCCTGCCGAAAAAACTGCCCTCGCAGCGCCCATCCACCCGACCGGGGAGGAAACGGAGACGATTACCAACCGGCCAGAAGCCCAGCCCATGCCCCGCGCCGCTCTCGACCCGGAAGCAAGAATGGCGATGCTGGAACAAACGGCCTCGCAATCGCTGATCGCTGCAGCTCTGGCAAAAGACGGCACGCCGTTACCGCTCGTCGCATACCCACCGGCGGAAGAGGACCACGAATCGGAAACGCCGCATCGCGGGCGTGGTCCATTTTCCGAGGATGAAGCGAATGGCGAGGCGGAGGGCGAAAATCCCGACGGTCAAGACGAGATGGAAGAGCGGGTGGCCGCCAATGACGAGATTGGGGATGGGGAAAATCCGCGGACAGCGGCTTTCGACGACAGTGCGGAAAATTATTACCTCAAGATGAGTGGCATGCACTGAATTCCGCGCCGCCCATTGGCCTGTGCCACGAACACTGTAGCCAACAAAAAACCCGCCGGAAAATTCCGGCGGGTTCTTTATATCAAACGATCTCTAGCGATTATTCGCTGCGGTTCTTCAGAGCCGCACCGAGGATGTCGCCGAGCGAAGCGCCAGAGTCGGACGAACCGAACTGTGCGACGGCTTCCTTCTCTTCAGCGATTTCCAGAGCCTTGATCGAAAGCATGACCTTGCGGTCCTTCTTCGAGAAGTTGACGACGCGAGCGTCGAAAACCTGGCCAACTGCGAAACGCTCCGGACGCTGATCGTCACGATCGCGTGCGAGGTCGTTGCGGCGGATGAAGGAGGTGATGTCCTCGTGGTTGACGAGCTTCACTTCCACGCCACCGTCGTTAACGGCGATGACTTCGCACGAAACGACTGCGTTCTTGCGCAGGTCGCCGGACGTTGCGGCTTCACCGACAGCATCCTTGCCGAGCTGCTTGATGCCGAGCGAGATGCGTTCCTTCTCGACGTCAACATCGAGAACGACGGCCTTGACCACGTCACCCTTGTTGAACTCTTCGATGACCTGTTCGCCCGGACGGTTCCAGTCGAGATCCGACAGGTGAACCATGCCGTCGACATCGCCTTCGAGGCCGATGAACAGGCCGAATTCGGTCTTGTTCTTGACTTCGCCTTCGACTTCAGTGCCGGCCGGATGGCTGAAGGCAAATGCCTGCCACGGGTTTTCCAGCGTCTGCTTGAGGCCGAGCGAGATACGGCGCTTGGACGGATCGACTTCGAGAACGACAACGTCAACTTCCTGGCTCGTGGACAGGATCTTGCCGGGATGTACGTTCTTCTTGGTCCAGGACATTTCGGAAATGTGGATCAGGCCTTCGATGCCCGGCTCCAGCTCTACGAATGCACCGTAGTCGGTGATGTTCGTGACCGTACCGGAGATCTTCTTGCCAACCGGGTACTTGGCGGAGATGCCATCCCACGGATCGGACTCGAGCTGCTTCATGCCGAGCGAGATACGGTGGGTTTCCTGGTTGATGCGGATGATCTGAACCTTGACCTGCTGGCCAATGTTGAGGATTTCCGAAGGATGGTTGACGCGGCGCCATGCCATGTCGGTAACGTGCAGCAGGCCGTCGATGCCGCCGAGGTCAACGAACGCACCGTAATCGGTGATGTTCTTGACGACGCCGTCAACAACCTGGCCTTCTTCGAGGTTCTGAACGATTTCAGAACGCTGCTCGGCGCGGGACTCTTCGAGAACCGTGCGGCGCGAGACAACGATGTTGCCGCGACGCTTGTCCATCTTGAGGATTTCGAAGGGCTGCGGGTTGTGCATCAGCGGGGTAACGTCGCGGATCGGACGGATGTCGACCTGCGAACGCGGAAGGAAGGCAACGGCGCCGTCCAGATCGACGGTGAAACCACCCTTGACCTGGTTGAAGATAACGCCTTCGACGCGCTCGCCAGCTTCGAACTTGGCTTCGAGCTTGACCCAGCTTTCTTCGCGGCGAGCCTTCTCGCGCGACAGAACGGCTTCGCCGAGTGCGTTTTCGATGCGCTCGACGTAAACTTCGACTTCGTCGCCGACCTTCAGCGTGCCGTCCTTGGACTTCGCGCCGAATTCCTTCAACGGTACGCGGCCTTCAACCTTGAGGCCAACGTCGACGATGGCAACGTCCTTCTCGATTGCCGTCACGATACCCTTGGCAACATAGCCTTCGGCAAGATCGTTAGAGGCAAAGGATTCTTCGAGAAGCGCTGCGAAATCTTCGCGCGTGGGGGTAGATACTGACATGAAATCTCCTGATTGCATCCGCGCGAGAGCGAATACAAAAGCGCCGGTGGGCTAGCGTTGTTGATACCCGAACCCATGCCCGCCTTTTCAAAAGGCTTCCCGGCGCAAGGACATGTCTTCAGGCAATTCCGGACTAAACGCGGACCGATTCAAGCGGTTCCGCGAAAAACCTGTTTCTTCAGGGCGGCGTCGATAATCATCCGCGCGGCCTGAAACGCCGCCTCTATACTCATTTCCGACGTATCTAGCAAGTGCGCGTCTTCAGCCGGTTTCAACGGGCTGTCGGCTCGGCCCATGTCGCGCTCGTCGCGTTTCTTCACCTCGGCGAAAATGGCGTCGTAGTCTGCAACGCTGCCGTTGGCGACAATTTCATCATAACGCCTGCGCGCCCGCACGTCCGGCGAAGCGGTGACGTAGAGTTTCACCGGCGCATCAGGGCACACCACCGTGCCGATGTCGCGGCCATCCAGAACCGTGCCCGGTTCCTTTGCCGCAAACCGCTGCTGCGCTGTCACGAGCGCGCGCCTCACCGGCGTCATCACCGCAATCCTGGACGCCGCCTCGCCGATATCGTGCCTTGAAAGCACCGCGCGGTCGAGGCCGGCAAGGTCGAGTTGCAGCGCCACCTTTTCAGCGACTTTCTCGTCATCGAGCGACAGGCCGGCGTCAAGAAGTGCCTTGGCCGTGGCTCTGTAGGTCAGCCCGGTGTCGAGATGATGGAAACCATAGGTCTCCGCAATCTTGCGTGACAAGGTCCCTTTGCCCGCCGCAGCTGGCCCATCTATGGCAATCGTAAAGGTCATGAAGCTTTCTGCCTGTGCGTCCATCATTAATACAGTAGAGTGCGTCGGCCTCCAATCTTTATGAGCAGCCTGACATACAAGTCGCATCATGGGAGGGCGGCCTCCAAAGTTTGTCTTTGACACGAAAGACCGCAACGATTAAGGGGACCGGCTAGAAATTTTACCGTCTATGCCGGTTTTACGGCGTACACACCGAAACTCATTCGACAATTTGAGGCTTAGACAGTGGCAAAAGCGGACCTTGGTACCAAGCGCACAGACCCCGATACCGGCAAGAAGTTCTACGATCTGAACCGCGACCCGGTCGTTTCTCCCTATAGCGGCAAGTCCTGGCCGCTCTCTTTCTTTGAAGAAAGCACCGCTCAGGCAAAGCTCGAGCAGGCTGAAGAAGAAGAAGTCGCGGAAGTCGATGCCGAAAACACGGAAGTCGAACTCGTATCGCTGGAAGACGCCGACGGCGACAACAGCGGCGACGATATCCCGGACCTGGGCGACGATGACGACGACGTGGAAATCGGCGACGACGACGACACCTTCCTTGAAGCCGACGAAGACGACGATGACGACGACATGTCCGGCATCATCGGCGTACCGGGCGACGACGAAGAAGCTTGATCTTATTGGATAAACCAGCCCGGCGACAAAAAAATGAAGCCGGGCTGTTTTTTGTGCTTGCACTCTTCGATTAGCCGAAGTAGTAAGCCGCCACCGAACGGAACAACAGCCGCTTCGGTTCCCGGAACCGGACGAAATGCCGGAACCCTTATGGGGCTATAGCTCAGCTGGGAGAGCGCTTGCATGGCATGCAAGAGGTCAGCGGTTCGATCCCGCTTAGCTCCACCAATCACTTTGATAGTGATATTTTCTTTTTAAAAACAATACTATACACTTGCTGCAGATTTCGTTGCGTACCCCGCCTCGTACCCCATTTGGGTACCCCGCATGGAAATCAGCCCGACCCGCAACGGACAGAGACCGCCTAGAAGCCTCCAGGAAGAATCATGGGGCAACCATAGGCGCGGCTGGCATGTTCCTTTCGCTCACCTCCTGCTCTTCCCCGTGGTCCTTCCTGGGGGCTTCGCTTCCAGGCCTTCCGAACAGTGCGGAAGGCGCAGCGCTTATCAGGGGATATTTTTCATGCGCAACATCATCATCAGCATCATTGAAACGGCCCGTGTTCTAGCATCGGATTTTCGTGACTGGATTAGATCCCATTTTGACATGTTCGTTGAGCCGGGGACCAACACACTGAATTCGGTCTATCTCAAGATGCCGGGAACAGGACTTGAGCTGTTCGTTGAGCGGTCAAACTTGAATGTCGGTTTCAGTTATGAGCGCACCAGCGGAAACGTTGAGTTTTTTTTGGGGAAAGTCCGTGGCGTAGTCTCGATTGAAACGAAGGCCGCAAGGCAGGCGCGGTGACAACCACCTTTGTGCTTTAACAGGTGGGGGACGATTCGATACCACTTTGCATCGACTATACTGCCAAAAGCAGGACGATAATGTCTGCCAAGCTGTCCCACATGGACATTAGATGCTCTGGAGACGGTGCAAAGTTTGGGGAATGAACGTAGCGGTTAAGTGTATCGGCAGAGATCAGCTTGTCACCCTGTTTGAACTTTTTCACGACTTCGGCTTGCTTTGCATCGATCTTGCCAGCCGCAAGCAGATGCAGGGCAGCCTTTTCAAAACGGGTCGCTAGTTTGTCGTTGTCGTAAACGGTGACAGCGGCTTCCTTGATGTAGTTTTCCAACGCCAACTCAATCAAAACCCGCAGCAGCACGGACACCGCATTAGGGTGTTTTTTGAGATCAAGATGGAACTGGAGTTCTTCCCAAATCTGGTGATGGCGTTGAAGCCGTCCGGGCCAGATCAGGCCGAAATCTTTATGCGGTATAAGATTGGCGCGAACGGTCGGAGCGGCCTTGGCGGTTGGCTTTAACCTAACCGGCTTCGACACGGGCGCTACCGGCTGGCTGATTTTTGGCATAGGTGCGGCTGCTGGCAAAACACCCTCATCTTGGAGAGCACTTAGATATCGGTCTTTTCCATCCAAGTCCCACACATCGTTCAGCACAACATTCCGCGTTGCTAGGTCATTAGCAATGCGCGCCAACGCTCCTAAGGAAGCTGTCTCATCCCTTGTAAATTCGAACCGTCCTCCCTTCATGGTTACACCTACTCGCGCACGTAACGGCTCAGCAGAAAGCAGACGATTCAATGTGGAGCGCGGTATTTTCCTGCGAGATGGTAGCAAATGTGCACGGGCCAGCCTCTGCTCAATCTCATCTGCAATGCTTGGCCCATTGCTCTTGCCTGTCCGAGCTACGAACGTAGCCTTCATACGGTCGTCCCACGTAGTCTGCCCCACCCCGCTTTGTGTCCCCGTATGCCGTCGATACAGGATTTCGTCTATCCGATCGCGATCTGTCTCAACTTGACATTGGAAACTCGTAGGAAACGTCCCTTTCCAACGCTCACGCTGCTCACGGAAAAATCCCTGCAACTCAACAGTGGGAGCGCGACGAGGCTCATCAAGCAACTTGAGGCAAGTAACTCTTCGGTTTCCATCGAACACGATGAACTTGTCGCCGTCAGGCGATACTAACGGGAATTCGTAAATCTCTCCTCGATCAACGATGTCTTTCGCAAGGTTCCGCATATGCGTCTCGCGTTCCTTGAAAAGCCAAGCGATAGCGGAGGTTTCATTCTCAAGTTCCCCGTGGCGGTCATTCGCTCGATTGACCTCAAGAGAAGCCAGTAAAAGATTCCGTATCGCCATCAAATTCCCCCAAGTGTTCAAACTCACCTTAGGTTGAAATGTCCTCCATTTCCACCACTTCGTAATTCAGGGACGACGACCTCTACACAATGACTATTCCTCTCTGCGACGCCGTCTTTTGAATTGGTAGAGCGTGATAGGACGTCGCCTCCAGCGATTACCCCTCACCATAGACCACCCACGCCGCACCACTCGTGATGATCGGGTTGCAGTGCCGGTGGTCCTCGCATTGTTCAATTACAACCCACCATAGACATCGCTCAAAGGCCACCTCGTTTGCGAAGGGGCAACAGGAAAAACGAAATGACCTCCGAAACGATATCCGTCCTATCAGTCCTCGCGGCTGTAACAAACGATGCTCATGAAAAAACCACCAGACGCTCTTCCGAGGGAACACTGCATGCCATACGTGCGGGGGACGCCTTGCTTGCCGTGAGTACGATGGTGCCGGACAGCAAGTTTGACGCTTGGGTCGAGGCGTTCTGCCATTTCGGCCACCATCAGGCAGACAGCTATATGTCGATAGCGAAAAGCGGTGGCGGCTTCCTGCCGTTGCTCACCTCCGTAACCAAGCCGGAATAATCCCCCCCTGCTGCGGCCTCTGTTCAATTCGGTCGCTACCGGCAAACCCATGGCGACCCCCGGTTTTCCTCACGAAAGCTGGCAGTGATCTTTTCCATTTCTATCACCGACCTCCGGTCTCATCCATCAAACGCTCGGCACCCCTTCGGCTGCCAGAAGGAACCCCCATGACAAAACTACCGGGATTGACCCGACAAGATGACCGCCCCTCCGTGGGTGGTTCGAACCGTGGCCGTGTGCAGGTTCGTAACCCCTTCGGGGACGTAGCCTTGCAGCCGCAGGCTCGCCCGGTGGATACCTATAGCCGCCCTCAGGCCGCACCATCCGGACCTAACGGCCTCCAGCAGCTTGCCGGGGCGCTTGCTCAAATCAGCCCAGCGCTCACCAACTTTCTCGACAACTCAGCCGCTAAGGCACAGAAGGACGCCGAGGACCGCGCTATGCGACGGATTGGCGGCATGAGCTTCCAAGAGGCTCGTGATGCTGTGAATAGCGGCAAGATGACCGAGATGGATAACCCGTGGTTCAAGGCTGCTTTCATGAAGCAGTATGGCGAGCGGCTGGCCTATGAGCGCGTCAATGAGCTTTCCACGGAATATGAGACCAACTTCGACAAGAACTCCGGTGATGTCGATGGTCTTATCCGGGGCCGAACCTCGGATGACTTGGACCAGTACGGTAATGACCCTCATTTCACCGGGGCGTACACCAAGGTCATGGATGGCTTCGGTGCTAGGGCAAAGACCGCCCAAGCTCAATACAAGACCGAGCAGGTGAAACAGGACACTGTTAGCGGGGTCTACGACACCTTCCATGGTGAAGCCACATCGCTCCGGGAAGCCGGTAAAACCCCGCAGGCAATCGTTACCGCTCTCCGGGGGAAATACGAGGGGAACCGCTCGCTGCTCCATGTGGACTTCAAGGAGCAGGACAGGGAGATGGTCCGGCTGGCCGAAGCGTTCGCGGCCAAGGGCGACATGGAGATGGTCAATGCCATCCTCAACTCCGACCGCAAGGGGGCCGATGGCACTGTTCTCGGTCCCCTGTCAGCTAACCGCGAATTTCAGACGGATGCCGTTCGTATCCAGAATGGTGCCAAGAGGCAGAACTTCGAGCAGAATGAAGAGGCCACCCGCGATATTCGGATGGAGTTTTGGGACGATGCACGTACCGGCAAGCTCAACCGGGAAAAGCTGGTGGGGTGGCACAAAGCGAACCCCGGCGCTTATTCGGAAGCTCAGGTTCTCTCCCTGATCAACCAGAACGATACCTTCAATGAGCAGCAGGCCAAGGAGTTGGCCAAGGCGGAACAGAAGATTGCATGGCAGAAAGCCGCTGATCAGGCCGAGGAGGAACTCGTTTCCCGAAACCTTGACGCTACCGGTAGGGGCATGCTGCCGTACATCGAAGAGGCCACCGTCCCAACGAAGACAGGGGAAACCCGAACGATCTCCGTGGATGACCAGAAGAAGGCCGTTGCCAAGCGCTTGGTCGATCAGACGGAATGGCTTGTAGGGAAGGGAAAGGCGACCCCCGAGCAGGCTTTTGGCATGCAGGTGGAAAGCTTCTCAGTCGGAAATCTGACAAACCCGAAATGGGAAAACATCCTTAAAGGGGGGCCGAAAGCAGCCACCCCGTTCACTCTTTCAGGGGGAGCCGTTCCACCGACTCTACAGGATAGCGTTGACCTCTACATGAAGCTCCACGCCGCCAACCCGAAGCTCTTGGATACGCATGTCAAAGACAGCTCCGACCGGGATTTCTACGAGGCGTATCGCATCGCCACGCAATACAGCAAGCTCGGCCCGGAGCAGGCCATGCAGGTGGCCATGATGCAGACCTCGGACCCTGATAAAGTCCGGTCACCCGCAGCAGCGATGCGCACCGAGCAAATTGAAGAGCGCGTGGATTCCGTCCGGTATGGTGGTTACTGGGGCAGTAAATATTCCCCATCCAACAAGAGTTATGTTGCCTCCGAGATAACCCGACTTGGAAAGTTCTACGTCCAAAACGGCATGGATACGGAGGACGCGCTGGACGAAGCCAAGAAGCGTTTCGAGGCCACGCACACAGCCGTCCGGGGAAACTTCGTTTACACCGCTGGCCGCGACGTACCTCAAAATTTCGCCGACCTCGCGGGATATGCCATCGAAAAATATGTGGCCGATTTCGGGGACGCCGAAGACCTTGAGGCGGAAGACCTCACAATCCGCCCCGCAACCAACGGTCAATCATGGGTGATTGTCCACCAATCCGGTCAATACCCTGTGGAAAATTTAGCCAGAGCAAACCTCACCCTCAGGTCTCTGTACGAGCTGGACCAGAAGCGCCGGACCGAGAAGGCGCAAGGCGTGGTGGATGCACAGGATAGCAAACAGAAAGAGCGCGCCATTTCAAAAGAGCGGTTCGATATCGAGAAGCACTTTGTTCCATAACCATCATTGGGTCACCTTCGGGTGGCCCTTTCCATTTCTAAGGACCACCTATGTCAGACAGTAACAACGCACCCTCGTGGCTGCGGTACGCCAACCGTGGCGCAAAGCGTAACCTTCCGATCAGCGGCGATCTCGTCAGCGCCCTTGGGTTCCTTGAGGACATGGGCGTCGAGATGGAAGTGTTCAGCGGCGGGCAGGTAACCAAGGAAGAAGCAAAGGCAGGCAAAGGCCAGCGCACGGGTTCCGTTCGTCACGACCACGGCAGCGCCGCCGATGTTTTCTTCTACCAGAACGGCAGAAAGCTCGACTGGTCAAACCCCTCTGACGTTCCGGTTTTCCAAGAGATCGTCCAGCGTGCCCGTGGAGCGGGGGTGACCGGCTTCGGCGCAGGACAGGGCTATATGCAGCCGGGTTCCATGCACATCGGCTATGGTAACCCCGGAGTATGGGGAGCAGATGGGAATGGCGACAACGCCGCTCAATGGCTCCGTGAAGCTTACAATCGCGCCCCTTCCTCATCACCTCCTGCAAGCAAGGAACCGACGAGGCTTACCTTCTCAAACCCCGGTCCCGACCAGCCGCAATCCAAGTTCACCATGGGCCAGCCCGAAAACTCCGTGTCCGTCATGGATGCGACCCAGCCGATGCTTCCGACCACCATGCAAGATGACCGGGAAGCTGCGCAGGCCCGTGAGGATGCGATGCGGGGTGTCTCCCTTTGGCAGGGTGTGAAGGACGCCGTGAACACCGACTGGTCGTTATCTGCGGTCTGGCAGGACCGACCGGAGGCCAAGCCCGACCCCAACTTCCGGCTGGACCAGAAGCTCACCGAGGAACTGACGAAGGGTATCCCGGAGCAATACTGGGACCGCTTCGCGGATGCTCAATCTCTCCCTCATGCCGAGGGTATGCGGGCTTCTCTCATGAAGCAGCTCGAAGCCGAACAGCGCTTGTCCTCAATGGGCTGGGGTGGTGTCGGCCTCCGGGTAGCAGCAGGCGTAACGGACCCTCTGGCTTGGGCCGCAGCGGCTGGTATCTCTGTTGCGTCCATGGGTGCAGGGGCACCGGCTGCGATGGCTGCTCGGTTCGGAAAGATCGGACAGGTTGCCTTGGCCGCTGCCGAAGGCGGTGCTGGTGCTGCCGTCTCCGAAGGCATTCTGTACGCGAACAAGCCCACCGCCGAGAGCGCTGATCTCTGGTGGGGCGTGGGAACCGGAATGCTCCTCGGGGGTGCCTTCGGTGCGCTTGCCAGAAACCCGGCCACCCGTGAGGAAGCCCAGCAGCTCCAGCAGATCGGCAGAAACATGCAGAACGGGACAGCCTTATCACCGCCCGGTGGGTCCACCACGGGTGCGATGCAGATTAACCCAAGGGAACCCCTCAGAATGGACACTGCGGATATCATCCGTGATGCTGAGAGGCCCGATGTCTTTCACGCTGGTGGGGCGCGCTATGACAGCGCTTACTCGCTCAAGAGTTCCGACAACGATCTCACCTCCATGATCGGCAACGTGATCGTTGAGGACGGTGCCCGCAACAAGACCGGCCTAACCCCCATTGGAGCTTCGGAAGTTCAGGCGCTCCTTCATCAACGCGCCGAGGCCCGCTGGGCGGCTACCAATCAAGCCAACTGGAAGCAGTTCAAGGAACGGAACCCGGAAATCAGTCGTGATGAATTTCATCGGCAGGTGACCGCGTTCGTCCGTGATCGCGACCTGATGGTGGAATATGACCCTGCCGTTAAAGCCCAGGGCGCAGTCCTCCGGGATGTCTTGGGAACCTATGCCGAAACTGCCGCAAACCCCGGCCTCATTGATGGTCGCACCTTGCGCCCCGTTCGGGGTTTCGAGGGGATGACCCGGAACGACTTCTATGTCCCGCGCATCTTCGACCTCGGCTCCATCCAAGAACACCTCACCAAGTTCGGTCATAAAACCCTCTCTGGTTTGGTTGCCCGTGCGATGCGTGAGGTCAATGACGAGATCAGCGAAGAGCTGGCAGGGAAGTTCGCCACGAACTACATCAGGAAGCTCCACTCGCTTTCTGCTGGTGAGCTACAGGGAATGTCCCGTGTGTTCTCCGGGGAAGACCTTGATGCCCTCAAGGCAAACCTCACGAGGGACACCGATCTCTCCGAGGCCGACATCGACGCGGTTGTCAGTCACATGAAGCCGGGGAAGAAGGATGGTGCCAGCCGCCACGGGAAAAGCCGTATGTTCTATGATGAGAACTTCGGCCTCATGCTTCCGTATTCCAATGGCCAGCCGGGGACACAGTTCGTCCGCATCTCGGACCTGTTCGTCAATGATGCAGATACGCTCATGCGGTCCTATTCCCGCCAAATGTCGGGCCGGATTGCCATGGCTCGCATGGAGATCAGGAACCCGAAGTGGCAGGCCGGTGACATGGCCGATGAACACTTCGCCAAGGGCATCACCTCGGATGGCGAGTGGCAAACCCTGATGGACAAGGTGCGTGACGTGGGTGACCAGAAGGGCATCCAGGCTACCACCAAGGAGGACATTGAGCGCCTCAACTGGGTCTATAACACCATCGTCGGGAAGCCAACGCGGAACGAAGGCGATAGGTGGAGCCAGTTCCTTCGGATGGTGCGGGACTACAACTTCATCCGCGTAATGGGACAGGTGGGCTTTGCCCAGTTGTCGGAGACCATGAACACGGTTTCCCAACTCGGTCTTAAGGCGTCGTTCACGAATGTCCCTTCATTCCGGGCGATGTGGCGCAATGCCAAGACCGGGATGCTAGACGATGCCTTGGCGCGTGAATGGGAAGATATGACCGGCATAGGTGCGGACTGGGTGCGCCATGCGACCCACCGCAGGGAAGACCTCTTCGATAATCCTCTGGACGCCTTCAATAACCCTATGCTCCAGAAGCTGGACGATGGGCTTCAAGCCGGGAAACGTGCGGTTTCCGCAATGTCCGGCATGGCTCCGGTGAACACCGCGCTCCAGCGTTGGACAGGCAGGGCGATCATGAACAAGTTCGCCTTGATGGCCCGAGGGAAAACTACGATGAACCCAAGGCGACTGGCTGCGCTTAACCTCGATCAGCGCCGCGTGGATGCGATCTATGAAAACATCCGCAACCATGCGACGTTCAAGGATGGTCGGCTCAAGTCAATGAACTTCTCCAAGTGGGCCGATCAGGAGGCCGTGGCAAACTTCGAGTTCGCTGCGTTCCGCCTTAGCCGCTCCATTATACAGGAGAATGACATCGGCCAGATGGCCATGTGGATGTCACATCCCTTGGCCCGGACGTTCCTCCAGTTCCGTTCCTTCGTGCTGGCGGCTTACACCAAGCAGACGCTACAGGGGTTCAACTTCCGAGACGCCACGACAGCCACGGCGTTCATCACAACCACCTTTGCTGCTTCCATGAGTTACATGATGCGGACCTATGCCAACTCGGTGGGCCGCAGTGACCGGGAGGCGTACCTTGAGAAGCGTTTGTCTCTCGGTAGCATTGCCGCTGCTGGCGTTCAGAACGGTTCCTGGGCAACCCTTATGCCGGTAGCTGTGGACACGGTTGCAGCACGGTTCCGCGAGAAGGAAAACCCGCTGTTCGACGCCCGCTCCACAGCGATGGGCGCTGATGCGATCTTCGGTAACCCCTCTGCCGATCTCGCGCAGTCCGGTCTTGATGCCTTGGGTGTTGCCGGTAAGCAATTGCACGGCAAGCGGTTCTCTCAGCAGGACGCAAGAGCGGTGGCGCGTGTGCTGCCGTTCCAGAACCTCAATGGGGTTGCCCAGCTCCTATCAACCTTAATCAGCCCGTTACCGGAACGGTCTCGCGGTACAGGGCGGTAATATCGCCAGCCTTATGACCTTTGTTGTCTTTGGCAATCTTCCCTCGGTCCACTCGGGCCGGGGGTTTTCTTTTTCCAGCGCTCATGCGCAATCAACAACCGATGGAAACAGTATGACCACAAACCCCGATATCGACCTCGCCGCCATCAAGATCGGCAGGCACTACATCATCGCTACCGATGGCGCTGCCATGCCAAATCCCGGCCCCGGTGGCTGGGGTTACATCAAGCAACTTTGGGACGGTGCGCAGCTTCTACAGCAGGCACCCAATGCGGCCCGTTCGGAAGAGCTGGAAAGCACCAATAACCGCATGGAAATGGCAGCGGTCATCATGGCCGTGGAGAGCGTCCGGGAGGCGGAAACGCCGACCATCATTCAAACGGATAGCGAATATGTACTGAACAATTTCAATCTCTATTTGCCCCGGTGGAAAGCTAGGGGCTGGAAGTCATCTAGCGGCTGGGTGAAGAACAGGGAGCTATGGGAAAGGCTTGATGCCGCGTGTGCCGAGAAGACCGTCCACTGGGAGAAGGTGCTTGCCCATTCTGGTCATCGTTCCAATGAGATGGCTGACACTCTGGCGAATACGGCAGCAGGGGGGGGGCTTCCCAAAGGGGCGGTTGTCGATCAGGAAAAAGTACCCGGATTGGTTCTTTCCGAGACCATGATTTCCAGACCGAAAAAACCGACCGTCAATTACACCTCACCATAGGAGGATGATGTTATAGCCCACCATAGGAAGATACATGTTATTCCATAAGTAAACCTAGGATATTTATCCATAGGATAATATAAAAAGATAAGCATATGTATTACCTATAGGTAGCTTCGGGCGCCTTCATGTTGACCCATCGGCACCCAATCGCTCGGCATCCTGACTCTTTCTCCACCATCGTCACCACTACCCAACAGCGCCGCCTCATTTTGAGGAGCGGCTTTCTGTATGCGACACCCGCAAGGATATTTCCATGAAACGCAAACCACCGCGATTACCGGCTCGCCTTGAGGTCCGGCCATCCGTTCCCGATGACGTTGCTTATCTTGCCCCAAGGCTCCGCACGACCGACCTCAAAAGTCTCGCGGCATGTGCATCGCCATCCGCCGAAGTCAGCCTCGCCCGTGGCCTCCAGTATTCCGACCTCTGCCTGACCGCCTTGGATGACCGGGGTTTGCCGGTGGCCATGTTCGGGACCGTTCCGTATCCCCAAGACGGCACCGTGGGGAACCTCTGGTTTCTGACGGTTGATGGTTTGCGCATCGACGCCGAACGCTTGACCACGACAGCCAGTCATTATGTTGAAACTTTCCACCGAAAATATCCAATCCTATCGAGTTTCATGGATTGCCGTGATCGTCCTCGGAAACGGATGTTGCAACGTTGTGGTTTTGATTTCGGCAAGATCGCTAAAAGCCCCAGCGGACATAATTTCCAAGAAGCATTCAAAATCAGGAGCGCCGCATGTGTGATCCAATAACGATGGTGGCTGCGGCGCTCGGAACTGCACAGACAGTTACCGGATACATAGGCGAACGGCAGGCCGCAGCAGCGCAAAACGCAATGGTCCGTGAAAACCAGAAGGCCGCAAACGCAAACCTTGTCCGTGAATATGCTGACGTACAGACACGGCAAATTCAGGAAGAGGATGCGGCGGCTGTCCAGAAGCAGGACATTTCCCGTGAAGCCCGTGCTGCCCGAGCCACCACCACGGCCGCAGCCGGGGAAGCCGGTGTGTCCGGCCTCTCGGTCGATGCTCTCCTTGCGGACGTTTACGGCAAGGAGGCGACCGCCAAGGACCGCATCAGCCAGAACTCAGGTTTCACCACCGCTAACCTCACAAGGGAGATGGACGGCCTCAAGGCGAAAGCCCAGGACCGCATCAACTCCATGCCGTGGGCAACCGGACCCAGCCCCTTCGCAGCAGCGCTCAAGATCGGCGGTGTCGGGCTGGACAGCTATAATCGTTATGGGAAACCCAAGCAGCCCTGACGGTAGAGGGATGAGGGCCGCAGTCTCGATCACCGCGACCCTCGTGTTTCAGCCCCTCTAGCGTAATGAGGCCCGGTGGTAGCCACCGCTACCGGGAGTTAAGTTATGCAACTTATCTTTTAAAGCCAAGCCCTCGGGCCAAACTGTATGGACACTCACCGACGCGAGTGGGTATATCCTTCAATACGCTGGGGATAGGCCACGCTGTGGTGACATTTCTAGAAAAATGCCAGTTTTCATTATAGCTGTTGAGAGTTTCGCAATGTTTCCGGAATGGATGGGTAATGGCTGGGCGCTAACATACTTTACCTGTGTTTTCTTTATCATAAGCCATCTGATTTCCTACTTTCTCAAAAGCGAGAAGGTCAGATTCTTGCTTACCTACGCGGCAATCTTCATGGGCGGCGCAGCTTTGCTAACCAGCTTTCATTCTGCGTCGAGTGCCATGAGCGCGGCCAAAATGAAATTAGCTTCGGAGCGGGTGGACAGAGCCGGGGTTGAGGTGAAACGGGCGATCTCCGCTACCAAAAATACCGTGTGCGGACTCAGCTTCATTAGCGGCCCGGATTCTCCCCCTAACTTCATCGAAATAGAAACGGACCGCAAATCGATGTGCGACATGTTCACGCGTCTCGAATTGTATGGGAGTCAAGAATGGGACCCGCAAAGTGAGTTCACACCTCCAAATGTCGGTCTAAGTTCAATTAAGAGCCTTGTGTTTCGCGTGTGGGCTAACGATCTACAATATGCCAGTGATGAACACCAAAAAGCGCGGAGTGAGGTTATACTCCATAGGCCGCAATCTTGGTTGTTCTGGACCGCGCTTGAGCCTTTCGTAATATCTGCATCTTGGTCACTTGGTCTCGCGTTAATGATACCTCATCGAAGACGCCAACAAGGTTACCATTTAGGGTGAAGAGCCTCCAGCGCCCACATTACCAGTGGCTATTTTGCCGAAAAAATCCAAGGCGGCAATCGATGGAAATGCTCACGCGCGTTCCCCCGTGCCCCCACGGACGCACGGAATAGCTCGGGCGGATGTGCAGGCGCGGCTAAGCTCCCTCTTGGTGAAGATCAAGTCTTGACCTTGGCATTCCTTCCGGCATCTTCATAACATGCAAAGGGAGACCATATGGAACTAGCGATTGAGAGGCGGAGGACGCCCAAGCGGGTGAGTGCACTGCGTACCCTGAGTGACCGCATTGAGGTACTGCGGGAGTTTCGGGCTGATATGCCGATACACATGGTCTCGGTATTCTTGGCTGTGGCAATGCGTCCCGGCGTTCTCCAGTGCGACCTCCCGGAACTTGTCGGCATTAGCCAGTCATCCGTCTCGCGAAACGTCTACGCCCTCGGTAAGTATGATAGGCATGGCAAGCCGGGACTGGGCCTCGTGGAGCAGCGGTGTGGACCCACAGGAGCTAGATCACCCGAGATACACCTGACGAAGACTGGTCGAGAATTGGCAAAGCGGTTGCTGTGATGTTGCTTGTTTGGTCAATTTGCGCCGGGTGCAGCGGCTATCACGGACGGAGTTTCCAGAGGTGATATGGACACACGATAAGCCGTGGGTTCGAGTTTAACTACGCCTTCCAGCGGACCAGGAAGAACATAAATCATCGGATGTTTTCCGAATCGGAACACTCGATATAACCGATACCTTTCAGCGTTCATGATCGCGAACAATCGCTCTGTCTCTGTCAAATAGAATGGCGTGTAGCTGTCTCCGCGTGTCGATTTGACTTCAATAAAAATCCGTTCACCGTTGTCATCATACGACAGGACATCATAGCCCAGCCCATCTCCATCGTCGCGAGCCACCCATCGCACAAGTTTCGCTTGCTCGTGTAATCCCAGGTCACGTAAGCGAGCCTTCTCAACGGCGACAACGAATTTTTCCCCGGCATGTCCAAGTGCCTCGTTCCTTGCATCAATAGCGGCGAAATCAACTTTTCTCGCGACAAACTTGTTATCTCGCTTCTGGGTTTGACGTTCTTTGACCTCCGGTCGGTCAACGAAAACCGTATCGAGCGTTTTCCGTGTCACCTTCGGTTTTGCTAAAGCGTCCGAAGGGCGAGGGTTGTCCGCTTCAAGCTGTCTCAGTACCTCTTGCGTGAGCGCCTCTTGAACATTTTTCAAAGGCTTATACCCCTGAATCCAGGGATAGCCGAGCTTGCGCAGAACTGCACTGACGTTCTGGTGCTTCCGCTCTATCGCGCCATTGGTCCGTGAAATGGTTTCCATCAATTGCTCTCGGTGAGCTGTTTTGTTGTATTTGTGCCCGCGAAGTTCCTCGGACAACATGCTGAAATAATCGGAAACCAAGTCCGAAACTTCTGCATCTGACCAAGGGCGCTCTGCGGTCACGCCATCTCGCAGCGACCAAATTCCAGTGCCGATTCCATCACTTGAGAACAGATCAAAGCGCCCTTGAAAGCTCTCGCTGTCACTGGAGTTGTATTCAAGCTCTCGCCGGACGACTGCCTCCCAGGTGTTAGGCAGCTTCGTTTGGCGGCGCTTGCGCACAGCGTCGTAGATTTCTGAAAGTGTCCCCTTCCCTCCGATGTCTTCCAACGCGGCAACAACATCATCACGCCATTTCACCATCACACACCCCCGATTTTCTTATTGGTACTTCGCCAAGTTTCTCACGCTGAGTCAACTAGGAGTGGTCCGATAAGGTATACCCACGCCGGACGATCTAAATGAAATGAATTATGTCCGATATGGATTGACATGTAATTTATCGGACGTTATTCCGATTTCATCTTAGACTTTATCGGACAAAAGGTGTCTTATGAAAATCGGCTATGCCCGCGTATCTTCCACCGGCCAGAATGAAACCGCTCAGGTCGATATCCTTACCCGTCATGGTGTTGAGGAGGTCTTCATCGACAAGGCAAGCGGGACCACCCGTGAGGGCCGCATAAAGCTCGCGGAGGCCATCCGCTTTGCTAGGAAGGGGGATGCCTTGGTTGTGACCCGCCTTGATCGCCTAGCCCGCTCTGTGCCCGACCTGCACGCAATCTCTCAGGAGCTACAGGTCAAAGGTGTGGACCTGATTGCGACGGAACAGAACATCGATACCACGACTCCCACGGGACGCCTCATGTTCAACATGCTGGGTGCGATTGCCGAGTTCGAGACCGACCTCAGAAAGGAGCGGCAGCTTGAGGGTATCGCCAAGGCGAAAGAGGAAGGCAGATACAAGGGCCGTCCTGTGACGGTCGATGGGGATGCTATAAGGGCGGCCTTGGCTGCCGGGGATAAACCCATGGCAGTGGCTAAGCGTTTTAATGTTGCGCGTTCCACGGTTTATCGCATGATGGAAGGCGTTCGATAGTGAGCGATTACTCACGTCTGCCTCTTTGTCGGGGCGTCTACTTGTTTTGCAGGGGTAATAATGCTGGACGAAGATCAATGTGTAGATCGTCTCGTAGCTACTTCGATCAATCTCACGTCAATTCGGAATAGCCTGATAAACGCTATACCCTGCGATCCAGATGCCGCTCGACGTGAGCTACGCAGTATGCCCTTCTCAGATTTGCTCGCGGTATATATTGGATGGATTGATCGCTTCATCGAACCGCGCCCCCGAGAAGTGAGGGCGTGGGATGGCTTCTTTTCATCGCGCGCCGCGTCCCATGCTGATAAGATTTCCGCGATAGCACAACTGTTCACGCAAGGTGGAGACCTAAAGCCTTATCTGTCTCCTCGTGTGAATATTAGTGGCTACTCACCATATTCTAAAACACGCTCAGGCCTTGTAACTGCGGGGAAAGATAGGGCGTTGAACGCATATGGCACCCATCACTTGCATCTCGTTTCTAGTAACGAGAAGGGAAAGCGAAAAGGCCACAGTAAAGACCTCCTGTTCGTCAAGGTGAGACGCGACCATGTGCTTTTTGTAATGTGCGGTAACCACGCAAGTTTTGATGATGGGACGCTCAGGCAAGCAGTTTCTGACCTAGAGGTTGCCTCTGGTAAATACATCCGAGGAATTTCGGGCGTATCTGGCGAAGTTGATGCGCGGCAAGGCGAAGCCCTCGCACGGCAAGCCATAAATTCGCTTACTCAATCTAATGGGCACTACGCAGCGCCGAGTTTTCTTTCATCAGCCTTGACATCAATGGACCATCGGATTCATGCCGATAAGATAGCTGACTGTATTGAGCAGTGGGAGCCTCTCATTCGAAATGCGCAAGGGAGACAGAAAGTTTGCTCTGAATTCTCCTTCCCTTTTTTCGAGGGGGCAACGTTCGGGTGGACACTCAACTACACAACTCTTTCTCTGGTGGAGGAAACGTCAGGGCGCGCTGTTTTTGAGTTACCGCATGAAAGGCATTAACCTCGTCAATTTTTTACGTTTTCCGCAGAATGGTTCCTACGCTGACAGCCGACATTTCGGAACAACCACGCCATAGCTCGTCCCTCAAGATGTAGTCCAGACGCAAAGAATCATCTAAAGATTGTCGCGTCTTAGCGGTTCAACTTGGGTAAACATGACGAACGTTTATCAATTCCACCCTAGCGCGGAAAACTCCATCGAGGCGTTGGCGAAAGATGCCTTATTAGCAGTTGGGAAAATAAGTCTAGCGAAAACAAAACAACCAACGCCAGATTGGCTGCTATCGCGCGATATAACCACCATAAGAGACGAAGACATTGTGGGTGATCCTACGGCCTGGTTACCACAGGACGACGGGAAAATGGCATTCGTTTTCATGTGGGACAAACAGGATGCCTTCGGACTCAAAGAAGAAGACTACGAATATTTATCAAAGTTAGCGCGCGCGATACTGAAGGTTAAGTGGGCAAAAAAATCCATCAGCTCGAATTTTATCTGCAACGCGTTTGTGGAATGGGCATGTTCTCGGCTTCGCGAAGGTAATACAGATAATTTTTGCTCATACTTTATTCGGAAATGCGATACAGAGATTATGGAGTGGAAAGCGATCATTCCAATTCAGCATCTTGCAATTGAAGAAAGATTCGCATTCGGAAAAGCTAACATCATTCCTCTAAATGATGAGTTCTTTGACGATCTTTCGCGGACACTCACGGAGTACAGCCCCACTCAAATTGAGGAAACAAGCGCGTTGATCTCAAAAATGCGGAGCACTATGAAACGGTGCGCGGGAATTGAGATCGTTATTAAGGCCGAACCCGGATACACCCAAGAAGCCGCGCTGAGCTTGGCTGGGGACGCTGTAGGACTGCTCCGATTTTTTTCCCTTGCGACAATTACTTCAACACGGATGTCTCCGACATCACTTTTATCGTCTCTAATAGTCCCTCAAAAACATATAATCCTCAACTCTGCGAATGGAAAATTCAGGTACTCCACCGGCATAGCAATGAGCGAGGTGGACAATTGGATCATAAGTCGGGCTAATATAAACGATTTACAGCAATACGGCCTTGATGAGGTTGCGGCCCTTCTAGACGCAGATGAACTCAACGACTTTCAAAGGGCTGTTAGATCAAGTCTCTTGGCGTTCTCCCGTGCGACAACATTCCCGGAGATGGCAGATCGACTAGTTTTTGCTTTCTCTGCGATAGAGGGGCTCATGTTGCGGAATGCGAGTGAGTCGATACAACAAAATGTCGGAGACCGGGTAGCATTTCTAACTCAGACAGACCCATCGAAGAGACAGCGTGTCGTGGAAAACTTCCGCGAAGCGTACCGAATGAGGTCGCAGTATATACATCACCGCCTTACTGAACTTGATGTAAGGGAGCTTGACGAAGCGTTTACTAACATTCGGGCAGCGATCAGTTCTGCTGTATCAAACGCAAATTTTTTTAAAACTAAAGATGATTTTCTAGCAGCTATCGAGCGAAAAAAGTACGGGGCGTAAAGGTGCCTATATTAGCGTTTAAAAGTTTTTGCAGGGAATTACTTGGCCCGAGTTATCATGGGCAACCGAACAGCTTCAACACAAATACGCGCCTGTTCAATCAGCGGTCCTGCCGAATACACACCCAGCGTCATGCCCTGCCTCTTATGCCCCACCACAGCCGCGATCAGGCTTTCCGGTTGTGAGGCTCGCTCAGCCTGGGTGATGAACCAACGGCGAAATGAATGGAAGTTTACCAGAGAGCGTCTACGGCCTTCCAGTTCCTCACGGACACCAATCGACCGAGCATAGGCAGTGAATTGGTTCGAAGTCTTGAATGATCGTTCTCGTTGGCTCTCTGTGCTTCTTGGACCCGGCCACTCGGGAAAGAATGGGGCATCTGGCCCTTTACCTTTCGTTCGACGCTCCACGATTTCAGCAAGATCGGAATGGATGGGACATAGACGCTCTGCCTTCTCCTTCTTTTGAGGCTTGAAAACAAATACACCATCGTCGCGGCAGTCTCTAACCCGGAGACACACAATTGGGTCCAAGCGACAACCCGTTAAAGCTGCTATACGCATTAGATCATGCATCGCCTGAGACGTGTCTCCAGAGAGAAGCTTCACCATTTCGTCCTTCGTGAAGGGACGCTCTCTTTCATCATGGGCGACTGAGGGCGTTGCCAAAGCCAGACCTCTCCAGACATCCAGAGGCACTTCCTCTCTCTTCTCCAGCCATTGCCAGTACCTCGACAACCGGTTGATGTACTTGTTCAACGTCACGGGAGACAGCTTCGGCTCTAGCGACCGCAAATCATCAACAAAACGAACGGCGAGTTTCTTTGACGGGAAAGACTGTAGGAACGGCTCGACATTCTTTTCAGCACACCAGCGCTTCAAAAGCTTTATGGCCCGCTCATCATCTCCCTTAGTGCGGGGCTTAACGGTCAATTGGGCAACGTATTGTGAATGGAAATGGTCGATGAGTGTTGCGTTCCCTGATACCATCTTCGTGAATTGCTGCGCCTGCTTGACCTTTGATGGCTCAAAAACAGGCTCTTCTTCACCCGTTACCGGGTCTAACTCAACGCCTACAGGCTTCCCGAGCACAGCATCGATTGTCACAGCTATACCCGCATCAATCTCATCAACTTCTCGGTCAGTTTCAGCCTTGGCATGCTGGCGGCGAAATTCCTCTGCGATTGCGCGTAAATCGGGACGACCATCTCTTCCGGCTGCATCAGCAATCCTTGCCCGCATTTCATTTACCACCGGCCACTTGAGCTGATTGGCGATGGCCAAGCTGTCAGTATTGAGTGGATGTTTCAGCCGCGTCGGTAGCCGTCCATGGAGAGTTTTCGGGACGGCCATAGTGACCCTCCACTTTCCCCGGTGCTGCTCTAGATACTGCCGGTCATTCGCTGCCGATCTCGCCATAAATGTGCCCTACGTACCCCAGCACGTACCCCATTGACGTACCACTATGGCGTTGTTATACAGCGACAAAATTGATTTTCAACGGATAATTTGGATGGCTCGTTCTAACCCGCTTAGCTCCACCAAACCTTCTAAAATACAAATTTCTATCGTCCAGCACGGGCGTTCGTGCGAAATTGTCTGTTCTTCGCGTTGACTATTGCAAGAGCGCCCGCACATCCTGCCCGTTGATCCGACATTCCACCGACGGAACGCCGCCGCCTTCTTCCAGCACCCGGCATTCCAGATATTTGCCGCGCAGGCGGTTCTCCAGCGCCTTGAAGGCGTTCAGGCCGCAGGCATAACGGCGGCCGTCAGGTCCGGCGCAAACCCGGTTGCGGTCGATGTCTTCCACGCCGGCGAGGCGGAACTCCTGTCCTTTGAAGGTGAAGCGATTGTTGGACGCAACGCGCAGGCGCTGATCCGCATATATTTTCAGGGGGTATGGATCGGGCGGGGTCGGAATACGCTCATAATTCTGATGGCGGGGATCGACCCTGACCGGAGAGGTCGTCCACAGCGTTTCCGTGTTTGCGGAGAGGCCAGTCGCTGGATATGCCGCCTCGCCATTCATGAGCGAGGCGATGCGGATGCCGGCTATACCAAGCCCCGTGACCAGCACGATCTGAAACAGCAAAATGAAAACCTGCCGAACCATGTCACCGCACATCAAAACAATCGACAAGAAATAGATCGGCGTTTTTCAAGACAGACCGAACGCGATAAATATTACATCAATAAAATCTTGCGCGAGGTGATGTCTCGCACCGTGCCCATCGCCATGATTGGAATGCGGTCACCATCAAGGATAACCCTGCCCGTTGTCCGCAGCCAGCGAAAATCGCCGGATTTGAGTTCGATGCGGTATTGCTGATCATAGAACACGCCGTTCGTCAGCGAGTTGTAAACCGCCTTGGCCACGCGCGCGCGCGAGCCGCTTTCGATCTGATCTATGAAATCCTCCACGGGAATGCCGCGGGCGGCTTTCTCTTCGGAAAATTCGCGCAGGCGAGCCGCCACAGCATCCAGATAAACCAGATTCTGTCCCACGTTCCAGGTGTAATAACCCACAAGTGTTTCTTCGAGATATATATCCTCTAACATCGGCCTTCTACATTATGGATGCTTTTGACGCGGGTCTTAACATAAAGGACGATACGCGACTAACCACAAGCACTTATTCTTTTGTCTGATCGCTACGTAAAGTTTTACATGCGCGGCGGCATCCGCGTTTCCCCGCCCGCTTGTTGGCGAACAGGCATTCCTGTGCCAAAGAAGGTCGATACCGACGCCATCTACCAGAGGAGCCGCCGTGACCATAGGGCTTGCCCACGCCGAACTCATCGCCGTCGTCACCGCCATCACCACGGACGAGCCGCGGGTAATGACCGTGCGGGCGGGCGCGGCACTTCCATCAGGGCCGTTTGAATTCGGACACAGGACGCTTCAGAGCGGGTTGAGAGAGTGGATACACGAACAGACACATCATCCCGTCGGCTATCTCGAACAACTCTACACCTTCGCCGACCGGGACCGCAACAATGACATTCTTGGCGGAAGAACCATATCGATCGGTTATCTCGGGCTGGTTCGCGAACAGGAGCCGCCCGGCAATGGCCGCCCTATCTGGCATGGCTGGTACGAGTATTTTCCTTGGGAAGACCATCGGCAGGGCCGGCCGGCGGTTCTGGACACAATCATCGAGAAGCTGCGCTGCTGGGCGGATTCCGACCCTGCCTGCAAAGGCCAGCGCCATTTACGCGCCGACTTCACCTTCGGCCTTGATGGCGGCGGCTGGAACGAGGAACTGACACTTCAGCGCTACGAATTGCTCTATGAGGCCGGACTGGTCGAAGAAGCCCAGAGTGAGCCTCGGATCAATTTCGGCAGACCGATGTTTGCCGATCACCGTCGCATTCTTGCCACCGGCATCGCGCGCCTCCGGGCTAAGATTAAATACCGGCCTGTAGTTTTCGAACTGATGGCCGACGCTTTCACCCTGCTGCAATTGCAGCGCGCGGTGGAGGCGCTCGCCGGTCTGACGCTGCACAAGCAGAACTTCCGCCGGCTGATAGAACAGCAACAGCTGGTGGAAGAAACTGGCGACATGGCGACCGAAACCGGCGGACGCCCTGCAAAGCTCTTCCGATTCCGCCAGACCGTTGTGGATGAACGCGCCCTTTCCGGAACCAAACTGCCACTCTCCCGCAATTGACATATGCTCACAATGAGAATATCTGTTTGCCGTAGATATACTCAAATAGAGTATAAATGGGAGAGTGCCGTGAACGAACAGATATCTGCCGCAAGCCTTTACGACCGCGTCAGCCGCGTCATTCCCAAGGCGGAATGGATGGGTTTTCAGGATGATGTGGAGGCGATCCTCGATCTGAAGCGCAGGCGCAACGCCGTCATCCTCGCCCATAATTACCAGACGCCGGAAATCTTCCACGGCGTTGCCGATATCGTTGGCGACAGCCTCGCCCTTGCGCGCAAGGCAATGGAAGTAGAAGCGGATGTGATCGTTCTCGCCGGCGTGCATTTCATGGCCGAGACGGCAAAGCTGCTAAATCCGGGAAAAACCGTGCTTATTCCGGATATGGCCGCCGGCTGCTCGCTCGCCGATTCCATCACGCCCGAAGACATCGCACTTCTGCGCAAGGCCTATCCCGGCGTTCCTGTCGTCACTTACGTGAACACGTCGGCGGCGGTGAAGGCGGCTTCCGACATATGCTGCACCTCCGGCAATGCCCGCCAGGTGGTGGAATCGCTCGGCGTGCCGCGCGTGCTGATGCTGCCGGACGAATATCTGGCGAAGAATGTAGCGCGGGAGACCAATGTCGAACTCATCGCATGGCGCGGCCATTGCGAGGTGCATGAGCTTTTCACCGTCGACGACATCAGGGAATTGCGCGAAAGCCATCCCGGCATCACCGTTCTCGCGCATCCCGAATGTCCGCCCGATGTCGTTGAGGCCGCAGATTTTTCCGGCTCGACCGCTGTCATGTCGGACTACGTCGGCCGGGAAAGACCGGCCCGCGTGGTGCTTTTGACGGAATGCTCGATGAGCGACAATGTCGCCGTGCATCATCCCGATGTTGAATTCATCCGCCCCTGCAACCTCTGCCCGCACATGAAGCGCATCACGCTCGGCAATATCCGCACAGCGCTTGAAGAAAACCGCCACGAGGTGACAATCGATCCGGCTGTTGCGGTCGCCGCCCGCCGCGCGGTGGAAAGGATGCTGGCGGTATGAGTGAGGCTCTGTCGCAATATGCAGGCAGGACGGTCATCGTCGGCAGCGGTATTGCCGGCCTGATGGCAGCATTGACGCTCGCACCGCAACCGGTCCTGCTTCTGACCCGCGGCGCGCTCGGTGGCGAAACGTCCAGCGCCTGGGCGCAGGGCGGCATTGCTGCAAGCCTTGGCGCTGACGACAGCACTGCACTGCATCTTGCCGATACGCTCGCCGCAGGCGACGGCCTCTGTGACGCGGCTATGGCAGCAGATATCGTCTCCACCGCCCCCGCAGTCATCGATGCCCTGGAACTAGCCGGAGTTCGTTTCGACCGCGATGCACAAGGCAGGCTCGTTTTCGGGCTGGAAGCCGCCCATGGCCGCCGGCGCATCCTGCATGCCGAAGGTGATGGCTCGGGCGCGGCCATTGTGAGGGCTCTTGCAGCCGCCGTTCTCAACACGCCGTCCATCGCAGTCCTGGAAGGTGCGGAGGTGCGCCGGCTGCTGACAGAAGGCGGGGCCATAGCCGGTCTCATCTGCGCCGGGCAAAAGGGCAGCTTTGTTCTGCCGGCCACAAACGTCATTCTTGCGACCGGTGGCCTCGGCGGGCTGTATGAGGCCACCACCAATCCCACCGGCAATTTCGGACAGGGGATCATGCTCGCCGCGCGCGCCGAAGCCATCCTCACTGATATGGAATTCGTCCAGTTCCACCCAACGGCGCTTTCCTCTCCCCGGCGGCCGCTGGCTCTGGTCAGCGAGGCGGTGAGGGGCGAAGGTGCCGTTCTTCTCAATGAAAGCGGCGAGCGTTTCATGGCGACCGTTCCGGGTGCAGAACTTGCCTCCCGCGATATTGTCGCCCGCGCCATCGACCGGGAAATCCTGCGCGGCGGCAAAGTCTTTCTCGATGCCCGCAAGGCGATCGGCAGCGGTTTTTCGGCGCGTTTCCCGTCAATCGACCTGCTATGCCGCGAGGCTGGTATAGACCCCGCCCGCGAACTCGTGCCCGTCCGTCCCGCCGTGCACTACCACATGGGCGGCGTCGCCACGGATGGTAATGGCCGTAGTTCCGTGCCGGGCCTATGGGTTGCGGGCGAAACCGCCTGCACCGGTCTTCACGGGGCCAATCGGCTGGCCAGCAACTCCCTGCTGGAGGCGGCTGCCATGGGCATGCGTGCGGCAAAAGATATTGCCGCCCGACCGGCATCAAAACGGGTGACAGCTGTCACGCCATTCGCAACGCCTGTTCTTTCGGCAGCAGACCCGTCTATCGTCAGGCCCATCGTCTCCCGCCATCTCGGCATCGCCAGGCATGAAGCGGGGTTGATCAGCGCGATCAGCGAACTTCTCCCACTGGCCGAACAGAACGGCCCGGCATCCGATCCCGCCATCGTCGGGCTCGCAATCGCCGTCTTCGCCGCCTTGCGAAGAGAATCGCGTGGGGCCCATTTCCGTAACGATTTCCCGGAAAAGGACGCGACCGCCACAAGGCGCAGGCTTTGCCTGTCCGATGTCATCGCCATTGCCCATGACCTCTCATCGTCCAATCTTTTTTCTTCCAGCATTGCGCGGAGCGCCTGACATGACCCTCACCCCTCTGCCACGCATTATCGTGGAGCCGCTTGTCCGCAACGCCCTTCTGGAAGACCTGGGTCTGGCGGGCGACATCACGTCCGCCGCAGTCATCCCCGCTGATCATCGCTCAGTCGTCGTCATGGCGGCGCGTGAACCGGGTGTCATCGCAGGTCTTGATGCCGCAGAACTGGCTTTCCAGTTGGTGGACCCGACAATCGTGATGAGGCGGCAGGTGCAGGATGGCGCGGCGGTCGCTCCGGGCGATATTATCGCGACGATCGAGGGTCCCTCGCGCGGTCTTTTGACGGCGGAGCGCACCGCCCTTAATTTTCTCGGCCATCTCTCAGGCATCGCGTCCGTCACCGCTACAATTGCTGCCGCCATCTCCGGCACCAGAGCCTCGGTTGCCTGCACCCGCAAAACGACGCCGGGCCTCAGGGCGCTGGAAAAATATGCCGTGCGCGCCGGCGGCGGCATGAACCACCGTTTTGCCCTTTATGATGCTGTTCTCATCAAGGACAACCACATCGCCGTAGCCGGCGGCGTGCGTGACGCTATCCGCAGCGCCAAGGCGGGTGTCGGACATCTGGTCAAGATCGAGGTCGAGGTCGATACGCTCTTGCAATTGCGCGAAGCGATGGAGGAAGGGGTCGATGCGGTTCTACTCGACAACATGCCGCCGGAACAGCTGCGCGAGGCGGTGCAGATCGTCGCCGGACGCGCCATAACCGAGGCCTCCGGACGCATCACCCCTCAAACCGCAGCAGCCATTGCAACAACCGGCATCGATCTCATCTCCGTCGGCTGGCTGACCCACAGCGCGCCGGTTCTGGATATCGGGCTGGACTTTCAAAGCCAAAGCTGACGAAAGCAAGGAGACCGGAACAAAATCCTCGATTGACCGTTAATTCCCTGCCTGGGTTCAAGAGGCGGGGGGATCAGTGCGCGCAAAAGCCTGTCCATATGCCTGCGGACCTCTCTCACAAAGGAAAGGCCTGTTATGGAAGACGCACAAATCGGCTGGATTGCAGCAATCATCATCGGCGGCGTAGCCGGTTGGCTTGCCGAACAGTTCATGAAAAGCAACATGGGTCTTTTCATGAACATAATTCTCGGCATCGTTGGCGCCATCGTCGCCAATTTCCTGCTTGGGCTTGTGGGCATTTCGCTCGGAGGCTGGATTGGATACCTTATCGCCGGTTTCATCGGCGCATGCATTCTCATTGCCATCGGGCGCGCATTTCGCCGATAGAGGGAGGACACAATGAGCTTTTTCGACAAGATCAAGAACGCGATTTTTGGCAAGGCAGAGGCTGCACCGCAGACTTCGGCGCCAGCTGGCGCGCCCACGACAGGCGCAAGCCCGGCCGCTCCGGCTCAGCCAGCAGCACCAGCACCGACAGCCGCTGCTCCGGCATCCACCGGCAGCGTCGATGTCGCCTCCATTCTGGACGCGGCGGTCAAGCAGAACGGGCAGAAACTCGACTGGAAACATTCGATCGTCGATCTTCTGAAAGCGCTCGATCTGGACAGCAGCCTAACCGCTCGCAAGGAACTGGCAAGCGAACTCGGCTATACCGGTGATACCTCGGACTCAGCCACAATGAACATCTGGTTGCACAAGGCTGTCATCAAGAAGCTGTCTGAAAACGGCGGCAAGGTTCCGGCAGAACTTCTGCATTGAACCAGTGACCGGGAGAACCGCGATGGACGACTATTCAAACTTGCGAGAGCAGATCGGCCAGGACCTCGACACCCTGCACAGGACAGAGAATCCGAAATCGATTTTCGAGATTGCCGACGACTATCTTCTGGGAAACCCAAATCTGAAGAGAGCGCTGGTCGAAGACATCATCAAGGAAGAAGCGGACAAGCGCGGCATCGCGATCCACTGAAACCGCGCGTGTCAATCGCGGCGATTTCTACAAGAAGGGCGGCATCCAGATAGGACGCCGCCCTTTTTTGCCCCGTGCCCCGAAGCGTTATTTTTCCGGCTTGGCCCCGGCCTTTCTGGCGTTTTCTTCCATCAGCTCATACCACATGGCGTTCATGACGGCGAAAATAGCGGCGAGAGGCAGGCCGAGCAGCCAGGCGAAATACCACATGTTCGATCTCCTTGTATTTGTTCGATATTAATAAGCGTGGCCGCTGTCTTCACGGATCGCCTTTTCATCCACCTTGCCCCACAGCACGCGATAGACCCATGAGGTGTAAGCGACGATGATGGGGATGAAAATGAGGGCGACGACCAGCATGATGAACAGCGTCATATGGCTCGACGATGCGTCCCAGACCGTCAGGCTCGATTTCGGATCGATCGAAGAGGGCAGGATGAAGGGAAACATCGTCAGACCGACCGTCGAGATGATGCCGAATATGGCAAGCGAACTGGAAAGCAGCGCCAGCACCTCACGCCCGCCCCTTAACAACAGGAAGGCGACGAGCGGGAAGGCAAGACCGAGCGCCGGTGCCAGCATCATCCATGGATGGGCCGCGTAATTCGCAAACCAGACGCCGCTTGCAACCTCGACCGTCTTTGACAACGGATTGGACGGACCGTCGGTCACGACTTCCGAGGTGAAGCGATACCCGTCGATACCGAGCCACAACAATACGCCACCAAGCGCAAAGAGAACTGTGGTGGCAAGTGCTGCAATGCTGCCGAAACTGCGGGCACGCGCAGCGACCGGCCCTTCGGTCTTCAGCACCAGCCAGGCCGCACCATGCATCACCAGCATGCAAACGGAAACGAGGCCGCAAAGGATTGCGTAAGGGTTGAGAAGCTCGAACAAAGTCGTGCCGTCGTAAAAAATCCTGAGGTCATCGTTGAAGCGGAAGGGTACGCCCTGCAGCACATTGCCGATCGCCACACCGAAAATCAGGGCGGGAACAAAGCCACCGACAAACAGCGCCCAATCCCAGGTATTGCGCCATGTCGTACTCTCGCGCTTGGAGCGGTATTTGAACCCCACCGGCCGCAGGATCAGCGCAAATAGTGTGGCGAACATCGCCAGGTAAAAACCTGAAAACGACACCGCATAAAGCGGCGGCCACGCGGCGAAGATGGCGCCGCCACCAAGGATGAGCCAGACCTGATTGCCTTCCCATACCGGGCCGATGGAATTGATGACGACACGCCGCTCGAGATCCGTTTTCGCGACGAAAGGCAGCAGCGCGCCCGTGCCAAGATCGAAACCGCCGGTCACGGCAAAACCGATCAGCACCACGCCAAGCAGCAGCCACCAGATGACGCGGAGGACTTCGTAGTCGATGAGTTGATGCAATATCATGATCGTTTACTCCGCAGCGACGAGTTTTTCAGGAACGAGCGGCGCTTCCGGCTCGTGATCCGGATCCGGCCCCTTGCGGATCGCCTTCAGCATCAGCCCCATTTCGACGATGAACAGCACCGTATAGATGGCGATGAAGCAGAGAAGCGTAATCAGAACCGTTGAAGCGCTGAGGCTGGAGACGGCGGCGGCCGTCGGCAGCACGCCTTCGATGATCCATGGCTGACGGCCGAATTCCGCGACCACCCAGCCCATTTCCGCAGCAATCCACGGCAGCGGAATGGCGAAGACGGCCACCTTCAGCAAGAACGGATAGTGATCCAGCCGGCGGCGGGCGGAGAGATAAAAGAAGGTTGCCGTCAACAGGATGAAGAATATGCCGAGACCGACCATGATGCGGAACGCCCAGAACAGCGTCGGCACATGCGGGATGGTATCGGCGGCGGCCTTGGCAATCTGCTCCTCCGTCGCCTGGCGCGGATCGTCGACATAACGTTTCAGCAACAGGGCGTAACCAAGCTCGTGGCCGAGCTCCGCAAAGGTGCCACGCACCTCTTCGGGCAGTTCCGCGCCCTTGCCGGTGGCACGTATCTGCATCAGCGCATCATAGGCCTTGATGCCATCGCGGATGCGGGTCTTTGCGAGTTCCACCAGATCGTTGATACCGGGGATTTCCGTGTCCAGCGAGCGCGTGCCGATAAGGCCCATCACCCACGGAATTTTCACGGCGAAATGCGTCTCCCGGGCTTCCTGATCAGGAAAACCGATGGCAGTAAAGGGGGCGGGTGCTGGTTCCGTTTCCCACATGGCTTCGATCGAGGCGAGCTTCATCTTCTGGTGTTCGGTCGAAAGATAACCGCTTTCATCACCCAGCACGACGACCGACAGTGCAGCAGCCAGGCCGAAAGAAGCTGCAACCGTCATAGACCGCTTGGCGAGATCGACATGGCGGCCTTTCAGCACGTACCAGGCGGAAACGCCGAGCACGAAGATGGAGGCAGTGACATAACCCGCAGAAACCGTGTGCACGAACTTCGCCTGGGCGACCGGGTTCATCAGCACCGCGAAGAAATCCGTCACCTCCATGCGCATGGTCTGGGGGTTGAAAGCCGATCCCGTCGGGTTCTGCATCCAGCCATTGGCGATCAATATCCACAACGCCGAGAAGTTCGAGCCGATCGCCACGCACCATGTTGCGATGAGATGGCCGAGCTTGGACAGCTTGTCCCAGCCGAAAAAGAACAGACCGACAAAGGTGGCTTCCAGAAAGAAAGCCATCATCCCTTCGATCGCCAGCGGCGCACCGAAGATATCGCCGACATAGTGGCTGTAATAACTCCAGTTCATGCCGAACTGGAATTCCATGACGATGCCGGTGGAAACACCAAGCACGAAGTTGATGCCGAACAATGTACCCCAGAATTTCGTCATCTGCCGCCAGATGGTGCGGCCGGTCATGACATAGACCGTTTCCATGATGGCGATCACCACGGACAGTCCGATCGTCAGGGGAACGAATAGAAAGTGATATAAAGCGGTAACAGCGAATTGCAGGCGCGATAGCGCCACGATGTCGAGTTCCATGTTTTTACCCCACCTTTCAGGAAAGGCCGGCCTTCTGTTACGAAACGGCGCCGGCCCTGAAAAAATCACTCAGTCCGGACGCAATGTTTGCAGCATTACGTCGTATTCCGGGGTGCCGCTTTGACATTGATCAAGTTGGCGCCCCTCTCTCAGCACGATGATGCGATCGGCAAATTCCGCCTCACGGCGATTGTGGGTTATCATCACGACAGTCTTGCCTTCCGCCCTCGCAAACAGCCGGCCGAGCACGTCACGGGCGGTTTCGCCGTCCAGCCCTTCCGTCACCTCGTCGAGAAGCCAGAGTGGTTTGTCGCGTAGAAGGAAACGGGCAAGGGCGAGCCGTCGTGACTGACCGCCGGATAGACCCTGCCCCGCCTCGCCAAGTCTCGTATCCAGCCCTGCGGCGAGGGTTTTGACATGCTCGCCAAGGCCTGCCGATTGAAGGGCATCCCACAGTTCACGCTCGGTCGCGGCAGGTTTTGCCAGCCTCAGATTATCAGCGATGCTGTCTCGAAAAAGCTGACTTCTCTGCGTCATGAGCGAGCAAGGCAAAGCGCTGACCCTGCCCGCCGCCGGTTGCACTTCACCAGCCAGAAGCTGGATGAGGCTGGTCTTGCCCGCACCGCTCGGCCCGATAATCGCAATCGTCTCTCCGGCGGCGATTGCAAGGTTGATATTCGTCAGGACAGGATTTTCGTTCCCATCCCGCTCCAGCCGCACACCATCCAGCTCAGCCACCAGGCCCATGGCAGGCACGCGCGGACAGTTGGCGGCTGCTTCAGCGGAAAGACGCGGCGCAATGCGTCTTGCCGAAAAAAGCGTGCGCCCGAGTTCCATTGCTCCACGGCGCAGCGCCGTGAAGGGCTCCAGCGCGGCGAAACAGACAAGCAGGCCGAGGGCGGCAGTCGGCGCGGTCACAACGTCCTGCTCCGCAAGCCAGGCCATGCCGAGGAGAGCCGCACTCAAAAGAACCGCCGCTGAGATGCCGAATGAAAAACCGGCATTGGTTTCGATCCGGTTCAAGCGGTCATCGCAGGCGAGCAGATAATTGTCGGCCCGTTCAATCGCCGCAACCTGCGCGGAGAGACGGGCAGTCGTGAGCAATTCCACCTGTCCGTTGACCAAGTCCGCCGTGCGGGCACGAAGCGCTTCAAGCCCGATTGCCCGGCGACGCGCAAATTTTTCCGCCGTCAACGCCGAGCGCACTGAAATGCCAAGACCCGCCGCAATGAGGAAGAGGGCCGCCAGAACGCCCGCAAGCGGATTGAGGAGGGCAAGACCGATGCCTGTTGCGATTGCGGCGAGGATTGCGACGGCGGCGGGTACCAGCACGCGCAGATAAAGCGAATCCAGCGCATCGATATCCGCAGTCAGCCGGTTCAGCAGGCGGGCGGGCCTCGCCTCCAGATGTTTCGCCGCCTGCGGTGCGGCAAAGCCACGAAACAGCTTTTCGCGAAGCGCTGCAAGCACGGACAGCGTCGCCTCATGGGTGGTCATGCGTTCGCCATAACGGGCAGCGGTGCGTGACAACGCCAGCAGACGGATGGCCGCCGATGGCGCAAAGACGTCGAAAGCATAGGCCGTCGCGGGGACCAGACCGGCAATCGCGGTCGCAGTAATGAACCAGCCGGAAACGCCGAGAAGGCCTATACCCGCCAGCACCGTGGTTGCTGCCAGAACCGCGCCAACGAGCAGCATGCCGCGACGCGCCGACCAGAACAGGGAAATAACAGGTTTCAATATCGCAAAACGCGCGATCATGACTGCCCCCTCGAATGGATCGTCGTCATATCCACGACCCTGTCCATGCGCGCGGCGAGCACAGGATCATGGGTTGCGACGATCAATGTCCTGCCTTTTGCGAGTTGCAGCAGGTTTTCGGTGACGAGCGCAGCCGTCTCCCGGTCAAGATGCGCTGTCGGTTCATCGACCAGCACAAGCTGCGTCGCCGGATCGGCGAAAGCACGCGCAATGGCGAGGCGCACCGCCTCCCCGCCCGAAATACCGTAGCCGCCGTCTCCTATAGGCAGATGCCGGCGTGCTTTCGACAATGCATCCAGCCCGGTGCAGCGCAGCGTCTCATCAACCATACCTTCGCTGACACCGGCGCGGCCAAAGCGAATGTTCGCCTTCAGGGAACCGGCAAAAAAGAACGGCTTCTGGCTGACCCAGCCGATTGTCTTGCGCAGTCCATCGGCAGTCGCATGACCAAGCGTTACGCCCCCGATCCCTATTGTACCGCCGTCAGCCTCGGCCAAGCCGGCAATCAAGGAGAGTACAGTGGATTTACCACAACCGGAAGGCCCAAGAATCGCAACTGTCTCGCCTGACTGGACCGTAAGATTTAGATTCCGAATGGCAGGCGGAGCATTCGGATAGGCGAAGGAGAGATTAGCCAACTCCACCAGACCGGGCGTCGGAAAAGGGGCCATTGCGACCTCCTTACCCTCACCCACGATGGCTTTGCCAGCCCGCGTCAATGTGTCGAGCGCGCCCAGCGCCGCCTCGCCGGCTGCGCGGTCGTGCCAGACGGCGGACAACTCCCGCAGCGGTTCGAAAAAGGCAGGCGCCAGAAGCAGGATGAACAGCCCCTCGGCAAGTGTCAGCTTCTCGCCCCACGCGCCGAAATCGAGAAAACCGAGCAGATGGAAACCGATATAAACGGCTGTCATGGCAACGCCGAGGGCAGCGAAAAGCTCCAGCACCGCCGAGGACAGAAAGGCGATCCGCAGGACAGCCATCGTCCGCTTCTTGAGGTTCTCTGCGTCCGTCCGCAGGCGTCCAGCGGTCAGATCAACGGCTTCCAGTGCGCGGATCGTTTCCAGGCCACGCAGGCGATCGAGCAGGAAAGCATTCATGTTGCCGGTCTCGGCCAGCTGCTTTTCACTGGCATCCTTCGCCTGCCAGCCGATCAGCGCCATGAAAAGCGGGATAGTGGGCATGGAAAGCAACAGAACAAGCGCCGCAATCCAGGTAAATGGCAGGATTGCCAGCACGAAAACCAAGGGGACAATGGTAGCTTTCATCCGCGCAGGCTGGAACCTGGAAAGATAAGGTACCAGCGCTTCGGCTGCCTCTGCGATAACGCTTGCCGCCTCGCCGGAGGCCGTACGCGCCAGATCAAGCGGCGACACCTCCGCAACGGCATGAAGCGCTTGCAGCCGCCGCCGCGAAAGGGCGGCACGCGCGGCGCGAAACGACAGTCTCGCAGCAACTTTTTCCAGCCATGCCTTGAGGAGACCGAGAATGAGAACAGCCACGGCCGCCGGCAGGATCGCCGTCATCGGCGCACCGTCGGCAATATTTCCGACCGAAAATGCAAGCAAACCCGCCTGGGGCAACCAGAGCAGAGCCGGCAGGACATGCAGCAGGGCGACCGATCTTCCTACCGCGGGTGCCTTCGCGAGTTCCGCCGTACCGACACCCTTGTCATTGGCGGATTTACCGAAGAAGCGCCGCCGTGCCTTGTCGGGAGAGACCGCCGCTGGAACTGGACAGTCTGCATCATCGCCATTGGCGGATTGCCGGATTTCTGCGGACATGCTCACGGACGATCTCCTCACCTGTCCTTCTTGGCACGGGGTCTGGCAAGAGAGACGATCTTGTCCTTGGCCTCCAGAAGCTTCGTGACCTTCGAGCCGAGTGCCAGAAGCGAAGCCAACCGCTCCGTCTCCAGCTTCTTCACATCGTCATACCAGCCGGTGAGCTGCTCGATCAGCGTTTTCATCTCATCGATGCGCTTCTGCGCATGCCGCTCCTCTTCGTTTTCCGGCTTCTCCATCAGGATTTCACGAAGCACGCTGAGTGTCGGGTCGATCTCGCGCTTCTTGCGCTCTTCGGCAAGGGTGCGCAGAATTTGCCACACATCCTCCGGCGTCGTGAAAAAATCGCGCCGGTCGCCGGGGAAATGCTTGAGAATTGCAAGGTTCCACGCCTGAAGCTCCTTCAGGCTCATCGACACATTGGAACGGGAAATGCCGAGCGACTCGACAATGTCGTCCGCGCAGAGCGGCTTCGGCGAGATGTAAAGCAAAGCATAGACCTGGCCGACCGTGCGGTTGATGCCCCAGCGGCTGCCCATCTCGCCGAAATGCAGCACGAAGGACTGAACGAGCGGAGAAAGATTGGTGGGCATTTCTTTGCTTCCTGTATTTTCAGTAATTTCTGAAATTTCGATAAAGCAAAAAATGGCAATCGGCAAATCACCTTTTTGACCTGCGTCAAAATGTGCAAATCAGAAGAGGCAGCGACTGCCGGGGATCAGGGCTGCGCCCTCTGGTACACTTTCCCGGCCCGCGATGCACGAAATGATATCGATAACATCAAAGACGTCTTGTTGTAGATGGAAGCGCGCGCATGAAAAATCGGCGGCGGATTAATCCACCGCCGATCAAGACGTCGACAAACCGGCGTGCGCAACAGGCGCTTACGAAAAAGCGATCTGCACCTTCATGGCGCGGCTGCGGTCGGAGGCAAATTCGAAGGCCGAGATGGCGTCATCGAGGTCCACCGTCTGGGTGATGAACGGCTTGACGTCGATCAGGCCTTTGCGCATCAGTTCGACGCCCGTCGCGAATTCCTCGTGGAACCGGAAAGAGCCGCGCAGATCGAGTTCCTTGGCAGTAATCGCCATCATCGGCAGGCTCATATCGCCACCAAGGCCAAGCTGGACGATGATGCCGCGCGGACGCAACGCCGTAATCCCGCCCGCCAGTGCAACGGCGGCACCGGAGCATTCATAGAGAACGTCGAAGGTTCCCTTGTTCGCGCCGTACGCCGCCAGCGCATCAGGCTCATCCTTGCTGTTTATGACGCGGTCCGCGCCCGCTTCCCGCGCCTTGGCAAGCGTGAAGTCCGAAAGATCGGTCGCGACGATTTCAGCGGCACCGGCACGGCGGGCAGACAGGATGGAGAGAATGCCGATGGGGCCGCAGCCGGTGACGAGCACGCGTTTTCCAAGCAAATCGCCGGCGCGGCGGGTGGCATGCAGCGTTACCGCCAGCGGTTCCGCCATAGCTGCCTCACCGGCACTCAAACCGTCGGCCGGAACGCATTGCAGGGCATCCGCGATGAGAACCTCGCGGAAAGCGCCCTGAATATGCGGAAACGGCATGGCGCTGCCATAAAAGCGCATGTTGAGGCACTGATTGTGCAGGCCTTCCTGGCAAAAGCGGCAGGTCCTGCACGGACGGGACGGCGAAACCGCGACCAGACCGCCAACCTTCAGCCCTTCGACGCCCTCGCCCAGCTCCTCAACAATGGCGGAGACCTCATGTCCCAGCACCATTGGTTCGCGAAGCCGTACCGCGCCGAAACCACCGTGATTGTAATAGTGAAGATCGCTGCCGCAAATCCCGCCCCGAGCCAGACGAAGACGCACTTCTCCTGCCCCCGGCGCCTCCTCCGGCCTCTCCTCGATGCGTACATCCTTTGCCCCGTGGGCGACAATCGCTCTCATAAATATCTCCCGTTCGATATCGCGCCTTAAACGGCGCAACAAAATAATCCCTATCCCAATCATTGCCGCCGCCCTGCAGCCTCCCCGCGCGCATGTTGCGTACCGGAAACAGGCGTTTAAGCCTTGACATCCACGTCTGAAAGGGATGAATGTTATCGATAACATAAACCGGCATGAAAGCAATGTCGAGAGACTGGAGGAAACAGTGGGCCTTAATTTGTTCGATCTTTCCGGCCGCCGCGCCCTGATCACCGGCTCGTCGCAGGGCATCGGCTTTGCGCTGGCGCAGGGCCTGGTGGAGGCGGGAGCCGAAGTGGTGCTGAACGGCCGCGACGAGGCAAAGCTGAAAGCAGCCGCCGCAGGCATCAAGGGTGCCAAGACGCTCGCCTTCGATGCCACCGATCATGATGCGGTGCGCAAGGCCATCGACGGTTTCGAGGCGGAAGTCGGCCCCATCGATATTCTGGTCAACAATGCCGGCATGCAGCACCGCACACCGCTGGAGGATTTTCCGGCCGACGCCTTCGAGCGCCTGTTACAGACAAACATCGCCTCGGTGTTCCACGCAGGGCAAGCCGTCGCGCGTCATATGATCAGCCGTGGACGTGGCAAGATCATCAACATCGCCAGCGTCCAGACCGCTCTTGCCCGCCCCGGTATCGCGCCGTACACCGCCACCAAGGGCGCCGTCGGCAATCTGACGAAGGGCATGGCGACGGACTGGGCCAAATATGGCCTGCAGTGCAACGCCATTGCGCCGGGCTATTTCGACACGCCGCTCAACGCGGCGCTGGTGGCCGACGAGACGTTTTCAGCATGGCTTGAAAAACGCACGCCCGCCGGCCGCTGGGGCAAAGTCGAAGAGCTTGTCGGCGCCTGCATTTTCCTGTCGTCCGATGCCTCGTCTTTCGTGAACGGACATATTCTTTACGTCGACGGCGGCATTACCGCCTCGCTTTGAAGAAGCCGTAACCACGACGCTTTGGGAGGAGACCGTGAGCACCATGACCGAGAAGAACAAAATCGCCCTCATTGGCGCTGGCGCGATGGGCGGCGCGATCGGTACGCGGCTGATCGAGACCGGCAATCACCTGACGGTTTTCGATCTGGACGCGGAAAAGGTGGCGGCTTTGACCAGCCTTGGTGCGCATAGCGCCGAGACGGCGGCGCAAGCGGCTTCGGTCTCCGATGTCGTGATCCTCAGCCTCAATTCGCCGAAAATCGTCCGCGCCGCCGTTTTCGGCAAAGATGGCGTGGCGGCGGGGGCCAGGCCCGGCACGCTGATCATCGACATGTCCTCCATCGATCCGGAAGCGACAAAAGAACTGGCGGCGGATGCGGCTGAAAAAGAGCTGCGCTGGGTGGACAGCCCGCTTTCCGGCGGCGCGCCGAAGGCACTCGTCGGGCAACTGACCCTGATGGCCGGCGGCACGGAAAAGGATGTGGCCGATGCCCATCGCGTGCTGCGGCACGTGGCCAGCAACTACACCCATATGGGTCCAAGCGGCGCAGGCCAGACGACGAAGCTCATCAATCAGGTTCTTTGCGGGCTGAACTTCCTTGCCGTAGCGGAAGCAACGCAGCTTGCGCTGGATGCCGGCGTCGATGCCGCCAAAATTCCGCAGGCGCTGAAAGGCGGCCGCGCCGACAGCGCAATTCTTCAGGAATATATGCCACGTTACGTGGCGAAGGATTACCGCCGGACTGGCCGCATCGACAATATGGTCAAGGACCTGAACGGCGCGCAGAATCTGGCTCGACGCACCAACACGGCCATGCCGCTGACGGCGGTTTGCGCCGAGGTGCACCGCATGCTGACAGCGGCGGGACTTGGCGGCGAGGATCAGGCCGCCCTAATGGAATTTTTCACCGGCGCGAAACGCACCTTCACGGAATGATTTGCGCCATGGCCAGGGCAATAACACCTTAGAGGCCGAGCTGACGCGAGGTCATTAAGGTGTGCCACCGTCATGGCCATTGCGAAATGTCTCCGCAGCGAAGATGATCGGGCGAATCGGCGGCGCAATCGGCCCGACGGCCGCAGACGCTTGCATGAAGGACAATTTCCCGATGACCACTTCCGCAACAGGCACGGGGATTGCCAGCCTGACCGTTTCCGGAAACGGCTTCAGCGCCGAGATCGCTTATGAGGGCGCGACCCTTCTGAGCTGGCGGCCACGACTTGCCGATGGCAATGAAAAAAACCTTGTCGACGGCTATTCGTCGCTTCAGGAATTGCAGTCGCAGAACGGCGTGAGAAACGGCATTCTCGCCCCGTTCACCAATCGCATTCCTCAGGGCCAATTTAAATTTGGCGGGGAGATGCACCGTATCGAGCCGGTGCTTGCCCACGAGGACCTCGTCTTCCACGGATTTGCCCGTGCCCTGCCCTTCGCCCTCGACCGGTCTTTCGAGGAAAACGACGCGCACATTATCGTCTTTCGTGCCGAGATATTGCCGGCCGAATTCAAGGGCTATCCCTACCATCTCGCCATCGAGGTGGAATACCGGTTTGCCGGCCATGCGGTTACCATCGATATACGCGGCATCAATGGCGACGACCGGCCTTTGCCCTTTGCGGCCGGCTGGCATCCCTATTTCCGTCTGCCCGGCATATCCTCCATCGACGATCTCCTTCTCACCCTACCGTCGCGAACAGCGATCAAAACGGACGCGAATTTGATACCACTCACCGACAGTGAGACGGGCATTCTCAAACGGGACGATGCAGCGTTTCTTTCTGCCGCGCCGCTCGCAGGCCATGTGCTGGATGTCTGCTTTACCGATCTGATCCCATCCGCAAACGGGCTTTACGAGACTAGGATCGAAAACCGGAACGATGGTTCGAGCCTGACCGTTTGGCAGGAGCGCGGCCACATGCATGTCTTTACCGGCGATACGCTTGCCCGCGACAGGCGAAAATCCATCGCGCTCGAACCTGTGGAAACACCGACAAACGCCTTCAACCAGCCGCAACTTGAAGCGGACATCACCCTTCAACCGGGCGAGACCCGAAGTTTCCGCTTTGGTTTCCGTTTTGAAGCCGAGAGCTGAAAAAAGACCAAATATTGCGATCAGATATGCGTCGTCGGGAGTGAAGACGACAGCTTCACCGTCTCCATGGAGATATAGGCGGACATGTCGTAAAGCTCGACCCGCCGGAGGATCTGTTTGTAGATGGTGTCGTAATATTCGACATTTGGCAGCACGAGTTTCAGAATATAATCGAAATTGCCGGTCAGCCGGTGCACCTCGACGATCTCCGGTATGGTGCTGACGGCGGCATGGAACCGGTCCAGCCAGTCCTCCGCATGCAGGCCGGTTCTCACAAGCAGGAAAACCGTGGTCGGCAGGTTGATTTTCCGCCGGTCGAGCAGCGCCATCGTGCCGGTCACATATCCTTCCGCACGCAGACGCGTGATACGGCGGGAACAGGCGGAAAGCGATAACGACACCTCATCCGCGATATCGGCGAGAGGTGTTTCTGCATTCTCCTGGAGAATCGCAAGGATTCGGCGGTCACGGTCGTCAATCATTGTTTCAGAATGCACCGGTTAACGTAGTGACGCAAGAAATTTGCGAGCTGAGCATAATGCACGCCCAGAATTTGCAATCTGCCTTCTAAATCCCTGAAAAAACGCATGCCGTTTTCATCGCGGCAATGGCATTCTTGTCATCAATCAAACTTTTATAAGGGAACGCCTATGAAACGGATCGGTCTGATCGGCGGCATGAGCTGGGAATCCACCGCAACCTATTATCGCATGATCAACGAGGCCGTTCGTGACAGCCGCGGTGGGCTCGTATCGGCCGATATCGTCATGCATTCGCTCGATTTTTCCGAGGTTGTTGCCCTTCAGAAGGCTGACCGCTGGGATGAGGCCGGCGCGCTTTTGGGCGCTGCGGGTGCGCGTCTTGCCAATGCGGGTGCCGATTGTGTGCTGATCTGCACCAACACCATGCACCTCGTTGCGGAAACCGTTGAAAAAATGTCGGGCGTCACTCTCATCGACATCATTGATGAAACTGCCACCGCATTGAAGGCGGATGGACGCCGCAAGCCGCTTCTGCTCGCCACGCGCTACACGATGGAACATGGCTTCTACACCGACCGCATGCGCCGCCACGGCGTCGATGTGGTCGTGCCCGATGCGGATGACAGGGCCGCCATCCACGACATCATTTTTGGCGAATTGTGCCAGGGCGAGATCAAGTCGTGCTCGCGCGAGCGCTACATGTCGGTCATCGAGAAAGCGCGTGCGCTCGGCGTCGATTCCGTCATTCTCGGCTGCACCGAAATTTCCCTGCTGATCGATCCCGATGCCCTGCCTTTGCCGGGCTACGATTCGACCGCCATTCACGCCCAGGCCGCTGTCGGCTTCGCGCTCGGAAACAAGGCCCTGAACAGAGCTGCATGAATGTGCCGCCTTTTTGCCTATTCCGGTAAACCGGTCTGGCTCGACAGTCTTCTGATCGAGCCGGAAGCGTCGCTGGTCAGCCAGTCCATGGCCGCAAGGGAAGCTAAAACCGTCGTCAATGGCGACGGTTGCGGTCTTGGCTGGTATGGCGAGCGCGGAACGCCCGGCGTTTTTCGCGACACCAGACCCGCCTGGTCCGACGCCAATCTGGCCGCCCTTTGCCACCAGCTTCGCTCGGGCATGTTCATGGCCCACGTCCGCTCCGCCACATCAGGCGAAGTATCCCGTGCCAATTGCCACCCCTTTGCGCATGGTCAATATCTCTTTATGCATAACGGCCAGATCGGCGGCTACGAGCAGATCAGGCGCGACATTGATTCCCTCATACCCGATGATATTTATTCCGCCCGGCGCGGCACCGGCGACAGCGAAGCCATCTTCCTGATTGCCGCCGGCCACGACCTTGATGCGGACCCAGTTCGGGCCATTTCCACCGCGCTGCGCCTCTGCCTGGAAAAGATGATCGCGGCGGGTGTTTCTTCCGCGTTGCGGTTCAGCGCCGTGCTGATGGATGGCGATTGCCTGCACGCCTTCCGCTGGTCAAGCGACGACAAGCCGCCAACGCTTTACTGGCGCGGGCTTGAAGAGGGCATCGCGCTAAGCTCGGAACCCTTTTCCTTCGATTGCACCCCGTGGTGTGCGGTGCCGCCAAATACCCGGGTGACGATCCGCGCCGGCGGTATGACCACTGAACCTTTTTCCCTGCCGTAAACGTCGCATTTCATGACGACCGAGGCCATTTTTTTCAGTTTGGCCGCCACCGGTGGGCGCGGCTGCGGCAGCGTCGTGTTTATTTTCATTGAATTATCTCCGCCGCGAAGGCTAGTGTGTGATCCGATAGACCGAAACAGATTTCAGGACCGGTGAACCATTTCAGAAGTGTTGCAGCCCCTCTCCCTTTCTTGAACGATGCCCTGCATCGCAACGACCATGCAAACCCGTTCATGAATGACGGACAATGGGCAGGCAATGCCTTTGGCGATCCTCGGGACGCTGAAGAAAAAGTGTTATTTTTCATTACCCTAAGCTGTTCAAATTTCCACAAAAAATGCTGTTGCCACGCCTCCATATCGATGCATAAACTGGCATCAGTAAAGGCAAACCGGATCGACCTCATCAGACCCTCTCCTCCCACCAAGGTGCTGACCGACCAATGATCAATAATCTAAACGCCGCCGATCTTCCCCGTCCCGCCCCGCGCAGTTCCAACCCGGAAATCATGGCAGCGGAAATCATCGAGCGCCTCACCTACCGTATCGGCAAGGACGTAAAAGTTGCCAAGCCGCATGACTGGCTGACCGCGACCATTCTCGTCGTCCGTGACCGCATCATCGACAAGTGGATGGCCTCCACCCGCAAGGCCTATGCCAACAATTCCAAGCGCGTTTATTACCTGTCGCTCGAGTTTCTGATCGGTCGCCTGATGCGCGATGCGATCTCCAATATCGGGCTGATGCACGAAATCAGGGACGCGCTTTCTTCGCTCGGCGTCGATCTCGATGTCATTGCGGGACTTGAACCGGATGCGGCACTTGGCAATGGCGGCCTTGGCCGTCTCGCTGCCTGTTTCATGGAATCGATGGCAACCGTCGATATTCCCGCCTATGGCTACGGCATCCGTTATGTGCACGGCCTTTTCCGCCAGCAGATGGCGGACGGATGGCAGGTGGAATTGCCGGAGACCTGGCTGGCGCACGGCAATCCCTGGGAATTCGAACGCCGCGAAAGCTCGTATGAAATCGGCTTTGGGGGATCGGTGGAAACCATCGGTGGATATGAGGAGCCGCAGCGCTTCGTCTGGAAACCTGCCGAACGCGTCATTGCCATGGCTTACGACACGCCTGTCGTCGGCTGGCGCGGCACCCGCGTCAACACCTTGCGCCTATGGTCGGCGCAGCCTATCGATCCCATTCTGCTTGCCGCCTTCAATGCCGGCGACCACATTGGCGCGCTGCGGGAAAGCAACAAGGCCGAAAGCCTGACGCGCGTTCTCTACCCTGCCGATGCGACCCCGGCCGGCCAGGAATTGCGTTTGCGGCAGGAGTTCTTCTTCTCCTCCGCCTCCCTGCAGGACATTCTGCGCCGTCACCTGCAGCAATATCCGGATTTCACCTCGCTGCCCGACAAGGTTTCGATCCAGCTCAACGACACGCATCCGGCCATTTCCATCTGCGAAATGATGCGCCTGCTATGCGATGTCCACGGCCTTGAATTCGACGAAGCCTGGAAGATCACGCAGGGCACCTTCTCCTACACCAACCACACGCTTTTGCCCGAAGCGCTGGAAAGCTGGCCCGTCCCGCTGCTCGAGCGGCTTTTGCCGAGGCACATGCAGATCGTCTATGCGATCAATGCCAATACGCTGGTCTACGCCCGCAAGGAAAAGAAGATGCCGGATCAGCAGATCCGGTCCATCTCGCTGATCGACGAAAACGGTGAGCGGCGCGTGCGCATGGGCAATCTCGCCTTCATCGGCTCGCATTCCATCAACGGTGTCTCGGCACTTCATACCGAACTGATGAAGGAAACGGTCTTTGCCGACCTGCACAGCCTTTATCCCGAGCGCATCAACAACAAGACCAACGGCATCACCCCGCGCCGCTGGCTGATGCAGTGCAACCCCGGCCTGACCGGATTGATCCGGGAAGCGATCGGCGACGATTTCCTCGACGATGCGGAAAAGCTGACAGCGCTCGACCGCTTCGCCGACGATGCCGGTTTCCGCGAAAAATTTGCCGAAGTGAAGCGTCTGAACAAGGTGCGGCTTGCCAATACGGTGGCGCAACGCATGGGCATCCGTGTCGATCCCTCGGCCATGTTCGACATCCAGATCAAGCGCATCCATGAATATAAGCGCCAGCTTCTGAACCTTATCGAAACGGTGGCGCTTTACGACCAGATCCGTTCTCACCCGGAACTGGATTGGGTACCGCGCGTTAAGTTCTTCGCAGGCAAGGCAGCGCCGAGTTATCACAACGCGAAGCTGATCATAAAACTTGCCAACGATATTGCCCGGGTCATCAACAACGATCCGGCCGTGCGCGGGCTTCTGAAAGTGGTGTTTATTCCGAACTACAACGTCTCGCTTGCGGAAATCATGGTTCCGGCCGCCGATCTGTCCGAACAGATCTCGACGGCTGGCATGGAAGCCTCGGGCACCGGCAACATGAAGTTTGCGCTGAACGGCGCGCTCACCATCGGTACGCTGGATGGTGCGAACGTCGAAATGCTCGAACATGTCGGCGAGGATAACATCGTCATCTTCGGCATGACGGCGGAAGAGGTGTCGAAAGCGCGCGCCGAGGGCCACAACCCCCGCGCGATTATTGAACAGTCGGTGGAACTGTCGCAGGCGCTGTCATCTATCGCCTCTGGCGTATTCTCACCCGACGACCGCTCCCGCTTCGCCGGGCTGATCGACGGCATTTACAACAGCGACTGGTTCATGGTCGCGGCCGACTTCGACGCCTACGCCGAAGCGCAGCGCAAGGTGGATGCGATCTGGAGCGATCCGGAAAGCTGGTATGCGAAAACAGTCCGTAACACGGCGCGTATGGGCTGGTTCTCGTCCGACAGGACGATCCGGCAGTACGCCGCCGATATCTGGAGAGCCTGATGAAAAAACCGCTCAATTCGGCCGAAGAGAAAAAGACTGGCGAAATCACGAAGGCTGAAATCGAGGCGATCAAGAGCGGTTTGCATTCCAACCCCTTTGCACTTCTCGGCGTTCACGAAACGCCGGGAGGTTTTTCTGCACGGTGTTTCATTCCGGGGGCTGAAGAAGTATCTGTCCTCACACTGGACGGATCTTTCGTCGGCGAACTGAAGCAGCTCGATCCGGAGGGTTTCTTCGAAGGCCCGGTCGATCTCACCTCGCGTCAGCCGGTGCGTTATCGCGCCTGTCGCGACGATGCGGAATGGGCAGTGACCGACCCCTACAGCTTTGGTCCGGTTCTTGGACCGATGGACGATTATTTCGTCCGCGAGGGATCGCATCTGCGACTGTTCGACAAGATGGGCGCTCATCCGCTCAAGCTTGAAGGGGTCGAAGGTTTCCACTTCGCCGTCTGGGCTCCCAATGCGCGGCGCGTCTCCGTCGTCGGCGATTTCAACAATTGGGATGGTCGACGGCATGTGATGCGCTTCCGCAAGGATACCGGCATCTGGGAAATTTTCGCACCTGACGTCTATGCCGGCTGCGCCTATAAATTCGAGATTCTCGGCGCAAACGGCGAGCTTCTGCCGCTGAAGGCCGACCCCTATGCACGGCGTGGTGAACTGCGGCCGAAGAACGCCTCCGTCACCGCACCAGAACTGGCGCAGAAATGGGAAGATCAGGCCCACCGGGAACATTGGGCGCAAGTGGACCAGCGCCGGCAGCCGATCAGCATTTACGAGGTGCACGCCGGTTCCTGGCGGCGTCGCGAGGACGGCACCTTCCTCAGCTGGGATGAAATGGCCACCCAGCTCATTCCCTATTGCACGGATATGGGCTTCACCCATATCGAGTTTCTGCCGATCACCGAACATCCCTACGATCCGTCCTGGGGTTACCAGACGACCGGGCTTTATGCCCCGACCGCCCGTTTCGGCGATCCGGAAGGTTTCGCCCGCTTCGTCAACGGCGCCCACAAGGTCGGCATCGGCGTGATCCTCGACTGGGTTCCTGCGCATTTTCCAACCGACGAGCACGGCCTGGGCCTGTTTGACGGGACAGCGCTTTACGAACATGCCGACCCGCGTCAGGGTTTTCATCCCGACTGGAACACGGCCATCTACAATTTCGGGCGTATCGAGGTATTGTCCTACCTCGTCAACAACGCTCTTTATTGGGCCGAAAAATTCCATCTCGATGGATTGCGCGTCGATGCCGTCGCCTCGATGCTCTATCTCGATTATTCCCGCAAGGAAGGCGAGTGGATCCCCAACGAATATGGCGGGCGCGAGAACCTGGAATCCGTCCGCTTCCTGCAGAAGATGAACTCGCTCGTCTACGGCACCCATCCGGGCGTCATGACCATTGCTGAAGAATCCACCTCCTGGCCGAAAGTGTCGCAGCCGGTTCACGAGGGCGGCCTCGGTTTCGGCTTCAAATGGAATATGGGTTTCATGCACGACACGCTGAGCTATTTCTCGCGTGAGCCGGTGCACCGCAAGTTCCACCATCAGGAACTGACATTCGGGCTGCTTTATGCCTTCACCGAAAATTTCGTGCTGCCGCTTTCCCATGACGAAGTAGTGCACGGCAAGGGATCGTTGATCGCCAAGATGTCGGGCGACGACTGGCAGAAATTTGCCAATCTCCGGTCCTATTACGGCTTCATGTGGGGTTATCCCGGCAAGAAGCTGCTGTTCATGGGGCAGGAGTTCGCCCAGTGGAGCGAATGGAGCGAAAAGGGATCGCTCGACTGGAACCTTCGCCAATATCCGATGCATGAGGGTATGCGCCGCCTCGTGCGCGATCTCAACCTCACCTACCGTTCGAAAGCCGCTCTGCACGCCCGTGACTGCGAACCCGAAGGTTTCCAGTGGCTGGTGGTCGATGATCACGAAAACTCGGTCTTCGCCTGGCTGCGCTCGGCGCCCGGCGAAAAACCGGTTGCGGTTATCTGCAATCTGACCCCGGTCTACCGGGAAAACTATTATGTGCCGCTTCCTGTTGCGGGGCGGTGGCGGGAGATTCTCAACACCGATGCCGAAATTTATGGCGGCAGCGGCAAGGGAAATGGCGGACGCGTTCAGGCGGTCAATGCCGGTGGGGAAATCGGGGCGATGCTCGTCCTGCCGCCCTTGGCAACGATCATGCTCGAACCGGAAAACTGACAGACAGAACGGGAGGACAACCATGTCGGAAAAAAGAGTTCAGCCCCTGGCGCGTGATGCAATGGCCTATGTTCTCGCGGGCGGTAGAGGAAGCCGTTTGAAGGAATTGACAGACCGCCGGGCAAAACCAGCGGTTTATTTTGGCGGTAAGGCCCGCATTATCGATTTTGCACTTTCGAACGCGCTGAATTCCGGCATTCGCCGCATTGGCGTAGCCACGCAATACAAGGCTCACTCCCTTATCCGCCACCTGCAACGCGGCTGGGACTTCTTCCGTCCAGAGCGTAACGAAAGCTTCGACATTCTGCCGGCCTCGCAGCGCGTGTCCGAAACGCAATGGTACGAAGGCACCGCCGACGCCGTTTACCAGAACATCGACATTATCGAGCCCTATGCGCCCGAATATATGGTCATTCTGGCCGGCGACCATATTTACAAGATGGACTACGAATACATGCTGCAACAGCATGTCGATTCCGGCGCGGATGTAACGATCGGTTGCCTTGAAGTGCCACGCAAGGAAGCGTCGGGCTTCGGCGTGATGCATGTGAACGAAAAAGACGAGATCATCGACTTCATCGAAAAGCCGGCCGATCCGCCCGGCATTCCCGGCAACGAGAATTTCGCGCTTGCCTCGATGGGGATCTACGTCTTCCACACGAAATTCCTGATGGAAGCGCTGCGTCGCGATGCCGCCGACCCCACCTCCAGCCGCGACTTCGGCAAGGACATCATTCCCTACATTGTCCAGCACGGCAAAGCCGTCGCGCACCGTTTTGCGGACTCCTGCGTGCGTTCGGATTTCGAGCACGGACCGTACTGGCGCGATGTCGGAACCATCGATGCCTATTGGCAGGCCAATATCGACCTGACGGATGTGGTGCCTGACCTCGATATCTATGACAAGTCCTGGCCGATCTGGACCTATGCGGAAATCACTCCGCCGGCGAAATTCGTGCATGACGATGAGGACCGCCGCGGTTCTGCCGTGTCGTCGGTCGTGTCAGGCGATTGCATCATTTCCGGCGCCGCCCTCAACCGTAGCCTTCTGTTCACAGGCGTGCGCGCCAATTCATACTCCCGCCTTGAGAATGCCGTAGTACTGCCGAGTGTAAAGATCGGGCGCCACGCCCAGCTCAGCAACGTCGTCATCGACCATGGAGTGGTCATTCCGGAAGGACTGATTGTAGGAGAAGACCCTGAACTGGATGCCAAACGTTTCCGGCGCACGGAAAACGGCATTTGCCTTATCACCCAATCGATGATCGACAAGCTGGACCTGTAGAGCCCATGAATGTCCTTTCGGTTTCATCCGAAATTTATCCCCTGATCAAGACCGGAGGGCTCGCCGACGTTACCGGCGCCCTCCCCATCGCGCTCGAAGCCTATGGTGTGAGAACGCGCACATTGATACCCGGATATCCGGCGGTGAAAGCCGCCGTGACGGACCCCGTCAAATGTTTTGAGTTCACCGATCTGCTTGGCGAAAAGGCTGATCTGCTCGAAGTCCAACATGAGGGGCTAGACCTTCTGATCCTTGACGCGCCCGCCTATTACGAGCGTTCCGGCGGCCCCTATCTCGGCCAGACCGGCAAGGATTATCCTGATAACTGGAAGCGCTTTGCGGCGCTCTCGCTGGCAGCGGCACGAATCGGCGCCGGTGTGCTTCCCGGCTGGCGGCCGGATATGGTGCACGCCCATGACTGGCAGGCAGCAATGACCCCGGTCTATATGCGTTATGCCGAAACGCCAGAGATTCCGAGCCTTCTCACCATCCATAACATTGCTTTTCAGGGTCAGTTCGGGGCCAATATCTTCAGCAAGCTCGAATTGCCCGCCCACGCCTTCGGCATGGAAGGCATCGAATATTATAACGATGTCAGCTTCCTCAAGGGCGGCTTGCAGACGGCAACCGCGCTCAGCACGGTCAGCCCATCCTATGCGGAAGAAATCCTGACCGCGGAATTCGGCATGGGGCTGCAAGGGGTGATCGGCAGCCGCGCCCATGTGCTGCACGGTATCGTCAACGGCATTGACGCCGATGTCTGGAACCCGGCCACCGACCATCTGATCCACGACAACTATTCCGTCACCAATCTCAAGAACCGCGCGCTGAACAAGAAGGCCGTCGCAGAACATTTCCGCATCGACCAGGATGACAGCCCGCTTTTCTGCGTCATCTCCCGGCTGACCTGGCAGAAGGGCATTGATCTCATGGCGGAAGCCGTGGACGAGATCGTTTCCCTCGGCGGCCGTCTGGTCGTGCTGGGCGCCGGCGATGTGGCATTGGAAGGCGCGCTACTGGCGGCGGCATCCCGCCACCATGGCCGCGTCGGTGTCGCCATCGGTTATAATGAGCCGCTGTCGCATCTGATGCAGGCGGGTTGCGATGCGATCATCATCCCCTCGCGCTTCGAGCCCTGCGGCCTTACCCAGCTTTACGCGCTGCGTTATGGCTGCGTTCCCGTGGTTGCCCGAACCGGCGGCCTTGCCGATACGGTGATCGACGCCAACCATGCCGCCATCGCCAATAAATCGGCGACCGGTGTACAATTCTCACCCGTCACGCTCGACGGTCTGAAACAGGCGATCCGCCGGACCGTGCGTTATTATCACGACCCGAAACTTTGGACACAAATGCAGAAACTCGGAATGAAATCCGATGTTTCCTGGGAAAAAAGCGCTGCGCTCTATGCCGCGCTTTACAGCCAGCTTATTTCGAGAGGCCATTGAAACAATGATCAAGACCGTTCAGACGACACCCTTTCAGGATCAGAAGCCGGGCACATCCGGCCTGCGCAAGAAGGTGCCCGTCTTCGCCCAGGAAAATTATGCCGAAAACTTCATCCAGTCGATCTTCGACTCGCTTGAGGGCTTTCAGGGCCAGACGCTGGTGATTGGCGGCGATGGCCGTTATTACAACCGCGAAGTCATCCAGAAGGCGATCAAGATGGCGGCCGCCGCCGGTTTCGGCAAGGTGCTGGTCGGTCAGGGCGGCATTCTCTCAACCCCCGCCGCCTCCAATATCATCCGCAAATACAAAGCCTTCGGCGGCATCGTGCTTTCCGCCAGCCATAATCCTGGTGGCCCGACCGAAGATTTCGGCATCAAATACAATATCGGCAATGGCGGCCCTGCGCCTGAAAAGATCACCGACGCGATCTATGCCCGCTCGAAGGTCATCGACAGCTACAAGATTTCCGACGCTGCAGACGTCGATCTCGACAAGGTGGGCAGCTTCAAGGTGGATGAACTGACGGTCGACGTCATCGATCCGGTCGCCGATTATGCCGCTTTGATGGAAGAACTGTTCGATTTTGCCGCCATTCGCGCCCTGATTGCCGGCGGCTTCAAGGTTGTCGTCGATTCCATGAGTGCCGTCACCGGCCCCTATGCGGTGGAAATCATCGAAAAGCGTCTCGGCGCGCCGAAGGGCTCGGTCCGCAACGCAACGCCGCTGCCCGATTTCGGCGGCCACCATCCCGACCCCAACCTGGTGCACGCCAAGGAGCTTTATGACGATGTCATGAGCCCGGAAGGTCCTGATTTCGGCGCGGCGTCGGATGGCGACGGCGACCGCAACATGGTGGTCGGCAAGGGCATGTTTGTCACCCCGTCCGACAGCCTGGCGATCATCGCCGCCAATGCGCGGCTCGCGCCCGGTTATGCCGCCGGCATTTCCGGCATCGCCCGTTCCATGCCGACAAGTGCCGCAGCCGACCGCGTCGCAGAAAAACTTGGGCTTGGCATGTACGAGACGCCAACCGGCTGGAAATTTTTCGGCAATCTCATGGATGCCGGCAAGGTTACAATCTGCGGTGAGGAAAGCTTCGGCACCGGCTCCAACCACGTGCGCGAAAAGGATGGCCTGTGGGCCGTGCTCTACTGGCTGAACATTGTCGCCGCCCGCAAGGAAAGCGTGAAGGACATCGTTACCAAGCACTGGGCCGAATATGGGCGCAACTATTATTCCCGCCACGATTATGAGGAAGTGGATTCGGACGCCGCAAACACTCTGGTGGCCATCCTGCGCGAAAAACTCGCAACACTTCCTGGCACCAGCTACGGCAATCTTAAGGTCGCAGCTGCTGATGATTTCGCCTATCTCGACCCGGTCGACCAGTCCGTCAGCAAGAACCAGGGTATCCGCATCCTGTTCGAAGGTGGTTCGCGCATCGTGCTGCGCCTTTCCGGCACGGGCACTGCGGGCGCAACGCTCAGACTTTACGTCGAGCGCTATGAGCCGGATGCGGCCCGTCACGGCATCGAAACGCAGGCGGCGCTTGCCGACCTTATTTCCGTTGCCGATACGATCGCCGGCATCAAGGCCCATACCGGCCGCAACGAACCGACCGTCATCACGTAAGGTTTTGCATTGCACGCACCGTTTCCGGCAACGGGCATAGCGAAAAACTTGGCAGGCGGCCATGAGGCCGCCTGAGGTTACTGACTAACCTCCCCGCCAGACTCGATATCATCATCTTCCGGAGAGAGAGACCATGCAGAAACCAGCCGTTTTCCCCAAAGGCGTAACCCAGACGGAAAACGGAACGGAATTTGCGGTCTATTCCCGGCACGCCTCACAAATCGACCTTTGCCTTTTTGATGCGACGGGCGAAAAAGAGACGGCGCGTTTGCCAATGAGGCGCGATGAGAATGACATTCACCGGCTGACAGTTGCCGAGACCGGCCCCGGTGCGCGATATGGCTACCGCGCCGACGGCATTTATGCCCCCGAACATGGCCTGTGGTTCGACCCCGCAAAACTGCTGCTCGACCCCTATGCCACGGAGATAGACCGGCCATTCCGGCATGATGCCGCGCTTTTGGCCTATGGCGAAGACACGGGCGCGATCATGCCGAAGGCGATCCTGTCGCAATATGAGCAGGTCAGGCGCCAGCCGCCACGCTTTGCCGAAGGCGGGCTGATTTACGAACTCGCGGTTAAATCCTTCACCAAATTGCATCCTGCCGTGCCGGAAGAGCTGAGAGGCACGGTGGCAGCGCTGGCTCATCCTGCCATTATTGCGCATTTGAAAAAAATCGGTGTCGATGCGGTGGAGCTGATGCCGATCACCGCCTGGATCGACGAGCGCCACCTGCCGCCGCTTGGCCTTTCCAATGCATGGGGATACAATCCCGTCGGCTTCATGGCGCTCGATCCGCGCCTCTGCCCCGGCGGAGTGCGGGAGCTGCGCGACACGGTTGCAGCCCTGCACGCGCAAGGCATCGGCGTCATTCTCGATCTGGTTTTCAACCATACGGGTGAAAGCGACAGCGAAGGCTCCATCCTGTCTTTGCGCGGACTGGACAATCTCACCGCTTTCCGTCACCCGGAAGGAAAGCCAGGCGTGCTGGTCAATGACACCGGCACCGGCAACACTGTGGCCTGCGATCATCCCTATGTGCGCCAGCTCATTATCGATTCCCTGAGGCATTTCGTTCTCAATGCCGGTATCGATGGCTTCCGTTTCGATCTCGCGCCCATATTGGGACGAACGGCTAGTGGCTTCGACATGGCCAGCGAAACGCTTGCCGCCATGCACTCTGACCCGGTACTATACGACCGCGTGCTGATCGCCGAACCATGGGATATCGGCCCCGGCGGCTATCAGCTCGGCAATTTTCCGGAGAGCTTTCTGGAATGGAACGACCGCGCCCGCGACGACATGCGCCGGTTCTGGCGCGGCGATGCGGGAACGACCGGGGCGCTGGCCAATGCGCTTTCCGGCTCTTCGCCGATCTTTTCCCGCCGTGGACGTTCGAAAAGCCGCAGCGTCAATTTCCTTGCCGCCCATGACGGTTTTACCCTGTTTGATCTCGTCAGCCACGAACACAAGCACAATGAGAAAAACGGCGAGAACAATCGCGACGGGCATAATGAAAATCATTCCTGGAACAATGGTTTGGAGGGATTGACGGACGATCCTGCCGTCGTGGCCGCGCGCCACGCGGATGTAAAAGCGCTGCTTTCCACGCTCTTCGTCAGTCGCGGCACGTTGATGCTGACCGCCGGCGATGAGGGTGGCCGCAGCCAACATGGCAATAACAATGCCTATTGCCAGGACAACGAGATAACGTGGGTCGACTGGTCGTCGCTCTCCCAGGAGCTGACTGACCACACGGCATTTCTTGCAGCACTTCGCAAACGCTTCGGCGTGTTTTCGCAAACCGAGTTTTTCTCCGGCAACGGCGATGTGACATGGCTTGCCCCCGGCGGAGAACCGATGACGGTCGCGGAATGGGAAAGGCCGGACATGCCGGCTTTCGCCATGGTGCTTGCCACGCCGGACCACGAGACCGAAAACGACGCGGAGCTTGCCGTGCTCATCAACCGCAGCCATGAGATCGTGCCCTTCACCCTGCCGGGCGACGACTGGCAAGCGATCGGCACGGATTTCGGCAATCCGGCCTTCCTCCCTGCCCGCTCGGTAGTGTTTTATCTGCGCGGTTGATCGCTTGGCCCCGGCACCTTTATAAGTTCCGAAAGGCAATCGAGAAGAGGTAACATGGCAAAGGAAATAGCGCTGGCGGAAATGAAAAATTTCGTCGGCACGGAGCTGGGCGTTTCCGACTGGATCACCGTCGACCAGACAATGATCGACGCCTTCGCAAAAGCGACGCTGGACGAACAGTTCATCCACACCGACCCGGAACGCGCCAAGGCGGAAAGCCCCTTTGGCGGCACTATCGCGCATGGGTTCCTGACGCTCTCGCTGCTTTCGGCTCTGAATTACGATGCCCTGCCCCGCATTCGCGAAACGACCATGGGCATCAACTACGGCTTTGACGCCGTCCGCTTCGTCACGCCGGTCAAAAGCGGAGCACGGGTGCGTGGCCGTTTCACTTTGGCCGAGGCGCGGTTTCGCGGCGCCGCCATGCTGGTGACGACCTATGATGTGACGGTGGAGATAGAAAACGAGAAAAAACCGGCGCTCACTGCCCGCTGGACAACCATCACCCAGTTCAACCCCGAGGACAGGCCGCAAGACGCCTGATGGCGAAGTAAATCCCAATTTGAGATCGGAGTGTCTGTGAGATTCGCATATTTGATAGAACCTCCGTTCAACTACAGGAACGAATGCGGCGATGTGACCGGGTGCGATGTGGAGTTGGCGCGAGTCATTCTAGCCATGATCGGTATTCATGACATTGAATTCATCGAAACCGAATTCTCGCAATTGTTGCCTGGGCTGAACGAAAACCTTTGGGATATGACTACTGGCCTCTTCGATACCGCTGAACGCAGAAAGATCGTGACGTTCAGCCATCCCATCTGGGCGTTGCCTGATGGACTGTTGGTGAGGAAGGGCAACCTCAGAGATCTGGACGGATACGCATCGGCAGCAAAAAATCCGGAATGTACGCTGGTCGCGATCCGTGATCAGATCCAACATCGCGCAATTATGGAAGCGGGCGTGCCCGATGACCGCATTCTCATTTGCGAGACCTACGACGAGGCCGCTCAGGCCGTATTGGATGGGCGTGCCGACGCCTATGCCAGCGTGGCCATGGCCCATCTCGGTTTTATGCAGCAAAATCCAGAGCTCGATTTGGAAGTTGTCTCTGTTTTACCGAAAGAGAGACCAGCAGCCTCAGGCGCATTTGCTTTCCGCCAATCCGACCGGGAACTCCAGAGCGCGGTCGATGCGGCGCTTCTTTGTTATATCGGATCAGACGAGCACCGTGTGCTGATGCGCAATTTTGGTTTTGATGATCAAGCCCTCGTCAACGGCGAGGCCAGTCTGGCAAAGTAACGCCGGACTGCGCAAAGGAGACGGCCCAATGCATGATGAAGCCGTAAGAGACGCGTTTCTCGCACAGGCAAGAGCCTGCGACAGCCTCGGTTCGCCCTTTACCGCACGGCTTTGCCGCGCGGTGGCGGCGCGGCTGGATCGCCAGACGGACGTTGGCGAGATGATTTTGTCCTGGCCTGGCAATGTCGGCCCGTCCGGCGATTCCGTCCCACTGCGGCTTGCCGGTGCCCTGCATGCGCTTGTCATCGAGGACAAGATCGCTCCTCTTGTCGATATAGCACCCGAAGACGAGAATGCGCTCTGGCAGGCTTGCGCAAGTGCCTTGCGCTTCCATTCGGGCTTCATCCTCGAAAGACTGAAATCGCCGCCGCAGACCAACGAAGTCCGCCGTTCCGCTGTGCTGCTGCCGGGTTTTCTTTCCATTGCGGAGCTTTTCGGCAAGCCGCTGGTCCTTTCAGAGGTCGGCGCCAGCGCCGGTCTGAACCTGCAATTTGACCGCTACCAGTATCGTCTTGGCGATCTTGCCTGGGGCAGGCAATCCGAAGTGTCCATGTCGCCGGAATGGCGCGGAGACACCCCGCCCGACAAGCGGATAGAGGTCATCGAGCGCGCCGGCTGCGATCTTAACCCACTCGATCCGTCGTCTGCCGAGGACCGGTTGCGGCTGATGTCATATGTCTGGGCCGATCAGACCGACAGGCTGGAGCGCACGGCGGCCGCCCTGCGTATTGCGGTGGAGAACGGCTTGCACGTTGAAAAGGCTGACGCAATTGACTGGCTGCAACGCCGCCTTGCCGCGCAACATTCGGGCGCTGCCCATGTGGTCTACCATTCTGTCGCCTGGCAATATCTGCCCGATGCGCTGAAAGAGGCCGGCGAAACGCTGATCGCCGAGGCTGGAAGCCGTGCCACCCCTGAGGCTCCGCTTGCCCGCCTGCAGATGGAGGCAGATACGACGCCGGGAAGCGCCGCAATCACCCTGCAAATCTGGCCGACCGGTAAGAAACAGGAAATCGGCCGCGCCGATTTCCATGGGCGATGGGTGGAATGGCAGGGGTGGAAAAGCTAGACCGCCACGTCCTGCGCCGCTTCCTGCAACAGGCCGCCGACATATTCGGCGAAGGAGCGCCAGCACTCGACCCGGAACGTATCGTCAGCCACGCGCAGCAGCACCACTTCCGCCTTGCCGAAAACCGTTCGCGAGCAGGCGCCGATCGGGAACTGTGCGATAGACAGATCCTGCGGGCAACCGGCGTTCAGAGCTGCCTCCGCGCCGGGGCCGGAAACGATGACAGCCGTGTTGCGGTGGGAAACGTCGGTCGCCGAAAACATGCCGGGAACGGTGGCGAGCGCCGCCATAAGGTCGCTTTCGCCCTGATCGATCACCAGCCATTCGTCCGGACCAAGCCAGAGAGCGGAGCGCAAACCCGATGTGACAGAGCTTTTCGGGCTGTTGGGCAATAACAGGCCGAGTGCATCCGAGAGGGCCGGCAGTGCGCTTTCCCTTGCGCGCAGCGACAGCCGCGACGCCGAGGCGGCGGGCTTCAGCGAGACGAAGGGCGAACCACCGTGGAAATCCTCGAGTACGGATTTGCGTTTTGCGTGAAGTGTGTCAGCCATTGAGACGGGCTCCTTCCTTGTCGAGGAAGACCATATCGGTCACTTCGACGGCAATTGTTTTATCGGCAAGCGGGATGTAGAGCGTTTCGCCCATGCGCGCCCTGCCATCCGCCACCAGCGCAAAGGCGATGGAGTGGCCGAGATTTTCCGACCAGTAGGCGGAAGTGACATGGCCGAGCATGGTCATGGGTTTCGGCTGGTTTGGATCAGCAACGATCTGGCCACCCTCTTCGGGAACAGTCAGCCGGTCCTTCGTCTTGAGGCCCACAAGCTGCTTTCGACCAGAGCGCATGAGATCCGGGCGTTTCAGACCGCGAATACCGACGAAATCCGTCTTCTTCTTGGAAACGGCCCAGGCAAGCCCGGCATCGTCAGGCGTCACGGTGCCGTCGGTATCCTGTCCGACGATGATGTAACCCTTTTCGGCGCGCAGGATGTGCATGGTCTCGGTGCCATAAAGGCATCCGCCCACCGCTTCGGCCCGTTCACGGATCGCGGTCCAGACGGCAGCGCCGTAATCGGCCGGAACGTTGATTTCGAAACCAAGCTCACCCGTGAATGATACACGGAAGAGACGCGTCGGCACGCCGCAGAAGGTGCCTTCCGCGACCGCCATATGCGGGAAGGCTTCGGGCGAAATATCGATACCCTCGACGAAAGGCGCGATCACCTCGCGCGCTTTCGGTCCCTGCACCGCAATCACCGCCCATTGTTCGGTCGCCGATGTCAGCCAGACATTCAGCTCGGGGAATTCGGTCTGGAGATAATCCTCCATGTGCTGGAGAACGCGCGGTGCGCCGCCCGTCGTCGTCGTCACGTGGAAACGGTCCTCGGAAAGACGACCGACAACACCGTCATCGTAAACGAAACCGTCCTCGCGCGTCATGATGCCATAGCGGCAACGGCCGGGTTTCAGTGTGTCCCAGGCATTTGTGTAGATGAGGTTCAGGAACTTAGCCGCATCGGGGCCGACCACCTCGATCTTGCCGAGCGTGGAGGCATCGAACACGCCGACGCTTGTCCGCACCGTCTTGCATTCGCGGTTGAGCGCCTCGTGCATATCCTCGCCGCCGCGCGGGAAGAACCATGCGCGCTTCCAGTTGCCGACATCCTCGAAAAGGGCGCCTGCCGCAGCCTCTTCGTCATGCATCGGCGTCTTGCGGGTCGGGTCGAACAGCGCACCGCGCGAATGGTTGATGAGCGTGCCGAAGGTGACCGGCGTATAGGGTTGGCGGAAAGTGGTGAGACCGACCTTCGGCAGATCCCGCCCAAGCGCTTCCGAGGCAATGGCAAGGCCATGCATGTTGGACATCTTGCCCTGATCGGACGCCATGCCATTGGTGGTGAAGCGCTTGATGTGCTCGACCGAATGCATGCCTTCACGCACGGCAAGGCGAATGTCCTTGGCGCAGACATCGTGCTGGAAATCGATGAAGGCCTTGACGCCGGTGCCTTCGCCTGCCCCTTCCGCAGCGCCGATCATGCCGCCGGTCCAGGCGCGCGCATTCTCGCCGGAGAATTCCGCTGCACCGCCACCTGCGGCAGCAGCCTCGGCGATCAATGCGGCGAGATCGTCCGTGCCGTTGCAGGCGCCGACTGACACACAATTCTGCACATGGATGTCAGGCAGGAACCGCTGGTTTGCCGCGTCAAACTTCAGCTTGCCGCGCGATTGCGAGAAGAGATGCACCGAAGGCGTCCAGCCCGCCGAAACGACGAGCGCGTCGATGGCAATCTTGCGCTTGTTAGAGCCGCCATTGCGGCCAACGCTCATGGAAGAAACGCGCAGCCGCCCTGACGTATCGTAAACACTGTGACCCGCCAGTACCTCGATGCCCAGCGCCCGCGCCTCGTCCAGCAGCCGCCGATCGGGGTTCTCGCGGCAATCCACGATAGCGGCGATCTTCACACCCGCTTTCTTGAGATCGAATGCCGTCTCATAGGCAGAATCATGGGCTGTGTAGACACCGACATTATTGCCGACGGTCACGCCGTAATGGTTGAGATAGATGCGCGCAGCAGAAGCCAGCATGATGCCGGGACGATCATTATTGGCAAAGACCATGTGCCGCTCGATCGCGCCTGCCGCCAGAACGACTTTCTTGGCGCGGACCTGCCACAGTCTTTCACGTGGCTGGTGTTTGGCCGGCGTGGCGAGGTGATCGGTCACACGCTCGGCCAGCGCCACGAAATTGTGGTTGTAATAACCGAACGCTGTCGTGCGGGTCAGAACACGCACATTGGGCAGCGATTTCAGTTCAGTGAAAACTTTTTGCGCCCAGTCATATCCGGACAGGCCGTCGATGACCGCACCGGTATCAAAACGCAGCGCGCCGCCAACTTCGGCATTCTCATCAACCAGAATGACGCTGGCGCCAGTTTTTGCAGCGGCGAGCGCCGCTGTCAGCCCGGCCACACCGCCACCGGCCACCAGCACGTCGCAATGGGCATAACGGCCGGAATAATGATCCGCATCCGGCTCGGTCGGCGCCTTGCCGAGACCGGCTGCGCGACGGATGATCGGTTCATAAATCTTGTGCCACGCGGCCTTCGGCCACATGAAGGTCTTATAGTAGAAACCAGCCGCAAACATCGGCGACAGGAAATCGTTGATCGCACTGATATCGAAGGACAGCGACGGAAAGCGGTTCTGCGAGGCGATGATGGCGCCGTCGAATACATCCTGCACCGTGGCGCGCACATTCGGCTGTTTGCGCAGGCTGTCACGCGATACGTCGATCAGCGCATTCGGCTCCTCCGGGCCGGCGGAAAGGAAACCACGCGGGCGGTGATATTTGAACGAACGGCCAATCAGATGCACGCCATTCGCCAGAAGTGCGGATGCAACGGTGTCGCCTTCCAGCGCCTGATAGATCTTGCCGTCGAAGGTGAAGCGTGCCGTTCTGGCAGGTGTCAGGCGACCGGCGCCCTTGATACGATAATCGCCGCTCATTGCGCAGCTCCCTTTTGGGCGGAAAGAACCGCGTCGGCATCCGGTTTCGGCTCGCCTGCCTTGTAGGTCATCAGGAATTTGTCGCTGACGGAATCGCGGGCGGCGTTGAAAAAGCGGCCGCAACCGTGAATGTGGCGCCAGCGCTCGAAAACGAGACCTTTGTCATTGTCGCGAATGAAGAAATATTCGGCAAAGGCCTCGTCCGAAATATCGGCAATGTTTTCCGGCCGGGCGATATGGGCTTCGCCCGCCCAGCGAAATTCGAGTTCGGAACGGTCTTCCCGGCAATAAGGGCAATGGATCAGAAGCATCGTGGCTCCACCTTCAAAGAGAACTTTCCGGAAGCATGCTTCCGGCGGGTTGGTCACACAGCCGCTTTCCCATCGCAACGAAGGGGGAAAGCCGCTTCAAGAGCTGCTCGAAATTATCGAATGGTTTCAGCGCCGAGGCCCGACCCATATTGATGATGGCAACCGCCATCATGTCGGTGTCGATCGCGAAGGGCTCGTCCTGCGCACCATTTTCCTTCTCGCCGACGAAATAGACCAGCTTGTCCGCGAGACTCGGCGCGCAGAGCAAAAGGCCTTTTTCCGCCACGAAAGGCCAGTCGCGTTCACCCTGCATTCTCTGGATTTTCTGGCTACGAAAATCCCCCATCTCGGGGATGAGATTGCCCGCCGGCACGACCGCCGCCGCAACACCCATGTTTGCCGAAAGCATAACCGCCGCCAGCATCAGTGCGCCACGGCGGCGGCAGCGGCCTCGTCGATGAGGCGTCCGGTGCGGAAACGATCGAGCGTCAGCCCCGCCGCCAGACGGTGCGGTTCGCCGCGCGCGATGAGATGCGCAAACAGATTGGCCGAGCCCGGTGTCGCCTTGAAACCACCCGTGCCCCAACCGCAATTGACAAAGAGATTTGGCACCGGCGTCACACTCTGAATGGCGGAGCGATCGGGTGTGTTGTCGGTAATGCCGCCCCATTGGCGCATCATCTTGACGCGGCGGAAAATCGGGAACAGCTCGCAGATGGCGTCAAGCGTATGCGTGATGATCTGCAGGCCGCCAGTCTGGGAGTAGGAATTATACTGGTCGGTGCCAGCACCGATGACCAGCTCGCCCTTGTCCGACTGGGAGATATAGGCATGCACCGTATTGGACATGACGACACAGGGGAAGATCGGCTTCAGCGGCTCTGATACCAGCGCCTGCAACGGGTTGGAATGCAGAGGCACACGCACATCCGCCATTTTCATCAGAACGGAGGAGTGACCGGCGGCGGAAACGCCGATTTTCTTTGCGCCAATGAAACCGCGATTGGTCTCGACGCCCGTGACCGCGCCATCAGGTCCGCGCCTGATGGCCGTGACTTCGCAATTCTGGATAATGTGCACGCCGCGATCGGAAGCCGCACGCGCATAGCCCCAGGCCACCGCATCGTGACGCGCCGTGCCGCCGCGCCGCTGGAGGGCAGCACCGTTGATCGGATAACGCGCATTGCCGGAAATCTCGAGTGGCGGGCAATAGGCCTTGGCCTGTTCCGGCGTCAGCCATTCATTGTCGATGCCATAGAGACGGTTGGCATTGATATGGCGCTTGAAGGACTGCTGGTCGTGAATGTTGTGCGACAGCATCATAACGCCGCGCGCCGAATACATGACGTTGTAATTGAGATCCTGGCTCAACCCTTCCCATAATTTCAGGGAATGCTCGTAGATATCCATGCTCTCTTCATAGAGATAATTGGAGCGGATGATGGTGGTGTTGCGGCCGGTATTGCCACCGCCTAGCCAGCCCTTTTCCAGCACCGCTATATTGGTAATGCCGTGTTCCTTGGCAAGATAATAGGCGGCCCCAAGACCGTGGCCGCCGCCACCGATGATGATGACGTCATATTCCTTGCGCGGCTCGGGCGACGCCCATTGCGCATCCCACCCCTTATGACCCCGCAACGCCTCGCGCGCCACGGCAAAAACGGAATATTTGCGCATTCGCAGTCTGCTCCTCAAGAACCGGCCAGAAGCCGAAAGCATAGCTCCGGCACATATTATACACATGGCAAATCGGCATCGGAGGCAATATCCATTTTGCGACGCCGCAATGCTTTTGTTTCGACATTGCAGGCAGAATGCCGGGGTAGCTGGATTTTGGCTGTTGAATATGCGGTACCGTATGGACTTGCTGCAAATGTTCTGATATTGCACGTCACCAATCGCTAGGCTCGACGGCCGAACGAACGATTTTATTTGCGTGCGAATGCCTTTATTCTCACAGCAAGACAACCAAACAAAAGGAACGGGTTTCACGTGCAGGTACTAGTCCGCGACAATAACGTTGATCAGGCGCTTCGCGCTCTCAAGAAAAAGATGCAGCGCGAAGGCATTTTCCGTGAAATGAAAATGCGCGATTATTACGAAAAGCCTTCCCAGAAGCGCGCCCGCGAAAAGGCTGAAGCTGTTCGTCGCGTTCGCAAGCTGGCACGCAAGCGCGCACAGCGCGAAGGTCTGGTTGCAGCTCCGCGCGCAGGCCGTTAATAGGCCGTCTTTTGGACGTTTTTGAATGCTTGTTGGGCGGGGGCGATCAATTCGCCGCCGCTCTTTGTGTTTGTGGCCGGAGAATTATCTTGAGACCGGCCTGCGAGGGAACCCCCACCGAATGACCGCTGTTGATGCCTGTGTTGTGAAAAACTCCGATGCCTCCACGCGCCGGGTGCTCCTGAAAAACAACAAGAGATTCCGTGTTTCCCTTGTCGTCTGTACCGTCCTTGCCGGTCTTTCCGGCTGCGCTACGTCCAACCAGACTGACGATGTCTTCAGGATCGACCGTGCCCAGGGCTCGCAGGAAAACATTGCCTCGCTCACCTCGGTCATCAACGCCAATCCGCAGGATCCGGAAGGCTATAACGTTCGTGGCTCCGCTTACGGCCGCGCCGGCGATTCGCGCCGCGCCATCGAGGATTTCAACAAGGCGCTGCAACTGAACCCGCGCTTTTATCAGGCCTATGCCAACCGCGCGCTCGTGTATCGCAATTCCGGCCAGCAGCAGCAGGCCTTGCAGGATTACAACGCCGCTTTGCAGATCAATGCGAGCTATGACGTAGCCCTGATCGGCCGTGGCAATCTTTACCGCCAGTCCGGCCGCGTCAACGAAGCTTTCAACGACTTCTCCCGCGCCATCGAACTCGAAACCACCGATGGCCGCGCGTGGCACAATCGTGGCCTGATCTACCAGCTGCGCAACCAGCATGCCCAAGCGATCGAGGACTTCTCCAAGGCCATCTCGCTGTCCTCAACCTCGCCGGAACCCTATAACGGCCGTGGCCTTTCCTATGTCGCGCTGAACGACGACGAAAACGCTTTCGCCGATTTCAACCACGCCATTTCGCTTGATGGCAACGTCGCAGAATCATGGGCCAACCAGGCACTGGTCTATGAGCGCCGCGGCGAGATGGCGAAAGCCGCAAAGTCCTATTCGCATGCGGCACGGCTTGATCCGAAATATAAGCCCGCGCTCGACGGCATTGCCCGCACGCGCGGTGCCGGCGCATCCTGATCAAAAACAGATATGAACAGAAAAGCCGGCGGTGCGACACCTGCCGGCTTTTTTTTGGGAAACGCTTAAAGCCTCAATGGCTGTCGCGGCGCGCCTCGGGCGTGGCATCCCCCGCCCACAACTCCGCCTGCACCGCATTTTGAAACTCCATGACCTCGCGCCGCATGGCGGCGTCCTCATAGCCGAGGCCCGTCAGATAGGCGGCCAGTTCACGGCACTCCTTGCGCCAGAAATCATTCGCCTCCACACCATGCAGCCGGTCGAGCATGGTTGCGCACCGTTTTACGTTGGCAATACGGTTCTTTGCCGGAAAGGCGATTACTTCCGAATTCGTCGTCACGCGGGCACCTTGCTCTTCGAGGAATCAATACCGACTTTTTAAAGGCTGGATGGTTAACGAAGTCTGCTACGCAGGAGAGAAGGCCGCTAACGCCTTGCAGGGACGGGTTCTGCAGCCTGTCAGACGAAAGAATCTGCGCTGCCGGAGGACACCGATTCGGGCAAATCGCCGATTACCAAGGAATTTACCAATCAAGATTACCGAAATTTCATGCCGTGGGAGATAGAAGAAGTATATGTGTGTTGAAACAACACCGGTCTCATCGTATATTCTTGCAAAGAAAAAAAATGCCGCAGCGCAGCCAAAAACGGAGAAATCGTTCTCGGGAGGAGAGCACCATGTATGCACCTCGTGTATTTTTCAGCATGATTGGTGCATTGCTTGCCTTTGCGGTCGCTACATATTTCATCCACGGGTCGTTCTATACGGCATTCATCCAGACCCTCATCTGCGCCGTCATTCTGCAAACCGGTTATTTTATTGCACTCCTGGTTCTGGTCGCCCGGGAGAAACGGCGGATGCGCGAAACCTTCGCGCTTGATCGCAGCGCCGAGATCATGACGCCGGACACGGTAAGCAGCGCCCCGCCACATGGCGCGAAACTGACCGATATGTGACCTCTCACGCACATTCTTTTATTGCGCCGCAAAAAAATCACTTGCATCCACACCCCTGACACTTTCTGCTGACCAAATCCTGACGGTTCGTCACAGCAGAAGGACAACACATGGTGAGCGGTTCACAGCCCATTTGCGTCATCATCGCTGCGAAAAATGCATCCGATACGATAGATATCGCCATCCGCTCCGCCCTTGTGGAGCCGGAGGTCGCCGAAGTCATGGTGATCGACGATGGCTCCACCGATACGACCAGCGATGTCGCACATGCGGCGGATGACGGTACCGGCCGTTTGCGGGTCGTGCGATTCGACGTCAATCGTGGCCCTTCGGCCGCCCGCAACCATGCGATCTCGATTTCATCCGCACCGCTCATCAGCATTCTCGACGCGGACGACTTTTTTTTCAAAGGCCGTTTTGCCGCCATGCTGGAAAATGACGACTGGGATCTGGTGGCCGACAATATCGCCTTCATCCAGCAATCGGTTCCGGGCGCGTCGTCCATGCAGCCGGCCCGCTTCGAACCACAGGCCCGGTTTCTGTCGCTGACGGAGTTCGTGGAAGGCAATATTTCCAGACCCGGCGTGGAACGCGGGGAAACCGGCTTTCTGAAACCGGTGATCCGCCGCGCCTTTCTGGACAACCATGCGTTGCGGTACGACGAGCGTCTGCGTCTCGGCGAAGACTACGAACTTTATACCCGCGCGCTTGCCGCCGGTGCCCGTTACAAGGTCATCCGTCATTGCGGTTATGGGGCGATTGTCCGCGGCAATTCGTTGAGCGGCCGTCACAGCACGGAAGATCTTCGCCGTCTATACGAAGCGGACAAGGATATTCTCACCAGCTGCAAGCTGTCGGCCAGCGAGACGGCGATCCTGCTCGAGCACGAAAAACACATCCGCGCGAAATTCGAGCTTCGCCATTTTCTCGATGCGAAAAAGCAGAAAGGGATGGGCGGCGCTTTGAGCCACGCTCTTGCGCGTCTGCCTGCCCTGCCGGCCATCACGCGCGGCATCTGGACCGACAAGACCGCCCGTTTTCGCAAACCGGCGCCGGTTCGGGATATTCGTTATCTGCTGGACGGCACGCCGGTTTCCTGAGGGAAAACCTCCAGCCGCGAGGATGATGGCAAGTTCGATATTCTCTCATTCTTCGTGCCGGACTAGATCCGACATCCAGTCATGGCGCGTCTGCGCCATGAAGAGAGTCTTTTGCGATCAAGGACTTGAGCGCGCTGGACCCCGGACCCAGGCCGGGGTGACTGTGTCCGAAATTGCTGAGGCAACCCGCCTTCAGAGATAATCACGTTTGACCGTTTCCAGAACAGCGGAAAAACGCTCCTTGCGTTCCTCCAGCCTGCCATCCGGGCTGAGACGCGGTTCGGCACGGCTTGCCTGCCACAGCGCCAGCGTGGAAGGTGCTGCCAGCACCTGCTTGGCCAGTTTGCGCAGCGACAGGGATTGGCTTGCCTGCGGCCGCACCAGCACATCGCCCTCAAGCGCCGGACCGGATCCCGCCTCGGCAATGACGGGGGCTGGCGGCGGCGGGAAGCTCATACCCCAGAAACGCGACCCCTTTTTCGCCGCCTCGGCGCGGGTGGAGACTGGCACGTAACGCGGCTGATACTCCACACCGACCGTGCCTGCCCAATCGCTCCACTTGAAACTGTTGATCGAGGGAGATGTGCTCACCGCCACCCATGGCACGCGGAACGCATCGGCAAGAATGGCGCCATGCATGGATTCGGCCACGATAAATTCAGATTGGGCGATGGCGCGGATGACCGACATCGCCTCGCCGCGCGGATCGAGATAGGTCAGTCCCGCCGGTTCGCAAACCGTTTCCCACATGCCGAATTCCGCCGATTCCCAATGGGGAACGAAGGTTTTCTTGTAGAGTTTCGGCAGGCCTTTGAACTCTGGCATCTCGGTCACCATCACGGCGGGATCGACAATGCCCTTTTCGGGAGAAAGTCCCAATTTGGCTGCGGTTTTTTCGCCGCGCACGCAGCGAATGTCCCAAAATCCGGTGCTTGTATCCGGCACCGCGCCGTAGCCATAACCGCTGCCGATCACAAGCTTGCGCTGCTTTGCGGGCAACAATGTATCATTGAGAACCGTGCCGACACCGACGAGCATCACATCGTCATGCACGTCCCGCAGCCCGGGCAGCAGAAAGTCCCACAGCCACAGATTGAGATCGTCGCCAAAATTTCCGTGATGCGATTCCCAGTGGTAAGGTTTCATGAAGTCACTCCTGGGTGAAAAACATATAAATTCTTGCAGGCAAGAATTCGATCATCTTGTCCGCACTATTTTGCCTGCGCCGAGCTCAAAAGCCGCTCGCAGGAGTGCCGGATCGCGCATCGCCCACTTCAGCAGCAGTCCGAATTCGGGCACCTTGCGCCGTTTCAGATTGCCGGCCTGGCTCCAGAGCGCCTGTTTGCGCGCCGTATTTTTATAGGAAGCGATCGAGGCCACATCGTCCGGCCGCCGCGAAAATCGCCCCTCCAGCGTATCGAGCGCAACCCAGGTATTGAACTGCTGGCGCAGGAATTCCGGCGAGGTATTGTCGATGCTGTGGAAGATATTGACGCCCATTCCGCGCATGGCACCGGCATCGTCACACAGAAGCGTGCGCTTGGATGCGAGGATGGAATCGCAGAAAAACAGCACATCTTCCGCCGCAAGCCGGAGCGCCGGATCGAAGCGTATCTTTTCAAAAAGCGGGCGGCCGATCACCATGCAGGAGAGATGCAAGAAGCTCCAGTTGCGCAGCATCACGCTCGCCAGATCCGGCAGCTCGATCACCAGAGGCCGCTCGGAAAGCCTTGCGGCGCCCTCGTTCTTCTCCAGCTCGGAAATGGCGAAATGATAATAAAATTCGTCACTTGCCTGCATGGATGCCCAATAGCACTCACCGCCAAATGTCTTCAGCGCGAAGGCCGCATTCTGGAGATGATCGGGCGTCCAGATGTCGTCCGAGTCAAGAAATGCGACGTAATCGCTGCCAGCAGGAACGTGGTCGAGACCGGTATTGCGCGCACCACCCGGCCCGCCATTGGCCTGCTTAATGACGAGAATCCGCTCTTTCTGCGCTTGCGAAAGTTCTGCAAGCTCATTGTCTATCGGATATGGCGATTCGTCATCGACGATGACAAGATCGAAATCCTGGTAAGTCTGCGCAAAAACCGATGCGAGCGCACGTCCAAGAATTCCGTGCTGCTTTTGGTAATAGGGAATGACGACAGTAAATCTTGCCATTGTTTCGCCCCTTGCGTTGATCAAGAAGTGTCGGGCCCGATCCTAAAAGCGGCCCCGATGGTATCGGCAACTCCCCACCGGCGTTCCTCCCCGCCGGCCTCCAGAAACAGGATGCTTGTATGCCCCCAGCTCCAAATGTAAAGACCATCACCACGAATGTCGGCTGGAGCGTCTTGTCTAAGACAGGGACATTCGGGCTTAAATTTGTCACCGTTCCCATTCTTGCACGACTGCTGACACCGGAAGAATTTGGTGTGGTTGCAGTCGGCTTAACGGTTGTACAATTCCTGACCATGATTGCCGGAGCGGGGCTCACCTCGGCGCTGATCGTCGAGAAAGAAGAGGATATGGATACAATCCATACCGTTTTCTGGGCAAATCTGGCAATTTCCTGCACCATGGCCGCCGCGCTCTACATTTTCGCGGAGTTCTTCGGTGGGCTTCTGGGTGCGGTGGAAAGTGCCTATCTGCTGCGTATCATGGCCTTTCTCATTCCGTTGCAACTTGCGGGTGATGTCGCCTATTCACTGCTAGCCCGGCGCATGAACTTCAGTCAGGACGCGCTGTGGAGCATGGCGTCTGAAAGCATCGCGGCGGTTGTCGCCGTGGCTATGGCGCTTCTCGGCTTCGGCGTCTGGGCGCTCATCATCCAGCTTTTCGCCGCCGCACTCATCAGGCTTGTCGGGCTATATGCCGTTTCCCGCTATTGCCCGCGTTTCGTCATGAAACCGCACCGTCTGGTGCCGCTTCTCGGTTTCAGCTCCGGCCTGATGGGATCGGAAATCGCCAATTTCGTCACCTTCCAGTCGCCGATGGTGGTGATCGCCCGGCATCTCGGCCTTGCCGATGCGGGCGCCTATTCCGCCTCCAACCGTTTTGCCAGCATTCCCAATCAGGTCGTCCTGTCGGCCGTCATGGGCGTGCTGTTTCCCGCCTTCAGCCGTATGATGGACGATCCGCAGCGCCGGCGTGATGCCTTGATGTTCAGCACGCAGGTTCTGACCGTGCTGCTTGCGCCGATGATGTTCGGCCTCTGGGCGGTGGCCGAACCGGCCATGCTGGTAATTTTCGGGCAGAACTGGGCTTATGCTTGGCCGGTTCTCGGTCTCCTTGCCCTCTCGAAAGCCATTCTGACCCCATGCAGCACCTTTATCCCCTATCTCAAGGGTGCCGGCTATGGGCGTGTGCTGTTCTGGTCGGCCACGATCCGCGCCATCGTCACCACGGTTGCCGTCTGGGCTGCAGCCGTCTACGGCAGCCTGATCGACGCGATGATTTGGCTCTGCATCGTCAATGCGGTGACGCTGGTTGCCTACTCATGGGCCGTCTTCAAGGCAAGCGATACACCCTTTTTCAGCGGCCTCTATGTCAGCAGCAGACCGATGATTGCAGCGCTGGTCATGGCCGTTTCGGTGCGTTACCTGCTTCACGTCCTTGCCGAACGCATCCCCAACGCAACGCTTCAGGTCCTCGTTGGCGCCGCAGTCGGCGGTATCATCTATGCGGTGCTGATTTTGCTGACGGAACGCGCCCTGCTTGGAAAAATCCTCGGGATGGTCAAATCGCGGCGAATGCGTGAAAACGCAACCCAAGGTTAGCGGCTCGTCACTGAAAGCGCCTCATTTCGGCCGTTAACAGGTCTCACCCGTCACGGATATGTGTTCCGTGACGGCATGGCAAAACCATTTTTTTGCGATGCAATATCGCGTACGATGATAATAACGCTTCCTCTGGCGATTTTTAGCGACGACTTAAATCTAGGAAAAATTAAATATTTTCAGTTGCTTAATTTTTCTAAGTCGCACGGAATGCCGGAACGCCAGACAATCACCCGCAATATCTAAGCTTGTGTTTTTCCCGCGTCGCCACATTTTACCCTAAAGTCGAAACCAGACTTACGAGTGCGGGCTTAAGTTCGCTCTGGTTGCAACGCGGCGTGGGTGGACGCCGCCCAATAGGGGTGACTGATGTGACTGTCGATCAGAACCTATCCTCCCGTATCAATTTGATGCGTATATTGCTGATCTCTGGAATCGTGTTCGTCCATGTGCCGCACGATGCCGAAACCAGCCCTTTTCTTGGCCTTTACGGCTTCTTCGACTGGCTGCGTGTTTTTCTGGGCGACGCCCTGTTTCGCATCGGTGTGCCCTGTCTCAGCGCGATATCCGGCTATCTGCTGTTTCGTCGCGGCATGAGCGGGTTCGATTATCCGGCGACGATCCGTTCGAAGTCGAAAACGGTGCTGCTGCCCTTCCTGCTGTGGAATGGCGCGTTGTTTGCCGCAATTTTGCTTATCCAGCTGTTTGACGTTGGTGTGGGTTATTTCCCGGACCTCTGGAACGCCAGCCCGCGTGAAATCATCAGCCATGGAACGGCGCTCGAAGAACTGCCGGTAAACGTGCCGCTTTATTTCCTGCGCGACCTGTTCGTCTGCATCCTGCTGTCGCCGGTGCTTGCATTTCTCATGCGCCGCTTTGCGCTGCCAACGCTCGCTATCCTGCTCTTCATAACCGCCATGCCTGACCTGACGATCTTCATCGTCCAGAAGAAATCGATCCTGTTCAGCTTCTCACTGGGCATCGCACTTGCGCTGCACCGCGTCGATGTCAAGGCACTCGATCCCTACGCCTTCCCGATCATGGCGCTGACCTTTGTCGCTGCGGCCATGCTGGCAACAGGCCTTTATTTCACCGGCCCGGAGTTCACCTTCTGGCTGAACATGTCGCGCAATTTGCTCGCTGTTTTCGGCGCGCTCGGTTTCTGGGCGTCGTCGGCGCTTTTGATCCGCAGCAGGCTCGGCAAGCGGCTTTCCGAAACCGGAAGCCTCAGCTTCTGGATATTCTGCGCTCACTATCCGTTGCTCGTCATCATGTGGATGGTCTGGAACAAGGGCGGACCCGATTTCTACCCCGCCTTCTATGTCATCGCCACGCTGTCCGCCTTTGTCATTCTGGTGGTGAGCAATGCACAAACCCGCAAATACCTGCCGGCCGTCTATGCCGTGCTGACCGGAAGCCGGAACGGCAAACGCAAGACAACGTCCGAATTCGCTGCAAAACGGGCCTCCATGATCGGCCCGCCCACATCCGAAACACTTTATTCGCAACGACAGAGGTGAACCAATGACAACATTTGTCACCCGCGTTCAGACACGCATTCTTCTCGCCGCCGCCCTGCTGGCGACACCCTTCACGACACCGAGCCAGGCACAAGAAGGCAACGGTGCATCCTTCATCGAGAATTTCGATCATATGGACCGGTCGTTCTGGTACGTGTCCGACGGCTGGAACAACGGTGCGCATCAGAACTGCACCTGGTCGAAGAAACTGGCCACGGTGGAAAACGGCCAGCTGACGCTTGGTTTTGAGGAAGCAAAGTCCGGCGACCGCAACTTCGCCTGCGGTGAAATCCAGACCAAGGGGCGTTATCGCTACGGCACCTATGAAGCACGGATGAAAGCCGCTACCGGCTCCGGGCTGAACTCCGCCTTCTTCACCTATATCGGCCCGACCGACAAAAAGCCCCATGATGAAATCGACTTCGAGGTTTTGGGCAAGAATACGGGCAAGGTACAGCTGAACCAGTATATTTCCGCCAAGGGCGGCAATGAGAAACTGGTGCCGGTAGAAGGCGGAGCTGATGCTGGCTTCAACGATTACGCCTTCGTGTGGGAGCCTCAGCGCCTGCGTTACTACGTCAACGGCAAGCTCGTTCACGAAGTCACGGATGAGACCAAGATTCCGCAGAATGCCCAGAAGATTTTCTTCAGCCTGTGGGGAACCGACACGTTGAAGGACTGGATGGGTGCCTTTTCCTATTCCGGCGCAACACAGATGATTGTTGACCGCTTCGCCTTCACGGCGCTCGGCGACAAATGCCAGTTTCCCGAATCCATCGCCTGCGCCCTTAACTGATTGCCTTTTTAAACCTGAGCCTCGGCGTCCTTGACGCATGAAACCAACCGGAACCCATGCATGATCCATGTTCTTTATCTCGCGCATGATCTGTCGGACCCCGCCATTCGCCGGCGGGTGTTGACCTTGCTTGCGGGCGGCGCGCGGGTCACGCTGGCGGGCTTCCGGCGCGGACAGAACCGGCTTGCAGAGATCGAGGGCGTGGTGCCGGTCATTCTCGGAGAAACCGCCGATGGGCAGTTTCTTCAGCGCATGGCAGCCGTCGCCAAAGCCAGCCTCTCGCTCGGCAAAACATTACGCGGCACCCCCACGCCCGACGTCATTCTTGCCAGAAACCTGGAAATGCTGGCTCTCGCAAAACGGGCCATGTCGCTTTACGACCGCCAGCCGGCACTGGTTTACGAATGTCTCGACATTCACCGCCTGCTTCTCAATGAGGGCAAGCCGGGGCAGCTTCTCAATGCGGCCCAGCGCTATTTCGCCCGGGATGCCAAGCTGCTGGTGACGAGTTCTCCAGCTTTCGTCAAGCATTATTTCAAACCCGTTTCCGGCCTGAACCTTCCCGTGCTGTTGCAGGAAAACAGGGTGCTGGCGCTTGATGCCGCTGTAGCAGCCACCCCACAACCGCGCCCGCCTGCCTCCGGCGAACCGTGGAAAATCGGCTGGTTTGGGGCGCTTCGATGCCGCAAATCGCTCGAAATCCTCGCCGATTTTGCAAAGCGCATGGATGGCAAGGTCGAGATCATCCTGCGCGGCCGGCCGGCCTATTCGGAATTTGCGGATTTCGATGGTTTCGTGGCTGCCGCGCCGCATGTGCATTTCCACGGGGCCTACAAGAACCCTGAAGATCTGGCCACCATCTATAATGAAGTGCAGTTCACCTGGGCGATCGACTTCTTCGAGGAAGGCCAGAATTCAAGCTGGCTGCTGCCCAATCGGCTCTATGAGGGATGCCTTTACGGCACCCTGCCGATTGCACTTGCAGGCACGGAAACGGCTCGTTTCATCGAAAAGCGCAATATCGGTTTTGTTCTGCAAAATGCCGGCGCAGATGATCTGGCCGCTCTTTTCAACACTATGACTCCACAAACGTATACGGACGCCTTCGACGCCCTCTCGGCACTCGATAAGAAACAATGGCTGACCGACCGCGACGATTGCCGTCAGCTGGTCCAGCAATTGTCCTCTCTTACAAAATCCGCTTCCGGCCATGCCCGTGAAGCTGCGTTTTCACCCGTGTAGTGCGTAGGGGGCAAATCATGGAAGGTCTTGGTCATTCCGGCATCAGAACTCTGATCGTCATTCCCTGCCTCAACGAGGCAAAGACGATCGAGGCGTTGCTGCGAAAATTCACCGGCGCGATGGATGGGCGTATTTTCCGCATCGTTGTTGCCGATGGCGGCAGTACGGACGGCACGCGCGACATCGTTTCCGCCTTCGCCGTAACGAATGACCGCGTTACGCTCCTTCCCAATCCCAAGCGCATCCAGAGCGCCGGTATAAACCTGGCCGTATCCACTTTCGGCGAGGATTTCGACTACCTCATCCGCATCGACGCCCATGGCGATTATCCGGATGATTATTGCCAGCGGCTAATCGAGGACGCGGATCGCACCGGCGCGGATTCCGTCGTGGTCGCCATGGATACGGTCGGGCACGGCCTGTTCCAGAAAGCGACGGCGATTGCGCAGAATTCCAAACTCGGCAATGGCGGCTCCAAGCACCGCGAAGGCGCCAAGGGACACTGGATCGACCATGGCCACCACGCGCTGATGCGGATCGCCGCCTTCGACGCGGTCGGTGGTTACGATGAAAGCTTCAGCCACAACGAGGATGCCGAACTGGATTTCCGGCTGCGCAAATCCGGTTTCCGTATATGGATGACCGACAAGACCCGCATGACCTATTATCCGCGCGCCAGCGTCATGCCTCTGTTCAAGCAATATCTCGCCTATGGCCGTGGCCGGGCAAAGAACCTGCTGAAACATCGTTCGATCCCGAAGATCCGTCAGATGATTCCGCTGGCTGTCCTGCCGGTCTTCGTGCTTGCCCTGCTGTCGCTCGTGCATTGGGCAGCACTTATTCCGCTCGGCCTCTGGATCGCCGCATGTGTGGGTTATGGCTTGTGGATGGCAATAGGTCAGAAAAACCCATACGGCCCGCTCGCCGCCTTTTCCGCAATGGTGATGCATCTGGCGTGGTCCACCGGCTTCTGGCTGGAACTCCTGAAATTCCGGGGAAAAAAGGCTGTCTCATGACCGACCTCATCGTCACCGAACCACACAATTCAAAGACCGTCGATATCGGCATCTGTACCTACAGACGTCCGGCGCTGGTCGCCACACTTCTGTCACTCTTCGAACTGGAAGTGCCCGAAGGCGTGACAGTTCGCCTGATCGTTGCCGACAATGATGAGGAACCGAGTGCCAAGGCAAGTGTGGATCGGCTGCGTGAAACTTCGCCTTTCGAGATCGCCTATGTCCATTGCCCGAAATCGAATATCTCGATTGCCCGCAACGCCTGCCTCTCTGAATGCCGGGCAGACTATCTGGCCTTTATCGACGATGATGAGACCGCCCCGCCGCACTGGCTGGCCGCACTTCTGGAGAAGGCAGGCGAAACCGGTGCGGATGTCGTTCTTGGGCCAGTGACGGCGGTTTACCGTGAAAATGCGCCGGGCTGGATGAAACGTGGCGATTTTCACTCGACCGTGCCAGTCTGGGTGAATGGCGAGATCATCACCGGCTACACCTGCAACACGCTTCTCAAGATGGACGCCCCATCGGTAAAGGACCGGCGTTTTGCGCTGGCGCTCGGCCAGAGCGGCGGTGAGGACACGCATTTCTTCTCGCATCTCCATGCTTCGGGCGGTCGCATCGTCTTTGCGCAAAAGGCCGTGCTCTCCGAGCCGGTGCCGGAAAACCGCGCCCGTTTCATGTGGCTTGCCAAACGTCGCTTCCGCTCCGGCCAGACCCATGGCCGTGTGCTTGCCGAAAAGAAACCCGGCGCAAGACGCGTGATGCAGGTGCTGAAGGCAGGATCGAAAGTTCTCTATTGCGCCGTCTTTGCCGCGCTGAACGGTTTCAACGCCGTGCGCCGCAACCGCTATGCCCTGCGCGGCGCCTTGCATCTCGGCTCGGTAAGCGGCGCCTTCGGAGTGCGCGAAATCCGCCAATACGGCGCGGTGGAGGCAACCTGATGGAGAACCTTAACCCTCAGCCCGATATCAGCTTCGTTATTGCCGCCTATAATGCCGCCGAGACGATCGAAGCCGCCATTCAAAGTGCGCTTGACCAGCAGGGCGTGACACTGGAGGTGATCGTCGTGGATGACCGCTCCACCGACGAGACGATCTCGCTCGTCGAGGCCATTGCGGCCAACGATTCGCGTGTCCGGCTGCTTGCGCTTGAACAGAACCTCGGACCGGGAGGCGCGCGCAATGCCGGTATCGACGCAGCAACCGGACGCTTTATCGCCGTTCTCGATTCGGACGACGTCGTCCGCCCCGACCGTTCCGCCTGCATGATGTGCCGGGCAGATGCGGCGAATGCAGTGATCGCTGTAGACAATCTCGATGTCGCCTATACGGACGGCAGGCCGATGGAAACGATGTTCTCGGAAGAGTTTCTGGAGGAAAGACCCGTCCTTACCCTTGAGGACTTCATTTCCTCCAACATCCTTTTCCGCTCCACCTTCAACTTCGGCTACATGAAGCCGATGTTCCGGCGCGATTTCCTAAATAGTGAGGGATTGCGTTTTCGCGAGGACATCCGCATCGGCGAAGATTACATCCTGCTTGCCTCGGCGCTTGCCGCCGGCGGCCTTTGCGTCATCGAGCCGAAACCGGGCTACATCTATAATATTCGCGAGGGTTCGATCTCGCGCGTCCTTGAAATCCACCACGTCGAAGGAATGATGCGGGCGGACCAGGAGTTTCTGAGCCACTACGCGCTGTTGCCCGCCGCCATGGATGCGCAGCAGGCCAGAAGCCGTAGCCTGCAACTGGCCCGTAACTTCCTGACATTGGTGGAAGACATCAAGCGGCGCTCGATTATCGGCGCGCTGAAGACAACGATCAGAGATCCCGCCGTGCTGGGCCATTTGAGAATGCCCATTGCCGTGCGGCTGAAGAGGTTGCGGAACGCGATGTTTGCGCCCGCGGCAAATACTGGGGTGAAAAGGCAGATTTCGTAAAATTTGTGAACGGACAAATCTGTGCGCGAAAAATCTGCAAGCGGACTGGGGACAGATCAAACGTTGATGAAGGAGAACGCGATGGACCTGAACAAAACTGTCAGAAAAGCCGTCATTCCCGTAGCCGGCAACGGCACGCGGTTTTTGCCCGCCACCAAGGCGATGCCGAAGGAAATGCTCACGATCGTCGACCGGCCGGTCGTGCAATATGCCGTTGATGAGGCCATGCAGGCCGGCATCGAGCACATTATTTTCGTAACCAGCCGTAACAAGACCGCCATCGAAGACTATTTCGACAGCGCGCCCGAGCTTATCAACACGCTCACCCGCTCCGGCAAGACGGTGCAGGTGCTGCAGCTTGAAAAGATGCTGCCAGTCGCGGGCACAGTCAGCTACACCCGCCAGCAGGTGCCGCTCGGCCTCGGCCACGCGGTTTGGTGCGCGCGCGAACTGGTGGGCAAGGAGCCTTTTGCGCTGCTTTTGCCTGATATGGTTTCCTATGGCGCACGCGGCTGCATTGCCGGGTTGATGGAACTCTACGACGAAGTCGGCGGCAATATCCTCGGTGTTGAGGAATGCCTGCCGGAAGAAGTGTCATCCTACGGCGTCGTTGGTGTCGGCCAGAAGGTCAATCACGGCTTTGCGGTGACCGAAATGGTCGAGAAGCCGGAACCATCCAGGGCGCCTTCGAATTATTACCTGAACGGCCGTTATATTCTGCAGCCGGAAATCTTCGACATTCTCGCCAAACAGGAGCGTGGCGCGGGCAACGAAATCCAGTTGACTGACGGCATGAAGCGGCTCGCTGAAAAGCAGGCCTTCCATGCGCAGAAGTACAGCGGTCGCACATTCGACTGCGGCAGCAAGCAGGGCTTCATCGCCGCCAATGTCGCCTTCTCGCTGATGCGTGCCGACATGGAGGCGCAGGTTCTCGCTTCCGTCAAGGAACTCGTTGCAAACCATGAAAGCCGCGTTCAGGCGGCCTGACTTTAATCGTGCTGCCGGGGAGGCGGTCGGCACATCAATAACGGGGGGCGGGAAGCCGAGCGTTGCTCGGCTTCCCGCGTACCATTTTTAATTCACAAGGTAGGTCCATGCACCACAAGACCTTTAAATCCAGCATCGGTTTTCCGGATCCCGGCAAGGATGCCGACACATTTATTGACCTCGATCGCCTCTGGGCAGCCGTGGTGCGCCGCGCCAATGTCATTGCCGCCTCGGTCATCGCCGCTGTGGTTCTGGCCGGCCTTTATCTGGTGCTTGCAACCCCCGTTTACACCGCGATGACTCAGGTGCTTCTGGATGAAAGCCTTTCCCGTTACGCGGAAGAGGAATCGCCGGTACCTGCCGCCCAGATCGTCGACAACCGTATCGCCAGTGCCGTGGAAATTCTGAAATCCAAGGAAATGGCGCTGACCGTGGTCGACAAGGCCAAGCTCGACGAGAACGACACCATCGTCAATCCGTCGCTGTCGCCGGTCGATCTCGTGAAATCCTCCGTGCGCGGTATCGTCGATCTCATCCTGCCCGGAGATCCGCCGGCCTCCGAAGCGGCAATCCGCGCCGGACGCCGCGAAAAGGCAGCCGCCGTGCTGCAACAATCGCTGATCGTAGAGCGTGTCGGCCGCAGTTCGGTCATCGCCATTTCCACCCGTTCGACAGATCGGCAGCTTGCCGCGCTCATCGCCAAGACCTATGCGCAGGCCTATCTGACCGAACAGCTGAACGCCAATTTCGACGCCAGCGAGCGCGCTTCCGTGTGGCTTCAGGAGCGCATGAGCGACCTGAACCAGCGTGCGCAGGCCGCCCAGCTTGCCGTCGAAAAATTCAAGACGGACAATAATATCGTTTCTTCGCGTGGCGAGCTGATGTCGGAAGGCCAGTTGGCCGATCTCAACGGCCAGCTGATTGCCGCGCAGGCGGATGTCGCGACGGCTGCTGCACGTTATGGCCAATACAAATCCATCATCGACCGGGGACCGGATGCAGCCGTTGACAATGCAGTCGTTTCCGCACGGGATGCCGACAACTCGGTCATTCAGGACCTTCGCAAACGCTACATCACGATCTCTGACCGATTGCAGGGCGTCGTCCAGCAATTCGGCGCCGACCACCCTCAGGCGGTAGCGCTGGAGAGTGAGAAGAAAGAGATTGCAAGGCAGATCTTCCAGGAACTGCAGCAGGTTACGGGCAGCCTGAAGAACGAATACGACGTCTCCAATTCCCGTGTGCAATCGCTTCGCGACAATATCGACCGCGTGGCGGGCCGCAATTCGCAGGCCAATATCACCATGGTGCAATTGCGTGAGCTGGAGCAGCGGGCAACCGCTCTGCGCACACTCTACCAGTCCTACCTCGGCCGCTTCGAAGAAGCATCCCAGAAGCAGTCGCTGCCGATCGCCAAGGCCCGCATCATCTCCGAAGCTGGTCTGCCGACAGCTCCGTCCAGCCCGAAAAAGACCATGACCATGGCGCTTTCCGTCATTCTCGGCCTTATGCTGGGCGGCGGCATTGCAGCGCTTCTTGAGTTCCGGGATCGCTTTTTCCACACCGGCAACGATGTGCGCGACAATCTGCGCATGCGTTTTCTGGGCTACCTGCCCTTTATCGGGGAACGGGGTGCAGAAACCGCAAAGTCGGGTACCCCTGCCGCCACCCCCGGCAGCGAGAGCACGACCATCGACGAAAACGGTCAGGTCTCGTTCCAGAAAATGCTACGCCTTGCCGTCGACAGCCCGCGCTCAAGCTTTGCCGAGACGCTGCGCAACGTGAAGCTGACGGCTGATGTCGTTATCCAGGAACGCCAGTGCCGGGTAATCGGCGTCATCTCGTGCCTGCCGAACGAGGGTAAATCGGTCGTGGCGCTCAATCTCGCCGGTCTGATTGCCTCCACCGGCAAGCGCACGCTTGTGGTGGATGCCGACATCCGCAACCCCGGCCTCAGCCGCATGCTGACAACGCGGCAATCCGCCGGTCTGGTGGAGGTCGTGCTTGACGAGATACCGTGGACGCAGGCAGTGAAGGTCGATACCCGCACGAAAATGGGCATCCTGCCGGTTTCCACCAGCAACCAGTTTGCCCATTCAAGCGAGCTTCTTGCCTCCTCCGGCATGCGCAAATTCATCGAATCGGCGCGTGAGGCCTGCGACTACATCATTGTCGACCTTGCACCCGTCGTTCCCGTCATCGACGCAAAAGCCTTCGCACCGCAGGTCGATGGTTTCGTCTTCGTGACGGAATGGGGCAAGACGCCGATCCAGATGGTGCAGAACCTGATGGCCAACGAACCGCAGATTGCCAACAAGACGTTGGGTATCGTGCTCAACAAGACCGATATGACGGAATTGCAGCGTTATGCAGGCCCCGGTGGCTCTGAGCACTATCACGAGACATTCGCGGCCTATTACGGCGACGCCAAACCGCCGGTGAAGGAAAACGCCTGAATGGTGTAGCGGCCCGGTGCAAACCGGGCCGCTGTTTTTCGCAACTCAAATTTTGCCATCCAGCCTATGGCGTTGCCCGCAAAATTACGCATTGATGGCGACCAACCAATCGCCAGCAAGCAGGACCAGTTTCATGCCATCACCCATCGCCCTTGTTTCGCGGATGAATGCGCAAGCGGAGGCCATCTGGAAGCAAGCGCTTCGCGACGCCATGCCGGAAGAGGAAATCCTCTCCTTTTCCGAATTGAGCGGGGAGCAGAAACGCGCGGTGGACTTCGCCATCGTCGCCAATCCCGATCCAGCCGATATTGCAGCCTTGCCGGGTCTTTCGTGGATTCACAGCCTGTGGGCAGGTGTCGAACGGCTCGTTCTGGAACTGGGAGACAAGGCGCCGCCGATCGTCAGGCTGAAAGACCCGGAGCTTTCACGCGTGATGGCGGAAGCCGTGCTGGCATGGACCTATTACCTGCAACGCGACATGCCGGCCTATCGCGAAAACCAGCAAAAAGCCCTCTGGCAGGAACTCGATTATCGGCATCCGGGCGAGATGACCATCGGCCTCCTCGGCCTCGGCGCGCTCGGAACGGCTGCGGCGCAACGCCTGCTTCATGCAGGCTTCAACGTTTCCGGCTGGAGCCGCTCGGCCAAGGCAATCGAGGGAGTGGCAACGCTGACGGGCGATGACGGGCTGGAGGACTTGCTGGAAAAAAGCGACATTCTCGTCTGTCTGGTGCCGCTGACCGATGCGACGCGCGGCCTTCTGAATGCCGACCGTCTCGGCGCCATGAAAAAGGGAGCCGCACTCATCAATTTCGCCCGCGGAGCCGTCGTCGTCGCCGATGACCTGATCGCGGCGCTTGATTCCGGCCAGCTTTCGCATGCGGTTCTCGATGTCTTCGAACAGGAGCCGCTACCTCCCGCCTCCGCATTCTGGCAGCACCCGAAAGTGACCGTCCTGCCACATATTTCCGCGCCGACAAGCCGTGAAAGTTCAGCGAAAATAGTGGCAGGCAATGTCAAGACATGGCGTGAAACAGGTACGCTGCCGGAAACGGTCGATATGACGCGCGGTTATTGAGACACGATGGCGGGCGGTTTATTCGCCCGCTATCCTGTTTGCCGTATGGGCCAGTTCGACAGCTGAGACGATCTGCTGTTCGTCATAGGGCTTGGTCAAAAGCACTGCCGTTTCCGGCGCCCCGTTCGGCAGTTGGTTGTCTCCCGTGGCAAACACGATGGCTAGTCCCGGTTTCCGGCGCAATGCCTCAACCGCCAGCTCGCCGCCCTTCATGTCCGGCAGGCCTATGTCGGTAACGAGAACATCGATCTCTTCCGTCTCGATCGCCTTTAGCGCCTGCACAGCATTTCCGGCCTCGACGACGGCAAAGCCGTTATCGGCCAGCATCTCGGTCGAATTCATCCGGATCAACTCGTCATCCTCAACCAGAAGCACGCAAACCGATCTGGTCTCGTCTCCGACGACCTGCGCGGGTTCGGGGGTTTTGGAATGACGCGGTGATGATACCGGCCTCGTCTTGGCGAGAGAAACCTGCTTGCGATTGGCGATGACATGGCGGATGCGCCGCGCCAGCGCTTCGCGCGTGTAAGGCTTGGAGAGCAGTTCCACCCCGGAATCCAGCTTGCCGCCATGCACGATGGAGTTTTCCGTATAACCGGATGTGAAGAGAACGGCGAGATTAGGCAACCTTTCCTGCGCACGGCGCGCCATTTCCCGGCTTTTCAAAGGTCCCGGCATCACCACATCGGTGAAGATGACGTCAATCGGAATACCGCTCTCGACCACCGTCAAACCAGCCTGCGCATCGCGGGCAGTGAGCACGCGGTAACCGAGATCGCTCAGTGTCTCGACGACGGTGCTGCGCACCTCCTCGTCATCCTCCACCACAAGGATCGTTTCCGTGCCACCCTCGACGGGGCCGGTCGGTATCACCACTTCCCTGTCCTCGTCGGCGGCGGATCGCGGTAGATACATCTTCACCGTCGTGCCCTGCCCCACCTCGCTATAGATGTTGACATGGCCACTGGACTGTTTTGCAAAACCGTAAACCATCGAAAGGCCGAGACCGGTGCCCTTGCCTTCCGGTTTCGTCGAAAAGAACGGCTCGAACACCTTTTCCAGAATGTCCGGCGACATGCCCGATCCGGTATCGGTAACAGCCAGCATGACATATTGCCCCGGCGAAACTTCCGAATGCTTGCGCGCGTAATCGCGATCGAGAACCGCATTGCCGACCTCGATTGTCAGCTTGCCGTGCCCTTCCATGGCATCACGCGCATTGATCGCCAGATTAAGGAGAGCGTTTTCCACCTGGTTTGGGTCGGCATAGGTGTTCCACAGGCCGCCGGAGGTGATGACCTCAACCTCGATCGCCTCACCAAGCGAACGGCGCAGGAGATCGTCCATGCCGGTAACGAACCGGGAGATGTTGATAACGCGAGGTTCCAGCGCCTGACGGCGGCCAAAGGCCAGAAGCTGGCTTGCAAGCTTGGCACCGCGATGAACGCCGGCCAGCGCATTTTCCAGCCGCCGTTCGGCACGCTCGTTGCCAATCACGTCCTTTGACAGCAATTGCAGATTGCCCGCGATTACCTGAAGAAGATTGTTGAAATCATGCGCGACGCCACCGGTCAACTGGCCGATGGATTCCATTTTCTGCGCCTGCTGCAACGCTCTTTCGGTCTGGCGGCGCTCGGCGATTTCCGTCTCGACCCGCGCTTCCAGCCCTTCATTCAATTGGCGAAGCTGCTCTTCCGCTCTTATGCGGTGGCGAATCTCGCGTTCCAGATTGCTGGCATGTTCTTTAAGCGTGTTCTCGGCCAGCCGCTGTTCGGTGATATCCGTGTGGACACCGACCCATTCCGCAATATCACCGGAATTGTCGAAAATCGGAACGCCACGGATCGCAAATGTGCGGTAGACGCCGTCATGGCGGCGAACGCGATGCTCCCAAATATAGGTCGCCCGCGCGGAAACGGCTTTTGTCCAGCTTTCCAGCGAATGGTCCCTGTCTTCGGGATGAACCGCTTCGACCCAGCCGAACCCCTGATACTCGTCGAAGCTCTGCCCGGTAAGTGCACCCCACGCAGGCTGCTCACCCAGCATCATGCCGTCGGCGGTGTTGGTCCAAAGCACGCCGTGGACCGCATCAACAGCGGCGCGGAAACGGTTATTGCTAAGCACGATTTCGTGCTCGGAACGTTTCCGGTCCTCGATATCGATGATCAGCACATAAATGCCGTCAACCGAGCCATCGGCGATATAGCGGGGAACATAACGGATTTCGGCGGCTCGCTTGCTGCCATCCGGTCTGCTGATCACCGTATCCGAAACGATCTTTTCGCCGCCGAGCGCACGATCGAGATAGGCCCTGCGCGAACTGAAGAACGCGTCTCCAACAATTTCCGGAACGCTGCGGCCGATCACCTCCTCGGCGCTGCGGCCGAACCACTCCAGATAACCGTCATTGGCGAATTTATAGACATAGTCGCGATCGACATATCCCACCAGGATCGGCAGGGCATTGGTAAGCCGGCTCAGCTCCTTGCGGCTCTGCTCCAGCGCTTCCACGGCCTTCACCTTTTCGGTGTTTTCAAGCACCGTGCACAGGACGCCGTCCACCGCGCCGCAATCATTGTAGATCGGCGTATAGAACAGATCGAAGATCACCTCTTCCGGCTGACCGTGCCGCATCAGCGTCATCGGCTGGTCGCGATAAGCCATGACCTCGCCACGAAAGCCGGCCTCCAGAATGCGGCTGTTCCAGTCCCAGATCTCGGGCCAGATACCTGGCACCGTTCCGCCCAGCGCCCGCGGGTGATAATTGCCGGCAATTTCCGCATAGCCGTCATTGTAGATCATCACATGATCCGCACCCCACATCAGCACCTGCGGAATGGGAGAGTTGACGACGGAATTGGCCTTCTGCCTCAAATTCTGCGGCCAGTCGCTAATCGGACCGAGCGATGTCTTCGACCAGTCGAAGCCACGCACAAGCTCACCCGTTTCACCGCCGCCGATCGGCCATACCGGGGCAGCACGAAGATTGGTCATTCAATATCACCACAAAAAAGAGACGAAATTTTCCGTAGTACAGAACGGAATAAATGTCCAAGAAAACAGAAACTTCTGCTTGTTGTTCACGGCTTTTCAGAAGCGCGACCGGCAAGACTGGGGAATTCGCACGCCGCAAATTTCGCAGAAGCACCCCACAAGCGTGATGATTGATTGACGATTGCCATCCTCAATACGCCAAAAACTGCCGCAAACGGAACGGCAACAAAGTAATTATTAACGCTCAATGCGGGTGCTGGCGGTCGCGGTGCCGTCAGCGCCCGGGTCTTCGCACACCGCGACCAGAGGGAACAAAAATGAAAATACTTTTGGGTGCCACAATTCTTTCCGCCGGCTTCGCCCTTACAGGCGGTGCAGCCTTTGCTGCGGACTGTGGAAACGTCACGATCGCCAGCATGAACTGGCAATCCGCTGAAGTCGCCGCCAATCTCGACAAGATCATTCTGGAAAAGGGTTACGGTTGCAGCGCTGAAATCGTCACAGGCGACACCGTACCGACATTGACCTCCATGGCCGAAAAGGGCCAGCCTGATATCGCGCCGGAGGCCTGGGTCAGCCTGCAGCCGGAAATCGTCAAACAGGGACTTGAGGGCGGCAAGGTCGTGGCGGCCGCCAAGATCCTGTCGGACGGCGCTGTGCAGGGATGGTGGATCCCGAAATATGTCGCCGATGCCAACCCCGATCTCAAGACCATTCCTGATCTCTTCAAGCATCCCGAGCTCTTCCCCTCGCCTGAAGACAAGGCAAAGGGCGCCGTCTTCAACGGCCCGCAGGGCTGGGGCGGCACCGTCGTCACCGCCCAGCTTTTCAAGGCTTTTGGTGGTGAAAAGGCCGGCTTCACCCTGGTGGACACCGGTTCCGCCGCAGGTCTCGACGGCTCGGTCGCCAAGGCTTACGAAGCGAAACAGCCGTGGGTAGGCTATTACTGGGCTCCGACCTCGCTGCTCGGCAAATATGAGATGGTGAAGCTCGGCTTCGGCACGGAATATGACTCTGCCGAATGGAAGCGCTGCACCTCGGTTGCCGATTGCGCGGACCCGAAGCCCAATGCATGGCAGGTTGACGACGTGCAGACGCTGGTCAGCAAGACCTTTGCCGACCGCGCCGGCCCGGCCATGGACTATCTGAACAAACGCGCCTGGACCAACGACACCGTCAACAAGCTGATCGCCTGGATGACCGACAATCAGGCAACCGGCGAAGATGGTGCGAAACACTTCCTGAAGGAAAACGAGGCTCTGTGGACGGGCTGGGTTTCCCCCGACGTCGCGCAAAAGGTCAAGGCTGCCCTCTAAAAGGGCGGCACGACATATGTGGTCGACAGCTTGGCCCGCCAATGGCGGCGCCCGGCCGTTTTTAAGTTCCGGAGCGCGGCGGATATTGCCCGCCGGCCCCGGTTCGTCGTGGAGAACAGGATATGGATTGGCTTTTCAAATTTCCGACCATGAATGACGATGCCCTGCGTGCGCTGAAGAAAGTGATCGACGAGGGGTTTCGGGGTTTCACCAGAGCCTATGGCGGCACGATAGAGGGGCTGTTCACACCGCTCCAGAGCTTCCTCATCTGGGCGGAAAGGCTTTTGATCGGCACCCCCTGGCCGGTCGTTATTCTTATTGTCGGCGTACTCGCCTGGTTTGCCAGCCGCAGCGCCACCATTGTTGGACTATGTTGCGGTATTCTCTTTGCCATCGGCTGGTTCGGCATGTGGGAAGACACGATGAAGACGATCTCGATGATCTTCGTCTGCGCCGTGCTCTCGATCGTGATCGGTTTGCCGATTGGCATCGCCATGGCGCGGTCCAACCGCCTGCAGAGTATCGTGAACCCCGTTCTCGACGTCATGCAGACGATGCCGAGTTTCGTCTATCTCATTCCCGTCGTCATGCTGCTCGGCATCGGCCGGGTCCCGGGCGTCATCGCCGTGGTGATCTACGCCATTCCTCCGATGATCCGGCTTACCAATCTCGGCATCCGCATGGTTGACCGGGACGTGCTGGAAGCGGCAGACGCTTACGGTTCCTCGAAGCGCCAGAAGCTTTTCAAGGTGCAGCTACCGCTTGCACTCCCCACCATCATGGCAGGCATCAACCAGACAATCATGATGGCGCTCGCCATGGTCGTCATCGCCTCCATGATCGGTGTTCAGGGCCTTGGCCAGCCGGTTCTGAAGGCCATCGCCAACCAGTATTTCACGCTCGGTGTGTTCAACGGCCTGGCAATCGTCGGCATCGCCATCATCTTCGACCGCATCAGCCAGGCCTACGGCCTTCGCCTGCAAAAACACCGGGAAGTGGCGCATGGCTAGTCAATCGATCGAAATCCGCAGCCTTTACAAGATTTTCGGCTCCAAGGCGGAGAATTACATCGACGCCGTGAAGGGCGGCATGTCCAAGGCGGAACTGAACGCCAAGCACGGCCACGTGCTCGGCCTCAGCGACATCAACATCACCATGCCGGGCGGGCAGATCACCGTGATCATGGGCCTTTCCGGCTCGGGAAAATCGACGCTGATCCGCCACGTCAACCGCCTGATCGACCCGACAGCGGGAGAAATCCTTTATGGCGGAACGGATGTCTGTCGCCTCAACGAAGCGGAACTTCTGGAATTCCGCCGCCACAAGACGGCGATGGTATTCCAGAAATTCGGCCTGCTGCCGCACCGCAACGTGCTGCAAAACGTCGTCTATGGCCTTGAGGTGCAGGGCGTCGACAAGGGAGAGCGTGAAGAAAAAGCCGACGTCTGGATCAAGCGGGTGGGGCTGGAAGGCTTTTCGAGCCATTATCCGAACCAGCTTTCAGGCGGCATGCAGCAGCGCGTGGGTCTCGCCCGCGCGCTGACCAACAACGCCGAAATCCTGCTGATGGACGAGGCCTATTCGGCACTTGATCCACTCATCCGCGTCGACATGCAGACAGTGCTGCTGGAATTGCAGAAAGAGCTGAAGAAAACCGTCGTCTTCATCACCCACGATCTGGATGAGGCCCTTCGGCTGGGAGACAAGATCGCCATTCTGCGCGACGGCGAGATCATCCAGCAGGGTACGGCCGCCGAAATTGTCATGAGTCCGGCAGACAGCTATATCGAAGCCTTCGTGGAAGAGGTCAATCGTGGCCGGGTCATTCGTCTCGGCGCAATCGTCCAGCCGGAGTTTTCCGGCCAGTCGCGTCTTCAGCTCGATGCGGACATGACCGTCGAGGAAGGCTTGCGCGCGCTCGTCAGGGAGGATGTCGGCAGTGCCGTCATCATCGGCGAAAACGGCAAGTCACTCGGCTCCGTCACCACGGATGCCATCATGCGCTGCCTCGTCAGGACCACGCCAAGCGCGGAAAAAAAACTGGCCGAGGCCGGTTAGGCCAAGCCGTCGAGCCATTTGGTCATGCCCCTAGCGGCGGCCTTGCCAGTGGCAAAACAGGCGGTCAGCAGATAACCGCCGGTCGGCGCCTCCCAGTCCAGCATTTCCCCGGCAGCAAAAATGCCGGGGAGTTTTTTCAGCATGTAGTTCTCATCGATACCTTGCCAGTCAACGCCCCCAGCCGATGAAATCGCCTCGGCAATCGGTCTCGTCCGTGCAAGCGGTATCTCCGCATGTTTGATCCTTGCAGCGACCAGATCATCCGGCATCGCCGAGATATCGTGAAAGATTTCCCGCAGAAGTCCGACCTTGACGGCGGAGAGGCCCACGGCCTTCCGCAACCGGTTTGCAAAACTCTCCTTGCGGCCAAGCTTTGCCAGATCCCGGCCAAGGCGCTCCACGGTACGTCCCGGCGCCAGATCGACAGCGAGTGTCGCCTTCCCCGTGTGTTCCAGCTGGTCGCGAAGTGCGGCGGAATGGGCATAGATGACGCTGCCCTCAATGCCGTGCTGCGTCACCACGAACTCGCCCTGAAACGCCCCGGCCGGGGAAATGGTGGTGACGGATTTCAACGCCTCACCGGCAAAACGCTGCCGGAAGACATCGCTCCAATCGACATCAAAGCCACAATTGGCGGGGCGGAAAGGATTAAGCTCCACGCCTTCAGCCGCGAGTGCAGGCACCCATGCCGCATCCGAACCCAGACGCGGCCAGCTTGCGCCGCCGAGCGCCAGAAGAACGGCGTCGGCCTTCATGAAGACATCGCCCTCCGGTGTCGCGAAAACCAGCCCGTCTGCGGAAAAACCCATCCAGCGATGCCGCGTCTTGATGATCACGCCGTGCGCCTCCAGCCGGGCAAGCCATGCCCGCAACAGCGGCGAGGCCTTCATGGCGGTCGGAAACACCCGGCCCGACGTGCCGACGAAGGTCTCCTGCCCCAGACCTTGCGCCCAGTGACGCAGCGCGCCGGGCGTGAAATCATCGAGGGCGGCGCGCAGCTTTTGCTCCGCGTCGCCAAAACGGTGGAGGAAAATGTCGTAGTCTTCGGCATGGGTGATGTTGAGACCGGATTTTCCGGCCATCAGCAATTTGCGCGCGACGGTCGGCATGGCCTCGAACACCGTTACGGCATGGCCAGCCGCAGACAGCACTTCGGCCGCCATCAGGCCCGCTGGCCCGCCGCCGACAATCGCGACCTGCCTTGCCTTCTTCAAAACCCGCTCCATCGCATCTTCGCCATTGTGGCCTTATACCGATTTCCGCGCGCGAATATATGCGATATTGAAACGCGCATGTTCACGCTCGACCGACCCGTCACCTTTTCGCAGGATATCAAGAAAAGCCGCTTCATTGCCTTTGCAGCACCTGTCACTGGCGAGGAGGATGCGAAAAGCTTCCTTGCGGCGCATTCTGACTTCGACGCAAACCACAATTGCTGGGCATGGCGAACCGGCCAGACCTATCGTTTCAGTGACGACGGCGAGCCCTCCGGCACGGCGGGAAAGCCAATCCTTCAGGCTATCGACGGTCAGGCGCTGGACAATGTCGCGGTCCTCGTCATCCGCTGGTTCGGCGGCATTCTGCTCGGCAGCGGCGGCCTCATGCGCGCCTATGGCGGCACGGCGGCGGCCTGCCTTCGGCTTGGCGAGACGTCACCGGTCATCGCCTATGTCAGCGCGACCTTGAGCTGCCCCTTCTCCGATCTGGCCCTGGTAAAATCGCGCCTCGCCGCCACGCAAAACCTGCGAGTGGAAAAGGAGGACTTCACCGGCACCGGCGCGGATATGCAGCTTTCGGTTCCCGTAGAGGAAGCCGAGCGTCTAACACGGCTCATCAGCGATCTGACCAGTGGTCGCGTCAATCTTCATATTCCGGACTAATCATATTGCGGGGCAGGCATCTGGCCCCATGCCCGATTTGTGCTAAGGAAGCGCAATGTCACTTGTGCTGTCCAACCCCGTCTATAATCCGCCGCTCGAACCGTGGCTCACCATCGTGCACCGGGATGACGATCTACTGGTGCTGGACAAGCCGAGCGGACTTCTTTCGGTGCCGGGACGCGATCCCGCGCTCTCCGACAGTCTTTTGACGCGCGTGCAGAAACAGTTTCCAAAAGCACTGATGATCAACCGGCTGGACAAGGATACATCAGGCATCGTGTTGATGTCCCTGAACCGCAAGGCGCACGCGGCCGTCGCCGCCCAGTTCGAGAACCGCCAGACCCGCAAATCCTATGTCGCCGTCGTCTGGGGTGAAGTCGAGGGTGAAGAGGGCAAGGTGGACCTGCCACTCGCGATCGACCCCGAAAACAAGCCCCGCCACCGGGTGGACCACGACCATGGCAAGCCGGCGCAAAGCCTTTGGCGCGTGCTGGAAAGATTGCCGCTTCCCGCTACGAGGCTCGCACTTGCCCCTCTCACCGGCCGCACCCATCAATTGCGGGTGCATATGAAGGCTCTCGGCCACCCTATCCTTGGCGATGAATTTTATGCAGAAGGTGAAGCGCTCGCCGCCGCGCCGCGTCTTATGCTGCATGCCGAGGCGGTGGGCTTTCGTCACCCGGATGGCCGCGACGTCACCTATACCGTGCCCTGCCCCTTCTGAGGCCTGCGATGAAAGAACAAGACGAAAGCTTCGTGGTGGATTTTGTTGGCGGTGCGGTCGGTCACCGTTTCCGCTCCGGCGAGGGGCGCGGACAGGCTCTGCCGAAGGCCGCGGGCTTCACCAAAGGCCGCACGCCAAAAATCGTCGATGCCACGGCAGGGCTCGGGCGCGACGCCTTTCTGTTGGCGTCACTCGGAGCCGAAGTTACGCTGATAGAGCGTTCACCCGGTATGCACGCCCACCTTGCTGACGGCATTCGCCGCGCATTGGAGGCGGGTGGAGCCTATGCCGAGGCTGCCTCCCGCATGACGCTGCTGCAGGGCGATTCCCGGCTTCTGCTGAAAGAACTTTCACCGGAGGTGGTGATCGTCGATCCCATGCATCCGCCGCGCCACAACTCGGCGCTGGTGAAAAAGGAAATGCGGGTGCTGCGGGAACTGGTGGGATCCGATCCCGATCAGGTAGAGCTGATGGAGGCTGCGCTTGAACATGCGACAAAGCGGGTGGTTCTAAAATGGCCTCTGCGCGCCGAACCTATGCCCGGCATTCGCAAGCCTTCGCACCAGATAGTGGGAAAGAACACCCGATATGATGTCTTCATGATTTTCGGAAAATCTCTAGATCCGGAGGAATGATCAGCGGAAGTTCGGCTTGCGCTGAGCGTTCATCAAAAGCTCGTGCCGGGATGCGAATTCTCCGAACAGCCTTCTCAACCGTGTCTCCTCGGCCTTGTCCAGCCGGTAACGGCGGCAAAACTCCGCAACATTGAGAATTGGCTTGGCTCTGTTCCCGTCTATGTTCTTATTGTCGATGATCTGCATGGCGGCGCCCTCCGTGTAACCAGGGTGAAAACGTAGGCGCGGGTTTGCGGTTCCCTGTAAGTTTACATGGATGAAAAAAGAGGATGCCGCCCGTACACGGCCTCATCAAGTTTTCTTGAAACTATCGCAAGAAACGAATTCCTCCCCAAATGGTTCTCTGCCTGATGCAGACAAAGGAAGGGAGACCCATGTTCCGCAACAACCGATTTCTGAGTTCGACGATGCTATTCGCGCTGCTGGCCGTACCACTTGCCAGCGCCGCCCACGCACAGACCGCCCCGGCAGTCGAGACGAAACGGCCCAATGCGCCGGATCAGAAACCGGCTTTCGAGGGTCAGACCCGTGCGCCGCAAGCCGCCACTCAGCCGGATGTCGAAAAAACCGTCATTGCCGAGGACCTACCGCATATCTGGTCGATGGAATTCCTGCCCGATGGCCGCATGATCGTGGCGGCCAAGGAAGGCGCAATTCACATCGTCGCAGACGGCAAAGCTGGCCCAGCGATCGAAGGCGTGCCGGAGGTGGCGTCCGACGGACAGGGCGGTCTGCTCGACATCGCGCTGGCTCCCGATTTCGAAACCTCCCGTAAAATCTTCTTCTCTTTTTCCGAGCCCCGGGATGGCGGCAACGGCACCTCCGTCGCATCGGCCAAGTTGACCGAAGAGGGTGGAGCAGCAAAACTGGAAGATGTCTCGGTGATCTTCCGCCAGATGCCGACCTATGATGGCGATAAGCATTTCGGCTCCCGCCTCGTCTTCGGCCAGAACAACGAGCTCTACGTCACCGTCGGTGAACGTTCAGACGCAACGCCGCGTGTGCAGGCGCAGGACCTGTCGAGCGGGCTTGGCAAGGTCTTCCGCATTGATGCCGAAGGCAAGGCCTTCGAGGGCAACCCCTTCGCCGGCCAGCAGAACGCCCTCCCCGAGATATGGAGCTATGGCCACCGTAACCTCCAGTCGGCAGCACTGGATGGACAGGGCAGGCTCTGGACAGTGGAACATGGCCCGAAAGGCGGCGATGAGATGAACCTGCCGAAGGCGGGCCTCAATTATGGCTGGCCGGTCATCACCTACGGTGTCGAATATAGCGGTCGGTCCGTTGGCGAAGGTGCCACCGCCAAGGAAGGCATGGAACAGCCGGTTTATTATTGGGACCCCGTCATCGGCCCGTCCGGCATGGCCTTTTACGACGCCGACCAGATTTCCGAGTGGAAGGGAGCCTTCATCGTAGGCGGTCTGGTGAGCCAGGGCCTCGTCATCCTGCACATTGACGGAGACAAGGTTGCGACGGAAAGCCGATTGCCGCTGGAAGCGCGCATTCGTGATGTGAAAGTGGGTCCGGATGGCGCCGTCTATGCCGTGACCGAAGAGCGCGGCGGCGGCAACTCGCAAATTTTGCGGATCGCCAAGGCCGGCTGAGAAAGTCATGACCGGAACAGCAGGCCGCCGGAACGAAGGCGGCCTGTTTCTCGTTTCCTGCAACCTTAAACCTGCCGGAAAAAACGATGCCACAACCGCCCACCCGCCTTCTTGCCAAAATCGGACTTGCCTATGTCAACGATCAGGAGCCGGGCATAGCCCGAGAAAGGCGCGGGCGCGGTTTTTGTTACCGGTTGCCGGGCGGCGAACTTCTGTCCGATAACGTGGAGTTGAAGCGCATCAAATCGCTCGGTGTCCCGCCTGCCTACAAAGATGTCTGGATATGCATCGACCCATCCGGGCATTTGCAGGCAACGGGCTTTGATGCGCGCGGGCGAAAGCAATATCGTTACCATCCCGACTGGCACGCATTGCGCGGTGAGACGAAGTTCTTTCAGCTGAAAAGCTTCGGCAAGGCGCTGCCTGCCATCCGGCGACGCGCCATGGCTGACATTGCAAAACAGGATCACGGTCAGGACATGACACTGGCGGCCCTGACGCTGCTTCTCGATGCCGCCTATCTACGCGTCGGCAACCGTTCTTATCTCGAAACCAACGGTACCTATGGCGCAACCACATTGCTCAAGCGCCACGTGTCCTTCGGCGAGACAATCGAACTGCGCTTTGCAGCCAAGGGCGGGCAGAAGGTGAAGCGGCAATTGCGCCACCCGCGCCTTCAAAAAATCCTCGAGGAAATCGCCGATCTGCCCGGCAAGGAGCTGTTTGTCTGGCAGGACAGTGAAAACCGGGTTCACTCCGTCGATTCAAGCGATCTCAACGCCTATCTTTCCCGCGTCGGCGGACAAGGCATTTCCGCCAAGACTTTCCGTACCTGGGGCGGAACACTTGCGGCCTTCTGTCATGCGATGGAACATGTGGCTGCGGGTGAAAAACCCAGCATCAAGGGTATGTGTCAGGCAGCGGCGACGGAACTGTCCAACACACCCGCCATTTGCCGCAAGAGCTACGTACATCCCGCCGTTCTCGATATAGCAACGGAGGAGAAGGCGCAGAAGAAGCTTGGCCGTATTCTGAAGGTTGGCGCAAAGCCGGTCTCGGGCCTCAGGGCCGATGAAAGACGTCTGCTTGCCTTCCTGCCGTGATAATCAGCGGCCAGTCGCCCATTCGCCCAATTCCCGCTCGGCCCTTTCGAGCGCGCTGTAATTCAACAGCTTGCGCAGGAAAGCGACGGTGACGGCGCGGGTTCGAAGATTATAACGGCCTTCCGCCTCGTCATCACCGGCCGCCTGATGGACGTTCAGCTTTTCGTAGAGGCTTTGAAGCCGGTTCTGCACGCTGCGCAACGAAAGGTTACGGCGGCGAGCAATCGCCTTGTCCGTCAGGCCCAGCGCAACATCAACAAGGATTTCATATTCGGAATCGGTGAAGCCATGCGCCTTGCCAAGGCTTTTTTCCTGTAGGCCGCGCACTTCCCGATCGATCACGCATTGCGCCTCGATGAAGATGCTGCGCAACGCCAGCCTCAACCGGTCGTCAGATGCTGATTTCAGCACGTAGCCATAGGCAGCACCTTCGGGCACGATGCGGGAAACGCCGCGCACATAGGCCTCGTCGGAATAGTTGGACCAGAACAGGATGCGGGTGTCCGGCCGCTCCTTCCAGATGGTGCGCGCCGCCTCTATGCCGTTGCGCTCGTTCATCTGCAAATCCATGACGATATGGGCGGCGCGGTTTTCCCGCGCCAGCTTTTCGCCGGTTCTGCCGTTTGCCGCCTCCAGCACCTTGTCGCATTCCGGCAGGGCGGCTCTCACCGCCTCGTTCAGATAGGCGCGGTGTAGCGCATCGTCCTCAACGATCAGCACATCCATGTCATATTTCCTCCCGCCGGTCGAAAGCGCCTTCCGGCAACGTCACGGTAATGCGGGTTCCAGCGTCTTTGCCATTGCCACCAATATCGAATCTGGCTGAAATCAGCCGTGCCCGCGTTTTCATGTTGCCGATGCCTAGTCCACCAGAGACAGCCCCCTCGCCACGGCCGCTACCGTCATCGCTCACGGTCACCCGCAACCCGCCATCCGTTAACGACAGTGTCACCGCAATCGTTTCCGGCTGCGCGTGACGGATGGCGTTGTTGACCGCCTCCTGCACGATGCGGAACAGCGAAATGGCAACGGTCTTATCGAGTGTCTCAACAAGCCCGTCCGTCTCGTCCGTAACCGACCAGTCGATAGAAGAGCCGCTGTCGCGCACGGAGCGATCCACATAGGTCTCGATGGCCTGCACGACGCCGAACAATTGCAGGATGGAGGGTTTCGCCTCCTCAATGATCTCGCGCAGATCCTGCATGCAGTGCTGCAGGCTGCGCACCACCGGTTCCAGCATCTCGCCCGACACGTCCGGTGCGTGGCTCATCCGCTCGATGCGCCGTGCAAGCCGCGTCAGGTCCGCCAGCGTCTGGTCGTGCAAATCCATGCCGATCCGCTGTCGCTCGGCCTCCAGCGCTTCGGTCAATTGCAGGGCACCCAGCCGCAACCCCTCCTCGCGGGCATTGGCGCGCGCCTCCTCGATCGCAGACCGTTTGGCCTGTTCGGCGGCGCGGATGGCGTAAAAATAGGGCGCCAGCAAATCCGCAACCGCGCGGGCATTGGCGACATCCTCCATCGTATAGGCATCCGACTGGTGCGAGGAGCAACTGAGCGCGCCGATAATGTCGCCATGCACCTTCATCGGCACGTGCAGGCGGCTATGCAGATCAAGCTCGATGATCGGGCTGGAAAATGCGCCTTCGAAATGGAAGCGCGGATCGACGCAGGCATCGCCGCTCAAAAGATATTCCACCTCGCCCGAGAGCACGGAACGGATGGGACTGCCGGACAGAAGGGCGGGCGGCTGGCGGCTCCAGGCGCTTGCCAGACCGCTTTCATAGGCGATGTGAAATTTGTCATCCAGCTGCTTGATGCAGACATCCATGTGGACGTGAGGAATGATATGGGTGATTTCGGTGGCGACCGCCTGAATGATGGCGTTGAATTCGAGCTGCCCGGCGAGCAGCCGCGAAATGCCCATGTAGTGATGGAAAAGAGCGCTTTTCGGCGTATCCAGCATGTGCGGACACCCTCCCAAGCGCCTGCCTTGTCAACTTGTGGCGGCGCGACCTGCCCCGTATCGGCTATTCTGCGCCCGGCGGTGGCGTTTCGTCCTGCGGGTTCCCGCATCGTTTCTGCGGAAACCCGCAGGAAGATTGCCGTTATCCGCCTGTACAAGCCAAACCTTCTTGGTCATTCTCGCTTTTACTGGGGAAAGGAGCTCCAGTGCAAAGGAATTCCGCCTGCCGCCTAGGAGATTTGCGGGAAAGCGGGTTCCGAGCTCAAAAAGGGCAAGCCACCAGGGAGGAAAATCAATGGCTTTCAGAAAGATGCTTCTGGCATCGGCCGCTGTCGCATGCGCAGCTTTGCCGATCACCGCTCACGCCGATACCTCGGCTAAAAAAATCGCGCTTTCGAACAATTACGCGGGCAATTCCTGGCGTCAGGCAATGCTGACGAGCTGGGACAAAATCACCAAGCAGGCAGTTGCAGACAAGCAGGTCGCTGCCGCTGACGCCTTCACGACAGCCGAAAATCAGGCGACCGAACAGGCGGCGCAGATCCAGAACCTCATTCTTCAGGGTTACGACGCCATCGTCATCAACGCCGCCTCGCCCACCGCTCTTAACGGTGCTGTCAAGGAAGCCTGTGACGCCGGCATTACCGTCGTCTCGTTCGATGGCATCGTCACCGAGCCTTGCGCCTGGCGTATCGCCGTGGATTTCAAGGCGATGGGCGCAAGCCAGATCGACTATCTCGCCAAGGCGATGCCGAAGGGTGGCAACCTGCTCGAAATCCGCGGCCTCGCGGGCGTTTCGGTGGACGATGAAATCCATGCCGGCATCGTCGACGCCGTCGCCAAGAACCCGCAGTTCAAGATTGTCGGTTCGGTCAATGGCGACTGGGCGCAGGACGTCGCACAGCGCGCTGTCGCCGGCATTCTGCCGAGCCTTCCCGAAGTTGCGGCAGTCGTGACGCAGGGCGGTGACGGTTACGGTGCAGCACAGGCTTTTGCCGCCGCCAAGCGCCCGACACCCACCATCGTCATGGGCAACCGCGAAGACGAGTTGCAATGGTGGAAGCAGCAGAAGGATGCCAGCGGCTACGAGACCATGTCGGTCTCCATCGCCCCCGGCGTTTCCACGCTCGCTTTCTGGGTGGCGCAGCAAATCCTCGACGGCAAGGATGTCAAAAAGGATTTGACCGTACCTTTCCTGCGCATCGATCAGGGCAATCTTGAGGAAAACCTCAAGAACACCCAGAAGGGCGGCGTCGCGAATGTGGAATATTCACAGGAAGACGCCCAGAAGGCCATCGCCTCCGCCAAATAGGCCGGATGATTTCCGGACACAAGCGATTGCGGCGCTCCCTGAACGGGCGCCGCAACTGCCACCTATATTATCCAAGTTTCAGATCACTGGCGTGAATGCTCATGAATGACATCATCGAGGCGGAAGAAGTCGTTGCCGCGCGCGGCGTGAAGGTCGTGTTCGGCGCGGTAAGGGCGCTTGATGGGGCCGATCTCGTCATCCGTTCGGGCGAATGCCTGGGGCTCGTCGGCCATAACGGTGCGGGAAAATCCACCATCGTCAACGTCATCAATGGCGGGCTGACGCCGCATGAGGGGTCCATTTCCTATCGCGGCGAACAAGGCCGTCAAGGCATCGCGGCAGCACGCGCCAGCGGCGTTCGCTGCGTGTTTCAGGAATTGTCGCTCTGCCCGAACCTGACGATCAGCGAAAACGTCCGCATCATGCATGCCGCGATGAACGGGCGGAACTGGCGCGGACGTGCCCTCACCATGATCCGGCATACGCTGGACGAGATTTTTCCCGGCCACGGTATCGATTGCGAGTTGACGATCGCGGAACTCTCCATCGCCGAGCGGCAGATGGTAGAAATCGCCATCAATTTCTGTCGAACCCCGGATGCGCCGAGACTGGTGATCCTCGATGAACCGACTTCCTCGCTCGATGCCGGTCTTGCGGAACAATTGATGGATTATGTTCGCAGTTTCGTGCGCACCGGCGGCTCCGTGCTGCTGATCTCGCATATTCTCGGCGAGATTCTGTCGACGGCAACCCGCATCGTGGTGATGAAGGACGGCCAAGTGGTCGCTGATCGGGCAGCGGGCGAGTTCACGACGCGCACGCTGGTGGAAGCCATGGGCAGCGTCGTCAAGGAACAGGACAGGCAAAAGGGCGAAAACCGCAAGGCGGGAGAGAAGGTGCTTTCGATGCCGGCGCGCCGGGGCGAAGGCCTCGCCTTCGAGGCTTTCCGCGGTGAAATCATCGGCCTTGCCGGTCTCGGCGGCCACGGCCAGACCGAAGCGCTACTCGATCTCTACCTTGCCCGCAACAGCAGCTGGCTGCCCGCGCGCAAGACCGACATCGCCTTCGTGGCGGGTGATCGCAGTCTGAACGGCACCTTCCCGCTGTGGAGCATCCTCAAAAACCTTTCCATCGCCTCGCTGCGGGATATTTCATCCGCCGGCATGGTGGACAGGGGCAAGGAAACCGAGCTTGGCGCGCAGTGGAAAAAGCGCATCGAAATCCGCACGCCCGACATGGGCAACAAAATCCTTTCGCTCTCCGGCGGCAACCAGCAGAAGGTGCTTTTCGCCCGCGCGCTCGCCACCACGGCCAGCACCGTGCTGATGGACGACCCGATGCGTGGCGTCGATATCGGCACCAAACAGGAGGTCTACGATATCTTGAGAACCGAAGCCTCCCACGGCCGCACCTTCATCTGGTACTCCACCGAGATGGATGAAATCCGCCTTTGCGACCGGGTCTATGTTTTCCGCGACGGCGCCATTCAGGCGGAACTGGTGGGAGAGGACATCACCGAACAGAATGTGCTGGCCGCTTCCTTTTCCGGAGAGGACCACGCATGAAACTCTCCGCCAGTGCCCTTCGTCTCATCATTCCCGCCGCCTCGCTCGCCTTCCTGCTCGCCGCCGTCTTTTACATGCAGCCGCGCGCCATGAGCTATAACGGACTCAACTTGCTGTTCAATCTGGCGGTGCCGATTGCACTTGCCACCATTGCGCAGATGCTGATCATGTCCGTCAACGATCTCGATCTGTCGATGGGTACCTTCGTCAGTTTCTGCGCCTGCGTCACCGCCACCTTCCTGCAAACGACGCCACTGCTCGGTATCGCGATCTTCGCCGGTGCGATTGCGGTTTATGCGATGCTGGGCGCCATCATCCACATCCGCGCCCTGCCCTCAATCGTCGTCACGCTTGGCATGAGCTTTGTCTGGGGCGGCCTTGCCGTCCTCATCCTCCCCTCACCCGGCGGCCAGGCGCCAGCCTTCATCCGGGCGCTGATGACGGCAAAACCGCCGCTCGTGCCAATTGCCATCGTTGCCAGCATCGTGATTGCGGTCGTTGCCCACTACATCGTCATGCGCTCCTCCTTCGGCGTGCTGATGCGCGGCGTCGGCGGTAACTTCCGCTCCGTCGAGCGCTCCGGCTGGTCGGTCATCGGCATACGTGCTGCCACCTTCGCGCTGGCCGGTTTCTTCGCGGTGTTGTCGGGCATAGCGCTCGTCGGGCTGACGACATCGGCAGATGCCAATATCGCGCTTCGCTACACGCTGTTGTCGATTGCCGGCGTTATTCTGGGCGGCGGCGAATTCGTCGGCGGTCGGGTCTCGCCCATCGGTGCTGTCATCGGCGCGCTGACGCTCACCCTCGCCGGCTCGTTCCTGTCCTTCATGCGCATTTCGCCGGACTGGCAGATCGGCGCGCAAGGGGCGATCCTCATCATCGTGCTGGCGCTCCGTATCCTGCTCAACCGTCTCGAAAAGCGGGAGAAAAACCAATGAACGGGCTTTCGTCTCTCTCGAAAAAACCATGGATATGGTCGTTCGCCGCAACGGCTGCGGTCTGGATCGTTACCGTCATGTTCACCGGCGGCGCCAGCTCCTTCGGCCTGTCGCACGCAGCGCTGACCTTCGCAGCCTTTTCCGTGATCGTCGGCATCGGCCAGATGTTCGTCATCACGCTCGGGCCTGGTAATATCGACCTCTGCGTTCCCGCCACGATGACGCTATCAGGCACACTGGCGCTCAAATTCATGGATGTGTCCGATGGTCTCATCCTGCCGGGATTGCTGATCGCCATCCTGATCGGCATCGCCATCGGCATCGGCAACTATACGTTGATCAAGCTTCTGCGCATCCCACCGATCATCGCGACGCTTTCGATGAGCTTCATCGTGCAGTCCATCGCCATCTGGTCCAACCGCGGCCTGCGGATCAAGCCGCCGGAAACACTGGCCACCTTTGCCACGTCGAGCTCTCTCGGCATTCCGAATGTTGCCCTCGTCGCCCTTGTCCTCTCGGTCATCGCCTGGCTGCTGCTCGACCGCACCTTTTACGGACGCTGGATTTCCGCCATCGGCCAGAGCACTTTCGCCGCCCGCATGACCGGCATTCCAGTGGATGGAGCACGCTTCGTCACCTATGTGCTCTGCGCGGTACTGGCGGCGATCGCGGGTTATCTGCTCGCCAGCTTCTCCGGCGGCGCAGCACTCAACATGGGATCGGAATATCTGCTGATGTCCATCGCGGTGGTGGTGATCGGCGGCACGGCGGTTGCGGGCGGCGATTCCAACGTACCCGGTATCTGGGGCGCTTCGCTGTTCATGTTCCTGGTGGTCTCGATGCTGAACACCTATGGTTTCGGCGCGGGCATCCGCCTCATCCTCACCGGCCTCATCATCATTTCCGTGATTCTTCTGGCAAGCGGCCCCAAGGCCACACGCTGAACCCCGAACGAAAAGCCCTCAAGCGGACCACGCTCATGACCACAGACAATGCCTCCCCTTACGAAATTCACGATGAACGCTTCCGCCTTCTGATTGTCGGCAATGCGGAACTGGAAGAGCTTTATTCCGGCTGCCGCTGGGCGGAAGGCCCGGTGTGGTTTTCCGATTTGAACTGCCTGCTGTTCAGCGACATTCCCAATGAGCGCATGCTGCGCTGGGTGCCGGATGGCGGGATTTCGGTATTCCGCCAACCCTCCAACTTCACCAATGGCAATACGCGCGACCGGCAGGGACGGCTGGTTTCCTGCGAACATGGCGGCCGTCGCGTCACCCGCACCGAAGTCGACGGCTCGATCACCGTTCTTGCCGACAGCTACGGCGGCAAGCGGCTGAACTCACCTAATGACGTGGTGGTGAAATCCGATGGCAGCGTCTGGTTCACCGACCCCACTTACGGCATTCTTTCCGATTATGAGGGCTACAAGGCGGAACCCGAACAGAAGACGCGCAATGTTTACCGGCTCGATCCCGCAACCGGTGAAATCAAGATCGCCATCGATGACTTCGTGCAGCCAAACGGTCTGGCTTTCTCGCCTGATGAAACCAAGCTCTATGTCGCAGACAGTTCCTACAGCCATGATGTATCCCGCCCACGCCATATCCGCGTTTTCGATGTCGTGGACGGCGTGAAGCTCACAAACGGCCGGGAATTCTGCAATCTCGACAATGGCTTGCCTGATGGATTCCGTCTGGATACAGCGGGCAATCTCTGGACCAGTGCCGGCGATGGCGTGCACTGCTTTTCGCCTGACGGTACGCTGCTTGGCAAGATCAAGGTGCCGCAGACGGTCGCAAACCTCACCTTCGGCGGCCCGAAGAAAAACCGCCTGTTCATCACCGCAACGAAATCGCTCTATTCAGTCTACGTCGCCGCAACCGGCGCGCAGACGCCCTGATACGCTGGAAAAACCGGAGGGCATGTAGCAGACGGGAACTGGCAAGACGGCTTCGCTGCGCTATAAAAGCGGGATGAACGATGATTCCAGCCCCTTCCTGACCGACGACATGGCACTGGATGGCGAAACGCAGGCCATCGAACCCACCAGCCGCATGCTGTCATGGGCGCGCAATTCCGCTCTCTACCGGCTGGAACAGCGGATGATGACGGAAAAGCAGCTGCGCGATGCGATCACCCGCAAGGCGCGGGAAAAATTCGAGGATATCAGCCCCGCTCAGATAAAGGCGCTTGGCGAATTCGCCGTGACCTTCGCCTATGGCATCAAGGCGCTCGACGATACGGCTTATGCAGAAATTGCCGTGCGAAGTGGCCAGCGCAGCGGCAAGTCGAAGCGCGGGCTTGCGCAAAAACTTCAGATCAAGGGCATTGATCGGGAAACGGCCGCAGTCGCGCTGCAGGAAACCAACGATCTGGTGGCGGCCGTCATCTTTGCGCGCAAGCGCGCCTTCGGCCCCTTTCGCCGTGTCGAGCTTGATGAAAAACGCAAGTCGAAGGAATTTTCCGCATTCGCCCGCAACGGCTTCGGCTTCGAAATCGGCGCGAAGGTGATGGCGATGACGGTGGAAGAGGCAGAAGAGATCGTTTCGGAAGCACCGCTTTAAGGGTTATTGCGGCATCGGATGCGTTTTCAGATAGGCGATCAGATCGGCAATATCCGTTTCGCTCCACAGCCCGAAAAAGCGCATCGAGGTTCCAGGGATCGCCTTTTTTGGGCTCGAGATAAAACTTTGCAGCTCCTCCTCCGTCCACACCCGACCCGCGGCACCGGCATCCTTCAGCGCCTGCGAATAATGGCCGTAACCAGCTACGGAGGCTATCGGCCTGCCCACCACGCCCATCAGATGCGGTCCCATGCGGGTGCGCGGCGCATCGATGCTGTGGCAGGTGGAACAGCGGCTGAAAACTTTTTCCCCGTGCACCGCATCGCCTTCGGCCAATGCCGGCGCAGCAATACAGAGGAAAAAAGCCATTGAAGCCGGAAGCGTTCTGAATGCCGAGATCATCATGCCCCGCATAATACAACGCCCTCTCCGTCTGACAACGAAGAGGGCGTTTTTTTGACATGCGACAGAATGCCCGGCGTTATAAGCCGGGCAGTACGTCGATGATCAGTTCATCGCCGTGAGCGTCACAGACGTACCGGTTGCGGCGAGGTTGAGGCCGACCTGGCCCGTTACGCTGACCGTCTGAAGCTGGATGGAGCCCGAGGTGCCGCCGACGAGGATGTTGGTGCCAACGCCGAGACCAACGGTCACTTCAGCCGTGGCGCCCTGATAAAGGCCGCCGAGCGAACCACGGTGGTAACCCGCTGTCGGGGCGAAAACGGCCCAGACCAGACGGCCCTGCGTGGTGAAGCCAAGGTCAACGCCCATCTTGCGGATGGCGCCGGTGTAATGATCGGTGCGACGCGCGCCCATGGTGGACTGGAAGGTGCAATCCAGTTCCTTGGCCGAGCCGATTACGTAACCGACGCCACCGCCGATATCGCAGGTGAGGTAACCGATCTTGACGCCATTGCGTTCGTCCTGCTCCTGCGGAGCCGGCTCATATCTTGCAAGGTCGGCAGCGAGTGCGGACACGGTTCCACCGAGACCCATCGTCAATGCGGCAAAAGTTACGGCAACAGCCTTTTTCATCTGATTTTCTCCTGTTTTATTCCTACCCGCAGCAGCCCTTATTGCCCTCTCCGGATATTGAATTCCGCACTGTTAACGTTTGTTCCCCGAAATCGATCCAAAACAACTGAATTGGGTGCAAGGAAAGCAAAACGGTTAACAATGTCTACTGGCGGTAGGATGCCATTAAGACATTGTTAGGGCGGGAAACGCCTGTCGAATTCCTGTTAAACGCGAGTACTTCAGGGCGTTGTTTTGCTGCAACGATGTCAAAGCGGCAGAGCGACGGGAAAGCCGGTGGCGGCATGGGTCATGACATCCATGCGAACGCCATAGATGCGCTGCAACGTCTCCGGCGTCATGATCTCCTGCGGCGTTCCCCGTGCGATAAGCTGGCCGGAATGAAGCGCAACGATCTCATCGCAGAAGCGTGCTGCCATGTTGACGTCATGCAGCACCACGATGACGCCAAGACCCTTTTCGCGCGACAGTCTCTGAACCAGCGAAAGCACTTCGATCTGGTGCGCCATGTCGAGTGCGGAGATAGGCTCGTCTAGAAGCAGGCTTTCGGCGTTCTGGGCCACCAGCATGGCAAGCCACACGCGCTGGCGCTCGCCGCCGGAAAGCGTATCCACCAGCCGGTCGCGGAAAGCGACGGTATCGGTAAGCTCGATCGCCTCTTCCACCTTCTCCTGATCCGCCTTGCTAAATTGCCCGAGCGCCCCGTGCCAGGGATAACGGCCGAGCGCCACCAGCTCCTTGGCCAGCATGCCGGAAGCAGCCGGCGTATATTGCGGCAGATAGGCGAGCTTTCGCGCAAATTCGCGATTGCCCCAGGCGCCGAGTGATTTTCCCTCGAACGAGACCTTGCCCGCCGTCGGTTCCTGAATGCGTGCGAGAATCTTGAGCAGCGTCGATTTTCCCGAACCGTTATGACCGATCAGACCGATGGTCTTGCCGGTCGCAAAACTTGCCGTCAGCGGGTGCAGCAATGTCCTGCCCGGCACTTCCATCATGACGCCATCAAGAGAAAAAAGCGGGATATCGTCGTAATCGACGGCAAGTGCTGCCTCACCCATGGTTCTCATCTCCGTAAATGTTCAAATAAATCATTGGCGCCTGCCTGAAAGCCAGATCAGATAGGGCGCGCCGGCCAGAGCCGCAAAAAGCCCGAGCGGCAGTTCATAGGGAAAGGTCACCGTTCGCGCCCCGAGATCGGAAAGCGCCATCAGCACCGCGCCGAACAGGAAAGAAGCTAACAGATGATCGCGCGGCGTGGTGAAGCCGGCGCGAAGCGCAATATGCGGCGCCATCAGCCCGACGAAGCTCAAGGGACCGACGAGCAGCGAGGCGGCCCCCGTGGCGATGCCGGCCACCGCGATGACGGCGATACGCGCCAGGCCGAGCGGCAGCCCGAGCGAGAGCGGCACATCCCGGCCAAGCGGCAGGATCGTCAACCAGCGCGTCACCGACAGGGCAGCCGCCAGAAGCACGATGGAAAGAATGGCGAGAAAGATTGCCGAAGCCGGTGTCGCGGTCGAACCAGAGCCGCTGAGCCAGGCGAGAATCTGCCATGCCCGCTGGTCACCAATCGCAAGCAGCGCCGAAAGCACCGCCGAGCAGAGCGAACTAATAGCAATGCCGGCGAGCAGGATTTTTTCTGGCGCCAGATGCCGGCGCACGGAAAAGAACAGGACGAGGATCATGACGCCCGCCGAGCCGATGCCGGCGCCGCAAAACAGCTCGAACAGACCGGCCGCCGGAAAAATCGTGATGGCGGCGGCAAAACCGAGGCCTGCGCCGCCGCTGACGCCGATGACCTCCGGGCTTGCCATCGGATTGCCGGTGAGCCGCTGCAAAAGAGCACCCGCCATGGCGAGAAGACCGCCAGCGGCGATGGCCGCCATCAGCCGGGGCCAGCGGAAGGGCAGAAGGCTTTGCAGGTCACCCGCCCCCAGCATCGTCCAGCCCTGAGGCCCCCTGCCGATGGCGAGTGCTGCAAAGATCAGCGCGGCCATGACGATGAGCATCGGCAGCAGGGCCGTAAACCCGCGTCTTGTCGCGAGATCGACGCCTTCGCCGCGATGCACGTCGGTCGGCCGGATTTTCGGCAGCAGCCAGAGAAGCAGCGGGCCGCCGATCAGGGCCGTCACCGCGCCGGTCGGGAAAACTTCCGCCGTCTTGTTTGCCAGAAGTTGCACGATACCGTCGCAGAACCAGAGCAGCAGGCCGCCCAGAAGCGGGGAAACGAAGAGCACCGAAGAGGAGCGCCGCACGCCAAGCGCCCGGGTGAGCGCAGGGGCGGCAAGGCCGATGAAGCTGACGAGGCCAACCGCCGAAGCGACGAAGGCGGCCAGCATGACGGCGACGGCGGCGACGGCGAGCCTGATCGAAAACAGCGATACGCCGAGCGATCGCGCGCCGGAATCACCGAGACCGAGAACCGTCAGCGGCCTAACCAGCAGGCCCGTCAGGACAAGCCCCACGAGAAGCTGAAAGGTGAGAGACAGGGCGTTCGACCAATCCTGCTGGCTGAGCGAGCCGCCATTCCAGACCACGAGCGACATCAGATATTCGCCCTGCGCGAGCGTCAGCGCCGCGGAAACGGATGCGGCGGTGATGCCGACCAGGAGCCCTGCCACCACCATGGTTACCGGTTCGAAGGAGCGTCGCCAGCCAAGCAGGAAGACAATACCGGCGGCAGCGGCAGCGCCGGCAAGCGCCACCAGTGCGCGGTTGCCATCCAGCACCGAGGGAAAGAACAGCGTGGCGATGACGATGGCCAGTTGCGCGCCAGCCGAGATGCCGAGCGTCGAGGGATCAGCGATCGGGTTGCGCAGCAATTGCTGAAAAAGCGCGCCCGAGAGACCCAGCATCGCGCCCGCCAGAATGGCGACCGCCACACGCGGCATCAGGCTGAAAGCGAGGATGACCTGATCCATCGACATAGCGGCGGCATCAAAAGGCAGGCCGGGCCACGCACCGAAAGGCAGCCGCAGCAACCCGGCATGCAGGGAAAGACCGCAGGCCAGAATGAACAAAAGCCCGAAGAAAAGCGGGAGAGGCCGCGCCGTCACAAGGCTTCTCCCCGTGCCAAGAGCGCTTCGGTCAGAAGCCTCGCGAAACGCATGCCGGCGGTGATGCCGCCATAGGGGCCGACATTGGCAAGCGTCACCACCCGATTTTCCCGAACGGCAGGCAGCGCGCGCCAGATGGCGCTGTTGCGCAGAGTTTCCCGCGCCTCCACCGGAATATCGGAGACGATGACGATGCGCGCATCGGATGAGGCGGCGAGGTTTTCAAGCGGCACCGGGGCCGCGAAGGTGAATTGCGACCGATCCACCCAGGCATTGGTCAGCCCCAGACGGCCAAGAACATCCCCGAACATGCTATCCGCACCAAAGGCACGAAAATGCCGGGCGTCGCCTATGTTGATGACATAGGTCGGCCGTGCGGAAAACCCGGCAAGACGGGCCCGCATGGCGTGCAGTGCCGCTTCCGTTTCACCCAGAACCTTGCGCGCCTCTTCGGCCCGCCCGAGCTTTTCACCAAGCGCGGTGACCGCCGCCAGCGCCTTTTCGAAAGGCGGCTCACCCTTCACGTAAAAGGGCAGTGAAAAGACGGGGGCGATCGCTTCCAGCCTGCCGGTATAACGTGTGTAGAAAGGCGAAATCAGAATGAGCTCCGACCGGGTGAGCTGCAGAAGCTCGAAATTCGGAGCGCCGCGCAGGCCGAGATCGGCGACGGTTTCAGGGATATCAGGCTCGACCGCGCCGGACCGGAACTGGATGAGTTCGGTCGCCGCCACCGGCATGACGCCGAGCGCCACAGATGTTTCCAGCATGGCCCAGTCGATGGCGGCGATGCGCGGCATCACTGCTGCCCGCGCCTTGCCCGCAAGAGCCGAGGCGGCGAGCAGGCTTAAAAATTCCCGCCGCCCCCAGAGGGGGGAAATCCATCGATCCTTACGCGTCATGCCCCTGCTGCTTCACTTTAATATGGCGTTACCAACGGTAGGTCAGCTTGCCCATAACGGTTCTGCCGTCACCGTAATAGCATCCGAAAGTGGAGCAACTAGAAATATATTCTTTATCAGTCAAGTTTTGCACCAGAAGCGAGGCGCGGTAGCCGTTCTTCTCGTAATGCACGCCGAGATCGAGCAGGGCGAGGCCCTTCATTTCGAAGGCATTGGCCGCATCGCCATAACGTTTTCCGACATAACGGACACCGCCGCCGATGCCGAAACCTTCAAGCGCCGTATCTTCCGGGAAGGTGTAGTCGAGCCAGAGGCTGGCGGCGTGCCGGGGCGTACTATCCAGCTCCTTGCCGTTGTTCACACGGCCGGAGACCTCGCTGTCCATGTAGGTATAGGCCGCCCGCAGGTCGAGCCCGTCTGCAAGGCTTGCGACGCCTTCCAGTTCGAGGCCTCTCACCTGCGCCTCGTCCATCTGCTGCGTCACCCCGCCCACCGTCGTCGTGACGTTCTTCTGTTTCAGATCGTAGATCGCCGCGGAAAAGAAACCGTCAAAGCCCTCGGGCTGATATTTGATGCCCGCTTCCCATTGTTCGCCCGTGGTCGGTTTCGGCGCATCACCGACAGCCGGCTGCGGCACGGGCTCGAAGGAGGTCGCGTAGCTGACATACGGCGCGATGCCGCCATCGAAGAGATAGCTGACCCCGACACGGCCCGTCAGCTTATGGTCGTCCTTGTCGAGAGTGCGGTAGGTCGTTCCGTTGAACGTCGTGCCGCCGGTGCTTGCCCAATCCTGCCGCAGACCGGCGGTGACCCGCCAGTTCTCAAAGGCCATCTCGTCCTGCGCATAAAGACCGATCTGGGAAATATCCGTCTTCACATCGGCATAAAGCGTGCGCGAGGTGAGACTAATTGGCCCGCCATAAACAGGATTGACGGGATTGAGCGGCGTTGCGGCCCAGAATTCGGTTTTGACGTTATTGTCGAAATAGCGGTAATCCAGCCCGACAAGCAGGGTGTGGTCGACTGGTCCCGTGGAGAACTCCGCCTGCAGGCTGTTGTCGATGTTGAAGGTGTTCAGCAATTCATCCTGGAACGTCGCATTGCGGCGGATGAGATTGCCGATCATGCCGCCGCTGGTCGAAGACATGCCGAGCGCGCGGTAGGACCAGTCGAAATTGGAATAACGCGCATTCTGCCGGAAGGTGAAGGTCTCGTCGAAACGGTGCTCGAACTCATAGCCGATATTAGTGAACTTGCGGCTTGAGGTATCGAAAGAGGGATCGCCGACATAAAAGCTGCGGTCCAGCATATTGCCTGGTCTCAGATAGGTCAGCGCCGGCGGCAGGCCAGACGGCGAACTCGGATTGTCGTGCTGATAGGAGGCGAGAACCGTCAGTTTCGTATCCTCGTCGGGCTGCCATGTCAGCGCCGGGGCGATGAAATAACGATCGTTCTGCAGATTGTCCGTCTGAAGATGGGCGTTGCGGGCAAGGCCGGTCAGGCGATAGGCAAAACTGTCGCTATCCGCGACCGGCCCACCAATATCGAACATCGATTGGTAATAATCGAAGCTGCCGATCTGCGCTCCGACTTCGCCGAAACGCTCGAAAGTCGGCCGCTTGCTGATGAGATTGATGAGGCCACCGGGATTACCCTGACCGTAAAGCACCGAGGCCGGCCCGCGAATGACTTCCACCCGCTCCAGACCGTAGACCTCATAAGACGGCGCACCGGCCGTGCGCATCAGCCGCAGACTGTTGAGGAACTGCAGCTGGTTACCCTGAAAGCCGCGAATGCGCGGCGCATCGAAACGTGGATCCGCCCCAAACGGCTGCGCGACGACGCCAGGCACATAATTCAGCACCTCGCTGAGATTACGGACATTCTGCGCATCCATTTGATCCCTGGTGATGACGGAAACCGATTGCGGCGTCTCGATCAGGGATCGCCCCGTCTTGGTGGCGCTGGCGCTGGTTTTTGCCACATAGCCCTTCACCGGCGCCTTGGAGTCCTGATTTTTCGCGCCGTCCACGGTGATGGTCTGCAGCACCGTCGTTCCGGCTTCCTGCGCAAGGGCAACGCCGGAGGTCACGAACGCCACATAGGCGATGGCAGCGCAACCGCCCGCCAGAATGGAAATGTGTTTAGATTTTCCCTGCACGCCAAGACCCTTCATCAACCGCGCCGCCATGAGACGGTTATTTTTCTGGAGAATTTAAGTCATCTTATTACGCAAGGAGCGGATTGTGATCCAATAAGTGAAACTGGATTTTTTCAGAACTACTGATTATGAAAATTCTTACGGATAATAGCTTGGAATTATTCAAATCCGTCAGGAAAGGCAGTGATGATGGGCAGGAAACCGGCAAACCGGGCGGACGCGTTCGAGCTGCGGCACCTGCGCTATTTCACCACGCTGGTGGATGAGCGCAATTTCGAGCGCGCCGCCGCCCGCCTCGGCATTGCCCAGCCGGGTTTGAGCCAGCAGATCATGGCGCTCGAGCAGATCGTCGGCATGCCGTTGCTTGACCGGACACGGCGATCGGTGAAGCTCACCACGCCTGGCCAGCTTCTTTATGAGGATGCCCGCAAAATTCTCGCCAATGCCGAGGCGACACTTGCGGCGCTTAAACGCGTCGATCGCGGCGAGACGGGCCGCATCTCCATCGGTTATGTCGCTTCGGCCGCCTATTCCGGCCTGATGATCCAGTCCATCGCCAGTTTCCGCGCCTCTCATCCCGATGTGGAACTGCAACTGATCGAGATGGAGATGCGGCTGCAACTCGCCAAGATCGCCGACGGAAATCTGGATTTTGCCTTCATCCGCCCGCCTGCGCCCGTTCCGGAAGGTGTCACAACCCATGTGGTTCTGCGCGAACCGCTGGTGGCCGCACTTCCTGAAAACCATCCCCTGGCCTTTGCGCTGCAGGTCGACCTCAAGAACCTTGCCGACGAGACCTTCATCACACCGCGGCAGCCGCCGGATGTCGGCTTTCATTACAATACGATAGAAGCCTGCAACGAGGCCGGGTTCCAGCCAACGATAAGCCCGGAAGGCCGGGATTACACCACCATAACCAGCATGGTGGCGATCGGCCTCGGTGTGGCGCTGGTGCCGCGCTCGCTCGATTGTCTGCGGTTGCCCGGCGTGCGCTACGTGCCGCTTGCAGCAAGCGCCACGACTTCCGACCTCGCCATCGCCCACCGGAAAACGGAAGCCTCTCCCGCCGTCAGGGCCTTCATTCTCCATACCCGCAATTGACGCGACCGCACCCGCCCATGCGCTGAATATCCACGACCCGGCTGCCGATCCCGTGGACGAAAAACCCGTCATCGTCCGTTTCCGCGGCATCGGTGGCAACAGGCCAAGCGACGCAACCACATGAGATTACGGAAAGAATGGCGCTCTTTTCGGCAAACCGGAAGCAAGGCCTAAATCCCGTCCGGATATTTTCTGTTCCCGCTTTTCCCCGCAGCCGCGGCGCACCGTATAATCGCGGCAGATTTCGATTTACGGGAGACAGCAATGGCTGAGACTTACGAACACCACGCCGCAGGCCTCGAATCCCCGGCATCCCATGCTTTCGAGGTTGTTCCTGATGATACGAACCCGCTTCCTTCCCCCACGCGCGCCATCTATGTGGGCAATGGTGGTCATCTCTGCCTGACCCTGCTTTCCGGCGCGACGGTGACCTTCCAGAACCTGCCCGCAGGCAGCCTGCTGCCGGTCAGGGCCACCCGCATATTTGCAACCCGCACCACCGCCACAGGCATTCTGGGGCTCAATTGAGCGCTCCATCGCCGGCTGATCTCCTCGATCTGAAACGCAGCCCTCGCCAGAAGCCCACCAAGGAGTGTGACACTTTCATGACAAGCTTTCAGGTTGATGTCAGCAAAATGAAGCATCCGCCATTGATCGGCCCATGCGGCAGCTTGGACAGCGGCGTTCCCGCCCCTTTTTCGTTGCCGCCGGCCTATCGGAAATCTGGTGGATCTGGCAGTGGCTCTTTTTACCGCGAAAGCGACGGGAACAATAACGTATCGTCCGGAGATCGGCAGCGTGCCGCTCAGCCTGCTGACGGCGGCCTATCTGCTGTTTTTCACGAACCGGACATTCTGGTCGAAGGTTCACACCTATCTTTCCGCCTATCCGGTTGCCATCGTCGCGCTTTATGTCGCCATAGCGGCGCTTTTCGGTGCGCTCATCACCATTTTTTCCGCCAAATATCTCATCAAGCCGTTTCTTATCTTGCTGATATTCGCGGCCGCGGCGGCTTCATGGTTCATGGACCGCTACGGCATCATCATCGACAGCGACATGATCCGCAACGCCGTGGAGACCACGCGCGCGGAAGCGGGCAATCTGATGACACCTGGCCTTTTCTGGCATCTGACGATCTATGGGCTGGTGCCGTCGCTCGTCATCGCCGCCGTCCGGGTTCGGCATCGGCCGATCATCGACAAGTTGCTGTGGAACACCGTCAGCATCCTGATCTGCCTCACCGTTGCCGGCATCATCAGCTTTGCGAATTCCAAAACATTCACCACCGCCGTGCGCCAGCACAAGGATATCGTCAAAAGCGTCAATCCCTTGTCGCCGATCATATCCACCATTCACTATCTGACGCAGGCGGAAAAGGAAGCTGACATACAGGTGAGCCCGATCGGCAAGGATGCGAAAATCCTGCCGGCGCTGGGTGGCATCCACAAGCCACGCATCACCGTCATCGTGGCTGGTGAGACCGCGCGCGCTGCGAACTTTTCCCTGAACGGCTATGGGCGCGACACCAACCCGGAACTGGCAAAGCGCGACGTGATCTATTTCCCTAATACAACCAGCTGCGGCACTGCGACGGCGATTTCCATTCCCTGCATGTTCTCGAAATTCCCGCGTTCTGAGTATAGCCACAACAAGGCGCTCGCCAACGAGAACGTCATGGATGTTCTTGTCCATGCCGGTGTCGGTGCAACCTGGCTGGACAACAACACCGGCAGCAAGAACGTGGCCGACCGCATTCCCTTTTTCGACCTGCCTTCCACCAACGACACCCGCTTCTGCACTGGCGGAGAATGCCGCGACGATATCTTCTTCGACAAGCTCGACGCATGGCTCGATAACGTCAAGAAGGACAGTGTCATCGTGTTGCACCAGATGGGCAGCCATGGGCCGACCTACTATCTGCGTTACACAGACGAATTCCGGAAGTTCACCCCGGACTGTCGAACCGCTGAGCTTGGCAATTGCACGGACGCGCAAATCGTGAATTCCTATGACAACACGCTTCTCTACACCGATCATTTCCTGTCGACCGTGATCGACAAGCTGAAGGCACGCTCCAACACGCTGGCGACGGGGATGATCTACGCCTCGGACCATGGTGAATCGCTTGGCGAAAACGGCGTCTATCTGCACGGCGCACCCTATCTGCTGGCACCCGACCAGCAGACCCATGTGCCGTTTCTCGTCTGGTTCGATGATGATTTCGCCAAATCAATGGGGCTGGATCGCGCATGCCTTGCAAAAGGCGCAGCAAAGGGCGGGCGCTCGCACGACAATTATTTCCACAGTATCCTTGGAATGATGAACGTCTCCACCTCCGTCTACGATTCCGCGCAGGACGTGTTCGGCGGCTGCACCCAGCGCCAGAATAGCTGAACATACAGTGCTTGACGCTTATCCCGTGAAAGCGATACGCAAGACGACGCGATAAAGGAGCTGTCTTGCGGGTTCTGCTTGTTGAAGACGATCATGTGCTGGGAGAGGCGCTGCGAGACCATGTCGCCGCGGCAGGCCACGCCGTCGACTGGTTTAAGTTGCTCGACGACGCCACGGCGGCGACGCTGACCATGGCCTACGGGCTCATCCTGCTCGACATGCGGCTGCCGGATGGCGATGGCATCACCCTTTTGCAATCACTGCGCAACCGCGATGACTCGACGCCGGTGATCATTCTGACGGCGCACGACCAGGTGTCCGACCGGATTGCCGGACTGAATGCCGGTGCGGACGACTATCTGGTCAAGCCCTTCGATCTCAACGAGCTTTCGGCACGCATGCTGGCGGTCTCGCGGCGTTACGAGGGGCGCTCCGCCCCCGTCATTCGCCTGCCCGGCATCGAAATCAACCAGGTGGCGCGCAATATCGTCGTTGACGGAACAGCGCAAACGCTCAGCGCCAGAGAATGGGCCGTGCTGGAAAAGCTGGTCGAGCATCCCGGTGCGGTCGTCTCTAAATCTCAACTGCACGACACGCTCTATGAATTCGGCGCGGAAATAGAAAGCAATACGGTCGAGGTTTATATCAGCCGGCTGCGCAAGAAGATCGGCCATGACCGCGTCGAGACCGTGCGCGGCGTCGGCTACACCATCAGGTAGACAGAAATGGCCAGACCAACCAGCATGACCCGCAAGCTCGTCACGGCGCTGACGAGCGTTGTCGCCATATCCTGGTTTATCGCCTGCGGGTTAGGCGTCATGGTGATGCAGGACGAGTTCGCTGAAATTTTCGACGCTGGCGTTGAGGAAACAGCCGAAAGACTGCTGCCACTGCTGGTGGACGATCTCAGGGAAAACAACACGGGCCCCGCCTCGCAAAAACTCAACCAGTCTGCACATGCGGCGGAATATCTGACCTATCAGGTTCGCGACCGGGAAGGACAGGTCGTCCTTCATTCACATGACAGTTCGACCGAACCTTTCGAGGTCTCTCTCGACCCCGGTTTTTCTGAAACGGCGACCCAGCGCATCTACACGGTGGCGACACCGGACGGGAATTACTTCCTTCAGGTCGCAGATGCCTTCGCCAACCGGCGTGAGGCAATCGAGGAAGCCGGCACTGCAATTTTGCTGCCCGTTCTCATTCTTATCCCCGCCAGCATCTTTGCCGTTATCTTCGTGGTGCGCAAAACCCTGCAACCGATACAGACCTTGCGCGACGAGATCGGGAAAAAAGACGGCGGCAATCTCGCGCCACTGGAAACCCTGCCGTTTCCGGCTGAACTTCACCCGATTGCCCGCTCGGTTAATCTGCTGCTGAGGCGGCTGCGATCGACAATCGAAGCGGAAAGGGAGTTCACCGCCAACAGCGCCCATGAATTGCGCACGCCGATTGCCGGCGCGCTGGCGCAGGCGCAGCGGCTGCACGCCGATATTCCGCCTGAACTTGCACCGCGCGTGGAAAATATCGAGAAAGCCCTGATGCATCTCGGCCATCTCGCCGAAAAACTGCTGCAGATGTCGCGCGCGGAAGCAAGGATCGGGGTAACAGACACGGCGACCGACCTCATCCCCATTCTCGAGCTCATCATCGACGATATGAGCAGAACGGCGATCGGCACGTCCCGCATCCGCTTCACGAATCGCTGCGAAGGCGGCCTGAACTGCAAGCTGGGCACGGATGCCTTCGGCATCATCATCCGCAACCTACTCGAAAACGCCCTGATCCACAGTCCGGCGGAAAGCCCGGTGCACATACTGGCCGAAGAGGACGGTACGATCCTTATCGTCAATTCCGGCGCGGCGATCGACAAGGCGCTTCTTCCCAAACTGACGACGCGCTTTGTCCGAGGCCCGTCCAAGGCTGATGGCACCGGGCTTGGCCTCGCTATCGTCAGAAGCCTGATGGAACAGATTGGCGGCGAACTCGTGCTATCCTCCCCCGCACCCGGCAGACAGGACGGTTTTGAGGCCCGCATCGTGCTTCCGGTCGAAGACGCCGGAATGCGCTGAAAACAAAAAGCCCCGCCAGGGGGCGGGGCTTTCGCTGGTATTATTGTGGCCGCTCAATCCTCGTGAATATGGCTATGGTCGCGCGTATCGCGCATCTTCACATAAACCACCAGCGACAGCGCAATCATGATCGTAACGTACCAGAAGAACCAGTTTTCGTGGCCGATCTGCTTGAACTTCAAGGCTACGAATTCTGCCGTTCCACCGAAAATCGTGTTCGCCAGCGCGTAGGGCAGAGCCACACCGAGCGCCCGGATGTGGGCGGGGAACATTTCCGCCTTCACCACCGCATTGATGGAAGTGTAGCCGGTGACGATCAACAGGCCGACCAGAACGAGAGCGAAAGCCATGATCGGGTCGGTTGTCGTCGCCAGCGTCGTGAAGATGAGATAGGTGAACAGCGTTCCAAGAATGCCGAAGCCGACCATCAGCGGCTTGCGACCCACCTTGTCCGACAGCGCACCGGCAATCGGCTGGCACAGCATGAAGACAAAGAGGGCTGCCGTGGTGATTTCGGTCGCGCTTTCCTTGCTGAAGCCGGAGGTATTGACGAGGAATTTCTGCAGATAGGTCGTGTAGGCGTAAAAGGCGAGCGTGCCGCCTGATGTCAGCGCCATGACCATCATCGCTTCCCGCGGATAATGCTTGAACAGCGCCCATCCGCTCGATTTCGGCTTGTCCGCGTTGCCCGCCTTGGCATTTTCAAAGGACTGCGTCTCGGCAAGGCCGCGACGGATGTAAAACACCGCAATTGCAAGAACGCCACCGATGAAGAAGGGAATGCGCCAGCCCCAGGCGCCGAGCTGCTCGGGTGTCAGAACCCGCTGCAGAACCAGCAACACCGCCAGCGCCAGAAGCTGGCCGGAAATCAGCGTCACGTACTGGAAACTGGAGAAAAAGCCGCGACGGTTCTTGCCGGCCATTTCGCTGAGATAGGTCGCGCTGGCGCCATATTCACCGCCGACGCTGATGCCCTGCAGCAGGCGGGCAAACACCAGAATGGCAGGCGCTGCAATGCCGATCGTCTCGTGGCCGGGTGTAATTGCGATCAACAGCGAGCCGAGGCACATCAAGGTAACGGACAAGGTCAGGCCGGCCTTGCGGCCCTTGCGGTCGGCATAGGTTCCCATGAACCACGCACCGATGGGCCGCATCAGAAATCCGACGGCAAAAACGGCGGCCGCGCTCAGCAATTCGGCGGTCTGGTTTCCGGAAGGGAAAAACACCGGCGCGAAATAAAGGGTGAAGGCCGAATAAACGTACCAGTCGTACCATTCGACGAGGTTGCCCGCCGATCCGCCGATAATGGATTTCAAACGGGTTTTCTGATCCGGTGCCGTAGCGGGACCATTTGCCATAATATTCACGGTAAACTCCAATTCATCTCGCCTGGAGGTGGAAGGGCGAACGGAAGGTGTGATAATTTGTCGCTCTCGGAGGGGGTATATACCCGCCATATTGCAATGCGCAAGTTTACGCCGCATCGCAGCATGGCAATGGCAGCGTCTACTCGCCATCTTCCGCGCCGGACCATTCTAATACGCCTTGTCACCCGGCCGTGCTCAAACTAAAAAATATCAATGATTTACGATACATCGGACATCCATATCGAAAAGCTTCTCATCCCCGCCGCGCGCGCGGGTGAAGCGCTGGCACGACTGGATGAGAGGATAAGCCGGTCGCCGATGAAACACGGCTTCATCGAAAGGCAGGACTTTACCGACGCGATTTCCTCCATGTGGGTTGATGGCGAACTTGTCCATATGGAAGATCTGGTCCTGCATGACGCCCATATGGATGTGCGGGCGCCAACCCATGAAATGACGGCGGCGCACCGGATCGTCCGCTCAAGGCGGCTGATTTTTTCAAACGCGCCAGGCTGGGCCTTCACTGCACCAGGCCTTTCCCGTCTGCGCGGAAGAATGGGAATTGCCGCCGACGCGACGGCATTTGCCCCGGAAACGGTGGATCATTCCGGCAACGAAGAGGCTGATGCAGAAGGCGAGACACCGCTGGACGGGGCCTTTTCCGAGCTGGACGCACTTCTGGCGCGAAGCGCCGCGACTTTGGACGCGATCACCGCCGGCACCACCCTTGCGCCGGTGACACATCGGGAAGAGGCCCATCCGATGATCAACGATCCCGACTGGGACGAGGAGGAAAGGCTGAAGGAATGGCGGCAGGTCCTTGGCCAGACGGAGGAGTTGCCCCCGATCCTGCGCACCGCAATCCTGCTGGATGCCTGGAATATGATCGAGGTTCTGCAACGCAGCCCCTGGCTCGGCAGGCTCATGGCCGCCGCTTTTCTGCGCGACGGGGCTGTCTCTCCCGACCACCTGCCGGCGCTCAGCGCTGGTCTTCGTGCCGTCCCGCGCGAGCGCCGGCACGCCAGAAACCAGACGCAACGCCTAGTCGCCCTTCTCGACAGCTTTTACGAGGCGGCGCTGGCCAGCATGAAGGAACATGACAGGCTGACCCACGCCAGAGAACGCATGATGCGCAAGCTGGCCGGCCGACGCTCGTCTTCGCGTCTTCCAGAGCTGGTGGAGCTTGTCGTCTCCCGGCCGGTGGTTTCGGCGGCCATGATCGTCAGGGAACTCGGCACCACGCCGCAGGGCGCGATAGGGCTCGCCAATCAACTGGAGTTGAGGGAGGTTACGGGCCGCGGCCGCTTCCGTGCCTGGGGCATGCTGTAGCACAAGCCGCTAGTCTTCATCCGCCTAAACCCCGGAAAAATAGTATTTTTCTCAACCCCTTGTTCCTGCGATGAATCCCGCAGGAATCCTGCGATCACGAATCTTAACAAAATTTAACTATTGCGTAGGTGGATGAAGCGGCTATGTTCTCGCTGCGTTGCAACACGATTTTTCTCCGGTAACGCGGTCGCATTCGGCTCCGGCAACCTTTCTTTGCCATCCGCATTAAAGTGTCCACCATGAGGGAGATGCAAAAAATGACAATTTCAGTCTCACAACTCGATTCCGATCAGGAAACAGATGCTCCTTTCGCCCGAAAAGTCCTGATGGCGCGCAATCTCGCCGGATATACGGTCGATCAGCTTGCCATCACCTGCGGCCTGACAGCCAATGAAATCCGCGCCTTGGAAGACGGCTCAGACAGCGATCCTCTGCGCATCAGGCGCGTTGCCGCCGCCCTGCATATTCCAGTCGAAACCGTTATCTGATCGTTCACAACGATCCGAACCAAATCTCAGCGCCGCCGGGGACGATGTTCACGCAACATCCGGGCGGCGCGCGTAGCGGTTTGAACGCTACAAGTCTCTCCGGAACATTTTCCGCTCCGCTCTCTTAACATTTCCGTTATCCGGCACCACATGATGTCCGCACGGGACATGTTCGCCATGTGGCCCGCCTGCGCGAGAGCACCAATAATTTCCGGAATCCTGCCATGACACTCAGCCTTAACACCGAAGAACGGGTTTCTTCAGCATTGGATGAATTGTGGCCAACGGAGAAAACGGAAATTCTCGACTGGCTCGTCACCGGCACAAAGGACGAGCGCTTTATCGATGAGATATTCTTCGAGCTGTGTAGCAGGTTGCGCGAAAGTGGAATTTCCATAGCGCGGGGCGCACTTGCCTTCCGCATTCGTCACCCGCAATGGCTTGGCGCGCGCATCCTGTGGAAGGCCGGCATATCGTCGGCCGAGATCACCACCTATGGCTATGGGGCGGAGAGCTCGCCCGAATATCTGAACAGCCCCATCAACGACATCCATCAGGGCGCAACCGAAATCCGCCACCGGCTGACCGGCGACGAAATCGAGCCATCCGCTTATCCGATCTATGAGGAATTGCGCGCCGACGGGCTGACGGATTATTTCGCCTGGCCGATCGAACATACGTTCGGCAAGCGCCATGTCGCCACTTTTTCCAGCGATCGGCCCGGTGGCTTTTTGGAAGCGGAAGTCCTTGCGTTGAAAAACCTGCTACCGGCGCTCGCGCTGGTCAGCGAAATTCGCCTGAAAAACCGCATGACGCGCACCCTGCTGGAGACCTATGTCGGGCCGCATGCGGGCGAAAAAATCCTCAATGGCGCAACGACGCGCGGCAGCGGCATAACGGTCGGCGCGGCGATCCTGATCTGCGACCTGCGCAACTTCACCCATATTTCCGACCTCTGGCCGCGCGATGATGTGATCGAATTGCTGAACGGTTATTTCGACGCGATGTGCGATCCGATCGAGGAATTCGGTGGTGAAATCCTGAAATTCATGGGCGATGGGCTGCTGGCGATTTTCCCGCTCAGCGATCCACAGGCTTGTGAAAACCTGCTGAAAGCCATTGCCAGCGCACAGAAAAGTCTCGTTGCCCTCAACGACATCAATTGCCAGAAAGGCCATGACCCTCTGGGTTACGGCATCGGCGTCCATGTTGGCGATGTCATGTATGGCAATATCGGCTCGAAAACCCGCCTCGATTTTACCGTCATCGGTCCGGCCGTGAACATCGCATCACGGCTTGAAACCCTGACCAAGGAAACCGGCCGCAACGTCCTGTTTTCCGAAGAATTTGTCCGTATGGCCGGACACGAGGACAAGCTGGACAATCTCGGCCCATGGCTTCTGCGCGGCCTTGAAACCCCGGTCGAGGTTTATGCGCTTCCCCAACAGGAGGTCCTCGCACCCTCTGTCGACTGACTGCCGGTCAGGACTTTATTCCCGTTTCAACGCTTTCTCAACGCAGCGCTCACCCGTGCTGCGCAACCTCCCGAAGAGATGATTTCCGCTGCCCTGCCCGTCGTCAAAACGCTTGACACGCCTCCGATGTCGATCTAGCAAAATAGAACATATATTCCATATCGAAACATTGTTTGCGTTCATATTCTGTCTTTCCGGGAGTGGAAGACGGGTGTGAGGAACCGGAGGAAAGATGGTTACGAAATTGGCACTGCTCGGCGCTGGACGGATCGGCAAGGTCCACGCCAAGGCGATCACCACCGACAGCCGTGCGAAGCTGGTGGCCGTTGTGGACGCCGTTGCCGGTGCTGCGGAAGCAATCGCCCGCGAAGCGCAGTGCAAGGTCAGCACAATCGACGAGGTTCTGGCTGACAAGACGATCGACGCCGTCATCATCTGCACGCCGACCAACACCCATGCCGATCTGATTGAGCGTTTCGCCCGTGCCGGCAAGGCCATCTTCTGCGAAAAACCCGTCGATCTGGATGTGGCCCGTGCGGAAGCCTGCGCCAAGGTGGTTGAGGAAACCGGTGCAAAGGTGATGCTCGGTTTCAACCGGCGTTTCGATCCGCATTTTCAGGCCGTGCACAAGGCAATCGAGGATGGCCGCATCGGCAAGGTCGAAATGGTGACCATCACCAGCCGCGATCCCGGCCCGCCGCCAGCCGAATACATCAAGGTTTCCGGCGGCATTTTCCGTGACATGACTATTCATGATTTCGACATGGCGCGGTTCCTGCTCGGCGAGGAAGTGGAAAGCGTATTCGCCACCGGTTCCGTTCTCGTCAATCCGGAGATCGGTGCACTCGGCGATTTCGATAGCGCCAGCATCATTCTGACGACGAAAAGCGGCAGGCAAGCCAGCATTTCGAATTCGCGACGCGCGACCTATGGGTATGACCAGCGTATCGAAGTGCATGGTTCGCTCGGTTCGGCTGCGGCCGAGAACCAGCGGCCGGTCTCCATCGAGATCGCCAATGCTGAGGGCTACACCCGCCCGCCGCTGCATGATTTCTTCATGACGCGTTATACGGCGGCCTACGCGGCGGAAATTACCGCTTTCATCGATTGCATCGAAAACAATGTAGCTCCGTCACCCTCCATCAAGGATGGGCTGATCGCATTGAAACTGGCCGACGCTGCGCTGAAATCCGTCACCTCGAAGGCGGCCGTGACGATCGGCTGATCGACGCGGAAATCACTCCGTAACCGACATCCTGTCCGCGGTGCGTTAACGCATGGCGGACAGGAAAACAGCTATTCGCAAAGCTTTCGCCAGCATCGGCGCCACCCGTGAACTTGACCGGGCAGAGGCAGTCTTCGGACTTGCATGGCAGCTATTCGGAAAATAAGGTTGTCTGACAAGATACGGCCAGACCATATGGCTGCTATTCACCTTATTCACGCCGAATCCTCTTTTTGCCGGCAACAGCCGGACAGTGGTTTATTTATGCCATCACCCAAGACCGGTTATCTTTATGCGCTCATAGCATTCACGATCTTTGCAGCGCAGGATGGCATATCCAAACATCTTGGCAGTTCTTATCCGCCCGTCTTCGTCGCCATGCTTCGATACTGGGCCTTCGCCGTCTTCGTTTTGTTGATGGCTGCAAGGTCCTCTGGCGGCATTCGGGGCGCTGTCATGGCAAACCGTCCGTGGCTGCAGATCAGCCGCGGCGTCCTTCTTGCCGTGCAGATTGTTTTTTCCATTTTCTCCTTCGCCGTTGTCGGGCTGGCGCACAGCCACTCCATCCTCGCTTCGGCGCCGCTGATCGTCGCCGCACTGTCCGTGCCGTTGCTTGGCGAACATGTGGGCTGGCGGCGCTGGTGCGCCATTTTTGTCGGCTTCGTCGGCGTTCTCGTCATTCTGAAACCTGATGGCGAAGGGTTCGACAACCGCCTGCTGATCACTTTCATCGCCGCCTTCATGCTTGCGCTCTACAGCGTCCTGACCCGCCTTGGCAGCAAGAGCGATTCAGCGATGACGAGCTTCTTTTATACCGGCGTGGCCGGTGCGGCAGCGCTGACGCTGGTGGGTCCGTTTTATTGGGTTAGCCTTGCACCCCAGGATTGGGGCTGGATGCTGGCGCTGTGCATTACCGGCATGAGCGGCCATTATTGCCTGATCAAGGCATTCGAGCTGGCGGATGCGGCCTCGGTGCAGCCGTTTTCCTATTACCAGCTCGTGCTCGTCTCCATCATCGGCGTCACCATCTATGGCGAGGTCGTGACATCCAACATGGTTCTGGGTGCTGCAATCGTGATCGCCGCCGGTCTCTTCACCATCTGGCGGGAACATGCCGTTGCCCGCAGGGAACGCAGGCGGGCTGGCTGACGTCATTCCGGTTGAACGTCCTCTCAGGCGAGAGCCGCCTCGCAGCGCAACAGCATTCCAAACAGGTCGCGCGGCTCATCCGGATCGGCCAGCAGATCCAGCTCCGTGTAAAGCCCGGTGGCGGCCAGTTTCGAGCGCACATAACGCAGCGCCGAAAAATCCTCGGTCGCGAAACCGACGCTGTCGAACAGCGTGATCTGCCTGTCGTTTACCCGCCCGTGCTTTTCACCCGATATGACCTGCCATAGTTCTGTGACAGGGTAGTCCGCTGGCAATTGCTGGATTTCACCTTCGATGCGCGTCTGCGGTGGGTATTCGACAAAAATGTCCGACCGCAGCAGAATGTCCCGGTGCAGTTCCGTCTTGCCGGGACAATCGCCGCCGACGGCATTGATGTGAATGCCGGGGCCAACCATGTTGTCGGTCAGGATTGTCGCATATTGCTTGTCAGCCGTGACGGTGGTGATGATATCTGCACCTTCCACTGCGCCCTGCGCACTATCGCAAATTTCGATGGTAAAGCCCTGCCCGACAAGATTGCGGGCGCATTTTTCGCTGGCGGTCCGGTCGATATCGAAAAGCCGCACCGTGTCGATGCCAAGAATAGCCTTGAAGGCCCGCGCCTGGAACTCGCTCTGCGCGCCATTACCGATGATGGCCATCGAGCGGGCATTTTTGCGGGCTAGGTGTTTTGCAGCGACAGCCGAAGTAGCAGCGGTGCGCAGCGCCGTCAGAATGGTCATTTCGGTCAGGAGCAGTGGATAGCCGTTGCCGACATCGGAAAGCACCCCAAAAGCAGTCACCGTCTGGCGGCCCTCCTTCATGTTTTTCGGATGGCCGTTCACATATTTGAAGCCATACAGCGTTCCATCACTGGTTGGCATCAGCTCGATGACGCCCTCTTGGGAATGCGATGCGATGCGCGGCGTCTTGTCGAAACTTTCCCAGCGGCGGAAATCCTCTTCCACGACGTCGGCAAGTTCGCGCAGAAACGTATCGATCCCCACGCGCAGCACGAGTTTCATCATATGATCGACGCTGACGAAAGGTACGATATTAAGGTTCGGTATAATCGTCATTGCATCATCCCCCTTAGCCGGCCCGCGTCGGGCGGTCCATAACCCGCTTGCCCATCAGGCTGGCAGCCAGGTCGACCATCAGCGTCGCCGTCCTGCCGCGCTCATCGAGAAACGGGTTAAGCTCCACGAGATCGAGACTGCACACAAGCCCGCTATCATGCAGCATCTCCATCACCAGATGCGCCTCACGGAACGTCGCCCCACCCGGAACCGTGGTGCCGACCGCAGGCGCGATCGACGGTTCGAGGAAATCGACATCGAGACTGACATGCAACAGGCCGTTTGCCGCCTGCACCCGCGCAAGGAACGCGCGCAGCAGAACCGCGACACCATGCTCGTCTATCGAGCGCATGTCGTGAACGGTGATGCCGCTGTCTTCCAGTGCGGCTCTCTCGGCTGGATCGACGCTGCGGATGCCGATCATGCCGATATTTTCCTCAGGAACTGCATGGGAGAGCGGCGGAAAGTAACCCGAAAATCCGTCGCGACCACTGAAATAGGCGACCGGCGTGCCATGCAGGTTACCGCTGCGCGTCGTTTCAAGCGTGTGGTAATCAGTATGGGCATCGAGCCAGAGCACGAAAAACGGCCGGCCACTCTCCGCCACCCGCCGTGCCATGCCGGCGACGGTTCCCGCGGAAATTGCGTGGTCGCCGCCAAGAAAGATCGGCACGGCGGCAGCACTTTCTCGATAGGCGGCCTCCGTCAGCGCCTCGGTCCAGGCCACCGTCTCAGCGAGATGATGCACCGCCGGATTGGGGTGGCTAAACTCCCTCAGCGGCGCCGGCGTCACATTGCCGGTATCCACCACCCGATGGCCCAGATCTTCGAGCGCCCGCGTGAGACCGGCGATGCGATACGCACTCGGCCCCATCTCACACCCCAATTGCCCGGCTCCGATTTGCAACGGCGCACCGATCAGCCTGATATCCATTTGAGCCCTCGCTTTCATCAACCGATAACCTCACTAAACCACACAGACATGGCGGAATGAACATCAAATATTGGCAATATTATCGAAATAGGCTATCGATTTGGTCAAATCTATTTATCAGAATGGCTACCAATGGATGATCTCGACGAACGGCTCGTGACCCTTTTGAGGCATAACGGCAGACGCAGCATTTCCGATCTGGCGATCGAGACGGAAACCTCGCGCGCAACGGTACGCTCACGCATCGAAAAAATGGAAAATGACGGCACTATCATCGGTTACACCGTCATCCTGCGTGCCGATGCGGTGGAGGCGGCGATCCGCGGCATCATGATGATCGAGATTGAAGGACATGTGACGGACCGCGTCATCCGCACTCTCGGCGGTTTCCCGGAAATATCCGAAATCCACAGCACGAACGGCCGCTGGGACCTGATCGTAGAACTTAACGCCGCCACTCTCAGCGATTTCGACGCGGTGCTCCGCCGTATCCGCCTTGTCCCTGGCATTACCGGCAGCGAGACCAGCCTTCTGCTCTCCACCCCACGCTCCACCCGTGCGCGACTCTGACGCAGGAGACAGACGCAAAAGAGCGACGAAAACGCATTTTTCGATTTTTTCGACTTGCGCCCCGCAAGAAATCATCTATATGACGACCCACCAAAGCGAACGCGGTAACCCGCTTCGGGCTTTTGGGGAATAGTTCAATGGTAGAACGACGGACTCTGACTCCGTTAATCTTGGTTCGAGTCCAGGTTCCCCAGCCAAATTTCTCCAAACAAAATCAAATTTTTTCGAGCACTTGAGCTGCATCACCGCGCTCTGCCTATATCTGCCAACGTTGTGCGCGCGGCTCGATCCGACTAAGACATTTCCGTCTCCAGCTGGCCTTAGCCTCGATACACCACCGCCCCCCCAGTCATCCCCGCCCCTGCCGCCGTCAATAACAGCGTTTCACCCTCCGTGATGGGCCGCTCAGCATTGGAAACGGAAAGCGAAAGCGGAATAGTGGCGGCAGAAGAGTTGCCGAAGGTTTCGACTGTACGTACCGTCTTTTGCCGGTCGATGCCGATATTGCCGCAGACGGCATCGAACATGCGGGCATTGGCCTGATGCGGCACGAACCGCTGGATATCGGTGGCCGTCATTTCTGCGCGTTGCAGAGCGCGCTGTGAGGTCTGCGTCATTGTTGCGACGGCACGGGAAAAGACCTCGCGGCCGTCCCGCATCGTCATAAGGGTATCTTCAGCCTCTGTATCATTGGAAAAAGGCTGGCTGCTGCCGCCCGCCGCGATCTGGATCAGGTCGTAACCGCTCCCATCCGAAACGAGATCGGCAGACAAAAGGCCGCGCTGCGCATCCCGGCAGGGGACAAGCACGACGGCGCCGGCAGCATCGGCGAACAGAACCGCAGTTGCCCTTTCCGCCGGATTGATACGACGGCTCAAGATATTGGCGGCAACAACCAGCACCGCGCGGCCGTGGGTGCGGACAAAACCATCCGCAAGAGTGAGCGCATAAAGAAAACCGGAACAGGCCCCGGCAAGATCGATCGCCCCGGATTGTGTGAGGCCCAACCGGTGCGCAAGCAGCGGGGCCGAAGGCGGCAAAAGATGGTCTGGCGTGGACGTCGCAAGCAATGTCAGTGCGATATCCTCGGCGCCAATTCTCGCGTTTTCCAGTGCCATGAGGCCGGCTTTTTCGGCAAGGCCGCTCAGCGTCTCGCCCTCTTGCGCCCAATAACGTGTGCGGATCCCCGTCCGACGCTCTATCCAGCCAGCCTCCAGCCCAAGACGCGTCTCAATCTCGGCGTTGCGGACACATCGCGCTGGCACGGCATGCCCGAAGCCAGCCATGCGGGAAGAACGGGTCTGCATTGTCAGGCCTTTCGGAGACGGTTTTTGATCGCGGCCGCGCCGGGTTCTCCCGGAGCGGCTTCAGTCACGATCGAGGCCACTTCGTCCATGGCGTCAAAGGCGCGGGTGAGGTCTTGCGCCGTCGAACAATAGGGCGGCATCAGATAGAGCACATTGCCGAGCGGGCGGATGATGAGCCCGCGCTCGCGGAACAATTGCCGCATGCGTGGCCCCGCCTCCGCGAGATAACCGCCAGAGGGCACGACGAGGTCAAGCGCTGCGATGGTTCCAATCTGGCGCATGTTCGTGAAGCGCCTGTCATCCGCAAATCGCCCGAGATTGTCGCGCAGCACTTCTTGCAGTTGACCGATGCGCTGTACCACTGGCTCATCGCGCCAAACCTGCAGATTGGCGACAGCGGCAGCGCAGGCAATCGGATTGGCGGTGTAGGAACTCGAATGGAAAAAGGTCTTGCGGCGATCGGTCGAGAAGTGCGCGTCGAAGATTTCGCCACTGCACAAGGTCGCTGCCAACGGCAGGGAGCCACCGGTCAGCCCCTTGGAGGTGCACAGAATATCCGGTGAAACTCCCGCCTGCTCGCAGGCGAACATGGTTCCTGTCCGGCCCCAGCCCGTCATCACCTCGTCGGCGATGACAAGGCAACCGTAGCGTTCGGCAATTTGTTTCAGTCCGGCGAGAACTTCCGCGCGGTAAATCTTCATGCCACCGGCACCGAGAATAAGCGGCTCGATCAGCAAGGCGGCGACTCGGCCCAAACGACAAAAGCTCTCGAACATGTCGAGCGTCTCCTGCTCACAATCCGCTTCCGGAAAAGCAAGTCGGTCGACGCCGAATAGCAGTGGTTCATACGCAGCATTGAACACGCCGCGTTCGCCCGTCGACATGGCGCCGATCGTATCACCGTGGTAGCCGTGCTCCATGACCACGATGCGATCTCGCTTTTCACCGCAATTGTGAAAATAACCGAGCGCCATTTTCAGCGCCACTTCCACCGAGGTCGAACCGCTATCGGAATAAAACACATGTTCCAAGCCGGCAGGCGCGAGTTCGATCAGCCCTTTGGCCAGCGTTTCGGCCGGCTCGTGCGAAAACTCGGCGAAAATGATCTGGTCGAAGGTCTCGGTCGCTGCGCGGATGGCGGACATGATTGCCGGGTGCCGGTGGCCGTGAGTGATGACCCACCAGGATGAAATTGCATCGAACAACCGCTGGCCATCCTCATCGACCAGATAGGCGCCCTCCGCCGAGACGATGCGTTTCATCGGCGGTTCCAGCCCGTGCTGGGTGAAAGGATGCCAGACGCGGGAACGGCTCATGCCGGCACCTCCAGGAAATCAGCGAGATCGAATTGTTGAGCGAATGCATCGTGCAGCGCCTCGGCAGTCATCTCCGGTATGCGAGGCAAGCGGCCAAGCGAGCGAACTCGGCCTATATCGGCGATAATGCGCTGATTTTCCCGGTTCTCATCACCGATGAAGACCACGCCGTGCACCGGAATGGCTCTCAGCCGCAGCGCCTCGAGCGACAGCAGCGTGTGGTTGATGGTGCCGAGTGAGGTTCTGGCGCACAGGATCAGCGGAATTCGCCAGCGGGCGAAAATATCGACAAACAGCAATGTGTCGGTCAGCGGCACCAGCAGACCGCCCGCCCCTTCGATCACCAGCGGCCCATCGGTTTCCGGCGGCAGCAAAAGCTCGGGCTCGATCGTGACATTGTCGAAGCGGGCCGAAAGATGCGGTGAGGCCGGCATTTTCAGGCGATAGGCCTCCGGCAGGATGCGCGCGCGCGGCACGCCACCCATCCGCTCCACCACCTCGCTGTCGGTCTCTTCCTCGAGCCCGGATTGCACCGGCTTCCAGTAATGGGCTTGCAATGCGTGAGTAAGCGCCGCAGAAAAAACCGTCTTACCGATACCCGTATCGGTGCCCGAGACGATGAAACGGAGGCTCATCGTTCCTCCTCCATGGCGAAGGCGAGCAGCCCGACCATATCGGCGATCTGGCTTTCCTCGACATTGAGCGTAATGGATATGCGCAGGCGTGCCGTGCCTTCCGGCACCGTTGGCGGGCGGATAGCGCGCACGTCGAAGCCGCCGTCTCGCATACGCGTGGCGATCTTCAGTGCACGCGCATTGTCACCAATCATCACCGGCAATATCTGCGAGCCGCCGGGCGTCACGCCCAGCCCGGATCGTAATTGTTCGCTGGCCAAATTTATCAGTTCTTCCAGACGGATGCGCCGCCAGGGCTCGTCGGCGACGATCCGCAAGGCCTCCCGCACAGCCGCCGCCATCAGCGGTGACGGCGCGGTCGAATAGATGAAACCGCGGGCGCGGTTGGTGAGGTAATCGGCAAGAACCGCAGGCAGACTGATAAGCGCGCCGGAAAGACCAAGCGCCTTGCCGCAGGTGTGCAGCGCCACGACATTACCGCGACCTTCCAGTTCAGCGGCCAGGCCGCGCCCGCCCGGCCCGAACACGCCGGTGGCATGCGCCTCATCGACGACGAGAAAGCCGCCATGTCGCCCGGCGAGGTCGGCAAGGGCCGCAACCGGCGCCCGGTCACCATCCATGGAATAGAGGCTCTCCACCGCGATCCACGGGCGACCTTTGCCGCCCGCCTGCCGCCATCGGTTTATTTCCCGTTCGAATGCCTCAACCTGATTATGCGGCACAGCGACCGCCTTCGCCTTGCCGGCGGCAATGCCGTCATGCACGCTGGCATGGATCAGCGCATCGTAGAGAACGAGGTCGTCCCGCAGCGGCAGTGCGGAAAAAAGTGCGACATTGGCGGCAAATCCGCTACCGAAATAGATCGCCCTCTCAGCGCCGAAAAATACCGCCGCCTCCGTTTCAAGCGCCTCATGTTCGGGATGGTTGCCGCGAAGCAGCCGCGAACCACCGGCACCCACAGGCACGCCGCTCTCGATTGCGTCAGTGATCGCCGCCTTCAGCCGGGGTGCATCGGCAAGCCCGAGATAGTCGTTGGAGGTGAAGTCGATACCCTGCCGGGGCGCTAGCGCCCGCAGGCGCGACTTGCGGTGCAGACCGGCAAGCTTCAGCTCATAGGCGGAGAGCGCCGACGAATTCACCGGGTCTCTCCCGCTTCCGCCGTTTGCAACGCCATCGGCTTCAGGCCCAGCCGCCGGAACAGCGCCGTATCGTGATCTTCCCCCGGATTATCCGCCGTCAGCAGCGTCTCGCCGACGAAGATGGAATTCGCCCCGGCCAGAAAACAGAGCGCCTGCGTCTCATCACTCATTTCGGTACGTCCGGCGGAAAGCCTCACATGCGAACGGGGCATGAGGATGCGCGCAAGCGCAATGGTGCGGACGAAGTCGATCGGATCAACCGGAGCGGCCTTGGCAAGCTTCGAGCCGGGGATCGGGATCAGCATGTTGATCGGCACGCTTTCCGGCGGAACCGGCAGATTAGCAAGGGTTACCAGCATGGAAATACGGTCCTCGACCGTTTCTCCCATGCCGAGAATGCCGCCGGCGCAGACCTTCATGCCGGCATCACGAACATTGGCGAGCGTTTCCAGCCGATCCTCGAAGGTGCGGGTGGTGATGATCTCCGAATAGAACCGCTCCGACGTATCGACGTTGTGATTGTAGTAATCTAGCCCGGCGTGAGCGAGACGTTCGGATTGTTCCGGCGTCAGCATGCCGAGTGTCATGCAGGTTTCCATGCCGAGCGACTTGACGCCTTCGACCATGGCCACCACCGCCTCCATGTCGCGCTCCTTAGGGTTGCGCCACGCCGCCCCCATGCAATAGCGCGTCGCCCCGCCCTCTTTCGCCTTGCGCGCCTCTGCCAGAACTCGCTCCACCTCCATGAGTTTGGAAGCCTTCAGACCTGTTGGATTGCGGGCGGACTGGCTGCAATAACCACAATCCTCCGGGCAGCCGCCGGTCTTGATCGATAAAAGCCGGCTCATCTGGATGGCGTTGGCATCGAAATGGCGACGATGCACCTGCTGCGCCCGGAACAGGAGGTCATTAAATGGTAAATTATAGATAATTTTTGCTTCTTCGAGTGAAGAATCCACTTTGATTGAGGGGACTGGCGCCTGATTTTGTTCAATTTCCATAACAATCTGATCCATCCGGCGATTTTCCCTTCAAATAAATAGATAGAACTTATTTTTATCTATTTTTTTATCGGACCTTTTTGCAAGAACTTTTTTCGAGAAAAACGTCAGTCACCGGAGGTCGAAGAAATATGCGGGGTAAGACTGCGGCGTTTGGCTGCGGGGATTTAGCGAGTGGGAAAACGCCTTGCGGAAAAGACCCATGGCGCAAAAACGCCGCAATTGCTAAAGGTGAGGCATGATCACACTTCGTTCCGCCAACGCTCGCGACACGGCCCGCATCCTTGAAATATGGCGTAAGGCCGTAGACGATACCCATGATTTTCTTCACAGAGCGGATCGCGCCGCAATCGAGGAAGAAGTGACGGCTTTTCTTCCCGAGGCCGCTTTGATGCTCGCCGTCGATGCGTCGGATAAGCCTCTCGGGTTCATGTTTCTGCATGAAGGGCACATGGAAGCGCTTTTCATCGATCCGGATTATCACGGCAGAGGCATCGGCAAGGCGCTCGTGCAGGCAGCACTTGCCACACACCCCGCGCTGACCACCGATGTCAACGAACAGAATACGCAGGCCATGGGCTTTTATCGCCGGCTCGGTTTCAAGCCGACGGGACGCTCCGACCTCGACGGGCAGGGACGTCCCTATCCGCTCGTCCATCTTGGGTTTGGCGCAACCGAACAATAAGCCGGGGGGACATGGCTCGTCTGGGGGGAGCAAGCCACGAACACCATCATCCGTTTCGCAACCGAGGATTTTCAGCCCGAGCACCGCTTCGACCAATGGCGCGAAGTGCGCGGCAAAAGCCTGTTTGGCGTAACCATCGAGCTTGCGCCGGATCGCCGCCAGGCCTTCAGCGGGTCGTTTCAGGCGCGCTCTGTTGCAGGCGCCGTCGTAAGCGAAATGCGCGCTTCCTCTTACCGGGTCAACCGCACGGAAGCCGATATTGCCCGCATTGCCGGCGACAGCCTCTGCATTGGCTTGCAGGTGAAGGGTTCGGGGTTGCTGCATGCCGGCCGAGACAGGATCCATGCCGTTAGCGGTGGTGATTTCACCATCAACTATTCGGACTTGCCCTATGACGCGATACCGGGCGGTGAGGCGGATTTTCACTACAAGATGCTCAAGATCCCCGTCGACGACGAAGTCATGCTTGGCCGACCGGCCGATGACCTGTTCGCCACGCGTTACGCCGACAAGACCGCCTTCTCCCGGCCGTTCCGGGCGCTCTTCAACGCGCTGAACGGCGAACACAGCAGGCTCATCGATTCCGTGCGCGATGTGACGCATATCGCTCGATTAGCCATAACGGCGCGTGGACGACTTTCGCCTGCAATGCCGGAAGTGCGCGCATCTTCAACTGGTTCGACGCGGGCGGGCTGCTGATGGACCGCCTGATCGCCGGGATCGACTGGGAAAAGCCGACAGAACAGGGCAGACACCTGACGGATGTGAAAACAGCATCGCAACTGGCGGCATCGCTCTCCCTTTCCCGAATCCATGTCAGGCGCAAGCTTGGCGCGGCCGAACTGATCGGCGGCATCGGCTGGAGCGGACGGAAGGGGCGTTCCGCTCTCTGGATCTCCACGGGCTTTTACGAGGAATATGCCCGCATGCAGGCACGTAAACTCCTCATTCTCGACGATGCCTTTATGGAGACAGTGTGAGGTTTAAGAACCGGCAGACGTGCTATTTATTGATGGTTATGAGCGATATCCATTGACAAACTTCAGGACTGCGGCTCTTCTACAGGGCATGCGTGGGATGTTGCGAACATCGAAATTGACGGCACTGCTGTTTCGACTGGTGATGATATTGTCACTGGCGGGATACAGCGTTTCCACCGTCAATGCCGCAATGCATGGTCCCGATACCGCGGAAATGCAGACCACCCAATCCGCCATGATGATGGATCACCGCGCGATGATGGACCATGGCGGTTCGGCCATGATGTCCAGCGACCACCATAATATGGATACGGCAGACCACGACAGCGGCGTCAAAAAGCCCGTGAAGCAGGAATGCTGCAACGATTTCTGTCTCGGCATGGCGGTGCTGATTGCGCATGACGCCCTTGGCGGACCAGTCGTCAATTCCATCCGTTCCTTCCTTGACGACAGCAAGACCGTGGGCCAGATCCCGCTGCTTCACCGTCCACCGAATATCTGAACAGGCAAAGCCCGCCTCTCGGGCAATGATCGTGCGTGAACGGCTTTAGCGCCGTCGCGCCGTTGCATCTCCTGTTCGGAAATTACCATGAACCCTATCTACATCGTGGTTGCAGCGCCCCTTTTGCTGGGCGGCTGCACAGCCACATCCTCGATGAACGAGGCCGCCTCGTATGAAGACGCGACAAACCCGTCGCTCGGCGTCACCCCTCTGCGTTATAAGACACCGGTCACAGGTTACTCGCACCGTGCTCCGGTGGACCCGAAGCCCTGGCGAAACCAGAACGATGCGCAGGCTCCGAAAGGAGACGCATCATGACGCTACGCGTGATCAAACTCACGGCCGTCCTTTCCGTCCCGCTCGTTCTTGGCGGCTGCGTCACGGCCGCCGACTACACCTCGAAGAACGCAGGCTTCACCACCGTTTCGGCCAGGGCGACCGAGGCGACAGGAAAGCAGACTGTCTGGATACAGAACCGGGCCGAGGCGCAGGCAACCGCAACCCGCGTCAAATCGCTGATGTCAGCGAAAACAATCGATGTCGAGACGGCAGTTCAGGTCGCGCTCCTCAACAACAAGGGCCTTCAGGCGGCCTATGCCGATCTGGGTGAATCGGCCGCAACCGCCTGGCAATCGACCATGCTGGTCAATCCGAGGGTCGGCATCGGATTGACGGGGATCGGCACTCCGGGGCTCCGGGCCTACAAGGCGATCGAGGGTGTGATCGTCACCAATATTCTGGCACTGGCCACGCTCAAACAGAATGTCGAGATTGCCGATACCGGCTTCCGAAAGGCGCAGCTCGCAGCCGCGCTGAAGACGTTGCAATTGGCGGCAGATACCCGCCGCGCCTGGATCACGGCGGTTGCTGCCTGGGAAAATGTCGGCCAGCTGGCTCAGGCCCAGACAGCCGCGGATGCCGCCTCGGAACTTGCGAGGAGGCTTGGCGAAGCAGGCTCGCTGAACAAGGAAGGCCAGGCTCGCGAGCAGGTCTTCTATGCCGAACTGACCGGCCAGATCGCCAAGGCGCGGCTTGAAGCCCGGCTTGCGAAGGAGGAACTGACAAGGCTGATGGGCCTGTGGGGCGCGGACATAGACTACTCCATCCCCAACCGCCTGCCCCAGCTTCCAAAGGATCTGGCCAAACGTGAGATGATCGAGGCTGAGGCGCTGCAGCGCCGGGTGGATTTGCAGATGGCGAAGCTCGATCTGGAATCGACCGCCCGGTCGTTCAAACTCACAGAAGCCACCCGATACGTTACCGATCTAGAACTTCGTTCCGGCTTCGAGACCGAACGCGAACTTGAAGACGGCGAAAAACACAAACAGACGACCGGCAATGCCGAGCTGGAATTCGTCATTCCGATCTTCGATTCCGGTCGGGCAAGAATGCGGGAATCCGAACTCGCCTATATGCGCGCAGCAAACCTGCTGGCCGAAAAAGCGGTCAATATCCGCTCCGAAGCCCGCTCCGCCTATCAGGCCTATCGCTCGAACTACGACATCGCCCGGCACTATCGCAACAGCGTGGTGCCGCTGCGGACCAAGATCGAGGAGGAGTCGCTGCTGACCTATAACGGCATGCTCACCAACACCTTCGAACTGCTCGCCGACAGCCGCGAAAAGGTCAATTCGAACCTGCTCGCCATCAATGCCAAACGTGACTTCTGGCTCGCGGAAGCCAGCCTTGCGCCCGCCATCTACGGCGGTGGCGCGGGTACGGCAGGCGCGGAGACCGAAGTTGCCGCCACTGGTGGCGGCAGCGGTGGCGGACACTGAGAAAGGAAACGACCATGTTCAATAGAAGAAACTTTCTGGGCGTCGGCGCCGCAATGGTCTCCACGGCGGCCTGGGCAAAGACATCGAATAGCAGCCTGCCGGAAGCAGCCGTGATGGAAACGGCAGCAACGCAAGCCCCCGTCAAGCCCACTACCGGTCCCGATTACAATCCGGTCGTCACCCTCAACGGCTGGACCCTGCCCTTCCGGATGAACAATGGCGTCAAGGAATTCCACCTTGTCGCCGAGCCGGTGGAACGCGAGATGGCGGAGGGCATGACCGCCCGCCTCTGGGGCTATAACGGCCAGTCACCCGGCCCGACCATCGAGGCCGTAGAAGGCGACCGGGTGCGGATTTTCGTGACCAACAAGCTGCCGGAACATACAACGGTCCACTGGCACGGCATGATCCTGCCATCAGGCATGGACGGTGTCGGCGGCCTGTCGCAACCGCATATCCCCGTTGGCAAGACCTTCGTCTACGAGTTCGATCTCGTGAAGTCCGGCACCTTCATGTACCACCCGCATTCAGACGAGATGGTGCAGATGGCGATGGGCATGATGGGCTTTTTCGTGGTCCATCCAAAGGACCCGACCTTCATGCCTGTTGATCGCGACTTCGTGTTCCTGATCAACGCCTTCGACATCAATCCCGGCTCCTACGTTCCGAAAATCATGACCATGACGGACTTCAATCTGTGGTCATGGAACAGCCGGGTATTTCCGGGCATCGATCCGCTGGTGGTCTCCAAGGACGACCGGGTGCGTGTCAGGGTCGGAAACCTGACCATGACCAACCACCCGATCCACATGCACGGTTATGATTTCGAGGTGACGTGCACCGATGGCGGCTGGGTGCGGCCCGAGGCCCGGTGGCCGGAGGTCAGCATCGACATCCCCGTCGGCGCCATGCGGGCCTATGAATTCGACGCCAAATATGTCGGCGACTGGGCGATCCATTGCCACAAGTCGCACCACACGATGAATGCGATGGGACACGATGTCCCGACCTTCATCGGCGTCGACAAGAAGACCGTCACCGAAAAGATCCGCAAGGTGCGGCCGGAATACATGCCGATGGGTACAGCCGGCATGGCCGATATGGGCGCGATGGAGATGGAAATCCCTGAGAACACCGTTCCCATGATGACCGGCTGGGGTCCGCACGGCCCCATCGAAATGGGCGGCATGTTCTCCGTGGTGAAGGTCCGCGAAGGCATCTCCGCGGGCGATTACTCAGATCCCGGCTGGTACCAAAACCCGCCCGGTACCCAGGCCTGGGAATGGACCGGCGACGTGCCGGATACCGAAAAGACCAATGATCCGAAAACACAGATAACGCCGAAACCGATGAAACACGGCTGATCGTGCAGACCATATCCCCACCAGAACCAAGGAAAAATTCGATGACCAGACTGAAACTTGCACTGCTTCTCACCGCTCTTGCCACACCCGCCTTCGCATCGGGCACCCACGGCGGCGGCCATGAAGCGATGGCGATCGGCGAACCCGGCGACAAATCCAAGGTAACCCAGACCATACAGGTCACCATGAAGGAAACGCCTGATGGCAAGATGCTGTTCACGCCCGCCAAGTTCGAATTCAAGAAGGGCAAGACCGTTCGCTTTGCCGTGAAGAATGTCGGCGAGCTGGACCATGAATTCATTCTCGACGAACAGAGCGCAAATCTGGAGCACAAGGCCGCCATGGCAAAGGCCCCGGAGATGGAACACGACAATCCGAACGCAATCAGCCTTGCGCCGGGCGAAAGCGGCGAAATCATCTGGAAATTCACCAATGACGGCATGTTCGAATTCGCCTGCCTGAAGCCCGGACATTACGAGGCCGGCATGCGCGGCGATCTCAAAGTTTCGGCCAAGTAACCAATCGAAAAAAGGAATCTGACCATGAAGACGATCGTTAAAATTACCCTTGCAGCCGCTTTGTTGCTTACAGCCCCCTTTGGCGCATTCGCACAGGAATTCACCAAGGGTACGGTGAAGAAGGTCGACGCCACCGCCAAGAAAGTCACCATCATTCATGAGGAACTGAAGAACCTTGACATGCCCGCCATGACGATGGTGTTCCGAGTCAAGGACGATGCCCTGCTCGCCAAGCTCAAGGAAGGCGCGAACATCGAGTTCATCGCCGAACGTGCGGATGGCAAGCTGGTCGTCGCCCAGGTGAAATAAGGCAGTCACCGTCTGCACATGCCCGTACCAGACCACAGGCACGGGCATGTGCGATTTGAGCAGGCGGCGGACGAACCCCGAACACAAATTTATTGCTCGGGGCATGACCTTTGTTCGGCGCTATGCCGTATTCCCATGAATTAGCGCAGAAACGCAGTGTCGATTGTGTCCGCATGCTTCGTGAACAGCCGATGCAGTGAGAGGAACACGGCGAGCATCAGTGGCCATGCAATCAGGACATCGGAGAGAAAATGTGCGCCCATAGCTGCCCTGTTTAGGGAGCAAAGCACGATGAACGGCATCAAGATCGCCGTGGCGCTCAGGCGGAATTTTTCCGGCAGGAAGATGATGAACGCCAGCAGGGCGATTGCCGACGCGCTTTCGCCGGATGGAAAGGAGCAGTTGCGCGAACAGCTGCCATCTAGGGAAAGAACGGGCGTAAAAAACAAATCCGCCCCGAATTCACTGATATGCCGCGGTCTGGCACGTCCGAACAGGTCTTTCAGCACATGCACGGTCGCACCCGGCCCAAGCGCATAAAAGGTGAGAACAAGTAGCAGTTTGTGAGGGCGGATGGCACGCCGCACGCCGGAGACAAATGGCGTGGCAAGGAGCAGGCAGACAAGCGTGGACAATAAAATGGCGGGAAGTGCGCGGTTCAGATCGCGGACGGAAATCAGGAATTGATCCTCGCCAAGACGAAAACCATCTGTCCAGAACCAGCGACTGGCGTCAAGATCGATATCCGGCCTGACAGTGAAGAAGACCATCATTGCAAGCGTGGTCGAAAGCGCGAGCAGAGATGGGCTGCCGGAAACCCATGCGAAAGTCTGGCGCGCCGTGGGGATGACGGCAAAGCGGAACTTCGGTTTTTCGGGCCGGCCTGGCCATTTCTGTTCGGTCTTATGGGAGAGATACTGGTGCATAGCCAGCTTTCTTCCGTAGAAATGTCAAGGTTCTGCGGAGGAAGTCCCAAGACTGAGAGGAAAAGCGTGCCTGCCGCATCTATCTCGTGAGACGGCTCTTGCCCGGCGCTTTGCGTCGGCTTAGCGTCCCGGCAATAAAGCGGTAATATCAGTAAGTTCGTAAGGTCAGCATGGACAAAGGGCTCATTCTCATCGTCGAAGACGACCCCGACATCATGCAGATTCTGGACGCCTATCTCATTCGTGACGGATACAGAACCGTTAGAGCCGGGGATGGCGAGACGGCCATGACGCATTTCTCCATGCTGCGGCCGGATCTCATTCTTCTCGACATCGGGCTACCGAAGCTCGATGGCATCGATGTGCTGACACGCATACGGCGGGAGCGTGATACACCGATCATCATGGTCACCGCCCTTGCCGAAGATATGGACAAGCTGACCGGTCTGCGCCTGGGTGCCGACGACTACATCGTCAAACCTTTCAACCCGCAGGAAATGGTCGCCCGGGTGAATGCCGTTCTAAAACGCTCGCGTCAGCCAACTGGCGGAGGGATCCTGCGTTTCGGCGCCATCGAAATAGATACCGAAGCTTACATCGCGGCTGTTTGCAGCGATGCGGGACGAACCGTTCTGCCGTTGACGCTCAGCGAATTCAGAATTCTTGCCCATATGACGCGTCGCCCCACCTATGCCTTTCAGCGGGCCGATCTTCTGGATGCCTGCCTGCCGGAAAGCGATGCGCTGGCACGCACGGTCGATACGCACATCGCCAATCTGCGTAAAAAACTGACGGATCACGGTGCTGGCGGTTATCTGGTGTCGGTGCGCAGCATCGGCTACCGGCTTGCCAGGGAGCAGACATCATGAGGTTCCGGCGGCTCCGCCTGCGCACGATGACGGCGATCACAATCACCACAATGCTCATCTTTGCGGTTGCGTTGGTCTATTTCGGCGTTTCCTGGTATTCGGACACCATTGAGGAGCGCATCCTTGCCCAACTGTCGCCTGATGCCGCCAAGGCTTTCTCGGATATTGACCGGGGCGTGATGCCGGATCAGAGCCAGCTTCAGGCCCTTATCGAGGTTTTACCGGGCCTGGAGGACCAGGCAGATAGCGAACTTCTCAAATCGGTGTTCCTCTTTGGATTGCTCGGTGTCTTCCTGTGCAGCTTGCTTGGTTATTTCATCTCCCGCCGCATTGCAGCACCTCTCGGCGAACTTGCCGACGCGGCGCGGCGCATGGCGACCGGCGACTTCAGCGGAGGCGCAAAGATCAAGGCGAGCCGCATCGCCGAAGTCGGATTTCTGGTCGACAGTTTCGAGACTTTGACGCAGGAGCTTCAGATGATGGAGCGCCGGTTGAAGTTCAACACCATGGCGGTAGCCCACGAGCTGCGCACCCCGCTGACCATCCTGCAAGGCCGTTTACACGGCATTGCCGATGACGTCTTTCCGCTCGACAAGCAGGCCATTCGCCACCTCATCGGCCATGTGGAAGGACTTGCGCGTCTCGTCGACGATCTGCGGACGCTTTCGCTGGCAGAAACCAACAGTCTCGTTACGGAGATGCGGCCACTCGATCTCGCTACCGAATGCGCGGCCGTGGCGGAGGCGGCACGGCCTCTTCTCGAAGAGGCAGGAATTCGTCTCGATATGTCGCTGCAGACGGCTCCCATTAGCGGCGACCCTCAACGCCTTCAACAGCTACTGCTCATCCTGATGGATAATGTACGCCGCTATGCGGCGAGCGGGAAGAGCCTCTTCTGCTCGACCGGAGTCCGGGAAGGACGTCCCTTCATAACAATCGAAGACAAGGGGCCGGGTTTTCCCCCCGGCATCGAGGCACACGGCATCGAACTCTTCTGGCGCACAGAGCCGTCGCGTGCACGTAAGACCGGTGGCACCGGCCTCGGCCTGTCGATTGCTCGAGCGATCGCAAGGGCGCATGACAGCGATTTGCAGATAGATCCGCGACAGGACGGCGGAACCGTCGTCACGGTTCTCTTCAAGGCGGCCTCCTGAAAAATCCCGGCGAGTTGATGCTCTCCCATGCGCGCTGACGGTGTGCTTCGTTGGGGCTTATTCCACGGTTCACCGCGCCAGGACTGCTGTCGGGAATAAGGTGATCGCAAATTTTCCCTACGCCGAATTATTTTCTATAAAATAGATAGAAAAAGAACGACCTGTCTTTCTTGAGGCGCTCCTCATGCCTAGTTTAGCTGTCATCATTGGTCGCCGTCAGGGAGGACCGATGTTGAGCGAAATCCCGTATCGATCCAGCAAACTGCACCGCTGCAATTGATACTGGCGCATTATCGGCCCGGTTGAATTGGAGGAAAAGGTGACACGATACGTTATCATTGGCGCAGGCGCGGTTGGCGCGAGCCTTGCCGCACAGTTCGAGCTTTCCGGCATCAAATATGCTCTGGTCGGACGCGGCGCACAAATTGCCTCCATCATTGAACAGGGGCTGAGCTACCAACGCCCCTCAGGCACGCAGCAAATAAGGCTGAACGCCTTCGACGTATCCGCTCCGCCGGACCTGGCGCCCGACGATATCCTGCTGCTGACCGTCAAAACGCAGGATGCGGCAGCCACTCTGGCAGACTGGTCATGGCGACAGGTATCCGGCGTGGAAGGTCTAACAGCCACGCAGTTGCCGGTGGTTACCTTTCAGAACGGTCTGGCGACGGAAGCGCTGGCGCTCAGGACCTTCGCCAATGTCTACGGCGCCAGTATTCTGACCCCTGCCCGGTTTACACAAACCGGCGCGGTTGCGGCGGCCGGCAATCCGCAGGTCGGCGTGGTCACGATCGGGCGCTTCCCGGCCGGTTCCGACGAAACGGCGAAGGAGATTGCCGCAGACCTCACACGCGCCAATTATCTTGCGGAAACCAGCAGCGATATCCGCCGCTGGAAATCGGCAAAACTGCTTCATAACGTCCGCAATGCGCTGGATCTGTTCGACGGAGAAGACGATCTGCGAGCATCGATCGCCGAAGCGCTGGTCAATGAAGCCCGCCAGACGCTTGAGGTAGCAGGCTACAATCTCGCCTCTCCCTCTGAACGGGCTGTCGATATTTCAGGCTGGAGCATCGCTCAAAACAGCGGCATTCAGCCCGGCCAGCAATCGACCTGGCAGAGCTTTGCCAGAGGCGCTTCCAGCGAGGTCGATTTTCTCAACGGTGAGATTGTGCTGCTCGGCCGTCTGCATAACGTCGCGACACCGTATAACGAGGCTATCCAGTCTCTTGGCGGCAGGCTGGCGCATCAGGGCGGCTTCTCGAGGGCGGTGCCGCTTGACGCGATCCTTTCTTTTGTCGGGCAGCTCCACGAGCGCGACAAAACCGGTCTCGCCGCCGCGCAATGATGCGTGCGACCTGTTCTTCCCATGAAACCACCAAGCTGAAGCGATAAAATGAGAGAAGCCATTCCAGACCAGATTCTCACCGCCGCCGGAGCGCTGTTTTATACCGAAGGTATCCGGGCGGTCGGTATCGACCGCATCATCGAAGAAGCGAAGGTCGCAAAAGCTACTCTCTATCGGCATTTTCCGTCCAAGGATCATCTTGTCGCGGCCTATCTTCAGGATCGCCACGATCGTGTCATTCGCTCGCTGAAGGATGTTCTGACGGCGACGATTGATCCAAGGGACCAGCTGCAGGTGATTTTCGAGCGGCTTTACGAGAAGGCCGACAGCCCTGAATTCAGGGGCTGTGCCTTTGCACTCGCGGTTGCCGAACACGGCGATTCCGAACGCGTCGTCACCGTGGCTCGAACCCACAAAAGAATGGTGCGGGATATTTTCGAGACCGTCATGTCGAAAGCGGGGGTGCGACTGGATCAGGCCGCCTCCCACCTTTCGCTTCTTTACGAAGGCGCACTTGCCACCGTCGCGGTCGGGCGCGATCCGCATGCCGTACTCATCGCCCGGGACTGTGCGCTCTCGGTGTTCGATCTCGCCACCGGCAAGATATCCTCAGGAGACAAGATATGACCAAGACCATCGACTATTTCTTCGGCATCGGCTCCCCCTGGGCCTTTCTCGGCCTGGATCCTTTCGCCGCGCTCGCTAACGAGCACAACGCCACGATACGGCCCTATGTCATCCCGCTGATCGAGGATAATGGCGCCATCTACTCACGCAACCGTCCGGAAGCGCGCCGCGCCTATTGGACGAAGGATTTGAAGCGATGGGCGGCGTTGCGCGGCAAGTCCCTTAACTTCGACAATCGCGCCGCCCTTTCCGATCCCACGCCGGCCGGCTTCATGGTCATTGCCGCGATCGATGCGGGCGAGGACTGGTTGAGGCTGACCAAGGCGCTTCAGGAAGCTTTCTGGGAAGGCGGCGAAGATATCGGCAATGCCGAAGTTCGCCGCGCAATCGCTGACAAGGCCGGTTTCGACGGTGCGGCGCTGGACGAACGCGGCGGAAGCGATGCCGTGGAAGCCATCCGGAAAGCCAATTATGAGGCCGCAAAGGCAGCCGGTGTGTTCGGGCTTCCGACATTCCGCTACGAGGACGAACTGTATTGGGGACAGGACAGCTTGCCCTTCCTCGAACGTCATCTCAAGGGCGAAAAACTGGCCGCCTGATCCCCGCCGAAAACCGGGTGACTGTCACGCCGTGGCCGCAACCCGGCCATGGCTCTCTCCAGACCATTCCCGTGGAGTTTCTCATGTCTCTTTTCCCGCCCTCCTCGCGCGGAGTATCGCGATGAGCGCACTGCCTCCCGCTCTCTCGGACTCTTTGCGCAACCGTTTCGGCGAGCGTTTTTCCACCGCGCAGGCATTGCGGGAACAACACGGCCGTGGCGAATCCCACCACACGCCGGCGATCCCGGATGCCGTCGTTTTCGCCGAGAGCACGGATGATGTGGCGGAAGCCGTGCGGCTTTGCGCCGCTGAAGGTGTTCCCGTCATCGCCTTCGGCACCGGCACTTCGCTCGAAGGCCATCTGACGGCAGTGCGTGGCGGTGTCTCCGTCGATCTGTCGCGCATGTCGAAAATCGTCCGCATCAGCGCCGAGGATCTCGATTGCACGGTGGAGGCCGGCGTCACGCGCGAGCAACTGAACACACATCTGCGCGACATGGGCCTGTTCTTTCCGATCGATCCTGGCGCCAATGCGTCCATCGGCGGCATGGCGGCAACCCGCGCTTCCGGCACAAACGCCGTGCGTTACGGCACAATGCGAGAAAACGTGCTGTCGCTGACAGTCGTCTTGCCGAACGGCCAGGTCATCCGCACCGGCGGGCGGGCGCGTAAATCATCAGCAGGTTATGACCTAACGCGGCTGTTCGTCGGCTCCGAGGGGACGCTCGGCATCATCACGGAAGTGACATTGCGACTCTACGGAATTCCCGAAACCATCTCGGCTGCACTTTGCTCCTTCGAAAGCGTCGAACAGGCAGTTGCCGCAGCCATTACGGTCGTGCAGCTCGGCATTCCAGTTGCGAGAATGGAATTAATGGACCGTGGCCTGATCGAGGCCGTCAACGCCTATTCCAGTCTTTCCCTCAAGGTCGAGGACACGCTCGCCTTCGAGTTCCACGGCTCGCCTGCTGGCGTGAAGGAACAGGTCGAGATGGTCGCTGCCATAGTGGAAGACAATGGCGGCAGGGATTTCGAATGGGCGAATGCGCCGGAGGACCGCAACCGCCTGTGGAAGGCGCGCCACAACGCGTTTTACGCCGTGGTCTCGCAGCGCCCGAACGCCAAGGGCTGGTCTTCCGATGTCTGCGTGCCGGTATCCGAGTTGAGCGGCTGCATCGTCAGGACCCGGGAATTGCTACGCGACTGCAGCGTGCCCGCCGCCATTCTCGGCCATGTCGGCGATGGCAACTATCATGTGGTCTTCGCCGTAGACCCTGCAAATCAAGCCGAACTCGACGAGGTGGCGGCAATCAACAAAAAGATGGTGCAGCACGCCATCTCGGTTGGCGGCACTTCCACCGGCGAGCATGGGGTTGGCACCGGCAAGATCGCTTATCTGCGGCAGGAACACGGCGACGCGGTGGACCTCATGGCGATCATCAAAAACGCCATAGATCCGGCCGGCATCATGAATCCGGGCAAGATCCTGCCGAGCCAAGACTTGCCCAGCCGCCGAGAAACGCTTTGACCGTGCGGGATTTCGCAGATGGATAATTACAAGACCCACAGCTCCCACTGGGGCGCCTTTTCCGGCAGCTACCGGAATGGCAAGCTCGATATCCGTCCACATCCGGACGATCCACACCCCTCGCCCTTGCTCGCCAATCTGCCGGCAATCGCCGATAGCGCCGCGCGCATCCGGCGTCCGGCGGTCAGGCGCGGCTGGCTGGAGGGGAAACCGGGCAACGCGCAGATACGCGGGGCGGACGACTATGTGGAGGTCGATTGGCCGCAGGCGGCGGACCTCGTCGCGAAGGAGCTTCAAAGGGTTTACGGCGATTACGGCCCACAGGCCGTGTTCGGCGGCTCCTACGGCTGGTCGAGCGCCGGGCGTTTCCATCACGCGCAAAGCCAGGTCCACCGTTTTCTGAACACGCTTGGCGGATATGTGCGCTCCGTCAACACCTACAGTTCCGGCGCGGCGATGGTCATCATTCCGCATGTGCTCGGACCCTACGATGATTTCGACCGCAAGAGCGTTACCTGGGATGCAATCGAGCGCAGCAGCGAATTGATCGTCGCCTTCGGCGGCATGGCGATCAAGAATACGGACGTGCATGGCGGCGGCAACAGCGTGCATATCGTGCCACAGAAGCTGAATGGCGCACGTGCACGCGGCGCGCGATTCGTGCTGATCAGCCCGCTAAAAGACGATTTTCCGAAAGACCTCAATGCGGAGTGGCTGCCGGTCATACCCGGTACCGATGTCGCGCTGATGCTCGGACTTGCGCATGTTCTCGTCACCGAGGGCCTGCACGATCGTGCGTTTCTTGACCGCTATGCCGTCGGCTATCAGCGTTTCGAAGACTACCTGCTCGGCCGGACCGATGGTGTGGCGAAAAGCCCCGAATGGGCTTCCGGGCTCTGCGGCATCGGCACGGAAACTATTAGGGAACTCGCCCGCACCATGGCGCGCGCGAGAACATTGATCACTGTCAGCCATTCGCTTCAGCGCGCCGATTATGGTGAGCAACCCGTCTGGCTGGGGATCGTTCTTGCCGCCATGCTCGGTCAGATTGGCCTCGACGGCGGCGGATATTCCTATTCCCTCGGCGCTTTGGGCAATGTCGGCAAGAACCTGCTGGCCGTTCCCCTGCCGACACTTAGCCAGTTCAAAAACCCGGTCGCGGATTTCATTCCGGTCGCGCGCATCGCCGACATGCTGCTCAATCCGGGTGGGGAATTTCACTATAACGGCCAGAGGATGCACTATCCCGATATCCGCTTGGTTTACTGGGCGGGTGGTAACCCTTTCCACCACCATCAGGATATCAACCGGCTACGGGCAGCGTTCAGACGGCCCGAGACCATCATCGTGCATGAAACCGCATGGACATCATCTGCGCGGCATGCCGATGTCGTGCTGCCGGCGACGACAACTCTGGAGCGCGACGACATTGGCGCCGCCGACCGCGATCCTCTGATGATCGCGATGAAAAAGCTGATCGAACCGGTTGGTGAGGCGCGCGACGACTATGAAATCTTCTCCGAGATCGCGCGCCGGCTCGGCAAATTCGAAACCTTCACCGAAGGTCGCAGCAGCCGGGAATGGCTTGCCTTCCTCTATGAAACAACGCGTGGGGCGCTTGCCGCCGGTGGGTACGAGGCTCCCGATTTCGAAACGTTCTGGGAACGTGGAGAGATAGGTCTGCCGCTCAAGCCGGATGACGGAGGGCCTGCGCGTGCCTTCCGTGATGATCCCATAGCCTTCCCTCTGAAGACACCATCCGGTAAAATCGAAATCTTCTCCGAGACGATCGAGGGTTTCGGCTATGACGATTGCGGCGGCCATCCGCAATGGTATCCCGGCAGGACGAAACCGGAAGACGAAGCGCTCTATCCGCTGCATCTGGTGTGCAATCAGCCGCATCAGCGTCTGCACAGCCAGCTCGACTATGGCGCTTTCAGCCGCTCCACCAAGATTAAGGGCCGGGAACCCGTGCGCATCAACCCCGAAGATGCAGCCCACCGGGGCATTGCCGATGGCGATATCATCAGGCTGTTCAACAGTCGTGGCAGCTGCCTCGCCGCAGCCGTCCTGAGCACGGATGTGCGCAACGGCGTGATGCAGCTGGCAACGGGTGCGTGGTTCGAACCGCATGACCGGCATGCAGAGCAAGCGACGTGCATTCACGGCAATCCGAACATCCTGACGCGCGACATCGGCACCTCGAAACTGGCGCAGGGATCGACCGGTCAGATTACCAGAGTGGAGGTGGAACGTTTTGCCGGTGAGGCGCCTCCGGTGCGGATTTTCGAAAAGATGGCATTTGCAAAATAAGTGGGGGACGGGTGTTCCGGCACTGCCTGAAAAATCGCACCGCCAACGTATTTCGGGCGTCGGAAAAGCTGATCCTACCACCTTCGGAAACCGCGGCAAAATAATCCATTAATTCGATAGAAAAAGAACAACTGGTCTTTCTCCTTCTGGCCACCCTGCTACGTTAGACATCAAGAACCGAATTTCGAAACAAGGGACCGCGTCATGACCGCACGATGTATCAGCAAGCACGGCCTGCGATCGAACGAGCCGTCAATGGCTGAAAGTAACGGCTAAGCCGTAACATCGGTCGGACCCTCCAAGAGGTAAAGCAGGCACATTTTTCCCGATTTCAGGACATTGAAACCACCGGCAACGCTGTCGTGTGAAGCCTTTCGTGTGGCCGCAAAAGACCGGCGCAGAGCGGCGATAGTTCCTGAAATCACAAAGACAAGAAACAACGCGACCAATCAGGATTTCTTAATGACGATACGTTCTTCGCTTTTTTCCTTCTCCCGTCGGGGTCTGCTGACCACCACTCTCGCAGGGGCAATCGCGCTTCTGACGACGATGGGGCCTGCTCCGGTTGAGGCAGCCGATACCCCACGCAATGGCGGCGACATTACCTTCCTCATCGATTCTCTCGGCGACACCTGGATCCCGAACAACAGCGCCATTTCCAGCTTTCAGGGCCATATCTGGGGCCATGTCGCCGACAAGCTGCTTTATGTCGATGCCGACGGTAAGGTCAGCCCCTGGCTTGCCGAGCGCTGGGAGCAGAACGACAATGCCACCGAATTCACGCTTCACCTCAAAAACGGCGTGACCTTCTCCGATGGCACACCGCTGGATGCAGCGGCGGTCGTCGCCAATCTCGACATCTGGTATGCCGGACGCAAGAGCGAAGGCATCAACCCGATCGGTCTTTTCCCCAAGACCTACGACCATGCTGAAGCGGTGGACGCATCCACGGTGAAGGTCTTCTTCAAGAAGCCGACGCTCGGCTTTATTCCGACGCTCGGTTACCACGGCTCGATCCTGATCTCGCCGAAGACCATCGCCCAGCCCGCCACCCAGCAGGCCGATCTCAGCAAGACTTCCGGCAGCGGCCCCTATGTGGTCGAATCCTGGAAGGAGGGAGATTACGTCAAGCTGGTCAAGCGCAAGGATTACAATTGGGGTCCTGCCGCCGTTGGCCACACCGGCCCGGCCTTCCTCGATTCCATCACCTATAAGCTGGTGTCGGAACCGTCGTTGCGTGTCGCCTCGGTCCAGTCCGGCCAGGCCGATGTCGCCTATAATGCTTCGCCGCAGGAGCTGAAGTCACTGCACGAAGAGGGCTTTACCGTCGCAACGCCGCGTTATCTCGGCTTCGTCAACGGCTGGGCGGTCAACACCAAGCTTCCGCCCTATGATGATGTGAAGGTTCGCCAGGCGCTGCAGGCCGGCGTGAACCGTCAGGAAATCATCGACACCGTCTATACGCCAGACTGGAAGCTCGCCACGTCCTTCATCCAAAGCAACGTGCCGGGCGCGACCGACCACAGCGCACTTCTCGCTTACGATCCCGCCAAGGCCGAAAAGCTGCTCGACGAGGCGGGCTGGGTCAAGGGTGCCGATGGTATCAGGACCAAAGACGGCAAACCGCTGTCGCTGACGATCCACTCCAATCCCTATCTCGCGACATCCAAGTCGGTCGATGAACTCATCGCCCAGCAACTCGGCAAGCTCGGCTGGAAAGTCGCTATCCGCGCTTACGACGTCGTGACCTTTGGTGAAAAGGTCAAATTCGGCGGTGCGGCCATCCCGACCTATGAGGTGACGCGCAGCTTCATCGATGCAGGCACCGTCGCCAGCATTCTCACCAACGCCAACAATGGCGAGAACTGGTTCGCCCTTGACGACCGTGACGCGACGCTCAACGGATTGCGCGACAAGATCGCCGGCGCCGGCTCTGTCGACGAGCGCAGCCCGCTTCTCGATGAGCTGCAGAAATATGTCCTTGAGCAGGGCTATTTCATTCCGCGAACGCAGATCGTGCAGCGGATCTACGTGCAGTCCCCGAAGCTGAAGGGCGAAGTGTATAACGGCGTGGCTTATGCCAGCTACTACACCGCCTCCATCAGCGACTGACGCGCACAACAAGGCAACGTTGAAGGAGGTCACCGGCATGAGCAATGCCTACCTAACCTACGCCGCAAAGCGGCTTGGCCAGGCGGTCGTCGTCATACTGCTGGCCTATGTCTTCACCTTCGTGGTCGTCAGTATCCTGCCTGGCGACCCGATCACCAGCGTGCTCAGGAACCCGCAAAACGGGTTTACCGAGCAGGAGATCGCGGAAATCATCGCCGCGCAGGGCCTCGACAGACCGGTTCTCGTGCAGCTGTGGTCGTCCCTGTCGGGGTTTCTGACTGGTGATCTGGGCATGTCGATGCGCTCCAACCGGCCGGTGGCGACCCTCATCGCTGAAGTGCTGCCATCGACACTGATCCTTGCATCCACGGGACTTGCCGTCGCCTTGATTCTGGCAATGGCCGTTGCTTACGGAACCCAGGTGGTACCAAAGCGCTACGGCCAGGGATTGCTAAGAGCTTTCCCATCGCTGTTTCTCTCGACACCGAATTTTGTGATTGGTCTGATACTGATCCATCTCTTCGGCTTTCAGCTGCGCCTCTTCCGCGTTATCGAACCAGATAGCTTCTGGGCAACGGTGTTTGCCGCAATCACAATCGGAATTCCTTTCTCTGCGCAAATCGCCGAGGTGCTTATAGCGAACCTCGACAGGGAGGCAGAACAGGAATACGCGGCCGTCGCCCGCAGCCGCGGCATCGGACAGGCGCGGCTGTTTGCACAGCATCTGCTCAAGCCTGCCTCGTTGCCCGTCGTCACCGTGATCGCCATCACCGTCGGTGAACTGCTTGGCAATTCACTCATCACCGAGTCTGTCTTTGGGCGAACCGGTCTCGGCAGCCTGGTGCAGCGCTCCGTGAGCACGCAGGACCTGCCCGTCCTGCAAGCGATCGTTTCGCTGGGAGCCGTGGTGTTCGTGCTCGTCAACCTGATTGCCGATCTTCTTTATCCCCTGCTCGATCCACGCGTGCAAATTCTCGGCGCGCGAAAGCCTCGCTTGGCCATTACAGAGGATTCCTCCACCACCACCAAGGCGGTGACACCATGACTTTCGCCTCGAACGCTTCCCTGCCGGGTGCGACCCCTGCAAACAGGCTGACAGGCCTGCGGATACCGCTGACCGTCGCCTTGTCCTTCGCCATTATCGCGCTCGTCGTCGCCTGGTCACTGGCGCCCGGCCTGTTTACCAGTCACAGCCCGGTCGTCGGGGTGCCGACGAACAAATTGCTCGGCCCAAGTCTTGCGCATTGGTTCGGCACCGACCACCTCGGCCGCGATGTCTATGCACGCGTCGTTTATGGCACGTCCTCTTCCGTCTCCAGCGCACTCGTCGCGGTCGTGATCGGCGTCTTCGCTGGCGGTCTCATCGGGCTTCTTGCGGGCTTTCTCGGCGGCTGGGTCGATATCACACTTGCCCGGCTGGTCGATGTGCTCTTGGCAATTCCAAAGTTTCTGCTGGCGGTGATCGTGGTCACCGCCATCGGTTTCGAGACCATCAATGCCGCCATCGCCACCGGCGTCTCCGCCGTGGCGGTCTTTGCCCGCGTCACGCGTGCGGAGGTCATCAAGACCAGACAGGCGACATTCGTGGAGGCTTCGTACCTGCTCGGCGGCTCGCGCTGGTTCATCCTTCTGCGCCACGTTCTGCCTAACGCGTCGCGCTCGGTGCTGCCGCTTGCCGTGTTGCAGTTCGGCGAGTCGATCCTCGTGATCGCAAGCCTTGCCTTTCTCGGATACGGCGACCCGCCGCCCGCCTCCGACTGGGGCCTGCTGATCTCGATCGGCAAGGATTACCTCAAATGGCCGTGGCTCGTATACGCCCCCGCCTTCGTCACAATCGCGACCGTCCTCTCTGTAAACAGGATCAGCCGATGGCTACGCAAGACAGACTGACCACCACTATCGCCCGCCCCGTTACCTTTGCGGCCAGACCGCAGCCGCAGCAGGCTCCTGTCCCGCTTCTCCGGGTCAACGATCTTTCGGTCGCCTATGGAGGCCAGGAGGTCGTCAGCAATGTCGGTTTCGAACTCGGCCGTGGCAAGAGCCTTGCCCTTATTGGCGAGTCCGGCTCCGGCAAATCGACAATCGCCCGTGCGGTCCTGCGGCTTTTGCCAAGCGGGGGACATGCCACCGGCCACGTCACCTTTGGTGATCAGGAGATATTGGGACTGCCAGAGCGCAGCTTCCGACCGCTGCGGGGACGCGCCATCGGCTTTGTCCCGCAGGATCCAGGCAATTCGCTCAATCCGGTGCGGACAATCGGCGCGCAGGCCATGGAGGCGGCCGCACTTCTCGACGAGCCTGACAAGGCGATCCGCAAGGCCCTCATTCTCGAGACCTTCGCGCAGGTGGGATTGGACAACCCGGGTGTTGTCTACGAGTCCTACCCGCACCAATTATCCGGCGGCATGTTGCAGCGGGTGCTCATAGGCCTTGCGGTTCTGCCGCGCCCGTCACTTCTGGTCGCAGACGAGCCAACGTCTGCGCTCGATGTGACGATCCAGAAGCGGATCCTCGATCTGCTCTCGCGGTTGCAGCACGAGCTGGATATCAGCCTGCTCCTCATCACACACGATCTGGCGATCGCCGCCGAACGGGCGGATTCGCTGGTAGTCCTGAAGGGTGGCAAGGTTCAGGAAGCCGGAAGCACCGCATCGGTGTTTTCCGCACCGGCCTCTGCCTATGCAAGGAAGCTGCATGCGGACGTGCCGGCACTCAATCCGGATCGCTACGCCCGGCTGCGCGATCCGGGTTTCCGTCTGCTGAAGGCAGAGTCCACCACGACGCCAAAGATCGCGGTCAATGCCGTCACCAAGAATTTCAGGGTCGGCGACAGGGTGTTGACGGCGGTCAACAACGTCTCCTTCAACGTGCCTGCAGGTACCACCCATGCGCTGGTTGGCGAGTCCGGCTCTGGCAAGACGACAACCATTCGGCTGCTGCTTGGCCTCGAGGAACCCGACACCGGCACGATATCGGTAGCCGGCGAAGAATTGACCGGTCGCTCCCGCACGTCGCTGCGTTCAACATGGCGCCATCTTCAGTTCGTTTACCAGAACCCGTTTACCTCGCTTGATCCCACCTGGAGCGTCGAACAGCTGGTGCGCGAGCCGCTTGATCGTTTCAAGATCGGAACCCGTGCGGAACGGCTCGAAACTGTTCGTGAGGCTTTGGCCAATGTGGGCTTGAGCGAACACCTTCTCAACCGCAAGCCGACGGCCCTTTCGGGTGGCCAGCGCCAGCGCGTTGCCATTGCAAGGGCGCTGGTTCTCCGACCGGATGTGATCGTGCTCGACGAGCCGACCTCCGCACTTGATGTCAGCGTCCAGGCAGACATCGTCGATGTGCTGCTCTCGCTGCAGGCGAAGCTCGGCCTGACCTATGTTTTCGTGTCGCATGATCTGGCACTGGTACGCCAGCTCGCCCACACCGTTTCGGTGATGCAGCGCGGGCGTATCGTCGAACATGGAACGGTCGTCGATATCTTCGACAATCCGCAGCATCCCTATACCGCGTCGCTGCTGGAATCGATCCCATCCGGTGCCGCAACCATCGCCCGTGCGCCACAGCCGCTGCCCCGGCGGGTTCACGATAAGGAAAAGATCGCATGACCATCGCTGCACCCATCAATACTGCGTCTACGTCCTTCCGCCCCAAACAGCGGCTCGGCTTCAATACCCGTGTATCCTTCAGCGACGATGCCGGGCCGGCGCAGGGGCTGCGTGAGGGTATCGAACTGTTCAAGGTTGCCGAACAACTGGGCTACCAGTCCGGCTGGGCCTATCAGCGGCATTTCGATCACTATCTGTCCTCGCCACTTCCGTTCTTCGCCGCTGCCGGCCAGCATACCCGGCATATTACGCTCGGTTCTGCGGTCATCCCCATGCGCTATCAGGATCCGATCCTGCTTGCCGAGGCGGCCGGCACGACCGATCTTTTGATTGATGGGCGACTGGAACTTGCCATTTCGACCGGCGCAAACGCCGCCTTTGACGCGGTATTCGGCACGGTCGACACCGATGCCCGCACAGAGGCCAGGCGTCGTCAGGCCCGCTTCCTCTCGGCAATCGCTGGCGATGTCCTGCACCGTGTCGAAGGCGGCCAATCCAACCCGGAGGGCACGGCACTGCGTGTCACGCCGCATAGCCCGACACTGCGTTCGCGCATCCGGCAGGGTGCAGCAAGCATTGCTTCGGCTGTGCAGGCGGCGGAACTCGGCATCGGCCTTATCTCGGGAACCGTCCAGCACGATCAGGCAGAAGGCGAGAGCTTCGGGGAATATCAGGCCCGAATCATCGAGGCCTTCCGTTCCACATGGCGAAAGACATGGACAACGGAACCGCCGTCGGTCGCCGTCGCCGCCTCCATCCTGGTTGGCACCACAGCCGAGCTTCGCGAAAAATACGCCGCCTATGATCTGGAGCGGCGTACCAAGGGTATTGCCGCATCTCGCCCCAAAGGCGCTCTCGAACAGGCAGCCCAGCCAGCGGGGTTTCAAATTTCGCCCGTTTTCCAGGGCACGCCCGATCAGGTGCTGGAATCGGTATTCAACGATCCGGGCCTTGCAGCAGCCGATGAGGTCGTACTGTTTTTGCCGCCTGCCTTCGGTCTCGCCGAAAACATACAACTGCTGACCGATCTGGCGGACACGGTGGCTCCGAGCCTGGGCTGGTCGCCCACCTTTTAACCGTTAGGGCACCGAGCGATTGCCACTTCGTGGCCGCGACTTGAAGACGGAAACGCGGCGGCGGTTGCTGGTCCTATATCGAAGGCCGTCGCAGGGAATATTTTCTACATATTCGATAGAAAAAGAAAGACCTGTCTTCCTCGTTCCTGCGCCGCGCCCTAACATGCTTGCATTGAACCTGAAGGAGCGCCCATGTCCGCGGAATTTATCAGCGTAAGCTTTCCCAATGCATCGAACGATCTAAACCCCGTTCCAGACGCACCTGTGGATCCTGTTTTTCTGGAGCGCTATGCCCGCGCCCTTGATGATTACGGTTTCAACTATACGCTGATCCCTTACTCCTCATCGTCTTTCGATCCTTTCACGCTGGGCGCCACGGTGCTCGCGCACACGAAAAACATCAAGATCATCGTCGCCCTGCGGCCGAACACGGTTTATCCCACAGTTGCGGCCAAGTCGCTCGCGACGCTCGATCAGTTGAGTGGTGGACGTGTCGTGGTGCACTTCATTGCCGGCGGCAGCGATGAAGAACAGGCGCGTGAAGGCGACTTCCTCAACAAGGAAGAACGCTATGAGCGCCAGGAGGAATATATCCGCATCCTGCGCCTGGCCTGGACCTCGAAAGAGCCCTTCGACTTCGACGGAAAATATTACCAGTTCAAGCAATTCCGCAGCGCGGTGCGGCCCACAAACGGGCTCATTCCGATTTCGCTCGGTGGCTCCTCGGACGCCGCCTATCGCATCGGCGGTTCGCTCTGCGATATCTTCGGCCTGTGGGGAGAGCCGCTTGCCGAAACCAAGCAGCAGATCGAGCGGGTCTATGCGGAAGCCGCAAAGGCGGGCCGCACGGATCGCCCCCGGATCTGGGTCACATTCCGGCCAATCGTCGCCGAGACGGATGAGCTTGCCTGGGAAAAGGCTCACAGAACTCTGGATCGGTTGAACGAGAACCGCCAGAAAGGTGTAACACGCGCACCGCTCAACGCGCCGCGCCCGGCCAATGTCGGTTCGCAACGGCTTCTGGAAATCGCCGCACGCGGCGATGTGCATGATCGCGCCCTCTGGTATCCGACGGTCACCGCCACCAATGCCAGCGGCGCCACCACTGCGCTGGTCGGTTCGCCACGCACCATTGCGGATTCCATCCTCGACTACATCGATCTTGGCGCTGACCTGATCTCGATCCGCGGCTACGACAATTACAACGACGCGGTGGATTATGGCCGCTACATCCTGCCTCTTGTCCGCGAAGGCATTCGCGAACGGGAAGATGCGAAGAAAAAGACCGCTGCATAATGCCGCGATCCAGCCCGGTCGCCTGACCGGGCATTTTTTTGAAGTGCAGACGGAGCCAATCGCCCCTGATGGGGAAATGGTATTCCCCACAGCCAGAGAGCCTCGACCACGCATGTCTCATGACCCAACTGTCCTAGACGCAACCGCTCGCATCCTTGAACAGGCCGCACCGGATGCGGACCAGACTGGCCAGTTTCCCTGGACGGGTATCCGTGCCGTTCATGAAAGCGGCCTCCTCGAAAGCACGGTTGCGACACGTTATGGCGGCCAGGGGGCGACGCTTGCCGATACCGCCCACATTCTGGCGGCACTTGGCCGGGGCGATCCTTCCGTGGCGCTGATCAGCGCCATGACGATCTTTACCCATCTCGCCCAGGCCGCGAAAAACCACTGGCCCGAAGATCTCTACCGGCGGCTTCTGACGGACGCCAAACAACGGCCGTTGCTGCTCAATGCCGCGCGTGTCGAGCCGGAGCTGGGGTCGCCGGCGCGCGGTGGCCTGCCCGCGACGCTCGCCCGCCGGACAAACAATGGCTGGTCTATCACGGGCCGAAAACGCTTCGTGACGGGCGCATATGGTCTCACGCATTTCCTTGTCTGGGCGCATACTGACGAAACGCCGGCGCGGGTGGGAACATTCGTGGTGCCGAATGGGTTGCCGGGCATCAAGGTCATCGAGAACTGGCAGAGCCTCGGCATGCGCGCTACGGGATCGCACGATGTCGAATATGCCAATGTCGAAATCCCGGCAGAAAACGTCATCGACCTCGTCGATCCATCGGTCGCCCAGCAGGACAACCGGGCGCATGCGGCACTCACGCTGGCTTTGACAGCGCTTTACCTCGGCGTGGCAGAAGCCGCTCAGGCCAAGTTCATCCGCTTCGCGCATGAGCGTGTGCCGGCCAATCTCGGCCATCCCATCGCCCGCACGGAACGTTTCATAACGCTTTCAGGCGAAATCGATCTTCTGGTCTCAGGCGCCCGCCAGATCATTTTCGGCACGCTCGAAAACAACAATGGCGATGCGGAAGGATTCATCAGGGCAAGGCTGCTTGCCGGCCGGCAGCTGCGTGATGCCGTCGAGATCGCAGTGCGCGGCATCGGCAATCCAGGTCTTGGTAGCGAACTGGGCCTCGAACGACATTTCCGCGACATCCAGACGGTGCTCGTCCATGCGCCGCAGGAGGATACGTCGATTGCGATTTTGGGCCGCTCCGCCTTTGGCCGCTGGAGCCGCGAGGAGACTGCGGCCGCCCAACCTTCGGCAGGACTGCAAATCCTGAAATCCGCCTGACTATCGTCCCAGCGCCAGGGCACCACTAACCGTGGGCAAGCTTTCGCGCCGGGCCGAAAACCACAAAGCTCAGAGCGGCGAGCAACCAGACACTGATGCCGGCATAAAGCATGACCAGACCGAAACCGTCTGCGAGTGCCTGATGGACGAGTGCATCCGAAACACGCTCAACCGACGATCCCGCGGTTCCCGCCGCGATCTTCTCCGCGAGCGAACGCAGGGCGGGCAAATCCGCGCCGGACGGCAGGTTGACCCTAAGCGACGACCAGACGCCCTCAACCAGAATGAAGCCCATGATCGGGATGTTGATGGCAAGCGAGATCATTCGCGCGCTCATGTCGATGCCGGAGGCCATGCCGGAACGGGCAGCGGGAACGGCACCGGTAGTCGTATTGGTGACCGGCGTGTTGGTGAGGCCAAGCCCGACACCGGACAGGATGCAGCCGGGCAGCATGGTGAGCCAGCTCGCATCTGCGACACTGCTGCCAAGTTTCATCAGCATGAAACCGAGACCGATGGTGAACAGCCCGGCCGGGACGACAAGACGGGGTTGATAACGCAGCGACAGACGCTCGGCCAACGGCGGTACGATCAGCGCTGGCAGCGTATAGGCAAGCAGACCGAGACCGGCGGTGACGCTGTCATAACCAAGGCCCGCCTGAAACCAGATCGGCAGATAGATCATGAACGGCCAGAAGCTGATGTTCATCGCCGCCGAGCCGATAATCGCGCCGGAAAATGGCCGGATGCGGAATACGGAGAAATCAAACATCGGCCTTGGCGTGAGCTTTTCGACGATCACGAAGGCGATGAAACTCGCGACTGATAGACCAAGGATCAGAAGTGCCTTTGAACTGGCAAAGCCGAGTTCCGGTCCCTGGGTGATGAAAAACGCAAGGCAGAACACGGCAACCGAGAGTGTGGCGATACCGGCAAGATCAAGACGGGTCGCATCCGGATCACGCGATTCTTCGACACCGCTTGCTGCAAGGAACAGTGTCACAATGCCGAGGGCCACGTGAACGAGGAATACCCACTCCCAGCTCCACAGCGCAACGATGGCTCCGCCGATGATCGGCCCGAAACCCAGCCCGACGCCGGAGACAATACCCCACCAGCCGAAAGCCATTCCACGCTCGCGGGCCGTGCGGAACTGATGTGACAGAATGGCGATCTGGCATACCAGCATCGCTCCACCGCTTAGTCCCTGAAGGAAGCGGACGCCGATCAGCACCGCCACGCTTTCAGTCATGCCGCAGGCGAGGGAGGAAATGGCGAAAGCGACGATGGTCGCGATGAAGACGCGTTTGCGACCGAAGCGGTCGGCCAACGCGCCGGTTGCCATCAGCACCATCGTCACGCCGATCGTATAGGCGTTCATGATCCACTGAAGCTGCCGGAAATCCGCGTGCAGCACCTGCTCGAGCGTCGGCAGGATCGCCGGCACGCTGGAGATTTCCAGCCCGAACATCAGAGCGGAGAGACAGACGGCTGCGAGCGCAATGGCACTTCTACTCCGGGTTGGGGCGGTAACGGCAAGGGTCATTCTTCAGCCTTTCGTGGTTCGGACTGAAGCATCAGAAGACATGCACGCTTCGATCCGTGTTTTGCAGAGTCCAAGGCAAATTAGTGAAAGCTTGACCATAACTGAATTGGATGCTTGGATATTTCAGAGACAACAAATTTGGATTATTAAAAGTGACCACTCTGGATGTGGATGCCGTTCAGGCTTTCGTCACCATCGCCGATCTGCAGAGCTTTACCCGCGCTGCCGAAACGCTCGGAACCACGCAGGGTGCCATCAGCGTCAAGCTCAAGCGGCTGGAAGACCGGCTCGGCCAGCGGCTTCTTGAACGGACGCCGCGTTCGGTGCGGCTTTCCGCGCAAGGCGCCGTGTTTCTCACACCAGCCCGCGAATTCCTTGCCGCGCACGATCGCGCCATGGCAGGGCTTTTTTCCACGCGCCGACGCTTTGGCCTTGGCATCGCCGCCCATGTTGCCGGGCCGGAAGTGCCAACGCTGCTGGCGCGGCTCAACGCGCACGATCCGGGACTGACGATAGAAGTGCGGATGGACAATTCCCGCACGTTGCTGGATGCCTTCGACCGCGGCGAGATCGATGCTGCAATCATCCGGCGCGAGGATGACAGGCGTGATGGCGAAGTGCTCGGGCCAGAGCATTTCGGCTGGTTCGCAGCCCCGCAATTCGAGCATCGTCAGGGCGAGCCGCTGCGACTGGCGGCGCTTTCGCCCGCCTGCGGTGTACGCGACATCGCCGCCCGTGCTCTTGATTCCGCCGCCATCGCGTGGACGGAAGTCTTTCTTGGCGGCACCTCATCGATGGTGACCGCGGCCGTTTCGGCAGGTCTCGCCATTTCGGCATTCTCCTGCCGCCTAGCGCCACCCGGTACAATCGAGGTCAGCCAGCGTTTCAGCCTCCCGCCGCTGCCTTCCACCGAGATCGTGATGTTCTCGACCCTTACCGACAGCAGATCCCGTGAGGCGCTGCGCACACTGGCCGCCGCTTTCCGGGAGCATCGGCCGTGACTGTGAGCGACACCCAGTGGGTGCACAGGTCCTTGACTGGTCGCGCGCCCAGGTCGCACGGATGCGCCCAAGCCGGAGTACACGGGCGCTGGAAGCCATCATCCGCGATCTCATCGAGACCCGCGATGGCGCGACATATTTCGCCGAACGAGTATGGGGCATTTCCATCCGCTATGAGCTAGGCGGCAACCATCCGCTGGTGGGCTGCAGCGTTCCGGACTTCGCACTGGCGGACGGGAGGAGGACCGGCGAACTTCTGAGAGAGGGCAAAGGTCTGCTTTTGCACTTTAGCGCGGACGCATCGCGCGAAGCGCTGGCAGGCCGCTGGAACGGCCGGATCTCCTATGTCGCCGGCAATGCCGTCGACCAATTGGGCTTGAGCACAGTCCTGGTGCGCCCCGATGGTATCGTCGCCTGTGCCACGGAGTCTGCTCCGGACAAGGAGAAATTCGCAAGGGCAGCAGCCCGTTGGTTCGGAGAGATTTGAAGGTTATGTGAAGTGGCCGATCCGGTTGCCAAGCCATTTCTTCGGCAGATATGCCAGCCCCCGGCAATCTAGAGATTGTTTCATTGCCTTCCTGCGTCAGCCGTACCGATGTATCGTCCTTCCTATCAATGCAATGGAGTCATCATGTCCCTTCCCCAGAAAATCGGCTTTATCGGAACCGGCGCTATCACCGATGCGATGGTGCGGGGGCTCCTCAGCACGCCTTCCGCCGTGCCGCATGTCATGGTGTCCCAGCGCAGCGCGGATATCTCGGCCAGGCTTGCCGCCGATTTCCCGCAGGTGATCGTCTCCAGCGACATTCAGGCGATTGTTGACGGCTGCGATACCGTCGTTCTGGCCATCCGCCCGCAGATCGCCGAGGACGTCATCCGGCCGCTGCGGTTTCGCGAGGGGCAGAAAGTCATAAGCGTCGTTGCCGCAACCGGTCGACATGCACTGCTTGACTGGATCGGCGCGGATGTGCGCCTGACCCAGGCGATCCCGCTGCCTTTTGTCGCCCGCCGCAAAGGCGTCACGGCCGTTTACCCCTCCGATGCGGATACCGCCGCGATCTTCAACGTGCTCGGCAATGCGGTGGAATGTGAAATAAAGGCGGAATACGACCTTCTCGCCGCCGCAAGCGCCCTGATGGCAACCTATTTCGGCATTCTGCAACAGACGACGGAGTGGTTGGCCGAAAACGGCCTGCCGGAAGAAAAGGGCCGCGCCTATCTTGCACCCCTCTTCGCCGGCCTCTCCGAAGTGGCGCTGCTTGCCGGCAAGGACACGGACTTTACCGATCTCAGCCGCGAATTCGCCACCAAGGGTGGCCTGAACGAGCAGGTTCTTCAGGACTTTGACGGCAATGGCGGTTCGAGCGCATTGAAGCGGGCATTGAGCCGCGTGCTGGAACGGATTACGCAGTAGACAGTGCGCGCCGACAATCGATCCGAACAGAAAGAACGATGCCATGACCTTTACTATCCATATGATCGATGTATTCGGCTCCGGCCCGCTTTCTGGCAATCCGCTGGCGGTCGTCACGGGTGCAGACACCTTGACCACGGATGACATGCAGCGATTGACGCGGTGGTTCAATCTGTCCGAAACCACGTTTCTGCTGCCGCCCACCCACCCCCAGGCTGATTACCGTGTCCGGATATTCTCACTGGACCGGGAGATGCCTTTTGCCGGACACCCTACGCTCGGCACTTGCCATACCTGGCTTTCCGAAAACGGCCTGCCCAAAAGCGAAACGGGCATCGTTCAGGAATGCGGTGCCGGTCTGGTGACGATCCGGCACGCGCATGGTCGACTTTCCTTTGCCGCTCCGCCCCTTGTCCGTTCCGGCGCGCCGACACCCGCAGAGCTGGAAGAGGCCCGGCAGCTGCTGGGAATAGAGACACGCGACATCGTTGATGCCGCATGGATCGACAATGGCCCCGGCTGGTTGGGGATCAGGCTGGCATCGGCTGAGAAGGTGCTTACCCTTGAGCCGGTCCGCAGCTGGCCCGGCCGCATTGACGTTGGCGTCGTTGGTCCGCACGCAAATGGCGGCGAAGCCGCCTTCGAGGTTCGCGCCTTCTTCAGCGATCATCTGGGCGCCATCGCCGAGGATCCTGTCACCGGAAGCCTCAACGCCTCGCTGGCGCAATGGCTGTTTGCGACAGGCGTGGTCGCGGAAGACTATGTCGCCGCCCAGGGCACACGTCTTGGCCGTCAAGGCCGCATTTACCTGACCCGCGATGATACCGGCCAGATATGGGTCGGCGGCGAGACACGCACGCAAGTCGAAGGCCGGCTGCACGGCCTTTGAAAAGACAGATAATGACGAGGTGACTCGATGAATAGCAGTGTTTACCGCCCGATTTCGCAACGCGTATTGGCGGATGATTGGGGACGGCTGACCAAATATGAGTATGAACTTCAGCTAAGGGACGGAAGCTGGCAACGGCAGACCCGGGAGGCTTATGATCGCGGCAACGGAGCGACATGCCTGTTGTACAACCCCGCAAACGACCATGTTTTGCTCACCCGCCAGTTCCGTTTGCCGGTTCTCTTGAACGGCGGCCTCGAGTCGCTGATCGAGACACCGGCGGGGCTGCTGGAAGGCGCTGAACCGGCAGCGCGCATGCGTGCGGAACTGATGGAGGAGACCGGTTATGAGGTTTCCGAGCTCACCCATCTGTTCGATATCTATATGAGTCCCGGATCGGTCACCGAATACCTCGCCTTTTTCTACGGCGAATATGCCGAGAACCATAAAGTGGGCACAGGCGGCGGCTCCGCAGACGAGGGAGAAGACATAGACGTGCTGGAAATCGCTCTGCCAGACGCTATGCAGATGATCAGCCGCGGCGATATTCGCGACGCCAAGACCATCATTCTGCTCCAGCACCTCACCATCCGGCTTTTGCAGGAAAAGCACGGAACACGCTGATCTCGACCGCAATATCTACCAATGCGGAAGCGATGCTGATTACGGCCAGACTACAGGATCAACAGGACGAATTTGCCTGACGTAGACTGGCCGAAACCCATCACTTGCGTTGGGCAACAAAGAACAAAGACTTACGATTTGGGCTTCACCTGCCATCCTCAAAACGGAATGCGGGAAAGCCCTTGATGTCGGACGGAATGACCCAAACGCCACCGGAAAGAGGTACCTCGCTCAGCCTGTCTTGCGTCATGTTATGGCGGTGCGATGTCACGAAAAGCGAGCCGAAATCCGGCCCGCCAAAGCAGGGCATCGTTGGATGCGGAACAGGCATCCTTACCGTCCCGATCTGTTGACTGCCGTCTTCCGAGAAAATGTTCAAAACGCCCGCAGAGACACCCGCGCTCCAATATCGGCCGCTTATGTCAAGACATCCACCATCGGGCCTTCCGGTCTCTTCCTGCATTTGTGCGACGAGCACACCTTCATCAAATACACCGTTGGTTTTGTCGAAATTCCGCCTGCGTATCCATTTCTGCACGGAATCGCTTTGCCACATGACGGAACCGTCCTGCGAAAAAGCGAGGCCGTTGGGACATGTCAGTCCGGTCTGGATACGTTCGGCCCCGTTATTCGTAATACGCCAGAGCTCTCCATGGGGCTGCATCTGCGAGAGCGGGACATTGTGCATGGTACCAACCCAGAAAGCTCCATCCGGACCGACACGTCCGTCATTCAGCCGGCAGGCGATGCCTTCAGGTGCGGGAATGGAATGAAGTGTGCGCCGCGCGCCGCTTTCCGGATTGAGGATGAGTATATCCATCCCGCAAGCGGCAATCAGATCACCGCTCTGACAGAGCCCAAGACTGGAGACGGTTTCCGGGAACGTCCATTCACGATACTGGACGCCGCCCAGCCCAGCTGAACGTAGCTTCTTGCCAAGAATGTCACACCAGAACAGGACCTGACGTCTTTCGTCCCACACCGGGCTTTCCGCAAGAATGCTGATTTCGTCGCACAGTAGTCCTGCCTGATCGACCGCAGGCGCGTTGTCGAAATTTGCTGTTGTCATTTTCTGTCTGAACCGTTGAATTGCGCAGCGTGGCGTTATTCGAAATATTCCTGATGTGCTTCGAAGATCTGCGACAGAATGCCGAGGACGCGGCGGAGATGCTGGCGCAGATAATCCACCGCGCTCTCCTCCTCACGCGCCTTGATTGCATTGTATACGGCCTCATGCTCCGTCAGCAGTCTGGCCATGTGTGCTTCGTCGGTAATCGCCAGCGCTCGCAGGCGGTCTAGCCCAGCCTTTTCCCGGATCAACAGGGTCTCCAGCCTTTCGAGGCCGGTTGCGGCGGCAAGGGCGCTGTGGAACTGGTCGTCATGGATACGGAAGACCTTTTTGTCGCCAAGCTCCATCGCCACACGCTGGCCTTCCAGCGCATGCAGGATTTCCTGGTCCGCTTCGGCCGGAATGCCGGTCTGGCAGAGCCTGCGGGCAGCGGCAACCTCCAGCGCCTCACGAATGAACTGCGCGCTGCGGATATTTTTGTCCGACAGTCTGGAGACATAGGTCCCGCGGCTCGGCAGGGTGACGATCAAACCGTCATCTCGCAGCCGGCTCAACGCCTCGCGCACCGGGGTGCGGCTGGAGTTGAAGGACTGGCCAATCTCGTTTTCCGACACGGCCTGGCCCGGAAACAGCTCCCTCGAAAGGATGGCAGATTTCAGCGCCGAATAGATCTGGTCCACAACCGGTCGGTTGAAATCCAGTCGTTCCATCATCGGCACCGTGCCGCCTGTCATCGGGATCTTTGGCATACGCTCTCCAAATGTCTTTCTCTATAACCGGTATACCGGAACACTGGTGTGTTGACAACCGGCATACCGGTATGCAATTGAATGGCCATGGGAAGGAGGCTCCCGAATGCAAAATATCAAGACCTGCGTCATCGTTGGTGCCGGAATGGTAGCGAAGACGCATGTGCTTGCCTGTGCGGCAAGCCCTGAAAAAATCCGCCTGAAAGCGATTGTTGACGGTGGCTCCGGCCGCGCGAAAGCGCTGGCTGCCGAAGCGGCAAAACACACCGGTCACCACGTTGCCGTATACGCGTCAATCGAGGAAGCCGCGCGTGACGGCGATGTCGATTTCGCCATCATCGCAACGCCGCCCAATGCCCGCGCCGATATCGTCGGTCCGCTTGCAAAAGCCGGCAAACACATTCTTCTCGAAAAGCCTGTCGCCCGCAACACGCGGGAAGCGGCCGATCTGGTAGCGCTCTGCCGCGATGCGGGTGTAACGCTCGGTATCATTTTCCAGCACCGCATGCGCGCCGCATCGCAAAAGGCGCGCGAACTGGTCGCATCCGGCACGCTCGGCGAACTAGGCCTTTGCGAGATTTCGGTGCCGTGGTGGCGTACCCAGGCCTATTATGATGAGCCGGGACGCGGCACGCTTGCGCGTGACGGCGGCGGCGTTCTGATATCGCAGGCAATCCACACGATCGATCTGGCCCTGAGCCTTGCAGGCCCCGTGGCCCGCGTGCAGGCCATGGCGGCAACGACGCGTTTTCACAAGATGGAAACCGAGGATTACGTATCGGCCGGCCTTCGTTTCAAAAACGGCGCCGTCGGCTCGCTCGTCGCGAGCACCGCAAGCTTTCCCGGTGCGCCTGAATCCATTCTTCTCCATTTCGACAAGGCAAGCCTGCGGCTCGCATCCGGCCTGCTGCATGTAGACTGGCGCGACGGCCGCCAGGAAACCTTCGGTGGTGCCGCTTCCGGCACCGGCGGCGGCGCCGATCCTATGGCTTTCACGCATGAATGGCATCAGGGCGTTTTCGACGATTTCGTCGACGCCATTTCTTCAGGGCGCCCGCCGGTCGTCACCGGTGAAGCAGCTCTTTTGTCTCACAGACTGATCGACGCGATCATCAACTCAGCCGAAACCGGCAAGGAAGTGGAACTGCAGGATGAGTAAACCAATCAAGTTCGTGGCTCTCGGCATAGAGCACAGGCACATTTTCGGCATGGCGCAGAACATGCTGGATGCCGGTGCGCAATTTGCGGGCTGGTGGACGCAAGGCGAGCCGGACGTGGTCGAAGGTTTCGTAAAGCGCTTCCCGGACGTGCCGCGTGCTGCCTCCAAGGAGGATTTGCTGGCTGACCAAACCATCGATCTCGTCATCATTGCCGACATTCCGTCCAAGCGTGCCGATCTTGCCATCGCTGCCATGGAAGCGGGCAAGGACGTCATGTCCGACAAGCCGGGCTGCACCACGTTCGACCAGCTTGAGCGCCTGCGCCAGACCGTTGCCAAGACCAAAAGAATCTGGACCGTCGATTTTTCCGAGCGCTTCGAAGTCCCGAGCGTCACGAAAGCCGCCGAGCTGGTTGCACAGGGTGCCATCGGCCGCGTCATCCAGACGGTTGGCCTTGGTCCGCACCGCCTGAACCGACAAATCCGCCCGACATGGTTCTTCGAACGCGAGGCCTATGGCGGCATTCTCACCGATATTGCCAGCCACCAGATCGACCAGTTCATGTTCTTTACCGGCTCCACCGAAGTTGAGATCGTATCTGCCACCGTTGCCAATTACGCCAACCCGGGCGATCCGGGCCTGCAGGATTTCGGCGAAGTCGTGCTGCGCGGCGACAAGGGCCATGGGTATATCCGCGTCGACTGGTACACACCCGATGCACTGCCGACATGGGGTGATGGCCGCCTGACGATCCTCGGTACCGAAGGTTATATCGAACTGCGCAAATACGTCGATGTCGGCAACACCGAGGGGACAGACCGTCTGATCCTCGTCAATGGCGACCGTTGCGAATATGTCGACGCATCCGGTGCCGGCCTGCCCTACTTCGCCCGTGTATGCGACGATATCCGCAACCGCACGGAAACTGCCATGACGCAGGAACACGTCTTCAAGGTTTGTGACCTCTCGCTTCAGGCGCAGGCCAAGGCTGAAGGAACCGCAGCATGATCGGCGTCGCCATTATCGGCGCCGGTATCGGCGCACAGCATCTCACCGGTTATCTGGCGCTGCCGGAACGTTTCACCGTCAAGGCGATCTGCGATCTTGATGTGGAGCGGGCACGGGCGGTGGCTGGCGAAAATTCTTCCATCCGCATCACGGCGGATCTCGAAGAAGTCCTCGCCGATGAAAGCATTTCGCTCATAGACGTCTGCCTGCCGCCGCATCTGCATTTCCCCGTAATGCTGAAGGCCCACGCGGCCGGCAAGGACGTGGTCTGCGAAAAGCCTCTGGTGCGTTCGCTGGAGGAAGCAAATGCGCTGATGGACTCTGTCAAGAAGACCGGACGGCGCGTCTTTCCGGTTTTCCAGTATCGTTTTGGTCCCGCCCTGCGGCAGCTGCGCGCCCTCATCGACGCCGGACTTGCTGGCAAAGCCTATGTGGCAAGCTCGGAAGTTCACTGGAACCGTGGCGCGAGCTACTACGACATTCCCTGGCGCGGCACCTGGAAGGGTGAATGCGGCGGCGCGATCCTCGGTCACGCCATCCATGCCCACGACCTTCTGTGCCATGTCCTAGGTCCGGTGGAACAGGTCTTCGCCATGGCCGACACCCGGGTGAACAGGATCGAGACGGAAGACTGCGCCGCCATCAGCTTCCGCATGAAGAGCGGCGCGCTCGCCACCAGCTCGGTCACGCTTGGTGCAGCCGACGACACGTCCCGTCTGCGGTTCTGCTTCGAAGGCTTCACGGCCGAAAGCGGAACGCTGCCCTATCGTCCGGCGGAAGATAAATGGCACTTTACGGCGCGGGCGCCGACCACGCAGGACCAGATCGACGCCGTTCTCGCAACGGTGGAAGATGGCGAAAACGGCTTTACCGGTTTTGTCGAGGCGATTGCCAATGCGATGGAGGGTCGCGGGGGCAAGGAAGTGACGATTACGGACGGCTTGCAGTCCATCGAACTCGTAACCGCAATCTACACATCGGTACAGGAAGGCACGGCCGTTCGCCTGCCGCTGACCGCTGACAATGAGCGGCTCAAGGGTTGGGCTCCGCGCGCGTCCGCCACGGCATAATCATCTAAAGGGAGGAAACCAGATGAGCAGAAAATACAGCCTGGCGTTTGCCTTGGCCCTGGGGACGGCATCTTTTGCCGGTGCCGCTGAGGCACAGGAAGTTCGCTTCACCTGCGCCTATGACGGCAACGGCTGCGAAGTCCTGAAGGACATCCTGTCGCGTTACGAAAAACAGCATCCTGACGTCAAGATCGTTACGGATATCGTGCCCTACAAGGCGCTTCTCGAAGGCCTGCCGGTGCAGCTCGCCGGCGGCAGCGGCCCGGATTTCGCAACCGTCACCGATCTTGGCGGCCTCAATCGCTATTATCTCGACCTGACGCCCTACGTGGATGCGAAGTACTGGCAGGACAATTTCGGCGATGTGCTGAAATGGTATCGTAGCGGCCCGGACGACAAGGGCATCTATGGTATGCAGACGCAGCTTACCATTACCGGCGCCTTCATCAACCGCACCTTGTTCGATCAGGCGAAAGTCGCCGTTCCCGGCAAGGATGCGACTTTTGACGACTGGGCGAAGGCAGCAAATGAAGTGGCCAAGGCCACCGGCTCGCCATACCCCATGGCGATCGACCGCTCCGGTCACCGTATCGCCGGTCCGGCTATTTCCTACGGTGCGAAACTTTTCGACGCCGACGGCAAGCCGATCCTGGTCGACGAGGGCTTCACCACTTTCGTGAAGAAATTCGTCGAGTGGAACAAGGACGGTACCATGGCGCGCGACGTCTGGGCCGGTCAGGGTGGCAACACCTACCGCGATGCGGCGCAGGAATTCATCAACGGTCAGCTCGTCTATTATTATTCCGGCAGCTGGCAGACAGCGCGCTTCGACAGTCAGGTCGGCGATGCTTTCGACTGGGAAGTCGTGTCGCAGCCATGCGGACCGGCCGCATGCACCGGCATGCCGGGCGGAACGGGTATCGTGGGCTTCAAACAGACCAAGAACCCCAAGATCGTCGCGGATATTCTGAACTTCCTCGCGCAGGACGAAAATTACCTCGATTTCACCGTCCGTACCCGCAACGTCCCGGCTCACAAGGCCGTCGGCGCAAAGCCTATCGACTACACCGGCGCAACCCCGGCGACCCAGAAGGCCATGAACGCGTGGCTGGATCAGGTCCCCGGTATCAGCCCCGTCGCCTACGCCTATCAGGGCTACAAGAACAACCGTGCGATGTTCAACATTTCCGTCCAGCGCGTCACGCAGGCGATTGTTGGCGAAAGCTCGGTTGACGACGCCATGACACGTGCGAAGGCCGATCTTGAGGAAGCGTTGAAACAGGCGAAGTGATCCATCGCCTTCCGGCGCGGCCTTGCCGCGCCGCGCCGGATCGAAGGAGGACCATCAATGTACAGACTTCTTGCGCCCGTCATGGGCATCATAGAGCTGCCTTTCGCCCTCTTGCAGAAAATGCTCGGGCATCGGCGCATCGCATGGGTGTTTCTGACGCCCAACCTCCTGTTGTTTGCGGTCTTCGCGTTTTTGCCGATCGTTCTCAACATGGCTTATTCAGTGACCGGCAGCGAGCATATCCTGCTGTCGGAACGCCCCTCCGTGGGCGGCGAAAACTTCTCGGTCCTTCTCTCGTGCCAGAACTATTTCGATCCCAATTCCTGTCAGCGCGATCTTTTCTGGCGCTCCGTCTGGAACACGCTTTTCTTCGTCGTGCTGCAGGTCGGGTTCATGGTGGGCTTCTCGCTGATTACGGCGGTCGTGCTCAACCGTGACATCAGGGCACGCGGTTTCTTCCGCGCCGTCTTCTTCTTTCCCGTGCTGCTTTCACCGGTGGTCGTGGCGCTGATATGGAAGTGGATATTGCAGCGTTTCGGCGTCCTGAACGCTGCGCTCGATTCCCTCGGTATCGGTTCGGTGGACTGGCTGCTGGAGGCCAACCTTGCCTTTGGATGGTCGGTATTCCTGTCCGTCTGGGCGCATATGGGCTTCTACACGCTCATCCTGCTTGCCGGCCTTCAGGCCATTCCGCGTGACGTCTATGAGGCGGCACAGCTGGACAAGGCAAGCCCGTGGCGGATTTTCCGACGGATCACAATGCCGCTTCTCGCCCCGACCATGCTGGTGGTTCTCGTATTGTCCCTCATCAAGGGCGTACAGACCTTCGATGAAGTCTTCGCATTTACCGGCGGTGGGCCGGGTTCGGCGACGACCTTCATCATTCAATTCATCTATCAGACTGGTTTTGCCGGAACACCCCGCAACTTCGGACTGGCCGCGGCCGCTTCGCTGCTGCTTGCCGTGGTTCTCGTGGTGCTGACTGCCCTGCAATTCCGGGCCAACAGGAGCAAAGTCGATGGCTAGGATTGGCGCATTTCTAACCCGCACACGCGGCAGAAACGGCAAATTGCACTGGACCGACTGGCTGTCCTACGCCTATCTCGGCGTTGCCGTTTTGATGATGTTCGGACCCGTTCTCTGGCTCGTTCTCTCCTCCTTCAAGACGGAAGCCGACCTCCAGCGGTTTCCGCCGCGCCTGCTTCCCTATGCGCAGGAAACGGTGGTCATTGACGGTCAGGCCGCACCTTTGCCGGCCTTTGTCGACAAGGAAGGCCGCAAGCTCGGCATGATCAGGCGCGTCGGGCTCGTCGCCCAGGTGGTGGATCCGGCAAAGCCCGGCGAAGTCATGAAGATGCCGTTCAACGAGCTGCGCCCGGCCGAGAAGGTTGCACTGGCGACGGAGAACTACACCGAGCTTTTCCAGCGCTTCAACTTTCCGCTTTATTTCTGGAACTCGACCTTCATCACCGTGACGTCGACCGTCATCATGCTGATCGTGAACTCCATGGCGGCCTTTGCACTGTCGAAATACAGCTTCAAGGGCAGAGGCGTGGTTCTGGCACTCGTCGTCGGAACGTTGATGATCCCGCAGACCGTCGTGCTCGTTCCGCTTTTTCTCATCACCAGCCAGCTCGGCATGATCAACAGCCTGTGGGGTGTGATCATTCCAGGAGCGGCCACACCGACAGGGGTATTTCTGCTGCGCCAATACATGCTGACCATCCCGGATGAAATCCTCGATGCGGCACGCATGGACAAGGCCAGCGAATGGAAAATCTACTGGCGCATCATCCTGCCGCTGTCTGCACCGGCGCTCGCGGTATTGGCCATCCTCGCCATCATGTGGCGTTGGAACGACTTCCTGTGGCCGCTTATCGTGCTGACGCGTAACGACAATTTCACCCTGCAACTGGCGCTCAACTCCTTCCAGGGCGAAATGACGACAGAGTGGAGCAATCTGCTGGCCATGACGGTGCTGACATTGGCGCCAATCGCGCTGGTCTTCATGTTCCTGCAAAAATATATCGCCACCGGCATCGCATCGACCGGCGGAAAATGATCCTCAAGGGAGGGAATGACACAATGGCAAGTATAGAGCTTCGTCAGGTCAAAAAAACATATGGCGCCCTCGACGTCATCAAGGGTATCGATCTCGATATCAAGCACGGCGAGTTCTGTGTTTTCGTCGGCCCGTCCGGTTGCGGAAAATCGACGCTGCTGCGCATGATCTCCGGTCTTGAAGAGCTGAGCGGCGGCGATATCGTCATCGGCGGCGATGTGGTGAACGCGGTTCCGGCTGCCGATCGCGGGCTTGCCATGGTGTTCCAGTCCTACGCGCTCTACCCGCATATGACGGTCCGGGAAAACCTGTCCTTCGGCCTGGAAAACATCGGCACTCCGAAAAAAGACATCGTCGAGAAGGTCTCACAGGTGTCCAAGATGCTGCAGATCGACCAGCTGCTTGAGCGGCGGCCGAAGGATCTGTCGGGCGGCCAGCGACAGCGCGTCGCGATCGGTCGCGCTGTCGTGCGCGAACCGCGGGTTTTCCTGTTTGACGAGCCGCTGTCGAACCTCGATGCGGAACTGCGCGTGGATATGCGCGGCGAGATTTCCAGCCTGCATCGGCGTCTTGGCAATACCATGATCTATGTGACCCACGATCAGGTGGAGGCCATGACGATGGCCGACAAGATTGCCGTGCTGCGCGCCGGAAAGCTCGAGCAGTTCGGCGTTCCCCTCGATCTTTATAATCGCCCCGCAAACCTTTTCGTAGCAGGCTTCATCGGTTCGCCGAAGATGAACTTCTTCGCCGGCGAAGTAGTAGCAGAAGGTCAGCCGTCCCTTAAAATCGCGACCGGCGAATTGATCCCGTTGCCGCAGAGCGGCTTTTCCTACGCACCCGGCCAGAGGGTCACGCTCGGCATTCGCCCCAACCATGTGCAGCCCACACCGGATGGTGCGGTGACCATGTCCGTGCGCACGGCAGAGCAGCTCGGCGGGGAATCCTATCTCTATGGCAACCTCGGTGACGGCAGCCACGTCACCCTGCATCTTGCGGGGCAGACATCGACATCAGCTGGCGAAGTCATCCGCATGTCGGCGCCGCTCCAACATATCCACCTCTTCGATACGAAAAGCGGGCTTACGCTGAAGCAGGACTAAGCCTCCGTCGCCACGCCCCCGTAAAGCAGGACCTTTGACATGACCGACAAAAAACTCCGTTCCTCCCGCTGGTTCGCGCCCGACGATCTGCGCAGTTTCGGCCACCGCTCACGCATGATGCAGCTTGGCTATTCGGAGGAGGATTTTGCCGGCAAGCCCGTCATCGGCATTCTCAACACTTGGTCGGAGCTGAATACCTGTCACTCGCATTTTCCCGAACGTGTGAAGGATGTGAAGCGCGGCGTTCTACAGGCAGGTGGCTTCCCGGTCGAGATGCCCTCGCTTTCGGTCGATGAGAGTTTCACCAAGCCGACCTCCATGCTCTATCGCAACATGCTCGCCATGGAGACGGAGGAAATGATCCGTTCGCATCCGCTGGATGGCGTGGTGCTGATGGGTGGTTGCGACAAGACCACCCCCGGCCTCGTCATGGGAGCGATCTCGGCCGGCGTGCCGATGATCTATCTTCCGGCCGGGCCGATGCTGCGCGGCAACTATGCCGGCAAGGTGCTGGGCTCCGGCTCCGATGCCTGGAAATACTGGGACGAGCGCCGGGCCGGTAACGTGACCGATGAAGAATGGCGCGGCGTGCAGGGCGGCATTGCCCGCTCCGCCGGCGTCTGCATGACCATGGGTACGGCATCGACCATGACGGCAATCACCGATGCGCTCGGTCTCACTTTGCCCGGCGCTTCCTCCATCCCGGCGGTGGACGCCGAACACCAACGCATGTCGGCAGGCTGTGGCCGTCGCATTGTGGAAATGGTGGCCGAGGAGCTGACCCCGGATCGTATTCTGACTGCGCCCGCGTTTCGGAATGCGGCCATCGTTGCCATGGCGACCGGTTGTTCCACCAATGCCGTCGTGCATCTGATTGCCATGGCGCGCCGCGCCGGTGTGCCGATGACGCTGGACGAGCTGGACGAACTCGGCCGCGTGACGCCGCTTATCGCCAATGTTCGCCCCTCCGGCAAAGATTACCTGATGGAGGATTTTTACTATGCGGGCGGTCTGCGAGCCCTGATGAAGCAGATCGAAAGCCGTCTAGACTGTTCCGTGCTCACCGTCACCGGCCGCAGCATGGGCGAAAACCTCGAAGGCGCGCGGGTCTATAATGACGACGTCATCCGCTCGCTGGATAACCCTGTTTACGCTGAAGGATCGCTTGCCGTTCTACGCGGCAATCTCTGCCCGGATGGTGCTGTGATCAAGCCCGCCGCCTGCGATCCGAAACTCCATTTCCATGAAGGTCCGGCGCTGGTCTTCGATAGCTACCCTGAGATGAAGGCGGCGATCGACGATGAAAATCTGGATGTGACGCCCGATCACGTTCTGGTTCTGCGTAATGCGGGCCCGCTTGGCGGCCCAGGCTTTCCCGAATGGGGCATGTTGCCCATCCCCAAGGCGCTGATCAAGAAGGGTCACCGCGATATGGTGCGCATTTCCGATGCCCGCATGTCCGGCACCTCCTATGGCGCCTGCGTTCTTCATGTCGCGCCGGAAAGCTTCGTCGGCGGTCCACTTGCCCTGCTGAAGACCGGCGATATCGTGCGGCTCGATCTGCCCCAGCGCCGTCTCGACATGCTGGTCAGCGAAGAGGAGATCGCCCAGCGTCGGGCCGCATGGCAGGCGCCGCCGCCGCGTTACGAGCGTGGTTATGGCTACATCTTCTCGAAACACGTTACCCAGGCGGATGCCGGATGCGATTTCGATTTCCTGCAGACGGATTTCGGCCGCACAGCTGGCGAACCCGACATATTCTGAGACGGGAGCGCGCAAAATGATGAAACGTTTGCTGATTACGGGCGCCGGCGGCAAGCTGGGCAGCATGTTGCGCGGCAGGCTCGGCCATCTCGCGGAGATCATCCGCCTTTCGGATGTGGTTGATATGGGTGCGGCGGCAGCGAATGAAGAGATCATCCGCTGCTCTCTGGAGGACGGTGGCGCCGTCCATACGCTGGTCAAGGATTGCGACGGCATCGTCCATCTCGGCGGCATCTCCGTCGAAAAGGCTTACGATCCCATCGAGGCCGCCAATCTGCGCGGTGTCTATAATCTTTACGAGGCAGCAAGGCTTGCTGGCATGCCACGCATCCTGTTTGCCTCCAGCAACCACACCATCGGATATTATCCGCAGGGTGAGCAGCTATCGCCGCAGACGCCGTTTTTGCCGGATGGCCTTTACGGCGTCTCGAAGATTTTCGGCGAGGCAATGGCGAGCCTCTACCATTCCAAATTCGGACAGGAAACGGCCATCGTCCGCATTGGCTCCTGCGAAGAGAAGCCCACCAACTGGCGCATGTTATCCACCTGGCTCAGCCATGACGATCTGGTCTCCCTGGTAGAGGCCGTATTTCACGCGCCAAAACTCGGTTGCCTGGTCATCTGGGGCGTCTCTGCCAATGACGACAGCTGGTGGGATAATTCCCACGTCGATTTTCTCGGCTGGCAGCGGCGGGATAATGCCGCACGCTTCCGGGCCGATATCGAACGGGATGTCCCTCGCCCTGATCCGGATGCCGCAATCGCGAAATACCAGGGCGGCGTTTTCATAGACGAACCGATCCACAAAAACTGATGTGCAGACACTCACGCTATTCGAGGAGAATAAGATGAATACAGAAACCAGGGAAAAATTGATGACGGTTTCCGTCGCCACCCTCGCAACCGCACTCTACAAGCGCGGCCTGCGCAACCAGGTCATTCAGGGCGTCCACCCGCTTGGCCACAAGGGCGCGAACATGGTCGGGCCTGCATTCACGCTGCGTTACATGCCCGCCCGCGAAGACCGCAACCAGCTGGTGGAATTCCGCAACCCAGCACATCCCCAGCGCGTCGCCATTGAGACCTGCCCGCCCGGCCACGTACTGGTCATGGACAGCCGCAAAGACCCGAGCGCCGCATCCGCTGGTGATATTCTTATCACCCGCCTGATGGTGCGCGGTGCTGCCGGCGTCGTTACGGATGGCGGTTTCCGCGATGCTGCGACGATTGCGGAGCTGGATATTCCAGCCTACCACACCCGACCATCCAGCCCTACAAACCTCACGAAACACGAAGCAATTGAAATCAACGGCCCCATCGGCTGCGGCGATGCCCCGATTTTCCCCGGGGATATCATTGTCGGTGATGCGGATTGCGTCATCGTCATCCCCGCCGGAATTGCCGACGAAATCGCGACAGAAGCGGTGGAAATGACCGCTTACGAGGATTTCGTGGTCGAACAGGTGAAGGGCGGCGCAACCATCATCGGTCTTTATCCCTGCACGAAGGACGAACACCAGAAAGCTTTCGCCGTATGGCGCGAACAGAGAGACCGTTCGGGCGCGTGAGCCGAACAGAACGCTTGCCGGTTTCGTCCGCAATGCCTTGAAGCAAGCCTGCATGGGTAGCGTCCCACTCATGCAGGCGGACTCGCATGTACAATAATACCAAGTCGCCGAAGCGACTGGGCCGACGACTTTTTCGCACTAAAAACCGGCCCGAAATGGGTTTCTGTCGATAGTCGTAAAATGATCCCCTGGAGTTTGTGGTGTTTGGTAACACCCGCAAAAACACATTGACTATGCCTATATTTCCATTAATCTGGATATATGGAACAAGAACAAGCTATTCTCGCTTTGGCGGCGCTTGCCCAGCCAACCCGTCTCGAAACTTTTCGGCTTCTTGTGCGGCACGCACCGGAAGGCTTGCCGGCGGGTGACATCGCGCGCGCGCTGGTGGTGCCGCAAAACACCATGTCCGCGCATCTGAATGTTCTGTCACGCGCGGGCCTCGTATCATCGCAACGCCAGAGCAGAATCATCATGTATCGCGCGCAGATAGAACAGCTTCGCGACATGACGCTGTTTCTCCTGAAAGATTGTTGTGGTGGATCGGCAGAGCTTTGCGCTCCGCTGATCGCCGAGTTGACGCCCTGCTGCACTCCACACGCGGGAAAGTCCGCCTGATGTCCACATTTGAACGTTACCTAACCGTCTGGGTGTTTCTGTGCATCATCGTCGGTGTCGCCCTCGGCCATTTGCTGCCCGGCGTCTTCCAGCTCATTGGCGCGGCCGAGATTGCCAAGGTGAATATCCCGGTCGCAATCCTGATCTGGCTGATGATCATTCCGATGCTTCTGAAGATCGATTTCCGCTCTCTCACGCAGGTCGGCACCTACTGGCGGGGTATCGGCGTCACGCTGTTCATCAACTGGGCCGTCAAGCCGTTCTCGATGGCGTTGCTGGGCTGGCTCTTCATCGGCTGGCTGTTCCGCCCCTATCTTCCCGCTGACCAGATCGACTCCTATATTGCGGGACTGATCATTCTTGCCGCAGCGCCCTGCACTGCCATGGTCTTTGTGTGGTCTAACCTGACACGCGGCGAACCACTATTCACGCTCTCGCAGGTCGCACTCAACGATGCGATCATGGTCATCGCCTTTGCTCCCATTGTCGGCCTTTTGCTTGGCCTGTCCGCAATCACCGTTCCATGGGACACGCTCGTCCTCTCCGTTGCCCTCTATATCGTCGTGCCCGTCTTCCTCGCGCAGTTCATCCGGCACCGGCTCATGGCGGACGGAACGTCACGGATGCTCGATCGCATTCTCGCAAGGCTGCAGCCGATTTCGCTGCTAGCGCTGCTTGCAACACTGGTTCTTCTCTTCGCCTTCCAGGGCGAGCAGATTATCGCCCAACCGGCCGTTATTGGCTTGCTTGCAATCCCCATCCTTATCCAGGTCTATCTGAACTCCGGGCTCGCCTATCTTCTGAACCGGATGAGCGGCGAACGGCACTGCATTGCCGGTCCGTCGGCACTGATCGGTGCAAGCAATTTCTTCGAACTCGCAGTTGCGGCCGCTATCAGCCTGTTCGGTTTTCAATCAGGCGCAGCACTGGCAACCGTTGTCGGTGTCCTCATCGAGGTTCCGGTCATGCTCTCGGTCGTCTGGATCGTGAACCGCTCGAAGGATTGGTACGAGGCGGCCCCAGCCGTTTCCCGAAACACAATTACCGAAAGGCAATGAGCATGGACGTCACCATCTATCACAACCCGGATTGCGGCACTTCGCGCAACACCCTCGCACTCATTGAGCACGCCGGTATTCAACCCACTGTGATCGAGTATCTGAAAACCCCGCCGAGCCGCGAGCAACTCGTCAAGATGATCGCCGACGCCGGGCTGACCGTCCGCGAGGCGATCCGCGAGAAGGGCACGCCCTATACGGTGCTTGGGCTTGGATATCCTGAACTGACCGATGACCAGTTGATCGATGCCATGCTCGAGACGCCAATCCTGATCAACCGGCCATTCGTCATCACCCCGATGGGTACGCGGTTGTCGCGCCCCTCGGAAGTGGTTCTGGATATACTTCCGGCAGACGCATTCAAGGGGCCGTTTACCAAAGAAGACGGCGAACAGGTCCTCGATGATGAAGGAAAGCGCATTGCCTGACACATTCCCCGCACTTGAGGGCCAGCACCTGCACGCGATTGATCTCGATGCTCTGCGTCCGGCCTTTTCGACACATAAGCCCCGCATTCTGATCCTCTACGGTTCGCTACGCGAGGTATCCTACAGTCGTTTGCTTGCCTTCGAAGCAGGGCGGCTGCTCGAACGGCTTGGATGCGAAGTTCGGATATTCGATCCGAAGGGCCTGCCTTTGCCCGACGAAGCACCGGTGAGCCACCCGAAGGTGCAGGAATTGCGTGAGCTCTCGCAATGGTCGGAAGGGCAGGTTTGGGTAAGCCCCGAGCGCCACGGCGCGATGACCGGCATCATGAAGTCGCAGATCGACTGGATTCCTCTCTCACTCGGATCTGTTCGCCCGACACAGGGCAAGACGCTCGCCGTCATGGAGGTTTCCGGCGGCAGCCAGTCCTTCAATGCCGTGAACCAGATGCGTATCCTCGGGCGATGGATGCGGATGATCACCATCCCCAACCAATCGTCGGTCGCAAGGGCGTATCAGGAGTTCGATGCTAGCGGACGGATGAAGCCGTCTCCCTATTACGACCGGGTGGTAGATGTCTGCGAGGAGCTGGTGAAGTTCACCATCATGACCCGCGATGCCTCGGCCTATTTGACCGACCGCTACAGCGAGCGGAAGGAAGAAGCGGTCGAGTTGGAGAAGCGGGTCTCCCTGAAATCGATCTGACGACCTAGGTTGTTGCGGTGGCTGGCCGCCGACAGGATGCTGCCACCGCAACGAATGCCGTGATGCTGACCGCGCCGAGACATGCGTTTCCAATGAGTGACAGGCTCAGGCCAAAGTTTTCCATGGACGCCGCGAACGCGAAGGGTGCCCCGGCTCCGAGCGCCAGTCGAGCTGCCGCCATCTTGCCCGTGATCGCGCCATACCCTTCCGATCCGAACAGATAGAGTGGCAGGCTGCCCTGCGCGATGCTGTTGATGCCTGACCCAAGCCCGAGGCAGATTGCGAACGCGACTGCCCCCGGTAGCCAGTCTCGCGTTGCCAGCAAGATCAGGATGCCGAACACGATCAGCACCGCCGACAGGACGGCGAGCGCTGGCGGCGACAGGTTCTTTCCGAAGACCATGTTGATCAGGCGGCTTGCGACCTGTGCCGGACCGAACAGAGATCCTATAACTACTGCCGCGCCACCTAGCCCGATGGAACCGAGCATCGGCACCATGTGCGCGAGGATCGCGGCAAGCGAAAATCCGAGAAGCGCGAAGGCGAACGACACCATGATCATGCTTCGGCGGCGCGCATCGTGGGGGATTGCTCCGATTATGGCTTCGCGAGGGACGGCCGCATCCGCATTCGGTCCGGTCTTGCCGACGCGCATGATCCAGACGTGTAGAGGCATGCAAAGGAACAGATTCAGCGCTGCAAAGACCAGATAGATCTCACGCCACGACATCCATTCGGAAAGCGCGGCCGAGATCGGCCAGAAGATCGTCGATGCGAACCCACCGATCAGCGTGAGGTAGGTGATGCTCCTGGATGCGGTTCTGGGATCGCTTTCGACCAGCGTCGCGAATGCGGCCTGATACTGCACCATTCCGGACGATACCTCGAGCAGGATGATGGCAACGGCGAAGATTGCGACTGACGGTGACCAGGCACAGAGCGACAGCATCAAGGCCGCAAGGCCTGAGCCGACCGTCATCACCGTGGCGGCTCCGATCCTATCCATCTGCCTGCCGATATAGGTTGCCGACAGACCTCCGATGAAAAGCGACACCGAGAAGACGCCAAATACCTCCGCCAATGTCAGGTCGAGGTCTTCCGCCATGCCGGGGGCAAGAATACTGAAACTGTAATAGAGAGTGCCGTAACCGATGATCTGCGTGAGGCCAAGCGCTGAGACGATGCCAGCAGGTACTTTCGAATTATGCAACGACATTGCCCCCATCGGAGGAAGTGCCGGCCGGACTGGCGCATCCATCGCTTCGCTCGACATTCTCCAGAATCGCCGGATGTTCGGCACAACAGTCTTCTACCAGGAATTTCACAAGCTCGGCCAAAGTGTCGTAGCTGGCGCTGTAAAGGATAGACCTCGATATTCGTCGTTGCGAGACCAGGCCAGACCGCTCCAGTTCCTTGAGATGAAACGACACGTTCGTCGCCGAGACGCCCATGCGCTCGGCGATTGCACCGGCGGCCAGTCCGTCAGGACCGGCAACGACAAGTGCTCGAACGATCGCGAGGCGCGTCTCCTGAGAGAGGGCAGCAAATGCCGAAAGAGCCTGATGCTGATCCATACTTCAATAATCCTTGAATTATTGAAGTATGGATAGCGAACGGCGATGCCATCGGCAAGGCAATTTCTTCCCGAGATCACACTTGCCCCTCTGGAACATACGTAGGCGTTCGCGGCGACGGGGCTATGAGCGGCGTATGCTCTACGCCTTGCGCGCGTTCTTGTGAAACGCCTCTGATGCGAAACCGGCGAGTTCGCGAATGAAGAAATCGAGCACCGTCGAAGGCTTTTCAGCGGACCGCGTGGCAATAACGAAGGTGGACTGGATACGGGTCTTTGCTGCCATCAACGGCCGGAAAATTCCTTTCTGGACCCAATCATCCGCATAATGATCAGGCAGATACCCAACATAGTGGCCGGACATCACGAACATCGCCTGCGCCTCCATGTTGGAGGCCGAAGCGCGCGCCCGTGCCTGCGGAAAATATTGCAGCTCACGCATATTGGCATAGGGCCGCACGACAAAATCGAAGGATTCGATGCGCTCGACGGAAAGTTCGGCATCGGGAAGATGAAAGAGCTGGTGTCCCTTCGCGCAATACAGTGAATGCGCCTCTTCCCTGAAGCGCGAAAGCTTCAGGCCCTGATACGGCAGCGTTTCCGGTAAAAGTGCGATGTCCAGGCCGCCATTGGCAATTTCCGACAACAGGGCGTCCGGCGTGTCGATCACCAGCTCGATACGTGCTTCCGGTGCCTTTTCGCTGATGCGGGCGATGATCCGGTGAATGGGCAGGTCGTGATCGGTAATCGTGTTGTCCACAAGTCCCAGTCGCAACGTACCGGTAATACGGTTCTTGAGCGTACCGATATCGCTTTCGAAGGCGTTCAGCGCCAGGAACAGCACTTTCGAACGCTCATGTACGAGCGCGCCGCGATCCGTCAATTCAAAACCGGATCGCCCTCGCCGACACAGCTTGAAACCGAGCCTGTCTTCCAGCGCCTTGATATGGAAACTGACAGCGGACTGGCTCAGCCCGAGCGTGATTTGCGCGCCGAGAAAACTCTTGTGCTCCACGACGGCGCGGAAGACGGCGAGAGAACGAAGGTCGGATTGCGCGAGCTGCATGGGGACCGTTACATCAATTTTACAAATATAAACTCCATCAGTTTCCTATTTTTCTGGAATAATGTCCATGGTTTCCTCCTCCCCAATCACAAACCAATAAGGGAACGAAACCATGCAAAACCTGCCCACTCTGAAATCTCTCACGCTCTGCGCAGTCTTCGCCGTCAGCCTCGGCGCATCCGCCCATGCCGCCGATCTTCTGGAAAAGATCAAGGCCGATAAGGTTTTCACTGTCGCAACCGAGGCCCGGTTTGCGCCGTTCGAATTTGTCGAGGACGGCAAGATCGTCGGTTATTCCGCTGACATCATGCAAGAAGTCATGAAAGCCTTGCCGGGCGTTGAGCTGAAGCGTCTCGATCTGCCCTGGCAGGGCATCCTGCCAGGCCTTGCCGCCAGCCGCTTCGATTATGTCGTGACCTCGGTCACCGTGACGCCGGAACGCATGAAGGCCTACAAGCTCTCAGCACCCGTTGCCGATGCGACGATGGCAATCCTGAAACGCAAGGGCGATGCCGAGATCTCCAAGCCGGAAGATATCGCGGGTAAGCCCGTCGGCTCGCAGGCGGGCTCCGCGCAGCTCAAGGCGCTTGAGACGTTTTCCGCCGAACTGAAGGCGGCCGGCAAGGATGCCACGACGGTCTCCAGCTACACGGATTTCTCGGAAGCTTATGCCGACCTCGGTGCCGGGCGCCTGCGCGCCGTCGTCAACTCGCTTCCAAACCTTCTGGAAGCTGCACGCCAGCGGCCGGATGCTTTTGAAGTCGTTCTGCCGACCTTCGGACCGAAGACCTATTTCTCATGGGCGGGCCGCAACGATACTGACAGTGCGACGCTAAATGCCTTCATGGACAGTGAATTGGCAAAGCTCAATGCATCCGGCAAACTGGCCGAATTCCAGAAGAAATGGTTCGGCGCGCAGATGGAGCTTCCCGCCACTCTGCCGGCGACTGAGTGACCGGCAGGTCGAACCGGTCATGGACAAGATATCTTTTGCCATCTGGCCGGTTCTTGTGGACGGCCTCTTCACCACGCTGACCGTCAGCCTTTCGGCGCTTCTTCTGGGAGCGCCGCTGGCCCTTCTCCTCGCGGCCTGCGGTCGCAGCGGCCGCCTGCCCCGCCTGGCATCCGGTCTCTACATCTCCTTCTGGCGAGGCACGCCCATTCTAGTCCAGCTGCTGATCGTCTTCTACGTCCTGCCACTTCTGGGGCTGGATCTGACGCCGGTTGCTGCCGCAACTTTGGCGCTGGCGCTAAACACAGCCGCCTTCCAGTCGGAGATATACAGGGCAGGCCTGCAATCCATTCCAAAGGGAGAACGGGAAGCCGCCGCCATGCTCGGCCTTTCCGCAGGTCGTACATTCCTGCACATTGAAGTGCCTCAGGCCTTCAGAACCATGTTGCCGGCACTTGTCGGCGAGATACAGGCTCTCGTGAAGAACTCCTCACTCGTTTCGGTCATCGCCGTCACCGACTTGACGCGCCGTGCCCAGCAATATGCAGCAACCACCTTCCGGCCACTCGACGCCTATCTCTCGGCTCTCCTGCTTTATGTCGCGGTTGGAGCGCTGCTTGCGGGAATAGGCCTCCTTGTCGAACGCCACCTGACAAAGGGAGCGACGCGATGATTTCCGGCTTCCTGAACGATATTCCTCTCTATGCGGCCGGGTTGTTCACAACACTGACAGTTTCCATTGCGGGTATCGCGCTGGCCGTCATCATCGGTATCGTGCTGGCTGCGGCGCTACGGTCGCGGTACATGGCCATCTCCCTGCCGGTAAGGCTTTATGTGGAGTTTGCCCGCGGCGCGCCGCTCGCGCTGATCCTGTTTCTTTTCTATTATGGCGGCCCGCAATTGGGGCTGATCCTCAGCCCCTATGCCGCCGGCATCGTCGGTCTCGGCCTCTATGGCGCTGGCCCCTTTGCGGAGATTTTCCGCGCCGGTTTCAATGCCGTTCCAAGAGGCGAGATCGAAGCGGCGGGAATGCTGGGCATTACCTCCGGCGACACCTTTCTCCACATCCAGATGCCGCAGGCGCTGGCACTGACGCTGCCGGCTTCCGTCGGCCAGGCCATTAATCTCGTCAAGGAATCCGCCGTTCTGTCCGTCATCACGCTCAGCGAGCTGACCAAGGTCGCCGGTACGATCAGCTCGATCACCTTCGCGGTCGTAACCCCTTATCTCACCATTGCCCTGCTCTACTGGGCAATCGTCGAAATCCTGTCGCGGCTCGGCCTCTATCTCGAACGCCGCCTTTCCACCGAAGGCTCCTGACATGAGCGAACGAACAGTTGTTATTTCCGCGCGCGGCCTGGAGAAAAGGTTCGGTGACAAGACCGTTCTGAAAGGCATCGATCTCGACATTCATATGGGTGATGTCCTGTGCATCATCGGACCTTCGGGATCGGGCAAGAGCACGCTTCTGCGCTCGCTTGCATTTCTCGATCCCTATGACGCGGGTGATGTCGATGTCTTCGGCCGCCTGATCGGCTGGCGTGAAACCCCGCTTGGCCGCGAACGCGCCGGTCCGAAAGAACTGGCAGAGACGCGCCGCCCGCTTGGAATGGTCTTTCAGCACTTTCATCTGTGGCCGCATATGAGCGTCATCAAAAACGTGACATTGGCGCTCAGGCTCGTCCATGGTCTTCCCCAGGCCGAAGCGATAAAGCGCGGCCGCGCCATGCTGGATAAAGTCGGGCTTGCCGCTTTCGCTGACCGCCGACCCGACGGCCTGTCTGGTGGGCAGAAGCAACGCGTCGCCATCGCCCGCGCACTGGCGGTGAACCCCCGCGCCATGCTGTTCGACGAACCGACCTCCGCACTCGATCCCGAACTTGTCGGTGAAGTGCTTTCCGTCATGAAGACGCTCGCGGCGGAAGGAATGACCATGGTCATCGTCACGCACGAAATGGGTTTTGCCGCGCATGCGGCCAACCGTGTCGTCTTCATGGATGACGGCGAGATCGTCGAGGAAGGCGCGCCGCAGACGCTTTTCAGTAATCCGAAGAGCGAACGCCTTTCACAATTTCTGCAAACCTGGCGCGAGCGCGCACTTTGATATCTGAAAGGACATCTCCATGACTGCCCACGGCTATGACGGCGGACGATTGAACCTGCCATTCGTCGGTATTTCCACCTTTGCCAAAAGTCCCTACGTCGAAAACTGGGACGCGATCGACGCGGATGTAGCGGTTGTCGGTGCCCCGTTCGATTTTGGGACGCAATGGCGCCCCGGCGCCCGCTTCGGGCCGCGCAGCATCCGTGAGGCCTCCACCCTGTTTTCCTTCGGCCACGCGGGCGCCTACGATCACGAGGACGACGTCACATATCTGGAAGGCGTGAAGATCGTCGATATAGGCGACGCCGACATTGTTCATACCGATACGGTGAACAGCCACGCGAATATCGAGTTCGGCGTCCGCAAAATCCTTAAAGCCGGCGCCTTGCCTGTAGTGCTTGGCGGAGACCACTCCATCAACATCCCCTGCATCAATGCCTTCAGCGATCAGGAGCCGATCCATTTGGTGCAGATCGACGCGCATCTGGATTTCGTCGATGAGCGTCACGGCGTCCGCTTCGGACATGGCAGCCCCATGCGCCGCGCCTCGGAAAAACCGTGGGTCACCGGAATGACCCAGCTCGGTATCCGCAACGTCTCCTCCACCGCAAAGGAAGGATACGACTATGCCCGCTCCCAGGGCTCGGATATTCTCTCCGTGCGCCAGATCCGCAAACTCGGCGTGGACGCCGTAGTGGAGCGCATCCCCGCGGGCAAGCGCTATTATCTTTCGATCGATATCGATGGCTTCGACCCGTCCATCGCGCCAGGAACCGGGACCCCGAGCCATGGCGGCTTCATCTATTACGAGGTACTGGAACTGATTGCAGGTCTTGCGAAGCGTGGCGAGATCGTCGGCATTGATCTGGTCGAGGTCGCGCCTGATTACGATCACACCGGCTCCACCGCCATTCTGGCTGCGCAGATTCTGCTCAACACGATCGGACGCATCTTCATAGCTCGGAACGCATAAAAAACCGCGATCCGCCGGTACTGGATCCTTGGACACGCAGCGCGCAAGAAGGGCCGCCCTTGGGGCTTCCTGGAGTTCGATGGTCTCGTCAGACGTGAAGCCAAAAGCCCTCCACGGGGGAAGGGCTTTTGTTTGCATTGATTGTAGCTATGGTTGCGACGGTTTTAAAAGTCCAAAAACGCCAAACGCGCCTCGCTGCACCACGCAAAAATCAGATATCGACGACAAGCCCCTTTGCCTTCAGGACGGGCTCCAGATTGCTAACCTCGATAACGGATTTGCCCTGCTTGTAAGCTTCAATGAAGCCCGCTTCAGCATCTTCGCGAATTTGCGAAAGACGTGCCGATTCCTGAGCGTCAGCACGACGCACAACCACCAAACCGTCCGCATCGCCAACAATGATGTCGCCGGGATTGACGATCTCATCGCCAATGATGATCGTATCGTTTACTGCGGCAATCGTTTCCTTGACGGTACCCTTGATGCAGACGCTGAACGAGAACACAGGGAAGCCAAGGTCTCGAAGCTGCAAGGTGTCACGCACACCGGTATCCGTCACCAGACCACCGATCCCCTTTGCAAGGCAGGCATTTGCCAGCACGTCGCCAAAGGAACCAGCCTCTTCGTACTCACCAGCTGAAACCACGATGATGTCGCCGGGCTTGGCGTAATTAATGGCCAGCTGCAACATGATGTTGTCACGCGGCGCGCATTTGACGGTAAAAGCGGGACCACACAGTTTCATGCGGTAATCGACAGGCTTGATGCGGGAGGAAAGTGCGCCCCTGCGACCCTGTGCCTCGTGGATGGTTGCCGGCGAAAACTTCGAAAGGGCTTCGATGTCTGCCTTGCTTGGCCGTTCTGCTATATCTTTAATGTGGATCATAAAACCTCCCACGGTAAGGCTGGCGGCGGGAACGTCCCGCCACTCGCATTGAGTTTAATTGTCATGTGTCAATCGTTGCCGTGGCTTGAAGCCAGGCGGGATCAGGGGATCGGGTCGAATTTCAGCTCGGAGAGCGGGACGACCTTGTCCGTACGGGTCATTTTGTATTCGGTATTCGGGCCAAGCCACTTGTCCCAGATTTTGTTTATCTCGCCGGAGGCGTCGAGTGTGCGCAGCACTTCATTGATTTTCGCTGTGAGGGCAGGATTGTCCTTTGCCATGCCGACACCGATCGGCTGATAGAGCATCGGCTCCTCGATCATGCGCATCGGTTTGCCCTTGATCTTCGATTCATTGACGAACTTGGTGGTGGTCATGGTGTTGGCCACCATACCCCGCGCCTTGCCCTGCTGAACGGCAAGATAGGCAGAGGCAGTATCCTGGAAGGTCAGCGGCTCGGACTTGTTGAGCTTGATAGACATTTCAGAGGTCGAGCCCTTGGTGGAGGCGACACGCTGGCCTTCGTAATCCGACTTCTTCTTGCCGGCATCATCAACCGGCACGATGAGCATTTCCTTGGCGAGATAATAGGGATCGCTGAACTGAATCTGCTCGGCGCGGCTTTGTGTGTAGGCGAGATTGGCGACAGTGATATCGACGCGGCCAAGCTTGACTTCCGGCACACGGGCTTCCACCGACACCGGTTTGACTTCGGCCTTCACGCCCAGTTCCTTGGCGATCGCGTTGCAAAGATCAACGTCAAAACCGGCCATTTCACGGGTCTTCGGATCGGGTGCCGCGAATGGCACGACATCAGCAAAGGTTGCGCAACGAAGCACCTTGTTCGCCATGATCGTATCGAGTTGATCAGCCGCCGCTGGTGACGCGAGAGCGGTTCCAGCCAGTGCAACGGTAAGTGTCAGGCATTTCCAGTTCATGGTCAGTTCTCCTCTTATGATTGATTGGTATCAGTGGCGCAGATCGGAAAGGAACCGCTGCGCGCGCGGATGGCGTGGTGCTGTAAAAAACTCTTCCGGCGTCGCTTTTTCGAGAATTTCGCCGGCGTCGATGAACCAGATGCGGTCGGCAACTTCACGGGCAAAGCCCATTTCGTGGGTCACGCAAAGCATGGTCATGCCCTCTGCCGCGAGCCCCTTCATGACGGCCAGCACCTCTCCAACCATTTCCGGGTCGAGAGCGCTTGTCGGTTCATCGAACAACATGACGGGCGGCTCCATGGCCAGCGCACGCGCAATTGCCACGCGCTGCTGCTGACCACCGGACAATTGCCCCGGATAGGCCCCGGCCTTGTCGGAGAGGCCTACCCGATCCAGAAGCTTCAAAGCTTTCTGGCGGGCAACATCAGGTGCGACGCCTTTCACCCGGATCGGGGAAATCGTGACATTTTCGACAACGGACAGGTGCGGGAAGAGATTGAAATTCTGGAACACAAAACCAACTCTGCTGCGCAGAAGATTGAGTTCCTTTGTCTTGGTTGCCGCGTGAATATCCTGCCCATCGAGCGTGATGGATCCGCTGTTGATCTCTTCGAGACGATTGACGGTACGGATCAATGTGGATTTGCCGGAGCCGGAAGGGCCGCAGATGACGATAACCTCGCCCCGCGCGACTTCGGCGTCGACATTCTTCAAAACCTCGTAGTCGCCATAACTCTTGCAGACATTGGAAATGCGGATGGTCTGCTGTGTTGATGATGCCGTGTTTGTCATGGCTGCTCCGTTATGATTTTTGCCTGCGCCTGCAATGCCTGTTGCCGGCGACCGACCACACCGGCACGGCGTTTGGCGATACGCCGCTCGACGGCATTTGCGAGATACGTCAAGCTCCAGCAAATGGCGTAGTAGACAACCGCGAGGATGAGGAAGACCTGGAATGGTTGGGTCAGAAGCTGATTATTGACCTGACTTGCCGCAAAGGTGAGGTCGGGTACGTTGATGACGTAACCGAGCGTCGTATCCTTGATCGTGGCGACGAATGTCGAGATCATGCTGGGGATCATGTTGTAAAGCGCCTGCGGCAAGATGATGAAGCGCATTGCACCGAGATAGCTGTGGCCAAGCGCTCTCGCCGCATCCATCTGCCCCGCACCAAGAGCGACAATACCCGCTCTTACGACTTCGCTGAGAAATGCGCCCTGATAGATGACAAGCGTCGTCAACATGATGACGAAGCTCGGCACGTCTGCGCCGGTCCAGAGCGGAACGAGGAAATAACTCCAAAGGATGAGCATGAGCAAAGGCACGCCGCGCGTGACATAGACCAGCCCCGTTACCGGCCACCGCAGGAGCCGCCACTTGGACAGGCGCGCCATCGCCATAAGGATGCTGACAGGAAAGGCCAGTGCGATGGCAAGGGCAGACAGGATGATCGTGTTCGCAAGCCCTCCAAGCGGGCCGTTCGGATATTGCCCGATCAGCAGCAGCAACCAGTTGTCATGAACGATGGTAATCATGTCGCCGATCATCCGCGTGCCCTCCACGCCGGATCAAGGCGCATCGAAAGATACGCACCGGCACCCATGATCAACAGCGAGAAGAAGAGGTACAGAACGGTTCCGACAAGATAGATCTCGAAGGTCTGGAAGCTGAGATTTTCAATTTCCTTGATGGCATGCGTCAATTCGGAAGCGCCGATAATGAGGGCGAGGCTGCTGTTCTTGAACAGGGAGACACTGTGATTGATGAGCGGCGGCAGGGCATTGCGCACGCCTTGCGGCATGATGATGAAGCGCATCGCGGAGAGATAACCGTGGCCCAATGCCTTGGCCGCTTCCATCTGTCCCGGGCTGACGGAGCGCAGGCCTGAACGCAGATCCTCACTGAAATAGGCTGCCTGACAGAGACCAAGACCCACCACGGCAAAGATCGCTTCGGCATTGTGACCGATCAGCCAGTCCGTCAAACCTGAAGGCAGGAGCGTGAATATCCCGAAGTACCACAGCATCAATTGCACGAGTGTGGGCACATTGCGGTGGTAGGAAACATAGGCCGCCACGGCGCGATCAGCAAAACGCGACGATGAAAACCGCACGCATAACAGGACCAGCGCGAGCGTCATGGCGAGAGACCATGACCCGATAAAGATGACGAAGGTCATATGCAATCCGTGCCAAAGCATTGCAATATATTGCGGGTCGCTCAGGATTGCCGACAGGTCGAAACCGCTCACGGCTTTTGTTCCTTCGCTGCGTCAGCTTGCGCCACAGTCTGCGGTTTGGCCGTCTGAAGTCCGCCCATAACCTGCAATGTCGGGGTGATTTCCATATGGCCGATATTCATGGAAACTGGCGCGGCAACGGCAAAGGCTATCGCGTCGGCAATATCTTCCGCTTTCGGCAACTCGAAACCATCGATGAAGCGCTCGCGCACGCTCGGATCGTTGCCGTGAACGTGAGTGAAGATATCCGTCGCCACGCGGCCGGGGCAGATCTCCGTTACGCGGACGCGTCTGCCGAATGCATCCAGCCTCAACTGGTTCGAAAGCATGGCGACACCAGCTTTAACGGCATGATAGGTCGAGTTGCCGCCGAAATTATAGTTTCCGGCGATGGACGAGATATTGACGACATGCCCGCGATCACGCTCCACCATGCCCGGAACAATCAGCCGGCAGATGTGGAGAACGGCACGGAGATTCACATCGATCAAAAGGTCGATATCCTCCGCATCAGCCTGAAGGAACTTCTTCGGCCTGTCGACGCCGGCATTGTTCACGAGAATGTCGAACTGCACCTTGTTTGCAAGATCGGCAATTGCAGCGCGATCGGTAACGTCGATCGCGTGCGGTATGCATCCGGTGCGTTCGGCGAGTTCATTCAGGGCGCCGGCGCTGCGGGCAACCGCGTGGACTTCAATGTTTTCGCGGCAAAACCGCTCTACGACAGCGGCACCGATACCGGATGAAGCACCGGTGACCAAAGCGGTCTTGTAATCGGAGAATGGCATTCTGATCCCCTTTTTTGTTACCATCAACACTAGCGAAGCTTTCCCTGCTTGCCTAAGACCGATTATTTTTGGAGTAATAAGTAAGTTTTATGGAGACCCGCAAACAGGCAATTAGAGACGGAATTCCGGGATGTTCTTGTTCCAGTCAGGAGCTTTCCGCTCTGGCGCCCAGATTGCAAAACGCGTGCGAGCCTGTAAGCTGCGCCAAGCATGGATATAAGACGTCTCAAATCATTCATCGTCATCGTAGACAGTGGCAGCATCACGCGCGCCGCAGATATTCTGCATCTGGCGCAACCGGCACTCAGCCAGCAACTAGCCGCGCTTGAAGATCATTTCGGCCAGAAATTGCTCATCCGCAGCCAGCAGGGCGTGACGATGACGGATGCGGGACATGCCGTTTACCGCCATGCACAGATCATATTGCGCCAGATGGAACAGGCGCAGGTTGACGTATCGGCGGCGGGTAACTCAATTGCGGGACGCGTCTCTGTCGGTCTCGTCCCATTCAGCAGCGCTGCAACGCTTTCCGTGGAGCTGTTGGCGGAAACGCGCAAGCGACATCCGGGGATATTGATCCACCTGACGGAAAGTGTGGGACAAACCTATAGCCAGATGATCATGAATGGACGTCTGGAACTGGCCTTGATCCACGGCGTCGGACCAATCAAGGGCGTAAAATTCGAGCCCATGCTCAGCGAAGAATTTTATCTTGTCGCACATCGCGATTTCGCAATCGAAGCGGATTCAAAACCGGTGCCGATCGCCGCGCTTGATGGCATGCCCATGCTGATGCCACCCGCGTATAATTTTGTCAGGCGCGCTGTAGACACGGCATTTACCCGCAGCCGGATCAATCTGAAGGTCGTCGCGGAAGTGGAAATCGTCAGGACGCTTGCCCGCGCCGTTGCCAGTGGTCTCGGCGCAACCATCATGCCAAAAGCGATAGCCAACCGGATCGTCTCGGAAACGAGCGAACCACTTATTTGCCGGCTGCTGTCGCCACGGATCGAAGAAACACTGTCGCTCTGCATGTCCGACCAGAATTCGCTGTCTGAGCCGGCTTTTGCTGTCAAGGATATCCTGGTGGAACTGACGGAAAAATTGAAACTTTAGAGTATCCTTTGGCCCGGCAACCGAGCCAAAGGATCGTTTTCAGGATCAACGCATATCCTGGCAGAACTGCGCAATGCGGGCGCAACCTTCGCTCAACATCTCCATGCTCGTCGCATAGGAAATCCGAAAGTATGGGCTCATACCATAGGCGGCGCCCTGTACCGTTGCCACGTGATGCTCATCCACCAGCGCCATCACAAAATCCACATCGCCTTCGATTTTGCGTCCGCCTTTGGTGGTCCTGCCGATAAGCCCAGACATATTGGGATAGAGGTAAAAAGCGCCTTCCGGCTTATGGCAGCGCAAACCGTCAATCTCGCCGAGTTTGCTCAGAACAAAATCGCGACGGTCGCGATAGATAGCGGCGCGTTCTTTAAGAAGATCCTGGGGACCGTCCAGCGCTGCAATCGCTGCCGCCTGCGAAACAGTGGCAATGCCGCCGCCGTTCTGACCGTTTACATTGCTTATTGCGGCGATAAGTTCCTTCGAGCCGCTGGCGCAATAGCCCAGACGCCATCCCGTCATGGCGTAAGCCTTCGACACGCCGTTCATTGTCAGAACGCGGTCATAAAGCCGCGGCTCCACATCGGCAATTGTGCCGAATTCGAAGCCATCATAGACAAGATGCTCGTAAATATCGTCAGTCAGGATCCAGACATGGGGATGACGCAGCATAACCTCTGCGATTGCTTTCATCTCCGCACGGGAGCAGGCGGCGCCGGTGGGGTTGTTGGGAAAATTGAGAATGAGCCACTTCGTACGTGGCGTAATCGCAGCTTCCAAATCTTCGGCACGCAGTTTGAAACCGGTTTGTTCGACGCACGGCACAGCGACGGGAACACCCCCTGCGAATTTGACGATATCCGCATAGCTGACCCATGACGGGGTGGGAATAACGACCTCGTCGCCCGAATTGCAGGTTGCAAGCATGGCGTTGAAGATTACCTGTTTGCCGCCTGCGGAAACGATGATCTGGCTGGCATCGTATGTCAGATTATTGTCCCGCTTGAACTTTCTGGCAATCGCGGCTTTGAGCGCAGGCGTGCCATCCATCGGTGGATATTTCGTCTGCCCGCCAAGGGCTGCTTCGTGCGCGGCCTCGATTGCGTGAGCAGGCGTCGGGAAGTCCGGTTCACCTGAGGAGAGGCTGACCACCTTGACACCCTGCGCGGCGAGCTCTCTGGCGCGTTGGGTCATGGCGGCGGAAGCGGAGATGGAAACGTTTTTCAGGCGGTCTGATGTAGAGGGCATCTGCATGATCTTTCAGTAAGATTTAGAGAACGGGCCAACCAGAGGCCCATTAAGACGCGAGTTCTGCGGCAGGCGCGAGCGTTGCGCCGGAGGCGCTGATTTCACTACGCACGATACGCGCCAGCTCCAGCGAACCGGGCGTATCGCTGTGGACGAGGATGGAGCGAGCCGGCATTGTGATGATCGTGCCATCGATGGCTTCGACCGTGCTATTGGTCAGGAACCGGCGGACACGGGCGCGCACCGATGGTTCATCCTTGACCAGCGCGCCGGGAAGACCCCGCGCGACAAGGCTTCCCTTGGCGTCATAGGCGCGATCGGCCAAAAACAATGCCAGGGTCTTCAATCCAGCGCGTTTTGCCGCTCTCTCGATTTCGCTGTCCGGCGTTACGAACACCACAAGCTTCGGATCAACGGCAGAAATGGCATTCATCATCAAATCGGCAAGCGCCGGGTCGCGATTGACCATATTGCCCATGGCCGCATGAAAACTGAAGTGCCCGACTTCGACGCCTTCGCTTTTGGCAATCGCGATCAAGGCCCCGAGCTGATAGAGCATCTGCTGTCTCAACTCATCCGGCTGAAAGGGCATTTCGCGTCGGCCGAAGCCCGCCCTATCAGGCAATCCCGGATGCGCGCCAATGCCAACGCCATTTTCTTTGGCAAGGCGAACCATTCGCGCCATGGTATCTGGCTCGCCGCCATGAAAACCACAGGCAATATTAGCCGACGATATGATCTTCATCATCGCTTCGTCGTCACAGAGCCGGTAAGGACCGAAGCCTTCGCCCATGTCGGAGTTCAGATCAATCTTCATCGTTTCCTCCCTTTGCTCCCTGGTTGTCCGTCAACCCATCGCATTCAGCGCTCGCTTGACCATTTGTGAGGTCTGGCGAACATCATCGACGTATTTCGCAACTGCCCGCTCGGCCACACGCGCTTCCTCGTGATTGGACTTCACGAATTTGATCTTCCCACCCGCGCGTGCCTGTCCTAACCGCCACAGGTCGGCTTCGATCACGCCGGCAATCTTTGGATAACCGCCCGCCGTATTTGCATCGCTCATCTGGATGATCGGCTCGCCACCTGGCGGCACCTGTACAACGCCCGGCATCACACCGTGGGAACGCATTTCGATGGTTTCGGTCGGTTTTATAGGATCACCCGACAGCCGGTAACCGGTCCGGTCGCTGCGGGAGGATATGCGCCAGATCTGGCTCCAGAATTCCTCGCCATCATTGGCAAACAGCTTTTGTTCACCGGCCGGAATAGCACGTATCGGCAAAACGCCGTCCACTACAGGCGGGAAAATATCGCTTAAAGCCACGGAAGGCTCAACTACACCAAGCCCGTTTGATGGCAGTGGTAACAGATCGGCGGAAGCCCCTATTTCCAGCCTGTCACCTTTTGCAAGCGGTCGCCCATCGTGACCGCCGAAACTGCCGCGCAGTGCCGTGCTTCGAGATCCCATCAAAACCGGAACGTCCACCCCGCCCGTAACCGCGACATAGGCGCGGGCGAGTTTCGGCGGCTGCCTCAGTTCCAGTATCTGACCTTCCTTGCCGATATGAGCGCACCAGGAAAGCAGCTCTTTCCCGTCAAGCAACGGGCGCCCATCCGTCCCGGTAACGGCAAATGTTGCTGTTTTCGTAAAACGCAATCTGAATGGAAAAGTCTGGACCTCGATGACGGCAGCATCTGCGGCATTACCGGTCAGAATATTGCCGATCTTAAGCGACAGAGGATCCATGGCACCGCCAGCAGAAACTCCGATGTCACGGTAACCGGGGCGACCGAGGTCTTGCACGGTGTTGAAGGGGCCGGTTTCGATAATCTCGATCATAGCTCGATCCCTGTAGGTATGAAGCGTACCGTATCTCCGGGTGCCAAAAGAGCTGGCGCAGAAGAGGCGGGATCGAACATCTGCAAATCGGCGTAACCGATGGAATTCCACCCATTCGGTCCGGTCAACATCGCCACACCCGTCTGCATTCCACCGATCGTCACGCAACCCTTTTCCATCTTGATCGATGGCACGGTTTTTCGGGGCATATAGATGCGCGCATCAAGACCATGCAGATAGCCAAAGCCCGGCGCGCTCCCAAGCGCGAAGACGCGGTAGGTCGCCTCATGGTGAATCCGCACGACTTCGCGGTCGCTCAGCCCTGAAAAATCACAGATGGCTGGAAGGTCGGCAGCGTATTCGCCCCCATAATGTACCGGTATTTCAACTGTCTTCCCGACAATATCCAGACTGGCTGCTTTATCCCAGGCATCGAGCAACTGAGACACGATGGACTCTGGATCTTCAGGCGTTTCCTTAAAAATCGCCAGAAGGTTCGTCATGCCGGGAATGACTTCCGCAACACCTGCCCAGACTTTTACCGTTTGCGAAAGCGCCCAGATCCAGCGTTGTGCTGGCAGATCAAATTCGCCGGATGCTTCGAGCAAGAATGACCGGGAGCCTATGAACGAAACGCGCGCCTGGCCTTTGATGACGGGCTGGATTTCGTGACGAGGTGCTAGAGTGTTCGATGTCGCAATCATGATTGAAGCTCGATTTCGAACAGCGGATCACCAAAACCAACCAGAGCATCCTGCACGGCAAGCTGATTGACGAGCGAACCGTTACGACCCGCGACAACGGGGATGAGAATGTGGTCGATCCGGATAAATCCAATCACGTCATCTGCAGCAACCAAACGCGGAAGATTTTGCATTTTTGCAGGCAGAGCAGGCTTAGAAGAGCAGAAGAGACCGGCAATCGGCGCTTTTACCACCACTTTCGAAACAGCGGCCTTTGGTGAGCAAACAGTGCCAGCGACGGAAATTGCAGATCTTGCCGAGGCAGAAACAATAATGCGTACCTGACCCTCAGGCGTCGTGATTTCCACGCCGTCCACGCCTGCATCCGTCAGCATATCGGTCAAAGCTGTGAGTAAGACGGGGTCGCTAAAGTCGGGCCTGCTCATGCCGCGCTCCGTTCTTTTAGCCATTGTTCAAGATAGTGAATGTCTGTTTCGCCCTGCGCAAAAGCCTCGTCCTCAAACAGGGCGCGCAGGGGCGGAAGATTGGTCGAAATACCCTCCACCCGTGTACCCGCAAGCGCTTGGCGCATCCTAACCATGGCTTCAGCACGGGTCGGCGCATGTACGATCAACTTGGCGATCAAGGAATCATAATAGGGTGACACCCGGTAGCCGACATGGATATGGGTATCGACGCGAATCCCCTCTCCTTCCGGCAGCACAAGATCGGTCACGATGCCTGCCGAGGGGAGAAACTTATCAGGATCTTCGGCATTGATCCGGCATTCGAAAGAATGTCCGTCGCAGATAACATCTGCCTGCCGCAAGTCCAGAGGCTTACCCTGCGCCGCCTTGATCTGGGCCTGAACGATGTCGATGCCGCTCGTCATTTCCGTGACGGGATGTTCGACCTGCAAGCGCGTATTCATCTCGATGAAATAGAACTTGCCGTCTTCAAACAGGAATTCGAAAGTTCCCACCCCGCGATAGCCGATCTGCCGGCAAGCCTCGACGCAAGCCATACCAACCGGCTGGATCACATCGACCAAAATTCCAGGCGCTGGCGCTTCTTCGACCACTTTTTGATGACGACGTTGCATCGAACAGTCGCGGTGACCAAGCCAGACGGCATTGCCGTGCGTGTCGCACAAGACCTGTATCTCGATATGACGGGGATGCTGGAGAAACTTCTCCATGTAGAGGACAGCAGAGCCAAAAGCCTGCCTCGCCTCCTCCCTCGTCAAGGTAATGGCTTCATGAAGCAAGGCAGCTTCCTGCACCACCCGCATGCCACGCCCGCCACCACCGCCCGCAGCCTTGATGATGATTGGATAGCCGATCTCATTCGCGATACGCTCAACCGTTGCAGCATCCTCGGGAAGCGCTGTATCCGGTCCCGGTACACATGGCACACCGGCCGCAATCATTGCCCGTTTGGCAGCGATCTTGTCGCCCATCGTGGAGATCGACCTTGCGTCCGGACCGATGAATACGAGACCGGCATCTTCGACAGCCTGAGAAAAGGCGGCATTTTCGGACAGAAATCCATAACCGGGATGGATCGCACCCGCACCCGTCAGACGGGCAGCGATTAAGATAGCATTCTGATTGAGATAGCTCTTGGCAGCATTCGCCGGGCCAACACAAAGGAAGGTGTCAGCCGTTTGGCCATATGGAGCCTGCCTGTCCGCCTCAGAGCAGATGGCTACGGTCTTCAAGCCCAATTCGCGGCAGGCGCGCTGAATGCGTGCAGCAATTTCACCCCGGTTGGCAATCAGAACCGTGTCGAAACCCGGCATATCCGATGTGGTGTTGAGACCTTCCGTCACTACGCGATCTCCGCCAGCAAATCATTGGCCTCAACCTCGCCACCATCAACCTCCGTCAGATAGGTGATCCGGCCAGCGCGTGGCGCAACAATTTTATTGAAGACTTTCATGGCTTCGATGATGAAGAGGGCCTGCCCCTCCTCGACCACATCTCCAGCCTCGACAAATGAAGGTTGTCCAGGCGCGGAAGCGCGATGCAAAACGCCAAAAATCGGGGCATGAACGGAGGTGGCCGATGTGGTGGCGGGAAGGATCGACTCCGACCGATCGATCAGCGCGTCATCCTCGGCTTTGACCGGGACATTGCTGCCAGTCTCTGTTCGAGGTGCGGTTTTGAATATCCGCACAGTTACGCTTTTCTCTGTCACCATGAGTTCGGTGACGTTCGTTCGTCCGACAAAATCAATCAGCGTCTTTATCTTCGGCAGGTCCATAAGCGTACTCGGCATTGTCCAAAGCCACCCGGTAATCCCGCACGATCGGGGTCACTTTCGGCTGCCTTAGACCTAGCACGATAGGCTGTTTGATGGGGTCAGAAGAACTTTTGATGGAGGTGTTCAATGAATTGGGGCCGTGAGCCTGTTGAGTTCGCGAAGCTCGAGTGGGCGTAATGGATCGACCGCTGCACGCTATCAGAGCCCCACGTGGCTATACCGCCAGCAATTCATTTGCGGTATCCAAGGCTCTAAACGCAAAGTGCCCTCCGGGATGGGAGGGCTT
>NZ_JBNWDU010000007.1:0-302802 GCF_053521725.1 Agrobacterium sp. CG160-95 | reverse complement strand
TGAGCCAGTGTCGCATTTCTAACTGGCTGGCAGAGCGACAGATGACATTTTAACTTTGCACGATTCGCGACATTTCAACCTTGCCGCCACATCGTATGTAGCGGGGTACATTCTATTTTCAAGTGCGACATGCCAATGATTTCAATGGCTTCACTTTGGAGATCTTAGCATGTCCCGATGCTATACGCAGATCACCCTTGCCGATCGCCGCCGTCTTCATCATCTGGTGACGGCAAAGGTTCCGGTCAACGAGATGGCGTTAGCTTGGATATCAGATCAACCGCGCAAATCCCTTGGATGCAGGACGCCGGCCGAGGTGTTCATGGCTCATTTGCAAGAAGGAGGGTGATCCCCTGCCCTAAAGCGCAGGCATGGTGCCCTTGGGTTAGCTTTTCCAGGGTAGATGCCAAATAGCTGCGCGACATCCTCGATGCAGAAGAGGCGGAACCAAATGGGCGGAGACGGTTTGCGAATGAGAGCCATACCAAATGCTCTTCTCTCATGTCAGCCATTGATCCGCATCAATGTGTTCCTTTGATCAATTTCACTATTTTAGAAACATCTTGAAAAATGGGATAACTTTTTATGTCCAGAGCCTTCGGCAAGCTCATCAAGAAGCTCGAAAAGCTAGAGGCACAAATGAGTATTACGTGCGATCTGGAGATTTCTTCAGAAGCTCGACAGAAAATATTAAGCGACCTGCTCGAGCAGCACCGCTTGATTGGAAATGAGCTCATGGTAAAGGGCTTTCGAGAAAAGCTGGAAGGTAGCGAAGAACTTGCTGCACGGATCTTTTGCAACGGCTCAGCCCTATCGAAGGGTGATCAGTGACCATTACCGAAGCCGCACCGTCCAACCTTGGAAACGAATGAAGCGGCTTAACGCTTCGGTCCCCCGCCTTTTCAGAACCGATCCTCATCCTGATCCAGGAGTTCGCGCAGGCTCACTGCCAGTTCGCGGGCAGTGTAGGGTTTTTTAAGCCAGCTTCCCTTCGCGGCCAAATGTCGCCCGGCAATGGCCGGCTCCGCATAACCCGACGTAAACAAGACCTTGATGTCCGGCCGCAAAGCACGGGCAAGTTCCGCAAGCTCGTCGCCCGCCATGCCACCTGGCATCACGATGTCGGAAAAAAGAAGTGCAATATCGGAATGATGCTCAAGCAGCTCGAGCGCCTCAACACCGTTGGCCGCTTCCACAACGCCGTAGCCCAGAGCGGCGAGCCTCATGACCGCGACGCGTCGGACTCGAGCATCGTCCTCCACGACGAGAATCCTCTCTCTGCCCCCGGATTCAATTGTGGCTGGGAAGTCCGTGATATCGTTCTCCGGCGGATTGGCGTTATCCAGAGCTGCTGGAAGAAAGATCCGGACAGTCGTCCCCTGCCCCGCCTCGCTGTAAATCTGAACGTTGCCACCCGACTGTTTGGCGAAGCCATAAACCATGCTCAATCCCAAACCTGTGCCGGCTCCAACTTCCTTGGTGGTAAAAAAAGGTTCGAATGCCTTCTGTTTAACCTCCGGCGTCATACCCGCTCCCGTATCTGTGACGGATATCTGCACGTAGTTGCCAGGTTTTATACTTGGGTACATCTCTGCATAGTCTATATCAAGTTTGACGCGCGCAACCTCTATTATCAGCATTCCACCCTTTGGCATGGCATCGCGCGCATTGATAGCGAGGTTTAAAAGAGCGCTCTGTAGCTGCGAACTGTCCACCAGAGCCTCGGTCTCTGAACCCGCTATAATCGTTTTGAATTCGATCGCCTCACCAAGTGTTCTTCGCATCAAATCGGAAAACGCGCCTATGAGTTCGGCAATGTCAGACTGTTGCGGGTTGAGCGGCTGCCGACGGCCAAAGGCCAGAAGCTGGCTCGTCAGTCTTGCACCGTCTTCAGCAGCACCCTGCGCTTCCCGAAGGAAATGCCGGATAGTCTTGTCGGTGAGCCTGCTTTCAGCCATTTCGAGGTTACCGCTTATGACGGTGAGAAGGTTGTTAAAGTCATGTGCCAGGCCGCCCGTCAGTTGACCGACCGCTTCCATTTTTTGCGCCTGGCGCAATTCCTCCTCGATTTTCTGTCGGCTGGTCAGATCGCGTATAAAGCCCGTAAAAATACGATCGCCGTTGGCGATTGCCTCCCCCACTGAAAGCTCCATGGGAAAACGCGAGCCATCCTTTCTTTGTCCGGTCACTACACGTCCATAGCCGATGACGCGTCTTTCCCCGGTCGACAAATAGCGTGCGATATATCCGTCATGCGCTGCCCGGTCAGGGTCCGGCATCAGCATCCTGACATTGTGGCCGACAACCTCATTTGTATCATAGCCGAAGAGCCGCTCAGCCGCAGCGCTGAAGGACGAAATGATACCTCCTTCGTCGATGACAACCATCGCGTCGGGAACAGTTTCCAAAATGGAAAGAAGGTGCGCCTCGCGCCGGGCCAGTTCGTCCTGCATTCTCTTCAAGTCCGTCACATCATTGTTGGTCTGCACAATGACCGGTGGCTGCTCGCCACCAAACTCTACGAATACCCATCTCGTCGCGATCAGGAGCTTGTGACCGTCCTTATGGTAATGAACGACTTCGCCACTCCATGATCCCTGTCGGGAAACACGCCGTCTGAGCTCCGAAAGCGGCATCGGGAACTGGGTGGAGAGAAGCTGGTGGACAATTTTTCCAAGCGCCTCGTTTTTACTCCAGCCATAAAGATGTTCACTACCCGCGGTCCAGCCCTTGATCCTGCCGTCCATTCCGTGAATGACGATGCTTGCACCATCCAGGAGAGTAATGAGGACCTCAAGCTGCAGCTTGCCCTGCTCTTCGATAGGCAAAATTTCAGGCATCGTTGTCCCGTCGAGCGACGCTTGCTAGTGGCGGTGCCGTCCACCTTGAACGACCAGTTGCTGCCGCACGTCGGAGTAATCATCGCTGTCACCCGCCAATTGTGCAAGCAGAAGCGGCTTCTCGACTATTATTGCCTGACGCGCCCCGGCATTTTCGATCCGAAGGACGCCCCTTTTGATGAGCTTTGTAAGGGTCCGCGAAACGGTTTCGATCGTGAGCCCGAGGTAATCGGCAATGTCCTGACGACACATGGGGAGTTCGATCGTTTTTTCCCACTCCCCCTGCTGTGCTTTACGCTGGAGAAACTTCAGAAGAAACGTGCACATTCTCTCCTCGGCGCTTTTGCTTGACAGCAGCACCATCTGGTCTTGGGCGACAGCCATTTCGTCCGAAACAAGCGCAAACATTTCGGGTCGCAGTCTGTCATTGTCGCCGACGGCTTCCTCGAAATGCCTGCGCGTAACCCGGCGCAGCGTTACAGGGGACACCGCTTCTGCGCTGTAAACGTAGCGCTTGCCGAACGATACGCCGAGAACATTGCCTGCATAGAGAAAACCGGTGATGATACGGCGGCCATCTGCTATAATTTTGAACATCCGCAATACGCCATCACTTACTTCGAAAATATGTGCAGCTTCGTCCCCTTCAAGGAACAGCGAGCGTCCGACCTTCAAATGCTCGGCAGGCTGATTGCGAAAAATGTCCCGCAGACAATAAATATCGTGTGCGGGTGCCGAAATTTGATGAGTTAAAGCGCGATATTCGCCGGTGCTGTACATCTTGTTCTCCATCTGCTTCCTGATGGAGTTAAGCCCGGCAAGATAACTGAATGATGCCTGGACTGTGACGAACGGCTTCAGTTCGTGACAAATTGTAACGCGAGGTCAAGAGAATGGCAGCGAACCAGGGTCACTTGCTCATTGTCGATGACGACGTAAGGGTGCGACAGATGCTCACGCGTTTTTTTGAAGGAGAGGGATATCACGTCAGCGCCGCGGCGGACGGTGTCCAGATGAGATCACATCTCAGACGCAATGAAATCGACGCGATCCTCCTTGATCTCACCCTCCCGGGTGCTCAGGATGGTCTTGATCTCGCCCGAGAAGTCCGGATGGATTCGGATGTGCCTATCATCATGCTGACCGGCCGTGACGACGTAGTGGATCGCATCGTGGGCATTGAGATCGGTGCTGACGACTATATTGCCAAACCGTTTCATCTTCGCGAGGTACATGCGAGGCTGAAGTCGATCCTGCGCCGCCGTCTGCCGGTCAATCGGCCGCGCCCACATGAAATGCTTTGCTTCGACGGCTTGTCACTCGACCTGTCTCGCCGCCAGCTTCTTTCGTGCGGAGGGTCCAAGATTGAGCTGACGACCGGTGAATTTGATATGCTTGTGACGTTTACCAGGCATCCAGGTCGGGTTTTGACACGTGATTTTCTAATGGAGGAAACGCGATCGCGCCGTCTGGATGCATTCGACCGGTCCATCGACGCGCAGGTCGCACGTCTGCGCCGAAAAATCGAAACCGACAGCAAGCATCCAAACATCATCAAGTCTGTTCGCGGCGTCGGTTATGTCTTTGTCGCATCGATTGAAGAGCCGTCACCTTCAACGGTACGAAGATCATAGACCAGCCCGGTGGCGGGTGCGTGTCGATCGTGGGGGTTTACGACGATCGACCAGCCTTTCGGGCCGGCAGGCCAGAAATGAATACGCTGACATTTCAGCTCTCTGGCTTGTTGTTTGATCTTTTCGAACAGCAGCCGCGCAACACCCTTTTCGTCAAACAGGCTGAAGGAGGCAAAGACCGGAACCTCCATTTGCGGCGATTGCGGGTAGCCGGTGACGAATACATAGCAGACACCGCGGATCACTCCCGCGCTATCGGTTACGGTGAGCCAATCGCGCCGTTTATGATCAGTATGTGTGGCAGCCTGCCACTCCTTAAAGGAAACCGACGAGAAAAGATGCTGGATGACGGCATAGGCGCGAACAACATTGGAAACGGTGAGCAAACCGACCTCGTAATCTCCTGACATTTCTAATCTCCCGAATGATCTTTCCGATCTTCCGGTTCCGGGGGATTTTCACATTGACAGCGATCAACAGCGGTCGACCAACGCATGAATTTGCTGGCGACAACCACTCGGGAAACGACAGGAGATTGCGCTATGTCAAGGCAAAGGGGCGAAAGATCGCCGATAGGTTAGAGAAGCTGAAGGATGAAAGAGGCTCCAGGAGGGAGCATCACGCCACTACGGAAACGCAATGGCCGCCAGCACTGGCGATATGCCCGCCGCAAACGGAGAGTTCGCATGCATGAGACACTCCTCCTGACCTTTAATGCTGGTTCCTCAACGGTGAAGATCGGTATTTTCAGGCTCGACCGGCAAACACCGAAACGCATCGGCAAGGCAGTGGTTGATTTTTCCGATCGGCCGTTGACGCTGCATCTGGCGGAGGGACCGACCCGGCTTGATCTACCCTTGAAAAGCGATGCTGAGGAAGACCTTGCCGCACTGATGGATGAGGTGTTTTGCGCGCTGGCAGCCCATTTCGATCTCGACAGCGTCACGGCTGCCGGTCACCGCGTGGTGCATGGTGGCGACATATTCGACGGTCCGGTACGGATCAACGATCAAACCATGGAACGGATGCGCTCACTCGTGGACATGGCGCCGCTGCATCAGCCGCAGGCGTTGCGACTGGTCCGGGCAGTGACGCACCTGCGACCGAAACTCATGCAGACGGCCTCCTTCGACACGACTTTTCATTCAACGCAGACCGACCTCGTCCGACGCTTCGCCATTCCCCGTATCTTTCACGACCAAGGCATAAAGCGCTACGGCTTTCACGGGCTTTCCTTTCGTTACGTGGCCCGAGCTCTGACCGAAAGGGCGCCCGAGATCGCCGACGGAAAGGTAATCATCGCCCATCTCGGCAGCGGCGCAAGTCTTTGCGCCATCAAGGACGGCAAAAGCTGTGATACGAGTATGGGCTTTTCCACCCTAGACGGCATTCCCATGGCGACGCGTCCCGGTGCGATTGATCCGGGGGTGCTGCTGTACTTACTCGGGTCGCTCGGGAAAACGCGAGTGGAGCTGGAAGACATACTTTACCACAGATCCGGTCTTCTCGGCGTTTCGGGCCTTAGCGGCGACACCCGTGAGCTTCTCAAGGACAATGGCAGGCAAGCCCGCGAAGCGATCGAGCTTCTCATACTCAGGGTCGCCGGTGAGATCGGCCGTCTGACTGCAACCCTCGGCGGGCTGGACGGGCTGGTCTTCACGGCCGGCATAGGTGAAAACCAGCCGGATATCCGCGCCGGGATCGCAAGCCGCCTGCTTTGGCTGGGTGCCGAGCTTGACGGGCACGCCAATCAGCGCAACGCGCTGACGATCAGCTCAAAGGCAAGCCGGATTGCCATGCATGTCATCCCCACAGACGAGGAGCAGATGATCGCTGAGGAGTGCTTCTCCATTTTCCAGCCGGGCGGATGACGCCTCGTCCGTACTTCGCAAACTGAACCGAATTCCAAGGAGCCGTACTATGCAGCCCACAAATATTTCGATGACAGCGAGCGAGATCACCTCTCAGGAACTCGCGCTTGTGGATCGCTACTGGCGCGCCGCCAATTACCTCTCCATCGGCCAGATATATCTGCTGGACAATCCGCTCCTGCGCGAACCGCTGCGGGCAGAGCACATCAAACCGCGCCTGCTTGGCCATTGGGGTACGACACCTGGCCTCAATTTCATTTACACCCATCTCAACCGTCAAATCCGCAACCGCAATCTCGACATGATCTATGTCTGCGGTCCCGGCCACGGCGGTCCTGGAATGGTGGCGAGCACCTATCTCGAAGGAAGCTACAGCGAAATCTACCCGCAGATTTCCGAGGACGCTGCGGGCATGAGGAAACTTTTCAGGCAGTTCTCGTTTCCAGGCGGCATACCAAGCCATGCCGCTCCGGAAACACCCGGCTCCATTCACGAGGGCGGCGAGCTCGGTTATGCTCTGGTGCATGCCTATGGCGCGGCCTTTGACAATCCGGAGCTGATCGTCACCTGTGTTGTGGGGGATGGAGAGGCCGAGACCGGAGCGCTCGCGGCAAGCTGGCATTCCAGCAAATTCCTGAACCCCTCGCGCGACGGGGCGGTGCTGCCCATTCTGCATCTTAACGGCTACAAGATCGCCAGTCCAACCCTGCTCGCCCGCATGAGCGATACGGAACTCGACCATCTCTTCCGGGGTTACGGCTATGAGCCATTCTTTGTCGAAGGACATGAACCGGAAAAGATGCACCGGCAAATGGCGGCCGCTCTCGATCAGGCCATCGACCGCATCCGCGCCATTCAGGCTGATGCCCGTGGCGGGGGACTGGATGGCCTGCCGCGCTGGCCGATGATCTTATTGCGCAGTCCCAAGGGCTGGACAGGACCCAAGGAAGTAGACGGAAAGAAGGTCGAAGACTTCTGGCGTGCCCATCAGGTGCCGGTCGCCAATTGCCGCGAGAATGAAGGCCACCGCAGGATCCTCGAAGATTGGATGCGCAGTTACCATCCCGATGATCTTTTCGACGCGAACGGCCGGCTGAAAGAGGAGCTGCGCGCCCTTTCTCCGGTCGGCACACGGCGCATGGGTGCCAATCCGCATGCAAATGGTGGCATTTTGCGCAAAGAGCTTCGCGTACCGGATATCCGCGATTATGCGATCCCGGTGGAAAAACGTGGCGCGCTTATGATCCAGACGACAGAAATCCTCGGCAGATATCTGCGCGATATTCTCAAGCTTAACCGTACTGACGCCAACTTCCGCATCTTCGGACCGGATGAAACGGAATCGAACCGCCTCGGAGCGGTCTTCGACGCCACAAGCCGGGTCTGGATGCAGGAAATCAAGCCTTACGATGTCCACCTGTCACGCGACGGACGGGTGATGGAGGTGCTTTCCGAACATCTGTGCCAGGGCTGGCTGGAAGGTTATCTCCTCACCGGCCGGCATGGCTTCTTTTCCTGTTACGAAGCCTTTATCCACATTGTCGATTCAATGTTCAACCAGCATGCCAAGTGGCTGAAGGTCGCTCGTGAACTGCCTTGGCGCAAGCCGGTCTCCTCTCTAAACTATCTGCTCACCTCGCATGTCTGGCGGCAGGACCACAATGGCTTTTCCCATCAGGACCCTGGCTTCATCGACCTCGTCGCCAACAAGAAAGCCGATATCGTCCGCATCTATTTGCCGCCGGACGCCAACACCCTGCTCTGGGTCGGCGACCATTGTCTGAGGACATGGAACCGCATCAACGTCATCGTAGCCGGCAAGCAGCCGGAACCACAATGGCTGACCATCGATGAGGCGGTGAAGCATTGCGAGGCCGGTATCGGCATATGGGACTGGGCTGGTAATGAGGATGGTGTCATAGCACCCGACGTCGTGATGGCCTGCGCCGGCGACGTGCCGACGATGGAAACGCTGGCCGCCGTGACCCTGCTACGACAGGCGATACCCGAACTGAAGATCCGCGTCGTAAATGTCGTTGACCTGATGACGCTTCAATCGCAGGAACAACACCCGCACGGGCTGTCGGATGAGGAATTTGACCGCCTTTTCACCACAGATCGGCCGGTCATCTTCGCCTATCACGGCTATCCATATCTGATCCATCGGCTCACGTACAAGCGTACCAACCACCAAAATATCCATGTCCGCGGTTTCATCGAAGAGGGGACAACCACGACGCCCTTCGATATGACGGTTCTGAACGAACTCGACCGGTTCCACCTCGCCCTTTCGGCAATCGATCGTGTGCCAGGCCTCAGGAATAAGGCTGCAGGCGTTGTGGGAATGCTCGAGGCAAAACTTGCGGAACATACACGTTACGTCCGGGAATATGGCGAAGACATGCCAGAAATCCGCAACTGGACCTGGCAAGGCTGAGGTTGCGGGCAAGACAACGCCGCCCGCGCGACAGTCGGTATCATAGACAATTCCGTGACATCCATCGTGAAGGGCCATAATGCGCAATCACTCCCTTGCCGATATATTGAAGCGACTACGTCCAGCGCTAGTCGTCACCTCGCTCGGGGGACTTGCAACTGCCCTCGTCGGGATGCTTGGTGGTTTCAATGTTGTCTACGATACCGCGCTGACAGCTACGACCATTCTTGTGATCCTTGCGCTTATGGGACAGATTATCGTCAGCCTTCGGCGAAAGGAATTCGGACTCGATACGATCGCGCTGTTATCAATGAGCTCGGCATTGATTTTCGGCGAACATCTGGCTGCCGCCGTCGTCGCTCTGATGTATTCCGGCGGCCAATATCTGGAAAGCGTTGCCGAAGGTCGTGCGCGGCGGGACATGACTGCGCTTCTCCAGCGGGCACCGCGATTGGCAACACGGCGTCGGGGCGAAAATCTGGATGAAATCACCATCGAGGCGGTCGAAACCGGCGATCGGCTTGTGGTGCGACAGGGTGACATTGTGCCTGCTGACGGCACGCTTGCAGAAGATGCCGTCCTGGACGAGGCGGCACTCACCGGCGAAGCATTACCCGTCAACAGAAAACGCGGACAGCCTGTCATGAGCGGGTCTACCAATGCCGGCAACCTATTCGAAATGATTGTCACCAAACCGGCAAGCGAAAGCACCTACGCCGGAATCATCCGGCTGGTCGAGGCTGCTCACAACAGCAAGGCACATATGTCGCGTCTGGCTGACCGCTACGCCCTTGCCTTTCTCCTGACGACGCTTTCGATAGCGGGTCTTGCATGGCTGCTGACTGGTGATCCGGTTCGTGCGGTCGCCGTGCTGGTCGTGGCGACCCCATGCCCTCTCATCCTGGCCGTACCTATTGCCTGGACGGCAGGCATGTCGCGCTCAGCGAGTGTTGGGCTCATCGTAAAAGGGGCCGATATTCTTGAAAAGCTTGGGCAAGTGCGAACACTCATTCTTGACAAGACTGGAACTCTGACCGACGGTCGGCCGCATCTTGCAGTCATTAATGCATTAGCGGATGAAAACGATCTGCTCCGGCTGACTGCCTCTCTCGATCAGGGCTCCAACCATGCGGCGGCGCGCGCGGTGGTTGCGGTCGCCCTTGACCGCGGCCTTGCATTGACGCCGCCCACGCACGTGTCGGAAAAACCGGGCGAAGGGATTTCAGGTACGATTGGATGCACGCAGGTTTCCATAGGAGGGCTGAACTATATTGCTTCGAAGGTAGCCGATGTGCCAACTCTCGGTCAGTCCGAAGTGATGACCGCCGCGATTGCTGTCGATGGAAAATTTGCCGGCACACTGCTTTTTAGCGACGCGCTACGCGAGGGCGCTGGAGAAGCCCTGGTCGAACTTAAGCGGCTCGGGGTGAACCGAATGATTCTTGCGACCGGCGATCGTGCCGATGTGGCGCGCAGCGTAGCCAAGGATTTACCCCTCGATGAAATCCGGGCCGAACTTACGCCACTGCAAAAGATCGAACTGGTGCAAAAGGAAGTCCGCCAAGCGCCTACCATGATGGTTGGCGACGGGGTAAACGATGCGCCGGCACTCGCTGCGGCGGATATCGGACTGGCCATGGGCCTCCATGGCTCGGCAGCCGCAGTGGAAGCAGCCGATGCGGTTCTGCTTGCCGAACGGCTGGAACCCATCGGTGACGGCGTAAGGATCGCCAGGGAATGCCGGCGCATAGCGATGCAGAGCGTCGTGGCCGGAATCGGACTATCCGTAGTCGCCATGATCGTTGCATCGTTCGGGTATCTCAGACCAGTCGAGGGCGCGCTTGTTCAGGAAGCGATTGACGTTGCGGTCGTCCTTAATGCGTTGCGCGCCCTTCGAATAAAAAGCTGGTTAACCCGAGCAAGGCCGCCCGTAGTCGCTTTATAGTATTACCTGAAAGCGCAACTCTCCGGCAGATACGATAGTTCTATCGGGCGAAAAAGACCGGCAAGTGGCACTCTTCCAATATCGATGCCGTGACGCCCCCGAAAATCCGCTCCCGCAGTCGTGAATGGCCATATGCCCCCATGACGATGACGTCGCAACCGATCTCACGTGCGCGCTGCTGTATAACTGCTTCGGTACTTCTGTCAGCACTCGCCAGTTGTTCGATGACGGTCTTGACATTGTGGCGAGAAAGAAAGGTCGCGATATCTGCACCCGGTTCTCCGCCATTGAAGAGATAGGATGCGTCCGGATCAACAAGAACGATATGAACCGCATCCGCACGCACCAGCATCGGCAAAGCCTCCTTGGCCGCGCGTGCTGCCTCGGGCCGGGAATTCCAGGCCAGAAGCACTCTTTTCGGCTTCAGGCTTGTTCTGCCTTGGGCTGCCAAAAACACTAGCGGGCTGCGAGCGGCGAATATCGTTGCCGCCATGACCGTTTTACGAAGCTCGATATCTCTACGTATACCATTCCCGGCGATGACGATATCGGCACACATGGCCCGCATGCAGAGATTGTTTTCAAGGATAAAACGGTCTTCATAAAGTTGATTGACGTCGTAGGTGACACCATTTTTATTACAAAGATCCTCCGCTTCCTTCCTGATCTTCATCAGTTCGTCGATTTCGTTTTGCCGCTCCTCCAGCCAGACCGTTGTAACGGGATAGTCGGCGGTAACAGGCGAGAGCGCCGCGCCGAGGGCCAGAACGGAAAGATGGCTGTCTAGCTCGCGGGCAAGTTCGATCGCCTGACTGATATCTGCCGCGGCATCATGTGCACCGATGACAGAAAGTATTGTTTTGACGGACATGGACATGGCTCCTTCCCTGGAGTTGCCCCATAAAAACCGGACAGGATCAGATTTCTGTTTGACGGTTTAAGAACTCGCGCGGTGAGCGATATCCCAAAGCTTTGTGCGGGTGAAGCGTGTTGTAATGCTCGAACCACAATGGCAGTTGGGCGATGACGGTTTTGGCGTCCGGAATGGAATTGACCGAGACGTAATCGCGCTTGAACGTCTTTACGAAGGCTTCAGCCATTCCGTTGGACTGTGGGCTGCGGACCGGCGTCGTGCGAGGCTCCATCCCGATATCCAGCAGCAGCGATTTCGTGTCTGACGCAATGAAGCACGATCCATTATCAGTCAGCCATTCGATGGGCTTAGGAAGGATATTGATGCGGCCGAAGCGGTTTTCGACGGCCGTGATGACAAGGTCCTGAACGTCTTCGCTTTTGATGCCTTCAGTAGTGGCGACATGGGCAATTGCCTCGCGATCACAGCAGTCGAGCGCAAAGGCAACGCGGACCTTTTCTTTGTTATCGCAGCCGATTTCGAAACCGTCCGAGCACCAACGCAAATTCGATTGAGCGACAGCGACACGACCATCGTGGCGACGGCTATCAATGGCTCCAGTATGGCGTTCGAGAAGCAGGCCATGCACCTTCATCACCCGATAAACGCGTTTGACGTTCGGCCATGAGCGGCTTTCCCAACGGGCTTTACGGCGTAGAAGCGCATGAACCCGGCGGTATCCATAGGTTGGCATCTCGGAGATGATCGCTTTGATTTCATCGACGAGATCATCATCCGCAAACGGCGGCCGACCACGGGCTTTGGAAGGACGCTGTCTCACCCGCTCCGCCATGTTTGACCGGGCAACACCAAAAGTCTCGCACACGGCCGTCATCGGGAACTTCCCTTCGGCAATGACAGCGAGCGCAACAGGTGTTTTTTTGGGCCGGTGGCGATATCAAGCGCCTCTTTGAGAATCTCGCCTTCCATCGTCTTCTTGCCGAGCAGACGCTGTAGTTCTTTGACCTGGTTTTGAAGGGCGCGATATTCGGATGCTGGAACGACATCTTCCTCGGCAGCAGTTGCCGTCAGAGCTCCTTGGGTGGCAAGCTTACGCCAAGTGAATAACTGGTTCGGCTGGATACCGTAACGCCGAGCAACGATGCTCACGGTTGCGTCCGGCTCATATGTTTCCTGAATAATGGCGAGCTTCTCTGCCGTCGACCAGCGACGGCGGCGCTCAGGGCCGGACAGGACTTCTATCTTAGGACTGTGACTGGTCATAATGGGCACATTACCTCGCACACTTGTTAAGTGGGAGATCGTGTCCGGATATTTATGGGGCCATTACATTCCCATTGATGATCAACTCAATGAGCAGAGTGTGTGTAAAACATTGCAGACCCGCGATGATCTTCGTCAATCACGAGTGAGAAATTCCAAATCCCCTATCGATCTTCGCAACGTGCCCACCGTAACGATCTAGAGCCTGGAGAGGCTGAATAGTTCCGTTGATCCCTGTCAATGCGGATCTGATTGCAGTGCGGTTCAATCGAGACGCTCAATGAAGCGCCGCAAAATGTTGAAACGACGTCACGTCGCCGTTTCAACCGTCACTTTCTTCAACTTGAGGAGAAATATCATGGCTGTGGCCCAAACCAAACTTCCGGCGAAGACCGACGAAGCGCCGGTGAAACCGGCGGGAACTTTCTGGCCCCCGCTCGAAACGCTTCGCTCCGAGATCGATCGCCTTTTCGACGGTTTCGTACCCACATCAAGGCATGCGCCCGACCGCTCCTTATTCGGCGGGGTTTTTCCAAGCCTGAAAGGATGGAGCGCCTCGCCGGCGGTCGACCTCGTCGAAAAAGATGAGGCCTACGAGGTCATTGCCGAATGCCCCGGCCTCGATGCAAAGAACATTGAGGTCAAGCTTTCAAACGGACTGTTGACGATCCGTGGTGAAAAGCAGGAAGAAAAAGAAGACAAACAAAAAGAATATCATCTTTTAGAACGTCGCTACGGCTCCTTCCAGCGAAGCTTTTCCGTGCCGGTAAACGTCGATGTCGACAAGGTGGCGGCGACCTTTGAAAACGGCCTTCTCAAGATCAAGCTGCCGAAAAGTGCAGAAGTAAAGAAGAACGAAAAGACGATCGAGATCAAGGCTGCCTGATTTCGACAAGGACAGCAAGATGACTAAAGGCGCGTACCGAGCGCGCCATTTTTCCAGTTCCGATTGTCCGTCACGACAAGAGGCTTTTCTCAATCTAGCTAATCGGGATTGAGGATATCTTTGTCGTGCGCGGCAGAGATGAGCTTTCTAAGCGTCTCCCGGCATCGCGCGCCGCCAAGCAACCGTTGGCTTCGATGCGGCGAGCAATTGCTACGTCGACCCGCTGCAGGAGGCATTGTCGATCCGACCAAGGTCGTGGAGGTCGCACTGGAAAGTGGGGTATAGGTCACCAGTATCCTTTTGCTGACCAATGCACAATGACGGAAACTCCCGAAGCGCTGGCGCCACAACTGCCCGCCCCGGTCGTTTAGGCGCGAGTGTTTGTGAGGTGGTCACATGTCATACAGTCCCCGAATTACCTTCCATGGCGCAGCTGGCACGGTAACAGGCTCCTGCTTTCTTCTTGAAAGCGGGGACGAACGTGTGCTGATCGATTGCGGGCTGTTTCAGGGATCCAAAACGGAAAAAGAACTCAACTACCGACCCTTCCCGTTCGCGCCTGTGGAATTAACGGCCGTCATTCTCACCCACGCCCACATAGACCATACAGGGCTCGTGCCGAAGCTCGTGAAGGAAGGGTATGGTGGTCCAATCTATAGTACCGCTGCGACACTTGATCTGTGTGCGGTTATGCTGCTGGATTCAGGCCATATCCAGGAAATGGAAGTCGATCAGCTCAATCGGCGGAACGAACGCCGTGGTCGAAAACCGGTTGAGCCGATCTATACAGCAACGGACGCGGCCGCTGCCCTCATCCAGATGCGTGCACACCCAATGGAACAGTGGATGGTGCTTTCGCCAGGATGTCGGTTCCGTTTCTGGAAGGCCGGACATCTTCTCGGCTCCGCCTCTGTTGAAATCGAAGTCGGAGACGGGCAGGATCGTCAGCGCATCCTATTCTCCGGCGATATCGGGCCGCAGCACAAACTTTTCCATACCGCTCCAGAGGGTCCGTCAGGGCTGGACTATCTGGTGTGCGAGAGCACTTATGGCGATGTTGACAGACATGATCCCTCCATAGCGCAAAGGCGGATAATGCTGCGCGACGAAGTTTGCCTTGCCGCGCGTCATCACAATGGCGCACTTCTCATTCCTTCGTTTGCCGTCGAACGCACGCAGGAGCTCCTGGCAGATCTTGTCAGTCTGCTGGACAGGGGCGCTATCGCCAAATGCCCGATAATTATAGATTCACCACTGGCAACGCGCGCTACCGAAGTGTTTATTCGTCATGCCCGTGAGCTTGAAAATGGCGATCTTCTCGTGCGTGCGCTCAGCTCCCGGCAAATTCGCTTCACGGAAACCGCAGAGCAATCCAAATCCATAGACAACTTGAAAGGTTTCCACATCGTGATTGCTGCAAGCGGCATGTGCGAGGCAGGCCGCATTCGCCATCGTCTGAAGAACTGGTTGTGGCGTGAGGAAGCGACGGTTCTGCTGGTCGGCTATCAGGCGTCAGGCACGTTGGGCCGGATTTTGGAGGAAAGGGCACCCAGGGTCCGTATCCAGGGTGAGGAGATCGTCGTGCGAGCGAGCATACGCAAACTCGACGTCTATAGCGGTCACGCTGACGGGCCGGAGCTGGCGGCTTGGGTGGCTGCCCGGTTGCCTGTGAAACAGGGCGTTTTCCTCGTCCACGGCGAGCGCCCTGCCATTGCCGGTCTCAATACGCGTCTCGCGACAATGGACCCGTCGCTCAAAATCATCGAACCCGAGCTGGACGCAACCTACCACCTCACATCCGATGGCACCCTTGCCACCTACACGCGGCAAGGATTGCCGCGGATTAAACCGGTACGGGTTGGATGCCGGGACTGGCGCAATGAGTTTCAATCTCTGATTCTGGACCTGCAGGACCAGCTGGAAAAGGCAGCCGACGAAAAACGAAGGGGCGTCATCCTCCGCAAGATAAGACGCACTCTTGATGAAGCTGGCCCGCAGAGTGCATCGGACTAAAAGGAAATCGTCCAGCGCGATCTATTCTGGTTTCTTACTTAATTCCAGAGGCACGCCACTCACCATTTTACCGGAAATGCGCCACAGAAAGGAGCTTCCCGATAGGTGCGTTACGTGAGATTCGTTTCGATCAAAACCAGCGTTGCATCTCCTTCAAAAGGTTTGGCCACAAACCCTGCTCCTGCTCAAGCCGAACCGCATCATGATGCTCGCGACGTTCGATTGACTGCAATGTGCGGACGCCTTTTGCTCTGGCCTCATCGGCAACATACCGAAGCAACTCCGATGCAACGCCCCCTGTTCTTGTATTGCGCATTCACTGCGATGGCGACCTCCGCTTTCAACCCCGACGCATCACAGGCCATCATCGCCGACGCAATGAGGATATTTGTATCGCCAGCGAAAACCAGATAATTCTCTGTCGAACGGTGGTCGAAGCGGGTCATCGCGACAAGACGTTCGTGACTTACTTTACCGACGCCGCCGAAAAAGCGGAAGCGCAAATCCTGCGGTGTTACAAGGGAGAACAATTCCCGCAGACGCTCCTCATCATTATGTGGCACAGAGCGATATGAAGGGACAGACCCGTCCGGGTGACCAGATCAACACCGTCCTCGACCAGGCCTTCTGCGCTGGACTGGCCAGATCTGCGTACATTTTCCTCTTCCATTTGTACCTCGATAATGACCTTGAGCGCGTGGGTGCTGGCCGCACTGCTATCCAGCCGCCGGTGGCACAATGCGAATACGTTCCCCGTCGGCAATAGTCACACTTGCCACACTAGAAAATGCAGGAAATAAGCACCCTGTCGCACTTTTTGAATTGCGATACAGCAGAGCCCACATCCTCGATGATACCGACACCCTCATGCCCAGGGATGTGGCCCAGTACACACCTTGGAACGTCACCTTTGAGGATATGCAGGTCCGTGCCGCAATCGTCGTTCTAGTCATTCTCACCAGCGCATCGGTTGCGGCGCGAACGGCGGAAATCGGCCTTTCGATGAGCGCCTTCTGACCTGGTCCTTGAAAAACGAGCGCTTTCATCTTCTTTTCCTCTTGATAAGAAGCTGCGCTGGTCGTCTGTCGGCGCCCGAATGCGCACAGTCCCTTTTTTAGGTATTATCGCGCCAGAAAGAGGGGCCGCCTGGTGTTTTCGATCATAGTGCGCGTGACGCCGCCGAAAATACGTTCGCGCAGCCGGGAGTGGCCGTATGCGCCCATGACGATGAGACTTGACTGCAAGCGCTCCGCATAGGTTTCGATCGTCTCGGCTATCGTCCGGCCTTCGCTCTTTATGCTTTCAATCGAAGCACTAATCTGCTGATGAGATAGATACGATCGCAATCCTGGCGCTAGCTCCCGATCGTCGTCAGGATCGACGACAATGATCTCGACAGACCGCGCCCTTTTCAAAAAGGGAACGCTCGCCCGAACGGCCGCAGCTGTTTCCGGCGCATCAGACCAGGCAATCAGAACGGAGTTCTTGTCCCAAGAAAGGCTGCGCAAGGGATCGACCAAAATCGGTGCACCGGCGTGAAAAAGAGCTCCGTCAAGGACGGCATCACGCACGCCAGGATCGTTTAGAATATCCGGGCCGATCGCAACAGCGTCGGCGAATTGCGCTCGATACCCGACAACATTGTCCAGATTGAATATTTCGGTGTAGGCTTCCTCAATATCAAACGAAGAAATCTTGCCTTTCAGATACCTTTCGAGAGCAAATACTTGCCGTGCCAGCCTGTCTTGGTCGGCCTGCCGCTCGTCTAACCACGCTGCTGACACGCTCTCCATATGGGCACCGACGGGGGGTGGTGAAGCAATGCCGATCAACAGCACGGAAAGATGGCTTTCCATCGCATCGGCCAAATTGAAATCCATGTTTGACTCGGGCGAGGCAGGCTCACCTGTCGTGATCTGCAATAGCGTAGCGAAGCTCATTTTGTTCCTCCTGAACTTTCACTTCAGGATGAAGCAGTTGCGGTGAGATAGCCTTGATCCTCGTCAATGGGCCATTCGATGAAATTCCGGTGGGAAAGGGTAACCTGTGAGCGACACCGCTAGCCAGCACGCGAAAATTCTTCCGTGCGCGCAGTCCTGCGGTGCAGGTGTGGCCTAGTGCAAGTCACCCCGTACATTTTGGAAACGGTGCGACATGGAAAAGAAGCGCCGAAGCGCACACGGGTTAAAAAGTCATGCAATCATTCGCGACAAAATAAACGCCTGACGCCGCCAAAGCTGGACTTCCTGCAGCCTAAACCCTGTTCAGGCATCGACGTATCACTACAGCATTACCTGCCGATCGGATACACCACGCAAGGCTTGCACTCGATCGGCAGCCGCTTCTTTTTGATCTTTCCATTTGATCTCATGCCTGAGATTATCCAGCCCTTCTCGACGTGGACTTCCGCCGCATCGTGAGAAATATCTGTGTTCCAGTTGATCGTGATGAACTTAAGCTTGGCGGGCTCATCATCAGCCGTCAGCTTCGCACTGACCCTCGTTTCGGCAAAGGCCGCTAAGTATCAGCGGTCGCTTTACGCATTCTGCTTCAACTACCCAACTCGATCCGGCACGTTGATGTTTGTCTCACGATGGAATGGTCCAGTTCGTCTATTGGTTCACCGAGCCTTCAACGTCCCTTACCGCATCGGCAAAGCATTTTTGCATTTTGTGCCGTATCAAATTACGTGTATCCGAAAGCCCGAGGATCGCCAGATCGCTTTCCAGTTTTTTCAAGACACCCTCGTCGCCCCGTGCAAAATCAGCTTCGATAATGTCCTCAAGACAACGCGCAATATCGCGACCGAGCAGCGTGGCCACCCAACTCGCCAGCATTTTGTCACGCCTGGCGCGAATTCTGAACGGTTTCTCAGCCATCAGGACATATTGCCTCTCTGCAGCTCTCTCGCGTTCATCGTAGATCGTCATGGTACGTTTCTCCCCAAATCGCGGCCTTCGGGATCACCCGAATCTGGCCGATTGCGCAGAAATTGCGGCAGAAATCTCGACCCGTCGGCGCCCAAAGCAACAAACGGCCCATGTACTCGCCGACAAAACTGCTGCGGACAGGTCAGTACACAAGAGTCCAGCGTCGCCTATTGCGACAAAACACGCTCCGGCTGGCCCTCTCTCGCCTCTCTACCACTCAAAGTCACGATATCCAGTGCGAAAAAGACGTGTGGAGAGGTCCCTCGACGAGGTTCAGATCGAGGTTTCAGGGCGCCGGGTTCCCACCAGTCAAAGTGTTCCGCAAGCAGCTCCCAAGCATGTAAGCGTTCCCGAACGGGAGGGTCTTCGTCTGGCAACTCCCGAAAAGAGGAGTCGACTATGACGCTCGCCCATTGATGCGCACCTTCCGGCGTGTCGATCTGCAAACAGGCACGCGGGTTTGACCGAAGGAATTCAAGTTTCTTTCCCGGCATTGTAAACGCGTAAAGGCTGTTTCCCGAATATGCGTAATATATTGGAACAACATAAGGGATATTATCCCTCGCGCACGCCATTCGCGCCAGCCTCTGGACTGCGATGACGGCGAGACACTCGTTGTGCGTCATTTCTCGGACCAGCATCGCTTACCTCCCGTACTCAGAAATGGAGCTTGCATCTGGAGATGTACAAACGTCGCTCCGCCACGCGGGAAATCCCGCGTTCGAAGTACTTTTTCCGTTTCTACATTTTCATCTCGGTGCAGCGTATCCATTAGTAAATAGAAATATCAGCCATCCGCCATTGACCTTTATCAATCGCAGAACCTTATGACGACGCAGAGCCCGTAAATCAGCAGGGAACATTGACCCCTTGGAGGTGCGGACAAATTCTTGGACAGCTTATGCTGCAATTCCGAGATTCCGGCGGTATTCGGCGGGGCTAATGCCGCCCAGTGAGAGTTTTATACGATGCTGATTGTACCACTGGATGTAGGAACCTAGCTGCTGCATGAAGTCGTCAGCGGTCGTATTGATCCAGGTGCGATTGTAGTACATCTCGTTTTTCAGCCGCCCAAAGAATCCTTCGCAGGCGGAGTTATCAGGTGAGCATCCTTTGCGTGACATAGACCGGGCCAGTTGAGCGTTCTGCATGCGTGACAACCAGCCGGGCCAACGATAATGCGCACCTCGATCTGAGTGCACAACAGGTCGGTCAGGACTGTCGGTGATTGTTTCGATTGCGGCATCAAGCATTGTGTTCACTAGCTCTGCGTCCGGGCGCGTGCTTACAGACCAACTGACCACTAAGCCATCGAAACAATCGATCATGGGCGACAGATACACTTTACCTGCTGGTAGTTGGAATTCAGTGATATCGGTCAGCCATTTCTCGTTTGGCTTCGAAGCGTGGAAATCACGATTGACCAAATTTTCCGGCGCGGGATCTAATTCGCCTTGGTAAGACGTGTATCGACGCCGCCTAGTCGTGGTCACAACCAACTGCTCCTGCTTCATCAAGCGGCGTACTACCTTTTCTGAGACCTGTTCTCCGTTTCTGGCCAGTGCCGCATGAATGCGTCTGTAGCCGTAGCAGTTACGGTTGGTCTCGAAGAGCACCACAATGGTCTGGCGAAGATCTGCGTATCGGTCCTCGAGAGAAAGCAGAGACCGATGATAAAAATAAGAACTGCGGGCGAACTCAAGGCGCGTGAGGAGTTCTGGTAATGCATATGTGTTTCGCAGGGCATCAACCAGCAGTGTCTTTTCCCGGTTTCCCAGGAGCCGCAGATCGATGCCCAGTTCTTTTTTTATGAGTTCGTTAGCCTTCGTAAGCAGGTCATGTTCGAGTTGAAGGCGCTTCACATCACTGCGCAGTGCGTCAAGTTCACGCTCGAGTTCGTCTCGGCTGGCAGTCGGTGGTGATTCGCGATGGCGTGTCATGGATGCAGGGACCTCACGACCAAGTTTCTGGTCCTTCCAGTCGTACAACGTCTGCCGGCTCACGCCTACCTTCTGAGCCACCGAGCGGGCACTCTCACGCCTGGAGCACAAATCGATCACGGCCGTTCGCTTCTGCTGCTCCGATTTGAGGGTACCGCTTGAGTTGCCGGTGTGAACTCGCCGCCTGCCGCCTGGCTCATATTCATCGATCCAAGCCGAAAGCTTTTGACGGCTAGGGTAGCCAAGCGCCTTCATGGTCCATGCCAAGCAACGGCCGTGGTCCAGATAGTGCTCAACAGCGGTTCTCTTTTGCTCGTCCGAATACCGATGTTTGCTGCGCACGTACCCTGCCGACAAGTCGTTGCCACGTGCAAATTCGCGATGCCAATGCTTCAGTGCATTCTTTGTCGGATAGCCCAACTGACGGATGGCGGCATTCGCCCGTTTGCCGAGCTTGATATAGAGCTGCACAGCCCTCATGCGGTCTTCGTACGAATACATGAACTATCTCCTGTCAGTCCAAGTTTTCGTCCGCACCTCCCTTTTTTCTATCCGATTTTCGCCTCCTGTGGGCGATGAGGTTTGATCGCCGAGCGCTGGACGGGTCCATAGTTGTGCCAGGTGCGTGCTGGCCACCCCAATCCAGCAGGATCAATTTGCGATATCGATTTGAGTTGTCCTTTGGAGAAGCAACACTATTCACCGTGAAGCAGACCATCTGTTCAGCAAACAATTCCTAAATGCGTCGCGAATAACTGGGGTTTTACCGCAAACGCGAGTTCAGTTGATGTCTTCAGGAATAAATCCACCCGTCTGCCGCTGCCACAGCCGCGCGAAAAGACCATTGGTTTCAATTAACTCCCCCGGCGGGCCTTCCTCGATTATGCGGCCGTTTTCGAGCACGACGATGCGGTCCATGCTGGAGATGGTCGATAGGCGGTGGGCAATGGCGATAACCGTCTTGCCTTGCATCACAAGATCAAGCTTCTCTTGAATGGCGGCTTCGGATTCACTGTCGAGGGCCGAAGTTGCTTCATCGAGGATCAGGATCGGAGCGTTTTTCAGGAGAACGCGGGCGATCGCGACACGCTGGCGTTGGCCGCCGGACAGTTTGATGCCTCGGTCACCGACGTAGGCGTCGTAGCCCTTGCGGCCATCGCTATCGGAGAGTTCTGTTATGAAGGTGTCGGCAGCAGCCATTCTGGCGACATCTTCCACCTCCTGCGCGCTCGCCTCCGGTCGCCCGTAGCGGATATTATCGCCGACCGAACGATGCAGCAGCGACACATCCTGGGCTATAACGCCAATCACGCGGCGCAGACTTGATTGGGTGACCGAGCGAATATCCTTGTCGTCGATCAGGATAGCGCCGTCCTGGATGTCGTAGAAGCGCAGCAGGAGATTGGCGAGTGTGGTCTTGCCAGCCCCCGATAGCCCGACGAGTCCAACCTTTTCACCGGGACTGATCGTCAGCGAGAGATCATCGATAACCGGCTTGCCAGTCTTGTAGGCGAAACGGACGTTCTCGAAACGGATTTCGCCATTGCGAATGGTAAGTTCCGCTGCGTCTGGACGATCGGTGATGGTGGGCGGTGTCGTCATGACGGGCATGGCATCCTTGATCGTACCGACTGCCTGGAAGATCTGTTGACCCATCTGTAGGAACGTGAAGGTGTGAGCAGACAGCCGGCTGAGGACGTAAACGGCAGCCGTGAATTCGCCGATCGTGACGAAACCATCGACAAGCCCGGTAAATCCGATCGAGAGTATCGCCAGCCAGTGCATCATGTTGAGGACAACGACTATGACCTCCGAGGTGCGGTAGATCCGCTGTTCACTTTGTTGGGCACTGATGGCCTTGGCAATAATGCCGCGGATAGCGCCCGCCTCGCTGTCTTCGGCGGCAAACTGCTTCACCATCTGCATATTGCCGTAGAGATCGGTGATCGCGCCAGAAATCAGGCTGCGCCGCTTGGCGGAACGGCGCGAGCGCTCGGTAAATACAGGTGCCAGCCTGATAGCGAGCAGAACGTTAAGCGTGATCCAGACGATGGTCGGCAAGGCGAGCTGCCAGGAGAGAGCGCTCAAGAGAATGACCGACCCAGCCATTTGCATCACGAAGCGCGGGATGGACTGGAAGGCCGATATGATCTGCTGCTGCACGGCAGAGGCCACCTGCTGCAGACGTGAGGCGACCTGACCAGCATAGAGATCATGGAAAAAGGCCAGATCCTGCCGCTCCACCGCCTTGTGGCCCTGCCACTGAATGGCGGCAGGCATACCAATGCCAAGCGTATGCGAGTTCAGCGTGTTGACGAGAAAGGAACCAAGCGGGATTGCGGGAAACAGCATCAGGCCAAGCAAGGTCAGAAGCAACCATTCATTGTGCAGGAAGGCGCTTGCGCCCTGTTGCGTCACGCCATCAACGATGACCGATAGTCCCCAAATAATCGTCAGATTCATGGCCTCGATTGCCATTGTGGAAAGGGCGAGCACGAGCAAGATGCCGCGGAACATCCGGATGAAGTGCAGGAGAACAGCCACCGGGCCTTTCGCGGGCAACGGCTGATAGGGGATGTCGAGGGGTTGGATCAGCGTTTCAAAGGGTCGATAGATCGTATCGGAAATCGACATCAGGGCTCGAACTCCAATTGAGGAAAGATCAGAGGGTCTCGGCATATTTTAGCATTTCTGCGACGGCATCAATTATGACCTCGTTCCCTAAGCCGACGTCCGGCACGAGCCAACGCCACGAATCCAACACTTCTCGGCCAGCAACTCCATCATACCGAAACATAAGTGACCGCTTTGGGATGCACCTCTGCCGGATCGAATGGGCAACCCGACGGTCCAAAACGGAAGTTATTTTCGCCTTGGGGCGGGACCGGACTGTCTGATTTATGGCGGCGAGAGTGAAATAGCTGCCGTCAAACGCGGTGAACACTTTGACTACTTCTGAACTTAAGTCCAACCGTTTAGGCGTGCCGCACTCTGCGTTCAGGCGCGCGATGACAACCTCTACGACCAAGATAACGGCGCTTTGCCGGCTTGCAATATCCGACCATCTCAGACGTTGTAGCCCTCCAAAAGATCGCCAATGGCAGACAGTACCTTTCCGTTTTAAGCGCCCTTCGGCGGCGTATCGACAGCGACTTGATTTCAACATAGCAATGACGCCTGATCCAATTTCGAGATAGCTTGTTCAATGCGTGACAGCGACAAAACACTACGGCGGCGTCTCGTCGATGCCCTTCGCCCGCTGGCCGAGCGCGACACGCGCTTGATGCTCGAAAACGAAGATCCACCGTCCATCTCGGCCTTCGTCGCCCGTCACAGGGAAACCATTTCCGAGCTCAGCATGCCCGCAGCCGGCCTCGTCATTGTCATCGAAGGCCGCAAAGAAGTGCTGTGGGGCGCGGAACGCAATATCTACCACGCCGGCGACGCCTTCGTGCTGCCGGCCGGTGCGGAGGTTGATGTTGTCAATGAACCAGATGCCGACACTGGCGTCTATCGCGCCCTGTTCGTCCGCTTCTCTCGCACCCTGGTCATTGAGGCGGCACGCCTTTGGCCGCAACTCACCAAGCGCGACATACCCCTCGGCTCGCCCATCACGATCAGTCCGACGCTCTGCTCGGCAATCATCCATAGTGGCGAGGCGCTGGCGGGTACGCTCGACCTTTCCCGGCGCGTCGTAGATCACCGTGTTCTCGAGGTTCTGCTTATCCTGGCCGAACAGGGTGCGCTGCCATTGATGCCCAAATATGTCGACCGCTCAGTCACAGAAGCAGTGCGCCTCCTGATCCGCCACCGGCTCGATCACGCGTGGTCAACCGCCGCGGTCGCCGCGTCCCTGTCGATGTCAGAGGCCACCCTGCGGCGGCGACTACGGGACGAAAACCACTCACTACGCGCGCTGCTGCTCACCGAAAGAATGCATGCCGCTTACCTCATACTCTCGGATCGGGATGCCGATGTCGCCGACGCAATAGCCGCTACCGGCTACGCATCGCGTTCACACTTCTCGCGGCACTTCCAGGATGCCTTCGGACAGGCTCCTTCGACCGTTCGCAAGGCACGTAAAAAACCATTAGCCTGACCGCTTCAGGCTCATTGCTGATCAGATCGGGCCCACCCGCACTGGCATCGTTCCCTATGCTCGACTGAAATCAAACAGGCGAGACGAGATGAACAGGAATAAAAGAAGCATATGCGCCGCCATTGTGGCCGCCGCATTTTCGGCGACAGCGCCCATGGCCGCGAACTCCACGCTGTCCGTAAAGATCGAAGGGCTTGACGGTTCTGGCCGGTTTTCAGATTCCGCCGCCTTCTGCCCGCCCGGAAAAGGGGCGAAGGACGTGAGCCCGGGGGTCTCATGGTCGGCAGGCCCAGAGGGCACCAGATCTTATGTGTTACTGATGACCGATCCGGAGGTAACACTCGATTTTAGCCTCATCAATAAACCTGGCACCACGATTCCAGACGACGCGCCGCGGATCAACGTTTTCCACTGGGTTTTGGCCGATATTCCCGCCGGCATCATGTCCATCGGCGAAGGTACGGAAAGCGATGGTCTCGTGCTGGGCGGCAAGCCGGTCGGATTGACACCACACGGACTGCGCGGCGCCAATGTCTATACGAGTTTTCTGGCCAAAACTGATGGCATGGCAGGCACCTATGGTGGTTACGACGGCCCCTGCCCGCCCATAAACGATCAGCGCGTTCACCGCTACATCCTTGAAGTGGTCGCGCTCGACGTTGTGACACTGGGCCTTGCCGGGCCGTTCACTGGCGAAGACGTGGAAAAAGCCATGGCTGGCCACATCCTTGCAAGCGGCGAGGCGACAGCGACATATTCATTGAACCCGAGCCTGATCCCCGCCGCCACGGCGAAGTAGATCACAATCCCGAAAGGTTCAGACACACCATGTCACCAATAAATGTTTCGTCCTTACCCGTCTTCAATCGGGATGCATCCGGCTACGACGCCCTTCGGCGCCGCCTTATTCCCTGTTTCGATACGTTTTACGGGACAGCGCTCGACTTGATCGACGACTGGCGGGACGCCGAGAAACTGCGTGTGCTCGATCTTGGCGCTGGCACTGGCCTTTTCACGGCAATGCTGCTGGCCCGCCACCCCGATGCCCAGATCCACCTCGTCGATGCCTCCGAAAAGATGCTCGAGCAGGCCCGGCAACGCTTCGATGGCAATCCGGCCATTACCTATGCCGTGGCCGACCTGTCCGATACCGAACTCGGCGGTCCGTGGGATCTCATCATCTCAGCGCTGGCGATCCATCATCTGGAAGACGCCGCGAAAAAGCATCTCTTCGGTGAAATTCGGAGCGCCTTGTCGAATGGTGGCCTGTTCGTCAACGCCGAGCAGGTCCTCGGCCATGATTGCGAGGTAGAGGCCCGTTACGCCCGTATCTGGCTGCAACAGGTCAGGAGGCTGGGCGTACCCGAAGAGGAAATCACCAAAGCGCTCGAGCGGATGTCCCACGATCGTTGCTCCCCTATCGAGAACCAGTTGCAATGGATGCACGATACGGGATTTTCCGAGGTGGACTGCAGCTTCAAAGCATGGCGTTTCGCGGTGCTCAGTGGCCGACGTCAGGGCGAGCCGCCAGCCACTACGAACCTTTGAGATAGCAGCAAGACCTGGCATCAGCGGTTTATGAAATCTGCAGGGGTTCTATAACTGGCCCTTGGCAGTTTACAGTTCCAATAATGACTTATGTTGGGTTCTGTAGTGCAGTTGCATCGTCCAGAGGGTAGAAAGCGGCACTGAAGGGGCTGTGCCGGGCGCAATTGGCGCTGTCATGATGCATCACTTGAGAAAACGCCGTCGCACTCATTGATAACCTGCGCAACATCGGCAACCACCGATCGTCCTCTTCGGCCGAGTGTTGGCAAGGCAGCCAAAGGCCGCCTCGCCAAGGCTTGTCACTTACCGGATCTCATCGCAAGGGCAAATAACCTGGCTTGCCGATCGGCGAACGCGCGCGGGTTGGCTGGTTTGTCCCCGTCAAGGATGCGGGCTTCGTCAAGCAAAAGCCACGCAGCATCCTCGCGAAACGCCTGATCGTCCATTGAAGCAATGTTTTTCACAAGTTCGCTCTGCCCATTGATCTCCAGGATCGGCTTCGACGTTGTTTGCAACCGCCCGGCGCCTTTCAGGAGTTTTTCGAGTTGGCGGTCGGGGCCATAATCCGACGCGACAAGGCAGACCGCACTTTCGGTCAACCGATCAGAAATACGCACGTCAGCGACCTCTTCACCAAGGGCGCTTCGCGCGAAATCGATGAAGGCTCCAACCTCGGGAGAAGCTTGCCGACCAGCCTCATCAGCGCCTCCCTCCCCGGCAACAGTGTTCAGATCGGCAAGACCTTGGGTGACAGATTTAAATGGCTTGCCTTCAAAATCTGGCACATTGGTCGGCCAAAAGTTATCGACACCATCTGTAAGCAGGAGGACTTCGATCCCTTTGGCCCGGAAACCCTCAAGGTGCGGCGACGATTTCAGCTGGTCCAAAGTGGAGCCGCTAATATAGTAGATCGCCGATTGTCCTTCCCTCATCGTGGCCAGGTAGTCAGCCAGGCTGCGTGTCGCCTCGCCCGATACGGTGCTGCGGAAGCGTGCCAGCTTCAGCAACTGTGAGCGCCGTTCGAAGTCCTCGTAGATGCCTTCCTTGAGAATAGCCCCGAACATATCCCAGAACTTGGCAAAGGTCTCGCCGTCGTGCTCGGCCATCTTCTCCAGCGCGGAAAGGATCCGGCTCGTCACGCCCTTTTTGATGGCCGCGAGGACCGGACTTTCCTGGATCATCTCGCGGGAGATGTTGAGCGGCAGATCCGAAGTATCAACGATGCCACGGACGAAGCGCAGATAGCGCGGTAGCAGTTCGGCATCATCGGTTATGAAGACGCGCTTCACATAGAGCTTCATCCGACCGTGTCGGTCCGGATCAAACACATCGAATGGCTGAGAACCGGGTATAAAGGCAAGAGTCGTATATTCGTGTCGGCCCTCAGCGCGGAAATGGACGTTACTCAGCGGCTCGTCGTACTGGCCTGAAACGCTCCGATAGAAATCGACATAATCCTGCTTGGATATTTCGTTCTTCTGCTTGATCCAGAGCGCTGCACCATCGGATACCTGTGAGGGCTCGGCACCCTCCTTCTCGACCAGACGGATAGGTACGGGGACGTGGCCGGACTGGTTTCGAATGATCTCCTCCACCGTCCATTTGCTCGTATATTTCTTTGCATCTTCCAAGAGATGTAACACGACGCGAGTACCGCGTGTCGGTGCTTGTCCCGGATCGACCGCAGCAATGTCATAGCTTCCTTTGCCGTCGGATGACCATTTCCAGGCCTCGTCCTTGCCGGCGCGGCGCGAGATTACTTCGACCCGGTGAGCGACCATGAACGATGAATAGAAGCCGACGCCGAACTGGCCGATCAGTTGCGCTTTCTCTCCAGCTTTGGCCGCCTCAAGCCGATCCATGAATGCTTTTGTCCCCGAGCGCGCGATCGTACCGAGCGCGTCGATCATCTCGTCGCGGTCCATGCCGATGCCGCTGTCTTCGACAACGAGTGTCTGCGCCTCTTCATTGAGCGTCACGAGAATTCCCGGCTGGATCCCATCGGCCGAGAGTTGCGGCTTGGAAATCGACTCATACCGCAGCTTTTCGCAGGCATCCGCCGCGTTCGAGATCAATTCGCGCAGGAATACATCTTTGTCCGAGTAGACCGAATGCACCATCATGTGCAGAAGTCGGCTGACATCGGCTTCGAATACGTGTTGCTCGGGCTGGCGCTCTTGTACGGTCGTCATTGATACCTCCATTGCACATAAATCGCCGGTCAAATGGTTTTTCCAGAGTCATATTTCAAGCGCTATCTACCGCTTGCGCCAGCGTTCCTGGATCGTCTTTCGACTAGATTGTTTCCGATTTTCAGTTTCCGTGAGCCTTTAAGATTGCGCCAACAACCTCCGCGCAAAATAGTGCTGCGAAAAAGATGACATTCGGTAGCTTTTTACCGGTAAGTCAGCAGAGATATAACCGTTACCGACCGAAACTCCGGCGCAATGATGACTGGACACTCACGCGGTCCATAAATTCCCCCCTCAACTTCTGAGGTCTTGACCGCTTCATCGCCCAGCAACTCGATACAACGTTGTTTGCTGTTGTCCTCGTTGAAATGGCGAACAGCACCGATAACCTCGCCGTCCCGGAGAACGGGCGCCTGCCCCATCCTATCGTTCCACATTGCAGATGCCGTAAAGTTGGGCCGCAAATTCGTCTTGAAGCCCTGCCCGGCCATTGTCCGACAGCGTCAGAAATCGAAGCGCGGGAGGCGGCTCCCAGACACTCGATGTCTGACGCATTGCCGACATGTCACCAACCGCGATCTTTCCACCACTGCGAGCCTTAGAAATATCGAAACTGCCGCTTATCCTTCAGCGCCCGCGCCCAGAACGCGCGCGCCCTCCCGATAAGCCCGCTGTTCCGCAGCCATGGAGATTGAAGGCACCATAGCAGGTCAGACCGGTCATTGCGCTGACCTGGCGGCGCGTGGCGGGAGTAAAGATCCCCGCCATATGCCGCCCTGATGATCCATCAGAAAACTTTCGTCAATGAAACGGCGAATGTGCGTCCGCGTCCCTTGTAGTCAAACACGGCTTCATTGGCCAAAGCACCATAAAGCGCGTTGGCGCGCGCGCCCCATATGGTTGTGTAATCCTTGTCGAACAGGTTCATCACGCCGAAGCGAAGCGTTGTGTCCTGCGCTTCGAAGCGATAGGCACCGGTTAGATCGAACAGGGTGTAACCATCAATCTTCCGGCTGTCGTCGTCGCTGAGATTGAAGGCATGTTGCCCGGCCAGCTTGATGTTGAAGTTATCTTTCGTCCAGCCAATATAACTGCCGAGCTTGGAAACACTGGCGGTACCGATGCTTTCCTTCTCCCAGTTACCGTCAGACTTGATTTCCGACTTCACCCAGTGACCGGATGCGCCAACATCAAACCCGTAATCCAGTGTCGCGCTGGCGCTGGCCTCCAGACCATAGACACGTCGCTCACGATCAACGACATCAACAGCCAGGGTCGTGCGGTTCAACTCGATGGATCGGTTGGAGAGCGAGTAATATGCCGCGGTCTGGAAGCTGAAGCTATCGTCATTGAAACGATAACCGGCTTCAAAAGAGTTGGTCTTGATCGCCTGGAGTGCGGAGTCGGCAACATTGACGCTGTCCAGGAGGACGTAACGGCCCCCGACAAGCCTATAGCTCCCGATCCCGTAGTATTTTGCCGGGTCAGGAAGCTCGAAACCCTGGCCGAAATTGGCATAGATTTGCTGCGTATCGGTCAGCTCATAGGTCGCGCCGGCGTTAAACAGAGCCGCATCGTAGCTGACTTCCCCCCCGGGAATGGGATCCACAGAGGAGCCGACCCGGTTGAGAACGGCGACCTGCTGTGCCGCGCCGGCGAAGCTCGATACGTCGGTGGTGACATATTGATAACGCACACCACCGTTGACCGTCAGCCGGTCCGTCGCCTCATAAGATCCCTGGATGAAACCGGCCAGGGTCGAGACATCGATATCGGGATAAAGCCCGGTAATGCCGCGTGTCCTGAAGTCCATCGCACCGGTCGTCGCGACTGTCAGGAAATCGAAGACGTTCTGTTTGGAACTCAGCGAATCCCGGTCGGCGTCGATGCCATATGTCACCTTAAGCCCGTCCAGCGGCTCCGAGATCATCGCTGCCTTCAGGCTATAGTAATCGGTATCCTGCGAGCTGCCGCCGAAATAGACGAAGGGGGAGAAAATCGCACTACCGGGAAACGGGTGGAACCGGATTTCTTCCCGCCGGAAACTGCCCTGCAGAAGCAGTTCCTGCCCCAGGAAATCATTGTCGGTGTAAGTCGCGTTTACCATGGTACGGCGCGTGCGGGGGTCGAAATCCGATCGGTATCCGTCCCGCGTTTCAACCAGGTTGGAATTGCGGATCCCGGCAAGGCCTGCGCCAAGATAAAGCCCGAACGGCGAATCCTGGGCGCTGTCATAAAACTGGCCGGACACCTCAAGGCGCCTGTCGTCATCGATCTGCAAACCGACAGTTCCCATGAAATCGATGCGCTTGTTGAATGCTGTGGAAGTCTGGGTAATATCGGGGGTGAGCATCGTGCCGGAGCCGTCGTAAAAGGCTCCCGTCTGGTTACCGGCGATGGAGAAACGTGCATCCCAGTTTTCGCTGTTATAGGTCACGGCACCTGCACCGTTGCGGTCAAGGTCACGGGTACGGCCAAAGCCACTGCCAAGGCCCGCCGTCACTTCACCGCGCAAACCGTCCGGCGCATCTTTCCCCTTCTTCGTGATGATGTTGATGACACCACCCGTTGCATTGCCGCCGTAGATTGCCGTCGCGCCAGACAGAACCTCGACACGCTCGACATTGAACGGATCGATTGAATCGAATTGGCGGCTCAGGGAGCGCGCCGAGTTCATCGAAACACCATCGATGAGAATGAGGGCCGTGCGTCCCCGCAAGTTCTGGCCATAGGCTGTGCGCGCACCTTCGCTGGCGGGGTCGAAACTTGGAACTCTCTCAGCAAGAATCTGCTGAAGCGACTTGCCTGAACGGGCTTCGGCCTCGATGGCCTGTGCATCAACGACATAAATCGTTCGCGCCGTCCGCGAGATTTGCTGGGGTATACGGTTGCCACTTACAACGATCGGCTCCAGCACCGTAGAACCGTTGTCTGACTGCGCGTTCTGAGACGTATCCTGCGCCTGAACGGCGTCGTTGCCGCCCCCGATTGCGACGACGATAGCCACAAGACTAACGCCGACATTCCACTTTCCGATCATGTCGCCCCCAATGCGCAAAAAATATCTTCCAAGTCGTCCCTCGGAAAATACAAGACTGTTTTGATCATGTTTTATGCGCTATGAAACCGCCGGGCTTGGATGGGAACGAACCCGATTTGGATAGATGCGAACATCAACAGCAAAGACAGGTTTGATTTTTCATGGAAGTTGTCCGCCCCCTGAAACTTGGAACCCTCTCGCTACCTGATCCAGAAAGCAGACTGGTCTGCCGCACAATCCTTCTGGACATGTTGGGAGAAGCAACAATCACCGTTGAAGATGGTGATCTGGCGGGTGTCACCGGCCTTGTCTGGAAACACGAAAACCTTTCTCTCGCAACCGTTTACCTGCCCAAAACACCCTTGCGGCTGACAGCTCATGGGATCGGCAGGCCTGATATCGCGATGTTGCGTGCAACTGACGGAACCTTAATTGTCCATCATCGCAAGCACACTTTCGAACTGGAACCCCGTGATGTCATCATCCTTCCCACGGATATGGCATCGGAAATTATTTTGCCGGAAGGCGGGCGCCTCGACTGCGCCCATCTTCCCCATGCCGCCCTCACCCTTGCACGAAAGTCGATCGACCGGATCTTGTTGCGGCCCTTTTCAGCAGAATGCCTGCCATTGCAGTTGTTGACCCACTATGCAGGATATCTTCTTCAACAGGACCATCAGGACAAAGAGCATGCCACCATGATGGTGGCGCACTTCTACTCCCTGCTTCCCGTTCTCGCCCGATATGGGAACGAGGTTGCGCCTTCGGCAGTTCCGCAAAACCGCATTGAAGCGATCAAGGCGATGGTTGAGGAAAATCTTGCCGACGGTGCGTTTTCGATAGCTGATGTGGCACGCACCGAAGGCATCACACCGCGCGCGATCCAGAAACTTTTCAGTCGGACAGGCACGACCTTTTCGCGCTACGTGCTGGAGCGGCGGCTGGTGCTCGCCAAGAGCCTGATTCTTGCCGAGAACACCGCAACTCCGATCAGCCAGATCGTCTACAGCGTCGGTTTTAACGACCTGTCATATTTCAATCGCACCTTCCGCAGTCGCTACGGAATACGCCCGACAGACCTGCGCCGCATGACGGCGCCTGACGAGGCAAAAAACCTGTGAGGAATTAAGCCGTCTCGTGACACCGCTGGAAAGCGTCACTCCGGCCGCTTGTCATCATCGCCGTAGCGACGCGCCTGAACCGCGTCCGATCCTTCCAAGGAACCAGACGGAAAGTCCCATTCCGACAAGCGAAAGAACTGTTGCCGTCGAAAACAGCGCGGAATAACCCATCCGGTCGGCAACCAGGCCGGCTGCGGATGCACCAACCATGTAGACGACCAGTTCGGCACAGGTGAGAATGGTAAAATCCGTTCCTGGCTGATCGTCCGAAGAGTTCTTCATGAAGAATGAATAGATGGCGACCAGCTCCATGTAGCGGATCAGCGTCTGGAATGCCGAGGCCGACATCGCCACCCACATGCCGGGCCAGACGCCGGACGCATTCAGGGTGAAGGCGAGGAAGCACAAGCTTCTGAGGCCACCCAGCAGGATGAGCGTTGTCGTCAGGCCAACCTTGCGGATAATGGAGGCAGCGATACCCACGCCGATCAGGCCCGCAGTTGCCGCCGCTCCGCCAGAGAGGTAACCGATCCAGTCAGCCGGGACCTTGCTGTCAACCAGATAGGTGCCTTCCATCCCGCGCACGAGACCTTCGCTCGCCCGGTATGTCAGCGCAAATCCGAAGATCAGCCAGGCACTCGGACGGCGGAAGAAACCAGCAAGGCTTGCGCGCTTTTTTTCTTTGCCAACCGTGGGCGCTTCCGGCTGCATCGCCAGGGCTGCAAGAAGGGGCAGCAACGACAGCGCGGCTACCAGCAGTATCATCGTGCGCCATCCAGCGACATGAAACACCACCAGTGCCGCCGTCCCGCCAACGATTACGCCCAGCGCTACGGCACCCGCCTGCACGGCATTCCCCAGCGAGCGCGTCTTGTCGGTCAGGCATCTTACGGCGTAGCCGTCGGTTGCAATATCCTGGATTGAGGAGACAAGCGTGATCGATATGCAGATTGCAAAAAGGACCGTGGCATCGCTCGGATCCACCAGCGTCATGGAAGCGATACCGGCGCTGACGAGAAGCTGGGTCGGCACAACCCAGCCGCGGCGATGGCCAAGCTTGGGTAACGGAGACCATCGATCCACCAACGGTGCGACCGCAAATTTCAGGATGAGCGGCAGCATCAGCAACGAAAACAGCCCGATAGACGTGCGCGATGCCCCACTCTCGCGCATGATCGGCGGCAGGGCCACCAAAAGCAGATACGTCGGTATCCCCTGAGCGAGGTAAAGACCGCCCAGCACATACATCAACCGCCGCTCGAACGTCGAAGTCGAAGTCGAAACGGTGTCGCCAGGAATCGCGTCGTCGATTTGGGCCATTGCAAGAACCGAATTCATGAGCCCGGAACACCACAGACCCAGGTAAGGTTTTCAGCGCTTCAAACGCCGGTCTGTCCCGGAGCGTAAACAGGAGTATTTTTTAATCGTCTTTATCTCACCGGCAAGCAAATGCTTGGATATGGGCGAACCCGAATAGGACAATTGCGAACAGCCGCTCGATGCGACAGAGCTGAAGCAACAAATGCAGCGGCCGGCTGCCACCCCCTCGCAAGACTGGTTCAGGGAAATGGAGATGCCAGTTTTGTTGTGAGCGAAGAGGCCGACATATCGAAGCGGCGGGGATACGATAAAAACCGATTGCAGCCCCAGGGATCGATGATATCTCGGCGCGACCACCCATTAAATGGACTTAACCGGCACTCCTCCAATGACGGACTTGGCTCTTATGCGCGCGGCCTTTCGGTAGGCCCGGGGCGTGAGTCCCATCTCCATCCGGAAATAGCGATTGAAGTTCGACAGGTTGTTGAAGCCCGCCTCGAAACAGATATCGGTGATCGATATTTCGGTCTCCGCGAGAAGGGTTCTTGCTCGCCAGACGCGGACGGATCGGCTGTAGTCAGAAAAGTTCATGCCGGTTAGACGCCGAAAGGCACGCGAGAAGGCGGACGGCTCGAAACCAACCATCGCAGCCACTTCATGCATCTGCGCACCAGGATCCGATTGCAGGATCTGGATTGCCTGGTCGATCCGTCGGTGCCTGCGGTCCGACACCTGGTTATAGACCGCTATGAAGTGTTCGCTGGCGAGCAACCTCTTTTCGGTGGCCGCTTCGATTGCCTCCAGTATCTCTAAAAACAGCCCGAGCCCACCACGGTGTCCCACCGCGTGAAGCTCGAGAATCTTCGCTCCAATCAAGAGCGCGTCGGCGCCCAGAACCTCGATCCCCCGTTGGGCCAGAGGCTTCAGCCGGTGGAGCACTTCGAACTCAGGGCATACTGCGCGAATACCGATCAGGGCATCCGCGTCGAATTGCAGGACCATGTCTCGGCCTGGCAAAGCCGGTGCACCGGGTGTGATCCAGTTGTGCGGCAGATTTGTCCCGGTGAGCACCAGATGCCCGGGCCGAAACGGGCCGATATAGTCCCCCACATAAGCAAATCCTGAAGCGTCAGGGATGAAGTGAATCTCCCATTCGGGATGATAGTTCCAGATGCAGATCGGATTGGGATAGTCGTCCCTCCGGATCAGATAGGAAGCGCCTCCGGGTAAGACGATCTGCTCGCGCGTGGCGGTGAAAGTCTCAGAGACTGTTTGAGGAAAGTCTGATGCAATAGGCATTCAATTGCTCATGTTACAGCGCACAAATGTCAATATAATACTAGTTCTGTGACGGAGGCAAACTAGTACGCGCCCGTCGCTTGCGTAAATGTGGGCTGGTCGATGGCAAGGGAGTTGCCATTCAGGGAGGACATCATGACACTCAACGCTCTCCGCGCCGGTTGCGCGGTTATCGCCATATTTGCCGCATCCAGCGCTTTTGCCGCCGCACAATGCACCAGCGACGTGCGTGTCCTGGCGCAGCCGCGCGACGGACTGACCCTTCTCGAAAAATATGTCGATGAGTTCGAAGAGCTCTCCGGCGCAGGCTTCGAGATCAGTTATCTCAACGAGAACGATCGCCGCGCGAAGTCGCAGGCCGACGCCTCGACGGTCGGAAGCTTCAACGTGTATTATGTTGATGAAGCCAATCTGGCGCTTTTTGCCTCGTCTGGCTGGATCGTCCCGCTTGATGGCTTTTATCCATCCGAATACGACTACAAAGACTTTGACGCCGGTATGCGCGCAGCTGCGACCTATGACGGCAAAGAGTGGTTTGCACCGGTGCAGGGTGGCGGCGACCTGATGGTCTACCGTACCGACCTCCTGGAAAAGGCAGGCATCGCGCCGCCGAAGACCTGGGACGAATATTTCGCAGCCGTGCAGAAGCTGCATGATCCGGCCAACGGCGTCTACGGCACTGCGCTTCGCGGACAGCGCGGTTCAGGCGCCAACGTCTGGCGCTGGATGCCGTTCTTCAAAGCAAACGGCGGCGAGTGGTTCAAGGACGGCAAGCCGGCCTTCAATTCGGATGCCGCGGTAAAGGCGACAGAGACCTATCTCGAGCTCTTCAAATATTCGGCGCCGGGCACTCAGACCGGCTCTTGGGACGGGTCCACCGGCGCCTTCCGCTCCGGCAAGGTGGCGATCATCATCGAATCCGCACCCCTTGGCGGCATGTCCGTCGACAAGGCACAGAGCCAGGTTGCAGACAAGGTTGCGTTCTCCGTTCCGCCGTCGCCGCTGCCTGGGGCTGGCTACGCCCATGGTTTTGCAATCGCGTCCAAGGCCAACAAGACAGATGAGGAAAAGGCCTGTGCCGGTCTCTTTGTTGCCTGGGCAACATCCAAGGAACAGGAAGCCCGCCGCCTCGCCGCCGGCCAGCCGGGCGAGTTGACACGCACAAGCACCTATCAGAGCCCGGAATACGCCAAGACCTTTGGCCAGAACCTTGCCGACGCCATGGCGGCGACCGGTCAAAAGACCACCGTCACCTTCTGGCAGGATCCGCGCTGGCAGGAATTGGGCAACCAGTGGGGCATCATGCTGGAAGAGCTGATCACCGGTAGCCGCACTGACATCAAGGCGACGCTGAACGACCTAGAAGCCTTCGCAGCCAAACTCTGACGCCTCCCAAGCCGTCTGACGGGCGCGTCTGATGACGCGCCCCCTTTTCCCAATCCGAGGATCTGCCATGCGCCGAGGCCGCTCGCTGCCTTACGTCTTTCTTGGGCCCAGTTTGGGTATCCTGATCATTCTGGCGCTCGTGCCGACGATCTACGCTATCAATATATCCCTGCAGAACCGGACCCTTTCGGCACCCGATGCAGACTATGTCTGGTTAGCCAATTATCTGGCGCTGTTTTCGGATGCCCGTTTCCTGAACGCGCTCTGGGTATCTTTCAAGTGGGAGGTTATCAGCGTCTCGTTGACCATGGTGACGGGGGTTGCGCTCGGGATTGCCATGTTCGAGGCAGCGAGCCCCCGTATGCGCAACGTCCTCTGCGTGCTCTTCATCATTCCCGTTCTCCTGCCACGCGTGTGCGCCGCTTTTGTGTGGAAGTTCGCCTTTCATCCGCTCTACGGCGCGCTGACCTGGCCGGTCAGGGAGCTCACCGGCATCACGCCCGACATTCTGTCGACGCCGCTCGGCGCCCTCCTTGCTGTTGCTTTCGTCGACGTCTGGCAATGGGGCTTGTTCTTTTCAGTGATCATCTTGAAGCTTCTCGAATCCCTGCCGCCGCAGCCGCTGGAAGCCGCACGCATAGATCGGGCGACCCGCTTCGAAATCCATCGTTTCGTGACCTTGCCGATGCTGAAAGCACCCTTGATCAGTCTGCTGCTGGTCAAGGCGATCGAGAGTCTTCGCTCCTTCGACCTCGTTTACGTCATGACGCGCGGCGGTCCCGGCATCTCAACCGAGACGCTTGACATGTATGCCTATTCCCAAGGCTTCATAGAAGCTGGCAAGATCTCCTATGCGTCCTCCATGGCCGTCATCATGATGGTCCTGACCATCGTCACCTTTACCTTTACCTGGAAGAGGCTGAACCGATGAAGATATCCACCTTTCTGCTCAGGCTTTTGTTGGTTCTTGCCGCTGCACTTGTCGTGCTGCCACTCCTATGGACCCTGCTAAACGCCTTCAAGACCAATGCCGATCTGCTGGTGTCAACGCCAAAGCTTATCTTCCAGCCTGTCTTCGACAATATGAGTTATGTGCTCAATCGCCGCTCGGTGGCGCGCGCACTTACCAATTCGTTGATCATCTGCTCGAGTGCGGTCGTGCTTGGCGCCGTGCTCGGTGTACCGGCGGCCTATGTGATTGCCCGGTTCAAGAACCGGATCACGGCGGAGGCGCAGTTCTTCGTTCTGTCGCTGCGCTTTCTGCCGCCCGTCGCGATCGCTATTCCCATGCTGGTCATCTGGCTCGGTCTTGATCTCTATGACACCCGGCTATCGCTGATCGTGACCTATCTCATTGTGACAGCCTCGATCACCATCTGGCTTTCCGTGCCGGCTTTCGAGCGTGTCAGCCTTCACGTTGAAGAAGCTGCCCGGGTGGATGGGCTTGGCCCTTATGCGACCTTCTTCCGCATCGCCCTGCCGATTGCCCGTTTCCAGGTCTTCGGCGCCATTGCCTTCTCCTTCGTCCTTGTCTGGAACGAGTTCCTGCTTGCCATGATGCTCACGACCTCGAAGGCAAAGACCCTGCCGATCATCGCGTCCGAGATGTCGCAGCTCGGCATGAATGTGCCCTGGGGAATTCTGAACGCCGCCGTCGTCCTGTTGTCGCTGCCACCGCTGATCCTGCTCGGAGTGCTTGCCGGTGGCCTCAACGCCGCATTTTCCAAGAAAACTGACCAAGGTTGACTGACCCATGAAAGCACTTGTCCTCGAACATGTCGGCGAACTTTCCCTGCGCGATATCGAAATTCCTCAAGAGTTGGGGCCGGATGACGTTCGCATTCGTATCCATACTGTTGGCGTCTGCGGCAGCGACGTACACTATTACACCCATGGTCGCATCGGTGACTTCGTCGTGAACGCGCCCATGGTTCTCGGCCACGAGGCAGCAGGAACCGTCACCGAGACCGGCGCCAACGTCACCCATCTGAAGCCCGGCGACCGCGTCTGCATGGAACCGGGCATCCCCGATCCGAAATCGCGTGCGTCGCGGCTCGGCCTCTACAATGTTGATCCTGCCGTGACATTCTGGGCAACGCCGCCGGTGCACGGCGTCTTGTGCCCGGAGACAGTCCATCCGGCAAGCTTCACATACAAGCTGCCTGACAATGTCTCCTTCGCCGAAGGCGCGATGGTTGAACCATTTGCCGTGGGCATGCAGGCGGCCGCCCGGGCGAAGATCACGCCCGGCGATACGGCGGTTGTTACAGGCTGCGGAACCATCGGCATCATGGTGGCACTGGCTGCCCTTGCCGGCGGCTGCTCGCGAGTGCTGATCTCGGACATTTCCGCAACAAAACTTAAACTGGCCGAAAGTTATGGCGGCATCACTGGTATCAACCTCAAGGAGGTCGATGTCATTGAGACCGTCAACGAGGCGACAGAAGGCTGGGGAGCCGATATCGTCTTTGAATGCTCCGGCGCACCGGCCGCGGTCCGTGATCTCTTCAAGGTCGTGCGCCCGGGCGGAACAGTCGTTATCGTCGGTCTGCCGCCCGAACCCGTCGCGGTAGACCTTGCGGCGGCCTGCTTCCGCGAATGCCGTATTGAAACGGTTTTCCGCTACGCCAACGTGTTTGACCGTGCACTGGCGCTGATCGCCGCAGGCAAGGTCGACCTGAAGCCATTGGTTTCCGGCACCTATGCCTTTGATCAATCGATCAAGGCCTTCGAAAGGGCGGCCGAAGGCCGGCCAGAGGACGTAAAGCTGCAGATCGTCGTGGACGGGGAGACGAAGTGATGGCCACTGTTGAGTGCCGGGGGATCAGGAAAGTCTATGGTTCGCTTGAGGTCATGCGGGATTTTGACCTGAAGATCGACAACCACGAATTCGTCGTCTTTCTCGGCCCGTCAGGCTGCGGAAAATCCACCATGCTGCGGATGATTGCCGGGCTTGAAGAGATTTCAGGCGGGGATCTGCTCATCGGTGGCGAGCGGATGAACGATCGCGATCCGGGTGACCGGGGCATCGCGATGGTGTTCCAGAACTACGCGCTTTACCCCCATATGAGTGTGCGGGACAATATCACGTTCGGTCTCGAAAGGGCCGGAATAGGAAAAGCCGCGATCGATCAGCGCCTGGCGCCTGTGGTCGACGCGCTCGGTCTTGGCGTCTATCTTGCGCGCAAGCCGACGGAACTGTCCGGCGGACAGCAGCAGCGTGTGGCCATCGCCCGCGCCATGATCAAGACCCCGGAGGTCTTCCTGTTTGACGAACCGCTTTCAAACCTTGATGCCAAGCTGCGCGGCAGCCTGCGGGTCGAGATCGCGCGCCTCCACCGCGACCTGAAAACGACAAGCATATATGTCACTCACGACCAACTCGAAGCCATGACGCTTGCCGACCGTATTGTCCTGATGAAGGACGGCCGTATTGAGCAGATGGGCACGCCCGAAGAAATTTATCAGGCGCCTCGGACAGTGTTTGCTGCCGGCTTCATAGGCACACCGAACATGAACTTCCTTCAGTTGCAGATGACACAGGAGTGGCTCGGCGACAATCTTGTCAGGTTTACAGCTCCGGCAGGCCTACGCTCGGGTGAGGTTACCGTTGGAATTCGGCCCGGATCATTTCGTATAAACCACGATGCTCAAGCCTTTCGCGGCACCGTCGAGCGGAACGAGTTCCACGGTGAGACACGTCTGATCTGCCTGAAAAACGACCGCCACGAGATCAATATTTCTGTTCCTGCGGACATAAGACCCGCCATCGGCGAGGTGCTTGGTGTTGAAGTGGCATCGTCCGACCTACACGTGTTTGATCCCGGCACGGGACTGAGGTTGATTTAGACCCACTTAGGTGGGACCTTCAATCACGTCGCGCAGGGCAACTGGACGCCTGCAATCTAACTGGCTTCCGGCAGGTGGCCGGTGATCTGAGCCGCAAAACGACCTTCGATCCTGGTAGGGTCGGTTACCCTGAAGAGACGGGCAACGCCAGGCATTCTCGGACGAGCAGTTCATCGGGATATTGAAAGAGCAGGATAGCGGCTGATATCAGCCGTAAACACGCAATATGCAGGCTGCTATTTATGACCGAACCGTTGCCATACCGAGCGGCCTTACCAGTGAGGTCGGCAAGCATGGCCTAAACCTCTCGGGCGGTGAAAGACAGCCAATTGCCATGGCAAGAACCTTCTTCTGGTCCTGCTCTTATTTTCCTTACTGAGGCCAGGCCAGCGTGAAACGACGGAATCGACAGCCCCTGCCGGCGACGTCACTATAACCGCGATCACCCATCGTAGAGCATTAATCACTATGAAGGATGAAGTGATCAACTGAGGCGGCAGAGAGATGAGACCGCAGCAAAAATGCGGGCGGGCATGCACGAAATGGATCGGCGGATGTACTGCCCGCTGTTGATGTATTCACGCCATCAAAAGAGCAAACGAAATATTCAGTTGAACTCTCGTGAGAGTTTCAATCCGGCGGCGCTTGCAATCATCGTCGCTGTCCGTTTCGGACACAATTTGACAACGGATCAGCATCCCCCGATTCAACGGCAGAAATGACCCCGTAATTTTAGCGATCCGGCTGGTCGCTTAAATCTTTCTCATTCGACCAATAAATGGTCAGATCCCACAAATTGCATCAAACCGAAAGCGCGATTCTCGCAGGAAATCGAGATTGGCACGCTGTTTGCTTGTGACTGATTTGACCGTTTTGACTGATTTGACGGTTTATTCAAAATAGAAAAGGGGAACTCGATGGGTTCAGAATTCAGTCGTCGTCGCTTCCTGCAAGGATCCGCGGGCGCAGCCGTCGTCGCTGGCTACATGCAGATCAATCCTGACTTCTTCATCTCGCCGGCCTTCGCACAGGCCGGCAAGACCATGACGTTCCTGTCGGCCGAAAACATCACCGGCAACTGGGACCCGACCGCTCATACGACACTTTCTCAGAAGAATATCGAAGGTTTCGTCATGGGCTTTCTTACCCGCACGCCGATGAAACTCGACGATCCCGGCGCGGTCGTCTACGAACTGGCCACCGACATCAAGCTGCTTGACCCGCACCGGCTACAGATCAAGCTGCGCGAAGGCATCGTCTTCCATGATGGCAAGCCGTTCAAGGCGGAAGACGTCAAGGCAACCTTCGAATACGGCTCCAGGGCAGATCGTCCGGCGCAGTGGTATCCCGGCCCGACCGAGACGCTGACGATCGAAACACCGGACGATTACACCGTCATCGTGGACACATCCAAGGGCGGCTATCCGGCCCATCTCTTCGTCTTTCTTGCGTCGTTCCTGCCGATCATGTCGGCCAAGGACGTCGCCGGCGGCCCCGGCGGCCCGCTCTCCCAGCGGCTCAACGGCACCGGTCCTTTCAAATTCGTCGAACAGCGCGGCAACGACACCGTGATGCAGGCCTATGACGGCTACTTCAAGGGCAAGCCGGCCATCCCCGGCATCAACTTCACCTTCACCGGCGACTCCACCACCCGTATGTTGTCGCTGATGAACGGCCAGGCTTCGATCGTTGAACGTCTGGAGCCTGAACAGGTTGACACGATCAAGGACAATCCGGCGATTTTCATCAACAAGGTCGTTTCCGTCGAGAACAAGTATCTTTGGTTCCGCTGCTCGAAACCGCCTTTCGACGATCCGCGTATCCGTCTTGCCGCCTGCCATTCGATCGATCGCGACATGATCATGGAACTGATGGGCTCGGCCGGCCATGCCTCGTCGAACTTCGTCTCGCCGGTCAAATTCGGCTATGTCGATCTGGCGAACTACCCGAAATTCGACCCCGAGAAGGCCCAGGCTCTGCTCGCCGAAGCCGGTTTCCCAAACGGCAAGGGCCTGCCGCCACTTGAATACATCACGTCCGTCGGCTTCTATCCGAAGACCAAGGAATATGGCGAGATGCTGACCGCCATGCTGCAGGAGCAGGGATTTAACGTCAGCCTGACCGTGCTTGAACCTGCGGCCTGGAACGAGCAACTGTATCATCGCCCCGGTGGCGGCCCGGGCCATATGGTCGATTGCGGCTGGTCGACAGCGTCTCCGGAACCGGATCTGGTCCTGCGCACCCATTTCCATTCCACTTCGCACCGCATCTGCGGCATCGAGGACAAGGAGATCGATGCCAGCCTCGACAAGGAACGTTCGGCACCAACGCTGGAAGAGCGCAAGAAGATCCTTCAGGAAGAGACCATGCCTCTCATCACCGCCAAGATGCCGGCACTCTCGCTGTTCACATCCGTGATGATCCACGCAATGCAGAAGGACTTTGAGGGCATGTACATCTATCCCGACGGGTCGATCGATGCCGCCAAACCTGCTGCCTGACCGTGATCAGCCACACGCCGCGATCAGGCGGCGTGTGGACTTGCCCGTGACTTCTCGAGCGGAGTGACTGAATGTTTGCCGTGAACTTCCTGATGCGACGCCTCATGCAGGGCGCCATCATCATATTCCTTGTGTCCTTGCTGATCTTTACCCTCTTGCGGGTGGTGCCGGGTGACCCGGTACGCCTTATGGCGGGCGGCATGGCGCCCGAAGCACTGATCGAAAAGATCGCAACCGACATGGGCCTTCGCGATCCCATACTGGTGCAATTCGGTCGCTACATGGGCGGTGTGGTTCGTGGCGATCTTGGCCAGTCCTTCGTGCGCCCGGCAAACGGCGCCTCGACCGGTGGCGCGACATTCAACGACTCAACTCGAGGCGAACGAGCAAAGGTCTTCGACCTGATTTTCGATGCACTTCCAATGACGCTTCAACTGGCGGCCGTGACGCTGGTGATTGCACTGATCTTCTCGGCAATCATCGGCATTGCCGGCGGGCTTGCGATCGGCAGATGGCCAGACAAGCTTGCCTTCTACATCTCATCGATATTCATCTCGCTGCCAAATTTCTGGCTTGGCATCGTTCTGGCATTGCTTTTCTCGGTGAAGCTCGGATGGCTTCCTGCCATTGGCTATCAGGGCTTTGCCTACACAATCCTGCCGGCAATCGTGCTGGCGGTCGAATTGTCTCCGGTGCTGATCCGCACGCTGGTCAGTTCCGTATCCAGCCAGATGATGGAGCCCTATGTGGCAGTCGGACGCGTACGTGGCCTGAGCCGTTCGCGGATCATCTCCAACCATGCCCTGCGCAACGCCTCGGTGCCGCTTCTCAACCTGCTCGGTGTGCAATTCTCCAGCCTGCTCGGCGGGGTCATCATCGTCGAATATATCTTCGATTATCCCGGACTCGGCCTTCTGACCATCAATGCCGTGCTGCAGCGCGACTTTCCGTTGATCCAGGGTATCGCGATCGTCACGAGCGCCATTTTTGTACTGATCAACATTGTCGTCGATCTCGTCGCAACAACCATCGATCCGAGGCTTGAATACTGATGTCCATCACATCCGCACTCGACACCCCGATCATTTCGAAAATGGCAAGCCGCTCGATTGCGCGCCGCATATTCGATCGCGCCGCATCGACGCCCGGTTTTCGCATTGGCCTTGCGATCTTCCTGCTGCTTGCGATTGCCGCCGCACTTTATCCGGAAATCAGTGGCGTCGACCCGACCAAGATGGATGTGAAGGCCCGCCTTCTGCCGCCACTTTTCTTCGGCGACAACTGGAGCTGGGGCCACCCGCTTGGCACCGATCAGATTGGCCGCGACATGCTGGTGAGGTCGCTTGTCGGCCTGCGTTACTCCTTCCTGATCGGGATTGCATCGGTTGCAGTGACACTCATCATCGGCTGTGCCCTCGGCACGATCGCCGGTTACTTCGGCGGTCGTATCGACATGCTGATCATGCGTCTGACCGATGCGCAGCTGTCTATCCCGATGATCATTCTGGCGATCGCCGTTCTTGGCGTGTCGCGCCCGACAATTCCGGCCATCGTCCTGGTGCTTGGTCTCTCAAGCTGGCCGGTCTATGCGCGCATCATGCGCAGCATTGTGATGACGGAAAGGCAGCGGGAATATGTGCGCGCTGCCAAACTTGGGGGCTCGACCGATTTCCGCATTATCGTCAGCCTGCTTCTGCCGCTGCTCCTGCCGCCGGTGATCTTCACCTCGGTGCTTGATGTGGCGCGCATGATGATCTTTGAATCGACACTCGGCTTCCTCGGCCTGGGTGTCCAGCCGCCGACCCCGACCTTCGGCAATATCATTGCCGATGGCCGAAAGTATCTTCTGAACGCCTGGTGGATCGCTACCATGCCCGGCATTTTCCTCGGCCTCACTTTAACCAGCATCAATCTCATAGGCGCTTCGCTGGAACGGGCCCGCAACACCATTCATGGAGGGTCCGAGTGATGATCAAGCCGCTTCTTGAGCTGAAAAACCTCACCGTTAATGCCGGTCGCTCGGACAAGGCGAAGATTATTCTGGACAATATCTCCTTCAGCCTCGCGCCGCGAGAGATCGTCGGTGTGGTCGGGGCCAGCGGAGCCGGCAAGACGGTGCTTTCCAAGGCAGTCGTCAACTGGCTGGAACCGCCGCTTTCCGTGCGTTCCGGCAGCGTCCTCTTCGAAGGCAAGGATATTTACGGCATCTCCGAGAACGAGATGCGTACCCTGCGCCGCCGGGTCGCCTATGTCGGCGCCAATCCGATGGGTGCACTCGATCCGACGCTGCCGGTCGGCGTCCAGATCGTCGAGAAGCTGCGTGCGGTCGTTCCAGGAACCTCGCGGAAAGAGGCGGAAAAGCGCACGATCGAGCTTCTGGAGGCCGTCCGCATTCCCTCGGCCCGCAGCCGTTTCAGCGACTATCCTTCGCAGTTTTCCGGCGGCATGATGCAGCGCGCACTGATCGTTGATGCGTTGGTGACGAACCCGGCGCTGCTGATTGCAGATAATGTCACCCAGCCGCTCGACGTTACCGTCGCAGCCCAGGTCATCCGTCTGATGAAGGAACTGACCGACGGTTTCAATACCGCTGTGCTGTTCGTCTCCTCCTCGCTTCCCGTTGCCCGCGAAGCCTGCAACAGGATTTTGGTGATGGAGAAAGGTCGCATCGTCGAGGAACAGGAAACCGAAAGGCTGATCGCCGCCCCTGCATATGCCTATACGAAAGAGCTTGTAGAACAGACGCCGAAGATCTGGATCGAAAAGACCGAGATGCCGCGTCTCAACGACAAACGCGACGTTGTCTTGAGCCTGCGCGATGCCTCACAGGTCTACAGGGTAAAGAAGAAGACCGGCTTCGGTGGCTTCAACCATGTGCGTGCGGTTCGCAACGTCACCTTCGATGTCCGGCGCGGCGACAGTTTCGCGATCGTCGGTGAATCCGGTTGTGGCAAGTCGACGCTGATGCGGCTTCTGAGCAGGCTGGAACTGCCGAGCTCCGGCCAGGTTCTGTGCGGTGCCGACGATATCGCCATGCTCGGTGGCAAAGACCTTCTGACCTTCCGCAAGAAGCTGCAAATGGTACTTCAGGATCCGTTCGGTTCCCTGCCGCCACGCACATCGGTCGGGAAGATGCTGGAGGGCCCGCTTCGCACGCACGGATGGAAGGACAGTGCCAAAATTCGTGAGCGGGTTCTCAAGGTCATGGGCGAAGTCGGCCTCTCCGCCGATCTCTACGAGGAATTGCCGATCGGCCTGAGTGCCGGCCAGCGCCAGCGCATCAATGTTGCCCGTGCGCTGGTTTTGGAGCCTGAAATACTGATCATGGACGAAACGCTTTCTGCCCTGGACCAGACAGAACAGTTCAAGCTTCTCGATCTTTTCCAGAAGCTGCAGAAGGAATACGACCTCACTTACATCTTCATCTCCCACGACCTTGCGATGGTCCGCAAGGTCTGCAACCGTGTGGCGGTAATGTATCTCGGCGAGGTCTTCGAACTGGCTGATAACGAGCGGTTGTTCTTCGATCCCGGACATCCGTACACAATGGCGTTGCTCAGCGCGATGCCGACACTTGAAGAACGCCGCTACAAGGCGGAAAACTGCCTTCTGGAAGGTGAACCGCCAAGCCCGATCGATATTCCTCCAGGTTGCAGCTTCAAGTCGCGCTGTCCGCGTGCGATGGAGAGATGCGGCAGCCTGCAGCCCGCGCTTACCGCGCGTGGCAGCCAGGATTTCGCCGCCTGTCATCTCATCCAGCCATTGGCTCTCGATGACGCAACCCGTCAAATGGCTTTAGCCTGACCATGGTTGCGGCGCCACAGACGGGGCCGCAACGATCACTAGAATCCAGGGTGCATTCATGAGTTTCACCGAACATCGCCTCAAGCTTATCCTCGACATGCTGAAGCAAACCCAGCGCGTCAATGTGAGGGAGCTTGCCGATTATCTGCAGGTCAGCCAGGAGTCGATCCGGCGCGACCTCAAGGAACTTGAGATGCGCGGTTATGCCCGCCGCGTCTATGGCGGCGCGGTCCTTGACCAGCAGGAAAGCGATCAGCCGTTTACCGACCGACTGCGTGTCAGCTCACGCGAGAAAGCCAAGATCGGCGAGGCCGCAGCGTCGCTGGTCGAGGACGGCATGAAGGTGTTCATCGATACCGGCACCACAACGATTGCCTGCCTGAAACATATCGAGACGCGCAGGGACTTGACCGTTGTCAGCAATTCGCTGGCGGTCGCAGCCCACTTCTTCAATCTGCCGCAGGCAAGTGTGCGCGTTCTTGGCGGTCGCATGCGCCCAGATTATCAGGCGACATACGGCCATGAGACCGTGGCCGCGCTGAAGGAGCATTTCTTCGATCTCGCGATCATCGCCATCAGCGCCATTCACGCCGAACGCGGGTTCATGGATTTCGGCGAGGACGAGGCGATCCTGCGCCGCGTCGCCAAGGCCCAGGCAAAACGTTCGATCATTGTTGCCGACAGTTCCAAGTTTGGTCGCCTCGGCTCCATCCACACATTCGGCCTCAGCGAAATCGACGCGGTGGTGACCAGCGGCGTCATCGCGCGGGAATTTTCAGATCAATTCAATCAATCCAAAGTGGAAATCATACATGCCTGACGTCTCCTCCTCCCCTGTCCCGATCAATGCCGAGCGGCTCCAGATGCTGATGGAGACCCTCTCCACTTTTGGCGGCGGCCCCGATGGCTCGATGACCCGCCTGACGCTTTCCAGGGAAGACGGAATGGCGCGCGACTGGCTGGGGCACTGGTTTGCCGAAAACGGCTTCGAGCAGGCCGTGGACTCGATCGGCAACCAGTTCGGCAAGATGACCTTGGCGGGCGCAAATGCGCCCGTCGTCATGGTCGGCTCCCATATCGACAGCCAGCCGAACGGCGGCCGGTTCGACGGAGCGCTTGGAGTCGTAGCCGCCTGCGAGGCGGTTTTGTCCGTCAGCGAACGTCTCAAGGCGGAAGGCAGGTTGTCCGCCTGCAACTTCCAGATCGTCAACTGGACCAATGAGGAAGGCGCCCGTTTCCAGCCGAGCCTGCTCGGCAGCAGCGTGTTTACCGGCGCCATTGACCTGGAATGGGCGCTGGAACGGGCCGACGGCGATGGCATTACGGTGCGCCAGTCGCTGGACGAGATCGGTTATGCTGGCAAGGAAAAGGTGGAAATTCCCGACGCATTGATCGAGCTGCATATAGAAGGTGACACGACGCTCAGCCGCGCCGGGGAGCGGTTCGGTATCTTCACGCGGTTCTGGGGCGCGACAAAATATCGCCTCGCCTTCCATGGACGCCAGGCACATACCGGCGCAACCCCGATGGCCGATCGCAAGGATGCGCTGCTTGCTGCTGCCTATCTGATCGCCGATCTCAAGCAGATATCGACCGAACACGGGCTGGACCTGCATACGTCGGTTGGCCGCCTGGAAGTCTTCCCCAATTCACCCAATGTCGTGCCGGCCGAAGCCGTGCTGTTCATCGAGCTGCGCTCGGGATCGCCAGACGTCCTGACGGAGGCGGAACGCAAGATGAAGATCAAGATCGAGGAAGCGGCGATGAAAGCCGGCGTCACCTCGGAGGTCCGCTCCATTGACCGCCGCAAGGCGGGAAGGTTCGCGCCGGGCCTGGTAACGCTTGCGCAAAGTGCTGCGGCGCATCTCGGCCAGAGCGCCCGTCACCTCGATACGATCGGCGGCCATGATGCCGTTGCCGTTTCCGATGTCTGCCCGGCGGTGGTGCTGGCGGTTCAGAGCCGTGACGGCGTCATCCACCACCCAACCGAGTATACCTCGCCTGAAGACCAGGCTCTTGGCACGCAGATAGTGGCGGACATGCTTTACAAGATCGCCTGCGAAGGTTTGAAAGTTGTCGAACTCAGCGAGGCTGCCGAATGAAGAGATCGGGCTCTCCTCAATCACCGATGGAAGCCCGCGCGGAGAAGGCGCTTTCAGTCTTTTCCGCAGTGATTGGCGACACCCCTTCCTATGCGCCGGCGACGGCAGCTGTCGCATCGCCGTCCTATCATGCCGTCGAATCCTGCGGTTTCGTGGTCGCGCCGACAGACGGGGAGGCACGTTATTTCCTGCGTCTCGGTGCCGATGAGGTAACCGATCTCGTGGATGCCGAGACCGCAAATGCTGCGGCACACCGTTTTCACAGCCTTGGTCTTTCGCCAGAGCCGATTGGTTACGATGCCGGGACGGCCAGCATGCTGATTGCCCGACTTGGCGACGGCTGGCGAGCGGCAAGGATCGACGATCTGATGCAGCCGAAAACTGTTGCCCGCCTGATCGAGATGCAGACGACGATCGCAGGGGGTGTTTCCACCGGCCGAACATGGTCAGTCTTCGACGGCATCGATCAGCTGTGGGCGATCGTGAGTGCCGATGCCACCAGCCTGCCCGGCGATGTCGAATGGATGCTCTCCTGGATGACGCCGATCCGCGAGGCAGTTTCAGCGGCCGGCGTGGACCTGAAACCGGCCCATGGTGATCCGCAGGCTTCGAATGTCATGCTGGGCCCAGACGGGAAAATGCAGCTCGTGGACTTCGACATGGCCGCCGACATCGACCCCTACTACCAGCTCGGCGTTCAGATGAACGAACTCTACCAGTTCGAAAGCCAGATGAGGCCCTTGCTGGAAATGCACGATGGAGGTTTCAGCGAAAGAAACTTCAACCGCTGCCGTGTCTATGCGGCGGCAGACGACCTCTACTGGGCGTTGCGCAGCCTCGTACTGGAGCTTCGTTCGCCGCCGCGGGGTGTCGAATTCCTGAAATATGCCGGCTGGCGGTTCCTGCGTTGCCGAATGCTGCTCGGCCAGCCGGATTTCGAGGCCAGGCTGAGAGCGCTCTAGGCATACGAGAACGATAACGGGCTAGAAACAATAACGGGAACAAGCCTATGAATGAACTGGGAATGGCACGATCCGATGCCGAACGGGCAGTTGAGGCTGCAATCATCCAGGTACCACCTTGGGAAGGACGGAGGCTGCGCTACAGTCCGGTTTCCGGCGGAATCAGCAACACCAATTTCCGCATCGAGGTCGAAGGCGAAGAGCGTGGGTATTTTCTAAAGATTCCCGGCCGCGGCACCGAGATGTTCATCGATCGCAAGGCCGCCGCTGCCGCCAGCAAGCAGGCGGAAGTGATCGGAATCGGCCCGAAGACATTCGACTATCTCGATCACCTCGACATCGAAATCGCCGAGTTCATCGACGGTCGCCGCGCCTCGACACATAGGGATTTTGCAGACCCGGCGATCCGCAACGAAGCGGTGCGCGTCTACCGGCAGTTTCACGATGCCCCTGCCCTGCCGCTGACCAAAAACGTCTTCGACATGATCGAGGAACATTTCGACCAAGTGCGCCAGCTTGACGGCCACTGGCCGCTCGACCACGACTGGCTCTTGCGCAACTACAGACAGGCGCGCGCCGCGCTTGAGGCATCCGGGCTCGATCTGGTTCCCTGTTTCAACGACCCGATGCCGGGCAATTTCCTGATCGGTGACGACAAGTCGATCAAGCTGATCGATTTCGAATATGCGTCGAATAATGAGAGGCTCTACGATCTCGCGATCTGGAGTGGCGAGATGTTCTATTCCGAGGCGACCGACTGCGAGATAATCGAGGAGTATTTCGGTCGTTACGACAAGGCGCATCACGCTCGCTTCATCGTCCACAAGGCACTCGCCGACATCAAGTGGAGCACCTGGGCGATGGTACAAAACCGGATATCGACCCTCGATTTCGACTTTTACAAGTACGGAATCTGGAAGCATATGCGCGCCCGCTCGATCATCCACGACCCCCGTTGGCCCCTGTTCCTGAAAGCCCTTTGATGCCAGTCACCGATATCAGCCCGCAAGAAGCTGCGACCTATATCACCTTCGCCGCGGAACTTGCCGACGCCGCGCGTCCGCTGGCGCTCTCCTATTTCCGGACCCCGCTCGACGTGATCTCAAAACTCGACGATAGCCCGGTGACAATCGCCGACCGGACGATCGAAAAACATCTCCGCGAGATGATCGAGGCGCGTTTTCCCGATCACGGCATCCATGGTGAGGAGTTCGGCGTAAAGGCAGGTAACGCCTTTACATGGGTGCTGGACCCGATCGACGGCACCAAGAGCTTCATCACCGGTTTCCCGCTGTTTGGTACGCTTGTCTCACTGACATTTCAGGAAAAGCCATTCTGTGGTCTGATCGATATTCCAGCCACCGGCGAACGCTGGCAGGGCCGGCCGGGAGAGACACTCTTTGCTGGCAAGCCGGCCCACGCCAGCGGCTGCGAAAACCTCTCCAGCGCCCGTTTTTATACGACTTCGCCGGATATGTTCGTGGACATCGAAGCTGAAAGCTTCGAGCGTCTCTCCCGCAAAGCCAGGCTGCGGCGTTTCGGTGGAGACTGCTACATCTATGGTCTGATCGCTTCCGGCCATTGCGACATCGCTCTCGAGACGGGACTTAAACCTTACGACTACATGGCTCTCGTGCCCGTTGTGACGGGTGCCGGCGGATGCATTACGGACTGGCGGGGAAATGCGCTTTCGATCCATTCCGACGGACGGGTTCTGGCGTCGGCCACCCCGAGACTTCATGACGAAGCCCTGGCCCTCCTCAACCGGTGACGTGAACAAATGCCCTATACGACGACAATCGAGCAGACTGTCTTCCGCTTTGATGACTTGAAAATGCTGCTTGCGAAAGCAACCCCGGAGCGCTCCGGCGACCAGCTGGCCGGCATTGCGGCGCAAGGCCCGGTCGAGCGCTTGGCAGCCCAGATGGCGCTGGCCGATCTCCCCTTGAAAGCATTTCTCGGCGAGGAGCTCATTTCGTCGGAGGATGACGAGGTTTCCCGACTGATCGCGCAACGGCACGATCCGGCAGCCTTTTCCGCAGTTTCCTCGCTTACTGTCGGTGAATTGCGCGAATGGCTGCTCAAGCCCGAGACGTCGCATGAGCGGCTGGAGGCGGTGACCTTCGGACTGACGCCGGAAATGGTCGCGGCCGTGTCGAAGATCATGCGCCTGCAGGACATGATAGCTGTTTCTGCCAAGCGACGTGTCGTGACGCGATTCCGAAACACGATCGGGCTCGCCGGGCGGCTTTCCACCCGCAACCAGCCCAACCACCCGACCGATGACAGCCGCGGTATCATCGCGTCTGCCATCGACGGGCTGCTGATGGGGTCGGGAGATGCCGTGATTGGCGTCAATCCCGCGACCGATGCGACGGATGACTATATCCGCATCGTTTCCTTGCTCGACGAATTGCGGGAAAAGCTTGCGATCCCGACACAGACCTGTTGCCTTGGCCATGTAACGACGGCGATCCAGGCAATCGAACGCGGTGCGCCGGTCGATCTCGTCTTCCAGTCGGTGGCGGGATCGGAAAAGGCCAATCGCGGCTTCGGCATCGATCTGGCGCTTCTGAAGGAGGCACATGAGGCGGGGCGGTCGCTTGGTCGTGGCATGCCGGGCGCAAACGTCATGTATTTCGAGACTGGGCAGGGCGCGGCGCTTTCGGCCGATGCGCATTTCGGCGTCGACCAGCAGACGATGGAGGCACGTGCCTATGCCGTGGCGCGCGAGTTCGATCCACTGCTCGTCAATACGGTCGTCGGTTTCATCGGGCCGGAATACTTGTTCAACGGCAAGCAGATCATCCGTGCCGGCATCGAGGATCATTTCTGCGGCAAGCTCCTTGGCCTGCCGATGGGCGTCGACGTCTGCTACACCAACCATGCCGATGCTGATCAGGAAGACATGGATACGCTGTTGACGCTCCTCTGCGCAGCCAATGTCAATTTCGTCATCACCGTTCCCGGCGCCGACGATATCATGCTGAACTACCAGTCGTTATCGCATCACGATGCCGTCTATTGCCGCGAGACGCTGAAGCGGCCACCCGCACCAGAGTTCGAGAAATGGCTTTTCGAAATCGGCCTGACCGATCCAGATGGCGCGCTGGTCGGCGAGCCTGTCGCGCTTTCCAATTATGTCCGCAACAGCGCATTCATCGGAGCCTGACATGGAAGAGGTGCGAGAACCCACTGCTGCCGGAAAAAACCTCACTATCAAGGATATGACCGATGCGCGTGTTTCGCTCGGCCGTCATGGCGCGGGTCTTCCGACACGCGCTCAACTCGCATTCCTTCTCGACCACGCGCGGGCACGCGAAGCGGTCTGGACGAGCGTCGACCGGCCCTCGCTGGCAGACAGGCTCGATCGTCTCGGCCTTCCGGCTGTCAATGTCGATAGCATGGCAAGTGACCGCAGCACCTATGTGCGGCGGCCGGATCTTGGCCGGCGGCTTGCGGCGGAATCCGAAAAACGGCTGAAACATGAGAGAACGATCAATGGCTATGATGTCGCAATTATCGTCGCGGATGGCCTGTCGTCCCACGCGATCGATCTCAATGCCGTGCCGTTGATCGAGGCGCTTGTTCCGAAGCTCGCTATCCTGAACCTGACCGCTGCACCAATTGTGCTGGCGAGCCAGGCGCGCGTCGCGCTCGGCGATCCTGCCGGTGAGGCATTAGGTGCAAAACTGACGATCGTGCTTGTCGGCGAACGTCCGGGACTTTCAGCTGCCGACAGCCTCGGTGCTTACATCACTTACGGTCCCAAGTCGGGAAACCTGGATTCCAGCCGAAATTGTGTCTCCAATATCAGGGATGGTGGTCTGCCGGTCTGCGAAGCTGCCGAGATCATTGCGACGCTGACCAGGGATATGATGAGGACCCGCGTCAGTGGCGTGGCGCTCAAGGCTGCCATGGTGGAGTTTCTCGAAAGACATGACAATTCGCTTCCAGCTAAAGACCTACTGACTATTTGAAGTCTTTGCGGTGAGAAGCCTTCGGGACGTGGCCCATCTGCTTTGGAAGGATTGCGGCCTGTCGTCGAAAGTCCAGTCGACTGCCTTGTGTTGAGTGCGGAGACAATAGTCCCTGCACTCAACATCATCGTTCGCAAGCTGCCGTGCTAGCCGGCAGAGAACTTCTGGACGGCGGTTACGTCGAAATAGTCCCGCCATTCGACAATCTTGTCGCCTTCGAGCTCGAAAATTCCCATGATCATCACGCGCCCGATTTCACTGCCGTCGGCGCGCTCGAACCGGTCAAGCCTTTCGGTGAGAACGCGGGATCCATCGGCGGCAATCGCGAGCATATCGATATGGACTGTCGATATTCCCAGCGATGTCTCCAGTCCGTCGATCATCGCAATGGCCTCGTCGGCGCCCGTCGTGACTGACACGCCTTCATTGACCCAGCGCGTGGCGGGTGTGAACCAGCGGCGCACGGCTGGCCTTCCGCCGTCTTCAACGAACGTGGCGCAAAAAGCCGAAACGGTTTCGATTGGGGTGGGCATGGCAGTTTCTCCTGGGCCATCAGAAGCCCCGTTGGCCTCTGTCTTGCCGCGATATTAGGATTTCGACCCCAATGCCACGATGCCGAAACTTCCGGCACTCTTGCCTGATCTTCCGGAATACTTGATAAAACTGGGCAATCGACTTAGGGTGACTCCATGAGCGAACTCGACAAAATACGCGCCATCGCCATGCGTCATGCTGGCCGTCCCAGTCTTAAATTGCCGCGACTGTTCGCGTATACTCTCGACCATACGACCGAGGTCGATCCGCTGATCTACGATCCTGCGGCGTCCCTGGTGATCCAGGGTACGCAGCGCATGTTTATCGGCGACAAGATGTTTGAATACGGACCCGGCCAAAGCATGATCGTCGCAGCCGAGATTGCCGCCTTGGGCCAAGTTTGCGAAGCGTCGCCAGACAGACCGTTTGTCGCAATCGGTTTATATCTGGACCCGCCTATGCTGTCCGACCTCGTCCTTGAGATGGCGGCGATGCCGGAGTTACCGATGGAATCGGGATACGGCGTCAGCACCGCGAGCGCGCCGCTTCTCGGTGCTTGGGGGAGATTGGTAGAACTGCTCGATCGCCCATCCGAAATCCACGTTATGGCTCAGTCTCTGGAGCATGAGCTGATGTTTCGGCTACTGATGGGGCCGCATGGCGGCCTGCTGCGTCAGATTGCCGGGGCTGACTCGCGTCTGATGCACATCCGAAAGGCAATGGCCTGGATACGCGACCACTACGCCGAACGTCTCGATTTCAAGGCGGTCGCGGCACTTGCCGGCATGAGTGTATCCGTCTTTTACGATCGCTTCAAAGCCGTCGCCGCCGTCAGTCCGCTTCAGTATCAGAAATATATCCGGCTCCACGAGGCCCGCCGACGCATGATCGCGAACCAGGCAGGTGCAGCCGAAGTTGCGTTCGCCGTCGGCTATGAGAGCGCGTCGCAGTTCAGCCGCGAATACAGGCGTCTCTTCGGAGCGCCCCCGGGTCAAGACACCAAGCGAGCAAAGGCTGGCCTGGGGGGCATCAATCCGCCAAAAGCACCCGGTGCGCGGCCAGAGGTTGCTTGAACCGCTGACCGTAGTCCTGACTGACCGCTGCGACGACACTCGCTCGTAGAGTCAAAGCCTCGCGCCATCGCGTGACGCGCGGGAGACCCTGAGATATCGTCTGCGTTATGGCTGGGTCGATGAAACCGAAGTACCGGAAAAGAGGCGCGAACACCGCATCGACCATCTCGAAGATCGCGATGCCAGCGGCATGAGCCGCGCAAGCCTGCATCGCCATTTTCTGGCGATAACAGCGTTCAGTCCTAGTCAGTACCACAAGCATCTCAGATTGCAGGAGGCCCGACTAGCAGCCGGCCATAGCGCCTCGCAATTCACGACTGGAATGCAGGCGCTTTGCCCAGTTGCCAGAGTCAACTCTGTTACAGTCGAAACTACGGCGTTGCCGTCCACGGAAAGCGGACGTATCAGTCGGCATAGATGATGGAAATGTAGCACCACCGGGAACATGCTGTTGGGACGCCAAGAACATGGCAACCAGCTCGCTCTCGATCTTAAATGCCTGATCGGGTGCAATCGTCGGGCACCGCAACTAACGAAACGTTTGCTCAAGGCGTTAGCCTTATGTGCATATAAAGACAAAAACAGCGGGCTTTCACAGGCGACGGCTCGACGGAACAATGGACGCGCCCATATCTCGGGTGTAAGCTCACAACACACTACACGCATGCGATGAATCTCGAGGGGGACGGGAGGCGGCTATGCAGACGACGGTGTCCACGGCTTCAACTGCAGCACGAGACCCTCCGGGAGTAGAGGAAATCCGGTCGCAACTCGAACGCATCGTCGCGAGCGCGGAGTTTCCCGGCTTGGGGCGAAGTGCCGCATTTCTGCGATATGTTGTCGAGGAAGCCATCGCCGGGCGGGCCGCCCGCATCAAGGGTTACTCCATCGCAATTGAGGTATTCGGCCGCAATGAAAGCTTCACGCAGGACGATCCGGTCGTGCGGATCGAGGCCGCGCGTCTAAGGCGTTCGCTAGAACGTTATTATCTGGTGGAAGGTCACAAGGACCCGGTCAGGATCGACATACCGAAGGGCGGATATGCCCCGGTGTTCTCATTGAATACTGCGGTCGTTTCCAAGAAGGTCGATAATGGGTCCGTTCCGGCATCACAGCTATCGCCGATGGTCCGATGGTGGAGCGTGAGGCGGCTTTCACTTACTTGCCTTGCCCTGCTTACGGCTGCGTCTGCCTATCAATTCTCAAGTCACTCAAGATTGGCGCCAACAGAAGAGTTAGCCGAAAGCACGGCTCCCGACAGACCCGCCCTAATTGTGGCTCCTTTCGCCAATTTGGGCGATGGACCAAACGCCCAGTTATACAGCCTCGGGCTTACGGAGGAGCTTCTGACTGCCCTGCCCCGCTTCAAGGAGATCAAGGTCTTTGGTCGCGAGACGTCCAAAGCGCTGCCGTCGGACGTCGATGTATCCAAAGTTAGGGAAGAGCTTGGGGCCCGTTATCTTCTGACCGGGGGTGTGCGAACTGCTGGAAACAGCCTGCGCGTGACAGCCCGTCTTCTGGACACCGACGATGGCGAAATAGTCTGGTCCCGGGATTATGACAACGATCTCGGATCGAAAGACCTGTTTTCCATACAGGCGGACGTGGCCAGAAGAGTCGCCACCGCCATTGCGCAACCATATGGTGTGATGGCACAGGCCGACACCGCAAATCCTCCACCGCAGGATCTTGGTGCATACGAATGCAGCCTGCGCTTTTACGCATATCGTAGCGAGCTCAGCCCCGAAGAGCATGCACACGTTCGCGAATGCCTGGAAACATCCGTTGCGCGGTATCCGACCTTTTCCACTGCCTGGGCGATGCTATCAATCATCTATCTCGATGAAGACCGCTTCAAATTCAATAGGGGCCAAGGTCCGGAAACACCATTACAGCGGGCGCTTCGCGCGGCGCGGCGGTCGACCCAGCTTGATGCGAGCAACACGCGAGGGCTTCAGGCGTTGATGATGGCCCTGTTTTTCAACCGGGAGCTTACCGAGGCGATGCGAGTAGGCGAAGTGGCCCTCGCTACCAACCCCAACGACACCGAGTTGATGGGCGAGTTCGGCACCAGACTAGCCCTTGGCGGCCAGTGGCAACGGGGAGCCAACCTGCTTGATCAGGCTATCGCACTCAATCCAGGCGGCAGCGGCTATTATAACGGCACACGCGCTCTTGCAGCCTACATGCTCCACGACAATTCAACCGCCGTCCGCGAGATCACCAAGGCTGATATGCAAAAATTTCCGCTGTTTCATGCGGTTGCGGCGGTCATATACGCAGATGCCGGAATGATGGATCAAGCCCGGCACGAGGCAGAGATTTTCGTTCGAATGCGCCCGGACTTCCTGCCAAACGTCGTTGAAGAACTGGCGATGCGGAACGTACAGCCAGGTGATCGTGACCGACTGGTAGAGGGACTTCGCAAAGCCGGAATGCTGCCTCCCAAGGTTAAAGAACCCGCTGCGATAACCATCAGTGCTTCGGATTTGCAGCCGCGCTAGCGCAGAGGCTTAATACGCTGAAAATCGAAATGCCGCCCGCTGCGACGTACCAAACGGGCAGGTAGGAAAGGTGACGCCAATATCTCTTTCCTTCAGGCCTTTTTCGAACGCCCACATCTTACGCGGATACTTCCAGATCCACGCACCGCTGTAGAAATCAGACGAGCTGCGTTTTCATGGGTTTATCCTTCTCAGGTGCGGCCTTCTGGGCCACAGAATGGTGGCGAGCAACAGAGTGTAGGTCAAAGCTAACGCGATATAGACAATGCGGGTGGCGAAGCTTTCCGCAGCACTGCCAGGCAGGGGCGACACACCGAGCCCGAACAGGATAAGGAAAATCGTCAGAGCACCGGCAAACATCGGCGCCTCCCTGGTACGAGCTGCTGCCCGACCTCCCAGAAAGAGGGCAACGACAAGGACAATCAGAAAGATCGAGAACAGGCTGGGGCGAAGCGTGAGGATCGCATAAGCTAAAGATGCGAGGACGCCGCCGAATAGATTGACCATTATAAGCCCAACAGCTGCCCGCGTGCTTGCGGCGACGTCGAGCTGGCCGAGTAAGGATGCAACGGTGATCGGAATGACCGCCGCGGCCGTCAGATTTTCGCTCGTCAGGCAGATCACGACAGATGCCAGCAGGATCAGCGTATTGGCCAATGCTCTCAGCAGAGCCGGCGGCTGGTCGAAGGATGGCGCGGCACTTCCGTCCAGAACTACCGGTTCGGGAAAGATCGCATGGGCGAGCCACATCAAAAGCGTGCCCGACAACACGCCACCAACAAGAATCGAGAGGATGGAATTGGCCAACTCATCGTTCAAAATACCGAGCAGCGGAACGATGATCGCGACCACCAACACCAGAAAGACCGCAGGCCCGCCCTTTCCCGACGCCTGTAAGGCAAAACACAGGAAATAGGTTAGCCCCAGAAGCAGGAGAAAGGGAACAGGACGATTGCCGAGGCTGCTGGTCAAGATCATCATCGCCATTCCCGCGACCAGAATGACGAGCGCCGCGCCAAGTGTCTTGGCAAGCGGCATCGGTCGAGAGCTTCCCAGCAGAAATTGCGCGGCGAAAAGCGGCCCGAGGAACGGAACAAAGGCCCCCCAATACACCGCCAGCACAAAGCCGATCGAAACCGCAAGAGCGACCCGCAATCCTTTTCGTTTCTGCTGGGCGGCGGTGCTGTCAGTTGACATAGGTGAGCACCGACATGATACGGATCCAGAGTGATCCCCAAGCATTGGTGACCGGATTGTTACCGGTATAGATGATGACGGTCGCCTGCGAACCGTAGCGCACGCCGCCCTTGGGTCTTTGAGCTTCATCGATATTGAGACGGACCGGAAACCGCTGCGCTTCCTTGACCCAGCCGCTGTCACTGCGCATGGTTGGCAACCCGGTGCTCGGATCCGTGCTCCCTTGCGAGACACCGAAGCCGACGCTTTCTACCGTGGCAGGGAACAGTCGGCCTGGAAGGGCATCAAAAAGGATTTCCGCCCTGTTGCCGACGACGACATTTTCGAGGCTGTTCTCCTTGAACGCGGCATTGATCCAGATGGTGCCCACATCGATAAAGGTCATGGCCGGTTGGCCGGCTGGCAAGACCTTGCCACTGGTGAGCTGAAGGTTTGTCACGACCCCGGACGAAGGCGCCCGCACTGTGGTATGCATCAGGTCCAGCCTGGCCTTCTCCAATCCCGCAAGAGCTGCGCGCAGTTGCGGATTGTCGTTTCCGGAAGGGCCGAGCTGCTCGCGGGCCTTGGTGAGATCAGCCTGCGCACCGGAAACCGAGGCCTCTGCCTGATCGAAGGCAGATTTGGCGGCGTCGAAACGGGCTTTTGAAAACACGCCGTTTTTGAGGAGTTCGGAGGCCCTGGCATATTGGTCGCGAAGGTTGTCCCTGTCGGCACGGATCTGGACAAGCTTTGCTTGGGCGGCATCCACCGCAGCGGTCGATGCGCCGATTGACTGGCCGACACTGGCCAGACCGGCCTCCGCCTCGTTCACGGCGAGTTGGTAGCGCTGGGGATCAATTCGGAACAGGATCTGGTCGGCCTCCACCCGCGTATTGTCGTTAACGCCCACTTCCACGACGCGACCTGTGACTTCAGGCGCTATACCAACGACATACGCCTGGACCTGCGCTTGAGATGTTGATGGTGTCCGCCGCTCCATGAAGATTGACAGCACGAACAGGACCAGCGCCAGACAAACGACAGCGAAAGCGATCCTCCGCAGGGGATTGCGGGGTGGCGGGGTAGTTACAGGCTCGTGTGATATCTCGGAAGCCACGATCTCGTTCCTTCGAAGTTAACTGCCCATCCGGCGGAATTACACCGGGCGCGGACCAGGTGAGCGATGAAGAGAGACAACGGTGGCTCGGGCGAGAGCATCTTCAATCTCTCTGCCAAGGGCCGCCAACAATTCCCTGTATTCGGCCACACGGTCATCTCGGACCGGATCGGAAGAAGCCGCCTCCCATCTTGCCAACTCCGTCTGGGCTTCGGCAAAATCCTGGCAGATTTCACAGAATATGACGTCCCGCGACGCAAGCTCGTTGATGGCCTGAACTCTTGTGGGAAACCGCAGCCTGACCGCAGCCACACCTTCATCCATTGTCCTCTCCCACCGTCACAGCGTCACGGCGACGCCGAATGTCTCGATGGCATATTCTTTGATGAAGCGCGGCTCGTGCAGTATGTTACCGTAATATACGCTGGTGCGGTCAGCTTACCGGGGTCGGATTGCAGCACCGTCAAGGCCTCGCATGTTTTACCACGCTAGCGAGCGGGCGAGAAAGACGACGGTTACGGGGCCGCGTGTGATTGTCTCTGGCAACTTCCACACTTTCACGCATTCAGATGACGGCATCGTCCGCCGGATGCCCGTAACATACCCGATGTTACGGGAAAACAGCCCGTCATTCGCATAGGTTTTTTGTGCGCCGACGTGGCGAGGACAAAGCTGTGACAAATGGCGGCGGGCGATCTGGTGAACGGCAACGATACAAGGGACCTCCGTAACGGACGCTTTCCATATCGAATGGGAAGGCTCCCTTTTTGTGTGATGTTCGCAGCTCTCGTTGGTTGCGGCGGCCACGCGAAAAACGTTCTTGTCCCTGTTGCCGATAGCGCCCCCACATCCACCAAGGTGGACATGCTGATCACAACAACGCGTAGTCGCTCCGCGAACAAAGGCGAGATGTTTACGGGTGAACGCGCAAGGGATGCCGCCTTCGCGGAGATCACCGTGTCCATCCCTCCGGGAAATGTCCGCAAGATTGGTAATGTTGCCTGGCCGAAAAGGATTCCTCCCAATCCAGCCACTGATTTTGCGACGTTAAAGGCACAGGAAATCAGCCGCGACGATGCCCGGAAATGGCTGAGCGCTTCCGTCAGAAAGAGCCGTGACGGCAGCGTGCTGGTCTTCATTCACGGCTTCAACAATCGATTTGAAGACTCGGTCTATCGCTTTGCCCAAATCGTCCAGGATTCCGGCGTAGCGAGCGCTCCCGTACTGGTCACCTGGCCGTCGCGCGGAAGCCTACTTGCGTACGGCTACGACCGCGAGAGCACCAACTATACGCGCAATGCCCTGGAGTTGCTTTTTCAATATCTGGCCAGGGATAAGCAGGTGAAGGAAGTTTCGATCCTTGCTCATTCCATGGGTAACTGGCTCGCGCTCGAGGCGCTTCGTCAAATGGCCATTCGCAATGGAAGCCTTTCGGCCAAGTTCAAGAATGTGATGCTCGCATCTCCCGACGTCGACGTCGACGTCTTCCGGCAACAGATCGCCGACATGGGCAAAAAGCATCCGAAATTCACTTTATTTGTCTCCCGGGATGATCGGGCATTGGCCGTGTCCCGCCGAGTGTGGGGCAACGTCGCGAGGCTTGGCGCTATCGACCCTGAGCAGCCTCCCTACAAGAGTGAATTGGCCGAAAGCCAGATCTCGGTAATCGACCTCACCATGATCAAAGCCGGGGACAGCCTCAACCACGGGAAGTTCGCGGAGTCGCCAGAGATCGTCCGGCTGATTGGAGCCCGGATTTCTGATGGACAGACTTTGACGGACAGCAAGATTGGCCTTGGAGATACGATCCTTGCAGCAACAACCGGCACGGCAGCGGCAGTGGGCAGTACCGCAGGGCTGATCCTTGCCGCTCCGGTTGCCGTCGTCGATGCCGACACCAGAGACAATTATGCCGGGGGCGTTCAGTCCCTTCTTGGTTCAGGTGGCACGACACGGAAATCATCGCACTGCAACACACCGAACACTTCGACTGAAGCATGTCATCACTAGCGGGTCGAGCGTCCTTCGGAAGGGCGCCGAGGTACCACAACAGGGACAGACAATGGTAATGCGCCTGAAATTTTTGCTGATGAAAATATCTCGCACGTCTATTGCGGCGATGCTCATCCTTTTCGTTGGCATCTCAGCCGTAGCAGCGCAAATGCCTGGCGCGCCCGCTCCGGCGGAACAACCACCCAATGTCCAGCACTTCATCACCCTAATGTCGGATCCCGATGTTCAGAAATGGTTGCAGCACGTTGCTCGTGGAGCGAATCCTGAAGCGCCGCCTTCGACCAGCGCAGAGGCGGGTCCCTCGTTTGCCGCATCGACAATGCGTTTCCGCGCCCATGCCGCCGCAATGGTCGACGCTGCACATTCTTTTCCGTCCGAAGCAATGCGTGGCGCCGCTTTACTTGAGCAGGACATCAAGACGATTGGCGGGACCCGGCCCATCGTGCTGGTGGTCGCGTTTGTTGTCGCAGGACTTGCCGCTCAATGGGTATTTTGGTGGATCAGTGCTGGCTGGCGGTCATGGATGGCGGAAGCCTCGTTCACGACCGTTTGGCACAGGATTATTGCCATAACCGCCCGGCTGCTCTGGGCGGCTTTTTACGTGCTGTCGTTCGGGCTGGGCAGCATCGGTTTCTTCCTGCTTTTTGAGTGGCCACCGATCGTTAGGGAAATCGTCGTCGGCTTCCTGTTCGCTGTCGTCATTTACCGCCTCGCCAGCGCAGTACTGGATGTGTTTTTGGCGCCACGCTCGAACGAGAAAGGCCATTTCCGCGTGGTTCCGATCTCTGACGAGACGGCAGGTCACTGGGCAAAACGACTGAGCTATCTCGTGGGTTGGTACGCCTTTGGCTGGGTGACCATTCGGCTTCTCGGTACGCTTGGCCTATCGATCCCGGCGCGGCAGCTCGCGGCCTACTTCCTGGGTTTCATTCTTCTCGGCATTGCTATCGAGGCCATATGGCGACGCCCGCCTCATTCCTCCACGTTACAGGGCAGCCGGATTGGATTGAATGGTCGCAACTGGCTTTGGACTGCCTATTTAACCGGTATCTGGTTGCTCTGGGTGGCGGGCGCGACGACGCTTTTCTGGATTATGGTCGTCTGCGCCGCATTGCCAGGCGCGATCGTTCTTACCAAAGCATCTATAAACAACATTCTGCGCCGCTCCGGCGCTGAAGAGGATGGTCATAAACGTGTCACAGTGGTTTCGGTTGTCGTCGAGCGTGGGATAAGGGCAGCCCTGATCGTTGCAGCCATCCTCTTCCTCGCCGATGTCATGGACGTTCGACTGACCGAGATGACGATGCAGGATTCACCCGCGCTACGGCTCTTACGTGGAGTGCTAAGCGCCGGCATCATTCTCCTCGTCGTCGATCTGGCATGGAATGTCGTTAAAGTGCTGATCGATCGGAAAATGGGAGACACGGAAGCCGCGCTTGAGATTGGAAGCGAGCGGGAGCGGCGGCGTACCCGTTTGAGAACTCTTCTACCGATCCTGCGCAACTTCGTCATGATCCTTTTTGCAGCGATTGCGATCATGATGGCCCTGTCTTCACTCGGAATCGAGATCGGACCATTGATCGCCGGTGCTGGCGTCGTAGGCGTCGCCATTGGCTTTGGTGCGCAGACCGTCGTCAAGGACATCATCAGCGGCATGTTCTATCTACTCGACGATGCATTCCGGATTGGTGAATACATTCAGAGCGGCAGTTACAAAGGAACCGTCGAGGCGTTCAGTCTCCGCTCGGTCAAGCTTAGGCACCACAGGGGCCCGATATTCATCGTCCCATTCAGTGAACTGGGTGCCGTCCAGAACATGAGCCGCGACTGGTCAGTGGTCAAATTCCTGCTGTCCGTGTCCTACGAATCCGACGTCGCCCAGGTCAAGGCAATCACCAAAGCCGTGGGCAAAGCCCTGTACGATGACCCCGAATTCCAGCCGTTCATTATTGAGAACCTCAAAATGAAAGGCGTCGAAGAGATCACAGACATTGGAATAAAATTGAGCTTTGGGATGACGTTGAAACCTACCCAACTGCAATCGGCCATCCGTCGCAGAGCTTATGCAATGCTGCGGGAAGCATTCAACGCCCAAGGCATCAAGATCGCCGTTCCGACCGTGCAAGTCGCAGGCGGAAAGGAAGAGGGTCTTGCTGCCGCTGCCCAACAGGCGCTGGCAAAACACAACGCCGTGACCGTGCCCGGGCCAGCTTGATCACGAAGTGAACCAGGCGAAACGCCATCAAAGATCACAAGGAGGATATGAAATGAAAACCTCAAAAATCGTATCACACCTACTCAGCCTGATCGCCGTGCTGATGCTGATCAGCATACCGGTTCTTTTACCCTCGACCGCTGAAGCCCGTCGTGGGGCTGCAGCCTGCGGCCCCCGAGGCTGCGGTGTGGCGGCGTGCGGACCGCGCGGTTGCGCTGCTGCCGGACGTCGTCATGCACCCGCATATCGCCCTGCCCATCGGCCTGCGGCCCCGGCCTACCGGCCAGCGCGGCGCGGCGTTGTCGTTGTTGCTCCCCGCCGCTACTGGCGGCCGGGCGCCGCGATAGCTGCAGGCGCAGCCATTGGCGTCGTCACCGGTGCAGCAGCTGTCGCACTGGCTGGTACACCGCCGCAGCCCGGCCAGTGCTGGTATTACACGTCTCCGGCCAAAACGACCGGCTTCTGGGACGTTTGCCCGCACTGAAACTGCTTGGCTGGGACAATCATGCTGCTCGCGCACGCGCAGATCATCAACGAAGGGGATCTTCCATGGACTTCAACACCATCGACGCCACGCTTGTCGGAAAGCTTCTTCTTTTGCTTTTGATCGGCATGGGTCCAAAAATTGCCCTCGTGCCGTTTCTTGAGAAAACCCATAGTTTCGACACCGCGACCAAAGTGCGCATCGGCCGCCAGATGGTACTGACAGCACTCGTCACAGCACTGATCCTCTTTGCGACCGGCGCGCTTCTGATGCGACTTCTCCACATAACCGGCGGCGCCGTCGCTGTGGCAGGTGGCATCATCCTTGCGCTCATAGCGATCAAGATGGCATCCGGACCGACGGAAAAGCCGCATGACGAGCTTGCCGATCCGATCGATCCGGACAAACTCGCAGTGTTCCCGCTTGCGGTTCCCTATTTGCTCAACCCCGTCGGCATAACCGTCATAATCCTGGCGTCTGGCGAAGTTGTCTCAGTCGCCAGCGCGGTAGTTGTCGCTGTTCTGATCCTGATTGTCGCTGCTTTCGACTATGTCGTTTTTACCAATACCGACAAGCTGTCCAAACACATGAAGCCAGCGAGCATGGTCGTCTCAGAGGTCGTGTTCGGGATTTTGCTGACCGCTGTCGCAGTCCAGCTGATTGTCAGTGGGCTAGGGCGTCTAGGGATCATTGCGCCGGCGGTGGGCCATTGACCCATAGGGCGCAGCCTCTCCAGGCGGCTCGAAGGGAATGCGCATGATGACTGATCGAAGGAAAAATGCTCTCGCTTACGGATCACTCATCGTGCTCCAGTCCCTGGCGGTCGCATTCCTGCTCCGGGTTATCTTCCCGATCTTTTACGCCGTCGTCACCCATCTTGGCGAACGCCAACAAGTGCCCGTGTCGACATTGCTCACAATCCTTGCGGTTGCGCTGCTTTTACAGGCAAGCTACTGGACAAGAATGCGTTGGGTCGAGGTCCGCGCACCGTTCCACTCCATATTCGTATCTCACCTCTTATCGTTTGCCGCACGCCTGGCCTTCCTGTTCGGAGGCGTCTTGTTCTCAACGATCTTCTTTCGACACTTGCCGGAATCCAACACGCTGCCTCCGCTTGGTCACACGGTTCTGCAGGGGGCTTTGATCCTGTTGGTACTGTTCAGTTTTTTTTGCTACTCCGTCGAACTTGAACGCCTTGCGAAGGCGATCGAAGATCCAGCTGAGACATAAATTGCCTCCGGTTACAGCTCAGCAATGTGGTGTTGGCCGCCGCTGTCGAAGCCGACTTGGCGGTGGAACCGATGTCCATATCGCGTTCCATCCAGGCTACCGAATAGCGCCGCGCGGATGAAGGGTAGTTAGACATCGCTCGGTGGAGCAAAGAGGGTGTGTGCGTATTCTCGATGCTCAGGCGAACACGCGGAAGAATTTTGATCCCATGATTTTAGATTTGCGAGTGTTTTCAGCTCTCCTCTATGTTGCCACCGGACAAGGAAACTGACATCATCGTTTTGCAGGCTTCAACGGGCCGCTGATATTCCATGAGCAGGGTAGCTCTCGACCGGAAACGGGCGGGAGCTTTTTTATTTTTTGGTGGGCGATGATGCATTCAGAAAGCTGGCGGGTCGGTGTGCTGTTCTCCGAGACGGGTGTGACCGGAGCCGTCGAAAAAACCCAGAGGTTCGCGACCTTGCTGGCGATTGACGAAATCAATGCGGCTGGCGGCGTCCTTGGCCGGATGATCGAGCCTGTCGCCTATGACCCTAAATCGACGCCCAATCTCTATAAGGAACTTGCGGTCAAGCTTTGCGACGAGGATCGGGTCCGGGTCGTTTTCGGTTGCCATATGTCTAGCACCCGCAAAGCCGTACTGCCCGTCATCGAAGCTCGAGATGCCCTGCTATTCTATCCGACACTGTATGAGGGGTTTGAATACTCTCGGCACTGCATCTACACCGGGGCCGCACCCAACCAAAACTCCGTGCAGCTGGTCGACTTCCTCACCAAGCATTATGGAAAGCGGGTTTTCCTTGTGGGTTCGAACTACGTCTACCCTTACGAATCCAACCGGACGATCAGCGATCTCTTTCTTCAGCTGGGCGGTCAGGTGCTGGACGAAATATATGTTCCTCTCAACCTAAAACCCGAAGATGTCGCCAAAATCATCCGGCATATTCGCGCGGCACGGCCGGATGTCATCTATTCGACAATCGTCGGCGACGGTATCATTCCCTTCTACACGGCGTTCAAAGAGGCGGGTTTTGATTCAGCGACGATGCCAATCGCCAGTCAGTCGACAAGCGAGGCCGACGTGATCCGGATGCGGCCGGAAGTGGCCGAGGGGCATATCACCGCGGCCCCGTTTTTCGCCTCCCTGAATACGCCTCGCGCGCGTGCCTTCGTCTTGGCTTACCAACAGCGATACGGCCAGCAGATGCTGCCGACCGCGCCGGCCGAAGCGGCCTATTTCCAGGTCTATCTCTATGCGGGAGCTTTGCAGCGGGCCGGTGGCGACGGGCTGGAGCAGCTTCTTCCAGCCCTTTACGAGGTCGAGTACGACGCTCCGCAGGGCGCTGTGAAGATAGACCGGCTGACGAACCACACCCATCTGTGGCCAAGGGTTGCAAAAGTAAATGCGCAAGGCAGCTATGACATCGTCCATGACCCGTCGCTGCGCGTGGCGCCAGATCCCTTCATGCGAGAATATCGCCCGGATCTGACGCAGCCGTTCCCACATCGTGTTCAGGTCTGAGAAGGAGCGACGATGTCTTTCGCCCTTCTCAGAGATTTGCGGGACCTCAAGGTTCTGGTGATTCATCCCCGGACATCCGAAGGAGAGTTTCTCGTTGATCACCTGCGCCGTATCGGTTGTACGGTCAGTTGCCTCTGGCCGGTCCCTGCCGAGTTGCCACACGGCACGGATGTCGTCTTTCTTGCCATGGAAGACGAGGCGCGACCGGAAATCGAACGCCTGCTGAAGTGCCTCCCCAATCCCGCTCCGACCATGCTCGCCATCGTCGGTTACGAAAATCCCTCCACATTGCAGATCGTTCTGGAAAGCGGCGCGCTTGCCATTGTCGAGAGACCGATCAAACCGTTCGGCCTGCTGACAAATCTCGCCATAGCGCGCAGTCTCTGGCTTGAGCGCCAAAGGCTCGTCAAGGAAGCCCGTAAATATAAGCGCAAGGTCTTGGGAGACCAGAAGCTTGCCCGGGCAAAGGCCATTCTCATGGCCAATCGCGGCACGAGCGAGAATGAGGCGTATCGTGAAATGCGCGAGCAAGCGATGGCTCGGCGGGTCCCAATCGATGAAATCGCCAATTCGATTATCAACGCCGAACAGCTCTTGCGCCCTTCCCAAAAACATGATTAGTTTTTGATGTGTTCCAGATGAACACCTCCGGCACATCCCTTCGTTTCGCGAAGCCATGTGCCGCTGTTGCACGCGGCGCAGCCGTGATGCGATGATGGCAAGGGTGCCCGCAGGCTGTGAAAAGCCTCGCGGGTTTTTTGTTATCTGCTGACAGTGAAGTCGGCCTTCCAGTATTTTTTCGGCATGAAAGCCTCGCCGTAGAGCCGGGCAGTGCCGTCGCGTGCGCCAATCAAAAAAAGGGGAACCAAGATGGTGTTCAACAGACGTGACTTTCTGAAAACCGCAGCCACAGCTTCCGCCGCACTCGCCTTGCCGGCGCTGGGCGGCCGGGCATTTGCAGCCGATGCTATCAAGGTCGGTGCGCTCTACTCCCAGACGGGCGGGCTTTCTGTCGCCGAGAAGCTTCTCGCCAACGGTGTCATGATGGCCGTGGCCGAAATCAACGCAGCCGGCGGCGTTCTTGGCCGCCAAGTGGAAGTCGTCGTCGAAGACGGCGCTTCCGATCCGAAGACCTTCAGCGAAAAAGCATCGAAACTGATCCTCAAGGACAAGATTTCCACCATCTTCGGCTGCCACACCTCTGCCAGCCGCAAGGCCGTGCTGCCGATCTTCGAACGGCGCGGCGCGATGCTGTTCTACCAGACGCACTATGAGGGCTTTGAGTGCTCGCGCAACGTCGTCTATTCCGGCGCCGTTCCAAACCAGCAGCTCTCCAACTACATTCCCTGGATTGTCGAGAAACTGGGCAAGAAGAAGTTCTTCATCGTTGGCTCCAACTATGTCTATCCGCGCGAGATGGCCAAGGTTTCCAAGAAACTGATCGAGGCGGCGGGCGCAGAATGGGTGGCGGACGAATATCTGGAACTTGGACACTCCGAATGGGCTGTCATGGTCAGCAAGATCAAAGAATCGGGCGCCGACGTGGTTCTTTCCAACGTGGTTGGCGACTCGATCATCGCCTTCTACCGCGAGTTCAAGAACCAGGGCCTCTCGCAGGAGGTCATCCCGATCTGCGCGACAGTGACCTCCGAAATCGAGATCGCCGCCATGGGCGCCGAATATGCGGCGGGCAGCTACACATCATTTCCATATTTTATGTCGATCGAAACGCCGGCCAACAAGAGCTTCATCGAACGCTTCAGGACCTTCGTCAACGATCCGAAGGCAGTGACATACCATTCGCTCGAGGCCGCCTATTTCCAGGTATTCCTGTGGAAGCAGGCAGTGGAGAAATCCGGCGATCTGTCCGCCGATGCTATCAGGGCCGGCATTCGTGGCCAGACCTATGACGCGCCCGGCGGCAAGGTGACCACCGACCCCGACAACCTGCATTGCTGGCTGACGCCGCGTATCGGCCAATGGCAGCCGGATGGACAAAGCAAGGTCGTCAACGCCTACCCGTCACCGATCAAGCCGCTGCCCTATTCGGCCTATGGCGAGACGGAAAGCAATCTTTTCTGCACCAGCAACGGTCTCGACGCAGCAAAGCTCAAGGGCTGACCCCTCTTTCCGCGTCCTCCCGCCAGCCATGCCTGGCGGGATCATGTCTCGGCAAGGCGGATCTGCGTTTTTTCCTCTGCTCGGTGCCAACCCGATTTTAGGGCAGGCAAGGAGCAGGACAAAGTCTGATCCGCCCTTCTCACGAACGGTGGCGTTATGCTCGACATTCTCTTTATCGGCCTCAGTCTCGGCTCAATCCTTCTTCTGGTGGCACTCGGTCTTGCCATCACCTACGGCGCCATGGGCGTCATCAACATGGCCCACGGCGAAATGGTCATGATCGGTGCCTACGTCGCCGTCCTCTCGGGCATCTGGCTGAAAACAGGCCTTCTGTTCGCAATTCCCCTGGCTTTTGTCGTGACCGCCCTGCTCGGCCTGGTGATCGAGCGGGTGGTGGTGCGCAGGCTTTACGGCCGCCTGCTCGACACGCTTCTTGCCACCTGGGGCATTGCCATCCTTTTGCAGCAGGCCGTAAGGCTCGAATTCGGCCTCAGCTTTTTCGGCATTCATATCGAGGGCCTGGGAGCCGGACTGCAAAACGTCGCCGTGCCTTCGTATCTGCAGGGCACCTTCAGGTTCGCCGGCGCCGACATCAACGCGTATCGCACCTTCATCATCGCGGTGACGGCCACGTTGACGCTGGCGACATGGTTCATTCTCTACCGGACGACAGCGGGCATGCAGGTGCGCGCCATCATCCGTAATCCAAAAATGGCCGCCGCTTGCGGCATCGATGTGAAACGCATCAATGCCCTGACTTTCGCCTTCGGTTCCGGCCTTGCGGGCGTCGCCGGCGTAATGATGTCCGGCTTCAAGACCGTTTTCCCCGACATGGGCACGACGATGGTCGTTGACGGTTTCATGGTCGTGGTGACCGGCGGGGTCGGCAGCCTTTTCGGCACGGCCCTGTCGTCAGGGCTTCTGGGCGAAATCAATGCGCTGGTGGCGATTGGAACGAACGACATTCTGGCGCGCGCCGTCGTCTTCGGGGTCGTCATCCTCGTCATTCTCGTCAAGCCCAGCGGGCTATTCTCGTTCAAGGGGCGCTAACATGAGCATCGAACGAAAATTCCAGATCGCCGCCTATGTGCTTTTCATCGCGGTGATTTTTGCAGCGCCGGTTTTCGGTGACGAATTCTGGCTGAACCGCATTTCGAAATATCTGGTCTACGGCATGCTCGGCGTCGCCATTGCGCTCACATGGGGATATGCCGGCATTCTCAATCTCGGCCAAGGGCTGTTTTTTGGCCTGGGCGCCTACATGCTCGCCATGTCGCTGAAACTGTCGAGCCTGACCAGTCTGCAACAGGGCTCCGACAGGCCGGTTCCGGATTTCATGCTGTGGAATGCCGAGCCCGGCGCGCCGACGGAACTTTGCTGTATCAACAAGGGCTCCTTCCTCTGGCTTCCGTTTCAGAGCCAGTCCGTGGGTCTCGTGCTTGGCATCGTGCTTCCCGTCGTGATCGCCGGGGCACTCGGCATGCTGGTTTTCCGCAAGCGTATTTCCGGTGTCTTTGTCTCGATCATCACCCTGGCGCTTGTTCTGCTTGTGCGTCTCGTCATGGTCGATGCGCAACCGGTGACGAACGGTTTCAACGGCCTGACCGATCTTGGCTGGCTGACGATCGGCGGCATCGAATTCGACCCCTACAGCCGGGCAACCTATTATCTGTGCGCCGCATGCCTGTCCCTGACGCTCATCGGCGCGCGTCTCATCGTGGAGACCCGTGCAGGTATGATCCTACAGGCGATCCGCGACGATCAGCTTCGCGCCCGCTATCTTGGCTTCGACGTCTCTCTTTACCAGGTATTCTTCTTTGTCATTTCTGCAGGCATCGCCGGCGTTGCCGGCATGCTCTATGTGGTCGTCGCGGAGTTCGCCTCGCCGACCTTCATGGACCTGTCTTTCTCGGTGACGATGGTCGTCTGGGCTGCCGTCGGCGGCCGCTCCTCCCTGCTCGGCGCCTGCATCGGCGCGATCCTGATCAACATGATCGAGGCCGAGGTCAGCGAGACCGAAGCGCTGGTCGAGGCCTGGAAAGCGATCATCGGCCTCATCTTCGTCCTTGTCGTCCTGTTCATGCCGCGGGGCCTTGGCGGCGTCGCGCACGATGTGCTGCGGCAGTTTATCCGCCGTGTCAAACCAGGCCCGGCATCCTCATCGTTACAGCAACAAAGCGAGGCATTGTAATATGAGTGCAATCGCATTGACCATCGACGGTCTCAGCGTCGATTTTGGCGGATTCAGAGCCGTCAACAATGTCAGCATTACCGTTCGCGATGGCGAGTTGCGTGTGTTGCTCGGCGCAAATGGCGCCGGAAAGACAACTTTGATGGACCTGGTCAGCGGCAAGACCCGCAGCACAAAAGGCAGGGTCTTCGTCTACGACACAGACATCACCAACTGGCCGGAACACAAGATCGCCCGCGCCGGGATCGGTCGAAAATTCCAGATCCCCAGCATTTTTCGCGATCTCACCGTGCGGCAGAATCTGGAGGTCGCCAATTGCCGCAATCCATCGGTGTTTGCCAATCTCCGGTTTGGATTTTCACGCGCCGAAGCCAAACGCGTCGATGAGGTACTCGCCCTCACCGGCCTCGAAGCGGAGGAGAATGTGACTGCGGCTTATCTCAGTCATGGCCAGACGCAATGGCTGGAACTGGGCATGCTCATCGTCCAGGATCCCAAGGTTGTTCTGCTGGACGAGCCGACGGCGGGCATGACCCAGGCCGAAACCCGCAAGACGGCCCAGATCATCAAAAATCTCAAAGGCCGCCACACCATCCTCGTCGTCGAGCACGACATGGGGTTCGTCCGTGAAATCGCCGAACGCATCACCGTTCTGCATCTGGGAGAGGTGCTCGCCGAAGGAAGCGTCGGGGATATCGAGAGCAATCCGAAGGTCCGCGAGGCCTATCTCGGTTCGAAAGGAATATCCTGATGCTGACATTGAAAAACGTACACAGCTACTACGGCCGCAGCCATATCCTGCACGGCGTCACGCTTGATATCCCGGCGGGAAAGGTAACCAGCATTCTTGGCCGCAACGGTACCGGCAAGACGACCCTGTTGAAAACCCTGATGGCGCTGACCGACCGTATGACGGGCGAGATGCATCTGCAGGGGAAAGACATAGGCTCATCTTCGACGCATATGAGGGCACGGGCCGGGATCGCCTACGTCCCCCAGGGCCGGGAGATCATTCCCGATTTCACCATCCGCGAGAACATCCTGATGGGCGCCTTTGCGCGCACCGATCGCAAACGCGAAATTCCGGCACTGGTGCCGGAGCTTTTTCCATATCTGATGGCCAACCTTGATCGGCCCGGCGGTGTGCTTTCGGGCGGCCAGCAACAGCAGCTCGCCATCGCCCGCGCACTGGCCGCGGATCCGAAGGTACTGCTTCTCGATGAACCCAATGAAGGCATCCAGCCCTCGATCGTCGAGGAGATTGAAAAGATCATCATCCGGCTCAATCGCGAGATCGGCATGACGATCATCCTCGTCGAGCAGAACGTTGCATTTGCGCGGCATGCCTCTCACCACTTCGCCATGCTGGAGAAGGGAGGTGTGGTCGCGGCCGGCGCCATCGACGCGCTCTCCGACGCGCTGGTTCATAGGCATATGGCTGTTTGAAAAGACGCATCCTTTCATAAGACAATGGGAACAATCATGACACCGACACAAAGCTACACCGCCGCCGCTATCCAGTTCGAACCGACCATGTTCGAAAAGGCGCGCAATATCAGCCGGCTGAGCGCCCTTTGCGAGGAAGCGGCGCAGGCCGGCGCCCGCCTGATCGTCACCCCCGAAATGGGGACGACAGGCTATTGCTGGTTCGACAGGGCCGAGGTGAAGCCCTTCGTCGAGGCGATCCCCGGACCGACAACCGATGTTTTCCAGGCGATTGCCCGCAAACACCGCTGCTATATCGTCGTCGGCATGCCGGAAGTCGATCCGGCGAGCGATCTCTATTACAATACGGCAGTTCTGATCGGTCCGGATGGCATCGTTGGTCGGCACCGCAAGTCGCATCCCTATATCGCCGAGCCAAAATGGGCCGCAAATGGCGACATCGTGCACGAGGTCTTCGAAACGGAGATCGGACGTATTTCAATGCTGGTGTGCATGGATCTGCACTTCTTCGAAACGGCGCGGCTGGAGGCTCTGGCCGGTGCCGACATCATATGCCACATCTCCAACTGGCTGCAGGAGCGCGCGCCCGCTCCCTACTGGATCAACCGCGCCTTCGAAAATGCCTGCTATGTCATCGAAAGTAATCGGTGGGGTCTGGAAAGAACCGTGCAGTTTTCCGGGGGAAGTTGCCTGATCGAGCCCGACGGAACGGTTGCCGCATCCATCGACACAGGCGACGGAATTGCCTATGGCAAGGTCGATCTTGCCCGTGCCCGTCGCCGCGAGGTCTTAAGCGAACCGGTCTTCAAGACGCGCCGGCCCGAGCTCTACATGAACATGATGACCAACAGCTTCACCTGGAACCCTGGCGATTACTTCCGCCTCTATGGCTATCAGCCAATCCCGCGCGGACGCAGATCGCGTGCAGCCGTTGCCCAGTTCGCGCCAACCTCGGTCATTGCAGACAATATTGCCCACATAACAAGGCTCGCAAACGAGGCTAAGGCGACAACGGCGCCGGACATTCTGGTGTTCCCGGAACTGTCGCTGACCGGACTTGAGGCCCCGCAAACGCGTGCGGAGCCGCTGTCTGGTCCCACCGTATCCGCCTTCGTTCGTCTGGCCATGAAGCTCGGCTTTTATATCGTCGCCGGATTTGCCGAAGCGGACGAAGACAGGATCTATAACAGCGTGGTCCTTGCAGGGCCGGAGGGGCTGGTGGGCAGCTATCGCAAGACGCATCTGGGCGTCGCCGACAGTTGGGCAACGGCCGGCGACGAATGGAAAATCTACGACCTTGCCATTGGCCGGGTGGGCCTGGCGATTGGCCACGACGCGCTTTATCCGGAAGCCATCCGTTCGCTTTCACTCATGGGATGCGATCTTGTTGCCTGCCCTTCGGCGATCGCCGGCACCTTCACCGGCAGCCATGGCGGTACGAAAATCCCGCACAACTATCCGATCCCAAAGGGCGCCGATCCCTACCACTGGCATGCGCTTCGCGTTCGCGGCGGCGAGAACAACGTCTATTTCGCCTTCGCCAATGTGCTGGACCAGGAAAAGGGTTATCTGGGCAAGAGTGCGGTATTCGGGCCGGATTCCTTTGCTTTTCCACGTCAGGAATCGGCGATCCTGGATGAGGAGGGGATTGCCGCTGCGGCTGTCGATACCACCAATCTCGACACGCCATATCCGACGAACATCGTCCGGCGAAAAGACCTTGTCGTCATGCGTCAGCCGCATCACTATCAGCCTCTCGTCAAATGGCATCAGTAAAAGGCGGCACAATGTCGACGTCTTTCAGGTCATAGCGGCTCATGTGAGCCCGGAACCAGGAATCGGCGCGATGTGAAACCATAAAAGTGTCAAGCCGCAGACGACGATATGGCATTGGAGCAAGCCCAATGCTATCGTTCGTGCAATATAAAACGGGGCAAGACAATCATGGATTTGGTAATTCCCAGCTTAACAAATCTCAGCCTGTTCGTCAGCGCTACACTGGTGCTGCTTCTTGTGCCGGGACCGGCAGTTCTTTACATCTTCGCGCGCTCGGTCGAGCAGGGTCGCTCTGCGGGGCTCGTTTCAATCCTTGGCATCCATACGGCCACGCTTGTGCATGTCGCCGCCGCGGCTGTCGGGTTGTCGGCGCTCCTGGCATCATCCGCGCTCGCCTTCAGCGTCGTAAAGTATGCCGGCGCGGCCTATCTGATCTGGCTTGGCCTCAAAAAGCTTTTTGGCCCCTCGGATATTCCCGGCGTCGAGGGCGATTTACCCACACGGAGCCGCATGCGCCTCTTTCGTGAGGGCTTTATCGTTAATCTCCTCAATCCGAAGACCGCACTATTCTTTCTGGCTTTCTTGCCGCAGTTCGTTGAGGTCAATCGTGGCCATGTGGCTATGCAGATCGCTTTTCTCGGGCTTGTTTACACAGCGATTGGCGTTCTGACGGACAGCTCTTACGCACTTGCCGCCGGCACGGCCGGCAAGTGGCTGAAGCGCAGTCCCGCGTACCTGAAGGCTGAACGCTGGGTCAGTGGTTTCGTGTATATCGGTCTTGGCTTGACGGCCGCTTTTGCTGGCAATCAAAAGAAATAGACCATCCTGTTGTACCTTGGGAGTCGCCCTGAACGGCTAACCTATTGGAGACAACGGGGCGTCCCTTGTGTTCGATTTTTGTCGGCGTCGCTTTGATATGAGATTTCGTAGCAAGCCGCGATTGGCTGTGGCGCCAGATCGGCGCCAAGGCCCTGAGCGATCTTTACTAAATCGACGGTTTTCAACCGTTTATTAGCTTGCTCGTTCCGCTCGAAACCCAGAAGTTGCGCCAATGACGTTTCCAGGTTGGCCAACAGGGCAAAGATGCGGTTGCAGCAATTAGTATAATTCAAAAAACCTACGGAGACCGTTGGCCTCCGTAAGCCATCTTGTCAGTTGTCGCCCGTGCACAATGCCGGTCAGGCTCCGTATGGCACCCAAATGTTCTTCACCTGGATCGCCCTGCGCAGATAATCACGACCCTGCGCTTCGGTGCGATTTAGCCAATCGGGCTGACGGCCATTATTGACCCAGGTGGCCTTCAGGTTGCCCGCAGAAGCCCGCTCGACCATCGCGCTTCCCTCGGTCGAGCCGAAATACCACACAGCCGCAACGTCATCATGCTCGGCCAGTGTCTTTGCAAGCAGATCGCTTTCGCCGGTCACAATGTTGATGACCCCGCCGGGCATATCCGACGTGTCCAGCACCTGGTAGAAATCACCGGCAATCAATGGATGGCGAGACGACGGGACCACCACAACGCGATTGCCCATCGCTACTGCAGGCAGCACCAGCGACACCAGCGACAGGAGGGGTGCCTCATCGGGGCAAATGATCCCGACGATGCCCCAAGGCTCGTTCATGGCAAGCGTGACGTGACGCGACTTGGTGGAGTGCACGGCGCCATCGAACTTGTCTGCCTGGGCGGCATAATAGGAAATACGGCGCAGAGATGCGTCGACTTCGTCCTTCGCCTTCTTTTCGCTGACACCGGTGCTATCGATGATGCGGGCGACAAATTCGTCACGCCGTGCATCGAGGTTCTCTGCAAGATAATAGAGCACTTGCGCACGGTTATGGGCGGTTGCGGAACTCCAGCTGCCTGCCTTGGACGCTGCTTCCACAGCATTGCGGATGTCCTTGCGGCTGCCTATTCCGGCCATGCCAATCACGGCGTTGCCCTTGCCGGTCACCGAATAACTGTAGCCACCGTCGGGGCGGGCTTGCTTGCCGCCGATATAGTTCTTCATGGTTCGATCAAGGCCATCAATCGCCATCTTGCTGTCAGCGTTCGGCAATGCAGATGGCGTGAAGGATTCAGCGGGCTTTGTAACCGGCAGGCTCTTTTCCCAGTCTGCCGCCAGATATTCGTAAAGCCCCTCGCGCGCACCTTCGCGACCGAAGCCACTTTCGCGGTAGCCGCCAAAACCTGCACCGGCATCGAGCATGTTGGTGCAGTTGATCCAGACTACACCTGCCTTGACGCGGGCGGCCAGATCAAGCGCGACATTGATGTTTTCCGACCAGATGGAGGCGGCAAGGCCGTAACGGGTATTGTTGGCCAGCGAAACGGCTTCATCCGGCGTGCGGAAGGTGGTCGCCGCAGCGATCGGGCCAAAGATTTCCACCTGACAAACCGTCGATGCCTGATCGACTTCGGTGAAGAAGCCGGGAGCGACGAAATTGCCGGTGGCCGGCAACGGGTTGGAACTCTGCCAAAGTTCACCGCCCTCTTCCACGCCCTTGCGCACCAGATCCGTGATGCGTTTCACCTGCGTGGCCGAAACAATCGCGCCGACATCGGTCGACTTGTCGAGCGGATCGCCGACCCGCAGGGTTTCCAACCGCTTTTTCAGCCGTGCATAAAATTTATCGGCAATACCTTCCTGCACCAGCAGGCGGGAACCGGCGCAGCAGACTTCGCCCTGATTGAACCAGATCGCGTCAACAACACCTTCAACCGCCGCATCGAGATCTGCATCCTCGAAAACGATGAATGGTGACTTGCCGCCCAGTTCCAGCGACAGCTTTTTGCCCGAACCGGCAATCTGCTCGCGAATAACGCGACCGACCTTGGTCGAGCCGGTGAAGGCAACCTTGTCGACGCCGTCATGGCCGCAGATTGCAGCGCCTGTCGAGCCATCGCCCTGCACGATGTTGACGACACCGGCGGGCAGGCCGACCTCGTGGCAGATTTCCGCAAAGGCGACAGCGGTCAGCGGTGTGAGGTCTGCAGGCTTAAGTACCACGGTATTGCCGGCAGCAAGCGCCGGCGCAATCTTCCAGGCCAACATCAGCAGAGGGAAATTCCACGGGATCACCTGACCGCAAACACCGACCGGCGAGAAACCACGGAACTCGTCTTCCACCATTTCGGCCCATCCGGCGTGATGGTAAAAATGGCGGGCGACGAGTGGGATGTCGATATCGCGGGTTTCGCGAACCGGCTTACCGTTGTCCATCGTTTCCAGAACGGACAGGAAGCGCTCGCGCTTCTGTACATGTCGGGCAATGGCATAGAGGTAACGAGCGCGCTCGTGACCCGACAGCTTCGACCATTTTGCGAAGGCCGTGCGGGCGGCCTTGACCGCCTGATCGACGTCTTCCTCATTGCCGCGAATGATTTCCGCCAGCTTATCCCCGTTCGCGGGGTTTGACACGGAAATGGTCTCGCGGCCCTCCGGAGAAACGAACCGGCCGTTGATATAATGTCCAAACGAGCGTCCATGCGCGTCGAGCCACTGTTTCACATCACCATTGGCTTCGGGGGAAGGTCCATACTCCATGGTTTCCAAAATGTCCTTGATGGGTCGCATTTTTTCAGTCCTTATGCGGCAGCGTGATGGTGAGCGCTGGAATAGCGACCGGTTACGAAATGTTCGAGCTGGCGCTCGATATCGCCAAGCATCGAGCTGGCGCCGATGCGGAACAGGTCCGGTTCCAACCAGCGATTGCCCAGCTCCTCCTTCATCAGCGTCAGCCATGACAACGCGTCCTTCGCTGTCTTCAAGCCGCCTGCAGGCTTGAAGCCGACCATCTGGCCAGTCAGTTCGCCGTAGTCGCGCAGCGCACGCACCATGGTCAGACTGACCGGCAGAGTGGCGTTGACTTCTTCTTTGCCGGTCGAGGTTTTGATGAAGTCCGACCCCGCCTGCATCGCCACCATCGAGGCGCGATAGACATTGGTCAGCGTATTGAGATCACCCGTCGCCAGGATAGCCTTCATATGGGCGTCGCCACAGGCTTCACGCATCGCGGCGATCTCATCATAAAGTGCTGGCCAGTTCTGCGTCAGAACGAACTCGCGAGTAATGACGATATCGATTTCCTTAGCGCCCTGCTCGACGGCATAGCGGATTTCTGCCAGCCGCTGCGGTAGCGGAGTGAGGCCGGACGGAAAGCCCGTCGCCACCGATGCGACCGGAATAGTTGTGCCTTCCAGCGCCTTGACGGCATGAGACACCATGGTCGGATAGACGCAGACGGCACCGGTTGTGATACCGGCGTCAGCAAGACCGAGTGCCTCAAGAATGTCGTCCCTGACCGGACGTCGCGCTTTCGCACACAGGCGGCGCACACGACCGGGCGTGTCGTCGCCGGACAGCGTTGTCAGATCGATGCAGGTAATCGCCTTGATCTGCCAGGCAACCTGATATTCCTTCTTGACCGAGCGCCGGGTGGTGATTGTTGCTGCCCGCCGTTCAGAGGCACTGCGATTGACCGATACATCTTCAAACCATTCCGGTTTGAGAGCCGTGCCGTTGTTTCTGGGGAATGCTTCGCTCATTTTCTGTCCATTCTTCTGGTCAGGCTGCGGCATGGTCATGTTCGCGGCAGAATGCCTCGAACTCTTCGATGCTGGCGTAGGCCTTCTGTGTTCCGGGACGGGTGATGGAATGCGCCGCATAGAGAGATGCCTTCTTCAGTGAGGACACGACCTCTCCCGTTTCGGCATAAAAGCGGGCAAAGGAGCCAATAAAGGCGTCGCCAGCGCCGGTGGTGTCTTTCGGCGTTACCTTGACGGGCTCGATATTGACGATCTCATCTGACGTAATCATGCGCGCGCCACGTCCGCCCAGCGTCACGATGACGGTACGGATACCGCGTGCGATCATGGAACGGGCGGCAGTGATGATTGCTTCGTCGGTCTCGGTCGGCAAGCCGGACAGTAATGCCAGCTCGCTCTCGTTCGGAACGAGGAACGTTACCTGGCGAATACGCTCCGGATCGAGATTGGCAGCGGCGGGCGCAGGATTGAGGATCGTCTCGATACCGTTTTGGGCCGCAAGTTCGATGGTGTGATAGACTGTCTCAACCGGCACTTCCATCTGCATGAGGATCAGGCCGCACTGTTTCAGATCGGCGGCCGCCTTGTCGACCTCTGCCGGCAGAAGATCGGCATTGGCGCCCTTGACGATGAGGATCGAATTCTCGCCCGACTGCTCGACGAAAATCGGCGCGACGCCACTGGACTTGCCGGCAACCTTCACCACGTGACGCGTATCCACGCCGAAGCTCTCGAGATTGCGAATGGTATTGTCGCCGAAGACATCGTCACCGACCCGGGTGACCATCATGACGTCAGCGCCAAGACGCGCCGCAGCCACCGCCTGATTGGCGCCCTTGCCGCCGCAACCCATTTCGAAGGCGGGAGCTTCGAGCGTCTCGCCCGGTCCGGGCATACGGTTCACATAGGTGATAAGGTCGACCATGTTGGAGCCTACGACCCCGATTTTCTTGCTCATGCCGAAATTCCCTGGATATCCTGTTTCAAAGGGCGCTGATCCTGGCGCCGAACTGATCGGCGGCAGCGCAATCGAGATAGCCGAGCCGCACCGGAAACGCCCTGCGTTCGCCCGGTGCCAGGCTCTGCACGTTGTTCTTGGCCTTCTCCGCCAGATAGCCCTCCGGCTCGCAGGTCGACGGCAGGGCAAATGCGGCAACTTGCGAATCCCCATTCACCAGGATCCAGCGCACCGTCTTCGGGAAGGCGGCAAGCGGATAGGAGATGGCAAAGCCATCGCCCTCACGCCGCTGCATCATCAGATGCGTAAGCCCCTCGCCGTCCGTCGGCAGGCCGTTAATGTAAAACACCTGTTCGGGGTCGTAACGTTGCGGCTCGTTAAGCACTTCCATGGCTGAAGGCTGCTTTGCCAGCGTCTCCAGCAGGGAAAGATAATCGGGGTTTGGCGTCACATGGCCGGGCACGGCCGTGCGCACCTTCACCTGCTCCGGCGTATACGGCACGGGCTGAACGATCCGCGCACCCTCGGCATAAGCAAAGTTCACATGGCACATATACATGAGGTCCATGGGCGCTGATGACAGGTTCTGGATATCCATGACCATGTCAAAAAGCGTGTCTTCAGCATGCAAAGTCACGCTGGGGCGGGCAAGATAATTGGCGCCGAAGCCCATGACATATTCAACTTCGCCTGTTACCCGAACATAGGCGCCGCGCGCGTCGTGACCGATGACAAAACCGGCCTTGTCCATGGCGGCACAGGGCATTTCACCATGCAGGGGGTGATTGTCCTGCGGCGACGGGCAACCATTGCGCAGCATGCCACTGTGGAATGCAAAACACCCATAGGTCTCGACGATTGAACCTGCCGGTCGTGGCATGGCAAAGCGGCTTCCCATGGTCAGGTCGACGCCGTTGAACGCCACGCTCCAGATCATCTGACCCATGAAGGGCAAGATGACGATCCGGCCGTGGCGATTGTCTAACTGCAGCGCCTCGATGCCGGTAGGATACCGGAAGGCTGTAATCTGCAGCCCGCCCGTTGCCGCCAGAAGATACGGGACGTCTGTAAAGTCCTGCCTGCGGAGATGAAATTCCGTCGCCTGCATGGGGTCACCTGCCGGGGTTGCGCCACGCATTGATGGCGATGACGAGAATGAGGAATGCCCCCCAGATGAAGTCGATAAGGTGGTTGGAGAACCGCATCATCTGGAAGCCGGAGGAAAGCAGCATGAGGGCGATCAGTGCGATGGCGATGCCAAGAACCCGCCCCTTCCCGCCTGCGGGATTGGTGCCGCCGAGTACCGCGATCAGCACCGCCTGCAACAGATAGGACGCACCGTAGTCGGATTTCGCTGCGTTGGTTCGGCCGGACAGAATGATCCCCGCCAGTGACGCCAGAACGCCGGTCAGCATGTAGGAATACAGCATCATGCGATCTTTGCGGATGCCGGCAAACACTGCGGCCCGCGGATTGGTCCCGATCAGCATCAGGTTGATGCCAAGCGTCGAGCGCGTCAGCAGGATAGCCACGATGATGCACACGGCGACGAACAGCAGGAACGGAGTCGCGATGCCGAAGATTTTACCGTTACCGATCCAGTTCCATGCATCGGGAAAACCGACGATTGCCGGCCCGCCGGTCATCACCAGTGCCAGCCCCATCAAGACCTGGCCTGTGCCAAGCGTGGCAAGGATCGGCGTAATGCGCAGTTTCGCGACCAGCAGGCCGTTGACCAAACCGGCCAGCAAGCCGACTGCCATGGCGAGCAGGATGCCAAGACCGGTGTAGAACACCATGCCCGATGTAGAGGACTGCCCTGCCTGAACCATGGTGGAATGGAAATAGACGCCAGCGATGATACCCGCCAGATTGGCAATGCCCACCACGGAAAGATCGATGCCGCCGGTCAGCATGGCAATCATCATGGCGATGGAGAGGATCCCCAGTTCGGGCATGATATAGCTGATGGACTCGAAGTTGTAATAATTCAGGAACTTGCCGGGGTTCATCCAGGTCATCAGCGCGAAGACGATGACGGTGATCACAAGGAGCTGAAGGATGTTGTTGTCGTTGCCGAGAAGCCGGCGCATATCGAACGAATTTTTCATGATGCGCTCTCCCGTTACGCTATGCTTTTGCGATCGCGCCATGCGGTGATGGCGGTGGCGATGATGATGATCAGGCCGACCACGACGCGCTGCCAGGTGGTGTCCACCTTCATGATGATCAGTGAGTTTTTGACCATCACCAGCATGAACACGCCCATCAAGGTGCCGAGAACCGTGCCGCGTCCGCCAAAGATCGATGCACCGCCCAGAACCACGGCCGCTATCACGTCTAGTTCGAGACCGACAAAGTCACGCGGGTTGGCAAGCCAGATCATCGATGAGTGCAGCAGCCCTGAGAAACCTGCCAGCGCACCGGCAACGCAGTAGACAAAGAAGATCGTCGCGCCCGTATTGAAGCCAACGCGCTTGGCCGCTTCGGGCGAGCCGCCATAGGCATAAACACTGCGCCCGATCATGGTGTAGGTGAGGACGAGGTGGATAACCAATGCCAGACCCATATAGACCACAAACATCGCGGTCAGGCCGAAAGTCGATCCCGTGGCCGACGTCAGCGAGATGACGTCGGTTTTGCCGAATCCGATCAGTTCCTTTGGCATCTTGTTGATGTTGACGATGCTGGTGCCGACGAGGCCGAGAACCAGACCGCGCACGATCGATCCGGTTCCAAGCGTCACGATCAGCGGGATCATCCTAAAACGGTGGATAATGAAACCGTTGAACGCACCAAGAGCCAGCCCAATCAGCGTTGCCGCAACGAAGGGAACGAGCACGCCGTCATAACCGAGATAGACCATGGCGCGCACAGTCAGATACATCGCTGCAATGGCAAAGGCCGTGAACGAAACATCGATACCGCCCGAAATCATCACCAGCAGGACGCCGAGCGCCATAATGCCGATCACGACATTGGAACGCAGCAGCCCGAAAATGTTGTCCAGCGACCAGAATGCCGGGTTGATAGTACCAATAATGACCATGGCCGCCAGCAAGACGCCGGCTATAATAAACTCTGTGCTTCTGAAGAATTTCATGTTTTGCGGCCCCTCAATTCAGCGTCTTGAGCCGGTCATTAACGGCGTCTTCGGTCATGCCTTCTCCGGACAATTCGTCAACGAAACGGCCGCGGTGCATAACCACCACGCGATTGCAGTTCTGCACCAGTTCCGGGACATCGTCGGAAATCATCAGCACGGACAGGCCTTCCTTTTCGGCCAGTTTGCGGATGATGTTATGAATCTGTGCTTTGGAACCAACATCGACACCGACGGTCGGGCCGTTCAGGATCAGCACTTTGGCGCCCGTCAGCAGCCAGCGGGCCAGAACCACGCGCTGTGCGTTGCCGCCGGACAGATGGTTGACCGGCGTGTGCGGTCCCGGCGCCACGATCTGCATGGCCGAGAACATATCGCGGGTCGTTTCGTCGGCCTTTTTACGATTGATGAAAAGACCGCGGACAAATTTCTCAATCGACGTGACAATGATATTGCGCTCGATCGATTGTGTCAGGAATAGCCCCTCGGTCAGGCGGTCCTCCGGAACATAAGCGACACCGCAGGCAATACCTTCCTGAACGGTCCTCGGGTGAACCTCGCGGCCTGCAAGGCGCACTGAACCTGTAAAGTCAGGGCGCATGCCAAACAGCGCCAGTGCAAGTTCGGTACGACCCGAACCGATCAAGCCCGAAATACCGACGATTTCGCCCGGCCTCAGCGTCAGGTCGGCATTTTCCACCGAACCCGGAACCGAGAGATTGCGCACTTCCAGCACCGGCATGTCGGCGCCCTCCCGAGGAGCCCACTGGTAGCTGTGGGCGGTCAGTTCCTGCCCCGTCATCGCGCGTGTGATTGCCGGCTCGTCGAATTCGGCAATCGGTCCTTCGGCAACCTTCTTGCCGTTGCGGAAAACGGTCAGGCGCTCGCTGATTTCGAGCATCTCGCGCATCTTGTGGCTGACAAAGAGAACGGCAATGCCCTGCGCCTGAATATCGCGCACGATCTTGAACAGGGCATCGACCTCGTGGCGCGTTAGCGCCGTCGTCGGCTCATCCATGATGATCAGGCGCGCATCGGCCATGAGAGCGCGGGCGATCGCCACGATCTGCTTGCCCGACGTGGGCAGGCTTTCGACATCCGCATCAAGATCGATGCTCACGCCGAGGCGGTCCAACGCCTTTTGAGCCAGCTGACGAACCTGTCGCCAGTCGACCGTCTTGCGGCCTTCCATCAAGAATGTATTGATCGCCAGGTTTTCGGCGACCGTCAGGTTACCGAACAGCGAAAAATCCTGATAGATCACCTGAATACCGTGGTGAACGGATTTTACCGGATCGAGTTTGCCAACAGGCTTCCCGTCGATCAGAATCTCGCCGTCCTCGGGCGTGTAAACCCCGGACATGATTTTGATGACGGTGGATTTACCGGAACCGTTTTCACCGGCAAGGCAATGGATTTCTCCCGGGCGAATGCTCAGCGACACGTCGTCGAGCGCCTTCACGCCGCCAAACCGCTTGCCGATATGGCGCAGCTCGATCAGATTTTCAGTCATAATGGCCTCGTGCAAGGCTGGAAAACACGGGGTGTAAGGAGAGAGGGTTGCCCCTCCCTCCGTGGTTCGGATCAGAAGTCGTACTTGTCCATGTTTTCTTTGGTCACGCCGACCCAACCTGCGCCATAGAGCAGATGTGGCTTGGAGGCGTCAGGAACCAGCAGGCTTTCGTAACCGGGCAGGCCCATATTCAGGCCGGCCTTGATCTGCTCGTTCTTCTTCTCGAGAACCGCGACAGCCAGCATGTTCATGGCATAACCGGCAACGGCCGGATCCCAGAACTGAATGTACTGGATGTTATCGTTCTTGATGTATTCGCCGGCAACGGAAACCAGGCCCGTGCCCGAGAAAAAGACCTTGCCCGACAGACCGCCTTCGGCGATCAGGCGACCCGCGCCTGCCGATGTCGGCATCGGCGCGCCGAGAATACCGGTGATATCAGGATAGGCGGTCATCGCTTCCTTGAGTTTGGTATAGTCGGTATTGGCGTCGTCATAGGTTTCCAGCCGCTCGGTCGCCTGCGACATTTCCGGGAAGTTGGCCTTCTGGTACTCGACGGCGCCATCTATCCATTCCATCTGCGACTTGGACGTCAGACTGCCAACGGTGGCGACATATTTGCCCTTGCCGCCCATGGATTTGCCGAGTTCCTTCATCAGGTTCGCGCCATAGGCCTTGTTGTCGAAGGCTTCGATGTCGAAATCGACGTTCTGGATATTGGAAGCCTCATGGCTGATGACGACAATGCCGCGATCGCGGGCTTTCTTGAGCACCGGTTCCACCGCTTCCACCGAGAACGGCACGATGGCGATGGCGTCAACGCCCTGCGCGATGAGATTTTCAACAATCTGTACCTGGGCGGCGGCATCGGCCTGACTTGGGCCAACCATCCAGACATCGTTTCCGGTATCGCCCTTGAACTGCTCGACGCCATCGCGCATGCGGTCAAACCACGCGATGCCATCCACCTTCACGACGGTCGCAATGGTGTATTTCTTGCCACTCGCCGCGGTGATCAATTCCTTATTGACCTTCGATGTATCGACGGCGCTCTGCGCAAAGACAGCCGACGCCGAAAGCGTGGCAGCAAGCGCGATGGTTGCGAAAATCTTGTTCACGGATAACTCCTCCCTTTGAAACTGCACTGTGCCGGACCTATTCCAGTCGCAGCACCCGACAATGGTCGATCCCTAACGCCGGTATCCGCTCCTCACGCGTCCGACGCCTCCTCATTCTCCCGGAAAAGGCTTCCCACGCCCCGGTAGATGGACCACGATGTGACCCAGAAACCTGTTGTCTTCCTCTCCCGATAATGCGAACTATTATGATACAATCCGATCATTATGTTTCGATCGTTTCATGTTTGTTGTTCTTCTGTCAAGCGTAGAGAGGGGCGATTGCAAGGAAACTAACACCGAAATATGAAGCGCAGGGACAAACCGAAAGCGGAGATAAGGTGAGCAGAATAAGTGCACACAATGCCAGGTTGGACGCACTGGCCGGGCTGGTTCAGGAAACGGGTGTCCTGAGGCTGCGGGACGCAGCGTCCCGGCTTGGCGTATCCGAAATTACCATTCGCCGCGACATTGCCGCCGACGGTCAGCGGCTTAGCTGTCTTGGCGGCTACATCATTCCGGTTCAGGATGGCGCCATCAGCAGCGACTATGTGCTCGAGCAGGAGAAGGACAGCCATGCAACTGCCAAGGCGCGCGCCTGCACGCAGGCGGCAGCTCTAATCGAACCATATGACACTGTATTCATCGATTGCGGAACGACGATGCCGCATCTGGCGCGGCAAATTCCGGCAAACGCCCATGTCACGGTCATCTGCTATTCCCTCAATGTTGCAGAGGAGCTGGCGAGCAGAACCGATGTCCGCCTGATCATGCTCGGGGGGGTCTATCATCCGGAAGCGGCTTCGTTTTCGGGTGATGAGGGTATCGAGGTGCTGAAGCGCATCAATATCAACAAGGCATTTTTGTCTGCCGGTGGCGTGGACGAACAGCATGGCGTCACCTGCTCCCATTTTCATGAAGTGCCGATCAAGCAGATGGTTATGCAACGCTCGGTTCAAAAGCATCTGGTGGTGGACAGCAGCAAATTCAGAAAGGTGCGAGCCGCGCGCTACGCTGCCATAGGCGACTTCAACTCAGTTATTGCAGATCAGCCTTCACCCTGGGCTTGAGACAAACCGACAACGAGGGCTCCCAAATAAGCCTCGGGAGAGAGAGCTCAGCGATATCTTTCGCCCCAAGAGGGCGAACATCACCGCAGTCCGGCCAGAAAGCCGGCAGAAACGCCCCTGCTGCTACACCATTCCTGCGTATCCTGATGGAAGATTTCAGCAATACGAAGGGAGAAGAAAGATCGGCTGATGTTCATCAGACTTGTCTTTCATGCCTCGTAGCAAGTTGGCCGAGTGAACGAGTGCCATCAATTAGCTGTTTGACTTGAACGCGCTCAAACACCATCTGTGCGACATGCCGAAGCATGAAAAACATCACATCGAACTGATCAGAACATGGACCCTGCCGGCTACCGTGACAATGGGGTCGGCCGTTCGCGCCAAAGGCGTCCTTCAAGAAATACAGGCAAGGCTGCCCGCTCTTGCAAAAAAGTTGATCTCGCTCGAAGGAGTTGATCTCACCCTGGCGATGACGGCCAGTGAAAAGACCGCCTTCAATGCAGCAGCGACCATCGTCACAAAAGTGGTGACGGAGGCCGCTGCACTGCCGGTAATCCCGCGCGAAATCGAGGACATCCTGACTATCAAGACGAGCGAGCGGCATCGTTGGCTTGCCGACGGTCGCCTGCCGAGCGCGGGGACGCGAACGGTCAGACTGAATGGCCGCGCCCGTCAGATCACGTTCCATGTCTTTGACCCGAAGGTGGTCGAAGACCTTCTCGACCGTGGCGTTGTGGACGAATGGCGGGTGGAGGATGCAGAGGCGAAAGCCGAAAAGAGGCGGCGCGCGGCATATCAGGCGAAGCTGACGCGGTCGCTCCAGAAGAAGGTTGCGAAGCGGTCAACGACGTCTTGCGATGATCCGGCCTCGAAGCTCGGCGGCTGGGAGGAGTTCGACGTGGACGGACTGCTTCGTTAAGCACTTATGCCAACACTCTTGGTATCACGCGCGATCACAGCACTTGGCCTGACATTTCATCGACAGGTTCAATGTTGCAGCGGTGATCTTTGCCGTGAAAGAACATTCGTCGGCAGGTTCAACGCCGGAGCATTTTAAGTTCATCGGTTTAGAAACAGGAATGTTGGGTTATACGCCGGCCTACGCTGTAAACTATGCCGCTCTGCGGATCGGCATTGAAAACCACGTATCTTCGCTGCGGGCAGACCAGATCAAAGGAGGTTTTATGGCACTCAAGGATATCGGTCTTGCGTTGGACGTTGTCTTTGGTCACGACAGTGCGGTTTCGATCAAGGCTTTGGTTGCATCGGAAGCCGTTTCGCGTCGCCATCGCTCTTGCGGCTTCCAGGCTGACACCTACCGCATCCAGCTTGCTCACGTCGCGATCATGCACAAAATCAGGTACCTTGGTTAGTCCGCATCCGCTGATACTCAAGCACGCAGCCACTATCACTGAAAAACGGAACATTTTCTCTCACTTTTTGTGCTTACCTGATGGCTTGCTCCGATACGCATTGGCACAAGCCTCAAGGCAGCGGCTCGCCGAACACTCTTGGCCGTTCTTCCACAATTACCGCAGTCGACACAAGGCGGTCGGAAGCGTTGTGACGGCCTCACCGCAAACTCGACGCCCGAAAGCTGACAATTATTTCCGGTAGACCGTGAGTACCCCATGAGGCTGATCACTGCAGGTGTTGCGCGTGCTCAAAGGAGCGGCCAAGAACGCGCCTGCCAGATATCCTAACAGACGGCATGCAGGACTTTCTCCACCGCGCTGAACGGGGGACATGGTGGTCGTAGAACTTCATTCATGTTTGAAGTCCTCCCAACTGTGCTCGCAAGGCTGCGTTTTCGGTTTCTAATTGCAGCAGTTTTTCACGAAGAGGAGCGACTGCCTGTTCAACCTGCTGTTGGGTGTAGCGCGGAGTAATATGCTGGGGACAGTTCCAGTCGTACGCTTCAAGCCGAAGCCTGAAAATCCCCTCCGCGCGGCCTTTATATGTGGAGTCGGATACCAGATCGTTGAGCGTCGGGTCGGCATCAAGTGTCAGCCGATCTACATGAACATAGATTTTAAGCCTCGCCCTTCGCGCGTAATCCATCAGAAAAAGACAGGCCCGGTCGTTGGCAGCCAGATTGCCGGTGCTGATGTACTGTCGGTTGCCGCGATAATCGGCAAAGGCCAGAGTTCGTTGATCAACGACTTTGAGAAAACCGGCTTTGCCTCCACGATGTTGAACGTAGGGCCAGCCCGTTTCAGAGACTGATGCCATATAGAAGCTGTCACGTGCGGCGATGAAAGCGATCTCGTCTTCTGTGAGAGTATCGGAGGGACGGCTATCATTACCCAACCAGATCTGGTCCACGCCCATGGCAGACTGAGCGGCTCTGACGCTTGGCGTCACGGCGACTTCAAGGAAATGATATGGCATGTCTCAATCCCCTGTTAACGCAGGCTCGCACCGCTGTCTCCCGGTGTGAGCCTAAGTTGTCTTATAGCAAGCCCGATTTTTTTGCGCTGCTATACCCTTCAGACCTGGCCTAGACGTTAGTCCTGCAAGCCCTAGCCTGCAACTTGCCAACGCATCTCGCCGCGATCAGCGACGATCCGACCAAGGCCCGGGAGAGACGATCAACATAAAGCTCGGCATCGGGGTAGTTGTTTCTTACCACCAGGGACCAGTCCTCCCATCTGGTTCTGGATCGTTCATGGCTAAAGCACCCGGTCTCCAGGCCAGGCTGGGAAGCCTTCACGCCATCTCAGGCTGCGCGGATCCCATTAGCGGCGCGGAAGACTTCGAATGCGGGTGGGAAGCGTTAAGTCGCCGAGCCACAATGTCATGGTTGAGCCACAGAACTGGACCGGAGGGTTCGGAAGATTCACCGAAGATTAGCTGCCCTGTTGCCGTCACAACGAGACTGCTCAACAGATCGCTGATCATCACCTTGCTATCCCGATGCATCTGGGTGATTTCGTTGGACGTGCCGATGGTGAGATCAGCCTGCGCCTGGCTGTTTGCCATGGGCCATGCCGAAAAGTCATAGAACGGACGCATGACATCGCTGGCCTGCATGGCGGCGATCTTGCCGAAGACGTCTTCCATCGTTAGGCCATCTACCAGCAGCTGCTGGCAGGCCTGCCACTGGTCATCTGCCCATTGGCCGCCGTTTTCTTTCTTCAACGCAAGCAGCAGCGGTATCAGGGGCAGCTCGATACCGGTGAACACGTCGGACGAATTGGTCCGGATTTCGGGGCAATTATAAACTGTTGCCTTGATCCCTTTAGCCCAGGCTTCCTCTGCAATGCCTTCGAGCCGCATCTTCGCGTAACCCTGGGTGTAGTTGGTGTAGGTCTGCCAACGATAACTTCCGTCGATGAGGACCGCCGATCCGTGATAACCATAGGCCGTATATCGCACTTGACCGCCTGAAGCTTCAACGCGCTCGCGGATCGCCGCACTGAAATCGATGAGATGGCGAAAGGTGTTTGCGGAGACGTCGTCAAAATTCTGCAGGATGAGTTTTCCCATGTCACTGTCGAGCAGGGTCTGCGAGGACATGTGGCGGGTTCCAGTTCCCTTGTAGATCCGATTAGCGATAACCAGGAACACCTTCGCCTTCGGGATGCCGCCTGCCATTGTGTGGGCGAAGAAAACATTGCGGCCATCGGCGATCATACCATCGAGAACGGTCATGACTTTCGAAAGCGATTCCGTAAAACGCGCATTGGCAATGTCGCGGCATTGCCTGACATAGTCCCAGTCGAGCTTGTCGTGCTCCCAGCTCTCAAGCGTCATTTTTGCCAGGAGATCGGTGGGAGTCGGCCCGTCTGCGGGCGCATCGCGATCGAAACCCGCCATAAGAGGTATGTTGATGATCCTGCCGCCCAGCTGGGCCTCCGCCGAAGACAGTTCATCGGCGTCGAGCGGCCGCAGCGTGTTGTTCTCGTCGCGCCGCCCGACGGTGATCCCCACAATCTCCATTCCAGCCCGTCTCGCTTCGTCGAGCAAGCCGGTGGCGTATCCGCGGCCGAACAGTTCGCCGAAGAGTACGAAAACGTCGCCTTTACGGAAGACCGTGTTTTCAGAAAGGCGATTCAATGCAACCGGATTTTCCATGCTGTCAACTCTTTAAAGTTTGTCATCGAACACTGGCTCGTGCAAGTTTTGCAAAGACATGACCGCATTGGCACGGAATGGGAACTCATTTTCGGTGACCGTTCATTTCAAAACGTGAAGTCGGTCTCTGTTCGCCCTACAATACAGGGGATGCCGAGGCCGGGGGATCGGCGCGCCGATACTAAAAAGAGCTCGCTGGAAACATCGCGACTCTCCAGTGGCGCACCACGCCGAATCTTGTCGCGTCGAAGACTGTTCAGACTGCCTTCCCGCAAGCTTGCAAGAAGACCGGTATCGACAAAATATGCACCAACGACCAGGCTTACGACAAAGATAGGCATCCTCGTTATCAATTGTCGCCAGTCGAACGCTCTCGGATCAGCTCGATGAAGGCACGCAGCTTGGCTGGCATGTGTCGCCGTTGCGAGAAATAAAGGCTAAGTCCCGGATATTCGGGAGACCAGTCTTCCAAAACAGGAATGAGATCGCCTGAGGCAATATGGGGCGCAAGTGCATGTTCACCCAGATAGGCGAGCCCAAATCCGGCAAGAGCGGCCTCCAGAATAAGGTCAGACCCATCAAATGTCAGATGGCCGCTGACATCGATCAAGTGTGTTTCCCCGTGCTTCTCAAACTCCCAGCGATAGAGTCTCCCGCTTGTCATGCGCATCTGGATACAGACGTGCCGGGCGAGATCGGCTGGGACGACAAGCTTTGAACGGCCGTCGAAGTAGCGCGGCGAGCCGACGACGAAAGACCGCATTTTCGGAATGATCGGTACGGCCACCATGTCGGGCGAGATAGCCTCGGCGAGACGAATGCCCGCATCGAAACCTTTGCCGATCACATCCACGAGCGCATTTTCGGTCACGATCTCGATGTCGACATCCGGGTATCGACGGCTGTACTCGAGGATGAGCGGCTGCAGCAGAATGCGCGCCGCGCCCGGCGCCATATTCAGCCGGAGTCTTCCGGAGGGCCGATCTGAATGTTCACCGACATTTTCGATCGCCTTCTCGAGCGTCTGCAGGGCAGGTGCGATTTCAGATAGGAATTGCTCACCGGCTGCAGACAAGGACACGCTACGCGTGGTGCGGTTGAAAAGCCTGACGGCAAGGCGCTCCTCAAGTGCGGCGATCGCATGGCTCAAAGCCGATGACGACATACCGAGTTCGCGCGCGGCAGCCCGGAATCCACCGTGACGCGCGACGCCGGCAACCGCTTCAAGCTCGATCAGGCTTGCCCTCATTGCGCAATCCAGTTCATCAGGCTGTCCGATTTTGTCCTACTACACGCAACACTTACCGCATGCCATTTTTGCTGTGAAGCCATCACAGGAGAAGAAACATGCACATCATCGATCGAATCTATATCAACGGGGCGTTTGTCACGCCGCACGGCGATCAATGGGCGCCGCTTTTCAATCCGGCAACCGAGGACCAGATCGGCAGCGTGCGGCTCGCAGATGACCGGGACGCCGACCGCGCAGTTGCTGCTGCCAAACGCGCTTTCCCAGCCTTTTCGAATACGACCAGAAAGGAGCGGATCGACATGTTGAACCGGCTGCATGCCGCGGTGTCCGCCCGAACCGACGATCTGGCGTCCGCCATGCGTGAAGAATACGGTGCGCCATCGGGCTTCATCGGCTTTTCAGCGTCACGCGCAGGTAGCGTCTTTCTCGACATGGCAAGAACGCTGAAGGACTACGAGTTCCAACGCCGCATGGGCAGCGCCGATGTCGAGATGCGACCGTCGGGTGTTGCTGTGGCGATCACGCCCTGGAACAGCAATTACAGTTTTATCTGCGGCAAGCTCTCCGCCGCCATTGCAGCCGGAGCAACGATGGTGATCAAACCTTCGGAGATGAGCGCCCTGCAGACGCAGGTGATCACTGAATGCCTGCACGCGGCCGGTCTTCCCGATGGCATTTTCAATATCGTCACCGGGTATGGAGGCGTCGTTGGTGCGGCACTGACTGCTCACCGCGACGTGTCCAAGATCACCTTCACCGGTTCCACTGCCACAGGTCGCGGCATTGTTCAGGCAGCAGCGGCCACTATGAAGCGCGTCACAATGGAACTTGGCGGCAAAAGCCCCAGCATCATTCTGGACGATGCCGATCTTGAGGTCGCCATCCCGCAGGTGCTGGTGGCAGGGTTCCGCAACAGCGGTCAGGCCTGCATTGCCGGAACCCGCATTCTTGCTCCAGAAAGCAGGTTCGGTGAAATCGAGGAACGGCTCAGCCACACGATCAAAGACTTCAGGTCGGGAGAACCGGCCGACGAACAGGTTCAGGTTGGTCCGATGGTCAGCCAGAAGCAGTGGGATCGCGTGCAAAGCTATATTCGCCTGGGACAGGAGGAAGGCGCCAGACTGCTGGCAGGCGGCGAAGGTCGTCCGGAAGGGCTGCAGCGCGGCTGGTTCGTCAAGCCCACCATCTTTACCGGCGTTCGCAACGACATGCGCATCGCGCGCGAGGAGATATTCGGCCCCGTGCTATCGCTGATCTCCTACCGCGACGAGGAAGACGCCATCACGATCGCGAACGACACCGATTACGGCCTGCAGGCGCACGTCTTTTCTTCCGACGTCGCGCGGGCAAAACGCGTCGCAAACCAGATCGAGGCAGGTCGCGTGTTCATCAACGATGCGCCGCATGACCCAATGGCACCATTCGGCGGATTCAAGCAATCCGGCTTCGGGCGGGAATTCGGCGTCTTTGGGCTCGAGGCCTTTCTCGAACCCCGTGCCGTACTGTCGTGACATTTAAAGGCCACGCAACTTTTTAGCTGCGTGGCCTGATGCCACATACCGTCGAGCGAACCCTGTTGGGCGGCCATTGTTGCACCTGGCGTAATGATGAAGTGTGAAGCGCGATCGTTCTCATCACCACGTAATAATAGCAATCTGCAGGTGCGGATCGGGAATTGACCCGAACGATACTCGCAGGAGCGCACAATGAAACTCTATCATCATCCTTTGTCGGGCCACTCGCATCGGGCCCGTCTGTTCCTTTCACTGATCAACCTGCCGCATGAGCTGGTTGAGGTGGACCTCATGTCCGGCGCGCACAAGACGCCCGATTTCCTCAAGATGAACCCGTTTGGCCAGGTTCCGGTTCTCGACGACGACGGCGAATACGTATCGGATTCCAACGCGATCCTGGTCTACCTTGCCAAGAAAGCCGGACGCACGGACTGGCTGCCCGATGACCTGAAGAGCGCCGCAGCGGTCCAACGCTGGCTGTCGGTAGCTGCCGGCGAGATCGCTTATGGTCCGGCGGCGGCCCGCCTGGTCACCGTCTTTGGTGCCAAGTTCAATCCGGACGAAGTCATTGCTCGCGCCCATGCGGTCCTTGGAAAACTCGAAACTCAGCTTTCCGACCGCGAATGGCTGGTAGGCGAACGCCCGACGATCGCCGACGTCGCAATCTACAGCTACGTGGCCCGCGCCCCTGAAGGCAACGTGGATCTTTCCACTTATCCTGCGGTCAACAGGCTGCTTCGTCGTATCGAAGCGCTTCCGGGCTTCGTGGACTTTATCGGGACTCCGGTTGGCCTTGCCGCCTGATCCGCATTCGGGTGCGCGCCGAAGCGTGCCCGATCCCTTCTTAGGAGAGCTGACATGACCGACACTTTGACAAAACTGCCGACATGGCACGAAGGCGAGAAGTTCATCCAGGAAAAAGTCGGTGTCGCCGAGCGTATGGAGGTCGTCGGCCAGCGGGTCGTTCGCGATTTCATGCCGGATCAGCATCGGGACTTCTATGCCCAGCTCCCGTTCATCGTCCTTGGCAGTGTGGATGGCCACGATGACGCCTGGGCCACCTTTGTCGAGGGCCGACCCGGCTTCATGTCCTCTCCTACGCCGACCACGCTCGATATCCGCTCTACCTTGGAGCCAAGCGACCCCGCCAGCGAAGGAATGGCAGACGGCAAACCGATCGGCCTGCTCGGCATCGAGATGCACACGCGTCGCCGCAATCGCATGAACGGCTTTGTCTCCACCGCAGCGAACGGTTATCGGATCGATGTGGATCAGAGCTTCGGCAACTGCCCGCGCTACATACAATTGCGGGATTTCCAATTCGAGAGAGCACCCGGCCAACCAAGCCAGAACCAGCGTGAAGACCTGTCCGAGCTTAACGACCTTGCTCGCTCCACGATCACGGCTGCGGACGCGTTCTTCGTTGCCTCCTATGTCGACCGCGAAGACAGGCGCCAGGTTGACGTTTCGCATCGCGGCGGGAATGCTGGCTTCGTCCGCGTTGGCGATGATGACGTTCTGACAATTCCCGATTTCGACGGAAACCTTTTCTTCTCGACACTGGGGAATATTCTGCTGAACAAGAAAGCAGGTCTGCTCTTCGTAGACTTCGCGACGGGCGATGTGCTGCAGATGACAGGCGAAGCCGACGTCATCCTGGAATCACCCGAGATTGCGGCCTTCCAGGGCGCGGAACGGCTCTGGACGTTCAGGCCAACCCGGATCGTCCGGAGACCGAATGCACTCGCACTCCGCTGGGCATTCCAGAAGGATGGATGGTCGCCGAATTCTCTGATGACCGGGAACTGGGCGCAGGCAGCAGACCGGATGCGTGCCACCGGACTTTCAGACACATGGCGGCCGATGACGGTCACCAGGATCGTCGAGGAAAGCACGACGATCCGCTCGATCCATCTCCAGCCAAGCGACGGCGCGGGGTTGCTGCCGCATGCTGCCGGGCAGCACCTCCCGATCCGGCTGGTGCTGCCGGGAAGCGACCGGCCTGTTGTCAGGACCTACACCCTGTCTGTCGCACCGTCCGATGGCATCTACCGCATCAGTGTCAAACGCGATGGGCTCGTGTCGCAGTTTCTGCACGACAGCATCTCCGTTGGCGACGTTATTGAGGCGCGGCCCCCCGCAGGGGGGTTCGGTGTTGACGCCCGTGCCACGCGCCCTGCAGTGCTCCTTGCCGGTGGTGTCGGCATCACGCCGCTGCTCGCCATGCTCCGTCATGTCGTCTACGAGGGAATTCGCAAACAGCGCATCCGGCCGATCACATTGTTCCACGCCGCCCGCACGAAAGCCGAGCGACCTTTCGACAAGGAGATCGCCGAACTCGTGGCTGCGGCCAAGGGCGTGGTCCGGTTAGTGCGAGTTCTCAGCGACATCGGCGATGCCACAGAGGGCTCCGACTACGATACTGCCGGCCGTATCGACATGGCTATGCTCACCAAGCATCTGCCGTTCAACGACTACGACTTCTATCTGTGTGGTCCGCCGCAGTTTACGCAGGCGCTCTATGACGGTTTACGCGGCTACAACATTGCAGACGATCGTATCCACGCGGAAGCGTTCGGGCCCTCGTCGCTGGTTCGGTCTATAGAGGCCAAAGATGCCAGGGCCGCCCCTTTGCGTGCGCTGCCGTCCGACAAGCCGGTGCCTGTCATATTCACGAACTCGCTGAAGGAGGCCCGCTGGGTACCCGGCTCCGGAACGCTGCTGGAACTTGCAGAAGCACGCGGTCTTCAGCCCGAGTTCAGTTGCCGCGAAGGCAATTGCGGTACGTGCAAAACAAAACTCGTCAAAGGCGCTGTGACGTACCTGAAGGAGCCGACAGCGAAGGTTGACGATGACGAGATCCTCCTTTGCTGTGCCGTTCCAGCAAGCCAGGAAGGCGGCATCCAGATCGCCGTCTAAACCAACATTACTACGCCTGACGCAACAGTCCCTTCCTGCTTTTCGACGTTCAACAACAACCGGTTACCAATCATCTTGAGGATCAGAGAGCGACGTCTCTCAAAACCATTAAAGGAGAATACCATGTCACGCATTCCTACCCCCGCCACGATTGAGGAGGCGCCCGAAGCCTCACGGCCGATCCTGGAGACCATCCAGAAGCAGATCGGCTCCGTGCCGAATATCTTCCGCCTCGTCTCCAACAGCCCAGCGGCCCTCAACGGCCTCGCCTCGTTGCAGGGTGCGCTCGGAAAGGGCAAGCTTGCACCCGCCACTCGGGAAAGGATCGCCCTGGCTATGGCCGAAGCCAACGGTTGTGACTACTGCCTTTCCGCGCACACCTTCACCGGAGCGAAGTTCGCCAAGCTCGATGAAGCGGAGATCGCTTCGAACCGCCGCGGAACATCGAACGACGCCAAGGCTGCGGCAGCCGTCGAATTCGCCCGCGCCCTGACGACCGCGCGTGGCTCGGTGGCACCTGGGGAAATCGTAAAAGTTCGGGACGCCGGCTACAGCGACGCGGAAATCGTCGAGATCATTGCGCATGTCGCGCTCAATACCTTTACAAACTACGTCAACGAAGCCCTCGATACCGAGATCGATTTCCCGCGTATCGATCGTCTTGCGGCATGACATTCAGGACGGGGTGACACGAGAGCCGTCATCCTTCCCTCCCCTTACGAAACCTGGAGCCATCACAATGTCCCGTCCCCCGCTTCCCCCTTTCACTGAAGAGAGCGCCATCGAAAAGGTCCGCCTTGCGGAAGATGGCTGGAACAGCCGCGATCCTGCCAGGGTGGCGCTCGCCTACACGGTGGATACTCGCTGGCGCAACCGTGCCGAATTCGTAACGAGCCGCGCTGAAGCCGAGGCCTTTCTGGGCCGCAAGTGGAACAGGGAACTCGACTACCGCCTGATCAAGGAACTCTGGGCATTCACGGGCAACAGGATCGCGGTGCGCTACGCCTACGAATATCATGATGACAGCGGCCAGTGGTTCCGGGCCTACGGGAACGAGAATTGGGAGTTTGCCGAAGACGGCCTGATGCGCGCGCGTCACGCCAGCATCAACGAACACCCGATCGCTGAGGCCGACCGCAGGTTTCACTGGCCGCTCGGCCGAAGGCCTGACGACCATCCCGGTCTCAGCGACTTCGGCTTTTGAGCCGGGCGTCGGTCCGTTGGCCTCGTCAATGCCGCCGTTCAAACTCAACGAGCGAGTTCGAGTGTCCGTTGAACTCGCTCTTACCGCATCGAGCGGCGACCTGTCGTGTAAGCGCAAGCAGGAAGACGATAGCCGTGCGCTTGGGCTGACGGGTGCGGAAATCGATCTGGCACGCCGTGGCCTGAGCTTCGATCTGAAAATAGCGAGGGCCATAGCGTTTGCACTCGCGGTCAATGAGCACACGCGTGCACGTGCAAGCGCCGCTGGCCTTTGTGAGCGAAGCTGCGTCGAAATCGAGCACCTTGCTGCTGCCAACCGACAGGTCGCTGGCAGCTAATCCATGCCGCGGACGGCTTGCGGTCTTGTCGTCCAGGATTCTACTATGGTCACCGTATCGAGGGCATGGGGGACCGGATGGATCGTTGGCAGGCAATGCGGATTTTCGTGAAAGTAGCGGAGACCGAAAGTTTCGCAGATACCGCCCGCCAGATGCACATGAGTGCTCCTGCCGTCACACGGTCTGTTGCAGCCCTGGAAGATATCATCGGAGCACGCCTGTTCGTGCGAACGACCCGTTCGGTAAAAATGACCGAGGCGGGTGCCCGGTATTTCGAGGACTGCCGCAAGATTTTGTCAGACATTGCTGAAGCAGAGGCGGCAGCGGGAGGCTCCTACGCTACACCGACAGGCACCCTATCCGTAACTGCTTCGGTCATGTTCGGGCAGATGTATGTGCTGCCCGTCGTGACGGGCTTTCTGGACGCATTTCCAACCATGAAGGCGCGAACCCTGTTTATCGACCGGCCTGTCAATATTGTCGATGAAGGCATCGATGTCGCTGTCCGCATTGGTCACCTCCCCGACTCCGGCCTCTCCGCCATAAAGGTCGGGAGCGTCAGGCGTGTCGTGTGTGGTTCACCGGCATACTTTGACCGACATGGCATTCCGACAACGCCATCCGACCTCAAGGATCATCGCATCGCGGCGTCCACCAGCGCCTGGGCCTCCCCTGAATGGCGCTTTTCCGACGATTTCCGCGTGACGATAGACGCTGCTCTTCAGTGCAACACCAACGAAGCGGCCATAACCTCCGCACGCGAGGGCTGGGGACTGACGCGCGTGCTGAACTACCAGATAGGCCCTGACCTTATGGCGGGCGACCTTCAGATCGTGCTCAGCGAGTTTGAAGAGCCGCCCCTGCCTATCCACATCATGCATCCAGAGGGTCGGAATGCACCCGCAAAGGTGCGGGCTTTCGTTGACATGGCAGTTGCCCGCCTGCGTGAGAACCGTCTCCTGAACTGATCCGAGCGCAGCGGGCAGATCAAAAACCAATCAGAATCTTGCCAATGGCCTTGCCGCTTTCCTGCAGTTCATGGGCCTCGGCAATCTGATCAAGCCCGAGCGTTACGGCGATCTTGGGAACGTAGGCTCCCGAAGCCGCGCAGGCCGAGACTTCCTCGACAGCATCGCGCATCGCTGTTTCCGGCATCGTATAGACGTAGACGAAACGGAAAGAAAAGCCACCAACGAGCGCCGGAAAGAACGGGATCGAGAGCCTGGCTTGCGGCGATCCCGTGGAGTAAGCCGACACGCCCCCGTCACGCGCAAGGCAGGCGATTGCCGTGTCGATGTTGGCGGAGATGTCCACGTCGACAATACGGTCGACGCCGTGACCATCGGTCGCCGACCTTATTTTCACAGCAACATCACCGGCATGCCTGTTGACGACGAGATCGGCTCCGGCTGCGCGGGCAACGTCTGCCTGTTCGTCGCGGCTCACCGTTGCCGCCACCCACGCCCCTGCCCACTTTGCAAGAAGAATGGCGGCGTTACCGAGCGCACCGGCGCCACCGTGCACGAGAACCCGCTTACCTCGCAGGTTTGTATCGGCAAACAGGCATCGATGCGCCGTCATCGCGGGGACGCCGAACGACGCACCGACCCCGAAGGGGACGTTGTCGGCCAGCCTGACTGCCTGCCTCGACGGCACCACGACGAATTCCGCAGCCGTCCCGAACGCCCTCCCCGTCTGGGCCATGTAGACCCACACCCGCTCGCCTATACGTTCCTGCGACACGCCGGGGCCGACACTGTCGATGACGCCCGACCCGTCCTGATGCGGAACGATTCTGGGAAATGGCATGGCCTTACCGCCGAAGCCGACACGCGTCTTGATGTCCGAAGGATTGATGCCCGAGACCACGATCCTGACCCGGACTTCCCCCGCCCCGGGCTGGGGATCGGGAAGCTCGCCAACGGTCAATACTTCTCTCGCAGTTCCTTGCCGTTCGTAGAACGCAGCTCGCATAACACACCTCTCCTAAATGTGGCTTCCATCTGGGCGTGACACAGGCAAACTTGCAAGTAGGCAACAGTTTTGCCTATAGGAATAAAAAGTACACTAATGGAGAACTGAATGGCTGTTGGCCCAAAATGCCCGGTAGAAGTTACCGTCGATGTCACGGGCGGCAAGTGGAAGCCGATGATCATCTATCGTCTACTCGACGGTCCGTACCGGTTTGGAGAGCTGCGCCGCCTGGTCGGCGATCCGAGCCAGCGCTCGCTCACGATGCAGCTCCGCGAACTCGAGGCCGACGGGATCGTGAGCCGCGAGGTCTTCGCCGAGGTCCCTCCGCGCGTCGAATATTCCCTCACCGAATTCGGAAAAACGCTGGCCCCCGTGCTGATGGCGATGCGCGACTGGGGAGTTTCCTTCCAAGGTCGCTGTCAATCCACGAAGGCATGACCGGTCGTCCGCGTCAGGGACCGGGCTTTGCCGCGAAGCGCTGCACGAAGAAGTCGATTAGCACTCTGACCTTCCGGGACACGTGCGATCCTGGCGGACGCACGATGTAAACGCCGATCTCCGGCAGGCCGTAGTCCGACATAATCGGCACAAGGGTCCCTGCGGCAACATAGCTTTCCGCGATCACAACCGGCAGTGCAGCGATGCCCAGTCCGGCTGCCGTCCCTTCGGCAATGCCAAGGGCACTATCCGCCTTGAACCTTCCCTGCGCATTGATGACGATGGTTCGGCTGCCATCGGACACCTTCCAGCTCTCGGTGCCCTGCAGGATCGCCTGATGGTCAAGCAGATCCGAAGGCTTTCGCGGGACGCCATGCTTGCGGAGGTATTCGGGGTTGGCAAACAATCCAGCCGCGAATGCACCGATCTTCCTCGCCGTCAGGTTCGAGTCCTGCAGATAACCGACACGTATCCCGCAATCAAAGCCTTCCGCCACCAGATCGACGTAACGGTCGCTGTAGTGCGCATGGAGCTGCAAGAGCGGATGCTGGCGGGCCAGTTCGGCGAGCGCTGGCGCAAAATGCCGCGGACCGAAGGATGACGGAACGGCGACGCGCAGCCGTCCCCGAAGCTCCCCGGTCGGCGCCATCTCCTCGCGCGCAACCTCCATTTCCAGGCACATGCGCGCGGCATGCTCGCGAAACGACGCTCCAGCCTCCGTCAGCGATGCACCTCGTGTGGTCCGGGCGAGGAGCTGGACGCCCAGCTCGCTCTCGAGACGAACGAGGCGACGGCTGACGATGGATTTCGGCAATCCGAGACGTCGCGCCGCAACCGTGATCCCGCCGCCATCGGCGACCTCAACGAAAGTCTGCATATCTTCGAAGCTGACCATTATTGCGTTCCATTTTCCGTTCCACAGAGTGGCTCATCCTAGAGCTACCGTGCCGTCTATCGCAACGCTAAATTCCACTCATCGAGCGGACCTAAATCCAACCCGACAGCCGCCGACAACGCAAAAAGGAATACGACAATGCATAAGGACGTCTTTACTCCCGAGAATTCCGCCATGCTGCTGATCGACCATCAGATCGGCACGATGGCCTGGACCCACTCCCACGACATCAACCTGGTCAAGCAGAACGCACTCAAGCTCGCCCGGATCGCCAAAGCCGCCAACATCCCGACCATCCTGACGTCCAGCATGGAAGAACAAATCCAGGGGCCGCTGATTCCGGAACTCAAGGAAATCCTGCCCGAGGCGTTCGAAGCCCGCATCAAGCGCCCGGGTATCGTCAACGCCATGCATCACGACGGCTTCAACCAGGCCGTCAAGGCGATCGGCCGCAAGAAGCTGTTCGTCGCAGGCGTGACAACGGAAATCTGCGTCACCTTTCCGGTCCTCCAGATGCTTGACGAAGGTTACGAGGTGCAGGTCTCGGCGGACGCATCCGCCTCTTACACCAAATACGGCGACGATATCGCCCTGAGGCGCATGGAAAAGGCAGGCGCAATTATCACCACTGTCGACCAGATCATCTCGGAACTCGCCGTCGACTGGACGAGCCCGCTCGGCCAGAAGCTCGTCGGCATCCTGAACTACCACTGACAACGCAAGTCGCTGTGTTCGGCGCGGGCGACTGTCGCCCGCGCCCGAGATCGAAGGAAACAGTCCAATGACCATCACCAAAATCCCTGCAGGACTTATGCGCGGCAATATCGGCCAGGGCTTCGGCGTCGAGATCATGTATCCGGGGCTGTCACTGACAACCGACGACAGCGGGATCGGTCCCATCGGCAGGATTGACCGCGCCCAGGTTCAGCCGGGTCATCTCATAGGCATGCAGCCGCACAAGGACGACGAAATACTGACCTACATGCGCGGCGGCGAGATACTCCACCGAGACACCGTCGGAAACGAGAAAAAGCTCGACAAGACACGTTTCATGATGATGAACGCCGGCCATCACTTCCAGCATGAAGAGCTTATGCTTGGGGAAACACCCGTCCGGGCCCTACAGATTTTCCTGCGGCCTAACGCTCAAAATCTTGAGCCAATGGTGCAGTTTCATGATTTCGTCGATGAATTCAGTGACGATAGCTGGAGACTGATTGCAGGGCCACGAAAAGCGCCATTGACGGTAAGATCCGATGTCTGGGTCTTTGACGTGCGCCTCAGCGCAGGCACGACGCTGAGATTGCCAACCCCTGATAACTCAGGGTTGGCTGGCCTGCTCTTTGTCTTCAAGGGGAAAATTCGATTTGGAAACGAGACGGTCTCCGACGGAGAGAGCGTGTTCGTGACCTCGTTCGAACAACATCCAACGGCATTGACCGAGACCGATATCGTCTTGTTCTCGTTCGATACTGACGTCCAGGTATTTCGTGGCGGCATGTTCAGCGGCAACCAGAAACGGGGCCGCTGAAGTCGTTGCTCGAGCGGCGCAAACGTGAACCAGGGGCTTTCTCGCGCCAAGTCTCTTCCAACGTTTCGGTGTCTCCCACCGATGGTGTTTTTATGCATAGCAAAGGGCACCATTAGGTCGATATCATCGCCAGCGCCTTCCGTGGCCATCGTGGATGAACGGAAGAGCAGTTCTGGCTAATCGTCGCTACCCTCCCAATCTTCATAGCGATCGCTGATGCGGATCACGAAGACCGTGGCGCCCTCGCCTACCCGGTAGACAGACATCGATCTAAATCGAACGAAATGACGCAGGGCGAAGGGGCTTCACCTCGTCTGCTGCCCTATAGAAGCATGGCCCACTCCAGCGTACGGTCGTCGGATAGACCTGGCAGTGGGTTGGAGCTCTAAACCGTTTGCGGCTTCCGTTCCAACCGGCCTGAAAGCCGAACTGCTGGTAAAAGGATTATGAGATAGATTATCGCCGCCAGCGTCAGCGACGAGGTGTTGAACGTCACGGACCGTATGGTGCTGGCCGAATATAGAAGGTCGTGAACACCAACAATCGAGGCTAGTGAAGTCGCTTTTACAACCTCGATCGTATTGGATGCAAGATCCGGCAGCACGTTGCGCAATGCTTGCGGCAGCACGACATAACGAAGGGAATCTGTGTATCCAAGGCCGGTGGAGCGGGCAGCTTCCATTTGCCCCCGCGACACCGAACCGAGGCCCGCTCGAATGATCTCGCAATAATAAGCCGTGTTGTTAAGCAACAGTGCAATGATCGCGCACAAGATCGCAGGCAGCCTGACGCCTAGAAACGGCAGGGCGGAGAAGGTGACGATGATGAGCACCAGCGGCGGCATGGTGCGAAAGACGTTAACCCATGTCCTGACAATCCAGCGCAGCACCGGCGAGCGCGCTTCAGACATCAGCGCTAACCCAAGGCCGATACCGAAACCGACGGGTGCCAGCACGGCCGTGAGCACAAGGGTGATCATCAGGCCGGAGACGAGATAGGGTAGCGCCTGGCTCATGATGTCGAGATTGAAGAATTGTTCGATCAGATCGGTCATGTCCGCGTCCCCCAGGCCATACATTTTTCAAGGCCGCCTGCCAAAGCCATCAGCGGCATGAAGATGATCAGGTAAAGGATCGCCGCCATGATCAGTGGCGTGGCATTTCCGGAGAAGGACAGCGCGGTCTGCGCTTCGTTCAAAAGCTCTGGCATGCCGATTGCTGTTCCAAGCGCCGTATTCTTGGAAATGGCCAGTGCACGGTTGGTCAGCGGCGGGATGCAAAGCCGCATGGCCTGCGGCAAGACCACATAGCGCAGGGTCTGTGCATTGGTCATGCCGGTCGAGCGAGAGGCTTCCCATTGCCCTGGGCCGACGGCTGAGATCCCCGCCCAGAAAATCTCCTCGGCGAAGGACGCAAGTATGAGAGAAAGCGTCAGCCAGAGTACCCAAGATGCAGAAAGGCTGATACCGACACTTGGCAAGCCGAAATAAAGCAGCAGCACGACCGAGAGCGGCGGAACAGCTCTAAAACAGTCGACGAAAAGGCGCAGGACCCACACGACAGCCTTGTTCGACACAAGACGGATCAGCGCCAACGCAAGTCCGGACAGGAGCCCGGCGATTACGATCGCCAGCGACAGATAGACCGTAATCCAAGCGCCACGCAGCAGATCGGGCAGATATGTTTGCGCAACCGCCCCGTTGAAGAAGAGATCGACGAGACCGGTGATATCCATCGCTCAGTGTCCGTGCGAGAGAAATTGGAAAGCGCGGCTTTCCGCGCCACGCGCCAGAATTTCGGCGGGCGTTCCGATCTCGACGATCTGCCCCGCCTCCATGAAGGCGACCCGGTCCGCAGCCTCGCGGGCAAAGCGCATCTCGTGACTGACCACCAGCATGGTCATGCCTTCTTTTTTCATATCCATCATCGCCTGCAGAATTTCGGCGACGAGTTGCGGATCAAGCGCCGAGGTTGGCTCGTCGAGAAGCATGACCTTCGGCCCAAGCGCAAGCGCCCTCGCGATAGCGACGCGCTGCTGTTGGCCGCCGGAAAGCTGCGATGGGAAATGCGTCAGGCGGGCGCCGAGACCCACACGGGTCAATTCACGGCGCGCGATTTCCCGCGCCTCGTTCGTGGATTTCTTCTGCACCCTCTGCAATGCCAGCATCACATTCTGTTCGGCTGTCATGTGCGGGTAAAGATTGAACTGCTGGAACACCATGCCGATGCGCTGGCGCATGTTGTTGATGTCTGTCGCCACGGCGGTGATATTGATTCCGTCGACAATGATCGCGCCGTCCGTCGGCTCTTCCAGCCTGTTGCAGCACCGCAGAAGAGTGGATTTTCCAGACCCCGAGGGTCCGATCAAGAACACCAGCTCACCCGGCATGACGCGCAGGTTGATGTTGTTGAGAACATTCACGCCGTTGAAGGACTTATACAGAGCATGAATGTCGAGCATGGGCTGCGCGATCGATTGCGACATGGTTCTAGGCCTTAATCAGTCAGTCTGTTTCAGTTGCACGACAATTCGTGCGGCGTCGCATCGTAATTGCCGAGGCCGACCGGGCCGAAACCGGCTTGCGGGGTCACTTCCAGCGATCCGGCCTCAGGCTTCACGCCAAGCCATTTTTCATAAAGCGATGCTGCCGTGCCATCCGACTTGATGCACTCAATGACGGTTTCGATCTGCTTACGCAGTTCTGGCGAGGACTTGGGGATCGTGTAAGCGAAGTAGCGGCCGGTGGTTTCCTTCAGGTCGGCAGCCTTCAGTGCCGGGTTCCGCTTGGCGAAGGTCAACGCAGTCGGCACGTTCATGATCGCCGCATCCGCGCGCCCTGCCTGAACGGCCTGCGCGGCATCGCTGAGCGATGCATAGGACTCGATCGTCCAGCCGATTTCGCCGGCCTTCTCGCGCGCCCACTTCTCGTCGGCGTTGCCCTTGTTGGCGGCAATGACCTTGCCCTTCAGCTGGTCATAGCTCTTTAGCGCCGGCGCATCCTTTTTGGTCACGAAGGCGAGATCGGCAGACCAGATACCTTCCGTCAGCAGAAAGATGTCGGAGCGTTCCTTCGTTACCGTCATCGGAACCGACAGCATGTCGTAGGTGCCCGCCTGCAGGGCCGGAATCAGCGCCGAAAATGCCATGGCGTCGATTGTAATCTTGCGGCCGAGGCGCTTGGAAATCTCGTTCGTCATGTCGACGGTCAGACCTTCGATGGAACCGTCCATCTTCGGTTGGGCGAAGGGTGGTGCATTGCCGTCGAGCGCACTCTTCAACGGTTCCTGGGCACAGGCGGGCCCAGCCGCAACGGCGAGCAGGGCAATGATGGCGTAGATTTTTTTCATGGTCGTTCCCCTTTATATTTAATCAGGCTACAGAATTCGAATGAACATTTCAAATGGATGTTTCATTCATTTTTATTATTTTTAGTCTTCTAGATCGCGGCGCGGTCCAACCAGCGGCTCGAAGGTTTTATCCGTGACGCGCGGGATCATGCGTCCCACTTCAAGCGCCTTGCCGAACGTGATCGCGGCCGCGGCCAGTTCATCGCCGGTCGGGGCCGTCTCGCCGCAACCTCTCCACAGCACCTGAACGGCAAGGCCCAAATCCTTGGTATCCTGAGACATGCGACTTACCCTTCTGCCCTGGTGGCGATTGAAAGAACATGCTGTAGCTCTGCCCGCATCGGGTTGGGGGTCAGAACCTGTTCGAGCGCCCACGCCGCGCGCATCAGCAGCGCTTCGTTCCTGAACCCGGCCGCCAGCTGTACAGACAGCGGCAGGCCCTCCGGCGAAAACCCAGCGGGCAGCGCCAGCGCCGGATGGCCGGACAGCGAGAACGGGCTACCGGCAGAACCTGCCGTATAGGAAATGACCGCCGGATTGTCGTGAATGGGCGGCGCCACCCGATAGGTCATCGGTAGCAAAAGCACATCGACCTTCGCGAAAATCTCATCAGTGCGGGCAACAAGCGCACGCCTCTGGCGCAGGGCGGCAAGGTAGTCGGCAGCCCTCAGATACATGCCCATTTCGAGCTTTTCGCGCAGCGAACGGCCCATAAGATGCCGATGCTCGAGATAGTCGCGCTCATGAATGGAAAAGCTCTCCGCCCGGTTGATCGGCATGGCGATCGAGCGATATTCGGATGGCGCAATCGGCAGGTCGATTTCGACCACCTCAGCGCCCAGTGCGGCAAACATCGCCGCGCTTTTGGCAAGAGCATCGAGAATAGCCGGCTCCGGCGCTACGCCACCCGGATCGAGATTGCGGACGAACCCGATCTTCAGATCTTTTACGCCGTCCTTCAGACCCGGCAGTGTCGGCTCAACCGGCACGGAAAGGCTGACGGGATCGGCTTCATCAAAACCGGCAATCACATCATAGATGAGTGCCGTGTCTTCGGTGCTGAGCGCCAGTGGACCTGGCGTGTCGAAACTCCAGCAATTCGGCATGACGCCATGACGGCTGATACGACCGAAGGTGGCCTTCAGCCCGACGAGACCGCAGGCTGCGGCTGGCAGGCGCACCGAACCGCCCGTATCGGTACCGATTGAAAACAGTGCGGTGCCCGCCGCGACAGCCGCAGCCGAACCTGTCGATGATCCACCGGTAAAATGCGCGGTATTCCAGGGGTTACGGCTTGGCGGCGCATCAAGATCGAAATGTACGGCACCGGTCCCTGTGCCGTATTCCCAGGTATTCAGCTTTCCCACGAGAATGGCGCCAGCCGCTTTCAGCCGCGTTACCAGCGTGGCTGTCATATCGGGATCGTGGCTCTGCGGCACACGTGAGCCGCCGGTCGTTTCCATGCCCGCGGTGTAGATGTTGTCCTTAACTGCGAAGGGAATGCCGTCAAGCGGGCCGAGCAGCGTCCCGCTTGCGGCCCGCTCGTCCGATGCGACGGCGTTCTCGCGCGCAGCGTCTCGATCCATGCGCAGATAGGAATAGATCACGCCGTCGACCGCATCGATGCGGGCAAATACGGCTTCCAACAAAGCCGATGGCGTGATCTCGCCGCTCCCGATTTGCCGCCCTGCCTCTGCCACCGACAGGCCGGCAAGTCCGATGCCTGCCTTTGCCGTTGCTTCTTTTTTTTCTGTAGCCTTCATGAGCGTCAGCTCCTTGCACTGTATGCTTTGTGGCGGCTTACGTCAGCGCCATCGGCATGTTGTAATCCGAGGAAAAAAATGCCGGACAAAGCGGTTAATCCGGCAACGACGAAAATGGAGGCCGAGATGGCATCCGCCGGTATTGTCACGCCCATTGCCTGGATCTGCGCCACCAGTACCGCCGCAACGGAGATGCCCAATCCCATCGACAATTGCTGGCCGACACCGCCAAGCGAGGTACTCGCACTTTGCCTCGTCCTGGGAATATCGGCGAAGAGAAGCGCGTTGGTCGTGTTGAACTGAAGAGAGCGCATGACGCCAAACAGGAAGACGACGCAGACCGTGATCGCGAGTGGTGTGTCCGGTCCGATCAAGCCGATCAGCGCAATGGTCACCGCACCCAGCATGGCGTTACCAAACAGCGTTACCTTGAAACCGAATTTCGCCAGCACCCGCCGCATCATGGGTTTGAGTGCAATCGCGCTTGCGGCAACGATGAAGACAACCCAGCCGGCATCCGCCGCGCTCCAGCCAAAACCGATCTGCAATTGCAGCTGGAAAAGGAAAGGCAAGGCATTGAAGCCAAGGCGCGAAAGTCCCCCGCCGAAGAAGCCCACCCGGAACAGACGCAGCTTCAATAACGTGAGGTCAAGCGCTGGCGCTTCACGCCTCGCCATATGGCGGGCGTAGAACAAAGCGCAGACCGGCAGGATTGCAATCATGACAATGATCGCGGAGATCGGCAGGAAGACATGAACCAGCTGGTCGAGCAGCAGCTGTACCGCGCCGAGAAACACGGCACAGGCCACGAAACCCCAGAGGTCGAAATTATAGCGTTCCCCGGGTTCGTCGCGTGGCAGCAAACGCGCTGCGAAAATCATGCCGAGAATGCCGAAGGGCATCTTCACAAAAAAGATCCACTGCCAGGAAAGGTAGGTTACCACATAGCCACCGATCAGCGGCCCGAGCACCGGACCGACAAGTGCCGGCGTCGACATCCAGGCAATGGCCGAGGCCAGTTGATCCTTCGGTGCCGCCCGAATGAGAAGCAACCTGCCAATCGGCGTCATTAGCGCCCCGGCCACCGCCTGCAAGGCGCGCATCGCGACAAGCGTCGCAAGGTCCTGCGCCAGCGCAGCGCCCACCGACATCAGCATGAATGCGCCCATCGCCCACAGGAAGATACGTTTCGCACCAAAACGATCAGCCAGCCATGCGCTTGCCGGGATCACGGCCGCCAGCGTCACGAGATAGATCGAGAGCGCCAGATTGACGCGCAGAGGCTCAATGCCGAAGTCGGCCGCAATCGCCGGGATTGCCGATACCATGATCGTGCTGTCGAGCCCTTCGATCAGAAAGGCGGCCGAGATCGAAAGGGAAAGCAGCATGAGGCTGCGCTCCCCTGAAAGGCGAGGCGTCGAAACCATCTGGGTCTATCCGGTGCGTGAGGTAACGCTCAGGCGCTAAAGCCCAATCGTTGCCTCGATTATTTCGGGAACGGTGACGCTCTTGGCACCCTCCATCGCGAAAATCTGGTCGAGTATCCGCTCGAAAGCGGCAATCCTGTAGGGCTGCCCCATGATCCAGGGCGAAAGGTTGATCGTAAGCAGACGGCCGTGCCCGCTTTCCTTTGCTTCGTTAGTCAGACGCCTGGCGGCCGCTATGAAGCTGCGTTCCACATCCTGCAGAGGCTGCTTTCGAACAGCGAGCATTTCACGGTCGGAAAGCTCCATCGTCGAGGGCAGCGCAATGATCTTGCCGGCACCGGTGTCGAAACGATAAGGCACCTCGTCATTGACCCAGTCTGCCATCGCCGTCACGCCGGCTTCGACCAAGAGGCGCGGCGTGCGCGTCGATTGCGACCAGGATGGTGAATGCCATGCAACAGGTGTTACGCCGAAACCATCGAAGATGGTGAGCGTTTCGGCAATCATCGCGGCTTCCGTCTTTTCATCCAGCCCTTCGTGGTGGATCGAACCGGCATCAAGGCTCGCCGCTACGATTTCCCACCCCTCACCGAGAATTTCCCGCATCAGGATCGGGTAACGCTGTGCGACACGGGCATTGAGGAAGGCGCTTGCTTTCAGTCCCCTTGCCTTCAGTGCATCCATCATCCGGTAGATACCGACCCGGTGACCGTAATCGCGCTGGGTGTAGGTCTGTGTGTCCGGCCATGCCCGGTTCGGCGCACCGACCGGCAGAAAAGGCTTGCCGGAGATGTTGAGCGGAAACCACTCGACGGCGATCTGAATCCAGACGCCGAGCGTGGTGTCGCCAGACCATTGAAGCCTGCGCTCGCTCCAGGTGTCGCGCCAGGCGTAGAAGTCGTGATCCATCTGACGGTGACGGCGCAGCGGCGTTTCGAGATAGGCGGGCCCGGTTGGTCGGATCATCATTGCTCTCCCTCAAGCCCGGACAGCCACGCGGACATCTGGTCGTAGTGGTGCTCGTAATACCAGTCGGCGATTTCGCGCGCCGTCGGATACCAGACCTGATCATGCGATTTGACGTAGTCGAGGAATTCGGCAAAGGCATCGATGCGATGCGGATGCCCGAGCACCAGTGGGTGGATCGCAAAGCACATTACGCGGGCGCTGTCGGCACCTTCGATATAAAGCCGGTCGAACTGCGCCTTCAGTGACGCGAACATTTCGTCCACCGAGTTATTGTTCCAGGCCGCCATCGGAATGTCGTTCATCTCGATGGAATAGGGCACCGAAATAAGCTTGCCGCTTTTCAAGTTGAGCGGCATCGGCTGGTCGTCATGGAAGTAGTCGAGGGTATAGCGAATACCTTCCTGCGCCAGAATTTCCTGGGTCTCGAGGCTTGGCGTAATGGCCGGCGTCAGCCATCCGTCCAGCCGCTGACCGACCTTCGCCAGTGTTTCGCGGGAATCGATGACGACCTGGCGCTGCTCGTCAGGCGTCATGCCGTAGAAGTAGCGGCTGTTGTAGACCCCATGGCTGAAAAGTTCCCAGCCGAGATCGTTGCAGCGCTTGATGATATCAGGATAATGGTCGCATACGGCCACCGAAAGCGAAACCGATCCGCGAATGTCGCGCTTGGCCATCTCGTCCGCAATACGGCGGAAGCCGATGCGATTACCATAATCGCGCGAGGAATAGTACAGGACGTCCGGCAGGGTACGGAACGGAAAGCGATTGGGATTGACCGGTGGCTGCCATTCGTAGTGCTCGATGTTCGGCGCCAGCCAGAAGGCGAGGCGCGCACCGCCCGGCAGGGTGATATTGGGCCTGCCCCGCATCGGCGCATACCGATACTGTCCCGTATCGACGTTTGCTTGCATCATGTCGTTCCCGTCACGTTCCCAGCTTCATTCACGATATGTCTTTGTCAAACACATCATTGAAACATTTGTTTTGAACATTATATTCAAACATCTGCTGGTGCAAGTCTGTTTTTTTCGGTAGAGCATCGTAACTAAAGAAAACAGGCAAGACAGGGATGGAGACCTCCATGGAAGAGGAAGACGCAACAACGCGCCGGAGCGAAACACGCGATGCGATCCTGAGTGCTGCCAAGGAACTCGTTGCGCGCAAAGGCCCCAAGGGCACGACCGTGCGCGATATTACCGAGGCGTCTGGTGCCAATACGGCAGCGGTCAATTATTACTTTCAGTCGAAGGATGCACTTGTCCGTCTCGCAACGCAGGAGATCACCGGCGACGTAAACCAGCAGCGCCTATCGCGCCTCACCGAAATGGAACAGGCCGCAGGCGAAGCGGCTCTTACGCCCCGCCAGATCCTCGAGGCTCTGATCGAGCCCATCCTGACCGCTTCCCGGTCCAGCGACGGCGGAAGCCTTTACGTCCGGAACGTTTTCCAGATGCGCGTCGATGCCCGCGCCGGATACAACAATTTCAACATCAACAGCCATGCGGCGCATCGCTTTATCAAAGCGATGCAGAAAACCTTTCCCGAGCTCGATCTGGAAGATGTCATCTGGAATTACGAGTTCGCACGCGGCACGTCGGTCCATCTTTTGGCAAACCTTGATCCTGTCTCGCGTCGGTTTGAGCAGCTGATGACACCCCCCGGTGAAACCCTGCCGCAAACGCCCAGATTTGAGCTTGGTAAAAGCGCGGTTGAGCGAGTGATTGCAGTTATTCTGCGTGGGTTCGGCAAGCCTCTCTGAGATTCCAAAATATAAGTGGGCAGTGTCGGCGACTACATTACAAACAAGCTTCGCGTCCACTCGCTTCCCAACGGCATGCTTATCGATCGGTCCGATCTTCACACCAGAACGGCGATGCCCGAACGTCCTGCGAGCGAACACAAAGCGCGTGCCATTGGAAACACGCAACTGAGGAGGGTTTGCTTCAGTGCTTAAGGTTGATCCAGTCTTCGGAAGAAGAACCTTCTTCCCCTGGGACGCAATCGAGATCATGCTGTTTGTGACCTGACCTCGGCAAATTACTCCCGAAAGAGCCACGCGCACACGGCGAAGTCAGCTTCCGGCCTGTGCAAATTACGGTGCCAACCGTCGCCAAACGCTGCGCGCTGCGGCGCTGCGGCGGGCGCCATTGGCAGTCCGGGCTCAGACACTCCCGCGCCTACGCGCTTGATTATCCTGAGGTCGCGCCCTAGATGTTTTAGAAAGTCCGGAGGAAACATGCATCAGGTTTTAAGTCAAAAAGCAGAAACTGGCGTCAAGGGACTGGATGATGTTCTTTCCGGTGGCTTTACGCGCAGGCATGTCTTTTTACTTGAGGGCTCTCCAGGGACTGGCAAAACAACGATTGCTTTGCAGTTCCTTATTGAAGGAGAAATACGCGGCGAGCGATGCCTTTACATCAGCCTGTCGGAAACGGACGAAGAATTGCGCGATTGCGCCAGATCGCATGGCATGGAGATTGGTAGCGGGATCGAGATATTTGAACTCGTCCCCCCGGAAAGCCTTCTCGACGCCGAACAACAGCAAAGCCTGCTCTACTCCTCAGATCTCGAGTTGGGTGAAACGACAAAACTGATTTTCCAAGCCTTTGAGCGGATCAAACCCCAGCGCGTCGTAATTGATAGCCTCTCTGAAATTCGCCTTCTAGCGCAGAGTTCGTTGCGATACCGCAGACAAATCCTCGCATTGAAACACTTCTTCGCTCGCTCCGATGCAACGGTGCTGCTGCTTGATGACATGACGTCGGAAAATTTTGACAAGACGGTCCATAGCGTAGTCCACGGTGTCATTCATCTCGAACAGCTTGCTCCCGATTACGGTTCTGAGCGGCGTCGGTTGAGAGTGATCAAGTATCGCGGTCAGGCGTTTCGCGGCGGCTATCATGATTTCACTATCAAGACTGGTGGCGTTGCAGTTTTTCCGCGCCTTCGCGCGATTGAGCACAGAACCGAATTCGAACGAACGACCCTCTCGAGCGGTCTTTCCGAATTCGACGGCCTGCTCGGTGGGGGCGTGGAGCGTGGATCAAGCACTCTCCTCATCGGCCCTGCTGGAACCGGAAAGAGCCTGTTTGCTCTGCAGTTCGTCAACGCCGCAGTCGAGCGTGGGGAAAGGGCTGCGGTCTTCATTTTCGATGAGGAACTTGGTCTCCTTTACGCCCGCACCAGATCAATGGGTATCGACTTGGAGAAGCTGCAGGCAGATGGGCACGTCCACATCGAGCAACTCGATGCCGCCGAACTATCACCGGGGGAATTTGCACAGCGCGTGCGCGACCGGGTATCAACTTTCGATGCCAAGACAGTGGTGATCGACAGCATCAATGGCTACCAGGCTTCTATGCCGGAAGAGAATGCTCTCATCTTGCACATGCACGAACTGCTACAGTACCTCAACAGGCAGGGAGCCAATACATTCCTGACGGTCGCCCAGCATGGCCTCGTCGGGGACATGAAATCGCCCGTCGATGTTACTTATCTGGCAGATAGCGTCATCCTTCTGAGATATTTCGAGGCGCTCGGAAAAGTGCGTCGCGCCGTATCAGTGATCAAGAAGCGCACAGGCCCTCACGAAGACACGATCCGTGAGTTCAGAATATCCGGCAACGGACTGACCCTCGGAGAACCACTTTCCGACTTCCAGGGCATCCTTCGCGGCGTTCCAAACTTTGTCGGCGATCAACACCCGCTTCTTCCTCTCAACGGGGAGGGTAGCAAGAATTCCTAACGGCGACACACGCGCACTTGTCTATGCTCCGATCGGCCGCGATGCGCAAATTGCAGCGTCACTCCTGAAGGAAGCTGGTGTATCTTCCACCACCGTGGCTGATATTGCGTCGTTTGTCGCCGATCTGGGGGACAACATCGCCTTCGCTGTGGTGACCGAGGAGGCATTTCGTTCAGCGGACCTGAAAGGGATTTTTGCTTGGATCGCAGCGCAGCCCAGTTGGTCTGACCTGCCATTCATTATCCTGACAAACCGCGGCGGAGGACCTGAACGCAACCCGACTGCGGCGAGGCTCTCTGAGGTTCTGGGAAATGTGAGCTTTGTCGAGCGACCTTTTCATGCGACGACTTTCATAAGCGTTGCCCGGTCGGCCATGCGCGGTCGCCGGCGGCAGTTCGATGCCCGGGCCAGAATGGAAGCACTCGATGAAGGCGAGCGTCGCCTCCAGACGGCCCTTGCCGCCGGCCGACTTGGCGCGTGGGAGCTCGATCTTGCAACCAATGAACTGACCACTTCGGCAACATGTCGATTAATTTTTGGCCGCGGTCCCGACGAAGAGTTTTCCTATGCGGACCTCTTAGCATCGGTCCATCCTGATGACTTCGAGCGCATGCAGTTGGCTGTTCGTGCAACGATCGAAACGGGCGCCGACTACGCGATAGAATACCGAACGGTCTGGAATGACGGGTCTACCCACTGGGTGGAGATCCGTGCCCAGCTCTACAGGGACCGCACTGGCAAGGCCATCAAGCTTGTTGGCGTATCGGCCGACATAACCTCACGTCTGAAAGCGGAAGAGCATCAACGGCAGTTGAATGAGGTTCTGGAAGAGCGCGTCGCGGAGCGAACGCGTGAACTGGAAGAAGCATATGCTACTGTCATGGAAGAGGTAAGCCAACGAGAACGAGCTGAGCAACAGTTGCGCCAGTCCCAGAAGATGGAAGCGATCGGCCAACTCACCGGCGGCGTGGCGCACGATTTCAACAACCTCCTGATGGCCGTCCTTGGCAATCTCGAGTTACTGCGAAAATACGTTGGCAATGACGCAAGGGCAGTCCGTCTCATCGAGGGTGCCCAACAGGGCGCAAAACGTGGCGCTTCCCTCACCCAGCGGCTTCTCGCTTTCTCGCGCCGGCAGGACCTACGCATTGACCCGGTCGATATGCGAGCGCTGGTTGCCGGAATGGAAGACCTTCTGAAAAGATCCGTCGGCTCAACAGTGGTGATCAAAACTGACGTGCCAGATCACCTTCCTCTGGTCTCGGCTGACGCCAACCAGGTCGAGCTCGCGCTCCTCAATCTCGTTGTCAATGCCCGTGATGCCATGCCTGACGGAGGCGAGATCGTTATCGGGCTGCACGATGTCCATCAGAACGTCCAGGCCGGTGAGCTTGCGGCAGGCAATTACGTCGTCCTCTCGGTCGTCGACCAGGGCCACGGAATGGATCGTGACACGCTGCTAAAGGCCATCGAGCCGTTTTTTTCGACCAAGGAACTTGGAAAAGGCACCGGTCTTGGTCTTTCCATGATCCATGGCCTGGCGTCCCAGTTGAAAGGCGACCTCAAGCTGACAAGCGAACTGGGTAAGGGCACAAGGGCGGAACTGTGGATCCCAATCTCGACATCCGAAATCACAAATGACTCCGCAGCGATTGAGGTCTCGGCTGGCCCGACCGCGAGCGCCTCAGGACCGAAACGAATACTGCTGGTGGATGACGACCCTCTCATAGCGATGAGCTCAGCCGATATGCTGATGGACCTCGGTCACGATGTCGTTGAAGCGCATTCGGGGAAAGAGGCACTGGAACATCTGGGAGACGGAACCGGCTTTGACCTCCTGATCACCGACTATTCAATGCCCGGCATGACCGGCGGAGATCTGGCGATTGCAGTGCGCCATATTGTCCCAAAGCTTCCGATACTCATCGCCTCGGGCTATGCAGAACTGCCGCCTGGAGTTGATCTTGACGTTGCACGGCTTGGCAAGCCTTATACGCAGGATCAGCTGGAGCGGGAGCTTCATAAGCTGTTTAACGATCCGACGTAAACGCCGCCTTCTGGTCTCTTACCCCAGACAATTCTTATTCCGAAATGAAATACCCGGTCTCGAATATAATCGGGATATCCGTTTCGCGCGCGCGGAGCCTGGCAAAATATTGCCGCTTGCGTCCTCCCCATTTGATAACTTATGTTGGCAATGTTCTCAGGGCGGGGTGCAATTCCCCACCGGCGGTATCGGGATTTTCCCGGAGCCCGCGAGCGCTTCCGGTCTCCAAAGCCGGAAGGTCAGCAGATCCGGTGAGAGGCCGGAGCCGACGGTATAGTCCGGATGGAAGAGGACAAGGCAAAAGACGCCCGCATGCAGCGGGCTTCGCATTGCATTGTTCGCCCAAGGGATATTTGGCGCTTCTTGAAGCGCGAAAATGCCGCAAAACGGCATAACCCTTGAAAGGCTTGAAAGAAAATGACCATTGCTAAAATTGAAGACGCAATCGAAGCCATATCCCGTGGCGAGATGGTAATTGTCGTTGACGACGAAGACCGCGAAAACGAAGGCGATATCATCGCCGCGTCCGACAGCATAACCCCGCAGCAGATCGCATTCATGATGAACCATGCGCGCGGGCTGATCTGCGTCGCCATGCCGGGAGAGCGCCTCGACGCGCTCGACATTCCGCTGATGGTGTCGCGCAATACCGAATCCCTCAAGACAGCCTTCACCGTCTCCGTGGACTATATTCCCGGCACCACGACAGGCATTTCCGCTGCAGACCGGGCAAAAACCGTGCGTGCGCTGGTATCGGAAGGCTCGCGTCCCGAAGATTTCGCCCGCCCCGGCCATATCTTCCCGCTACGCGCCAACCCTGCAGGCGTGCTCGGCCGCACCGGCCACACGGAAGCCGCCGTCGATCTGTGCCGCCTGGCCGGCAAGTACCCCTGCGGCACCATCTGCGAAGTCGCCAATGACGACGGCACCATGGCCCGCCTACCCCAGCTGGAAATCTTCGCCGAACGCCACGGCCTGCTCGTCGTGACGATCAAGGACCTCGTTGCCTATCTGAAGGGCGACGTTGTCGAGGAAGTGGCGCAGAAGCAGGTTGCCTAGTCTTCACGCGCCTGTGCGGTGAATAAAAAACGCCCGGCGAAAGCCGGGCGTAAAATCAAAAGGCAGACCACCTTGCCTCTTGCACGTGGTCATCGATCCGAGCGGCGCTGCCGCGCAAACCCTACCAGCAGCAGAACCCGCCATCTACCAAAAGGTCCACGCCCGTCACGAAGCTCGCCGCATCTGACAGCAGGAAGATCGCCGGGCCGACCATTTCATCGACGCCCGCCATGCGCTGCATCGGGGTCTGCTCTTCGAACAGTTTCGTCTGGTGCACCATTTCCGGCCGCGTGTTCATCGGCGTCGCGGTGTAACCCGGCGAGATGGTGTTGACGCGGATGCCGCGCCCCACCCATTCCATCGCCATGGATTTGGACATGTGGATGACGCCAGCCTTCGATGCATTGTAGTGGCACTGCATCAGGCCGCGATTGACGATGACGCCGGACATGGAGGCAATGTTGACGATTGCACCGCGACCGTTCTTCAGCATGGCATTGGCTTGCGCCTGGCAGGAGAGGAACACACCCTTCAGGTTGATGTCCATCATCGTCTGGAACTGGCTTTCCTCCATTTCCTCGGCAGGATTGGCGTTCGCGATGCCGGCGGCATTGACGGCAAGCGAGAGAGCACCGAGTTCGGCCTGCGTGCGTGCTACCGCTTCGCTCAGCGCCTGCTTGCTGGTAACATCGGCGGCGATCTGGATCGACTTGCGACCAGCCCTGGCAATGAAATCGGCCGTCTGCGCCAGGCCGTCATCGGTGCGGCGGTCAAGCAGCGCGACATCGGCACCGGACTGGGCAAGCCCCATGGCGATCCGCTGGCCGATGCCGGAACCGGCACCGGTGACGAACGCCACCTGGCCGGAAAGATCGAAAAGTTTCGGCGCGTTGAGCGTGATGGTGGACATCTCTATTTCCTTCTTCAGATGGTTGCCAGTTCCATGACCGAGACGTCGTTGGCCTCGTCGCGATTGAGGATTCCGGCCTGTTTTCCCTGTGCAAGAACGAGGATACGGTTTGAAACGCCCAGCACCTCTTCGAGATCGGAACTGACGACGATGACGGCAACGCCGCTTTTGGCCAGACCGACGATAATATCGTAAATGCCAGCCCGCGCGCCGACATCGATGCCGCGCGTCGGCTCGTCCAGCACAACCACGCGCGGGTTACGTGCAAGCCATTTGGCGATGACGACCTTCTGCTGGTTGCCGCCGGAGAGATCCGAGGCAGGCTGTTCGCTGCGGCCCTTCACGCCGAATTTGGCAATTGCCTCCTTCGTAAAAGCACGCTTGATGCTAGGCGTTATCCAGCCGGTGCCGACACGGTCGAGATTGGCGTAGATCAGGTTCTCACCGATCTCATGCTCGACAACCAGCCCTTGAAGCTTGCGGTCTTCCGGCACCATGACGATGCCCTTCGCAATCGCATCCGCCGGGCTTTTCAGCGTCAGTACCTGTCCATCGAGCAAAACCTCGCCCGCACTGGTCGGATCGGCACCGGAAATGGCACGCACCAGTTCGGTACGCCCCGCGCCGATCAGCCCGGCAATTCCAAGAATTTCGCCTGCACGGACGCCGAAACTGATGTCGCGGAAAGAATTGCCCGTGCCAGTCAGCCCCTTGACCTCCAGCACCGTTTTTTCCTGCGGTTCGGGCAGCGCCGGGAACAGGCGTTCCAGCGACCGGCCAACCATGCTTTCGACGATGGTGCGCACAGGTGTCGCGCTGTCTTCAAATTCATGCACCCGCTCACCGTCGCGCAGCACGACGATGCGGTCGGTGATCTGCCTGATCTCTTCCATGCGGTGGGAAATATAGATGATGCCCACGCCCTCGGCGCGCAGCTTGCGAACCTGCTCGAACAGGGCCTGGGTTTCCGCACCGCCAAGGGCCGCCGTCGGCTCGTCGAGGATCAGGAGCTTGGCATCGAGCGCCAGCGCCTTGGCGATTTCGATCAGCTGCTGGTTCGCGGTCGAAAGGCCCGCCACCTTGCGGGTTGCGGGAATATGCAGATTGAGCCGCGCCAGCTGCTGCTGCGCCCTTCGCACCATTTCGGCGCGGTCGACGATGCCGTTCTTCATCGGCCAGCGGCCGATAAAGACGTTTTCAGCGATGGAGAGCTCCGGCAGAAGTTTCAGCTCCTGATGGATGAGTACAATGCCCTTGTCTATCGCCTCACGCGGCGAAGCGGGTGTATAGGGCTGGCCAAGCCAGGTCATCTTTCCTTCGGACGGCTCGCGGGAACCGGCGATGATGCCTGACAGGGTGGACTTGCCCGCCCCGTTTTCACCCAGCAACGCCACGACTTCACCCGGATAGACGTCGAGATCGACGCTTTTCAGAACCTCGAGCGGGCCATAACGTTTGCTGATGCCACGGAGCGAAAGAACCGGCTCGCGCATGACGGGACCTCCTGGGAAACACGCGTGGCAGCGATGCGCCACGGCTTTGCGTCCGAATTGCCTGAAAACGAACAGATGACGCCCCCGCGCATCCGGCTGGAGTGCGCGGGGGCGGATGCATCAGGGATGGTTGGCAATGAAGCCGTCGACGTTTTCCTTCGTCGTCAGCGTCGCCTCGGAGAGTTGCACGGCCGGAACCTTCTCGCCGCCGACGATCTTGACGGCCATCTCGACAGCCGTGCGGCCCATCTTCTGGGTCTGCTGCGTCGCTGTCACGTCAAAGACGCCGTTCTTCAGCGCCTCAAGCGCTGCCGTGTCGCCATCGAAGCCGCCAACGACGATCTTCTGCGAGGGGTTGGCGACCTTGATCGCCTGTGCCGCGCCGAGCGCCAGACCGTCTGCCTGGGCAAAGACGATGGAAACGTCCGGATTGGCCTGCAGCATGTTCTGCATGATCTGGAAGCCTTCATCCTGGCTCCACATGTTGGACCACTGTTCGGCAACGATCTTCACGCCGGAATTGGCCTTGACCGATTCCATGCAGCCCTTGGTGCGGTCGACTTCCGGTGTCGTGCCCTTCTGGCCATGAATGATGACCATCTTGCCCGAGCCGCCTGCCTGCTTGATGATGTAGTCGCAGACCGACTTGGCGGAAGCGACGGAATCGGTGGCGAGGAAGGTATCGCCCGGTGCGCCGTCGGCATTGCGGTCGATGTTGATGACAGGCACACCGGCCGCCTTGGCAAGCTTGACCGGAACGGTCGCCGCAGCGGCACCAGCGGGAATATAGATCAGCGCGTCGATGTTCTGCGTCAGGAGATCCTGGATCTGGTTGACCTGCGTCGGACCGTCGCCCTTGGCATCGACGGTGACAACGGTGATGCCGCGCGTCTTGGCTTCGGCTTCGACGGCCTGCTTGATCTGGTTGAAGAAGTTCGCCTGAAGATTGGCAACGGCAAGGCCGATCTTCTTGACTTCGGCGGCGTTGGCCGAACCGAGCGACAGGGCCAGAAGGGCGGCGGATGTCAGCAGAATGCGTGAAAATTTCATGATTATTCCTCCATTTGTTGATTTTTGACCTTCGGGCAGATCAAACCTCCTCCCCTTCGGCCGCTTTTCACGCCTCCCATACCGGGAGGGTCGTCTATTGCGCGGACGGCTCATCGCCCTCCGCAGGCAAATTCAGCTTCTGCGCCGGCGCAATGTTTCAGCGCCCACGGCCAGCACGATAACCACACCGATGATGACCTGTTGCAGAAAGGGAGAAACATTGAGCAGGTTGAGGCCGTTGCGCAGCACACCGATGATGAGCACGCCGATCAGCGTTCCGCCGATGCCGCCGGCACCGCCCGAAAGCGAGGTCCCGCCGATGACGACAGCCGCAATCGTATCCAGCTCGTAGCCAAAACCGCTGGAGGGCTGCACCGAGTCGAGACGGGCTGCAAGAACGATACCCGCAAGACCGGCAAGAACCGCACAGGCAACATAGACGCAGATCGTCACCAGGGCGACGTTGATGCCGGCAAGTCGCGCCACTTCCGGGTTACCGCCAACCGCATAGACGGTGCGGCCTTCGGAGCGGAAGCGCAGGAAAAGAAACGATACCAGAACAACGACCAGCATCAGCAGCACGGTCGCCGTCAGCACGCCGAAATGGCGGTCGATGGCCAGCATCATGAACCAGTCAGGAAAACCGACGATCTGCTGACCGTCCGTGATCATATTGGCAAGGCCGCGCGCCACCGACATCATTGCAAGCGTCGCGATGAAGGCCGGAACCCGGAAGGCGGTGACGAGAACGCCGACGACAAGGCCGCAGGCTGCGGATGCGATGAGCGCCAGCATGATGGCCATGCCCATGGGCATGCCCGCGACATTGGCTGTCCAGCCCATGATCATCATAGACAGCGCCAGCACCGAACCGACGGACAGATCGATGCCGCCGAGCAGAATGACGAAGGTCATGCCAACGGCCATGATGCCGAGCACGGTGATCTGGTCGAGGATGTTGAGACCGTTTCGAAGCGACAGAAAATTTTCGCTGGTGAAGGTCAGGAAGACACACAGCAGCAGCAGGCCCAAAAGAGGTCCGGTCGCACCGCTTAGCCAGGCAAGCGGGCTTCTGGTGTGCGTAACCCCCTCATTGCGTTCAAGCACGGACATGGCTCCTCCAAGTGGCTATCTTGCATTTTTTTAAACCGATTAGAATAATTATTCATGCTCGGTGAAACATGCATAAGCCAGTTGAGAGAAACTTGTCAATAGGCTTGGAGGGCGGGACGGGCCTTGCGGGTGATGGGATGGCTTCACACCTGCGCCTCTCATCCCGTTCCGGTGCGCATCGCGGGAATCCAGCGCAAGCGCGCCTGCGTGGCAAGGAGAGCCCTTTCAGCCAAAGGACTTAGGCTGAGCAGGTTCCTTTTACGGACCGAGGAATGAGGCGGGGAGGCGCGCTTCATCATTGGTGAAAATGAAGCGGCAGAAATAATCGGCACGGATTGAAACAGGACAATTCACAATTCCGGCTTGACAGAAACGCCACGTCTGCAATTATATAAGAAGCTGTATAAATATTCACACGCATGTTTTGAAGAGGATCCCATGCAGCCCACAGAGCTAGAGCGCATTGCGCGCCAGATTCGCCTTCGCGACGTCCAGGCTGTTTTCGAAGCGGGTGCCGGCCATATCGGCGGAGAAATGTCGGCGATCGACATCATGACCGCCCTTTATTTCCGCGTATTGCGCATCTGGCCGGACGAACCGAAGAACCCTGCCCGCGACCGTTTCGTGCTGTCGAAAGGCCACACCGCCTGCGCGCTTTATGTGACGCTCGCCAAACGTGGCTTTATCCCGGAAGAGGAAATCTCGACCTTCCTGCAACCCAATTCCCGCCTCAATGGCCACCCCAACTGCAACAAGGTACCGGGGGTCGAGACCAATACCGGCCCGCTTGGCCACGGGCTTCCAGTTGCCGTCGGAATGGCCAAGGCAGCCAAGCTTTCGGGAGCGGATTACCATACCTATGTCATGACCGGTGATGGCGAGATGCAGGAGGGCTCCAACTGGGAAGCCATCATGTCCGCCGCGCAGTTCGAGCTTAACAATCTGACGCTTATCATCGACCATAACCGTTTCCAGCAGGGTGCTGCGATCTCGGAAACCAACGACGTCGCGCCGCTTCGCCCGAAGCTTGAAGCATTCGGCTGGGAGGTGAGCGAAATCAACGGCAACGCGATGGAAGAGATCGTTCCGGCGCTCGAACATCGTGGCGAGCGCCCGCATTGCATCGTCGCGCACACCAATAAGGGTCACGGCATTTCGTTCATGCAGGACCGCGTCGACTGGCACCACAAGGTTCCAAGCAAGGAACAATACGAAATTGCCGTCAAAGAACTTTCGGAGGCATTGTAATGAACGCGCCCGTAACCGCCGCCAAACTCTATGATTGCCGCGACGCCTTCGCCGAAACGCTGGAAGCGCTGGCCGCTGCAAACGACAGGGTCGTGGCCGTTTGCAACGATTCGGTCGGCTCCTCGAAGCTCGGCGGCTTCAAGTCGAAATTCCCCGAGCGCCTCGTCAATGTCGGCATTGCCGAACAGAACATGGTGGGCGTCGGCGCCGGCCTTGCCAATGGCGGCCAGCTTCCCTTCGTCTGCGGCGCATCCTGTTTTCTGACCGGTCGCGCGCTGGAACAGATCAAGGCAGACCTCGCCTATTCCAACGCCAATGTGAAGCTCATCGGCATCTCCTCGGGCATGGCCTATGGCGAACTGGGTCCGACACATCACTCGATCGAGGATTTCGCCTGGACCCGCGTTCTGCCGAACCTGCCGGTCATTGCCCCCTGCGACCGCATCGAAACGGCCGCCGCCGTCAAATGGGCTGCGGACTATGCCGGGCCCTGCTTCCTTCGCCTGTCGCGCGTCGGCGTGCCGGACCTTCTGCCTGATGGCCACGTCTTTGAACTCGGCCGCGCCAACCTGCTGCGCGAAGGTTCCGACATAACGCTGATCGCCAATGGCACGCTGACACACCGCATCGTCAAGGCCGCCGATATTCTGGCCGGTCGTGGCATCAAGGCGCGTGTGCTTAACATGGCAACCGTGCGCCCGATCGACGAGGCGGCCATCATTGCCGCAGCGAAGGAAACCGGCGCAATCCTGACGGCTGAAGAACATTCGATCTTCGGCGGTCTCGGCTCTGCCATCGCCGAAGTTGTTGTCGATCACGCCCCCGTGCCGATGAAGCGCCTCGGCGTTCCGGGCGTCTTTGCCCATACCGGCTCGGCAGAATGGCTGCTCGATGAGTTTGGCATGGCACCCGCGGCCATCGCGGAGGCTGCAGCAGCGCTGCTCAAGAGAAAGTAAGTCTCCTCCCAGGGTCGTCGCGTGTCTTCGGATGCGCGGCGACACCCTTTGCAATATCGTCGTTTAATCACCGCAAGGCTGAAACGAAAAAACTGCCGACGAAAGAACTCAAGTGATGCGCGCCATTCTGTCCATCGATCAGGGCACCACCAATTCAAAGGCCATTCTCGTTTCTGAAACAGGAGAATTGCTGGCGCGCGGTTCATCGCCGGTCGGCATCACATATCCGCAGCCCGGCTGGGTCGAGCAGGATCCGAACCGTATCTGGGCGTCGGTGCGCGAAGCGATTTCCGCCTGCCTGTCTTCGGCACCCTCTGCCGTCAACATTGAAGCCATCGCCATTTCCAACCAGCGCGAATCGGTGACGATCTGGGACGGCGAAACAGGCGAGCCGCTTGGCCCGGTCTTGAGCTGGCAATGCCGTCGCACCGCGCAGGAATGCACCGATCTCATCAGCAAGGGCCATTCCGAACGTGTCATGGCGCTGACCGGCCTGCCTATTGACCCGATGTTTCCCGGCGCCAAGATGCGCTGGCTGTTGGAACGTGCGCCGAAGGGCCGCAGCCTTCGCCTCGGCACCATCGATAGTTGGCTGATCCACTGCCTGACCGGCGGCAGAGTGCATGCCTGCGACGCCTCCAACGCGGCCCGAAGCCAGGTGCTCGATCTCATCCGGCAGGTGTGGAGCGAAGAGCTTTGTGACCTTTTTGGCATCGACATCAACGCCCTGCCCGACCCGCGCGACAGCAGCGGCGACTTCGGCGTGACATCAGGTGTTCCCGGCATCAAGGACGGCACGCCTATTCTGGCTGCCGTCGGCGACAGCCACGCCGCCCTCTTCGGCCACGGCGCCTTCAACCCCGGTGACGGCAAGGTGACGTTCGGCACCGGCTCATCGGTGATGACGACGCTGCCGCATTTCATCGCGCCAGAGCGCGGCATCACCACGACTGTTGCCTGGAGGATTAACGGCAAGCCGACTTTCGCCTTCGAGGGCAATATTCTTGTGTCTGCCGCCTCCCTGCCGTGGATGACGGACATTCTCGGCCTGCCAGATGTCGCATCTCTAGTGGAGCTTGCCGCGACCGCTGAACCAGATGGCCCCGGTTTCGTCCCGGCCTTTGTCGGCCTTGGCGCGCCCTATTGGGATTCCAATTGCCGCGCGCTATTTTCGCAGATCAATTTCAGCACAAGTCGCGCGCAGATGGCCCGCGCCGTTACCGATTCCATCGCCTTTCAGGTTTATGACGTCTTCTCGACCATGCGCGCGCAGTCGCCCTCCGGCTTCGGACAGCTTTTCGTGGATGGCGGGCCGAGCCAGAACCGTTTCCTCATGCAATGCGTCGCCGACATGCTGGACCACCCCGTCATCCAGCGTGACGCGCCGGAAGCCTCCGCACTTGGCGCGGCCTATCTTGCCGGCCTCGCCCTCGGTCTGTGGAGCGATCTCGACGCCATCGCCGCGCTCAACAGTCACGGCAACGCCATCCCGCCTTCGTCCAGTGACGGCAGGCAACGGCTTGCCGTCTGGCGCGACGCGATTGCGCGCTCGACGTTACCTGTGACGTCGGGTAAGGGTGAATAAAAATTCACCCTGGAGGGCTTATGGGCAGGATCAACGAACTTCGGATGATATCCCGCGTGGCGCAGATGTATTTCAGCGAGCACAGGCGGCAGGCGGAGATTGCCGAACATCTCAATCTTTCGCAGGCCACCGTCTCGCGCATGCTGAAGCGTGCCGAAACGGAAGGTATCGTGCGCACCAGCATCATTCCGCCGCCCGGTACCTATAGCGATCTTGAAGCACAGCTTCGCGAACGCTTCGACCTGCCGGAAGCCATTGTCGTCGATTGCAGCGAGGATCGCGACGGCGCGATCATGGCCCGCATCGGCGAGGCTGCCGCGCATTTTCTCGAGGTGACGCTGTCGCAAAACGAGATCATCGGCGTTTCCAGCTGGAGCCAGACGATCTTCAAGATGGTGGAAAACATCCATCCGCTGAAGGGCGCCAAAGCGCGTTACATCGTCCAGACGCTGGGCGGCATGGGCGATCCTTCCGTGCAGACGCACGCGACCCAGATCACCACCCGGCTGGCGCGGCTGACGGAGGCCGAACCGAAATTGCTGCCGGTCCCCGGCGTCGCCACCTCTCGCGAGGCCAAGCTTTTGATGCTGGCCGATCCCTTCGTGCGCGAAACCATCGATCTTTTCGGTTCTATCACGCTCGCCATCGTCGGTGTCGGCGCCGTCGAGCCATCGGAGCTTCTTGCACGTTCCGGCAATATCTTTTCCGCCAAGGAGCTTGCCGATCTCGCACAGGCGGGCGCCGTGGGCGATATTTCGCTCAGGTTCTTCGACAAGGACGGCAAGCCCGTCAAGACACCGCTCGATGACCGGGTCATAGGCCTTCCGCTGGAGAACCTCTCCAATGTCGACCGCGTCATTGCACTCGCCGGCGGCTCGAAAAAAACCGAGGCGATCGCCGGTGCGCTCAGAACCGGCGTGATCGATGTCCTTGTCACCGACAAATTCACCGCCGAACGACTGGTCGGCACAGAAACATAGCCGTTATCCCATAAGGAGGAGACATGAGGCGCTTTGAAGGTCAATCCGTATTCGTGACCGGAGGCAACAAGGGCATCGGTTACGGCATCGCCCGCCGTTTTGCCGAGGAAGGCGCGAAAGTCGCCATCGCCTCTGTCGACAAGGACACTAATGACGCCGCCAAAAAGCTGGCGGACGAAACCGGCTCAGTCACCCATGGCGTGATCCTCGATGTGCGGGATGCGGCGGCGGTGCGCGAGGCCTATGGCGCAGCCGAAGAGGCAATCGGTCCGCTTTCCATCTCGGTCCAGAACGCCGGCGTCATCACCATCTCCAAGATCGAGGAGCTGACGCAGGAACAGTGGGATTTCAACCTCGATGTCAACACCAAGGGCGCGTTCCTGTGCTGCCAGGAAGCGATCCGCCGCTTCCGCGCAAGTGGCACCAAGGGCCGCCTGGTTAACACCGCCTCCGGCCAGGCCCGCCAGGGTTTTATCTATACCCCCCACTACGCCGCTTCAAAATTCGGCGTCGTCGGCCTGACGCAAAGTCTGGCCAAGGAACTGGCGCCCGAAGGCATCACCGTCAACGCCATTTGCCCCGGCATCATCCACACCGAAATGTGGGATTATAACGACCGAGTCTGGGGCCAGATGCTCGGTGACTACAAGCCCGGCGAACTCATGGCCGAATGGGTGCGCAACATTCCAATGCGCCGCGCAGGAACACCAGCCGAAGTGGCAGCCTTGGTGGCGTTTCTCGCCTCCGAGGATGCGGCCTACATCACCGGCCAGACAATTAATGTCGATGGCGGGCTGATCATGTCGTAGCACTCAACCAATCGATGACGGCATCTGCGTTCTTCTCTGGCGGATGGACCGGGTAAAAGACATGCTTGATAACGCCCGTTTCGATAATCATCGTGAGCCTCTTGAGCAGTGTCAGGCCTCCAGCCTGGAAAGTTGGAAGGCGGAGGGCTGACACCAGAAGGAGTGAATGATCGGAAAGCAGAGGAAACGGCAGGTGAAGCCGCTCTGCTGCCTCTCGCTGATACTCCGTGGTCTGCGTAGAAAGGCCAAACAGACGCGTTGCTCCCAATGCCTTCAGTTCAGCGAAATGATCACGAAAGGCACAGGACTGCGGTGTACATCCCCTCGCGCCGGGTATTGCGTCCCATCCGTCAATCGCCTTTCCTCCGGGCGGGCTTGTCCGGGGGTAAGCATAGACCACGGTTAACCCCGGCTCACGCAGATCGACGGTCGTGCCATCCGTCGCAGCCAAACCAATGCCAGGCAACTCCATCCCGGGTAAATGCCTGGCTGCTCCGTCGTCACGTGGGGTAACTAATTGCTCATCCCCGCCGGGTTCAATCATTGCCACCTCGTTGCTCTTCCTGTCTGTCGACGTTGCGAAGTTAGCCGATTTTCATACTACCGCAATGTCTTGTGCGCAGGTGCAAAGCTGCCGTAGCGATTCGCGCCTTCAGCCTTGATGGAATACGAACGCCACACCTTCATTCGATTTGACAAAGTCACTGATTGCCAAGTCTCTGGCCGATAGTATCGTTTTGGAATTTCCGCTGAAGCGATGTTCTGAGGCAACGGCTTCTTTATCTTGGGATCGCTGCTACCGTATGGCCACCACTGTCCCCATTTCCAAAAGGCAATTGCTGCTCTCGGCAAATACGTCCTGCTGACTGAGACCCACTTTTTTCGGCGATCTTAGCGGCCGTCGTGCTCCCGAGATTTTCGGCGTCTGGGAAGTTGTTCTGTTTGGCAAAAGTCACGAAGACGTCGGTGGCGTTGGAATAAATGTCTTCCAACCGAGACGTTTGGCGCAAACACTCAGCAGAAACAGGGCCGATTTTTAGAGAACAGGCGGTCTTGGCAGCTTTGCGCCAAGAGGCGGACATCCGTCGAAGCTCTCAGGATGATCCGCGCCGTGACCTTATAGCCATTCGTAAGTCTCCCAGCGTGTGTCGCGATGGGCGCGGTGGCGGCGAACGGCAGCCATCCGCAGGTTCAGACTATCAAAAAACTAAACAGTGAGCTCTCTTCGGACGATCTCAGCTCCTGCGCTCAAGGAATTCAGCTTGTCTCTTGCCACACGACGAGACAGGGGGGCCATGCCGCAATTGGTGCAGGGGCAAAGTTTATCTGCGTCGACAAACTTAAGCGCCTTTCGCAGCGTTGCAGCGACTTCCTCCGGGGTTTCGATGGTATCGCTTGCCACATCGATGGCCCCGACCATCACTTTCTTACCTCGAACAAGTTCCAGAAGATCCATTGGGACATGAGAATTGTGGCATTCGAGGGAGATCATACCGATGCCGGATTTCTGCAGCTTGGGGAGAGTTTCCTCATACTGCCGCCATTCTGACCCGAGTGTCTTTTTCCAATCCGTATTGGCCTTTATGCCGTAACCGTAGCAGATATGGACGGCGGTCTCGCACTTCAGCCCTTCAATTGCCCTGTCCAAAGTGGCAACACCCCAGTCATTCACATCGTCAAAGAATACGTTGAAGGCAGGTTCGTCGAACTGGATGATATCGACGCCGGCAGCCTCCAATTCCTTTGCTTCCTCGTTGAGTATCCCGGCAAATTCCCAGGCAAGCTTTTCACGGCTCTTATAATGGCCGTCAAAGAGAGTATCGATCATCGTCATCGGACCCGGCAAAGCCCATTTGATGGGTTGTTTGGTCTGCTGGCGAAAAAACTTGGCGTCTTCGACGAACACGGACTTCTGGCGAGACACTGCGCCGACGACTGTCGGGACACTCGCATCGTAGCGATCGCGAATTCTGACTGTCTCGCGTTTTGCAAAATCGACCCCGTCGAGGTGCTCGATGAAAGTCGTGACGAAATGTTGGCGTGTTTGCTCGCCATCACTGACGATGTCGATGCCGGCCTGTTGCTGATCGTACAGTGAAAGGCGCAGGGCATCTCTCTTGCCTTCCAGTAATTCCTCGCCCTCCAGCTTCCAGGGCGACCACAGTTTTTCGGGCTGCGCAAGCCAGGAGGGTTTCGGCAGGCTGCCAGCGGTCGATGTGGGGAGAAGTTTCTTCACGATGGGACCTCTTCTAAGTGATGCTCAGGCGGGGCGGTGAGCAAACAATTGCTCAAGGACGGCGCGGTATGGCTTGATGAAGTGTTTTTCGGTGAACTTACCCTGATCCACCGCCAAGCGATTTCGTTCGTCGCGATCGTAAATGACCCGGGTCAGCGAATAGTCCTGGTGCTTCAGGTTGGGCTGGTAAAATGTCCCGGCTGCTGCGTTCGCATTGTAGATTTCGGGGCGATAAATTCTCTGAAACGTTTCCATCGTGCTGATGACGCCGATTAGCTCAATATTGGAGTAGTCGCCCAGCAAATCCCCAACAAAGTAGAAGGCCAACGGCGCAACGCTGCCTGCAGGCATGAAGTAGCGAACCTGCAATCCCATTTTCCCGAAATACTGGTCGGTGGACGAGAACCCATTCTGCCGGTATTCGACGCCCATCACGGGGTGATGATTTTCGGTCCGGTAATAGGTCTTGCTGGTCGAGGCGCTGATGCAAATGACCGGCGGCTTGCGAAAGTACGAGCGGTAGGCATCCGACTGCAGAAAAGACTTGAACAGGTTTCCATGCAGGTCGCCGAAGTCGGCCGGAATGCTGAAGGCAGGAACGCTCTTGTTATGCTCCGGCAGCACAATGCTGAAGTCGTAGTCTCGCACATAGGAGGAGAAGTTATTCCCCACAATGCCGTCGATACGTTCACTGGTTTTGTGATCGATGATCGTCGTCTTCAGTATCTCGATGAGGGGAAATTTTTCACCTGCGACATCGAAGCTCATGTCGACCGAAATGATCTCCAACTCGACCGAGTATCGGTCCGATTTGGGATTATCCCAGTGAGCGAGGGCGTTGAAGCGGCTGTCGATCATGCGCATGACATTGCGCAGGTTTTCCTGCCGCTTTTCGCCCCTGGCCAGATTGGCGAAATTGGTGGTGATGCGCGTATTTTCTGAAGGACGATAGTCCTCATCGAAGGGTACGCTCGTGATCGTAAAAATGCAGGTCTGAGACATGTTGTGCCCCTATAAAGTTGGGGGCATGGGTCTGCGGACGCATAGCAAGACGGGCCGCGACAATGCAGCCTTTGCTACGGCACACTGGGACACCCCGCCCGTGGACGTTATTTCACCAAAGGCAGGTCTCCTGGCTCACGGATCATCACTTCCGTCCGTCTTCCCGGGGTAAACCAGTGACATATTGGACTTCAGCTCGCCGCTTACAGTTGCGGGGGCAGCGTCGGCTTTTCCGTATGACACGGAGCACCGACTTCCCTCTTAGCCCCGGCACGTTGCGTGCAACGACTGGGGAACCTTAGGCGTGACGACCATATTGTAAGCCACGTCATCGGTCAACATCATATAACGATATCTTTATGTCCTTAAGTCTACGTTTCCATTGTCGGTTCCGGCCGAGTAGGTTGCATTCGGCGTTGTCAGGCGATTCTCACATACGCGGACCTGGCCGTGGCAAACGTCTCGCTCCACGCACTTGAAAGGATCAGACCACACCACGAATAGTTCCTAGTGCGGGAGCAGCCTGGTGATACCGTCCAGGCGCCCAGAGCGCGTTCCGCCAGACTTAGTCGCTCCAGAAGAGCCAGTACGTCGATCGACGGTTCAGGAGGCAATTGGGGCAGCTAGAAGGCGCGCATGATTTCGCCTGCCACAGGCGTTTAATTGAAGCGGCCTCGCCGGAGGTTGGGATGCTATTCGGACATGCCCTACTGTGCCGGCGCAGCGCTAATAAAGGGATCGGCGTTTGAATTAAATAACGAATGAGCGAAGGCAAGCACCCTTAAATTGCGGGCCGATAACATCACGGGCGCGTATCCGCAACAGCACCGCCGAATTTGTGCTCGGGCCTTGGAACCGCCCCATGTCGTTGAAGGTGCACAGGAAGTTCCGATCCGCACCGGGCATCTGACAGGTCTGGCAGTGGGCGGTATTCGGCTTGGTTAATCGTACCGTCAGGCTTGAATCACTGGAACTGCTAGTCGGCAGTCAACGTTGCGGTTTTACGCTTTTCGCCGCTTTCAGCAGCGTCATGCGTCCCAGTTTTCAATCTCCGGCGCAACGGCCTGGAGCAATATCCTCCTGCTGCCGCCGAGACGGACGATTATCCCTCACAAAGACGAATACAACCGCTTTTTCTAAGAAAAGGGTTCCAGCCTTTCGCTGCAAGGATTGCCCAGGCAGTGGCCCCGACATGCGGCAACCTGAAATATTTGAAGTCGGCAAATGTCGAGGTCGGCCCGATCATCAGCCCGGTCGTCAGTTCGTCCCCGACTGTCGCGTAGATCAGGTTATCGGGAGATATTTGTGCGGCGATGGTGGCAAGCAGCGCCTCGGCCCGCTCGGCATCGCCGACCTGCTGAAATGCCAGCGCGGCCTGGGCCGTACCTTCCAGCCACACACCATCCCGATCGTCGTTAAAATCAAAACCTCCCGCAACCGCATAATGCCGATCAACCCAATGTAGAACACGCCCACTGCGGCCCCGAAACTCCGGCACGGCGAGAATGGGCCAGAGCTCGGAATCTATTCCGGACTGGCTCGAGTTGGGTGTGTCGCTTCCGGGTAGGCTGCCGACGTAAAACCGTCCCTGCTGCTCATTCCACATCGCATCAAGAAATTTGCGTGTTTTGTCCCGCATCGCCTGCCAGGCGCGCGCTCCCTCAATTTCGGCGAGCCAACCCGCAACGGCATACACATCGAGATTATGTTCCGTCGATTTCCACTCGAGTTTTGCCGGTGCAGGCTCATGACCGAATGTGCCACCTGTGTAGCCGATATCGCGGACGCCCGCCGTATGCGCATCGATCCAGCGCATGAGTTTGGTCGCTGCCTGCACATAGGACGGATTGCTTAATCGTTCACTGGCAGTGAGAAGCGCAAGTGCCGCCCAGGCCAGGTTGCCCGTTGCGCTGCCGACCTGATAGTCATCCTCGACCCACGTCTTGCTGGCCTCACTCCAGAAACCGGGCAAAAGCATAGCATCGTTTTCGTTCGCAACGGGGCCGGAACGGTAGGCGTTGCGCAGGCGGCCATCGCTGTAATAGCGATCGTTGTTGACGGCGAGCAGCAGCGCGTCGGCAACCCTTTTCGCTTCGGCATCGTTGCCACAGGAAAAAAGGGCAATCGTCGCCAGGGCATTGTCATAGGTGAAACCCGCATTTGAAAGAGCGGGATCAAGCGCTTTACCGCCCGGTGCAGGCTCAAAGCTCCGAAATATGAAGGGGGGGGTGGATTTGTCCATCTTCCCAACGAGACCCGCACACAAGCTCACAGCAAGGCGGTCGCGAACTGATCCGGAACCGGTGCGCCCGTCGCCAGCAGCGACCACTCCTGTTGTGAAGCAGGTCATGAGAACTGTCGCGACGATCGATTTGACAGACATGAGTTTTCCGTTTGGTAGGCGCTTTTCCAAACAAGCCCGCCTCTAGCTTGCGGTTTACGTCGAGCACGGTCCCGGGTTTGGCGCGAATTGTCTTAGCTGAAGGCCCTTGCGAGTAACATCTGCATGGACTTCAAGAGGTCGCCCTGTTCCGCGACATTTTCGGGCGCATTGCGGAAAAGCAGCCTCAAGATTGCACGATGCTGGTCGGCAGTGGGGGTGAGAGTGAATTTGCCGGGCGTTTGCGACACCTTCGTTGCATCGATCTGCACCCAGCCCACATCGGGCACGTACAGGGACTCTGCCTCGGCGTAAGACCGGTTGAAATCCGCCAGGGTCGCGGTTTCGGTCGAAAGCGCCACGATCCGTACCGCCTTCACCTCGCTTGCGCACTGCAAACGGCCTTCGAGATCCACGCCGATCGGCTCTTCCTTGTCGACACGTGGTAATTCGATGCAGCAGATGAGGCTGGTGAAGGCAATCACCATGGCGACCGCCGACCAGATGAGGTTGAGACAATCTCGCGCCGAAAATTCTACAGGGGCGTCCCATGCGTAAACGGCGAGCAGAACTGAAACCGCGGAGGTGACGGTGACGATTGCGAAAAATAGCGCTGTAGGCCCGTGAATGCGCACCTGTGACCGGTCACCACCTTTCTCCGTGACTTTAAAGGGACGTCCGAAGGGTTTGCGCATAGCCTGAAACAACGTGATGGTGATGGGAACAGCGGTCAGCGCATGCGTCACTTCGGTGAACAGCGGTAGGGTGCGTTTTCCCGATATCCAGGTGGAGTAGGCCCAAAACAAAGCCAGTGATGACAGTCCAAATTTCATGAACATCAGCTCGTCGGCCTGGAGGGCGGAAACGCCTGTCAGCCAGTAGATCGATGGTGCCAGCAACAGGCAGAGGATGAAAGGCTTCGACAGCCAGCAAAACAGCCCGTGCAGATAATGCAGCCTTTGTGTCAGCGTGAACTTGCCACGCCACAATGGTCCCGTCCGCAGAAGGCCGATCTGAATGGTGCCCAGGCACCACCGCGTGCGTTGCGTGATATATTCTGGCAGGCCCTCAGCCGATAGACCGACACTGAGTTTTTCGTTGAGCCAGCGTGTGACGTAACCTCGCTCCATCAGGCGGTAGGTCAGCAGCATATCTTCGGAAAGTGCATCATGCGGAAACCCGCCGAGCTCGTTGACCGCCGCCCGCCGCACGACAAAACTCGTCCCGACGCAGAAAGCGCAACCGACCGCGTCCTTGGCCGGCTGGAATACATCAAAGAATACACGTTGATCATCGACGAAGGAATTGCGGATGCCGAGGTTGTGCTGGATGGGGTCGCAATTAAAGTAAAATTGCGGTGTCTGCACAACTGCCACCTTGGGATCGGCGAAAAGACCGGTTACGCGACGAAGGAAGTTGGCCTGTGGCGCGAAGTCCGCATCCAGAACCATGATGAAATCGGAAACCTGTGGCAGCGCATTGGTGTGTTCAAGTGCATTGTTCAGATTTCCCGCCTTGGCATGTCTATTGTCCGGGCGCGTCACATAATTGACGCCGACCGTTTCGCAATAGTCCCGCACTTCCGGCCTGCGCGTGTCGTCGCAGACAAAAACACGCAGCTGCGGATATTGCATGGCCTGGGCCGCGATAACCGACTTCTCAAGGACGTTCAAAGGTTCGTTGTAGGTGCAGATAAAGACGTCAACGAGTGGCGCATCGGGATTAGTTGCAATCTCGGCTTCCCCTCTATCAGCCAGAAAAGACCAGTCCGTCCGCCTCGTCAGGATCAGGATCGAGCCGATGGCGTAAAGAACGGAGATCAGCTCGAAGGTGAAATAAATGTAGTTCCAGGCAGTCTCCAAAGAAAGCTCGAAGGGTGGCAGCGTATCGGTGGCGCGCCAAAATATGTAAAGGCCAAGAGACAGCAGCATAATCGCACTGAAGGCCAACCGGTCCAGGACCCTGCGCGGGTCGGCCAGTATGGTAAACAGGATCGCGCAAAGGGCGATGACAAGATTGACGTAGAGTACCGACTGAACATCGCCATCAGGGCTGAAATACATCGACTTATCCTCATGGTTGGTCAGGCGCGCGGCACGCCGCGCGTGAATGAGGTTGCTTCGAGTGTCTAAAACAGGTGGTGGGTCGCCCTGCGGGTTTGCATCGCACTCCCGCAGGGGCCCGTCCAATCCATGCGGGTGTCAGGATTGGGTGCGCGGTGCCTTTCCGGTGGCATCCGTATTGCCGAAAGGGTGCTGGGTGATGATATCGGGCTGATGTGCCCGGCCAGGCACGTCCGGCCGCTGTTGTGGCCACTCGATACCAGTGTGTGCGGATAGCGTATCACGCGACGTTTCGATCAGTGCCCATGCGGCCTGCCTGACATCCGGCAATTCGCTGACGGAGGTCTTTGCAAACTGGAACAGGCTGGCTGATGCTTCATGCACATAATTCCGGGTTTTGCCGAGCCACTCGCGCGGCAGGCTCACACTCACCCACGTGCCGACCGAACAGGCGCCGTTCTCGGTCAATTTCTCCTGTGCCCTGCCGTCCATGCGAATATAGGCGTAAAGCTCTCGCCGCTCTGTTGGTGGAAAGGGCACGGCATAATCGAGGTCGACACGTTCGGTAGTACGTGGCACCAGGCGCTCCACCACCCCATCGGATTCTTCCGCCCAGGCATCAGAACTCACCTTCACCCGAGAACCGACGGAAAGCGCCTGTGCCTGACGCTCTGAAAAAATCGCCACGACGAAAGCGTTGCGACAGTCAAGCGCCTCCGCCAGCGTGTCGCCTGCAACCACTTCACGGCCGGTCGCAGCCACGGGCTTGTAGAGCGTTGTGCCCGGTGGAATGGAAAGATCGGCGCGGGTCAGCCTTTCAATACGTGCGCTCTCCGCCGATGCCAGCGTTTCGAGCTCGCTTTTGCGCGTCTGCATGGTGGTCATCTGCATCCGGATCTGCAGCAGATCTGCGGACCGTGTGCGAATTTCCTGCTGAAGATTTTGCAGCGATTGCAAATCGGAGCCGATATAGATGCCTTGGCGCGCGAAGTTCATTTCCTTGGTGAGTTTGTCAACGGCGACTTTGGCAGCTTGCAGCTTTGTATCTTCAAGTTGTATCGTGTCCGCTATATCCTCTCCGATTCCAGAATACATCCCCTTCGCCATCAGCTTCTGTTTTCGCGTGGCTTCCGCTTTTGCAATTCGGGTCGAATAGGTCACCATCTGCAAGGCTGCATTGGCTGCCTGTAGGTCAGACTCGGTTCTTTGCAGTAACGCCGCCTGCTGACTGGCAAGATCCCTGTTCAAATCGTCGATGCGGCTGGCATAGTCGCCAATAATTCCGTTCTTCTGGCGAAGTTCATTATCGAGTGCTGCCAGTTGCACCTTCAGGCCGATGAGCGTGGTATTGTCGACCTTGTCGTTTTCAATAGCAGCCTTACCGTTCTTGTCGGATATCTTTACCACACCGCTGATCGGTGTTGTCAGCGGAATGACTGGTGCATTGATGAGGGCGCGGTTCGTCTGGGATGTGAAGACCGGCGGAAACACAGAAGATGAAAACACCGTGGCGACAACGCCAAGGACAGTATAGGAGGCCAGCTTCACCGACGCACTTTGGCGCACTTCTTTGTCTCTATTGCGGAACAGCATGATATCAACTCCTGTTTTGTTGAACAGCCTTTCCTCCCGCAGTATTAAAATAGTTCACTAAGTTTTTTTGCGACGCAACATCGTTAAGATTGCATTAATAAATTTTTCGATATCGCCTAAATCATAGGCATCTGCCAGCGTTGAAATCGCAAAAACTCGTCCACGAAAAACTACAGAGCTAAATTTCAATCGTTTCGTATCAGCTGTGGCTTTTAAATGGCATCTGGTTATTACGCGGGCTCTCACCCCGCCGCGCAAGTTGCAACCTATAGAAGCATCCGTTTGCCAAGGCAGCGGTGCGATTCTGATTTCCCATACCGGCTTTCGATAGGCCGGCGTCCACATGTCTGTGTTGGTGGTAAGTGGTTTGCTGGTTCGGATGATGCTGCCCGAAGGTGTGACGCTATCTTCGCGTGATCGCGTCGCAACAGGCTGCCAACCCTGCGACCATCGATCCGTTCATCGTGCAGGGGTAATCATCACAGAAGACTTGCTGCCGAAGGGACTGATTGCGACCTGAAGTGTTGCCCTAGGCTATCACTCTTCAAGCCTTGAGAGCTCCCCTTAGTCAGTTATCGGAGCGCGAGAGATATTTTTCGAGCTTTTTCTTTCATCGGCTTGGAGCGTCTGGCGAGCGGCCGCTCAATAAACCTCTCGAAAATATAAGCTGCTAAAGCCACCACCACAGGGAACATCCGCCAAAGCGCCATGTACGCGACATCCGTCTTGTCTAAGCCGCCAATTCTTCGAATGATAGGTCGACCTTCGACATGATGGACATGCGGCGACACAGCCACCATAGTGCCGAAAAAGAGCGGCGCGCCAGACAGACGCTTAACAGCGGAGCGTGCCAACGGACGGGGCTGAAATACCGGTGAAGACCGAAGCTTTGCGGCAGTCAAGGGAGAGTTCTGAAAATGGTCCGTGCCGTGGTCAATACAGGTTTGGCCTGCCTGCTGGCTCAGTTGAATGCCACGCTACATTAACGAGTTGCACGACGCTGGAGGATTGGGCTGATGAAAATGAGATTTCTCGGTGAGGCATTTTTCGCCTTGATGCTTTCCACCGCAGTCGCCTCCGCGCAGCAGGCGTCCGACACGGTGGCGCCCGAAAAAGCGACCGATATTGCGACTGCCAAACGCATCGAGTCAAAGAGCTTCATGGTAGCGGCGGCCAATCCGCTGGCGACTGAGGCAGGGCGTGATGTGATCGCCAGGGGCGGCAACGCCATCGATGCAATGGTGGCGGTGCAGGCCATGCTCGGCCTCGTTGAACCGCAGAGTTCCGGTCTCGGTGGGGGTGCCTTCCTGGTCTATTACGACGCAAAAAGCGGCAAGTTGACCACGTTTGACGGCCGCGAGACGGCGCCGATGGAGGCCACACCGAAGCTATTCCTGGATGACAAAGGTCAACCGCTAAAATTCATGGACGGAGTGGTCGGCGGCCGCTCTGTTGGCACGCCGGGAACGGTGCGACTTCTGGAGGAAGCCCACAAACGCTATGGAAAGGCCGAATGGGCAAGCCTGCTGAAGCCGGCGGAAACGCTGGCTACCGAGGGCTTTAAGGTGTCGCCGCGTCTTGCCTCCCTGATCGCATCCGAGGGAGACCGGTTGAAGAAATATACAGAACCCCGGTCCTATTTCTTTGACACCTCCGGGGCCGCCCTGCGGGCCGGCGTTCCTTTGAAGAACCCGGCATATGCCGAGACGCTTGCGGCGCTCGCCAAAGGCGGCGCCGATGCCTTTTACAAAGGGCGAATTGCCGAGGCTATCGTCAAGACTGTGCGCGAGGCGGCCGACAATCCCGGCGTGCTGTCGCTGGCCGATCTTTCCAACTATCGGGTCGTCGAGCGCGAGCCGGTCTGCTTTGCCTATCGTGCTCTCGACGTTTGCGGCATGGGGCCGCCGTCGTCGGGCGGAATCGCCATCGGCCAGATGCTTGGTCTGGTGGAGAATTTTGATCTCAAGGCGCTTGGGCCAAAAAATGTCGACAGTTGGCGCATTATCGGCGACGCCCAGCGTCTCGCCTTCGCCGACCGCGAGCGTTACGTCGCTGACACCGATTTCGTGCCGCTGCCGATCAAGGGCCTCTTGGACAAGAACTATTTGGGCGGGAGGGCAAAGCTGCTCGACGGCGATAAGGCGTTGACCAACGATGCCGTCAAGGCCGGCGAGCCGGAATGGGACCACGCGCTGCTTTTCGGCCGGGATGCGGCGATCGAGTTGCCCTCCACAAGCCATTTTGTCATCGTCGACAAGGACGGCAACGTGGTCTCGATGACGACAACGATCGAAAGCGGCTTCGGCTCGCGTCTGATGACAAACGGCTTCCTGCTCAATAATGAGTTGACGGACTTTTCCTTCAAGACCCATGATGGCGGTCTGCCGATCGCCAACCGCGTTGAGCCAGGCAAACGACCGCGCTCCTCCATGGCCCCGACGATCGTGATGAAGGGTGGCAAACCGCTGCTCGCCATCGGTTCGCCGGGCGGCAGCCAGATCATCGGCTATGTAGCGCAGGCGCTAATCGCCTATATCGATTGGGGCATGCCTGTAGAGGCGATTGTCTCCCAGCCGCATCTCATCAACCGCTTCGGCACCTACGACATCGAGGCCGGTACAAGCGCGGAAGGTCTGGCAGGGCCACTGAAGGCGCTGGGTTACGAGGTGAAACCGGGCGAGATGAATTCCGGTTTGCATGCCATCGAGATAACCGCCGAAGGTTTGATCGGCAGCGCGGATCCACGACGCGAGGGAGTGGCGGCAGGGGAGTGAAACGCTCCGCCAGCGGAAAGGGCATGAGAATAGGTCAACACGAAGGGTGTGTATCTCGCCAAGGGGCGCTAACACCTTGACAAGAACCTGCTGCCTTCCAATGCATTTGTCGATAACGGTGCACGATCTCTTCCAGATTGCGCGGGGGAGGCTGACTGTTTATCGGCAGCAATTACGTTCTTCCGGCTAACCACTACACGTGGGTTGCGACCACCGCTGTGTTTGACATACAGCCTGCAAACAGAAACTGACAGGCTGCGCTGTTCGAGCGCACGACACAAGAGGATATATGACCATGACAACATCCCGACGACCGTCCAATCCGAAAGACGCCGCCGAGGCGCTGTTCAAACCGGCAAAGAAGGTCGCAGCGCCAGCCGTTGAACGGCCTGCAATTCCTAACACCAAGGAGCTTGTATCATTGAAGATCGACAGCGATGTGCTCGCGCATTTTCAAGCCGACGGTCCGGGCTGGCAAGAGCGCATCAACGATACCTTGCGAGCCGCAATGAATGCGTCCAATTAAAGCTCTTGAAACGTACCGACCCCATGCCCCGTCAATAGCTGCCGCTTCTCGGCCTCGCGGCTCGTTGGGCAAGCGTGTCGCAATCATGCGCCATTCACAGTCAGCCCGGACCTCTGTCGAATCGAGAAGGCCTTCTCCGCGTTGAAGGCGCTCGTACCAGAGGTGGCCCAGTGAACTATCCCGCGACTGTGGGATAGCATCGAAAGGCCGGTTGATCTGGTCGAGCCACAAAAGCCTGGTCATATCGCAGGGCCTTTTCGACCACTCCGCGATTGAGGAGGAGTTACTTTGGCCAGTACTTGTTCACATACATCTGTGTCTCACGAAGCATGAAACGGGCACTGTCTTCGGCTCGGTCCTCCCACGCGAAAACGCAATTTGAAAGGACACCGTCGAATTTCATGTCGGCAAGAGTTGAGAAGAATACTTCCCAGTTGATCTCACCTTGGCCGAAGTCGGTGTGTTGATGGACGCGCACCTTCGCTCCAGGCGGATTTACAATGTAGCGCAGTTGCGAAGACTTGTTATGATCATAGGTGTCTGCGAGGCGCACATGTGCAAGAAGCCCCTCGGTCACTCGCAGGTTAGCAACCATGTCGGGACCGTAGAAGAAGGTATGGGGCGCGATGAACGATGCCTTTACAGCCTTTGAATTGATCGTCTTGATGATATCGATGGCAGGGGCGATTTCCTCAATCCAGTCCTCTGGATGCGCTTCGAGCGAGAGGATCAGCCCTTCGCGCTCCAGAATTGGCACGAGGATATCCATCGCACGGAAAAACTGCCCCTCACACGTCTCCGGACGATGCAAGCCACTGCGGTCATTCAGGCTTCGATCCGGGGATCCCCCTCGCCCGAACTCCGAGACCAACATCGGGCATTCCATCTCTGCCGCAATTTCGATGGCACGCTTCCAGTTCTCTATCGCCGTTTCCCACTCGTCTTGGTATGGGCTGGCCCAGCGATACATTGGCTGAAGCGTTGCCAGGCCCACCCCATGGTCCTTGAGGGCCTTCTTGAAGCTCTTTACCCTCTCGGGATAAACCTTCGGACGCGTCCACCAGGAGAGAAAGTCCGGACGGGGTGAGAGCTCAACATAATCGTATCCCAGCTCGGCGGTCTTTCGGCAAATTTCCTCCAGAGATAAATGACGGATCATGTGCGGATCGAGTGCGTGTTTCATCAAAACCTCCTGATAATATAAATTCGCCCCTTCACGGGAGCGTCGATGCGGACAAGCATCGCTTGCTGGACCACGTCGCGTGGGTGGCAATCATTTATGGGGCTGCGCCAATGGTGCTGCTCCCTCCATCGCGCTACCGATAATCGACCCAGACCCCGCCGAGATCGGCGGAACGAACGCAGTTCTCAACCCAGCGAACGCCCTCAACCCCTGCCGCAATCCCCGGAAACCGGAGGCTCGCAAGGCGTTCGCCATCGTTTTCGTTGCGCGCCTCCATAGCTATAGCAAAGCGGTCGTAGAGGTTAGCCCAGGCCTCGAAGAGGCCCTCGGGATGGCCTGCACCGATACGATCGTCGGCAAGTGCCTTTGCGTGCAGGTAGCCCATGCCACGCTCAAGAATGCGTACCGGCTCGCCCTGAACCTCAAATCGTAGCTGGTTTGGCTGCTCGTCCCACCATTCGATCGAAGCCTTTGATCCGACGACGCGCACCTTTTGTCCATGCATGGAACCCGCATTGATGGCGCTCGACCAGACGGTGCCAAACGCGCCATTGTCATATTCCATCAGGGTCATGGCGTTGTCTTCGAGCGGTGCACGCGTCTTGACGAAGCTCTGCCGGGTGCACAGAAGCCGTTTGATACGGAGGTCGGGCAGGATGACCTCGGAAATATAAAGCGGATGTGTACCGATATCGCCGAGCACATAACTTGGACCTGCGAATTTCGGATCCACGCGCCAGCGGGTCGCCGGGTTTTGAAGCTCGACAGCCTCGTTGTGAAACCCGTGGGCGAATTGCAGGTTGACCAGACGAATTTCCCCGAGCTCGCCGGCAGCAACGAGCTCGCGGGCATGCTCGATGACTTGGTGGCCGCTATAGCCGTAGGTCACGCCAACAATACGGCCGCGCTCTGCGGCGATACGCTGAAGATCCTCGGCCTCGGCCACCGTGAAGCACAGCGGCTTTTCACACACAACGTGCAGCCCGCTTTCCAGTGCAGCCTTGGTGATCTCGTAGTGGGTATTGTTGGGCGTTGCGATCGATACTGCCTCGATCCCATCCGGACGCTTTGCCTCCTCTGCGAAAAGCGCACGCCAGTCGGCGTAGCATCGCGAAGGCTCGAGCCCCAGTTCAACACCGAAGGCGCGGCCGCGATCGGCATCGAGGTCGAAGGCTCCAGCGACCAGATCGAAGTAGCGGTCACGCAGGGCGGCGCTGCGGTGAATATAGCCGATCTGACTGCCGCGACCACCACCCACCATAGCCCAGCGAAGAGGTCGTTTTGTCTGACGCGTTCCGTAAATCATGAGGTTTCTGTCCCGGATTGTTAGAAGCCAGCCGACTTGAGATAGTCACGGCTGAGTTTTACGTCGGCGAGGCTACCGCCCGCGTTGCGCGGATCACGCTCCTGCTCAACGGTGATAAAGCCTTCATAGCCAAGCTCATCAAGAAGGGCGCGAATGGCGGGATAATCGATACAGCCCTTGCCGATGGGACACATGACGCCCTGCGCGCAGGCTTCAAAGAAGCGAATGTGCTCACCCATCACGCGGCCGAAAACGGCCCTGTCGATGTCCTTGAAGTGGATGTAGTCGAGACGGTCGGCGTATTTGCGCAGGGTTTGGACAGGGTCCATGCCGGCGTACCAGGTATGGCCAGTGTCGAGGCAGAAACCGGCAACCTCCTGGGGTATGTCAATGGCGAGACGGGCAATCTCGTCCTCGAATTCGATGTAACCGCCGGCATGCGGATGAATGGTGGCGCGAACGCCATATTTCTCGCGGGCAAGAGCGGATATCGCCCTGATATTATCCATCATGCCGTTCCATGCCGCGTCATCGAGCCGGGGTGCCCTGTCGGAATGACCCGCCGCATAATCGCGTTCGTCGTGTCCCCAATCCATCACCGTCAGATAAGGTGCGGGAAATCGCTGGCCCGACGCCTTCGGCGGCGTCGGCAGACGGGTGATCAGAGCGCAAATCTCGTCCGTCTGGCGCAGCAGGCTATCGCGGTTTTCCTCAGCGACAAGATCATTGAAGATCGTTCCGGCGACGATATAGAGCCCTCGACTTGTCAGAGCCTGAGAGACCATGTCGATGTTCAGCGGAACATAACCATAGGGGCCAAGCTCCACTCCCCCATATCCGGCCGCCTTGACTTCGTCGAGTACCATTTCCCACGGCGGTAGGTTTGGATTGCGCACGTCATCGACGCCCCAGCAGCACGGTGCTGTGGTGACTGTTATACCCATAATATTCTGGTCCTTCCCTGGTGTCGCTCACTTGGTGGGCGACCCTCCCTGACGCAGAGATTTAGCTGGAGATCTCCGATTTACAAAGTTGGAATTTGATGGGATTCAATCAGAAAACCGGGCGGAGAGGTAAATGACTGCACGCAAGATAAGCATTTCGGATGTTGCAAAGGCAGCCGGAGTCTCGACCGCGACGGTGGATCGGGTTCTCAACAACCGTGGCGGCGTGCGTACCGACAAAGAAGACCGCGTTTTGGCCACTGCACGGGCGCTCGGTATTGACCGGGCCCTAGATCGTACCCCTTCACGCGCGCTACGTGTCGCGGTCCTTATCCAACCGCCAGTCAACCCGTTTCACGCGTCTTTGCGCGAGGGTATCGATCTTGCATCGCGAATGTACGCAACACTGAACGTGCAATTCTTCGTCCATCACATCGATCCACGAAAGCCGGCGGCGATCGCCGCAGCCGTCCGCGATTGTCGCTCCTATGATGGCCTCGTCATCACCAGCCCTGACGATATCAGGGTTCGAGAAGCCGTAGCATTCCTATCGCGCAATGTCCCGGTGGTTACTCTGGCGACCGACCTCACAGATTGCGGGCGTGCCGCCTATGTGGGGCCGAACGACAGGCAGGCCGGTCGGGTGGCTGGCGACCTGATGGGCCTTTTCCTCGGACGGCAAGGCGGCCGCGTCGTCGTGGTTGCCGGCTCACGCGATATCACTGGCCATCGCGAACGGGAAGCCGGGTTTCGCGACATCATGACCGAGCGTTATCCTGAATGCAGTCTGGCCGTGGTTCTGGAGACCGGAGAAAGTCAAGAGGAAGCTGGCCGTGTCGTAGAGATTGCATTTCGGGATGACCCGGGATTACGAGGCATATATCATCTGTCCGCGGGTGCTTTGCCGATTGTCAGTGCCCTGCAACGCCTTGGCCGAACCGACAATACGGTGGTCATCACCCACGAACTCACGCCCAATCGACGGATGCTGCTAAAATCCAGAAAGATCAACGCGGTTATCGACCAGAGACCCCTTTTGGAAGCACGCCTGGCAGTTGAGACCATCGCAAAGCTCCTCGGTAGAATGCCTGGAGAAGCGGTCTCTATCTCAACGGACATCCAGATCTTTCTCGCAGAGAATGCCTAGCGTGGTGTATCAGATTTTCCTTGTTAAAGCTGGGTATAAGCAGAGCCGCACCGCCTTTGCCGACGACCCCTTGATAGGATCAGAAGAGGCGATCCGTTGTTGCAACTCAGGATTTGATTGAGCTTGAGCCATCAAACCGTTCGCCAATGACCGTTTGAAACTATGTTGATGACTAATTGAAAGTGAAGACGTGACCATTTGAAATCAACGTAGCGACTTCCATAAAGTGCTGTAAGCACAAGGACAACGACCAGATACGAAAACGCCAACAACAAAGACGCCTGGTCGCCAGACTGGCGTTCTTGCAGCGATTGGCCGGTCGATTCGACCGCAAAACCCTTGGGCAGCGAGTTTGCAAGCTTCGGCGACCGGGGCCTTGACTGGTCAAGTGGTGATCAGGCGGCAACCAGCACGATCTTGCCCTGGATGCTACTTTCTGAAGCACGACGATGCGCTGTCGATGCCTCGGCCAGCGGATAGGTGCTGTCGATCACCACCCGTAAGGAGCGATCATCGAGCAGACGACCGGCCTCTGCCAATTGCGCACCGTTCGAACGCACCTGTGTCGTTGAGACGGTGATCTTTCGCCGGGCGGCTTCGTCATGGCCTTGAAAACCCAGCGGGTTGACGAGAAACAGGGCGCCGTCCGGCTTAATGCTGGGGAGAAAGCGTTCCATATTCGCGCCGCCGACGGCGTCAAGCACCAGATCAGCATCCTTCACCACTGCTTCGGCAGCCGCCTTCGTATAGTCGATGAAAATATCGGCACCGAGATCATAGAGAAGCGCCTCGTTTTTGCCGGAAGCAACGGCAATCACCTTCGCGCCTTGCCACTTCGCGATCTGGACTGCAAGATGGCCAACGCCGCCGCCGGCGCCGTTCACCAGCACGATCTTGCCGTCGAGCGGAACCGGGGCATGCTGGAAGGTCTGGAATGGGTTCGGCAAATCATGTCCCAAATCGACCAGAAATTGCCAAGCGGTCAAAAGCGACATGGGCGCACCGGCAGCCTGGATGTGGTCGATCCCAGCGGGCTTCAACGCCAACTCCGATACCGGAACGCGAACATATTCGGCATAGGCGCTGCTTCCCGTCATGAGGTTTTGCGGGAAGCGGACCATCGCATAGACCTCGTCGTTGACCTTGAACTGCGACACGTTTTCACCAACGGCCGCAACCGTGCCGGAAACGTCCGTGCCAAGGATCAGCGGAAAGCTTGGGCTGGGCTGCCATTCCGGCGGTAGAGTCCGATAACCATCGCGCAGATAGAGATCCGGCGGGTTGAGGCTGGCGGCATGGACGCGAACAAGCACGTCGTCCGCCGAGATTTCCCGCCGGGGCGCATCTTCATAACGAAGAACATCTGGCCCACCGAATTCGTGCAATCGCACAGCTTTCATCATATCAGTCATCACGGCCTCGCTTGAATATTCGTTTTGATGACTGAAGATACGATTATCTCCTTCGCTCGATAATCATCAGATAATTCGCTTTAATAGTGCCATGAAGGAACAAATCGGAATTGATAGACTGACTGGGTTGATTGCATTCGCTCGGGCCGGCTCGCTCGGAAGCTACACCGCCGCCGCCCGCTCCTTGTCCATCTCACCCTCGGCGGTCAGCAAAAGCATTCAGCGGCTGGAAAAGCAGCTCGGCGTTTCGCTTTTTGCGCGTACGACACGTTCCCTGGCCCTGACGACCGAGGGGCACGATCTTCATGAGCGTGCGCTCAGGCTGCTGCACGACGCCGAAGATATAGAGCAGGCGGCAAAAGCAGCGCGCACCGAGCCCGCTGGCACTTTACGGATTGCAGCATCGTTGCCTATCGGCCTGCACGTAATAGCGCCGATGCTTCCTCAGTTTCGCAGGCTCCATTCGAGGGTCAATATAGATCTACGTTTGAGCGATCACATGGTTGATCTTATCGAAGGCGGCTACGATGTAGCGGTCCGCATTGGTGATGTGGCAGATTCGCGCCTGCTTTCGCGCCGCCTTCTGCCACATCGGCTATGCTGTTATGCCTCGCCCGAATATCTGGCCGGGCGCAGCCCGCCGACCAGTCCAGACCAATTGGAAGAGCACGAGACTGTCAACCTGCGCTACCAGAGTAGCGGCCAGCTGTTCCGCTGGCCTTTCCACGTAGGGGACAGGGAGGTGGAGATTGTGCCCACCTCTAGCATTATCGTTGACGCGAGCGAAGCCGTGCTTGCGACGATCGCAGCAGGTGCCGGAATCGGAATGGCAACCAATTTCATGGCCAGCACTTGGGTGAGGCGTGGAGCGCTTATTCCGGTTCTGGCCGATTATGCGGTGGAACGGCACAACATCACGGCGCTGTGGCCCGAGAGCCGGCGGTCAAACCCGGCCGTCCGCGCTTTCCTCGACACCTTAGTGAAGTTGTCCTGACAATGGCAGCGAATGTCTGCTTGTGGGGCGACGCTGACTAGGCAGCATTTGCCAAAAGCGGGCGTGAGGACAGATGACAACCCGTCGACAAATTCCCCAGATTTCTACAAGCGGCATTAAGCAGCCACCTTATCCAGCTCCAACAGTGCCTCCGAGGGGAGCTCTATCCTGGCCGCGGCGAGGTTTTCTCGCAGATGTCCCCGTGACGATGTGCCCGGGATCAGGAGAATGTTCGGCGATCGCTGGAGAAGCCAGGCAAGCGCAACCTGAATCGGCGTGGCGTTGAGCCGGGCGGCCACGTCAGACAGGGTAGAGGATTGCAGCGGCGAGAAGCCGCCAAGAGGAAAGAACGGCACATAGGCAACCCCTCGGGAGGCGAGTGTGTCGATTAAGGTTTCGTCCTGCCGATGCGCAAGATTGTACTGGTTCTGCACGCAAGCGATGTCGGTGATCTTTCCGGCGTCCTCGATTTGCTTCGCCGTGACGTTAGACAGTCCGATATGCCGGATCAGTCCCTGTTGCTTTAAACCGGCCAGAACTTCAAGAGGCTCGTCCAGCGAGCCTTCCGCGGGGCCGTGCACGTCGAACATAGCGCGCAGGTTGACCACATCGAGCACATCCACTCCGAGATTGCGGAGGTTGTCATGAACGGCCTGTGTCAGCTCCGCGCGCGAGAACGCCGGATACCACGAAGCGTCCGCGCCCCTGCCTGCGCCGACCTTGGTGACGATCACAAGGTCGTTGTCATAGGGATGCAAAGCTTCGCGGATTATCTCGTTTGTAACATGCGGGCCATAGAAATCGCTGGTGTCGATGTGGTTGACGCCGCTTTCCACCGCCTCGCGCAGGACAGCTATGGCCTCCGGACGATCGCTCGGAGGCCCGAAAACGCCCTTGCCTGCAAGCTGCATCGCGCCATAGCCCAGCCGGCGCACCGTATGATCGCCAAGCGTGAAGGTTCCTGAAGTTGCAATAGTGCTCATGGTCCATCTCCTTGTGTTCCTCCAAAATAGACAGGTGGCATATACGCTACAAGAAGCTATAATCCGGACAGGTTGTCCGTGAAGACGGACAATTATTTTTTATGTTTGGAGAGCAGGGTGTCGGATTTAACGGATCTGAATGCGTTTTTATTGGTGGCTAGATCCAAAGGTTTTCGGCAGGCCGCGCGCGAAAGTGGAGTCAGCTCCTCGGCGTTGAGCGATGCGGTGAAGCGTCTCGAAGAAGACCTTGGGGTAAGACTATTCAATCGCACAACCCGCAGCGTGCTCCTGACGGATGCAGGACGTCTCTTGCTAGAGCGCACCGGACCCGCATTCGCAGAGGTGGCATCGGCACTCGACGAGGTGAAAAGCAGCCGCGGCCGCACCTCGGGGGATCTCAGACTCAATGTTCCGATGAGTGCGGCAAGGCTGGTCCTGCCTCCGATCGTGCCGCCGTTCCTAAAGGCCTATCCCGAAATAAGGCTGGAAATCGTGACCGATGAGAATTTCGTCGACATCATAAAGAGCGGCTGCGACGCAGGCATCCGTTATGACGAACGGCTCGAGCAGGATATGGTGGCGTTGCCGATCGGACCGCGCCAGCAGCGCTACGCCCTTGCCGCATCGCCGGGTTACCTTGCAAGAAGAGGCAAACCGCAACATCCACAAGACCTGCTTTCGCATGATTGTATTTTAGGCCGGTTTTCGGGGCGCGCGCTTCCCTCCTGGGAATTCGAACGCGATGGGGAAGAAATCGCCATAAATCCTAAAGGTAGCCTCGTTGTTCAGTTCGGCGGCGGCACCGATCTTGGTATCGACGCAGCCATTGCCGGTTCTGGCATCATTTATATTTTTGAAGACTGGCTAAGGCCACACTTCGATAGAGGAAACTTGGTACCGGTGATGGAAGAATGGTGGCTGCGGTTTTCCGGCCCGTTCCTCTATTATTCCGGACGGCGGCTTGTGCCCGCGCCTTTGCGCGCATTTATCGATTTCGTGAGACAATCGCACAAAGATGCAGCGAAATCCTTGCAGCCCGGCCCGTGAATTCAAAGTCCTTAGCTCTGTTTCTTGCCGCAGGCATTGGTCGATCCATCGTGCATATCGCGATAACCCGCATCATGCATTGGACTAGAGCGACTATTCAGACATGGGCACGTCTTGCAGTAATCCAGTCCGTTAATCAGATATCGGATGCAACAGATGCGGCGGAGACACTTTGGCTTGCCCTCGTATTGACGGTAGAGGATGGGCCTGAAATGCGGGTTACGTGAGCCATCTGCCATGTGAGGCGATTCAAGCGGTTCCAGCGCATCGGCCACGCCATGGCCGCAAGAAATGTTTTCAGCGAAAAGATGACGTTCCCGCTGGTGACAACTGGCCGGGAACTCACACCTCATCCCCCGGCAGTGTGGCCTTGCGCTCGATGCCTTTTTCATCGGTGGTAACATTGTCTGCGAGGCCGTAGGTCGCTGGCGACACATAGAAAAAGAATGGTGCAGCGAGGCAGGCGTGCAGATAGGCTTCGACAGGGTCAGCGCGCACAACAGTCGACATGGCCGGAGGCTGGCGGGCAAGCAATGCTCGGGCTTTCGAAAAAAGAATGCCTGTAATCCTTTTCAGAACAGCGGCATGATCCGGCCTTGTCCCCATCAGGGATGGGGGCAGGATGCAGAGCCTGCGAGGTCCTTTCGAGGTCAGACGAATTTCGGTCCGGACGATATCCGACCACCAGCGGTCGTTGTGTTTTTGAAGTGCCATGATCACCCTCCAGCTTCTTGCGAGATGAGCCTATCGACAAACCAATCGGACGAATTTAGATATTCCCTCTAATGATCACTAAATACCACCATTCACCACTATCCCTGTCCGGTGCCCTCGCCGACCATGATGTCGAAAGCTCTTCATCGCGCGTTCGCGCTGTGAGGATCGACGTGTCTCAGAATGAACGCGAGGCTCCCGAACACCAGCACCGTAAGGGCCAGCTTGTCATACCGCTGCTGGGAGGCGTGACTTGTCGCGTCCCAAGCGGCATGTGGATGGTTCCGCCTCATTGTGGCGTCTGGGTTCCAGGGGGCATGCTTCACAGCAATGTGGCCACCGCCAACGCACGTTTGTTCTTCCTGTTCATCGAGCCGGGGGCCGCCGATCTGCCGAACCGGTGCTGCACGCTTTCCCTGTCTCCGCTCGTCAGGGAACTGATCATCGAGATGGCCGACCAATCGGCTGCCGCGACTGCTGAGTTAGAGCTCATGGAAACGCTGCTTCTGTCGGCATTGTCGCGGATGCCGGTCGAGCATCTTCACCTCCCGCTGACGGACGAGCCCCGGATTGCACGCATTGCATCCGAGCTGGCAGACGATCCATCCAATCGCAGTACGATGGCGCAATGGGCAAAACGAGTGGCGATGAGTGAGAATTCGCTCGCCCGTCTCGTTCAAAGCGAAACGGGCCTTACCTTCGGCCGCTGGCGACAACAATTGCAGGTGATTGTAGCAATCCGAAGCCTTGCAGCGGGGGCAACGGTGCAGCAGGTTTCGGGGGATCTTGGATATCAATCCGTCTCTGCATTCATAGCCATGTTCAAGAAAGCGCTTGGCACATCGCCTGCCCGATATCTGGGAAACTTCGACCGCTGAACGTTAGAAGGTACAGCGACACCTGAAAGGAAATCGGCCGGCTGGCGGAGCTTCCTCCCAATGGACACTCTCCTACCGCAATGGTTTTTACGACCCGCCTCCCACGTGCCGCCATGCACGCATTTCTCGTTTACATGAGAAGCTATAACGGTCAAACGAAGGGCGCGCTAGAACGCCTCGACATTGTCGATCAGCTAATAGACCAGCGACTGGACCGCTGCGCTTCTTGCCCACGCCACATGCGGCGTCAGGATGAAGTTCGGCAAATCAAGCAGACGCATGAGTGGATGATAGTATGCGGCAGCTCCGTGATGACAACGTCGAAGCCAGGCCCGCACAATCGCCACATTATCGGCGCTGGTTTTTCGAATGACGACCTCTCCAAACGATCACCGCAAAAGTTGCTGGGCCAAACCTGCGTTCGGGACATTTTGCATTTTTTCAATATCCGCCCGCTCAATAACCTCCGGTGAGAAAAATCGTTTCGCCCGTCATGAAACTACATGCCTCCGACGCCAGAAAGACAGCTGCCCCCACCATCTCTTCCGGTCGCCCGGCCCGCCCCATCCAGTTCAATGCGCTTACATATTCATTCCAGCCCTCCGGATCCTCAACGCGGCGATGAGCGTTGCGGTCCGTATCGATGAGGCCAGGAGCGAGAGTATTGAGCAACACGTTGTCGCGGGCATAATCTCTAGCCTGACTTTGAATTAAATTGTGCTGTGCGGCCTTCGTCGCCGCATAGGCGGTAACGACGCTTTTGGGCCTTAGCTGATTGACTGATCCTATGGAGACGATCCTGCCCCATTTCCGAGCCGACATTCGCGGCAGTGCCGTCTGCAGCATGTCGACCGTCGAGCCCAGATTGACCGCCAGTTGAAACGCCAGATCACCTGGCGTCAGCGCCGATAGAGTGGCATTGATCTGGGCACTGGCGTTGATAACAAGGATGTCGAGTGGTGCGATCGCCTCTGCTCGCTCGATAAGATCCCGACCAGCCCCGACTTCGGAGAGATCGCCTGCCAGATGATCCGCCGCTCCCCCTTGCGTAACAATCCGCTCATGTACAGCCGCTGTGGCGCCCGGCTTGACGCCATGCAGGATGACATGGGCACCTGCCCCGGCCAACCCTTCGGCAATCGCCGCTCCTATCCCACGGCTTGAACCGGTAACGAGCGCCACGCGGCCCTTCAGGCCAAAGATGTTTTCAAGGTTCATCCTTTATCCTTCGAACAATGAGACTTGCGCACCGGAAACTCCCGGGCGGCAGGAAAACAGTCCACCTGACAGAGGCGCGTCGGCGAGTGTCGAGGCCGGCAGGCGAGTGCGGGCGCTGGTGATGAACAGCGTCGACAGATCCGGGCCACCAAAGGCGATGCTGGTGGGACGGGGCACCGGCATCTCAATTACCTGGTCGAGCTTCCCGTTTGGAAGATAACGGCGCACGGACCAGCCATCCCAGATCGCACACCAGACCCCTCCTTCCGCGTCCACCGCAAGACCGTCCGGCCTGCCGTCAGCGACGGGAATGCGTGCGAATTCGCGGCATCCCGACAGCGTTCCGGTCGCGGGATCGCAATCATAGGCGTGGATGAGGCCAGGTACCGTGTCAACAAAGTAGAAGGTTTTCCCATCCGCGCTCCAGCCGAGGCCGTTGGAGACGATGATGCCGCCTTCCTTGCGTTCGAATGCGCCATCGGTGCTGATACGATAAAGTGCACCCGTGGGCTTGGAGGCGTCAATCCTCATCGATCCCACCCATATCGCGCCGTCAGGCCCGCATTTGGCATCATTCAAGCGGTTGTCGACGATGCCTGCCTCCGGGCTGACGAAGGGTGTGAGGCGACCTGACGCAAAATCCAGCCATTCGATCCCATCCTGAGACGCCACCAGCAGACGCCCACCGCGAACCGGAATGACCGCGCTGACCAACTTCCCGGTCTCGCAGGTTTCGTTCCGGCCACTCGCTGGATCAAACCGGTGGACAGCGGGATGCAGAATATCGACCCAGTAGAGCGTATTTTCGCCATCGTGCCACACTGGACTCTCGCCAAGCTGTGCGCCCCACGGCAAGACGCAACTCAGCTCGGCACTCGGACGGCCGGTGACAGACCGGGGCCTGGGCCTGGAACTAATGGCGACAGCCCCAGCCGCACCCGTGATACGGCGCGCGGCAGCAATCAATTCGCGCCCGGCTGGATGGATATTGGAGGAACTGAGTCGCGATGATGGGCCAAGCGCAACAAGCACGCCGATCGGCGTATTGTCGCGACCCATGACAGGGGCGGCTGCCGAATTTACACCTGGCAAGTGCTCCTCATAAGAAATCGAATAACCACGTGCCCGGGTCAACGTCAGGTCGGCCTGGAGCGCATCGAGCGTGGTGATGGTTTTCGGGGTCTGCACATCCAGCGTCAGACGGTCCAGGAGGGCGCGGCCGACGGCGGGGTCCTGAAAGGCGAGCAGTGCCTTGCCGGGTGCTGTGCAATGCAGCGGGACGCGGCGCCCCACCTCGACGCGCACAGAAAGGCCATTCGGCGAACGTTCGGCCAGATATTGCGTCATCGTGCCGTCAAGCCGGCACAGCGCAACCGTTTCCCCCAGTTCGGCCGCCAGCCGCTCGAGTTCCGGGGTCGCCGCCGAGACAAGATCGAAACTCTCCCAGACCCTATGGGACATTTCCAGAAAACGCTGGCCCAGAACATAAGTGCCACGGGCCGCATCCTGACGGACGAGACCATAGGCGATAAGGGTGCGCAGGATGCGTGCAAAGGTCGGCTTCGGCAGGCCGGAGGCGCGCAACAACTCGGCAAAACGTAGCGGTTCCTGCGCGTCGGCAACCATATCGAGCAGGGTTAGCCCTTTGGCCAGCGCCGCCGTGCCGCCCGGCGTCTCGGGCTTCATCGCCTCTGCTCCTTCGCGCGTCGCTCCAGCCTTGCGGCCGCCGCTTCGTCCAGCATCCGGTCCATCGTCCATTCTGCTTCAAACCCCAAAGTGTTTCTGATCCGCTCGTTGGACGTATGGTAATAAACGCCGTCGCCGGGAAAATCGACTGTCACGATGGGAAGGCCGGTCAGCGCCGCAATCTTCGGCAGAAGCTCGGCGAAATCGGCCGGTTCATCGGAACCGAGATTGAAGGTGCCACCCGCCGCCTCGGGGTGATCGAGAGCGAGCAGAATTCCCGCCACCATGTCTCGCGTATCGGTGATGTGCATACGGAATGGACGGCCGTTTTTGTTGCGCGACAGAATGTGCGACGGCTCACCGATATCGCGGGACTGGAGCAATTCGGCGATGACGGTGTTTCCGAAATTCTGCTGCTGGCGGATGCGCGGCCGCAGGAAAAACCGGGGACCGGAAAAGAAACTCTCTTCGTCCAGCAGTTCCGCCGCATCCTGCGTATGAGAAAACCGCAGGATCACCGTTTCCATGGTGCCGCTTCGCTGGTGAAAGCGCACCAGCTCTTCGCCCAAAAGCTTGGTCAGGCCATAGGGCGAATTGGGGCAAAGCGGATGATCCTCGGTGACCGGCAGGAATTCCGGTCGGTTTTCCGGATAGACCTCGCCTGAGGAAGCGAACACGAAACGCCGCAGGCCAGATGATGAAGCGGCATCCAGAAGCCGGCGCGTACCCTCGACATTGACAGCGAACATACGATCACGATCCGCCGGAGCCCAGGACATGAAGGCTCCCAGATGCAGGACGGCGCTCACGCCCTTCATAGCTTCGGACAGTGCCTGCGCATCCTCCAGCGACCCGACGACTTCCTCGCCGCCGGTTCCTGATGGCCTGAGATCAAAACCGCGAACGCTGCGGCCCTGTGCGCGCAAGGCGGCGACAGCGGCACGACCGACACGGCCCGCCGATCCGGTGACGAGGATCATAGCCGTTCTCCGGTCTTTGCATCGAAGAGATAAAGCTTGGCCGGATCGAAACCGAGCCGGAGTGCCTCGTTGCCAGGAAGATTGCCGGTATGCGAGACGCGCGCGATCAGACCCTTGGACTTGCCCTCCTCGCCATCGGCCACCCTTGCGCCTTCCGCGTCGAAATAGACGTATTTTTCGGATCCGAGGCTTTCCACCAGCGTCGGGTGAACATCGAAGGTGACCGGCGCATCGCCGAGAACGAGATGTTCCGGCCGCAGACCGACGATCACGCTGCCTTGGCGATCAGCCGCGCCCGGCACGGAAACATGTTGCCCAAACAGGGTAACAGTGCCGTCACGCAGTTGCGCATTGAGGAAGTTCATGCCCGGCGAGCCGATGAAACCGGCAACGAAAAGATTGGCCGGGTTGTTGAACAGTTCGTCTGGTGCGGCAATCTGCTGGATGATGCCGCCCTGCATGATCACGACCCGGTCCGCCATGGTCATGGCTTCCACCTGGTCATGCGTCACGTAAACGGTAGTGACCCCGATGCGTTTGTGCAAAGCGCCGATTTCGGCACGCATATGGACACGCAGCTTGGCATCGAGGTTGGACAGCGGCTCGTCCATGAGGAAGGCTTGCGGCTGGCGCACGATGGCGCGACCAAGCGCGACGCGCTGCCGCTGACCGCCTGACAGATCCTTGGGCTTACGATCCAGATAGGGCGTCACTTCCAGAATGCGCGCCGCATCGTCGACCCGGCGGTCAATCTCATGCCTGTCCGTGCCGCGCATCTTCAGCCCGAAGCCGATGTTCTGGCGAACCGTCAGATGCGGATAGAGCGCATAATTCTGAAACACCATGGCTATATCGCGGTCCCCGGGCGCCAGATCCGTGACTTCATTGTCGCCGATGAAGATCTGCCCTTCGCTTGCCGGTTCGAGACCCGCAAGGATTTTCAACATCGTCGACTTGCCGCAACCGGAAGGTCCAACCAGCACCACGAACTCGCCGTTCTCGATCTCAAGCGAAAAGGGCCTGAGCACGTTGAGCGTGCCATAGGACTTGCTGACGTTGCGAATGGAAATATTGGCCATGCTTATTTCTCCGCGCCAGCGGTCAAACCGCCGACCAAATAACGTTCAAGGAACAGATAGATTGCGATGATCGGCAGCGCGATGAACACCGATGCGGCGGAGATGTCGTTCCAATAGGTGACATATTCGCCCTGCATCGTGGTGATGCCGAGATTGGCGGTCCAGTTGTCCGGCGAGTTGACCAGAAAGGTACGCGCATAGGCGTAATCGGCCCAGCTGAGCACAAAGGCGTAAAGCGCGGTGGCGGCAAGCCCCGGTGTGGCGATGGGAAGCACGACACGCACCATGGCGCCGATCGGCGAGCAGCCGTCGACCATGGCAGCCTGTTCCAGTTCCTTCGGGATCGTGTCGAAATAACCCTTCAGCATCCAGGTTGCGAAGGGAATGATCATGGTCGAATGTGCAAGCACAAGCGTCCATAGGCTGCCGATCAGACCGAAGCTCGAAAAGATCGAAAACAGCGGGATAACGAGTAGCGTGGCGGGCAACATCTTGGCTGTGAGAACGAACATTCCCATGGTAGCGCCGCCCCGCATCGAATAGCGGGACAGGGCATAACCGGCGCTGACCGAAACCAGCATCGACAGCGCAACCGAGCCGACAGCGGCAAGCATCGAATTCCACAGCCACAGAAGGATCGGCTTTGCCGCCCAGACACGGGCAAAAATGTCCCATTGCGGATCGTCCGGCCAGAAAGTCGGTGGCAGGCGGTAGAGTTCGTCGGTGGTGGAAAGGGCGGTAACCAGCAGCCAGTAGACCGGGAACAGGATCATCACCAGCGTAAAGATCACCGTCGCGTAGAGGGCAAGGCTCTGTGCAAAGCTACGTTTCATCAAAGCCTCCTCAGTAGATTGATTTCGAGCGCCGGCCGAGCATCAGCAGGCTGGCAATGATGCAGATCACCAGCGTCAGCACGCCGACGGCGGCGGCGCGACCGAAGTTGTGATACTGGAAGGCCTGGTCGTAGGTCATGATCGACAGCGTCTGGGTTGAACGCAGCGGGCCGCCGCCGGTCAGAACCTTGATGATGGAAAAGTCGCGGAACACCCAAAGCAGGGTCAGCACCAGCGTGACCCCGAGAACCGGCATCAGCAACGGCATGGTTATCCAGCGGAAACGCTGCCAGACGCTGGCGCCATCCACCTTGGCAGCGGCGTAATAATCGGTGGGAATGGACTGCAGACCCGCCAGACACATGATCGACACGAAAGGAAAGCCCTTCCACACCATGGTGATGGCAACGGCCCAGAAGGCGGCCGTGGAACTGCTGACCCAGGGGATCATCTGGTCGGTGAAACCAAGCTTTATCGCCAGCCAACCGAACAGGCCGAAGGAGGTGTCGAACATCCACGCAAAGATGACGACCGCGATGATTTCCGGCACCGCCCAGGGCAGCGCCATTCCCAGCCGCGCGACGGTGCGGCCCTTGAAGCGATTATTGGCCAGAAGCGCCGTGCTGAGGCCGACGGCGACGCTGCCGGCGGTTACGACGATAACCAGCTTTAGCGTCACCCAGCAGGCCAGCCAGAATTCTGGCGAGGAGAACAACCATGTGTAATTGCTTAGCGAAAACGGCCGGCTGGCACCGCCAAGCCGAGGTATTTTGACCTGCTGGAACGACAGGTCGATGGCCAAAACGAGCGGCCAGACGATGATGGCGGCAACCATCAGGACTGCGGGCGCGATCAGAATATAGCCGAGGAGATGTTGCCGGCTGGGGCGCGCAAGATCGAAGAACTTGCGACGCCCAGCCCGAACGGGTTCGGTCATGGATGGTCCTCCTGCCGGATGCGGATGATGGCCATGGCCCTTTCCGGGCCATGGCAAGACAACGGGATCAACCCTTGATGGCTTCGGCCTTTGCCTGCATGGTTTTCGCCACCGCCGCCGGATCGAGATCCTGAATGATCATCCGCTGGCTTTCTTCCATCACCATCTTGCTGAACTCGTTGTAGAAGAGCTCAAGTCCGGTCGGAATGCGGTCGATCCCCGCCTCGGACGCGGCCTTCATCGTCTCGATCAGCACCGGAAAATGCGGGATGGTCTTTTCGACACCCGAGACGTCGGCGGTCGGGCTTGGCGGGGTGTTGCCGCCAAGGGTGGCATAGCTGCGCTGGAATTCCGGTGACATCGTCAGCTTGATGAAATCCCAGACCAATGCCTTCTGGTCGTCGGGAATATCGGCCGGCATGGCGAGTACATTGGACGAACCGCCAAGCGGCGGATGAAGCGGCGGTGCGGCGTAAATGATGTCAGTCTTGGCCGAACCTTTTTCGGTGGTGCCGTAAAGCCAGGGGCCGTCCAGCCGCATGGCCATCTTGCCATCGGCAAACAGCTTGCGCACGTCGCTGGCGCTCATGTCGACCGGGCTGATCCCGCTCTTCATCACGGTTTTCCAGCGTGAAAGACCCTCCACCATCTGCGGCGTATCGATGGTGATATTGCCGTCCTTGTCGGTCCAGTAGGCGCCAGCGTCGAGGATGTAGTTCAGCATCTCCGTCAGATATTGACCCGGACCGCCTTTCGTTTCATGGCCTGTGCCGAACTGGTCGATAATGCCGTCGCCGTTCAGATCCTTGGTCGTCGCCTTCGCAGCGGCCAGAAACTCGTCATAGGTCTTCGGAACCGCGACGCCCGCTTCTTCGAGAAGCTTCTTGTTGTAGGCCATGACGAAACCGAAATAGTTGGTCATGATGCAGACGGTTTCGCCATTCCATTCGCATTTCTGCTGGCCGGCCCAGCCGGTCATGTCGATGCCGTCCTTCTTCAGCCACGGGTCGAGCGGCTCGAGCCAGCCGCTATCGGCAAACATTTGAAATTCGAAGGACGCCAGATGCACGATCTGCGGCGGCTGGTTGGCCGCAAAAAGCGTCGTCATCGTGTCGGCATAGGAGCTGCGCTCGGCCTTGGTGAATTCGATTTTCACGCCCGGATGCTGTTTTTCGAAGGCGGCAATGGCGGAATGCCACCATTCGCCTGTGCCGGCATCGTCCGTCTGCCAGGAAATGAATTTCAGAACGGTATCGGCCCTGGCCGGGGCAAGGTTGCCCATTGTCATCAAAACGGCGGTCGCGGTGCCGAGCGCCAATCGGCTTATTGTCTTGTTCATGGCTTCCTCCTCCAAAAAACCAGTTCAGATACGTTCAATCAGACCGAGTGCCGCCTCCGACGGCCTTACCCCAAGTCCGGGTCCGGACGGCAAGTGATACCTGCCCTCCCGGCAATCCATGTCGCCTTCCAGCAGGTGACGGTTCGGCTCGAAGATCGAATGCTGGAATTCGTGACCTTTGAGCGTTGGCAATGTCGACGACGCCTGCAGGCTGGCGGCAAGAAATATGCCGGCGCCAACGGTGGCGTGTGGGATGACATCGATGCCGTGCTCGGAAGCAAGAGCACCGATACGGATGAAATTGGTGATACCCTTATGGCCCATTTCCGGCTGGACGATCGCAATGCGGCAGCGCTCGACGCGGGCGCGCATATCCCAATGGGTGCGCCATTCCTCACCAACTGCAATCGGCACTTCGGTATTCTTCGAAACCTTCTCCAGACCGGCAATGTCCTCCGTCCAGACCGGAGCCTCTGCGAACCACGGGTCGAAGGGCTGCATTTCGGCAATCAGTTCCAGCGCCCGCTCCGGCGTCTGGTTCCAGTGCATGTCGGCGGCGATCTTTGCATCGGGTCCAAGCACCTTACGGAGATTCGCCATTTCGGCCGCCGGGCCATCGTCTGCCACCGGCGTTGCGAACTTGAAGGCGTTGAAACCGCGGTCCTGCCAGTATTTCGCCAATTCCCCGCGGGCCTTGAGCGTCTTTTCAGGCAGGCCTGAAACATAGGCCGGAAACGTATCCACGCCGCCGCCGAGCAGGTCGCGAACGGACTTGCCGGCTTCCTGTCCGGCAATATCCCATAGCGCAATATCGAGCGCGGCGAGCGCATCCACGTAGAAGCCGCCGGTATAACCGCGCACCCGCATCATGTCGTAAAGGTCGTCATAGATCGCCGAAGGGTTCGAAGCATCGCGGCCGATCACGAAACCGGCGAGAAGATCGTTGATGAGAGCGGCGACCGCGCCGGGGGCGACGATACCGTAGGTCTCACCCCAGCCCACGACGCCAGCCACGGTCGTCATGCGCACCAGCACGCTGCGGTCGAAGGTCGGGTATACCGTCCGATTTCCCTTGCGCACGATATAGCCGTTGGGATTGACCACCTCACCTTCACGCAAGGCGCCGAGATAAGGCACTTTGCGCGGCTGGGTCAGGGTGAAGACTTCGACGCTTGCGATGGGGCTGTTCATGCGGCCTCCACGGCAACGAGGCCTAGTTCGACCAGATTGGCGTCGATATCGGCAATGGCCGCCGCATCAAGCTCGGGTGTCGGCGCACGCACACCGACGCCTTCGATCACGCCGCGGCGGGCCAGCACATATTTGGTCAGCCGCATGCGATAGACCGCCTGCAGCACCAGAAGAGGCAGGGTGCGCACATAAATCCGACGAGCCTCCTCCTGCCGCCCGGCAACGAGCGCCCGGTCGATGGCCACATGTTCCTCGGCGATCTCCAGCGCCGGCATGGCTGCGGTAGCACCTCGGGCATATTCGTCGAGAATGTAACGCGCGCCGCCCCCGCCGATGACGCCCTTCAGTGTCGAAGGCGCATGGGCGACGATGTGGCTGATAGCCGGGCCGGCAGGAAGCGTCTCTTCCTTGACATAGGTCACCTGCGGCAACGCCCGCACGATCTCCACGATCGCCTGCGGCGAAAGGTCGGAGCCGCGCGGCGCGGGCGCGTTCTGCAGAATGATTTCAACTTCGGGCAGCGCCTCGACGATCCTGCCGAGGAATTCGATCAGCGCCGGCGCATCCGTGCCGACCGACTTGGGCACCTGCACCATCAGGTGGCGGATGCCAAGCGCCGATGCCGCCCGCCCGTGCTCAACCACATCACGCCAGTCGGCCGCACTTGCCCCGGCCACGACCGGCACCTGGCCGGCCACCACATCCACGACAATCTTCAGCAACGCCGCACGCTCGGCGGCATTCAAAGTCTCCACCTCGCTGGCGAAACCGGGAAACACGACACCATCGACGCCCTTGTCGAGCGCAAAGATCACCAGTCGCTTCATACCCGCCTCGTCAATGCCGCCATCAGCCAGAAACGGCGTAGGCAGAACAGGCAAAATCCCTTTAAGGCCAGCCACCATCTTTCTCCTCCCGATTAAGTATCATATTTTGATACCTTGAATTCACTAATTGACACTATATAGACTTGCGACCTATGACAAGCCCCAAGATGAAATGAACGAGGAGGTTCAAGACATGGCAGCAGCGGCGACATCGATCATCGTTGATTGGGGAACGACATCACTGAGGGCAGCGCTCGTTGGTGAAGACGGCGAAGAACAAGATCATCTTGAAACCGCCAACGGTATTTCGAGCCTTGGCAAGGGTGAGCACGAGGCGGCGCTGATGGATGCACTCGCACCCTGGTTCTCAAGCCATGGGGCCTTGCCCGTCGCCGCACTCGGAATGATCACCAGCCGCAACGGCTGGGTCGAGGTCGCTTATGTGCCGTGCCCGGCCGGCCCGGCGGAACTTGCCGCCGGCACGGTGCGCAGTTCGCTGCCGAACGGGTCCGATCTCGTCTTCCTGCCCGGTCTGACCGACCCCGCCCGCCAGCCCTTCCCGGACGTGATGCGCGGCGAAGAAACCCAGATCGTCGGTCACGGCCTTGGCGACGATGCCACCCTCATCATCCCTGGAACACACAGCAAATGGGCGCGGGTGAGGGCGGGAAGGATCGATGGCTTCCAGACATTCGTGACTGGTGAAATCTTCAACCTGCTTATCAATCACTCCTTCATCGCCCGCGGTTCCACGCAGCCGCCGGTCGATGATCAGGAGGCCTATCGCTGGGGTCTGACAGAGGCAAAACGATCCGCCGCCATGCTGTCGCTGCTGTTTTCGGCGCGAACCGGCGGGCTTGCGGGCCGGCTTTCGCCGGATCAGTTGCGATCCTATGTGCGAGGACTGGTCATCGGGCAGGAGTTTCGGCAAGCCCGCGAGGCCGGATGGTATGCGGAAGGAGACGAGGCAGCTATCGTCGGCAATGACGGGCTGAACGATCTCTATCTGGTTGCCGCCGATGTGTTCGGGCTCAAGACATCCATGGGTGCGGATGACGCCCTCACAAAAGGCGCTCTGGCTGTCCTGCAGCAAGCGCTTTTATAACCCTTGCCGATCGCCGGTTGCCGAAATGGCGGCATCCGGCTTTCAAGACAATCTTTAGGGCCAATCATGTACGACTTCCCAGCCAATATCGGCACCAGCCGCCACGAAAATGATATCATTGCCGTTCTGGCCCGCATTCAGCGCATCGGCCTTCCAGACAATCCGATCGCCTTGTATGGCTCATCCTCGTTTCGAATCTGGAGCTCCGTCACCGAGGATCTTGGCTCGCTGGATATCGTCAATCTGGGATTTGGCGGTGGCACTTACCTCTCTGCCAGCCACTACCTCGACCGGCTCCTGGTTCCCTTGAAGCCAGGTAGAGTGGTGCTTTATTTCGGCGAAAACGATATTGCCAGCGACGGCCTCAAGGCGCAGACGACGCTTGCGCACCTGCAGGATTTGCGCGATCGCATCTCTCGAGCGCTACCGCAGGCGGACGTCTTTGTTCTGGCGATCAAGCCCAGTCCGGCGCGCTGGATATACCGCCATGAATTCGATCTTTTCAACCAGACGGCGCGCGACTGGTGCAACGGCCGCGAACACACGACATGGCTTGATCCGAACGCCGGCCTCATTGGTGAAAATGGCCTGCCGATGTTCCGTTATTATTTACCCGATCTGGTTCACCTGAATGCGGCAGGCTACGCGGTCTGGTCGGAAGCACTTAGAAAAAAGTTAGGCCTGTTGAACTGAGACAAGGGGTATCTTTATCTTTTGTTGGCTCCTGTCCCCAGCAGTGTTCACAGGCTGATTTCCATTGGATTTATAGATTACTTCCGTTGAACGCGGAATCGCGTTTAGGCCCCCTTACTGGCGGAATTCTGATTCCATCGCTCCGATTGGTGATTTGGTCGCAGGCAACATGCCCTGAGCTTTCAACGATGATCTGCGTAGCCGCGTTCTAGCTGCGTCACGGGATGGCATATCGACGCGCTCAGCAGCGTCCAGATTTGGGATTGGTGTTTTGACAGCCACCGCCTGGATTGCGAGCGAGCAGGAAAGCCGGCTGACCCGGCGAAACAGGGACGACTCCGTCCGCCGGGGCGGCCTCTATCCGGCACTCAAGGATCTTAGTTGAGCCTACCCGCCCTAAGGCGACAGCCAACAATGCGCACAGGCTGAAAGACGTGGTCTCGACCACCGATGAGGAAACGGTACACCTCGACTGCGATTCCAGAACCGCAGCCAGGTTTTTTCGGGCCATCGTCGAGGCTTATTTGCGCTTCCGCCGCAACTCGTCGCCATGGATGCCAAAGTGCTGGATGATCATATCGACATTACGGCGGTGCGATTTGAAATAAATATCAAACAGATCACCGAAGACAGGAACACTGCCCACAAGAGCATCCATGGCGATGTTGCCAACCATTCGCGCAAGCTTTTCCTGCGGCACACCAAGGCGGCGCGCTTCATTGACGATATAGAGGCCGACAATCGCGCCCGCACCATCACCAATCAGTGGCAGCAAACCCATGATGGAATCTGCACCAAAACGGATTCCCGTGCCAGGAATGCGGATCGCTGTGTCCATCATACGAGCGATGCCCGACAGCCGCCGCAGACGGCGGAGCCGCTCAGCACCATCCACGAAGTCGTCCGATGTGCCGTGGGCGTTCCACGTTCTCGCTGTCATACAATCGTGCTCCATAAAAGAGATATGCCTCAGCCTAATATGAATGGGGATGTGGAGAGTTGCGTTCAAGAGCGTTGCGCAAGCTATCTCCATCCATTGAAACCGAACCAGTTACGCTCAATCGCCTCGATCCTGCCTATGTGACAGCACCAATCGCCCTTCATCGCTCAGGCCCTACACCCCTTTTTCGATTCCGATAGGCCACAGTAATTTTTAAGAAATATTTTCCCTTACATTGGCGCTACTACAGGACTGCTAGGTCGAGAGAAAGATGTGAGGCACGCCCTTGCATCTTTAACGTCTTTCGCGAGTTAAAGCTGATCTTCATAAAGCAGATGCGGACATGGCACATATTTTTTTGAGTTCATCGGTGCATCTAAAGGCGGACTGCTGATGGACACTGGCGCTTTAACAACAAACGACATCGGAAAACTTATGGCCGTTTCTCATCAAGGTCCGCTGGCTAACACCAGGCTTTCTGGACGAACGATTCTCATTCTGATTGGCGTCGCGGTCATCCTGCACGTGGGTCAGGAAATCTTCGTGCCATTAGCCTTGGCTCTCCTCCTGACATTCACTCTGGCACCTATTGTCTCTTTTCTCCGAAAACACTCTGTGCCCAAGATTGCCGCCGTTATTTTGGCGGTCGCCTCAGCCTTCATGGCAATTGCGCTGTTCAGTTTCGTCGTCGCCACGCAGGTGACAAATCTTGCCGAAAACATCCCGACATATCAGCGCAATATCGTCACCAAGGTTCAGGCGCTCAGCCAAGCCGGATCAGGCAATGGTGTGCTCGAACATCTGAGCAAGGTTGTCGAGCGTGTCGGCGCCGAGTTGCAGACACGCGCCGTCGAAAGTCAGGACGAGCAGTCGACCGCACCAACCATGCGAGAGCCGATGCCCGTTGAAATCGTCACGCGATCCCATCCGGTCGAGACACTTGGCAATTTCATTCTTCCGCTTATCAGCCCGTTTGCAACGGCAGGTTTGGTCATCGTTCTTGTGATTTTCATCTTGATCGAGCGCGAGGACCTTCGCGACAGGTTCATCAGGCTGGTTGGACTTGGTGACCTCCATCGCACGACGGCAGCGCTGCAGGACGCTGGAAAACGGGTTGGGAAATACCTTCTGATGCAATTGGTGGTAAATGCCCTTTACGCCTTTCCCATCACCATTGGGCTTTGGGTGCTTGGCATTCCGAACGCGATCCTGTGGGGTCTGCTGACGCTGGTTCTGCGTTTCGTGCCCTATATTGGTCCCGTTATCGGAATGGTATTGCCGCTGTTCCTCGCCCTTGCAATATCTCCCGGCTGGTCGTTGGTCGCGTGGGTCGCGGCACTTTTCATCATCACCGAACTGATCAGCAATAACGTCGTTGAGCCTTGGCTCTATGGTAGCCACACCGGCTTGTCTCCGATGGCGATCATCATCTCCGCAATCTTCTGGTCCTGGCTTTGGGGACCACTGGGGTTAATGCTGTCGACACCTCTCACGGTGTGTCTGGTCGTTCTCGGCAGATATGTCCCCGAGTTCAGTTTTCTGGACGTTCTGCTCGGAAACGACCCAGTCCTCCAACCGCAGGAAAAGCTTTACCAGCGGCTGCTCTCCGGCGACCCCAACGAAGCGACTGACAACGCCGAAGAGTTTCTCGAGGAGGAATATCTCATCGACTACTACGAAAAAGTTGGTCTTCCTGCCTTGATCCTGGGCGAAGCGGACCGCCAGCGCGGCGTGATGACAGAGGCTCAGATCGCGCTTCTTGCCTCCAGCGCCCATGCCCTCATTGAAAATCTTGCAGAGATTGCGAGCGAAGAGGAAAACGAGGGAATGTCGGAAGACGAACAGACTTCCGCGCCAGAGACCAAAGAGACAATCGCGCTACCGGACGGTAAAGGCAGATCCATTCTATCCCTGGGAGGCCGAGGGGCCATGGACGACGCAGCGTCTGCGATGTTATCGCAAGTTCTCTTGGTTCAGGGTGCGCAGATCAGACAAGCAGACTATACAGTAATTGAAGGGCGAGATTTGAAGGCTCTGGTGGCTGACGATATCGACACCGTTGTCGTTACGTTTCTCAATGAGAACTCAAAATCGCACGCACGACAGATCGTGCGTCGTTTGAAGCGTGTAAGACCTTCTCTTCGTGTCGGCATTTTGTTGCCGATGGGAGAAGGCGGGCGCGAAGCGCCAATCGACCCTCAAGACATAAGCGCCGACTTCGTTGCCGCTTCGCTGACGCAGGCCGTCTTGTCGGCCCTGAGCGACACAGGCCCTGTGGCCTTGAAAAGCCCCGTGAGAAAAGTGGCGCGCCAGCGCCGGGTGCCGCCGGTGGCTGCCTGAACGCAGCCACGAGAAGTCTGTCGATGTTACCAAGGGGCACGCATATTGTCTGATAACGCATAGGACCACCCGAAAGCTTCAGCCCCTGGACTTGCGCACGCTCATCACCGCCCAAACCTGCATTCTGGAAAAAGCACGATGCATCGATACAAAGATTTAAAACGTTACGCGTCTCTAGGTATCTACGGCGAACCAAGAGCAGTCAGGTCTAAAGCTTGACAGTTGCGACATCAAAAGCGGCTTGCGGTTGTGAGACCTTTCAGCTTGGAGTCTCCGCTTGCTGAAACTTGGATTTGAGCCACTGATGTATGGATGACGTTCCCGCCAACAGTGAACCGCCGTCCTTTACAACACCGCCGCTAAGCGAGGTAACAAGCGCTCCGGCTTCCTGGGCAATAATCTTTCCAGCCGCGTAGTCGTAATGGCTAAGGCCGTCTTCGAAATAGCCATTTAGCCTGCCCGCGCCAACATATGCGAGATCAAGTGCGGCCGAGCCAAGTCTGCGGATGCCTGCTGTCTCGTTGGTGATGGCATCGAGGGCCCGGAAGAAACTACTGCGGTCCATCGACTTCAACTGTCCGTGGATCGGCATAGATAGAGATATGATGGATTCTTCCGGCTTTTTCTCTTCCAATCGTGTCAGTTCCTTACCGTTCATCCGGGCACCCTGCCCTCGAACTGCCGTGAACATCTCGTCCCGCAATGGGTCAAGGACGACGCCCAGTATTTCGCCATCGTCGTCGCAAAGAGCGATGCTGACAGCAAAATAGGGAATGCCCCAGATGAAGTTGCTGGTTCCGTCGAGCGGGTCTACCACCCAGCGGCGTCGTGCGTCTGGCTTGCGCGTACCGGTTTCTTCACCCACGAAACCGTAGCGATCACCTGCCCTTGCCAGAACTGCGGCAATAGCCTCCTCGGCAGCAAGATCCGCCTTGGACGCATAATCACCCAAAGCTTTTCGTTGAACACTATCGCGGGACATGGCGCCGAAATGCGTCTTCAGTTCAGCGCCTCCGGCAAGTGCGGCGGACAATGCAAGCTGCATCAGTTCGTCAAGCGACAGGTCCGCCATCTCATACTCCCGAGGGTAGAAAAGTCATCGTCTCGAAATCCACACTGACGCGCGAGTCGAGATCGAGTGCGTGTCGTGTTTCCACCGAGATGGTCGCACCGTTCTCAAGTCGAAGGCTCTGCGTCCAGGCCTTGCCCATGAAGCGGCGATCTTTCACCGTTGCATTGACGAGAGCGCTGCCGTTTTCGCGGGTCATTACCTGTTCGGGACGCACGACAAGTGTGCCTTTACCGCGGTGGCCGCTTCCTGTGATAGGAAGTCGCGATCCGTCAGCCATCTGGAAGCCGGCCTCATCAAATTCTCCCTCCAGAAAGTTTGCGCTGCCGACGAACTCGGCAACGAAGCGGTTCGCCGGTCGCGAATAAATTGTTTCGGGATCTGCAAGCTGCTGCACGATTCCATTCTGCATCACGGCGATCCGGTCCGACATTTCGAGGGCTTCTTCCTGATCATGCGTCACATAGATTGCTGTAAGACCGAGCCTCTTCTGCAGACTGCGCAGTTCATGGCGAAGAGCCACGCGAAGACGCGCATCAAGGTTGGACATGGGCTCGTCCATGAGAAGCAGCGGCGGGTTGATGACGAGTGCACGCGCCAGCGCGATGCGCTGCTGCATACCCCCACTCATTTCTGCGGGATAGCGCTTCTCGACGCCGTGAAGCTCGACCTGGGCCAGTGCGGCACGAACCCTTTCAGCAACTTCACTCTTCTGAACCTTACGCAGTTTGAGCCCGTAAGCGACATTGTCGAACACGGTCTGGTTTGGCCATAGCGCATAGTTCTGGAAGACGAAGCCGATATTTCTGTCCCAGGCGGCGAGCGAGGTCACGTTCTGCCCGTTGAACAGGATTTTTCCGCCATCGATTGGGTGGAATCCTGCAATGGCGCGCAAAAGTGTCGTCTTGCCGCAACCGGACGGCCCTAGCAGCGTGAAGAATTCGCCGGGCCTGATCGTGAGGCTGATGTCTTTCAGAACTGCATGATTGCCAAAGGTCTTGGAGACGGCGTCGATGACGACCTCGCAGCCTTGGGTTGGAGTTTTGGAAGATGAGGTTTCAACCACCGGAATTTCCTCGAATTTGGCCGTAGCGGACAATGAAATAGAGAGGGATGTAAATGATCAGCATCAGCAGGATGGTCTGTGCTGCGGAGACACCGAAATCGGCATCGACCAGAGTGTTCTCGAAGATCACGGCTGTCATCGGCTTCCACGGCGGACGATAGAGAACGATGGTAGACGACAGCTCCGTGACGATGTGAAGGAAGGTGAGCGTTGCACCGGTTACCGCCCCCGCCAGAACCAGAGGTGCCGTTATGGTGAAGAACACCCTGAACGGACGCGCTCCAAGACTGATTGCGGCCTCTTCGAGAGCCGGGTGAACGCGCCTCAGGGCCGCCTCCGACGCCTTCACCGTAAAAGGCAGGTTACGAATGAGATAGGCAAGGAGAAGGATGAACCAGGTGCCGGTCAGTTGCAGCGGCGCCTTGTTGAACATCATGATGAGACCGATACCGAGCACCGTGCCGGGAATGACATAGGGCATCATGACGGTGAGGCTGAGAACGGGGGCAATGATCCGGTAGCGCTTGCGTATAATCACATATGCAATCCCCAACCCGATTGCTGTTGCCGCCAGCGTTCCGGCAATACCAAGCGACAAGGTCACCCAAGCCGGCCCCATGCCGGTGCGCCACATAGTGGCGTAGTTTTCCAGCGTAAAGTTCGCCCTGGGTAGGCCGACCCGCCATTCCATGAAGCTGGAAACCAGCACCGTCAGGTGGGGCGTGAATGCCATGAGAAGGGCAATGATGACCGCGCCAAGCACTGTGACATGAGCAAGAGGCGATAGCGGCTTGCGTTCCAGCGCCCGCGACGACACCACGGCAAAACCGCGTCGCGCCAAATAGATTTGCTGCGCCATGAGGAACAGGCTCGAGATGGTGATGAGCACAATCGATCCTGTGGCCGCAAGCGCCGGATTGCGTCCTGCCTCACTCAGGAAGGACGTATAGATCAGAACCGGCAGTGCGTTGACATCGAGGCCAATGATGCGCGGCGTTCCGAAGTCAGACAGGGCTGCCATCGTTGCCAGATAGAGACCGGTGATGATGCCGGGGAGAGCCAGCGGAATTTCGACCGTCATGCGCACACGAGGCGGCTTGGCACCAAGGCTTTCCGCTGCCTCGATATGGCCAGCGTCCAAACTCTGAAACGAGCTGTGGCTGAGCAGAAAGATGATTGGAAAGACCAGCCAGGTGATGACCCAAATGACGCCATGCAAGCCGACAATCGAGACATCGAGGCCGAGATAGTTGGTCAGAACGCCGTTTCGTCCCAGGAGCAAGCGCCAGGCGTACGCCCCCAGAAATGGTGGGGACACGGACGCCATAGTGACAAGAAAGACGATAGCAGTGCTGCCCGCGACCCGGTAACGTGCGATAAGATAAGCCAGCGATACGCCGATCAAAGCGGCAAGTCCGGTGGACGTCAACGCGATCAGCAGGCTGTTTACCGTGGCGGAAAGGGTTTCCGAGCGTGTAAAGAAGTCGGTATAGTGGACAGCAGAGAGCGACAGCGATTTGTTTTCGAAGGTGATGTAGGCGTTCGCGGCATGTGAGAGCAGGACGGCGTTGAGCGACTGCGCGTTGATGTCTAAAGGCGCTGGTGCAGTTGTCGCGAATAGCCCCCGGGGCGCCTGCTGCGAAAGCGTGAACCGAGCCGAGCCCAGATCGAGTTCAAGTAAACCTGCCTCGTCCTTACCAACCGAAATCGGCTGTTGCGAAGAGAGGCGCAGCGTTCGGTCATCCTGGACGTCTACAGTCAGACTGTCAGTCGAACTCAGCATTATCGCAACGCCGTCAGAAAGTTTAGCAACGCTGTATCGGGCGGTCATTTCCGGCACGAATTGCAAGCCGTCTTTATTATGCAGAAGAGTAAAACGGCCGCCCTCCTCCAGGAGGGAGGCTGCCATGAGGCGAACCTGCGGGACAACAATCGTCAGGCCGCAGACCACGAGCGCGACGATTGAAAATATCAGCCAATTGTCGCGCAGCACCTTCATTTTCCGCGAAGCTCCTGAAAGCGAGCCACGACCACAGGGCGCGGATCGACAGCGGATACGATCGTGAGCGTAGCCATGTCAGGCAGAGCGGCGGGAGGCGTTACATCCTTGCGTGCCGAGCGTCGAACGGTGGCGTCGCGAACAATTTCATGCGCCGTCTTGCTGCCGAGGAAATCGATGAAGCTCTTGGCGTCTTCGATGTGCTGCGCGCCCTTGACGATGGCTTGCGCATCGATCTGGCCGGTAACCGCATCGGTCGGATAGACGATTTCGATCGGCAGACCTTGAGCCTTCCACTTGGCACCCAGATCCTCGTTAATCCAGCCAACTGCTGCTTCACCGTCGCGTACGGCGTTGAAGGCATCATCGGAACCGGGAGCAATGCGAGCACCCTTGGCCATTTGACCGACGAAATCCCAACCGAAATTGCCAGCAAGAGCGGAAAGAATGACATAGCCGGTGCCGGATTTTGCAGGGTCTGGAATAATCAGGCCACCGTTCTTTGCGAAGTCCTGTGAGACGAGATCTTTCTGCGTCCTGGGTATGGAGCCGGCCTCGACGCGTTTGGTGCTGACGACCAGCGGCTGCAGCAGCACCGTGAACGGATGCCAGATGTGATTGGGATCGTTAGTCACCATGTCGGCGTCGGACTTGCTTTCGAACGATTGGAAGAGCGCTGCATTCTCTTCGAAGGTCTGCGTCGGTCCGCCCCACATGACGTCTGCTGAGGAATTGCCACCTTCTGCGCGCAGGCGCTCGATCAGCTCGCCAGTACCGCCGCGCACGACGGTCACCTTCACATCCGGATTTTCCTTGGCAAAAGCGTCGAGGATGGGAGCAGATGTCGCCTCCCCATGAGCGGTGTAGACCACCAGTTCTCCGGCATTCGCAACACTGATGATCGACGCCGACGCCAACGCGCCCGCTATGATACGCCGCAAGGTCCATTTCAGCATGACTATGTTCCCTTTTTAAAGTCACTGAGAAGAAGGCGACCCCATTAATCCATTTACCAGATTAAAAATCAAGCCGCCTTTTTTGCGGAATTACGGTCATTACGTTACAGTATTATGACTGAAGGCTAAGATTATCTGCATTGCGAACTGCTTGACGCCCATAGGCTTGGCTGATAAATTCCATTTAATTTATTAAATAGGAATTGGCCCCGATGAGCTTGATGGGCAGCAATCACACATATTCCGGCCGCTACAACCGTCGCCTCGTTTTCGATCTGATCCGATCCGGCAATGGCATAAGCCGGCGTGACCTTGTTGATGTGACAGGCTTGAAGCCGCAGACCATGTCCAATATTTGCAAGGACCTGATAGACCGTTCAGTGGTTGTGGAAACCATCCAACAAGAGGGCGCGCGCGGTGCGCCGCAAAAGAAGATGTGGGTCAGGGCCGAGGCCGGTTGCTGCCTGGGTATTCACGTGGATCGCGACGGGCTTCTGGGCATCGTCTGCGATCTGGCGGGGCGGGAGTTGGGTCGCGAAACCGCATCCGCATCGCTCGAAGATCCATCCGACACCATCCGTGCCATCGCCGATATGACACAGCGTCTGCAGTCGGTTACGGTGGATCGTCCCGCCTGGGGCATCGGCATCGCGATGCCCACATTGCAGGAGGCGGAATTCGAACATCCCGTCGGCCCGCCGGGTTGGGATGCGTGGAGCCGTATGCCGGTGGCGGAAGCCATCGAAGATGCATGTGGCCTCCCCACAATCATCGAGAATGACGCCACAGCCGCAGCAGTTGCCGAACTGAGGGTGGGAAGTGCCGGAGGACTGAGCCACTACGTCCATATTTTCGTCGGGCACGGACTTGGGGCAGGCATTATCAATGACAGCATGCCGCTCCAGGGATTTTGGAACAATGCCGGAGAAATCGGTCTCCTGACATGGCCGGCGGAACTTGCCAATCCAGATGCGGGGAAACAGACACCGTTTTCGATCGACGAGCTTGCAGCGATGCTGTCGTGCGAAAGCAAGGAGATTGCGCGGCCTGGGGCATTGGAGAAACTTTACGCTCAACGCGACAGTATTCTGATGCGATGGCTCGATCTCAATTCGAAGCGCCTGCGGTTGCTGGTGTCGCTGCTTGAAAACATCATGGACCCGCAGACCATCGTGGTTGGAGGGCACTTTCCACCAGCGCTCATCAATTCCCTGATCGACCGGGCCTATCCCCTTTTGCCGTCAGTCAGCGCCCGAAGCCACCGCGAAATTCCCCGGCTGTGTGCTGGCGCTCTAGGGCCGGAGGCCGCCGCGATCGGCGCTGCCATGCTACCTGTGATTGCTCATGGCAGCCCAGACTTCAGGCGCCTCTCATCCATGCGCGGACGCAGCCAGACGATTGATTTCGAAAGACGCTTCGATCGGGTCGCAGGCGCCCCAACGGATGACGACACGTCATCCTGATTTACATAACTCTTGCCGACAGGACTAAAACATGAAAATCGCAATTGCCGGGCTCGGCTTTCGGCTTGCCAATGTCATTGCCTCCTTCCGCAAGGCCTGCCCTGAACTGGAAATTGTCGGCTTGATGGACCCGCAGCCTGCTGGGCTGCCAGCCATTCAGTCCGCAGGCATGGCACCGCCGCGACGTTTCGAAACCATCGAGGCTATGCTGACGCAGACGAAGCCGGATCTTCTTATGGTCGGCTCGCCCAATCTTTTCCATCTGGAACATATCACCGCCGGATTGCGCGCAGGCGTGCGGGTTTTCACGGAGAAGCCGGTGGTGATCGACGAAAACCAGACGATGACGATGGCGCGTTTGCTTGCCGAATATGGCGATGAAAGTGTTATGGTGGGGCTCGTTCTGCGGTACTCTGACCTTTATCGGGATCTGCGCGCAGCCCAGACGCAAGGTCAAATCGGCGCCATCACGTCGATTGAGGCATCCGAGCATATCGCACCCTACCACGGAGCATTCTTCATGCGGGACTGGCGACGGCATACGCGCTACGCTGGGCCGTTTATCTTGGAGAAATGCTGCCACGATCTCGACCTCTATGGCAGCGTTGTTGGGCAGCGGGCGATGGCCGTTGCCAGCTTCGGCGGCCGAAAGTCGTTTATCGCGGAAAACAAACCGGATCAGTTCTCCGCGTTTCAACAGCGGGAATTCTATAAAAAGCCGAGCGGCTGGCTAGAGGGTGGCGCGGTGTTTGAGAGTGACGGCGATATTATCGACTATCAGACCGCGATTATCGAATATAGTGGCGGGGCGACGATGACGTTTCATACCAATCTCAACGTTCCAGATCAGTTCCGCCGCTTCTGCGTGATCGGTAGCAAGGGAATGGCCGAAGGCGATTTCATCCGCAATCGCTTCGAGGTGCACTCTGCAATAACAGGCGAAAAGCTAGTCGAGCGGCGTTACGAGGGGCACGAAAGCGATCACTATGGCGCAGATGATCAGATGGCCTCGGATATCTACAGGCATCTGACCGAGGCCTCTCCGCTGCCCGTCAATATCGTCTCAGCCTTGGAAGCGGGGCTCGTGGCAATCAAGATCGATGAGGCACGCCGTGTCCGGCGCACCATCGAGCTTGCTGAAACCTGGCAGCGCTTCGATGACGCGCTTCGCACCCCGCATGTGGCTGCCTGAGGCCGCGATTATGACCATGCCAGCGTCTTTATCATCCGTTACCATCCGCAACGCCCGACCGTCCGATGAGACGGCGATCCTCGACATATGTGTGCGCACTTCAGATCAAGGCAAAGACGGATCACAATACTACTCTGACCCGAGACTTCCCGGACTTTTATGGGCGCTGCCCTATGTCCGCTTCTGCGCAGAAACTGCATTCGTGCTGACGAAGGATGACGTCGTCATGGGCTACTGTGTCGCCGCACCCGATACGATTGCCTATGAAAATTGGCTCAAGGCCGCATGGTGGCCGTCCTTGCTGGAAGAGCTCCGCGATTTCGAAACACGGACAGTAGAGGATGAGAACGTCCTTTCCTATATTCGAAGCGCAAGAAAGACCCCGGCTGAGGTCACGCGGCCCTACCCCGCCCATCTGCATATCAATCTTCTTCCTGAGATCCAAAATGGCGGCCATGGGTCGTCGCTACTGCGACATCAACTGGATTCTTTGACGAGGTCTGACGTAAGAGGCGTCCATCTAGGCGTTAATCAGTATAACGAAAAGGTCGTAGCATTTTACGCCAAATTCGGCTTTGTGGAAATTGACCGGACACCATCGATCGTGATGGCGAAGCGACTGATTGAATAAAATGCTTAAAGCGCGTCGCGATTTCTAACGTCGCTCTTCAAGCTGCAGCGCCTTTTGCTTTCACTTGTCGAAGCCCGAGGATAACCAAAACTTTTTCAGAAAAGACTTTCATGACGAAGCTGGCTTTTATAGTCCACTCCGTTTTGCGACAAAGTGTCTTTTCGCCTTGAAGGCAGTCGAGCCGTCAAACTCGCTATTCAAAAATCGGCCAGTTGATAGGATACGAACGCCGCTCATCCTGGCATCAACGGTGTATTAAAGTTAGAGGACTGAACTGATGGGGTTGTCTAATCGCAGCTGGGGCGTCAAGTTTGAATTTGTCTGAAGATCGCTGCCGGGTGCATGGTTGTCTTCGCGGTCGACATCAGTCGCCGCATGATGGAGCCACGCAGCACGAGCCTTCGATGTGGACGACTCATTCAGCTGCGAAAGCGATGCAACCCCATCAACGGAATGGCACGGCTCACGTCCCGGCAGGGCCGCTTCAAGCGCTCAGTTATTGAGCGCTATCAGGTACTATTTGGTCATGCCCGCAGTCGGATTGAAGAACTCTCCGGTTTTCAGCATGGTGACAGCTAGCTTCCGCGCGACAGCCACGGCAGCTCTTTTAAAAGCTGATCCCCTCTCGCAGTTGAAGCCCCCGTGTTCGCAATGAACTCTGTTTGGAACTGCGCGTGAGAACGACCGAAGCCGCTTCGTATAATAGCCCGCGCAAATGGCGGTCTCTGAACCGCACCGGGTTTGCCGAAGGCTCCAACTTCTGAGAAAGTGGAGCCTCTGGCAAATCCGGCGCGGTTCACAGGAGGTCGGTTCCGAGTTTTTGAGAGCTGTCGTTCTGGCACATCTTCTCTCGTCTCGCTGCATAAGTGGATACAGGGGCCGACTCATCAATCGGAAGGCTCACGATCAACAGTCAGATCTGACAAGCTCTGCCGAAATATTGGATGGGAATAGATGGGGAAATGGAATTTCTAAAGACGGCGACTGTCCGGATCACGCCCGAAATCCTGTCTCTAGTCGCTGAAATTGACGAATTCAAAGGTGCTCGGCGTGCGGTCGGCCAGATCGCTCCTGAGCGGTTGTCCAGCTTGAGACACGGCGTCGATGCCACCCAACACCACACAACTTGGCAATTCCGTTGAAAAGCCCGAATGACAATCAGTGAGCCGTAAGATCGCGCAAACGATGCGGTTTTTTGATTACGGCCTCGGTTTTTGTGGAAACCTTATCAGAGGTTTAGTATAAAGCTGGCCTACAGCGCGTGCTGCGTGCGCTGCGGGTTCCCCCGAAATCCACGGAGACTAAGATCAACTTCCAGCTAAGGGAGCGTGAACCTGTGTCTTCGACATCAAATCCAGGTCGCATTAATTCCACACTTCGCAAGTTTCTCGACAATGAGGCCTCAGGTGGCCTTGTTCTTATGGCCGTCGCGCTTTTGGCGATCATCACGGCCAACTCACCTTTGGCTGAGGATTACTTCCATATCTTGTACGTCTACATCGGGCCTCTCAACCTCCAGCACTGGATCAACGACGCCCTGATGGCTGTGTTTTTCCTGATGGTTGGACTCGAGATCAAACGTGAAATGCTGGACGGCCAACTCTCCACCTGGAGCCGCAGGGTCCTGCCCGGTGCTGCCGCTGCAGGCGGCATGCTGTTTCCGGCGCTCTTCTATGTTCTTTTAAACCGCGACAACCCGGCAGGACTTCAGGGATGGGCGATCCCAACCGCGACCGACATTGCATTCGCTCTCGGTGTCCTCTCACTGTTCGGATCACGTGTTCCGGCGTCGCTGAAGATTTTCCTTGCGGCGCTTGCTATCATTGACGACCTCGGAGCGGTCATCGTTATTGCTCTGTTCTACACGGCAGATCTGAACCTTACTGCTCTCATTGGCGCTGCTCTCGTTTGGGGTAATCTCTTCATTTTCAACAAGATGAAGGTGAAGGTACTGTGGCCGTATCTGGTGGTGGGAGCTGTACTTTGGGTGCTCGTCTTTGCCTCAGGCGTTCATGCGACGCTTGCTGGCGTCATGCTGGCATTGACGATCCCTTTGAAGCTTACCCCTGGCACGCCAGAAGCAGCGCCAGAAGAATCCCCACTCCATCGCCTTGAGCATGCGCTGCACAAGCCTGTTGCGTTCATCATCGTGCCGATCTTCGGCTTCGCTAATGCTGGCGTTTCGCTCTCCGGCCTTAGCTTGTCGGTATTCAGCGAGCCTCTGACAATGGGAGTTGCAGGTGGTCTCGTGCTCGGCAAGCTGGTCGGAGTACTTGGCGTCGTCACATTACTGGTCAAGCTTGGGCTTGCACAACTTCCTGCGCAGGCGAGCTGGGGTCAGGTTACGGGCACTGCTCTTTTGTGCGGTATTGGCTTCACGATGTCTTTGTTTATTGGCTTGCTCGCCTTCAACGATCCCTCTGTTCAGGATCACGTGAAGATCGGCATCCTGATGGGATCACTTGTCTCAGGTGTCGCCGGGGCGATTATTCTCACTCTATCGAGCAGGCGTCAACCGGCTGAAAACCAGCTGAGTTGCGAGACAATCAAGTGACGGCTTAACGGAAATATTACCTGCGTCTCGGGCCTCTGACCCGAAAAGGGTCAAGCCGGCATTGAGCGCCGAGATCGAATTTCGCGCCTCAACTGCTTACGGCAAACTGAAGCGTACCTCCTGCAAAGGCTTGCAGGAGGCGCCGGACAATGCCGATTTTTGCAGGCTGAATTAGCGATAAGGTCCGAGCAGGCTCAACAAGCTTTATTTGGTCGCAACGGCGCAAGTGCTTGTCTGGCGTGCTGCCTGTTTCGTGGACACTGGAATTAAGGTGTTTCTAACGGAGTTGGAGCCCACGAATACAATGAAAAAATTCAGTCGCGGCACGCGCCCGGAAAGGCGATCATGACGCGTCCAGGACCGGCAACAGTCGGGCAAGGACAGTCCGATCAAGCGCGGCCAAGATCGTCGCTGCCGGCCGTTTGGCAGGCAGATCTCGAGCAACCTGTTGCCTTCACGCAGCGGCGGTGACGCCATCTCGAAAGCTGCCACAGGCGGTGGCCGGTTGACCCGGAACCACCTGAAATATCTGATAGGTCAATATATCGGCTCATTTCGATGATTGTGACCTTACATCAGAGTTGACAATAGGCTGACGTCCTTCACGTGCCCAGTGCTATGCTCTATCCCTGCAATCACCTCCGACATGCTCGACTTGCCGCGCGAACTATTGTTAGGTGATGGTGCGTCAGAGCGAATGTGTCGGAGGGCCGCATGAGACTCAGAAACCAGATCCTTGCGCTGGCCATAGGGCCTCTAGTGCTTGCGATCATCATCATCACGGCACTCATAACATGGCAGTCAATGACGCTGGCGCGCACGAGTATCGACGCGTTTGAACGAAACATGCTTGCTGCTAAGGAGGCGGAACTCCTCAACCTCACCAATCTTGCCCTATCTGCTATCCGCTCCGTTTATGACAAGGCCGGGCCTGGTGACGACGCAGCAAAGGAAGAGGTCAAGCGCATTCTGATGGACCTTGACTACGGCACGGACGGCTATTTTTTCGTCTATGATTATGACGGGTTGAACGTCGTTCATCCGCGGCAAAATTTCCGTCCGGGTAATAATTGGCTGGATCTTTATGATCCTGATGGCAATCGGGTCATCTACGACCTGATCCTTAAGGCAAAAGAAGGCGGGGGGCTTGTTCAGTACAAGTGGGAGAAACCGTCGACCCGGAAAACGGCCGACAAGCTGTCCTTTGCGGCCGGTCTCGACAAGTGGCGCTGGATGATCGGGACAGGAGTTTATCTGGATGACGTTTTTGCAGCGACCGCGGCGGCCAAGGAAGAATTGCGCCATTCCATCACCTGGAATTTTCTGATCGTTGCGCTGTTTGCAGTTCCTGCCGTGCTGTTGGTGTTTGCCACCTGCATGCTGCTCAATCTGCGCCAGCAGAGGATGGCGGATGGTCGGCTCAAGGAATTGATGCAGCGAGTGATTGATACACAGGAGGAGGAGCGCCTGCGCATTGCCCGGGAATTGCATGACGGCATCTCTCAAAATCTTGTCGGTGTGCGTTTCGCAATCGATCTTGCACGGCGCAAGGTGACGCCGGACAATGTCGGTGCTGTAGAGGCTATCGGCAAAGGGGCCGCCGCACTGACCGAGGCGATCAAGGAGGTCCGTCGTATTTCACACGACCTGCGCCCACGTGTTCTCGATGACCTGGGATTGACCGCGGCTTTAGAAGCACTGATTTCAAGCTTTTCCGAACGCACCGGTATCGCGGCAACGCTGGAATCGGTGGCCTTCAAGCACATGCTAGTTCCGGAAGCCCGTGTCGCCCTTTATCGTGTCGCGCAGGAGGCGCTGACCAATATTGAGCGTCATTCGAATGCGACGCGGGTCACCATCAGGTTCTCCAGCCGGGATGAACGCGTGCAGATGATCGTCAGCGACAATGGCCGCGGATTTCCGGCCACCCGCGAAGAGAGCGAAATGGCGACCGACAAGGGGCTTGGCTTGCGAAACATGCAGGAACGCATGACCCATTTCGGGGGCAGGCTTGATGTGGAAAGCTCTGCCAAGGGAACGGTTCTGCGAGCGGTCCTGCCCATGACGGCTATGAAGGACCCCGGCCACCGTGTGCAGGAGGCTGCGGAATGAACGTTCACCCTATCCGGGTTCTTCTTGTCGACAACCATCCTCTCATCCTCGACGGGTTGAAGGCGGTGCTCGAAACGTACGAGCACATCACTGTCGTTGGAACCGCAGTGTCTGCCGTGGCGGGTATTGACGCGGCTGTGGCCACGCAACCCCATGTGGTGCTGATGGACATCAACATGCCCCAGATCAATGGCATCGATGCGCTCGAACTGTTCAAGGAAAAACAGCTTTCAGCGCGGGTGCTGATGCTGTCGATGCATGATAGCCGGGAATATATTTCGACCTCGGTGATGTATGGTGCCGCCGGCTATATCCTGAAAGATGTGGCTACCGAGGAAATAGTGGTAGCTATCGGCACCGTTGCGGCGGGTGGCACCTATTTCTCGTCAGGAGTCCGGGACGTGCTGATGGAGAGCGCCACTGGCAGGTTGAAGGAACTCACCACCCGCGAGCAGGACGTTCTGCTACTGATTGCAAGGGGAAAAAGCAACCGCGACGCCGCTGTGGCGCTGGATATCGCCGAGAGCACGATGGAAACCCATCGCAAGAACATCAAGCGGAAACTGGATATTGCGACGACCGCCGGTCTTATTCGCTATGCGATAGACCACGGGCTCATCAAGGAATAGCGCGATGGGATCGAGGCCCCGCGAATGTTGTCACCCGGGGGCCTCGACATCAATTATGCCAGCTTATTTGCCGGCAGTCTGCATCGCATAGCCATAGCTGTCATAGGTATATTCGGCGACGCGGAACCATTCATAGCTCTCGTCGCGGAATTTCTTCCAGCCGGGATATATTTTGGCCCATGCGGGATGTTTCTGCGTATACTCGTCATAGAGTTCGAAGGTTGCCTTATAGGCGGCGTCGAGCACGTCCCGGGGTAACGGGCGAAGCTGCGTGCCCTTTGAAACGAGCGAGCGGATCGCATCCTTGTTCTTGACGTCGTAGAGAGCCTGCATGTTGATGTTGGCCGCCTTGCAGGCGGTGTCAAGCGCTGCCTTGTATTCGTCAGGCAGGGCCGCATATTGATCCTTGTTGACGAAGAAGTGAATCGTCAGACCACCCTCCCAGAACGCTGGATAATAATAATAGGGCGCGATCTGGTAGAAACCGAGCTTTTCGTCGTCATAAGGGCCGACCCACTCCGCAGCATCGATGGTACCACGTTCCAGTGCTGGATAAATGTCGCCGCCCGGAAGCTGCTGTGGAACGGCGCCAAGCCTCGCAAGCACCTGCCCGGCGACCCCGGCAATTCGCATCTTGAGGCCCTTGATATCCTCAATGCTTTTTATCTCCTTGCGATACCAGCCCCCCATCTGGGCGCCCGTCGCACCACCAGGAATTCCGATGACGCCGTAGTCGGACAGAAATTCATTATAGGCCTCGTTGCCGCCGCCATGGTAAAGCCATGCGTTCTGCTGACGGGCATTCAGGCCGAAGGGGATGGTCGAGCCGATGGCGAATGTCGGATCCTTGCCTGTGAAATAATATCCGCAGGTATGGGAAATTTCCACCGTGTTGGCCTTTACGGCATCGATGGCCTGTGCGCCGGGAACAATCTCTCCGGCCTGAAAGACCTGGATGTCGAACTTGCCACTCGTCATGGCCCTCAAGGCATTCGCCATGACAACGGCACCGCCGTAAATTGTGTCGAGATTGTTCGGAAAACCTGACGTCAAACGCCAGCGAACGGTCGGTGACGATTGGGCTATTGCCGGTGTTGCAAGCGTCGAAGCAGCCGCAGCCGCTCCCGCAAGCACACCGCCCGACAAGAATTGTCTGCGGCCTGGATTATCCCTCATAGTTTTACCTCCTCCTGTTGAATACGGGTGGCGTGCTCGGGCGCTTGCCTGCCCGGTCAATCGTCACGGTGTGCTTGGCTTGCCGAAGCTCGGCGCCGTGTTGCCGGGCGCGAGGAACGGGTTGGCGAAAGGATCGGCGTCCGTTCCCGCGCCGGGCATGGGTACGTTGATATGAACGGCAGAAGGATCGGCCACCTTGGCGCCCGACTTGTAGTGCATCACGATGCCGGGGAACGCGATGATGATGATGACCATGGCGAGCTGGATGAAAAGATAGGGAATGGCGCCGAGATAGATCTGGCTCGATGTGATTGGCTGGATCGTCTGCCCGGTGATGCGATCCTTGTAGGCCCTTGTCGGCGCGACGGACCGCAAAAAGAACAGCGAAAAACCGAAGGGCGGATGCATGAAAGAGGTCTGCATATTGACCGCCAGCATGACGCCGAACCAGATCAGATCTATGCCAAGCGCATCCGCGACCGGAGCCAGAAGCGGGATGATAATGAAGGCCAGCTCGAAATAATCAAGAAAGAAGGCCAAAAAGAAAACCAGCAGATTTGCGACGATCAGAAATCCGATCTCGCCGCCCGGAACCGAAGTCATTAGATGCTCGACCCAGACATGGCCGTTCACGCCATAGAAAGTCAGGGAGAAGACGCGCGCGCCGAGCAAGATGAGCAGGACGAAGGACGACAGTTTTGCCGTCGCGTATAGCGACTGCTGAATGAGGCCCAAATTGAGCTTGCGATTGGCGAGCGCAAGGGCGAGTGCGCCAACCGCTCCCATGGCGCCACCTTCCGTGGGCGTGGCGATGCCGAGGAAGATCGTACCAAGCACGAGGAATATCAGGACGAGCGGCGGCACCAGCGAGGTGATCACCTTCAAAAGCAATTTGCTGCCCCGCAGGGTCCGTGCCTCCAAAGGCAGTGCAGGCACTTTTGCCGGACTGATGATCGAGGTCACGATGATGTAGAGCGTGTAGGCACCAACGAGCAAGAGACCCGGAACGAGGGCGCCTTTGTACATGTCCCCTACCGAGCGACCGAGCTGGTCCGCCAGCACAATCAAGACGAGGCTTGGCGGTATGATCTGCGCCAGCGTGCCGGAAGCTGCGATTGTGCCGGCGGCGATTTTACGGTCGTAACCGTAACGCAACATGATCGGAAGAGAGATGAGGCCCATCGAAATGACCGAGGCGGCGACAACGCCGGTGGTGGCCGCCAGAATAGCGCCAACGAAAATCACCGCGAAGGCAATGCCGCCACGTACTGGTCCAAACAGCTGGCCGATCGTATCCAAAAGGTCTTCCGCCATGCCGCTCTTTTCAAGGATCAGGCCCATGAAAGTGAAGAAGGGGATGGCGAGCAACGTCTCGTTGGACATCTGACCGAATATGCGATCGGGAATGGCCTGAAACAGGGTTGCCGGTAGCAGGCCGAGTTCGATGCCGATGAAACCGAAGAAAAAGCCGACAAAAGCCAGAGCAAAGGCCACCGGATAACCCAGCAGGAGCACGATGATGAGCGCCGCGAACATGATCGGGGCGAGATTTTCCGCAAGGAATGCCATTGTTATTTTTCCTTCGATCAGAGCATTGCCGCTTCGGCGTCCGCCGCTGCAACCGGATCAGGAATATCGCCGCGCAGGATAGCGACGCGCTTGATGAGTTCTGACACTCCCTGCAAGGAGAGCAGGCTGAAGCCGATCGGTATCAGTGCCCAGACCGGCCATTGGATTAGGCCGCCCGTATTATTTGATACTTCACCGGAGGCGAACTTCTGCAGGAAGACCGGCCAGGAGAGGTAGACCGTGATGAGGCAGAAAGGCAGGAGGAAGAAGATCGTCCCGAGAATGTCGACCCACAGTTGCCCTTTGCGCGGAAGATTTCCGTAGACTAGGTCAACCTTCACATGCTCGTTGTTAAGAAGCGTGTAGGCGGCAGCAATGAGGAACACTGCAGAGAACAAATACCACTGTGATTCAAGCCAGGCGTTTGAGCTCATAGAAAACGCCTTGCGCATGATCGCGTTGATGGCGCTAATGAAAATAGCCGCTAGAAGCAGCCAGGAAATTGCTTTGCCAATTGCTGAATTGGCAGCATCAATGGCGCGCGAAACGGCCAGTAGAAGTTTCATGATATCCTCCCCGGACGCGGCCGCGTACTCCTCAATACACATGCTGCCGCTATCGTTCGGGCAAGATATCAATGGCGGCTTCTCGCTCAAGGGCTGTCGTCTGTTAACTGCTTCAGGCATACCGAGAACTGGGTATGCAGGTTCAAACAGAGCAAAAATACAGTGGCATTCCGTGAAGAAACACCGTGTCCACGCCTGTAGCTTTAATTGCACTCGAGGCAGCCCTGCTGGGGAATCTTCACCTTCAGCCATGTCGAGTGGAATCTGCGATGTCACTTGATTGGGTCCCCGCACCGGGCAATTTTAGGCCACTTGGCGATGACTCTGTTGATGAACGACTGGCCCGGGATCAGTGACCTGTGTAAGAAGTACGTCGGGGCCGGATTTCCAAATGCCAAATCCAAGATAACTTTGTGCCTCAACAAGAGGGCGTCGATGGCATACCCGAGGCGGCTCGAACTCTAGCGCAGGCCTTGAGAGTATCACCTTCCTGCATGTTTTCGGCAAAAAGGTCCGTCCAGACGTTCTGAGGCGCTGTATTCTTAAATGCGTCTGAACCCAATCTCAAGCTTACATAGATTGGCCTGCTGCCGGTTTCGTGGACACAGAATTAAGGTGTTTCCAATGAAACTGGATCGCATGAATGCAACGAAGAAAGTTCAGCTGCGAGTAAAAGCTTGAGACGCTTCAGCAAGTCAGTCACGAGGTAACTCCTTCCCTGCGCCAACAGATATGTCGGCAGGCGCGACCTGTGCGGTTTTCGCCGTATCGAGCCTCTGCCGAGCTTTCGGAACGATCAGCGGCGTTCCGGACACCGGATCGGAAATGATGACGGCCGGCAGGCCGAAGACGTCTTCCACGAGTTTCTCGGTGACGATGGCGGACGGCTTTCCTTCGGCTACGATAGCGCCGTCCTTCATGGCGATCAGGTGCGAGGCATATCGGCAGGCATGGTTGAGATCGTGCAGCACGGCGACGACGGTGCGACCGTGTCGGTTGAGATCGGCCAGCAGGTCGAGCAATTCGATCTGGTGGGCGATATCGAGGAAGGTGGTCGGTTCGTCTAAAAGCAGGATCGGTGTTTCCTGCGCCAGCAGCATGGCAACCCAGATGCGCTGGCGCTGGCCGCCGGAAAGCTCATCCACCAGACGATCCGACAGGTCCGTGACGCGAGTTGCTTCCATCGCCTTGACGACGGCTTCCTCGTCGGCCTTCGACCATTGCCGGAAGAATGACTGGTGCGGGTAGCGGCCGCGCGCCACAAGATCGGCGACGGTGATGCCTCCCGGCGTAACAGACGATTGCGGCAAGAGGCCGAGACAGCGAGCCACTTCCTTGACGGCGAGATCAGTGATGCTTCGTCCATCGAGAATGATCTGACCGACAGAAGGCGCGAGCAGCCGTGACAATGCCCTGAGCAGCGTGGACTTACCGCACGCGTTCGGCCCGACGATGACGGTGAGGGAGCCATCGGGAATGGCAACCGACAGATTCCGCGAAATCGTTCGCTCGTCATAGCGAAGCGTGACAGCGTCGGCACGCAGTCTGTCAGAAGTGGTATGGATGTTGGTAGAGGTCATTTGCGGCCCTCGCGAATGAGAAGCCAGACAAAGTAAAGGCCGCCGACGCTCACCGTCATCACACCGACAGGAAGCTGGACGCCGAAAGCGTGCTGTGCTGCGAAGTCGGCGGCCAGCAGCAAAAGCCCGCCCGTCAATGCGGACGGGATTAGTGCGACACCGGCGGAGCGCGTCAGACGCCGCGCGATCTGTGGTGCTGCAAGCGCAATGAAGGCGATCGGACCGGATGCGGCCGTGACGATTGCCGTCAGCGCCACCCCGAGCACCGTCAGTAAAAGCCGCGTCCTGTTTACATTGACGCCGGATGCTCTCGCCGCATCGTCACCCATCTCGAGCTGACGCATCGGCCGGAAAAGGAAGAGTGTCATTGGCACCACGATGCACAGCACGACGACGACCGGCAGAAGCTGTTCGAGGCCGAGACCGTTGAGCGAACCCGCTCCCCATATGGCGGCGCTCATCGCCACCTGAAGCTCGGCTTGGCGAATCATCCATGTATTGAAGGAACCGAGCATGGCCGCCACGCCGATACCGACAATGATCAGCCGGAAGCCCTGCCCACAGCGCAACCACGAGAGAATGTAGACGGCCGTGGCGGTGACAATGCCGCCGATCAGCGCACCGGCCGCCGTCTCGTAGTAGCCGCCGGAAAGAAGAAGGATGACGACCAGTGCACCTGTATAGGAGCCGGCGGAGAAGCCGATGATGTCGGGCGAGCCGAGGGGATTGCAAGTGAGGCTCTGGAAGATCGCGCCGCTCATTCCCAGAGCTCCCCCTAGCAAGAAAGCGAGCGCCACACGGGGCAGACGCCATTCCACCACGATTATCCGCACCATGTCGTCGCCCTGGCCCGCGAGCGCACCAAGCACTTCAGACAAGGTGACGGGATATTTACCGACCAGAAGCGATGCCACTGCGATAAAGGCCGCCAGCGTTAGCAGCAGCGTGGCTACAATTAGTGCACGGGCATGAATGAGGAACGACAATCGGCCCGAGAGCAGCCGAACCGCGACCAAGGTGCGGCCAAAATCGATCTGCGAAGAAGAGTGAAGCGTCATAACCCGCTCGCCTTCTTTCTGCGTACAAGCAGGATCAGTACCGGAGCACCGATGAAGGCGGTAACGATGCCAGCCTCGAGTTCTCCCGGATAAAGGATCAAACGCCCTGCAACGTCTGCAGCCAGCAGGAGCGGCGGTGCGTAGATCATCGTCGTAGGAATGATCCAGCGCTGGTCTGGGCCGGTAAACCAGCGCACCACATGCGGCACCATCAGACCGACGAAACCGACAGGACCACAAGCAGCCGTGCCCGCACCGGCAAGCAGCGTCACGGCGATAACCGTCATTGTCCTGGCACTAAGAATATTGGCGCCGAGCGAACGCGCCAGATCGTCGCCGAGCGCCACGGCGTTCAGTGGCCGGGCGGCAGTCAATGCAATCAAAAGCCCAGCGCCGATAAACGGGGCAACTGTCGTGACAATTTCCATATCCCTTCCCGCAATCGAGCCTATCGACCAGAAACGCATGGAATCGAAGGCTTGCGGATCGAGCAGTGTGATAGCGGAACCGATACCGCCGAGAACGGCCGACAGTGCGACGCCGGCAAGAACCATTCTTACCGGCGTCGCGCCATCCGAGCCGACCGCGCCAAGCGCATAAACCGCGAGCGTGACCGTGATAGCCCCCAGAAATGCAAACCAGAGATAGGAGTCTATGGAATAGAGGCCGAGCATACCGACCGCGAGTGTCACGAAGAAGGCGGTACCGGCATTGACGCCCAGTAAACCCGGGTCAGCCAGAGGGTTGCGCGTTGCCGCCTGGATCAGTGCACCAGATACACCAAAAGCCGCACCGCAAAGCAGACCAAGCAAGGTTCTCGGAAGGCGGTAATCATGCACTATGATGTGCTCCGCAAGGTTGGTGTCATAGGTGAACAGAGCTTCCAAAACCGTCAAAATGGCGATTGGCCGTGCTCCGATCGAAAGGCTGATCAGCGTCATGGCACCCAAAAGGACAAGACCGACCACCAGACCGAACAGCCGTGGCATAATCCCGGCCAAGCCGCATTTTTCTTGATGGGTAGGGACAACGGTACTCATGCGCGTGACTGCCCTTGTACCCAATAACCAACCGCCGTAATCCGGGACTTGTCGATGCCACATATATCGCGAAAATGTCGACGGCATTCCGCAACTGCTTTCGCTTCGCCTGCGATCCACACGTAGCCAGTATTCTCTGGAAAGGTCGCCGTTCGGGCGATGTCGACAAGCTCGGTTGCATTGCGGGTTTTGCCGAATGATTCATGCCAGAAAACCGCGACATTTCCCCCAGCCGGAAGTTCGACGCGGTCCTCAACGGTGGGAATTTCGACATGCGCAATAACAGTGCGATCGTGTGGCAACTCTTCCACGATCCGACTTATCGCCGGCAGGGCAGTGTAGTCACCGATTAGGAGAATTGCACCTTGACAAGGCGGATCAAAGCGCGAACGAGGCAGGTAGATTTCTATTGCATCGCCAACACAGGCCCGTTGAGCCCATTCAGTGGCGATACCGACGTCATGCTTGACAAAATCGACCGTGAGGCAGCGATTGTCCATGTCCCATCGCCGTACGGTGAAATAACGACCCGCAGTCGTCATGTCCGGCTTTGTGAATGACAACCAGATAAATTCGTCGGGTGCATCTGTGCTGCAAAAATGCGCTAGATCCTCTCCACCAAGCACTATACGCACCATTGACGGGGTAAGGCACACTCGCGACAAAACAGTCGCCCGCATTGACGCTGTACTCAACGGTCTATCCCCACGCTGTGTTTTGAAGTGCCCTCGAGACGACTTGCGAACTTCGGAAATCCATAGGGTATGGACAGAACACTTGGATTGCAGGCGACCCACACCGCCAGTGGATCGTCGAGCGGGACATATCCACCATTCACGACCGGAGAGAACCGCTTGAACAGCGAATTCCCCTCCAGTTCCAGCCGCGCGCCTGGCGGGAACCATAAGATCAAGAGATCTGTCTCTATGGTATCCAGCAACTCCAGACTGATGCTGGCGCCGATCTTCCGTCTTGTCGAAGACGCGAAAGACAAGACACTCGGCGCAATCCGTAAGCCGAGTTCCAATAGTGATGCGACCCGCCCGTCGGGCGGGAGGTAGACGTCGATGGCGTTGCTCGCCGGGAAGTAGTTGCCAAAGACGAACGTCCTGCCGCGGATATGCGGATTAGCCTTGGCAAGGTCCCGAAGTTGGACTTTGGTCGCTGAAATCAGGTCGCTTGCTTGTCCGGAGAGCCCAATTGCGGCGCCTGCCAGTTCCGTGATTTCCTTCCAGTCCGCCTGCAAGGGGCCGGATCGATAGGCGACCGTTGGAGCAATTTGCTGTAGGCGGTGCCAGGCCTGGGCATTGATGTTCGTCCGAATTGCCAGAATGAGGTCGGGCTTGAGCAGGGCGAGTGCCTCGTAGTCGATCAGGCCCTGGTTCAGAAGCGTAGGCTTGGCATCACCGATTTTATTTGCGACCCACGGCAGGACGCCATTTGGAAACTGGCCGTAGCTGGGCATTGCAATCGGCGTGACGCCGAGAGCCAGCAAGGCATCTTCGCCGCCCCAACCCAATGTGACAATGCGCCTAGGCGGTTCGGGGATGATGGTTGTCCCAAATGCATGCGAAACGGATACAGGAAAATGCCTGTCGAACGACGTAGCCGAAGCAGACCATCCGAACGAAACGGTCGCTCCCAGAGCCGCCATAAGGAAATTCCGCCGCTCAAGCACGGCGTCCTTCTTTTCTTTCACGATCAGGACCTCAGAACGTTGCTTTAAGGCTGAGCGTGATAGTCCGGGGATCGCCATACATGCTACCCCAACCCGGGGCTCCCACCGTCTGATAGTACCGCGTGTCGAAGAGGTTATCGACGCTCAGAGCCGCCTGGACGTTTTCGTTGAACTTGTAGCCGACCCGGGCACCAAGAACGGCAAAGGGTTCCTGGGTAACCCTGGTAGTTCCAACTGTTCGGCTTGTCTCCGACTGGAAGCGGACACCGGCTCCGACTGTCAAACCTTCTAACTGTTCCGTAAAACTGTAGTCACCCCAGATCTTGATCAGATGGTCAGGCGTAATTGTCCTGTTGAAAGCGTAGTCTTCTTCACCCGCGATGAGCGTCTTGTGTGTGTAGGTGTAGGATGCGGCCACCTGCAAGTTGGAGAACAACTCCCCGCTTAATTCGAGCTCAACACCTTCGCTTCGGACTTTTCCTCCCGCAATGGAGCATTCGCCGGTTGGGGAAGAAGCACATGGATAATTGTCATCATCGAAAACGGCACGGTTCTTTGTCGTACTGCGGAAAAGCGAAACCGACGTGTTCGCCCGCCCGTCAAGCACATTCCCCTTGATCCCGATTTCGTAATTGTTGCCAAGGATTGGGTCGAGCGTCTGTCCCGAAGCATCGACGTTCGTCTGCGGCTGGAAAATATCCGTGTAGCTCGCATATACCGACCAGTTGTTGTCGAGATCGTAGACAATGCCTGCATAAGGGGTGAAAACACCTTTCTCCTGATAGGAAGAAGACGGGACACCGGGCTCGTGACTAACCGACCGGTGTTTGTACCAGCTCACGCGGCCGCCCAGAATAACGGCCAGCGGATCCGTCAGGCTCAGCCGGGTCATGCCGTAGAGTGCCTGCTGCTCGATCGTGTTTCGTGTGTTGCCGCCATTAATGCGATTGGCGATGATGAAGTTGTCATCAACTTCGGGAATAGAAATGGGATCAAAGACGTTCTGGGCAATTCCCAGTCGTGCGACGGCGAATTCGTTATCGCTAACCAGTCTGTTGATGCTGCCCCCCAGAATGACGTCGTGGGTACGGCCGAACAGATCCAGTTTTCCATCGAGATAGCTGTCGAAAGCCACGTTCGATGTTTCCATGTCAAAAAGGCTACCCATCATAGAAGAGCCGGCAAGGGTTGTCGGGTTGATGGCGCCAACGGAGTACTCGTATTTCACGTCATGCTGCTCGCGCCAGTAATCGACGGAGGTCTTCCACTTCCAGTTCTCATTGATGTCATGGGTGACGTCCGCGAACAGCGATACCTGATCGGTGTCCCAGTAGTTCCAGCTCTGGCCAAGGCAGGTATCGCGAGAAAGTCCAAGATCGGACCCATCACTATAGTGCGGCAGTCCCGTGAAGCAGGGGGTCGACGTCCGGTGTTTGTAGCTGCCTCCGAACGCCACGGTCGTATTATCTGTTATGTCGGCCTCAAGGATCCCGTAAAGAAAAACGTTACGGCTTTTCGCGGTATCGGTGAAGTAGTCGCGGTCATTGAATGAACCTACAATGCGACCCCGCAATGATCCTGGCTCATTTAGGGGACCGGTCGCATCGACTTCGGTTCGATAGTTCTGGAACGAACCGATATCCTGGGAGACCGAAAGCTGGCGCTTGTCGAGCGGCCGTTTCCTGACCATGTTGACCGTCGCACCGGGATATCCGACGCCTTGGAGCAAACCGGCTGCGCCACGCAAAACCTCAACGCGATCGAACGCTGCCATGTCTTCGCTGAAACTGTTCGCCTGCGCGTAATAGGTGCTGCGGGCAACGCCATCATATTGCATCGTGTCAACGACCGAACCACGTGAATAGACATATCTCGACCCCATCGGGCTGTCGTAGAGCGAAATGCCCGGGGCCTCTTCGAGCGCATCATCGATCGTCGCAACATTCCGATCGTCCATCTGCTTACGTGTGACCACTGAAACGGCTTGGGGGATACGGCGTATTTCCTGCTCGCCCTTGCCGATTGTGGCGTTTGCAGCCGTGTAAGAGCCAGCTCCCTCTGTGGTCGCACCGTGACTTTGAACCGTAATGGTTTCGAGCACTGTCGAGTCATCCACCGCGGCGCCAGCGTTCGACATCGCTGAGGGACTGACTATGGTTACGGTATTGGCGGCGGTGAAGCGGTAGGACAGTCCCGTGCCTGCGAGAAGCCTGCCGAGTGCCTCATCCCGGCTGAGACTTCCCGAGACACCGGGCGATGTTTTGCCGCGCACCAGGCTGGCCGGATAAAGAACCTGAAGGTTGGAGCGGTCACCGAAGCGGGAAATCGCGGTTCCGAGCGCGCCTGACGGGACGGAATAACTGATAGTGGCGGATGCCTGCTGCGCCGCTGCGGGCCGAACAATGGTAACATCCATCAAGGAAATCACCGTTGACGCCAGAAGTGCCAAACCCAACCCGCCGATCCGTCTGTTTGCCTTGCCGGATGACCTGTCCCCAAACTGCTTCACCATAGCCCCTGTCAAACTCCTGTCCTTGCGTATTTCACGAGTGCAAACGCACCCGTCCGATGCAAAGACGGATTTCGAGGTACACCACCTCACCCCCAAAGTGGAAAATAATCGTCAAGTTTTGATAAAGGGTCGAAATGGGAGGAAAACTCAGCCCGCCCCTCTTATTCAAGCAGGATGCAGAACAACCAGCCAGGGAGACAGCTGGAAGGTTCGAACCGGCAAAGTCGTCCGGATCGCTTCAAGCACGCCATCAGGATTGCTGATGTCAAAAATGCCGCTCACGCGCATATTCAGCAGACGACTTTCAGTGACCTGGATGGTGCCCGAACGATAACGGTTCACGTCGGCAAGAACCTGTCGCAGCGGGCGATCCTCAAAAATCAGCTTACCGCGCCGCCATGCAGTTTCAGATTCCACATCGACGGGTTGAACCTTGCCAAGCCGTTCATCGTCATAGGTGACATATTCCCCGGCATTGACGACGGTATCGGAGTGATCCGGTCCTCTGACGGAAACAGCACTCTCTTCGACGGATACGGTCACGGTGCCGGACCATTCGTGAATGACGAAGCGCGTTCCCAAGGCAGTAGTACTGCCATTGGCAATCAGAACGGTGAAGGGGCGTCTGGCATCCTTGGCAACATCAAAAAAGGCACGGCCGCGAAGAAGGCGTACAGTACGGACCGCATCGGTATAGGCCAGGGAGATCGCGCTGTCCGCATCCAGTTCGACCGTCGTTCCGTCGACAAGGGTTACACTGCGCAGTTCACCCGTTCCGGTAAAATGATCGCTCGTCAGGAAATCCGGCGGACCTGCGACCAAGACAACGGCGCCTACGGCGACAGCGGAAGCACCTCCGGCTAGAAAGGCACGGCGAGATGCCAGCGGGCGACGGGGTGTTTGTCCAACCGCGCTCTTGCGTGGATCGGGAATCCGGTCAAGATAGGACCAGATGCCACCAAGCTTGGCATATTCAGCACGGTTCAGAGGATCGGAGGCCATCCATGCGACGTGATCGGCCCGCTCCGCTTCGGTTGCATCGCCTGAATTTAGGCGCACAAACCAAGCCAGCGCCTCATCGCGCGATTTTTGTCTTTTATCGTTGTTCGTTGTTGCCATAGTGGCCACCGGCTGTTTCCTTGCGCAAGCTGGGGCAACGTTTCCCGAACCAGATATCCGACATATAGACGAATCTGACCGGACAGCACCTCACCCATGCCGCGCATATTTCTTCGAAACTTCTAGTCAATGAGATCGCCAAGCCGGTCCCGCAAGTGCGCAAGCGCCTTCATAACCAACTTTTCGACGGCGCTTTTTGTTATCTTCAAGTCGCGGGCGATTTCGGCATGGCTCAATCCATCAAACTTGTGCATCAGGAAAACCTGTCGTTGTCGCGGGGGCAATTCTGAAATGGCCTGTTCAAGGCGGCCGAGACGCTGGCGGTAATCCACGACCCTTTCCGGCGACGGTCTATCATCGACGGAATCAGGAAGCTCTCCAGAAGATAAATATCGCTCAAGGGACCGCCGGCCGCGAATGTGATCCGTTGCCAGATTATCGGCCATGCGAAAAAGATAGGATCGCGGGTTCTTGATGTCAGTTTCGACGGGAATGCTCTGAAGTCGCAGGAACGTATCCTGCAACACATCGTCAGCATCCACATCGCGACCAAGGCGACGAGAGAGATGCCGCAACAGTTCTCCATAACTGGCTGCGAAGCTCTCAAGTATATTTTTCTTCTTGTCTCCGACCATTTTTAGAACCGTTCGACAATTCTCGACATGGATATTTGAGCATTGCCCTCTACGGTCGAGCTGTCTCCATCATGCAGTACGACAGTGAAGCCTGGTAAAGGCCTCACTTTCTCCTTTAGCAAAACTTTCCATAAAAAATCCAGTTATATGGCGAGGTGGAACTCTGTTTGAAAGTTCTTCGTCCCCTGGCACGTCCTGACTGAGCCTTGGTCCGGTAGCAACCCGCTCGCCCGGAGCTTTGAGGAATTTGTCATAACGCTCGCCACCGTTGGCGCGCGCGGCGGCCTGAGCTGTGTCCGGAAGAGAAGTGGTCGAGGCCAGCCAGAAGCGGACAAACAATGCGATGGCAGCTTCGGCAATCAGCGAATCCGAGTGCCCACGCCTTTCGGTAAAATCCGCGAGGCGGCGCGGGCAAGATATGTGCGTGAATGCGCTTGGGATGGTCCAAAGTTTGTAAACACCTTTTGCCGTTTTCGAGGGACCCAGGAATGGTCGAGTGCCTTGGAGAGAGCAAGGCAGCCCCTTGGACTTGGCCGGTCAGGCTGCTGTGTTCTGGCCGGGAGGAACGGCAAGCGCGACCGCGTCAGCGCCGGCGGGAAAGCGGAGCTGGCCGCTGGCATCATGCACGGCTGCCCAGATTGCATCGGCAACGTCCGTTTCCCTTGTTGTCAGCGCAGGGTTAGCAAATGCCTCGAAAACCGGTCTTGCGAAATCGGCATAGGCCGCAGGGATCATGCCCTCGAACCGAACTGTTTTGCCCGAAGCTTTTCGTCGGTGCGTAGCCAAGCTCAACGACCTTTGCGCGTAGTTCAAAGTACGCCAATTGATAAGCTGACCTGCCACTGAACTTTCATCCAGTGGCGATTAGAGCCCCGGCGGTTTTGAATACGCCAAGTGGCGCGGTGTGAGCAACCGGCGGAAACGCGAAGCTTTCATTTTGCGCAGCGTTGGAGCCGGTTGCGGCGATGGACCCGGCATAGTCGGCCGGGGTCTGATATCCGAGCGATGAGTGCGGCCGGAAATTGTTGTAATCTTCGGCCCATTCAGCGATGGCGCTTCGGGCATGATCAAGGCCGAAGAACAGGCTTTCGTTGAGCAATTCGTCACGCATTCGCCCGTTGATGGGGAAGACGGCCCCGCTCCGAACCGGTTGGTCGTATAGTGACGAGCCAACTCAAACAGGAGCCTTTGATATGATTGCCAGCACAATAGGCCTCGATCTGGCCAAGCATAACTTTCACGTCCATGCGGTGGATGCCGGGGGCTCAGTGGTTAAAACCGCCGCGCTCCGCCGAAGCGAGATGATCAAGTTCTTTCAGGATGCCAAGCCATGCCTTGTTGGTATGGAAGCTTGCGCCACAGCGCATCATTGGGCTCGCGAGTTGATGAAGCTCGGCCACGAAGTTAGATTAATCCCTCCTTCGTACGTTAAGCCGTATGTGCGGCGTGGCGCGAAGAATGACGCCGCCGACGCCGCAGCCATCTGTGAGGCTGTCCGTCGGCCTCACATGCGCTTCGTTCCGATCAAATCCGAATCCAACCAGGCCTTCCTGATGCTACACCGAGCTCGAGGCCTGCTGGTAAGACAACGGACCATGACAGTATGCGCAATCCGCGCTCACCTTGCTGAATTTGGAATCACCTTTGGTCAAGGTCGACAACGCATCGAGACCATAATGCCTTCGATAGAGGACGTCGCATCCTCGTTGCCAGAACAAGCTCGGTTCGCATTGAAAAGCCTGATCCGCATGGTTGGGGAGTTGAACACGCAGATAGAGGGAATTGAGACAAAGCTGGCAGAGATCGGTCGTTCACATCCAGTCTCAAACCTTCTGTCGTCGATCCCAGGTGTTGGTCCAATTACATCTACAGCCATCGCGGCGACCGTTCCGGACGCGAGGATGTTCCGCTCTGGCCGAGAGTTTGCCGCCTGGCTGGGCCTGACACCACGTCAAAACTCCAGCGGGGGCACAACTCGATTGGGCGGAATCACTAAGCAGGGGGATGCGTACCTACGTCATCTGCTTGTGATCGGTGCCAGGAACATCGTCCGATATCCAAAGGCTCGAGCGAAGGTCGATGGAGCTTGGATCGACGCTTTACTGCAACGACGGCGTCCTATAATCGTGGCCGTCGCCGTGGCCAACAAGCTTGCTCGGATCATCTGGGCGATGATGACAAGTGGAGAGATGTTCAGAGAGGCACACGCTAAGACAACGTAAGGCAGCAACCCAAAATCCAGATGGCGTAAGGTGCAGAAGCAAAAGATGGTCATTCAGCGGAGCTGAGGATCGAGCAAGCCCGGAGAGCTTTAAGCGCCCATTCAAGCGCGACCCGTTGATGAGGCCTCGATCCGCGTACTCCATCAGGGCCAGCGACCATAGTATCGGTCGCATCTAAAGGCCGTATACATGAACGCACCCGAATGATGACCTAAACTTGCAGAAAGCCTCTTGCGCCCGCGGGGCCGTCTATACATGAAGCTCTCGACATAGCCGTTTTGCATGGGCTTTCCCGGCGCGATGTAATGCCACTCGACCTTGTGATCCTTCGACCAGGCAAGGATGGCATTCGAGGTGAGTTCGGTGCCGTTATCGGAGACAATCATTCCGGGCTTGCCGCGTCGTTCGATCAGCATCGTCAGCTCCCGTGCGACACGGCGGCCGGAGATTGAGGTGTCTGGAATTGCTGCCAGGCATTCACGCGTCACATCATCGACGATGTTGAGCACCCGAAACCTCCGTCCGCAGGCGAACTGGTCGTGGACGAAATCCAGCGACCAGCGGGCGTTTGCCTTCGCTTCGACCAGGATCGGAGCACGCGTGCCGACAGCACGGCGTCGGGCCTTCCGCTTGCGTACTGAAAGCCCTTCCTCGCGATACAGCCGATAGATGCGATTGACGCCGGACGGCTCTCCCTCCCGCCGAAGCAGGACGAACAGTCGACGGCAGCCGAAACGCCGTCGCTCATTAGCCAACTCGCGCAGCCTTGCTCGCAACTCGGTCTCCACCGGTCGGTTCGACCGGTAACGGATCGTCTTGCGATCGGCAGATATGATCTGGCAGGCCCGCCGTTCCGAAAGCCCCATGACGGTCTTCAGGTGCGTGACGGCTTCACGCTTGGCGGCGGGCCCTACCATTTTTTTTGGAGAAGCTCGCGGAGTGCGGCCGCATCAAGCATCTGTTCGGCGAGCAGCTTCTTCAGCCTGGCGTTCTCGTCCTCAAGCGCCTTCAGCCGCTTCGCCTCAGAGACCTCCATGCCGCCGTATTTGGCTTTCCAGTTGTAAAACGTTGCTTCTGAAATTCCATGCCTGCGGCAAAGGTCGGCCACCTTCGCGCCAGCCTCCTGCTCCTTCAACACCGCAATAATCTGCTCTTCCGTAAATCGCTGCTTCTTCATGCGTCCGTCCTTTAATGGGCCGGACTCTAATCCATTCTGGAGGAAATTCGCAGTGGCTGGTCAAAGCCAGCAAGCCGGTGAAGCCTTCGATGACTTGCTTGCTTGCCGTGTAGGCGGCCGCCAACGGCATCGCTGCCAGCGTCACCCTGGATGTGACGTTGACGATGGTGCCCGAACGACGCTCGCGCATTTGGGGAATGACAGCCTGCACCATGGCCATGACGCCCAATGTGTTCGTCTCGAAAAGGCAGTCAGATCTCATACCCATGCCGCAGGTGATGGCGACGGCTTCAGGGATTGCCGAACTCGTTCTTCCTGTCTTGCTGGTGTTTGGCCTTTTCACACGTTATTCCGCGCTTGGCCTGCTGGTCATGACGGCAGTGATCCAGCTGACCGTTCCAGACGGCTGGGCCAATTTTTATCTTCCCTGGGCCGCCATGGCACTGACCCTTGTCGTGTACGGATGTGGCAGGATTGCAATTGACTAGTTCGTCAAACTGCGTCGAGATTCACTCATTTGAGGGTAATGACTGTTACTGAGCGGCATCGCCAATCGCCACCAGCGAAGGTTGCGCAACATCTCTCACTCGCTGTCTATCACTTTGAACGGTAAGAAGTTCGCTCGGAGTGGGGGCTGGCCATGATAGAAACGAGGGTAGTCTGGGCAACACTACATATCGATATTGAATCGGTCCAAGCCAGTCTATTATGGAACTTAGAGCATTCTCGATAACAGCATGCGGTCGACGCTGTGATTGGTTCGATGTCGCACGCTGTTGATGGGGGTACGAACCAACCGCACGTCATTTGTTGTCGGACTTTCTGGAGCATTCCCATTGGCTTAGAAACACAGTGGAATGGACTCAATCGAAAATTATTGGTGAATTCCGTTTAGGTATTCAGCGCATTGTTGAGGTCGTCCAATCCGACCATCAGCATCATGGGATCGGACGGAGAAGACAGGAAGCCGACGGCTTCGTAGAAGGCTCGTGCGTCATCAGAAATCGCATGGACCAGCACGCCGCGGATCCCGAGCACTTCCGCGGCATTCAGCAGGCGCAGACCCGCGTCGCGCACTAATGCCCTACCGATACCACGCCCTTGACAGGATTGATCAATGGCGAGGCGGCCAAGCACTGCAACTGGGATTGGATCAGGCATATTGCGCCGAAAGCGGCTAGGCACTTCCGGCGGTTTCACGGAGCCAGAGGCCAGGGCGTAGTACGCGATGACGCGGCTCTCGTCCCACACGACAAAGGTCCGCGACGCGCCGCCTGCTTGATTGGCCCGGGCGCGGCGCCGAAGCCAGTCGTCCAGTTCAGGTACTCCAGAATTGAATTCGGCCAGTTCGTGATGATCGACCAAGGGGACTGGTGCGCTGAGAGTCACGCCTCATCCCAGGGCGCTTTGGTCGACATGGTGCGCTTTAGACGCTCATTGAGCTGAGCAGGCGCATCGAGACGGGCAAGATATTCGGCATAAATTTCGGGGCTTACCGTGACGATTGTACGGTCGAGCAGCACCTCCTCCGCACGGCGCTCGGAAGCTTCCAACATGAAATCTGTGCGCGTTTTGCCGAGCAACTCTGCGGCGCGATCGATCAAGTTGCGAGTAGCAGGTTTAATGCGCATATTCAGCGGCACACTTGCGTCCGGGCTCTTACCCGTGTGTGAGGTCGGCATGGGAAACTCCTATCCAAGCCCATTTATATAGCGTAACGACATTATCTTTACAAGAATCGTAAAGATAATGTCGTTACATTCGCCTGCGGACGAGCGCACGACAGACGCCGGCTTGAAGCATAACCTCATGGGATGTTGTCACGTTAAGTTACCTAGGCCGAGAAAGGCAGCGGCTCGAATTTTCAAGCGATGCAGGCAGCAATTTTCGATCTATCGAACGCTTCGAGGCGGTAGCGAATTGTTTTTGCGGCGCGGCGGCGGGCGGAAACAGAAAAGCGATGTGGGTAGCGCAGTGCATAGAAACGAACCGTTGCAATGCTCCGGGCGATCGGCGACCCTGCAGGGTTCGTTCTCGTTTCGAAACGGCATATGGCTGTTCTCGGCCCGATTATTGAAGCTCTTGTGCGACCAATTGTTAAGGCCGGCAGCCACGTCCGCATTTGCCGCACTCGTAGGAGCGCAGCTTGTCAGTGATGATCCGCTAGGGAGCAAAACCACAGCGCTTCATCAAAGACACGAGTAGGCGCTTGGCCTCCCTTTTGTCACGTCGCTTCTGTAATAATTCTTCGAGAACGACGCCATCCTGATCGACTGCGCGCCCAATCCAAAACGTGGGCAACGGCGAGCCGGTTAGCGTGACAACACCTCTTGACGGGCTAAGGCCACTAGGCGCTGCAAGAGGCATACGCCGCAGCTCGGAAGACGTTGATCGCCAGGGGATATCCTTGAGATAGGAACGCATAACCTTACTGATTGCGCAGGATTCAAGACAGGCGGAGCGCCCGGAATAGCCGTTATGTGCGTGAGGGACCTACGCCCCTGTCAACTTTCAATAGAAAGCCTAATACACCCAGACAGTCGTTGACCGGGCGAGATCGTTTCGACGCCGCGGCCATTTCGCTCTGGTTCCGGTAAGCCAAGCGCTCCGGCGACCATGGAAACGGGTTCAAGACAAAGATAGCGGTCCATACGGTGGGCAGCGAGATTGCTAAAAACAGGATCGGCCTCGAGCAACAGTGAAAAACTGTCAAAACCGATGCGCGCATATGACCAGTCGGTGAAGTGCAAGGTGTATCCCGTCGTAGCAGGAATGGTAGGTTTCGAGCGGGGCACCGCTTGCTGGCCGGTTGGCACGTTCTGCACATCGAGGGGATATTGCAGTTTGGCATCGGTGCTGGCGTCGCAGCCCAATTCTGCCGAAAAATAGGGATGCCAGCCAAGCGAAACCGGCACAGGCCGGTTCTCCAGATTGGTTATCGACAATTCCACCGTCAAACGGTTGCTTTCAAGCATAAAAGATTGTTCAGCGCGGAAGGAAAATGGCCACTCAGCATCCGCCTTATAGTCAAGCACCAGCGTGCACTGATCGGCCGCCAGGCTGGAAATATCCCACGATCGTCGGTGAGCAGGTCCATGCATGGCATCAGGCGAAAGGGCGGGATGTGGAAGAAGGTCGTGGCGGATATCCGCGTGAACGAATGAGCTGCCATATAACCTGTTGTGGTAAGGAATGAGCGGATAGGCACCTGCCCTCGGCCAGTTCAACGGGTCAAAAGACTCCCCCGCTGTCGGCACCAGGATATCGCCGTGATCCTCGTGGTGCAGATGCGTCATCCTTCCACCCCAGGAAGGGTGGAGGCGGGCCGAAAGCTGCCTGAAGGCAATCGTAACCGTTTCAGGCAAAAGCATAGGAGCCGTCAGGCCGTTTTGGCACGCGTCGCTGCCAGTGAACATAGCCATCTTCCTGCATGGCCTTTTCATCCATCTCGACTCCCCAACCCGGTCGGTCCGGCCTCAGTTCCAGGTAGCCATCCTTTGGCAGATAAGGGTCGACAACATAGCGCGTTTCATCCTCGCGTTTTTCGAGGTCGGTGCCGCCATAAACATAGCACTGCCCTTTCGGCAACCTGTATTCAAGAATACGGAAATTCTGCTGGGCGGCGGAGAAATGCACGTTGACGGCGGTGGCGAGCGGCCCCATCGGGTTGTGCGGCGCGATGCTGACGAAATGCGCCTCTGCAAGCGTGGCGATGCGGCGCATTTCCGAAATACCACCGACAACGCAGATGTCGGGTTGAATGATATCGGCGCCCCGGACTTGCAGAAGACGCAGGAAGTCATTGCGGTTGTAAAGACTTTCACCGGTTGCCAGCGTGCAGTTCAGCCCCTGCTTCAGGTCTCCCCACATCTCGATATTTTCCGGACGCAACGGCTCTTCAAAAAATAAGGGATCGTAAGGGGCAAGCGCATTGCCCAGTTGACGAGCGGCAGCAGGCTCGAAAATCTTGGCATGCGCATCGAAGGCAATATCGTAGTCGGGCCGCACCGTTTCGCGAAGCGAGCGGAAGTATTCGGCCGAACTGCGCACCACCTCACCCCAGCGATGGGCGTGAATATCGACGCGCCATGGGCTTAGCTTGAAGGCTGTGAACCCCCAGTCTTCGTTGAGACGATCGAATTCTTCCCTTGCCGCCTGCGCATCCGGTGCCGTGTAGACGCCGGCGTAAACCTTGATACGATCACGCACTTCGCCGCCCAAAAGCTTGTAGACAGGCACCCCCGCCGCCTTGGCGGCAAGGTCCCAGAGGCAATGGTCAAGCGCTGAGATTGCCGAAAGACCGAGTGCTCCGGGCGGAAAGCGGTTTTGTTGGAGGAGGAGATTGTAGAGATACTCGACCCGAGTCGGATCCTGCCCGGCAAGAAAGCCGTAGAGGTAATCCAGAACCGGGGGCAATGCGAGATCGGGGCCGTGATTGTAGCATTCGCCCCAGCCGGTCAAACCGTCATCGGTATCGAGAGCGACGATAACGCGGGGGCGGTCCTTGTCGCGGGTAACGAATACCCGCATGCGATCGATTTTCATGCTTTGGTCTTCCTCTTGAATTGCGAGAAGCAACAGCCGCGCTGTTATCTGGCAGCAGCTCCGTTCTTGATCTCGGGCGGCTCGACGTAGCGGAACCTTCTCGTGCGGTCGCGGTCGCGCGGATCCGGGCGCGGAATGGCCGACAGAAGTGCCTGCGTATAAGGGTGATCCGGCGCGTTGCAGACTTTTTCGGCGTCTCCCACCTCAACAAGCTTGCCGCGATACATCACTCCGACGCGGTCGCACATGTATCTGATGACGCCGATGTCATGGCTGATGAAGATGTAAGCCAGGCCAAGTTCGTCCTGCAGCCGCATGAGCAGGTCCAGCACCTGGAAACGCACCGAAACATCGAGCGCCGACGTCGCCTCATCCGCAACGATGATGCGCGGCCGGAGCGTGATGGCGCGGGCGATACCGATGCGCTGGCGCTGGCCGCCGGAAAAGGCGTGTGGATAACGCTCACGTCCGGCAGGGTCCAGACCCACCTGCTCCATCAGGGCGCAGACGCGCTCATCCAGTTCCTTGCCTTTCGCAATGCCGTTGACCAGCAGCGGCTCGCCGATGACCTGTGCCACCGTCATGCGCGGATTGAGCGAACCGAACGGATCCTGAAAAACCATGCGCAACTCACGCCGCGCCGCTTTCAGCTCCGCACCTTCGATTTTGGCAAGATCGACCACCGTGCCATCCGCCCGGCGATAGCGCATCTCGCCCCCGGTCGGATCGTAGAGGCGCATGATCGAGCGGCCCATTGTGGTCTTGCCGGAGCCGCTTTCGCCGACGATGCCGAGCGTTTCGCCCGGAAGCAGCTTGATCGACACGCCATCCAGCGCCTTCATCTCACCGAAGTGCATCGAGAGGTCGTTCACTTCCAGGATAGGCGCCGCGGCAAGATCGAGCGGCGGGCGGGCAAGCCGGATTTCCGCCTTCTGCTCCAGCTTCAGAACCGAGCCGATCAGCATGCGCGTATAGGGGTCTTGCGGATTGTGGAATATTTCATCGACAGTGCCATATTCCTTGGCAACGCCGTGATGCATTACCAGCACGTCATCGGCAATCTGCGCCACCACGCCCATGTCGTGGGTGATGAACAGCACCGCCATGCCATGCGCCTTTTGCAGCCGCGATATCAGGTCGAGGATTTCGGCCTGCGTCGTGACGTCCAGCGCGGTTGTCGGTTCGTCGGCGATCAACAGTTGCGGTTTGCAGGCCAGCGCCATGGCGATCATGGCGCGCTGGCGCATGCCGCCGGAATATTGGAAGGCATAACGATCCAGCGCCTTTTCGGGGTTGGGAATTTCCACCTGTCGCAGCAGCTCGATGGCTTCCGCCCGTGCCTGCGCCTTGCTCATCTTCAAATGCAACCGCAGAACTTCGGTGATCTGATCACCGACGGTGTGCACTGGCGACAGCGACGACATCGGCTCTTGAAAAATCATCGCGATGTCTGCGCCGCGCACCGAGCGGATGGCCCGGCTGCGCGGATCGAGCTTTGCGAGATCCAGCGACGTGCCGTCGGCACGGTTGAGGATGATCGACCCGGAAGCGATGTAACCGGGGCTGTCGATGATCTGCAGGATCGAGCGGGCGGTGACGGATTTGCCGGAACCGCTTTCGCCCACAACGCAGAGCGTCTTGCCGGGATCGATGGAAAAAGACAGATCGTTTACCGCGCGGAAAATGCCGTTTCGCACGGGAAATTCGGTGACCAGATTGCGGACGTCAAGCAGCGGTCGGTCTGGCTTCATCGAGAGAATATCGCTCATCCGGGGCCTCACTTGTTATAGGGGTCGGCTGCGTCACGCAGACCGTCACCGAGCAGATTGAGCGCCATGACGGCAACGACAACAGCCACGCCGGGCAGGAACAGCCACGGCGCGGTTGCGATCGAGCGAATATTCTGCGCCTCGCGAAGCAGCACGCCCCAGGAAATGGTCGGCGGCTGGAGGCCAAGACCGAGGAAGGACAGCGAGGTTTCCGCAAGGATCATCGCCGGAACCGCAAGAGTGACCGAGGCGATGATGTGGCTCGAAAAACTCGGCAGCATATGGCGGAAAATGATGCGCCCTTCCGGAACGCCATCCAGCCGGGCTGCTGCCACGAATTCTTCCGTCCTCAGTGACAGGAACCTGCCGCGCACGACGCGGGCAAGCTGCGCCCAGCCGGTCAAGGACAGGATGATGGTGATCATCATATATTGCAGCGTTGCCGGCCAACCCTGCGGCAGGGCGGCGGCAAGCGCCAGCCAGATGGGAATGGTCGGCAGCGACAAAACGAAGTCGATGACGCGCTGCATGACAAAATCGATGCGGCCGCCGTAATAACCGGAGATACCGCCCAGAACGACACCGAGAAGCAGCGAGAAAAACACGCCGACGAGACCGATGGACAGCGAAATTTGCGAGCCCTGTATTACCCGACTGAAAACATCACGGCCAAGGCGATCCGCGCCGAAAAGGAAGAGCGGTCGGGTCTTGTCGGTCGAGGCCAGCAGATGGATATCCGTGGTGAACAGGCCGAGCACCGAATATTCGTAGCCGCGACCGAATAGCTGGATCGGGATTTTCTTGGCCGTATCTTCGACGAACACCGCCGCCAGCGTTTCAGGATCACGCGTCAGCTTCAGCGGATAATAATGCAGACCAAGGGAGAGGCCGTCCGTCGTATCGATGAAATGCACACGTTGCGGCGGATGGAAGGTGGCGCGCGCATTCTGCAGAACCGGATCGTTGATGGCGAAGAAACCTGGCAAAAGCGCGACGATATACATGGCGATGGTGACGAACAGGGCGGCCATGGCCAGCCTGTGGCGCTTGAACGCCCACCAGATCAGTTGCCATTGCGAGGCGACGGCAGCGCGGTCCGGCCGGGTATTGGTGGTGATGGCGATATCGCTCATGGCGCCCTCCTATTCGAGACGGATGCGCGGATCGACCAGCGCAAGAAGGATGTCGCTGATGAGTGATCCGATCAACGTCAATCCGCAGATCAAAAGCACAAAGGCGCCGGCGAGATACATGTCCTGCGCCATCAGCGACTGCAAAAGCAGCGGCGCTGCCGTCGGCAGATTGAGCACGATAGCAACCACAACCGAGCCTGAAATGAGATTGGGCAACAGCCATGCAATCGTGGAAATGAATGGGTTGAGCGCAATTCTCAAAGGATATTTCGTCAGCAGCCGGAACTCGGACAATCCCTTTGCGCGCGCGGTGGTCACGTAGGGTTTGGGTAATTCGTCCAGCATGTTTGCGCGCATGACGCGGATGAGGCTTGCCGTGGAGGACACCGCGAGGATCGCAACTGGTAGCCAGATGTGGGCCATCAGATCCATCATCTTGGCGATGCTCCACGAAGCAGTCTCGTACTCCGCCGAAAACAGCCCTCCGACATCGGCCCCAAATTCCACCGCCGCGACATACATCAGCACCAGCGCCAGAAGGAATGACGGTATGGAAAGGCCGAAAAAGGAGAAGGCGGTAAAAAGATAATCGCCGATTGAATATTTGCGCACGGCGGAGAAGACGCCGATCGGAAGTGCGATGGCCCAGGTTGCGAGAAGGCTTGCTATGGCCAGAACCAGCGTCAGCGCCATGCGCTCCCAGATGAGGCCGGAAACAGGCTGCTGCCATTCGAACGAGATGCCAAAATCGCCGCGACTGATGATGCCCCATATCCATTTGAGATATTGCACGATCATCGGGTCATCGAGCCCGAAGCGCTCTCGCAGTTGCGCCGCCGTATTGTGGTCTATGACTTCGTTGGACGCAGCAAGCGTGGCGATGTAAGTCGTCACGTAGTCACCGGGTGGCAGCTGGATCAGTACAAAGGCAAGAAAACTGACGGCGAACAGGGACGGTATCATCCACAGCAGGCGTTTTACGATAAATAGCAGCATGACGTTCTCGCAATCACGTTTTACCACACGCGCCGCCTTCCACTACGAGACGGCTTGCGGGTGGTCGAAGCAACCTGAGAGGCGCCGCCGCGTTGATGAAGCGACGCCCATGTGGCGGTGTCAGCTTGTGAAGGTGAACTGTTGCGGCAACGCCGGGCCGGGGTTGGGCCATGACCAGCTGTCGGGTTCTTTCTCCGGCACGTTGCGAAGGTTGTTGCGGATAATACCAAAACCACCAACGGCAAGGCAAAGACCGATCGTCTCGAACTCTTCCGCCGCGATATCGAAGATTTCCTTCATCTTCTCGCCGCGCTTGACAAGGTCGGCCGTCGAACGCGCTTCATCGAACAGTTTGAAGCGCTTCTTCTGGCTTTCCGGCGGCTCTTCCCCCTTCTGCCCGTTGGATGTGTACCAAAGCGCCCACGGAATGGCGTAGCGCGACCCCTGCGGGTGGAACGCGAAGAAGTCACGCGGGTCGAGCATCGGATCGAGACCGCCCGGACCCGGCCAGACCGCCGCATCATGGGCGTTATCATCGCCGCGTGTGTAGTACAGCGCGCGTTCGATGGTGTTGACCTTGATATCGACGCCGATTTGCGCCCACTGCGCCTTCACCAGTTCGAGCGCATCGACCAGATCGGGATAGAGTGTCGGGATCACATCGATCGAGAAGAAAATCGGCTGGCCATCAGGCCGGAGCCGCATGCCGTTGCCGTTCTTGTTGTCGTAACCCGCCTTGTCGAGAAGATCGTTCGCCTTGGCGACATCGTATTCGGTGTTCTGACGCGCCAGCTTTTCGTGATACCAGGGATGTGTCGGGCGCGGCCCGGCCTGATAGCCCTCGCTCTGGCCGAAATAGACGATGTCGATGATTTCCTGGCGGTTGAGCGCGATGGACAGCGCCTGACGGAACGACTTGTCGCCGAACATCTTGCGCATCTCAGGGTCTTTGTGGGTGATGTTGAGGTAGATCTGGCACTGCTGCGCAGCCGATGGCACCAGCGTCAACAGACGGTAATCGCCCTTTTTCATGTTCTGCGACAGCGTCGGCTTGTTGGCGAGAACGCTGATATGGCGTTCCTGAATGTCGATCTTGCCGGAGATGACGTTCAGCATCAGCGATTCGACATCCTGCGAAATGCCGAAATTGACTTCGTTGATATAGGGAAGCTGGTTGCCTTCCGTATCGACCTGCCAGAAGTAAGGATTGCGTGTCATGACCACACGGGTCGCGCCGCCGGAATAGGGTTCCTTGACCACCCACGGGTCGAGCGTCGGCTTGTCGACATTCGACCAGCGCGACGGAATTTCGATGTCGCCGCACTTGGCGCGGAACAGTTCCGTCCAGCTGGACACGCCAGCCGCCTTGACGTCGGCATCGAGCGCCGTGTTGTATTTCGGCAGGAACTTGCTGCAATAATGCTTGGCAAACAGCGTCGGATGCTGGCCGAGCGGCGTGGCGAGGTTTTCCAGATAGAGCGCGTTTGGCGCTGCGAATTTGAACCTGACCGTGAAATCATCGACTTTCTCGACATCGACCGCCTTACCGGCGACGGAGAGCTGCGCCGGGGTAGCGCTGTAAAGCTCCTTGTTCTTGATGCAGTCCTCGATGGCGAACACCACGTCATCTGCGGTAAAGGGATGTCCATCAGACCATTTAGCGCCCTGCAACAGATGGAAGGTGAACTGCGAGGCGTCGTCATTGACCTCCCATTTCTCGGCAAGGTTGGGCAGAACTTCGGTGAAATCCATGTTCCAGCGCACTAGCCCCTGGTTGCCGACCATGCGCAGGATGCCGTTATGGTCCGACGAACCGCGCAGGCCGCGGCGCAATGTGCCGCCATAGGTGCCGATCTTTTCATGCGGCGTCACCACCATCGGATTTTTTGGCAGACGTTCCGCCAATGGCGGCAGTTTGCCGTCTTTTACCAGGGCAGCCAGTTCCGGCGCTTCCTTGCCGGCAGCAGCCAGGGCCGAGCTCCCGATGACGGACACGGCGGCGACGCCGCCAAGCCCAGCCATAAAGGTTCGGCGCGTCACGCCCAGTGAAAATTTATCGCCATCGCGCATCGACTATCCTCCCAAAAAATCACCGGCAGCGAGACAGCTTTCACCGAACCGCAACAGCCTCCCGGCCAGCCAGCACACCGATCCTCCATCGGCAGGGCAGACCATATGGGCGTTTTCAGATGATTACAAGTATTGACAGATTTTTACATATTTTTTATTCGTAGACCTGTCTTCAGGATCAGGTTTGAGGAAAGAACCGGCACGACAGTAACCACGTTCATGAAAACCCCGGTATTTCTGTTGCGATTGAAATGCAGGAAACCCATTAACTTCAGCGATTTGCAACGGAAGGGCTGCTGATGGACAATCAAACCGCATCCGCCGCCGCTCGAGGCGAGACTCGCTTGAGCGACATCATCTACGAAAAGATCATCGGAATGATTTCTGATGGGCGGTTTCCCGTGAACGAGCGGTTGCCGTCGGAGCAAAATCTGGCTTCGCTGTTCGGGGCCTCCCGGCCTGTGGTGCGCGAAGCGCTGGAGCGGCTGCGCAACGACGGGCTTATCGTTTCGCAGAAAGGTTCCGGCTCCTATGTGCGCCAGCAGCCGGATTCATCCGTGTTGCAGCAGGTTCCCGTCGGCTCGCTTGCCGATGTGCAGCGTTTCTTCGAGTTCCGGTCCGGCCTTGAGTCTGCAGCCGCCGAACTTGCAGCACGCAGTTGGCAGGCTGCCGACAAAGCCCGCATCGAACAGGCCATTACCGCGCTGGAACAGTGTCTTGCGCGCAACGATCTTGGTGCGGAGGAGGACTTTGCCCTGCACGAAGCCATTGCTAAAGCGAGCCATAACCAGTTCCACATCACCGTGCGGATATGGTTCAAGCCGCATTTCGCGATCGGCCAGTCGGTGACACGCAGCCTCAGCCTCAAGCGTACGCCGCAACATGTGCGCGAGGTACAGAACGAACATACGGCAATCGTGGAAGCGATTTTTGCGCGCCAGGAACAGGCCGCGCATGACGCAATGAAAGATCACATCCTAAAGGCCCGTGCCCGCATGTTTCAGGGCGTCGGCAGCTAGAACCGTTTTTCCACATTTCAAAAGGCGAGCCATACAGGGCAAGGGAAAATAATCAGTGATCCAGCCACGCATCATAGAGCCGAAACTCCGCTCTCTCATCGACACGCCGTTGAAGGTCGGCGAATCACCGGCATGGGATGAGCGTACCGGGAATCTGTGGTTCGTCGACATTCTCGCCCCCGCCATTTTCTGCCTGCATCCGGGCGGCAAACTCGACAGATACGAAATGCCCGCCCAGGTGGGATGCCTCGGTCTTTGCGACAATGGCCTTGTTGTGGCGGGCCTCAAGACGGGCGTGCACCTTCTAGACCCCGCAAACGGCGCGCTCGAACTGCTGTGCGATCCGGACGAAGGACGAGCAGACAGCCGTCTCAACGACGGCAAGGTCGGCCCCGATGGCCATTTCTGGGTGGGAACCCGCGACGAGGCTGCCGTGCCGACAGGAAATGCCCGCCTCTATCGTATCGCGCCGGATGGCGGCGTCGAGCTTGTCATCAATGGCGATATGTTCACATCGAACGGGCTTGCCTGGAGTCTGGACGGAACGCGCATGTATCATTCCGATAGCAGCGGTCTGATGTATCAGGCGTTCGATTTCGATGTCGCGACGGGCACGCTCGGTCCAGCCGAACGCCTGCACGATTTCGCACCCGACGAAGGCAGGCCTGATGGCGCGGCGACCGATTGCGAAGGCTGTTACTGGAGCGCCGGCGTTCAGGCCGGGCGTCTCAACCGCTTTTCGCCGGAGGGCGAACTGTTCGAGATATACAAGTTGCCGTTCAAAGGGCCGACCATGCCATGTTTCGGCGGCCCGGACCTCAAAACGATCTATCTCACGAGTCTTGTGACCGAAACGAACGGAACAACCACCCCAGGTACGCTTGTTGCGTTTGATGTGCCTGTCGCGGGCGTAGCCGTTCACAAATTTTCTATCTGAAGATGCCCTTTGATTTTTAAGGAAACCAGTTGATGACGACATTCGATTTCCGCCAGGCTCTGCACGGTATTTCCGGCGTCCCCGTAACGGCTTACGAGACAGACGGGGAAGTCGATATAGCTGTCACCATCGAAGCCTATGCCCGTGTAGCAAAGGCGGGCATCCACAATATCGTTGCTGCGGGCAATACCGGCGAGTTTTACGCGTTGACGCCCGCTGAAATTTTCAAGGTCTACGAAGCTGCGATTGAAGGGGTGAACGGGCAAGCCCCGGTTACTGCAGCGATTGGACGCTCACAGCGGGAGGCCCTGTCCATGGCGCGTCGGGCCAAGGAGATGGGCGCGTCTGCGGTCATGTCCCACCAGCCGGTTGACCCGTTCGCAGCGCCGCAATCACAGATCGACTATTTTATCGGCCTGGCTGAAGGCAGCGAATTGCCTCTCGTAGCCTATGTCCGCGCCGACGGGTTCTCGGTCAATGACATGGTCAGACTATCGAGCCATCCGAATGTCGCAGGCATAAAGTTCGCGACGACCGATATTATGCTTCTGTCGCGCGCGATCGCCGCTTCCGATCCTGACGGCTCACTTTACGTGTGTGGACTGGCAGAAAGCTGGGCTCCCGCCTTCTGCGCCGTCGGAGCCCGCGGTTTCACATCCGGTCTCGTCAATGTCGCACCGCAATTTTCCCTACAAGTTCATGATGCACTGACGGCCGGCGATTTCTCGGCCGCACGTAAGATCGTTGAAAAGATCGAGTTGTTCGAACGGCTGCGGACACGATACCGGAACGGCGCCAATGTGACTGTGGTGAAGGAAGCGATGCAGATACAGGGGCTTGCGGTTGGCCCAGTTCGAGCACCAGGACTCGCCCGTCTGGACGACGAGGATCGTGCAACACTTGAAGTTCTGCTTGCCAGTTGGCAATGACAGAAGCCTCATTCCCGACTGTGGAAATACGCTACGATGCCGATGATGGCACCCAACCCATCTGTTGAATTATGCGCCTAACCGGCTCGGTTTCGATGAACAAACAATGCCTTGCGTCACGCCCAGATAACCATTGTGGTTATCTGGACCAGGGGTTGATCACTTTCACCCCGGCAGCCTCGAAAGGGCTTGTATCGCGAGTTGAGATCGTGAGGCCATTTGCTGCCGCTGTGGCTGCAATGTAGCCATCGGCCGTGCCGATCGCTTTCCCAGACGCTCGAGCGCGTGCCATCAGTTCAGAGTAGAACTGGGAAGTAGTCAGATCGAAGGACAGGATGCGGCCGGAAAAGTGTGGCAGCACCTCGCCCTCGAGACGGTCGCGGAGGATATTTTGCCGTCTGCCTGAAGGCATAGCAGCAATTCCGAAGCGAAGTTCCGCAATCGTTATTGCGGAGATGAACAGCGTTTCGACAGCTTGGGCGTCCAACCAGGCAATCACCGCCTCGTCCGGAATCGGTTTCCAAGGTTCGGATATGACGTTGGTGTCAAGCAAGATCATTCGAAGGTCATCGGCTTAGAAGGTGTCTTGTCGCGACTTTTCTGAAGAGCTTCAACGTCGCTGTTGGAAAGCTCGGCGTCGCGACCAATGGCCGCTAGCAAGGAACCGAGCTGAATACGTTCCGGAGGACGAACAGCCGCTTCAATAATGGCACGAATCTCGGCCTCCGTGCTCCGGCCATGATGAGCCGCTCGCACCCTCAGAGCGCGATGTGTTTCTTCAGAAAGGTTACGAATGGTGACTGCCCGCATTGATATCATCCTTGGAAAAATGATCTCTTTGATATCAAAATACCAAGAATGATTCAAAAATTCAAGAGTATTGAGTTTCAGCAGGATTTGACCCGTTTTTCCATTTCGCGGCCGACAATCCGTCGAGGATACCGCAACCACGAGCTATCGTCTTCTCGGGAAGATCTATGCACACCTTGCGAGAATGATTGTCGAGCGGGCGGGGTTTTCAGCGAGACATGAGCCTGACCCGAATTTTTCATACTGGCCATTTCCAAATGACCAATTCCCAAGAAACAGTGCTTCCCCGGTGAGGCTGGCTATCGCGCATGCTGTCCGTGTGATCGAGATTGGACATGTCTGATGTTGCCCTAGGGGTCCTCCGCGTCCATATAGTTCCAATGACGCATGATTCGAAAATATTCGTAGGTCTTCGATCCGCTCGCAAACGCTCGCCTTCGGCCAGCGAAGCCACAGGCCCAAAATGCCAATGGGACGGGTGTGAAAAGAGCGGTACTCACCGTGCGCCGGTGGGATCGGGTGCAGAAGGTCTTTACCTCTTATTCTGCCTTGAGCATGTGACTGACTACAACAAGGGTTATAGTTTTACGACGCCACCCTCCAATGCCGACGTCGCCCGTTACCAGAAAGAAGCGACGACGGGTGCGCGCCCGACCTGGGGTAAGAGGGTGAGCGCGGCGACTGAAACTCCGTTACCGTCTTCAGTTCGTTCAGGCTCGGCAAAAACGCTAAATGCTCGCAAAGCCGATCGGCAGGGGCAATCGCGGATCGGCGCCCAACAGAGAAAGCTCAAGGTACTGGAAGCCAAAGCTTTCGAAACACTCGGCCTTTCTTCCCAGGCGACATCCCAAGAAATCAAGAGCCGCTATAAGGAGAGGCTCAAAATGCACCATCCCGACGCCAATGACGGAGACCGCAATTCTGAGGATGCACTTCGAAGCTCGATCGAAGCGTATCGAATCCTTAAATTGAACGGTTTTTGCTAAAGCCTGTTTAAAGGGGGGTTACGATCCCTGCCTTGAAGGGATCAGAACCACTGACCCGTTCCAACGCATAGATGAGATGATCACTCGGACCTCAATTTAAGCCAACATTTCTCAAATGCATTCAAGGAGCATCTCTGTCATTCGCCCAGCAGCTACGCGCAGACACGTGCTCCGTTGCGCGACATCGCTCTGGGTAATGGGTCCTCGGCATGGTTTGTGTTTGTCGCTATTCGACCGCAAAAGCGAAGACACCGAGGTAGCCTATTGGACAAACTCTGCCTTGAGGAGAATGGCGGTCATCGCCACTTGAATGGCCGAAAGACACGGGGATACCGATGTCAATATTTTCACCACGCAACCGTGCGACACTCTGATTACCAATATTCAGTCCCTCAGAACGGTGAGGCTCCATCAGTTTTGGTGGAGCGCGCGTCGATGCTTCCCCGCAAGGCCGCCGAGCCTGTCGGTGGTTGGGACTTCGGCTTTTGTCTCGGCACGCCGGGTGCTTGAGGGCCAACTCTCGGTCCCCGATCACGAGCATTAAACCAAACCATCACGTCCATGGTATCAGTTAAGTCTATTATAGCTCTTGAGGAGACTTGGATCCTCAACACCTTAGCGCTAACTTCTGCTCGACCTCATCCGCTCGCGCTCGCGCCTAGGCTGCAGCGCGCGGGCTGGTGGCGGCAGCGAGCAAGGTCGCTGATCATTTATCCAGAAAGATGGCTTTCTTTCATCCTTAGCGTCACAACGACGCCGCCCTCTACCCAGTTATAGTCGATTGATCCACCCAATTGTCCAGAGACTGTCCTGTGCAACATCTTACTGCCATAACCGTCTGACGATCTGGGCGACTGGGCAGGGTCGCCTCCGTGTTCGCTCCAGACGATCTCAACCTCGTCTTCGATTACAGAACCGGATATGTCGAGCAATCCCGCATTATTCGACAAGGCACCATATTTGAGCGAATTCGTTGCCAACTCGTGTATCACGAGTGCCAGGCTGGTTGCGGCCTTCTCTCCTAATCCCATCCGCGGCACAGCAACGCGGATGCGACCTGCAAAAGCTCCGACGTCGTCGTAAGGGGCAAGCAGCACAGCAAAGAGGTCACCGAGCAATGCCGATCTCCCCTGGCCATCGGGGAGCGGGCGCACCAGTTCGTGGGCCCTGCCAAGGGCCGTCAGTCGCTCAGTCAACTGCTTTGCCATTTCCTCTTTTGTCTCGGTCGTCCGCGAGGTGATATTTGTTAATCCAGAGGCAAGAGCCAGAATATTCTTGACGCGATGGCTCATCTCGCCGGCAAGGAGTTCATGCCCTTCCTCCGCCTGCTTGCGGCCCGTGACGTCAAGAAAGATGCCTGTCATTTTTTCGGTTGCAGCGTCTCCCTCGTTGCCCTGGCCTCGAGCGGAAATCCAACGAACGTCGGAGGCGTTCGTGAGAATGCGGAAATCAATTTCAAACGGGCCGTCGATGGCGCGGGTTGCGACGAACGCCGCCCTGACGCGGTCTCGGTCAGCGGGATGCACCTTGGCGGAAAGATGCTCGAAAGTGAGGTCTACCTCGCCGCAAATGTCCCAGAGTTCATAAGCCTTGGCATCCATCACAAACGTGTCGTCATCAACGATCCAGGCCCAGAGCGCGACCCCGGCCGACTGGATAGCACGCCTGAGCTCGGCTGTACTCCATTCAGGTTGTGATGTGCCTTTGCTCAATTTCAAATTTCTCCCACCCCATACAAAAGCTGGTATCGATCTAGAACTAGCTGGCCAGCGAAGCGTTATCAATGTTCTACGTAGGATGTGCTTTATTGGGATGGAAGTGGAATGGCATTAATTTCGGACCGGTATCGGGACATATTTGTTGGCGATGGAGAGATGGCGCAGATGATGCGGCGCCATGATTGGGCGGATAGTACACTTGGTTGTCCGGACGAGTGGCCCGAAGCGCTGAAGGTCGCAATTCGGCTGTTGCTCACCTCAAAATTTGAAATGTGGCTTGGCTGGGGTCCAGACATCGCCTTTTTCTATAACGACGCCTATAGGCCGACCTTGGGAAATAAGCACCCCAACGCGCTTGCTGTGCCGACAAAGATATTATGGTCTGAAATCTGGAATGATATCAAAGGGCGCTTGGAAACCGTTTATTCAAGCGGAGAGGCAACCTGGGACCGCGCGCTGCTCTTGCTTCTCGAACGCGACGGGTATCCGGAAGAAACGTACCATACCTTCTCTTACAGTCCGCTGATCGGAGACAGTGGCAAGGTCGAGGGCGTCTTCTGCGCGGTCACGGAAGAAACCGAGCGGGTCATCAGTGAACGCCGCCTGGCAACTATGCGCACCCTGGCGTCTGGCCTTGCCGTGGCCGACACCGAGGTCGAAGTCTTCAACGCTTCACGCAAAGCGCTTAACGACAACCCTCAGGATCTTCCCTTCTGCGCACTTTACGTTTTTGACGAGAACGGCAATGCGATGCGCCGGTGGGTTTGCGGCACAGCTGAAGACGACACTTTATTGCCGGTAACAATGAACCGTGGTGTGGGCATCTGGAACCTTGAACGCGCCTGGCAAGAACAGGCCATGGATCTGATAAAGTTGTCGGCCACAAACGTCATTCCGTCGGGGCCCTGGCAAAGAGCGCCATCTCAGGCTGCGGTCATTCCCTTGGTCGGACAAGCCAGCGACCAACCCAAGGGGGTAATGATCACCGGGCTCAATCCGCATCGGGCGGTCAGCGACGATTATCTGGATTTCCTTAAATTGATTGCCGGCCAGATCACCTCGCGCTTGGCGAGCGCCGAAGCGTTCGAAACAGAACGTCGACGGGCAGCGGCGCTTGCGGAGGCTGCTGAGATCCGGGAAAAAGCAGCGTTGGCACTCGAGCAGCTCAATCGTCAACTCTCCTCAGAAGTGGAACTTCGGACCGCGGAGCGAGATCGGATGCGCGCCCTGTTCCAGCAAGCCCCAAGTTTCATGTGCATCCTCAGCGGGCCTGAACACACGTTCGAGCTGGTCAACGATGCCTATAATCAACTTGTCGGGCATCGCGAGCTCCTTGGCCTCAGCGTCAGAGAGGCGCTGCCTGAGATTGCTGGGCAAGGCTTCTTCGAATTGCTCGACGGTGTTTTTCGATCGGGCACGCCGTACATAGGTCGTTATGTGCCTGTTTTCTTGGAACGGGATGGCAAGGAGCAGCCGGATCAGCGCTTCGTACATTTGATCTACCAGCCAATTTTTGATCTTAACGGATCAGTGACCGGGATTTTCGTTGATGGCTTCGATGTCACGGACCAAAAGCGTGCTGAGGATCAGCTTCAGAGCCTTAACCACACCCTTGAGGAAAAAGTCGAGCAGCGCACTATTGAACTGAGAACTGCGCTTCTGAAGCTAGAGAAAGAAACTGTCGAGCGCGAAACCGCACAGATCGCGCTGAGGCAGGCGCAAAAGATGGAAGCGCTGGGTAACCTCACAGGCGGCGTGGCGCACGACTTCAACAATCTTCTCCAGGTCGTGAGCGGCAACCTGCAGCTTCTCTCCAAAGATATCGACGGCAATAGGCGGGCAGAACAACGCCTGCATAACGCCTTGGCCGGCGTTGCCCGCGGCGCAAAGCTGGCATCGCAACTTTTGGCCTTCGGCCGCCGTCAGCCGCTCGAGCCCAAAGTCGTCAATGTTCGAAAACTCATCCAGAATATGGACGATATGCTGCGCCGGGCACTGGGCGAAGAGATAGAACTCGAAACCGTTGTCTCCGGCGGGTTATGGAATACGCTGATCGATCCGAGTCAGCTGGAGAACGCCATCCTTAACCTGGCAATCAATTCGAGGGACGCGATGGAAGGCCGCGGACGATTGACAATCGAGACCGGAAATGCGGTTCTCGACGACAATTACGCCCGTTCGCACGACGATGTCCGTCCCGGACAATATGTACTCGTTGCAGTGACCGATACGGGGTCAGGAATATCGCCAGATATCATCGAGCATGTCCTGGAACCGTTCTTCAGCACGAAAACGGACGGGAAGGGAAGCGGCCTCGGTTTGTCGATGGTTTACGGCTTTCTTAAGCAGTCCGGCGGCCACCTCAAAATCTACAGCGAGGTCGGGCATGGGACGACCATGAAACTCTATATGCCGCGCACGGTGCAGGTCGAAGACAGCCTGAGTGATCCAGAGGCCATTGCGGTGACGGGTGGCACTGAAACTGTTCTCGTGGTGGAAGACGATGACGGCGTTAGGGAAACATCGGTGGCGCTGCTGACGGACCTTGGTTACCGCGTCCTCCAAGCGAGAGACGCACAGTCCGCATTCGCCGTCGTCAGCAGTGGCGTTCAGATCGACCTGCTGTTCACGGACGTCGTGATGCCGGGCCCGATGCGCAGCACAGATCTTGCGAGGAAGGCCAAGGCTCAGTTCCCAGGCATGGCCGTGTTATTTACCTCAGGCTACACCGAAAATTCGATCGTCCACGGCGGCCGGTTGGACGCTGGTGTCGAGTTGCTATCCAAACCCTACACGCGCGAGGCACTGGCCCGCAAAGTCCGCCACGTCCTGAACAACGCGCAGCAACACAGGATTGCCTTGCAACGGATGGAGCGCCAGGAGCCCGCGCCTGCACCCGAGCAGGAGCCGCGTGATAGCCGCCCAACGGTGTCCGCAAAACCGCATGTCCTTATCGTTGAGGATGAGCCGCTTATCCTGATGTCGACGGTCGACATGGTAGAGGAGCTTGGTCACACGGTGCATGAGGCCAACTCAGCGGAAGATGCCCTCAGCGTCCTTGAGACCAACAGGATCGACATGTTGCTGACAGATGTCGGTCTGCCCGGCATGTCCGGGATCGAACTTGCAAGGCATGTAAGGGAACGCTGGCCAAACGTGCGGATCGTTTTCGCAAGCGGTGACGACAACGCCAAGACAGCCTCGGGCATTTCCGATGCGCAGCAATTATCCAAGCCTTTCAGTATCGATGGGCTGCGACAGGTGTTGGGTAAGGCCGATCGGACCTTGTGACCGCAATTTGGCTGGCATGGCTCGCGCACGGGTATATCCACGTTTGCCATCGCGCTGTTTGGCGATGGCAGCCTGCCACTTGCGCAAGGTTGAGTATCCAGTCCCACCTGCGCTGTTGACCGCCGGGTCATCACGATTGTGGAATTGGATCTGTGGAGATACCTTGATGCCCCCTGGGCAAGCGAGGCCACGGCACCCTTCGCCGGTTAATGGGCCTTCCGGTTTTTATCCGAAGTCGACGCCCGCGCGGCGTAAGTCACAGCTCGACCGACAAGAACCGCGCGGCATAGAACACCACCAGCTCGATCCGGATCAGCCGTACGCCGCGGGGCACGAGATCACTAGAGGCTGACGCCCTCCAGTTTCGCGATCAGCGTGTTGCGATCCTCAACCGATTTCAATCGCACCGTTAGAGCTTCGCTCTTAACCGGTACCTGGGGCGGCAGAGAGACGGCAATGCCGGGAATATTTTCGGCAGCCCACCGCCTGAAACGAGGCAACTTGTTGGGGCCGCTGATAGGAAGGGTGTGAATATATCTGAAAGTCATGACTGCTTCTTTCCGAATGCGGGCAATGCCATGGCACAGGCGGCCAGATTTGCTCCGCAGTTTTCGTGTCGGGTTGCGAGAAACCTGACGCCAATGTCGCGGTCGCAACTATTGGCGCCAGGCAATCAGCGTCCGGCACTAACCCTTCGGATAGGAAAGACGTAACGCATGGTGAGCGCGAAACCCGTTAGCTCCATCGTCGGCATATCAGACACCAGAACCTTGCCGCTCGCTCAACCCCAGGATCAGGCGGCCAGAGTGACGGCGGGCATGCCAGCACCCCGGCTCTGCATCGAGCTTCCGTACAAAATCGGCAAGCGCGATATCACCCAGCCTGTCCGCCGCCGCTTGTGGAGAAAACCATCGTCTTTTTCGGTGCGCTTTTTCGCGCCAGTGGGTCAAAGTGCCACGCACGTTCATACCGAATATCGTGACACAGCAGACAAGCTGAGGCCCATCGTTGAGGGTCTTGATGTATCTGTATGTCATTACCGGAGCCGGGGACATGTCGCCAATAATTCCTGCCACCTTGAACGCATGTCGCGAGGCCATGACGAGGGGCGGACATGCTTTAACGAGCGGGCCATTGGGCACGATCCAGCGCTCGCGCTCACGGTCCGTGACAAGCAGCACCTTGCGCTCGCCGTCGCGCCCGATCCGCCAGGGAAGTACTCCGACCTGCTGCAACTGACCTCTGTCATCAGGTGACGAGACGATCCGGCTTGCTGTCGTAGCGCCTGTCATTGTCCTGCGGTCTCCGCAAGCCAGCGAAAGGGCAGCCGGAACTCGTTGCGCTTGCAACTATGAGGCTTGCGTGCGGCTCTCAGTGGAACAGAGGTTTCACACCAAGGGCACCGGGCCGCGGCACCCGGCAGTTGACGGTTGCAGGCAGGGCAGACTGGAAGGGGGCGAGGGTGGGACATTGAAACGCTCCATGGCTACGTCGCGCGAGCGACGCATTACGAACCGCACTTTCAATTGCGTGGTTCCCGGAGCGGCTGGGTCTATGGCGGCGTTAAAGGTTCAGTGCTGCCAGCTCCGGGTTAGGGAACGTGCCTGATCAATAAGCCTGAAAAATAGGGATTTCATGGTCGTTTTCATGATGCTTATCTGGGCAAGGATCGCGTTGACGGCAAGGTGACCTTTTGCCGCACGATAGGAATGATGTCGGACCATTCGCGCCAAATCGTACGTGAGCGAACCTCGTGACATCCACTCAGCGGCAAGAAGCTCTGCGTCACTTTATGGCCTTACTGTCAGACCCAGAGCTTTTCGCTTGAACGCGCGGACGACGATCGAGACATTGATGGAGGTTTTGCAGACGTAGCTGTTATCGAACAACAGACCTGACCGGTCGTTGCACAGCACTGACGATTCGAGCGCCTGCTCAGCTAGGTTGCGCCCCCACTCGTTGTGGAAGAACGTGCTTCCATCGGTAAAGCCAAGCCCGGTGCTCTGGTATGTCGGTCGAGCTTGCAGCGATCTTAAGGCGGCAAGATAAGCGGCATCATTGTCCGACCTGCGTCCAGCGATCAACGCTTTTCCCAGAGATTTCCGATCGATGCTGGGACGCCGCCAAATAATGAAGCGGTTCTCAACCAGATCAATGTACTCATCGAGACCAGCAACGGGGATCGAGTGGACGGCGACAGGTTGATAGAACATGAATGGATCGCTCTCTTCGGCGGCCGCATTTGCCCGGAAACACATAACCGCTTCGAGCGATGCCACTATCTCCGGCCAGGCTTTAAGGACGGAGGACATCACCTGAGGGGCGACTCCAGCCTTCCGCCAGAGTGCATGTATTAAAGCCAGAGCAATCCACCGTGGCTCGCCTGTCGTCTCGTTAGCCGCGTTAGCAATCGGTGCAAGGCAGGCCTCGTCCTCACATAGGATAGCGGCTACGTCAGCCAGAGTAGCATGATCAAGTCCAAAATTGGGCTTGGCAAGCAGGGCAGGAAACAAGGTGGTAACCTCTGAAAAACGCCTTGTTCTCAACAAAGAGAACGAAGACCAGTGGAGCGACTAAATTGGCGAACGACCCGATCGCACGCGTGCGATCGGGTGACGCTCCTGCTTTGAGGCGCAGCGGCTCCGGTCTGGCTTGAGGTCCAATAATCATCACCGATGCGTTGCTCCGGGACAGCATGAGTCGAGCTGGGCCGCCGCTCGTGATCGCCTAGATGACCCCTAACGCGTCCATAGCTTCCGCGACCCGAACAAATCCGGCGATGTTTGCACCAAGGACGTAATCGCCCGGCGCGCCATATTCCTCGGCTGTTTCCGCGCAGACATCATGGATCGCACTCATGATGTCTGCGAGGCGCGCCTCCGTTTGCTCAAACGTCCAGCTGTCACGGGAAGCGTTCTGTTGCATTTCCAAAGCAGACGTGGCGACCCCTCCTGCATTAGCGGCCTTGCCAGGCGCGAACATGACGCCTGCCGCCTGAAACAACCTTACAGCCTCGGGAGTCGACGGCATATTTGCACCTTCTCCCACCGCGATGACGTTGTTTCTGACGAGCGTCTTTGCGTCTTTACCAGTCAGTTCGTTCTGCGTTGCACAGGGCATAGCCACGTCACAGGGGACATCCCAGATTGATCCTCCCTCGACAAAGCAAGCGTCCGACCCCTTGAGCTTCACGTATTCCGAGATGCGTCCTCGGCGGACCTCCTTAATCTCCTTGACCAGGGCGAAATCAATCCCGCTTTCATCAACGACATAACCGTTTGAATCGGAGCAAGCGACAATCTTCCCGCCGAACTCGCTTACTTTTTCCATTGTATAAATTGCAACGTTGCCCGAACCAGAAACCGACACACGCTTTTCTGAAAAGTCCATTCCTTTGGAGGCCAGCATCCTGCGCACAAAGTAGCTCGCCCCATAACCTGTCGCTTCTTTGCGAGCGCGCGAACCGCCATAGAACAGGGCTTTCCCGGTCAGGACACCCGCCTCAAATCGATTGGTCAGCCTCTTGTACTGGCCGAACATATAGCCAATCTCACGACCGCCGACACCGATGTCGCCAGCGGGAACATCGGTGTATTCGCCAATATGTCTATGAAGCTCAGTCATGAACGACTGACAAAAGCGCATAATTTCGCCATCAGATCGTCCGCGCGGATTGAAGTCGGATCCGCCCTTCCCTCCCCCGATGGGCATACCGGTCAAGGCATTCTTGAACGTCTGTTCGAATCCGAGGAACTTGATGATACCGACGTTGACCGAGGGATGAAACCGAATGCCGCCCTTATAGGGACCCAGAGCAGAATTGAACTGCACGCGGAATCCGCGATTGATTTGGACCTGACCGTTGTCATCCACCCAAGGCACACGAAAGATGATCTGCCTCTCCGGTTCACAAATCCGCTCGATGAGGGCGTTTTCCGCATAACGCGGATGTTTAGCAATGACTCTTCCAAGGCTCTCCAGGACTTCGCGCACGGCCTGGTGGAACTCGAACTCTCCTGCGTTTCGGCGCAAGACTTCGTTGAGAATGGGTTCGAGTTTTTCGTCGACGTGAACCATCAAATACTCCGTTTTTTTAATAGCTTAAGGAAGATCGGCATGGGCAAGGCAGCCTGATCACTGCGGCGAGGGTGACTGTCTTGGCTCGTCAGACATCGGGGTTCTTTGACCTCACTCGCTCGGACATCATCGCCTGGAAGTTCGACAGCAGGATTATGCATCCGCCGATGACGACCCAGGCGTCTACGCCTTCTCCGTAAGCGTAGAACCCGACGACCGCAGCCATGGGTACACGCAAAAAGTCGATGGGCATGATGACAGATGCATCGAGGCGCTTAAGCGCCTGTGCCTGGCAGTAATGCGCACTCAAGGCACCAACGCCGGCAACCATCATCCACGGAATATCGGACAGGCTGACGTCCCTCCAGTCCGTCAACGCGGCCAGCAGTCCCAGCGGCAGTTGAATGAGGATCATCCAGACCACGATGATTGCTGGTGAGCATTCTTTCGTGAGCTGCTTTACAAGAATTAAGGAAAGCCCATAGCCGGCGGCCGCCAGCAGCACTAAGCCAGCAGCCGGATCAATGACGCCGAATCCTGGACGCACTATCACCAGAACACCGATGAAACCGCCAAGGGTTGCGAGAAGCCGCGGCCCGGTTAGCTGCTCCTTGAGAAAAAGCCAGGCGAAAAATGCGACCCAGATTGGCATCGTAAATTCGAGTGCAAAGACCGAGGCCAGTGGGAGAGAGACCACGCCAATGGTCCAGAAATACTGGGCGGTGAAGTGAACGACGTTTCGGGCGAGATGCCTTGGAAACAGTTTCTTCTGACGGATCTGCGGCAGGAGTGACCGTCCCACCAGCAAAATTACGCCGAGACCGACGAGAGCCCGGAAAAACAGCACCTGTCTGATCGACAAGGTCGATGCGAGCTCGCGAGACCCGACAGCCATGCTTATGAAGGACGCCATGCTCAGCGCCATCCAGCCAAGTCCCTGCGCAAAACCTGCCCGCCGCCGCATTCCAGTAAAATGTGTGTCTTTTTCCATGATTGCTCCGGACAGCTTGTGCTGCCGCGATAAGGGAAGCCTTGGTCCACTTTTGTTGGCCAAACATCTGAAGCACCATACGAAACAGATGTTGTTGGTGCATTCAAAGGGCGGAGGAACGTGCGCAAGCAAGCGCAGACATCCGGTCCCGCAGACCATTCTTGCGTCGATATCATCGCGTTCAGAGGTGGCTGAAGGCTTCCGCGGCTGCTCGTCGTAAACCGGCACGGCCGACCCGGACGACAGTCAATTGATGTCTGTGTCCATCGCGAGAATTCCACTCCCCGCGCTGCCCGGGCTTAAGGCCCAAGAGCGCCACGCCAACAGGCGTCAATACAGACAAGCGGCCCGCGTCTGCCAGCACTTCATTCGGGAGAACAAGGGTAACCTGGCGTTGCTGCCCCTCTACATCATACGAGACAGTTGATCCTAGGCAGACCGTGTCGAGCGAGACCTGTTCGTCTGCCAAGACCCAGGAGTTTTCCAGCTTCTCACTCAAGTCGGGGCCGACGTCGAAATCATTGGTCAGGGCCACGAGCGTCAGGCGGCTAAGTGTGTGAAAGTCTGTTGCCCCGATTATGGGCATGGTCTGGCTGAGTGAAGACATGTTTATTGTGACCTGCGCAACAACCCTGTCGCTAGAGGAAGGGCGTTGACTTGTTTGAAGAGAGACTTGCCGCAGATGGTAAGGCGAACGTGTTGACGTAGCCACTCTGGATCCGGCAGGCGACAGTGGCCGGACCCGGTTACGATCCTGCGATGGGGCAGACCCTGAAAGCGCTCACTGCGCGTCTTTTGCTCTCGTTCAACATCAACCTAGCATTTATGGAAGGTGCCATGAAGTCAAGGGCACTTGCCAAGATCAAAAGCACCAGGCAGCGTCTCACGGCGCTTCTTGACTTCCCCCTCAGCCATGCCATGATTAGGGCACCATGTTGAAAATTGGCAATTTCCATAGATTTCGCCTCTGCCGAGAGTATCCCGTCGAAGGATACTAGCCCGGGACGTAGACCTGCTGTCGCGCGTCTGAACCCGGGCTTTGATCCTGCGGGATTGCGCGACCTCACCCTCCACAAGCAGTCTTTTTAAAAAACGCAGCTATTCGGCCGCGGTACGAGGCATATGAAATGAACACCACCTATTACACAAAGCCGTCCATCATCGTCCGGCAGACTGACCACGCTCGTCTGACCGCCCTTGCACTGGCGGCACCGGGGCGCGACCTCGACGATGCCGAGGAGTTGCTTATCGAACTTGAGCGTGCTGATGTCGTAGAGGATGACCAGTTCCCCGCAGACGCAGTGGCGGTCGGATCGACGGTATCCTACCTAACGGAAGGCGGAGCCAGAAGGACGGTAACTCTTTGTTACCCCGGCCTCGCCGACATCGAACGCTCAATGGTCAGCGTGCTGACCCCGATTGGAGCTGCTCTTCTTGGTCTTTCTCCCGGGCAGCAGATCGAGTGGAAGGGCCGTGACGGGCATTTACACAAGTTGACCGTCATCGAGGTGGCGGTAGACCTACCGGTCAAGGCATCTTAAGACACCCGTTCCAGATGACGGGAAACTGTTCACAAATCGACGGTGACATTCCGCATGTCTTCCCGGTTGAATCCAGAGTGAGAAAGACGACGACATCAAGAGCCCGCGCAATGCAGGTGAGCCACGTTTTCTGTCTGTTTCTGTCGGTTTCACTCAGAAATGGCCGGTTACCGCGCGGCTTTCGGTGCTAGGTACAGAGACACACCCAACAAGAAACATCAGAGCGACAATCGAGATGGAATTCCTCATCGAAATGCTGCGCCAATCCGCACCCTGGAACTGTGTGACCTGCTCAGTTTGCTATTCATTGGCTCTACGCTCGCCCCTGAAATACACCTCAGACAGCCGAAAGTTCCCTTTGTGTCGCCTGCACTGAGCAACGATATCGATACTCGCGTTCAAAAAAGCCACGATGTCGGCCCGGTCCAGGCCTGCGCCGCCCTCCGACTCCTTAACAAGCAGGACCAGCTGCTCAAAAGCCAATTCGGCCGAGTTCGCATGGACCGTGGTTATCGAGCCAGGATGGCCCGAATTCACGTTCCGAATATAATAAAAGGCCGTCCCATCGCGAAGCTCCTGAAGCAGAATCCTATCCGGCCGCATACGAAGGCAGGATTCGAGAAGCTCTTTCGGTCCGGCGCGCGAGAGCCCCTGCCCTCCTTTCGAGTAGAACAAGCGCACGTGGTTCGGTTGTGAGATAACGAGCTCGGGAGTGTCCTCGATTGAAATGACCCTCTCGTTTTCGGGAATATGCTTGATCAATGCTTTGGAAAGTGTCGTTTTCGCCGAACCTGTGGCGCCAGAAATAATGATGTTTTTTCGAGCGATGACGGCCTGCCGCAGGAAATCCTTAAAGCGGCCGGCACGATATGTTTCGCACAGTTCCTCATCCTGCGCGGAGGAGGTGGTACTGGTCGCTGCGCACGCTGTCTGGAAAAATCCCTTTTCCTCCAGATCATCAAGACTGAAGTCGACCGAAGAAGGCTTGCGGATTGTCATGCTGACAGTGTCATTGATGGTCGCCGGGGGGATGACGATCTGGATTCGTTCGTTCCCGGGTAGCGTCGCCGACAATATTGGACGCGTCTCATCAATCGACTGATGGGAAAAACTTGCGACTGCCCGGGCAAGACGCATGAGCTTTTCGAAGGTCAGCTCCGGCATTTCATAGGTCCGCCACCCACCGGGACCTTCCGTCAACACCTGCCCGGGCCGATTGACAATCACCTCTAGGAGAGACTTGTCCTGAAGGAATGTCGAAAACGGCTTCAACAGCTCGCTGACGACAGCCGATTCTTGCCTCTCTGACATTTCGCGCTCTATTTCGTTAGGAGCGTCGATCGTGGCGCGAAATCCCCCAGGACTGCACGATCGAAAACGCGGTTTCTGGGTTCGGTCACCCGAAGACCGTAGATGCCGGAAAAGTCGAGATCGCGAGCGACAAAGATCGAAACCGGTTCACCTTGGTGCTTATTGAGTGTCGGCGGGATATTGATGGACTGCTCGACCGCGATGGCGGCCGCCTGTTGACTGGCACTCGTTGTTTTTTGCGCGTCGACATCGCTGTCCTGCAGCCGACTGCTTGCATAGTTCGTCGCGTCCCCGACAATGGAAAGCAGAAGAGCGCTGCCGAACCGCTCCCACCAATGGGTGTCGACATGGCCGTCGACACCGGCACGACCCAGTGCGTCGGTTGCTGGTGATGCGAGAGTGACGATAACGCCCTTCGGCGTTTTCGCGCGATTCCAGAGAATGAACAGGCGCTTTTGCCCGCGTTGAAGCCCTCCACGATATTCGCCGACAACCTGCGTGCCCTTTTCCATCAAGACCACCCTGCCATTGTCAGAGAGAACATCGCGGTTGATCACACAAGTGGTAAATCCCGGCTGGTCGGATGCTAACGCGGTTTCAAGAACGCAGGGAATGGTCGTTCCCATCGCGACGATGAAATTGCGGTTTCCGAGTGTACCGGCCCTTGAGCCTTCAAGCCGCGTTGGCCGCAGCAGGCCATCGAAACGATGCTGCTCATTGTTTTGCTGGTTCTGAACAGACATATTGTTGTCGAGCGGCACGAAATTGCTGTTGTCGGAAGGATAAGAGCTGTCGCTTTCCCTCAACTCTTTCCGATTCCTCTGCCCTCCACTGAAGGCCATCACGGGCGCGCGGCGGGCGGAATCGAGCAGCTTATCCTGCTCTTCAATGACCGGTTCGACGAGAGGCGTTGGCAATTTTACTTCAGGGAGCGCCTGGTCCGGTTCAACTTTCTCTTTTGCGGCCTCGAAGGGGGTCGTCTGGCGAATAATGATCCGTTCGGGCTGAAGATTTTCATCCCTTCCCTTCTTTCCCGTCGTCGACCAAAGCGCGAAGCTGACAAACGCGATGATCGCAATGGCAACAGCGCCGCGTTTCAAGAGAGGGCTGTTGTCGATCTGACGACTGGTGACGGTTTCGGCACGCTCTCCGGGGATGCGATCCTCGTCTTCCTGAGCCATGACTGTTCCCTTCCCTATCGCCCGGTAACATCGCGCTTCACGACGCGCTCCACCGAAGGAGACGTTGTGTTGGTGTCAGGATTGATACCGACGCGGTCGTAGGCTTCGTTGAAGACGCAGAGCACATCCTTGCCCCGACGCAGGATGAACTTGCGGCTGATCGCGTGCACCATCACCAGATCTCCATCGACCGACTTCGGAACAAGGCTTTCGGAGCCGTCGGAGTTCTCCATATAGATTGCGGGCATTTCCTGGTTACCCACAAAGGCAAACGTTGTAATCTTGCCGTTGTCGTAGACGCTTTGCGGCTCCAGTGCCTGCGATCCCTGAGAAGAATAGCGCCAGTTTCGAGGGCCATAGGCTTCGTGAAGCGCCAGCACATTGTCGGCGTCCTTCGCCTGGGCCGCGAGAGCCCTCGACGCTGCCTGCTGGCGGCGAAGCTCGGCGTCATCGCCTGGATACCTGTACTTCACGTAGAAGTAGGTGTTTTGGCCAGCCTCTACGGAGCCATCGCGCGCCGTCAGTTCCATCTGGTAGCTGCGGGTCGAGCCATCCCTGCGCGTCGTAACCACGGAAATATTCGTCACCGGCTGGCTCTCGCGTGGCTTCAGGAACAGGATGTTGCCGGCCGGCGCAACTTCCCAGGCGACGCTATTGCCGAGCGCGACATGGGCGATTTCCTCGTCCGCCGCGAACTCGACCTGTACGGATGACCGCAGAGTGCCGACCACCCGCGTGATGTTGTAGGGTTGGTAGTTCACGAACCGGACACGACTGTCTTGCGAGGCACCTCGGGGTATCTCAAGCGCAAACGCCGGCGACATCGAAAGGGTCACGATGAGTGCAGGAATTCGAGGGATGCGCATCATCTCACCTCCTCCGGATCAGCGCGATACTCGCTGACGACGAAGCCGAGCGGGTTTACGAGCCGGTCCGTCGAGGACATCGGAGCGTTCGCGTAGGAATAGGTGATCGACGCAACCCAATGGGTCGTTCGTACTTCCTCGCCACGCGTGATGGTTCGCATGTAGCGTACGGAAACGACATTCTGATTGATGAGGGAGATTGAAGCGATATCGATCCTTGCTGTAGCCCCGCGACCATAATTATTCTGGGGCGATTGCGGGTTGCTGCCACGGTAGAGGGCCGCGAAACGCGTTTGCTCCGCTTGCGTCGACAAGAGGGCGATGGTGCGGAAATTTTCCTGTGCTTCACTCCAGACGTAACCCTCGCGGGCCCGGACATATTTTGCAGCGAAATATTTCGTCACCGCCTCATCGTAGGTGCCAGCCGTCGATGTCAGCGCTGACACGACGTCGACAATGCCGGTCGAATTGTCGACGCGCACCACAAAGGGTTCAACCGTCTTGAGGGGTGTGAGACACGCGACCGCGAAGACGGCTACAGCGGCGACAATGCCTGAAACTATGGCGATCGACCAGGCAATCCTGTTCGATCGCTCGACCTGGATCATCCGGTCCTGGTCGAAACGACGTGCTTTGTCGAAGTAGCTCTTGAGATTATCTGTCGTCACCATGTTTCATCCCTCACAACGGCGATAGGAACCGTCGATGTCCAGATGCGCAAAAGCGGAAGTCTCGCTGGCCTCTTTTACGAAAGGTGTGAGGGACGTGGACGAACTCGTGTTGGATTGCTGCTGTTTCAGCTTGCTGCCGCCCTCCCAGTCCCACATCGAGCGGTTCAATGGGCGGCGCGAATAGCCGTCGCAGTTCGGCAATGGGTAGGTCATCGAAGCGCAGCCGACAAGCGTGGCTGAAAAGACGATCAACAGGGCAGGCTTAATCATTCAGCAGGCCTTTATCTAATGTTCTGGACTGGGTGTCATACGCCGGCATTTCTTGATCCGAAGGCGCGGCGAGCAAACCGAGCACCGCGACCGATCATCCGGCCGGTGTGGGAGGCTGCTCTGGCCAGCATGCCTTCATGCGCATCGCGTGCGGTCGTGTAACCATAGACCAGCGAGGCGCCGCCAGACGCCAGCGCCGATGCAATGCCAGGTAGCTGGTAGAATATGTACAGGGCAGCTATCCCGATGGCACAAAAAGCAATAGGGCGCATAAGGACGTCGCTGTAGCTGTCGATTGCGGTGAAGCTCGAGTCCAGGCAGGAGATCAAAAGCGAACCGACGGCAACGACAAGGACCTGAAGGATCACGAAGTTTGCGAGCTGCCCGATCCAGGACTCGGTAAAACGGCGCGTCGATTGAAACATGGCAAGCGCAATGAAAATCGGCCCGATCGCCAGGACGATCGCCAGCGCCAACCGTGCATAAAGGGAAACAACATAACCGATCCCCGCCACCAGAAAGCTGACGCCGATCACCATGATGCCGCCCACACCTGTGACGATGTCAATCGGCCAGGAAGCCCTGGTCCAGATATCGGTCGCAGAGGCCTGGCCCTTGTCGAGCAGACTGTCAAAGGTGCTGGCACTCGGCGCCGTACCTGCATTCAGCGCCTGAGCGATCTCGCGTGGCAAAACATCGAAGAAGATGTTTGTGACATAGGTCTGATATTCGCCGGCGTTCTTCACCAGCATCACTATGATCGCGAGCTTCATCGCGCGGAAGGCGAAGTCAAGGATAGGTTCCTGGACCGAGCCCCGAAGGATGAGATAGCCGTAGAGGACGACGTAGAGGGTCACTGCCACCGTCAACGGACCAGCGACCCATTCTGCTATGTTCGACGTCCCATCCGAGACGAAAGTCTCCAACGGCCGCTTGAACTGACCGTCGATAAACTCAAACACCTGGTACATTTGGTCAGCCTCCCAATGCCTTGCGCATGTTCTGGAGCCGGAGCTTAACCTCGGCCGCTTCCGCGTTCTGGCAATTGGGCATCTGGCGCAATGCACCCGGGTTGTTGCGGCACTCGGTAATCGTACGGGACAGCAATTCGGTGTCGGCGACGAACTCGTCCACCGTATGAGTTCGCTCCGCCTCTTGCGAACAAGCCGACAAGAGCACCAGGGAAAGGACGATGAGGGTGCACTTCACTGCAGCGCCGCCTTCATATTGTCCATCCGTTGGCGCCAGTCCTCCGCCTTGCGCTGTTCGTCGACCTGGTTCTGCGCCTGCTGCACCATCCTCAGCCCCTCCATCCGCAGGACGTCGGTCTGAAGAAATGCCTGTTCGGCCTGCAGCCGAGCCTGCAGGTCGGCAATCTCTTTGGCGTCGCCAGCCGTGGAAATCTTTCCCCGCAGCTGATCAATCCCGTTGATGCGCTTGGTCGCGGCATCGTAGATTTGCTCACCAAGGCTCATTTGCCCGGCATTCTTCTTCTGAAGCCGGGACAATTCCTGAGCGTAGAAATCATCGGCGTCAGTGCGGTAGGTCGAGTTACCTTCCAGAAACCTTGAGGCGGAATCACCGAACACGCCGGTACCGTTGCCTTTGAGCAATCCCTTGATGGCAGCGAAGTCGGAGGGAAGCGCCTTGCGGATCGCCGGATCGTTGAGAACCTCGGCGACATCCGCCATATCGGTCAGCTTGTTGAGCGAGCCATAAAGCTGCCGAGCCTGGCCGATCTGCTCATTGAGCGCGTCGAGTTGCGACTTGAGCTGCGCGATGCTCTCGATCTGCTTGGCAATCGCAGCCTGATCGTTGACAGGAATCCCCTGCCCTGACGCGCCTTCAGCGGCAAGCATGAGCACCGCGCTGAGCAGTACGCCATGAAGTCGATAGGAAGTCATCAGCTAGCACTCCTTCGCTGTTGGAAAATGGGAAGCCAGTTCTCGACGTCGTCTCCAACCTCCGCGCGGATCGCGTCGAGAAGTTCGACATTGGCGGTCCGGCCGGAGAGGATGGCGAGCTCGTCATCGAAGCCGTTGAGATCGAGCTCGGCAACGACGCTGTTGTGTCCTTGCTTCAACACGAACCTCCGGCTTTCAACGGAAAGCTCGCGCGCTATCAATTCGTATTCGCGCTCGGTGAGCTTGAATCCATCGACATAGTCGGCATGGTTGCCGCGCGAGTTGGGCAGGAAGATCTGTGTCGGGCATTGCTCGATGATCGTGTGCGCGATTGGCGAGTTCAGCGCGTCGCGCGGGCTTTGCGTGGCAAACAGCATCAACCCATTTTGTTTGCGGATGGTCTTCAGCTTGTTTTGCGCAAGATCGCGGAACCCCTCGTCCTGTAGCGCCTTCCAGAATTCGTCGATGACGATGATGATCCGGCGGCCATCGATCATCTGCTCGACGCGATGGAAGAGATAGGCCATCAGCGGTGTGCGAATTTCCTCGTTGTCGAGGAAGTCGGTCATGTCGTAGCCGATGAACTTCCCTGATCCGCCGAAATCCCCAAATCCGATATCTTCGATGACATTGTCGAAGACCCAGCCGAGCGGCCCTCCCTCCTCCCACCGGCGGAGCCTCGCCGCGATACCTTCCGGATCCGTATTGTTGAGGAAAGCCCGCAGCGCCCCTATTGTCCGTCGCTCAGCGGGCAGGTCGGCAAGGCCGTCGATCGCGCCGGAGATGTCGCGAAGTTCGGTGACAGTCAGTTCCCGCGCCCCTGAACCCACAAGCTTGCCGATCCAGCGCGCCAGGAACACCTTGTTCTCCGGCGTCAGGTTGAGGGCCTTTAAGGGAGCGCAGCCGGTGGGGACCCCGTTCTTCAGCGGCAGGTAGGTGCCTCCGGCGGCGCGAACATAAAGGTCCGCGCCGCGATCCTTGTCGAAGAACACCACGTGCGGGTCGTGTTTCTCGAGCTGTGACAGCATGAAATTGACAATCACGGTTTTGCCCGCTCCCGACGGACCGCACATGAAGGTGTTGCCCAGATCGCCATAATGGAGATTGAAGTAGTAGGGCGAGCCTGAAGCGGTCTTGAGCAGGGCGACGGCGGGTCCCCACTCATTGCCGTCCTTCTGTCCGATCGGATAGGAATGGAACGGTGACAATGCTGCGAAATTCTTCGAGCTGATCGCGCCTGAGCGCGCGCGGTAACGAAAATTGCCCGGAAGTTGCGCCCACCATGCCGCTTCGAGACCAAGATCCTCGCGCGCAACGACAGCCCCGCCATTGGTCAGGCTGGCGCGAACCTTTGCCAGATTGTCGGTCAATTCCTTTAACGTGGTCGCAAAGACGGAGAGTGTCAGGTGATGCTCGCCGATCACGAAGCGGTTGGACTCCAGGTCGTCCATCGCATCGTCAAGTTCATCGATTTGCGAAGCCGCCTTGTCGCCGCTGCTCACCAACTGGTTTTGCTTACGCCCCATGATGACGCGAGCGTCCGCCTTCGACACAAAGCAGAACGACTGTGAGAGAATGAGCTCAAACGGACTGTTTAGAACTCCGTCCAGCATGCCTGTCCTGGTGCGGGCTGGATATTCCTTGAAGCTCAGCATGCCGGCAAAGCGGCTTTCTGCCTCATGCCGGATCTCGATCGTTTCCCGACCTATGATTACGCGATCAGAGTAAATTGCCGAGGCGACGCGACCTTCGGTAAGCGGCACACGCTCGCGCCTCCCGCCGACGAGCTGGTGTAGCACCTCGCTCGGTTCAGAGAAGAGCATGCCTTCCTGTTCGTAAAGAGAAAGGACCCTTGGCTCAAAGCGCCTCAAGCCCGCCACTACGTTGACGACCTTGTCCTTAAGCTGTTTCAGAGCCTCTTCATCCAGCTCCATATCGAGTCGTTTTGACCGTCGAAGGTACGACAGCAGCTTCCCCGCCTTGTCTGCAGGGCCACGCGCTGGCGACCAAAGGACGGTCAGATAGAGATCGTTGCGGAAAAGGTGCTCGCGCGCCATGCGTTCCCGGTATTTCTCGTTGAGCGAGGCGGAGAATGGCGTTGCGAACGTTCCGCCCGGATAGTCGCTGTCCCTGCGCCGAATGAGATGGGTCCAGATCGCGAGCCGCTCATCGGCAATATTTCGATAGAGCGTGTTGAGGTCGCGATGGAGCGCGTTGATGTCGAGCAGATCAGCAGTTTCGAACGATACGCCTGCGAGCGCGACCATGACCATGAGTGTCCGGGACTCGAGCGCGATTGTCGTCTCGTCGATGTGCCGCACGTAAGGGATAAAAGCCTCTGGCGTGAGTTCGCGTGATCTAAGGGTGGCGATGTCAGGCAATTCCAATATCCCTTTCGTCGAAGCGGCGTGTCAGCCTCAGAGGGGAAAGTGTTGCCCCGCCCCAATAGGCACCGTTGCGTGAACGGCCGCGTGTCTCGACCCAGGCGAGCAGGATGCGGAACATGTTGTGATCGTGCTTGACGAGCGCTTTGAAGATGAGATGGAAAACGATGCCGACGAACGCGTAGGCGATAGATCCGGCGACGATGTAGAGGATCGTCGTGACCATGATGTTGAAGCCCATCGCCTCCATCGTGACACCGGCAATCATCGCGGGACGCGTACACGCGATGAAGAGTGTGTCTTCTTCGAGAACCGTTTGTCCGCCCACCATCTTCAGGCTCCGACGATGGTGTTGACGAGTTCGGTGGCGCCAAAGATGCCGCCAATTCCGATGATCCAGAAGCCCGCTCGCCTCAGGTCCATGTAACCAAACATCCAGGCGATGCAGATGACGATGACCGCAATCACGGCGAGAAGCTTAGCAATGTTTCCCGTCAACATGTCGACGATGTTCTGCAGGACGGTTTCGATGCCGGCGGCTTGCGCGAAGGCGGGCTCAACCATCGTCACTATAATGGCGGCAGCCATGACGGACGAGGCGACGACGGGTCTGATCCGGGAACTAATTATCATTCACTCTGCTCCAATTCCAATTGATTGTCTTGAAACACCAGGACGGATGAACGGCTTCGGGTCTTGAAGACGTCCCACGCGGACGCCGCCGAGATCGCGTGTGCTTCCCCCGGAGTGTTTTCCGCCACCACTTCGGCAACGACGTCTGCTTGGGAAGAATTCGCCGACACGTTTGTCTGCAACCCTTTTCCCGTGTCGCCGATTGTAAATCGAGCCACTGTCGGTCCGAGCCGTTCGATTTCGCGGCGAACCTGATCGCCATAGTTGACCACGCCCCCGACCGACGGATCGTCACGTCCATAGCAGGATTGCAGCACCTGCTCGGCCCTGGGACTGTCAGCACCCTCCTTCACCGAGAGGCAGCAATAGCCGTCGGATGGCGTCGCTGGAGCCTTCAGGTTAAGGCAGCGAGCGAAAGCGGCTGGTATCGAGAGGTTCAATCTCCACAGTTCTTCCGGCCCGACCCCGTCGGGACCAATGTGTATGTCATGGCATGTTGCCTCCGAGGATGCGGCGACTTCGATTACATCGGCCTTGGTCGCAGGTTGCCGCCCGAGCGGTGCACGGCTGTTGATCCTGATGGTGAACGGAGCGCACCGGCTTTCGGGGCTGACCACACCCGCAAGAGCCTCCGATGCAACGAAGGGTGCGCAGGTCTGCGCAAGATCTGAGAAGACAACGGGCATGTCAGAACCACACCCTCTGCGTGCCGACGCCCTCAATCGTCACATCGACATATCGAGGTTTCTCGCGGACCAGGGGTCGCGCCACGGTTTTGGCCAGGCATTGGTATCGCCCGTCTACCCTTTGCCACCTCGGTGACGTGACTGAGCCTTTGTTCGGATCGCCACCGTCTCGATCTCGCTGGCAAAAGTCATCGCTCACGGCCTGCAGCGACGTGGAAATGCACGTCGCGTCACGTCCGCTGGGACCGTAGCCAGCAAATAAGCGGTAGCCGGCGTTGCAGTAATATGGTTCGTAAAGAGGGCGAGAGGTCTGAAAACCCACGCCCGCGCAAGTTGGAAACGAACGCCCTTTTGCCAACCACCTCCAAAGCTTCTCGACGGGCGGCCTGCATTCGCCATACTGGGTCGGACCGCCGGGATTGGATAAGCACAGGATAACCTGGCACCCCCATTCGTCGGCACGAGCGCTTCGCTCCGAAATGGTATAGAGTGAAACGAACCCTGACGCTGCTATGATCATTCGAAAGAAAAGGCCCTTCATGCCCCCTACTCTCCGTCTTCCTAAATGTCCGCCTCAACTGAACGGCGACTCGTCTCAACTATTTGACTATGCAAATAATAGATAGTTAAAACGATGGCAAGCAATTTAAGTGAAAGATGGCAGAGTCAGGCCTTGTCCGTATTTGCGGTGCGCGAAATCCTGGAGAAGCCGATCGACGGTGAATCGGCGCAGTCGCGCATCAAACAGATCGGCATGATGAATATTCTCTATCTGATGCACCAGGCGCATCAGAAGCTAACACTCTCAAATATAATAGAGATCACTGGAATGACGCGTGGTGGAGTGGTCGAAACCATAGAACTCTTGGTCCGGCGCGGAATCCTTACGGAAACGCTTGGAAGAAACTCAATGGGACGAGGAACAGCTCGACAGTTTGAGTTTTCCCCGCAGGTTTTTGCGGCACTTGGCGCTGCCGCTGCGGCCGGAAATTTCTGATTTTACCAAGCAGATTTTATACAATTTCTAACCGGGAAGCCGTTTTCGATTACTGGGCCGGTATGTCGTTGCCCTGCCCCTTGCACATGGCCAGCACTGGCTGGAATCAAACCGGTTTTCCCTCGTGCACAGGGATTGCAAGCAGAAGGCCAGCTTTGATCATTTCAGAATCTGCGTCGGAGAGGTCGTTGGCGCAAGCGCCGGAAACAGCGAAGGCCACTGGCGACAGAGTTCGAGTTGATCTGAAGCCGAACCAGGTGGTTTTAAGATTGAACCGCGACTTGCAAATCATACCCATGCGGTGTCACTCGCAAGGGGAACGCACCCGCTCCCATATCGCCATCGATGAACGGAAAATCGTCTGCCGGAGGATGGTCGAGCTAAGTATCGAGGTCACTGCGAGAAACTCGGCCGGCATCGCTCAATGGTGAGCGAACCTGGTGCCAAGCTTCGGAAACTGGCACGCATTTCGGCTATGAGGCAGCCGTGATCGAGCGGAACGTGCACGATTGGTCGCCGCACCAGATCGCGCAGCCGGACGCGCCTCGAACAGTATCCGACCTCGATCATTGATGAAACGGTCTAAAACTTTGCATGCTCGAGCCATGGCAAAGCCATGGTGCCGACCGCTGCCTCACATCGTTCGGTCGCGCGGATTATGAGTTGAACATCGACGTCATCTGCGCCTTCTGCCCCCACTCAGATAATCGGCTTACCGCCCGTGACCGCTATTGTGGCGCCGGAGACGTAACTAGACATGGGATCTGCCAGCATCACATAGGCACTTGCCAGTTCCGCAGGCTGTCCCGGTCGTCTCATTGGCACCTGTTTACCAAAATGCGCCACTTTTTCTGCAGGCATAGTCGATGGTATAAGCGGCGTCCAGATAGGACCTGGCGCAACGGCATTGGCACGGATGCCTTTTTCTGCCAGCAACTGTGCAAGACCCGCGGTAAAATTCTGGATGGCACCTTTTGTTGTCGCATAGGCAATCAGCGTGGGATTCGGGCTATCCGAATTGACGGATGCCGTATTGATAATTGCAGAGCCGGGTTTCATGTGGGGGATTGCCGCCTTTGTGAGATAGAACATCGCATGAATATTAACAGCGAAAGTCATTTCCCATTCGTCGTCGCTAATGTCTTCTATCTCATTGAAAGTGTTTTGATGGGCAGCATTGTTTACTAGTATATCAATGCCCCCAAGTTCGGCACGGGCTTTCTCGATGATCTGGCGGCAGAGGGAAGACGACCTTATGTCCCCTGCGACCAGTACCGCCTTGCGACCCGCCTCTTCAATCAAACCTTTGGTTTCTTCGGCATCTTCGTGTTCCTCCAAATAGGAAATCAAGATATCGGCGCCCTCGCGCGCGTAGGCGATGGCGACAGCTCGGCCGATGCCGCTATCGCCCCCCGTGATGATCGCCTTTTTCCCTTCCAACCGTCCGGAGCCGACATATGTCTTTTCGCCATGATCAGGTACCGGCACCATTTTGTGGGTGCGGCCCGGAATTTCCTGTTGTTGCTCGCGAAACGGCGGCTGCGGGTAATCAAACATCGGTCTTTTCCCTGTCTTGTCGGTCGTTGAAAACAGATCCCCGCGGCGCCGCGCGGCTGCATCTCTGATCAGGAGTTCCTGTGGTTCTGCTGGCGAGCATTTACCTGCCGGTATGGCCCACTTCTGCTATTTTATCGGCGCGGTTGGATGCCCGTGGAAGCTGAAATGCTTTTCACCACCTTGATCTGCGGTCGCGTTTTACTCCTATTCTCATCATCATGCGCGAACCGCGAAGGCCGCAGTGACCGAACTCGCCGACGGCGGGGGAGTTCCCAGGGCGGGCATTTTTATCTGCGTCCGTACTTTCCCGCGAGGTGGTCGGCCAGTCGCATGGCGAGTGCGACGGCAGGCAAGGTGGGATTGGCATGTCCACCTGTCGGGAACACGCAGCTGCCGGCGACGTAGAGATAGGAGAAGCCGTGAACCTTGCAGTCGGCATCCACCACCCCTTGCGTCGACTGATGTGGCCACCCGGGCCAAACCGATCTGATAAAAGCCGTCATACGCCTGGTCGCGAAGAGCCTGCTGGCGATCCCCGACTGAATGCATGAAATCGCGCTTTCCCAGCTTGTTCATCCGTAGCCACCGATCAAGCACAAGATGGATTTCTCCAAAAACGGAGTGTCACTTCCTCCCTGGATCATGCGTGTGGCGGCTGTCGCGTTCACCTCCACCTCCGGAAACCTTGCTCTTCGACCGATTATCGGTATCCGCCGGTGGCTTCTTGATCTCCAGCGGGGCCTTGGCGTTTTCATGTGAAGCGCCGGGTCCGCCCTGGCGGATGCTGGCCGGTGTCTTCGTCGAGGTCGACATCTCTTCCTCCTGCCGTCTGGCTGGCGGGACAATCACGTCCCATCTATTGGTCATCCTTTGTTTTCATCGCATCGGACGCGCGTTTTTTCCTGGGGTCGCGCAGGTTTTCTCCCACGGCGTCCCTGTCGTGGTCGGGATCGTCCTTGGCCTTCATGTAGCCGCGCGGCCGGTTTTCAGCGGGGCCTTCCCAGCGCGGAGACTGCTCCGTGGTTCCGGGCGCGCCGTCTCTTGGTGAATTGTTGGCCATTGTTTCCTCCTGGTTACCCTCTCGGTCGGCCCCAACTGTTTTGCCAGGGTAATGTTCCTTAAACCGCGGTAAACCGCTGGCGGGAACTTTTCGAAACAATTTTGCCCCGCCGCAGTTAGGCGATCTTGACCAACAACAATTTTGGCAGACAAAACGATGACGGACAAACCTGAAGAGCCAGACTGCGTCTCCCGCATCGCGTACAAACAACAGCGGGATTACCTGAAGCGCTCGTCCCTGCAATTTCTCGAATGCGCTCATCCATTTACGTGCGACAAATATGAGCATTTCCGAACTTGTCGAGCGGCTGGAAAGGGGACACTTAGATGCCAAGGTTTTTCTTTAGCATAGTCAGTGGCCAACATGTTCTTGACGACGACGAAGGCAGCGAACTCGTCTCGCTCGACCAGGCTATAGAGGAGGCGCGCAAGGACGCGCGTGAACTGATGAGTGAAGCGGTCCTTCAGGGGCGCGATATTTCACAAGGATGCATAGTCATTCGCGATTCAGCCCACGAACTTCTAAAGGTGGTGCCGTTCGCGGATGCTCTCGACAGAAAGTACTGACGGCACGGAAAGGTCCGGCCGCAAACGCGCTGTCAGTTTTTCATATTCCCTCTCCGGGACACCGTAAATCGTGCCGGCTGTTTCCTCGAGCACTCGGCGGTTGATGATACGGACATTTCCGCGGGTGGCCCTGATAGCATGCATTCCCTCAAGAATATGCAGTTCGTTGGTAATTCCCGGTCTGCGCACGCCGAGCACGGACGACAAAAACTCGTGGGTAATCGGCAAATCGTCGGTCTCGAGCCGGCCGTGACACATCAACAGCCACCGGGAGAGCCTCTCCCGCAGGGTATAATGCCCGTTGGCAAGAACGAGTTGTCCGACCTGCAACAGACAGACATTGATATATCCCAGCAACAGGTCGCGCAGGCGGGTGTCGTGCTCCATCTCTTGCCTGAGGTCGGCGGCCGTAATAATGAAACCTTTGCCGGCAACGCACATCGTCGTCTCGTCCGGAGTTGTTTCGGCCCCCAATAGTGCGGAGCATCCCGTCGCGCCCTCGTGTCCCACAGACATGTTTTCCATGGTTTTACCGCCGTCAGTGCGAGCCATGGAAGAGGCAAGACCGGTTTCTATGAAACAGACGTGAGAAATCGGCGTATTGGCAGAAACGAGCCGATGTCCCACCGGTAATTCGATCGCCTCCATACGAGCGGCAAGCCGGAGGAAGCCTCTGCCACCGACGGCTTTCAATAATCGGTTGCGCACGAAGATATTCGATTCAGGCATGACGGTTCGTCTTGCTCGCTCCCTGGTTATACAGCACCAACCCGACCGGCAGGTTAGCAGCTGGAGATTGCAAGAAAATGCTATGTACGTTACCGTACCAACTGACAACAATGTCAGGATTGCCCCTCCTGGACGTGCAGTCGAACCCCGGCGGCACCGTCAATCTCGGGGAGTTAACTATCAAATAGCTTGCCGATCTCGTTCTGGTAACGGTACTCGCCCGTTCGGTCGTGGTCCATAGGCGATCCTTTCGTACGCCCGGTCGGGCTGCTGCTTCTGCTGCTGCTCGACGTCTGCCTGCAGGCGGCGGGTGTCGACCGCTCCCAACATTACGCAACCAATGCCGTTAAGCACTTCAAATTCGAACAAAGGGGCAAGCGTAGATTGCATGCTGGCCCAACACCGGTGAAGCGCTGCGCCTGGCGGCTGGTGGCGGAACTGCAGGTGCGCGACCCGCAATTGACCGTCGCCATGGGTGCGACGGCGTTTTATGCCCTGACAGACCACGCATCATTCGTGACGAGGGAGCGGGGAAATCTGTCAGGTACGCCGGGCGGAAAAAGTCTTCTGGTCACCATTCATCCCTCTGATTTGCTGCGTCTTCCCGACCGCGAAGACGCGCAAGAGGAACGGCAGGTCTTCGTCAAGGATCTGCGCAAAATAACGGACGTCCTTGCAGGCGAGAATAGCGTGCGCCGATTGCTATCCTTCCTTCCGCCGGGAACAAGCTTTTTCAATCGTGGTTAGGTGATTCCCAAAGGGAGGATGATCACGATGAACAAGAACACTGAATTTGAAATCGTGCCGCACGAAAACGGCTGGGCTGTGCTGGCCGGCAGCGTCATAAAAGGTGTCTATCCTAGCCGCTATCTGGCTGTCACCGCGATGAATGCGCAGCACGGTGAGTTCGTCTTGACGGACGAAGCGGCATCTTCCCGCGCCAGCACCGACGTTATGCCGACAGATAGCGCGGTATCGCGCCGCAACGCCAACGCGCTCAACTTAACCATAGCAGTGCCGTACCAGGTGGACATCCCCTTGAAGTGCAAAGGTGGTGAAATAAACATCCCGGTTTCGCCCGAAGGCCGTGAGCTGGCCACTTGGAAACTTTGAGCCGGCGAACTCCGGAATCACAATGGAAACCTCCGCCCGACGCGGCTTGCCGGGTGGCAGGCACCAGAGGGAAGGATCAGTCAGCCAGCAGCCACAGGAGAACGCTGGCCACAACGATTAGCGCGAGAATGGCACCCAGCAATCGCGCAACTCCTAGATTCGTAGTGGTATCCGCGCCGACAATCATCCAATAGATCGATTTTTCATCCGTGCGTTCGCTCATACGATTTCTCCCTTATCCATCAGGATACGCGGCCTGGATGCGTGCCCAGAAGAAAAGAAGCAGCGATCACGACAGCCACCACGAAGATGACCACGACGTAGGCAATCATCCTTTTCCATGTACGCTTCCGATCGCGGAAAGCGCCGTCATCCACGCCAACCGGCGAGAATTTGGAATCGAGCTCTTCGTTGACGGGGCGATTGAGGTCCTGCTCGGGCCTGATGCTCTCGCGTCGTTCAGCCATCCTGTCCTCTTGCTTTCTCCGTTTGCTGTGAAGCTTACACGCGAGGTTCGGTTCTCTTTTTTCCAGTCGCCTGCCCGGCAAACAGCGGAAGCTGATCTGCTTCGAAAGAGGAAGAGATCTCATGCGGAATGCCCGACTCGAGACATGCCGCAATCAGATGTTCCCGCGCGACCGCAGCAGACCCGTTTCTCAACATTGCCAGACGGCAACTCCTCAACGCTCTGGTGTAATGCACGCCCGCCTTTTCCGGCCACTCATCCTCCAGCAAACGAACTGCCTCATCCATATCAACGACAATGCAGCTTCGACCGCCCAAGAAAATTTCGAGGGGTGGTGCGCCGAGCAGCGGAATTGTTGTCATGATCTCCTCCATGATCGTGAAACCGCCACCGTGTCGAGAGGTCGGTATACCCTTCCAACGCTGGATATCCGCCCCCAAAAGCGGAGGCGGAGGCGGCTGCGTTGCCCCGTCAGGCGGCTTTCTGGCTCTTCGGGTTCGCGACCATTTTGGCCAGCTTCGTCAGCTTTTTGTCGGTCGCCGTTTCTTCATCCAGGTTCGCCTGCAGCAGAGGGACCCCTTCGTTGATACCCAGCTGGCCCGCCCATGCCACCAGAGTGCCGTACCGCGCGATCTCGTAGTGTTCAACGGCTTGTGCGGAAGCGATCAGGCCCGCATCAAGTGCCGGAGAATCCTTGAAGGCTTCGATGATTTCTTCGGCCTCGGCGATAATGCCCTGAATGGCTTCGCAGATCTTGCCGCGCGCATTCTTGCCGATGATTTCGAATACCTGCTCAAGCCGTTCGATATGGCCCTGCGTCTCATCGCGGTGATGCAGAAAACCCTGCTTCGCCTCGTCAAGCTGCGCAGCGCGCGCCATTTTGGGAAGGGCGCGGAGGATCTGTTTTTCGGCATAGTAGATGTCCTTGAGACCATCCACGAACAGATCGTCTAGTGTTTTTTGAGTAGCCATGAATATCTCCCTGTTAGAATGGCGACCCGAACTGCGGGGGCCGGCAATTGTTCCGGGCGACGGTGAGAAAACGTGTTGATCCGCCAAGATCGCGCTTATGTGATGAAATCGGGTCCAGACAGTACTGAAATCGCTTTATTTGACATTATAGTAGGATGATGGGGAATGGACACACGCATCGATGGGGCATGTGAGGAGTAAGGCATGCAGACTACCAAACGTCTGACTGTCGTCGTCATCGGCGCGGCCGACACCATTACACCGGAAATCGGACAGGCTTGGTCCCGGGCCCGGATCGGCCTCGAGGGCCCCTACCCGGCCGACGCCATTGGTAACGAAGACACCTTCAGATTTGCTGCTGCGATTATCGACGTTCGTTACGAGGCTGAAATTATGCTGCGCGTGACGGATGAGCTGGAAGGAAAGGCCATTCCCTACCTGTTTTTCGTGCCATGGCTCGTGGTGGACAGCGAACCGGGACCTTTCGTCCTGTCCGGACGTTCGGAGGATATCGAAAACATTGTTTCCGCTTTGTTGGCGCAAGGAGGAGGACCAAGACACTGAAGCGAGGTAAGTGTTATGCCGGAGCGGAGCAACGAAGGAGAAGCAAACTTTGTGCTTTCTCTGCTTGACGAAGAGATCGGGCGAGAGATCCTGACAGCCTGCACGCCTGTGAAGCTGGCGCTGGGCGAAAAGCTTGTCTCGGCGGGCATGCGTATCGAGCGCGTGTTTTTCCCCTCCTCGGGCATCGCATCGATCGTTGTGGTCTCCAAATCGGGTCGCAGAACCGAAGCGGGCATTGTCGGCAAAGAGGGTTTCGTGCCGGCCGGTGTCCTTGCTGGCGCCGAGACGAGCTTTACCGAGGTGGTCGTTCAGGCTCCCGGCAGGGCTCTGGCGTTGGATTTGCAATCTTTCCACGCCCTGAGCGCGAGACATCGTATCTTTTCCGACATCCTGATGTGTGCCCTGCACGTATCAAGAACGCAGGTGGAGTGCACTGCTGCGGCAAATGCCACGTGCACAGTGAGTCAGCGTCTGGCGCGTTGGCTGCTGATGTGTCACGACCGCGTGAAGGGAGATCAGCTTCAACTGACCCATGATTTCCTTTCGATGATGCTGGCGGTCCGGCGACCGAGTGTGACCGATGCCCTGCACATCCTCGAAAGTCAGCGGTTTATTCGCTCCGAAAGAGCAAAGATCACCGTGAGGAACCGCGAGGCGCTCGAAGTCTACGCCCGGGACTTGTACGGCTTGCCCGAAGCGGAAAGCATGCGGGTGTTTGCGCGCTTTCTCGACGAGACCAAGTCGCAGACGAGCGATGTCAGCCCTTCGGTGTAGCGAGCCTCGGCGAAAGGGAAGGATGAACGCCGCGCCGGTTTAAGAATAAACCCTGACGGTACGCTTGCGAACATTTACCTTCCGTCGTTTAGGTATAAAATGGACATGTCCCCTTTTCCCGGCGCATGCGCAGCATCCGCCAAGGAGGTGCAATGTCCGTAAACCGCGCATTCCAGAGTTCCGGTATTTTTCTGGATGACGATATCAACATCGTCAAGGCAGCTTATGATGGCGTCTTGTCAACGGAGCAGGACCCCTATCTGCGCGTTGATGAGGTCGCGCGTTACGTATTGAAGATGTACGATCGCGGTGTTGTCGATCCCGGTAAGCTCGAGCGCCTTTCCACCTTGTACTTCAGAACGAAGTTGCGAGTCGGGTGACTTCCGGCAGGCAGGCGGAACTTTCGCAGGACCGGATTGTTTGCTGACATATTTCCAGAGTCTGCAGTCGAGACCATCCGGACATTGCAATGATCTCCCATGAACGCACCTTCCTACAGTGGTGTCATCTCTGTATAGACATGCAGCGCATGTTTGCCGAGGAAACGCCATGGCATGTCGACTGGATGCCGCGCATCATCGATAACGTCGGGTGCGTGGTGGAGAACTCGCCTGAAAGGACGGTTTTCACCCGCTTTATCCCTCCTCCAGATGTGGATGCCGCAGCGGGGCGGTGGGGGCGTTATTATGAAAAATGGTGGATGATGACGGGCGAGCACCTTCGTCCGGAAATGACAGAGATCGTTTCCGAGTTTGCCGGCTACGTACCACCTGCGCAGGAGTTCTTGAAAACGACCTATTCGCCCTGGACGGACGGCCGGCTGCACCGGACACTTGCGGGGCAAGGGGTCGGCACCCTTGTTATCTCGGGAGGAGAGACGGATGTCTGTGTGCTGGCGACGGTTCTTGGTGCCGTGGATTTGGGATACCGCATCTTCCTGCTGGAGGATGCGCTCTGCAGTGCGCGCGATACGACACATGATGCGTCGCTTACAGTCCTCCGAGGTCGCTTTGCCTCACAGCTGAGGCTGGTCTTTACCCTGGACTGGCTGGACCGGCGCGAAGAACTCCTGCTTAGCGTCTGAAGATGCAGAAGGCCTCGGAAAAGCACGGAATAGAGTGGCCGGCATCGGAACAATCACGTGACAGCCGGGTTCGGCGCGTTTGAAGGAAATGATCTGCACCACGCCGAACGAGGTTCAAAAATGACCAGAAAAACGCTGCCCATTCCGAAAGAGAACCAGAGCCCCGAGGGTCCTGGTGGCACGGAGCGCCTGAACGCCGAAGAGACTTCTTCCGCAAAAGACACAAAAACGTCTACCCGCACGGGTCGCCAGGCTAACATAGAAATAAACACGACACATCAGGGGCACCAACAGGACAGGTAGCGTGTCTCGGGCGCGCCCCGTCATTTCAGGCAGGTACAGCCGCCTGGACACTGAGAACGCATGCTTTCTCGGAGGCCTTTATGCAGATTCTTGCCGTCACGGCTGAAATGTTCCCTTTCGTCAAAACCGGCGGGTTGGCCGACGCAACAGGAGCTCTGCCGGATGCCCTTGCGAAACAGGGGGCGGAAGTTCGCACGCTGCTGCCTCTGTATCGCAAGTTGCGTCCGCTTGTCGTTGACCACCAGCCATGTTTCTCCTCCACCATTTTGGGCAAAGCCGTTTCGGTATTTTCCGTTATCGCCGACCGGAAGAATCTGCTGCTGCTCGACGCGCCGGAACTGTTCGACAGAGACGGGAACCCTTATGGGGAAAAGGAGTGTCCCTTTCCTGACAACGACCTCAGGTTCGCTGTCCTGTCGAAGGTCGCTGCGGAAATTGCGCTGAGATCCGTTTCCGGGTGGAAGCCCGATATGGTTCATGTCCACGACTGGCACACGGCTTTGACCTGTGTCTATCTCGCGGAAGAAGCTCCGGGCGAGGTGCCGGCCGTCATCACTGTTCACAACCTTGCTTTCCAGGGACAATATCCGCTGGCGCGAGCAAGGATACTCGAACTCCCGGAACACCTCTGCACGGTTGATTGCCTCGAATATTATGGTGACATGTCGTTTCTGAAGGGGGGCCTGACAACGGCATCCGCCATCACCACGGTTAGCCCGACCTACGCGAGGGAGATCCTGACCCCGGAAGCGGGCATGGGAATGCACGGCGTCCTCGGCATGCGGAGCGAACGTGTAAAAGGCATTGTCAACGGCGTTGATCAGGACGTCTGGAACCCTGCAACCGATCCGAGCATTCTGGCAAATTTTACATCGACCGCAATCACCAGGCGGCGCCTGAACAAATACGGCTTACTAGAGGCTCTCGGCCTCGCTCCGACACAAGGTCCGGTATTCGGTGTCGTAAGCCGCTTGACCTGGCAAAAAGGGGTCGATCTGTTGCCCGAAATGGTACCGTTCATCCTCGCCCGAAAAGGCAGGCTGATCGTCCACGGTGAGGGAGACGCGCGGCTGGAAGATGCCCTTCGTGCCTTGTCCAAGAGCTATCCTGAAATGGTATGCGCCCAGATCGGTTATGACGAACGCCTGGCGCACATGATTCATGCGGGATCGGACTTCATCATCCAGCCATCGCGGTTCGAACCGTGCGGACTTACCCAGCTTTACGCGTTAAGATATGGCGCACTGCCGATCGTCAGCCGCACCGGCGGATTGGCCGAGACGATCATCGACGCCAATGACGCCGCGATAGACGCCGGAGTCGCCACTGGCTTCCAGTTCGAACCGGCAAACACCGACGATCTGCGGTCGGCGTTGCACCGTGCAATCGCCGCGTATAAAAATAGAGAGCTGTTCAAGCGGCTTCAGGCGCAAGCGATGCGCGCCAATTTCTCCTGGGAGAAAAGCGCTGCTCAATATCTGGCGCTTTTCAAAGAGCTTGTCGGCAAGAAAGTCCGGGAAACCCCGACCTTGTCGGCAATCAGGCCCGAAGCATTTGCAAAAATTCGGATTGAGAGGCGGCTGGCCAGGCAATAACCTCCAGACGTTCCGCGTCATAACAGCCGGTCATGTTTCCAGCGCACGTAAGGAGCGAGCAACTGGCCGGGAAAACGGTTCTCGATTTCTGTGGCTGTCAATTCCACCAGCGCAGCAACTTCACCCAACCCGTCTTTTTCGCTCTGCACCTCAAGCTCACACATCTTGTGAAACAATTCGTCGTCCGTCGCGACGTTGAAGAACTCGGTAGGGTCCGCTTCCTGTGTCATATGGTCATCTCTTTGCTGATATTTACGCTACTTTTTCGAGCGACTTTGCATCTTGGCAAATCGGCTTGCTCGTCAGAAACCACCGGAAAATTGATTTGTTCCTGCAACTATGCATTCCCGTCGCACAAAGCGGAACCGTGCGTCGGCCACCCGGTTAGGAAGTCCATGAGGCTGATTGGAGGTCGGGTTGATGAATGCAACGACGCACCGTGAGTGGGGCGTAAAATTCGATGGCTCGGGAGGTGCAAGCTTCAGGATATGGGTGCCCGCCCCCGAAACGCCGACACTTATACTGAAGGGTGCCGAGCTCGAGATGCGGCACGAGGGTGGCGGCTGGTACGAGGCGAAAGCGCCGAATGTGCAAGACGGTGATCCCTATTACTTTCGTCTTCCGCAAGGACGTGAGGTGCCGGACCCCTCCTCCCATCGGCAGCAACAGGGGGTCACCGGTCCCTCAATGGTTGTTGATCACAGCTTTGCGTGGAAAAACGACCGGTGGAACGGTCGCCCTTGGCACGAGGCGGTTATATACGAAATTCACATCGGAACGTTCACGGTGGAAGGCACCTTTCAGGCAGCCGCGGAAAAGCTGGAACGGCTGGCCAAAATCGGCATCACCGCCATCGAACTGATGCCGCTCGCCTCGTTTCAGGGAGATCGCGGCTGGGGTTACGACGGTGTGCTGCAATTTGCGCCCCAGCGAAACTATGGATCGCCAGACGATCTCAAGGCCTTCATAGACGCCGCACATGGCTGCGGCATGATGGTTTTACTCGATGTCGTCTATAACCATTTTGGCCCCGGAGGGAACGTTCTCCAGACCTATGCGCCCGATTTCGTCAAAGAAGATGGAACCCCGTGGGGACCGGCACCGGATTTCAACAGAGCCGAAGTGCGTTCATTCTTCCTGCAAAACGCATTGTACTGGCTTCAAACCTATCGTTTCGACGGATTGCGGATCGATGCCGCCGACCACCTCGCCGGTGGCGACGCAGAAGTCGACTTCCTGACAGAGCTGGCGCGAACCGTCCGAAATTCGATAACAGGCAGACATGTGCATCTCGTCATAGAAGACGCAAGAAACGCGGTGGCGCCGATGACACCCGCGGGCAACGCCCCCGCCCTGATCGACGCTCAATGGAACGATGACTTTCATCACGTCGTTCACGTCATCACGACGCGGGAAGACGGCGGCATCTATGGCGACTTCGCCTTCGAGCCGCACGACAGGCTTCGCCGTTCATTGGCGACCGGTTTCGTCTATCAGGGTGATTCACGCCCTTCGAAGAACTTCGAAAAGAGCGGTGAGCGGAGTGACCACCTGCCGCCGCAGACATTCGTGAATTTCCTCCACAACCACGATCAGGCTGGAAACCGGCTGTGTGGTGAACGTCTGCGCGCCTTGATCACGCCCGAACTTTTCGATGTGCTGGAGTGTCTTCTTCTGCTTTGTCCGCAAACCCCGTTGATGTTCATGGGTGACGATCACGGATCTGCGCAACCGTTCTATTTTTTTTCCGACCATCCGGAAGAGGATCGGGACGAAGAGATAAAGCGGCGCCTGATACAGGCTGAGATGTTCCAGGGAAGTCTTCCAGCTAACGCCGCCCGACTGGTGAAAGACCCTAACGACCAACGGACACAGGCCCTTTCGACATTGGACTGGCGCTCTGCGCGCCAAAAGAACGGAAAACGCAGGAGCGCGGCAATGACAGCTGTGCTTTCCAAGCGCCGTCAGTTTGTGTGGCCTTTGCTCGGCTCCGCATTTGAGAAGGGCGTCGCGCTGGATTGTCCGCCGCAAGCGCTGGCGACCGACTGGAGGTTCAGTGCCGGGCGGTTGCAAATGCGGGCCAATCTGTCCGGTGCAGCAATCGAACTGCCGGCCGCGGAAGGAGAAATCTTCCACCTGCACGGCAGCATCGATATCACGACGGGAAAAACCTGCAGCTACAGCGCGTTGTTTGCGGTTGCCGGGTGAGTATCAGTACAAGTTGCGTCTCAGGGACTCCCTCGCCCGGTTGACGCGGCTTTTTATGGTGCCAACCCTGCAGCCGCAGATGGAGGCGGCATCCGCATAGCTCGTTCCGCCAGCGACAAGCATGAGAGCGGTTTTCTGATCGGCGTCTAGATCACGGATGGCGGACATGACTTCCTCATGTTCCATCCGCCACTCTTGGCTCGCAGGGATGGACATTGTCTGTTCTATACCGACGGGCAGGCCGATACATTCGCGTCTCGCCACCTTGTATCGTGTACAGAATGTATTTCGCAATATCGTGAACAACCATGATTTGAGAGCAGTGCCGGGAGTGAAACGATGCAGGGAGCGCAGTCCCCTGAGCATGGTTTCCTGGACGAGATCTTCAACATCCTCATCATTTCTTACGAAACGGCGAGCAAACGCCGCCAACGCTGGCGCAAGATCAGCGATACCGGCGCGTAACGTCTCCAGTTGCGCCTCGCTGAGAGCGCTGCCGGACTGTTCAGTCAGAGCATCGTTGGCCATTTTCCTTGTCCATGTTGTTGTCCTTCACAGGAAGGAATGGCCCAGCGGCAGCTTGGTTGCCGTACGCAAGCGTACAATGCAGCGCCGCCCTGCAGGCGCTCACGGGCGGTAAGTTGCAGCAGGCGGAAATGCCCAGCAGGAGAAATTGGCCTGTTTTCAACGAGACGAAAAGCCGAGCTCAGTCCGATATTTTGCACCAGCGGCGAGACCAGCTGCTCGACACGGCGCATGGCGCCTTCGCTGGTGGTTATCTTGCTGACGATGGTGATTTCGCCGCGCGATCTCAGAACGCGCGCATTCGGACAGGAGCCGGTCAGCATCGGGAATGAGAGGAATGACGAAGGGAAGCGAAACCACGTCGAAGGAGGCATCCGGGAACGCCATGTCGCATGCGTCCATGACATGTGATTCTTTCACATGCAGAAGCGCGCCCTCGGCAATTTTTGCTTTCGCCTTTACGAGTATCTCTTCTGAGATGTCGATATCGGTCACCTGCTAACAGGCGGATAAAGCGGTAGCACCAGCCCTGTTCCCACGCCAATATCCAGAATGTCGGAACCTGCATCTGCAACGCGCAGAGCCAGCTCGGCCTGAGCGCGTTTCAGGAAAAGCCCGTAGATATGGTCGTACACCGGCGCCCAGAAGCGGCATGCTTTTTTTGTCGTTGTTGTTGTTGTTTTAAAGTTGGCGCTGACGGCGCAGGCCCCGTCCTCGCTCATTCGCCTCTCCCTTGTCAGCGTTCAACAAATTGGGTGTTCCTTCCGCCTCTCCGGCCGTGATCGTCATTCGCCCGTTTGCGCTCACGCCCTTCATCGTCGTTCGGGTCCAGTCCGTATCGGTACCGAGCCATGCGCTCCGCATTCCTTTTCGCCTGCTCCCGGTCCTGCCGGCTCTCCTCGCTATCAGTAGAACGGGCGTCGTCCGTACCGGGCTCAGGTTTCACACCGTCTTTTGTTCGGCCCATGCCAACACCCCTTTTCGGAAAATCGTCATCTTGATCGCAGTTCGTCGCGGTTTCCTGTCCTAACTGTAGCAGCGGTCGCAGGTTCCCTTCCCGAAGGTTTTCAGGGAACAGTCTCGGCTTGGAACGGTTAGAAATGCGGAAGGAGAAGACCATGAACAAGAAAGACAAGCTCGAGCAGATCCATAAAGACAGCGCCCCGCAATTTGCACAGGGACTAAAGACGTCAACGAATAATGGCGTCGCCAGCGCGAAACCGAGGGTTATAACCGGGTCCGACGACGCGACCGCCAACAAGCTGCCGCCGGGGACCAAAAAGCCCGAAAAAGACTGGGACATCAACTACGATGAACGGGAGACGAATGAGGGTAATTTCCGCGGCTAGTGCGACTGATGCGGACGAAAGCTCTATCGCGAGAGGTCCTCGACGACCAGCTCGATCGATTGCGGTTCGGCGCCCTCTTGCGTCTGCACACTTAGGACGCTTCCCGTGTTTAGTATGCCTTCAATCAGGGTTCGCTCACCTATGATGATTTTAATCACCTTGGGTGTTGCTGCCTCGATGTTAAGACTATTGCGGGTCTCGTGATCAGTTGCAGGCTCCACGGTACGACCTCCGTTTCGATTGAACATGGAGCGCCTAACCTCGCTTGGTCCAGGTTGTTCCCTCTTGGGATAGGTCATTACGGAATGACGAGGTGTCCAGTGCCCCGCTCTGGTCGCCCACGAAGCATCAAATCAGATCGGAAGTTCGACAAGGCGGATAATTTTCGCCCGCGCAGTCAATCGGCCAGGAATTACCTTTATAGACAATTCCGATAATCTTCTAGCAAGCTGATGTTCGTCCGTTTCGGGGAGTCTGGCGGTCGAATCTGGTCTGCGTTTCAGCGGTGTGTTCGGGATTATGGCTCGCTACCGCGCCGAGCCGGCGCTTCGCACGAGACGACATGGGTTCGGCCCCAGGGGGGGGTCAGCGCCGGACCTCGCCAATGTCGCTTTCGAGCAAGCCAACCCAACTTTCCCTATACGAGCTACGCGGGCATAAGCACTCAGGACATGAAAAACCTTTACGCATGCCTGCGGACCCTTCCTCCAGGAGCAGGTCGACCACAGCGGCACGATCTGCAACCGCTCTCCCGTTGCCGTCGTTTTATCGGCGTCTGGAAGCTTCCATTCGCCAAGGCAATGGGTGGCGTCGGCTGCCACATTTCGCGGCTGCAGTATATCGCCGGTGAGGCCGCATTCGCGACCGAATGGGGCTTATCATGAAGCTGTCGCCGACGCTAATGAACCAATGATGCCACCCAGAATTCCGGAGGATTACCGCAGGAATATGCGGAAAGCGCTCACCGAAACGCCGGGAAACAAAAAAATCGAAGCCAATCTGGCACAGCAACCGCTGAAGACGACTACGGCGGAGCGGTATAAGCAAGGTCGAGCCAATAACCGAAGGGCTGCATTTCCTCTTCGGAGCTTGTGCTCCCTCTCCCGCTTATCCGCCGGTTTCGTTGTGCGGGGCGGCAACGGGCTTGGATTGCGGCGACCGCCTGAAGCGCAGGAAGATGGAAAGAATAACCAGGATCGCGGTCGAAAGAAACTCTGACTGCCAATTCTGCAAGGACTCGAACCAGAATTCGGCGCTTTCAAGCTGTTCGAACACTGTGGCAACGGGATCGCCGTGCATGCGCGCCGTTACCGCCGCCGCATCCGCGCTGTATCTCAGATGAAGAAGAAAGCTCGCGACAAAGAGGGCGAATAGCGCAAGGCCGAGGGAATAGGAATAAATTACGCGGATGACGCCGCCGGTTTTGACGGCCCACGGAACGTTACGCTCGTGCTTCCTCTGCTTCGGGTCCTCGTCCTGCGGCGCTTGTTCGTCCGGATCTTTCGATTCGGCAGACCCCTTCTGGAAGAGAAAAGCGGTCAGAACGACGTAGGCCGACATCTGTAGAAATTCGCTTTCCCAGTTCTCGAACAGCGCCGAGAGGAAATGGCCGCTGGTCGCATATGACAGCAATGACAGTGGCGTGTTGTGGTGTTGCGCGAGTTCTTCATTGTGAACGATCCAGCCCGTGGCGAACATGCCCCGATAGTAAGCACGGAGGCAAGGAGCAGCATAATCGACAATCCATTGTCGCGAAGCAGCTTCATAATTCGACCTCGTTTGAATACAAAACCTGCCAGATAAACGAGGTGCCGCCGGTATCGGTTGCGTGCGTCACTCAACACTGGTGGGAATAGATGCCACGGCAAAATTTCAGAGACGATTCCCGGCGCCAGAGGCGCGACTGGTCGCGCGCATTACCGCGCGTGTCGGAGTGAAAGCTTCTTGCAAACACGGAAATCGTCCACAACAAGGGGCCTTGGGCCGATCGGACAAGAATTATGATCGTCGGCGACCGGCCCTTTGCCTTAGTCGATACAGCTCCCTCGGCTCGGACGGCTTGGACGCTGTTTGCCGCTTGCGTCGCGCTCGAGGTTCTGATCGTCGATAGTGGCAAGGGTGTGTCTCTCCTCCTTGACGTGACGATAGTGAAAGGTCCGGATTCGGACCTGCCCCATCTAGGAAATCTATATCGCTGCCAGCTTGAATTCATTGACTTCCTGGCGCGCGAGGTAATGCCATAATGCGCAAATGCACTTATCCTAAGGCTCCGGTGAAGCGTCCGCAAAGGGCGACGAAGTTGACCCGACGCTGTTGCTTGCGTGGTGGCGATTGGTGCGATGGATGGTCATAACCTCGTATAATCCCGGAGGCGGCACGCAGACAGAAGGATAATGGTCCGATGCGGAAGCTACCAGAGTGGGTTTGCATCTATCTCGCGATCACGCCGAAAAGCACGGCTGGATTACGTCCTCATCCTCTTCAACCCTTGCGACGCGAGGGCCCCATTCGTGCTTCCGAGCGTAAAGGGATCTGGATCGGGGTCCTGACAACCGTTGATCCAGAGGCTGCTGATCGGGCTTTCAAAGCCGTAGAGTATGTTCTGGAACGCAGTCTCGTTCTGTTGCAGGTGGGCGGATCTTGTTAGACAGGGCGTCGGCCGCAACTTGATCTCTATATAATGGACTGTTTTCTCTCATGGATGTTATCTTCTTCGCCTAGGCCGTAGACTCATAACGATCTGATCCAGATTTTTGCCGCTGCCAATTTGACGGCGGCGAGAAAGTTCATGGGGTCTTTGTCGTAACGGGTAGCGATTCCTCTGAACTGTTTGAGTTTGCTGAAGAAACGCTCGACGGGGTTGCGCTGCCGGTAAACCCATTGGCTGAAAAGGAAGCTTTCCTGCCGGTTGCTCTTGGCAGGAATGTTGGCCCATGCCTGCCTTTGCTTTGCAAATGCTCTGATCGCGTTGGTATCGTAGGCCTTGTCCGCCAGCAGGATCGCACCCTTGGAGATTGTCTGTAACAATGGTTCCGCCATGCGGCCATCATGGGCTTGACCGGCTGAGAGTGCGAAACGGATCGGGCGGCCATCGGCATCGACAACGGCGTGGATTTTGGTGGTCAAGCCGCCACGGGAACGTCCCATGCAGCCATCGTCTTGATCCCCCTTTTTCCCGTCGCCGCATGTTGATGAACGCGGACACAGGAGCTGTCGATCATGACGATATCGCCATCGAAGCCTTGGAAATCTCGCCCAGGACATGATCCCAGACACCCGCCTTGCGCCATCGCACAAACCGATTGTAGCAGGTGGTATATGGACCATATCGATCCGGAACATCGGCCCAGGGCGAGCCTGTCCGGAACCGCCACAAGATGCCGTTGATCACCCGCCGGTCGTCAACCCGCGGCACGCCGCGCGGCTTATTCGGCAACAAGGGTTGAATAACAGTCCACTCGAAATCGGTGAGATCAAACCGGCGACGGGTCATCAAAGGCCTCCAAATCAAGGCTTCAGTGAATCAAAATCAAACCGATTTGCAAACCCGGTTTATGAGTGCGCGGCCTAGCTGGAACAATTCCTTTGCAACGTGGTTCGAGGTCCCGTCACAACAGGAGGCTGTTTCATGAAGAAAACCATTCTCTCTCTGGCGTTTATATCCATAGCCGTTAGCGCAGCAGCACAATCTGCAACAGAATCCACCGGGGTCAATTCTGCGCTCGGAGTCGCACCGAAAACCGAGGACTTCGTTCTGGAAGCGTCGGCAAGCGATCTCTTCGAAATCGAGTCGAGCAGGCTTGCGCTAACCAAAGGCGACACCAGCATCAAGGCCTTCGCGCAGCAAATGATCAATGAGCATGAGAAAACCAGCGCGGAACTGAAGGCGCTTATTTCCGGCGGAAAGATACCCGGAAAGCCGGCCGCTGCTCTTACAGATGATCATAAAGAACAAGTCGATGACCTTGCTAAGCTTGACAGCGCACAATTCAGTGAAGGCTACGTTGACGATCAGGTTGATGCCCACGAAGACGCAGTCGATCTCTTCAAGCGCTACGCTGACGGTGGCGATAACGCCGAGCTCAAGGCATGGGCGGCGAAGACTTTGCCGGCGCTCCAGCATCACCTGGAAATGGCTCGCGGCCTCGACAAGTGAACTGAGGACAGGACGAGCGATGATCGAAAACGGTAACTACGACCACCATCCGTCGCTCGGGATCGACGACCGTGTTATCCAGATTTGTTGCCGCATCTAGGAGGCGGCATGCGACTCGGGCTGCCGTAGAAGGAGCTATCCGTGGGGCGGCACTGCAACGATGTGCGCGCCACGAAGGCATGGAACCTCTCCCCGTAGGCAGCAAGCGCGTTGGACGAGTCGTCGGAATAGGCATTTCAGTCGGCTGTTATGGCTGACCTTTACGCCTACGACCTCATCGATCCGGCTGAAGTCAGGCTGCTCTACTTCCTGCACGAAGCCAGGGCATCGGATTTTTTTCGGTCAGATTACAGCACCGTCTGACCTGAACCGCCAAAGCCTTGGATCTCGGCGTGGAGACGACAGATGCAGCGCCAACATGCAGGTTTTTTCACGGAACAATCTGGAGATGTTGAAGTTACCCTTCGTAAGGAGGAGGATCATCCATGATCATCAAAGGCACTCTCATGGGGGCAGCGGCTGCCCTGTCGATGTTATTTTCCAGTGTTGCGGTGGCGCAGACCGACTTGACAATGTGGTATCACGGCGCGGGCAATGTGGAAGAACGCAAAATTCTGACAAGCATCATCGATGACTTCAATTCGTCCCAGGCAGACTGGCGGGTCTCGCTTCAGGAGTTTCCGCAAAATGCATATAACGAATCCGTAACCGCCGCTGCGCTCTCCAACAAACTGCCTGACATTCTCGATGTTGATGGGCCAAATATGCCAAATTGGGCATGGTCCGGTTATCTACAGGCACTCAAGATCGATGAGGCAAAGCTTGCGAATTTCCTTCCTGGCGCGGTGGGAAAGTGGGGGGACAAGCTCTATTCGGTCGGCCTGTGGGACGCCGCCGTTGGGGTATTCGCTCGCAAATCTGTTCTCGATGAAAATGGTATTCGCATTCCAACGCTCGAGCAGCCGTGGACCGGTGAGGAATTCAATGCAGCTCTCGAAAAACTGGCTGCCAGCGGGAAGTTCGAATATGCGATCGATCTAGGCATGGCCGATAAAACCGAATGGTACAGCTACGCTTTTAGCCCTTTTCTGGAAAGCTTCGGCGGCAGCTTGATCGACAAGCATGGTTATCAGACTGCAGAGAACTTTCTCAACGGCGACAGCGCCATCAAGTTCGGAGAATGGTGGCAATCTTTGTTCGAAAAAAAGCTAGCGCCCGGCACATCGCAATCTCCTGCCGATCATGAAATCGGCTTTCTGGAAGGTCGTCATGCCTTGCAATGGATGGGCAACTGGGTTGCGGTGAAGGCGCTGGAGAAGTATGGCGACGACCTCCTCTTCCTTCCTGCACCTGATTTCGGTCAGGGTCCGAAGATCGGTGCTGGCTCCTGGCAGTTTGGCGTATCGGCCACCAGCAAGCACCCGGAAGGTGCGTCCGCCTTCATCGAATTCGCCATTCAGGACAAATATCTCGCGCAGTTCTCGGACGCGGTCGGCCTTATCCCGGCCACCTCTTCGGCTGCCCAGATGACAAAGAACTACAAGCAGGGTGGCCCGCTTGAAGTTTTCTTTGAACTGTCCAAGCGCCAGGGAACGTTACGTCCCGTCACTCCGGCCTACGCTTTCATGTCGCCGGTCTTTGCTAAGGCTCTTTCCGACATTGCCAACGGCGCGGATGTTGCCGACACCCTAGACAGCGCAACCGACGAGATCGATAAAAACGTAGAACGCAATTCCGGTTACAAACCCAAATAGGGGCACGTGACCGATGGCGCTGTTTTCTTCAAAGCGAAAAATAACCCGAGACAATGTTACGGGTTGGTTCATGGCGGCACCCGCGATGATGCTGATCGGGCTGTTCCTGATCATCCCCTTTCTACTGGGGCTCGGTTTTTCCTTTACCAATCAGCGGCTGACTTCTCCCAATTCAACTGAGTTTGTCGGCTTTGAAAACTACACCAGGCTGCTGGGAGTCGGAGTGCTGATGCTGGAGCCTGACAAGAAGGCGGATGGAAGCATCGACCGAGATGCCGATGGCGCCATTTCCTATCCAAGAGTTCGCAATTTCACCCGCAACAATGCCGACTATCCACATCTGGAGGGAATGCGGGAATACAAGAGCTTCACCTGGGACGAGAACCAGGTTGTAATTCTGGCGAGCGACGTCGTATTTTTAACCGCATTAGTCAACACGCTTTCCTTCGTGGTCGTCGTTGCACCGGTCCAGGCGGCGCTGGCGCTTTTTCTTGCCCTGCTGGTGAACCAGAAGCTCCCCGGCGTCACAATTTTCCGCGCGATCTACTTCATGCCGGTCGTGCTGTCGGTGGTGGTGGTGGCGCTTCTTTGGCGGTTCATCTACGCGGCCGACAACGGACTGCTGAACAGCATCTTGAGTTACATGAGTTTCGGCCTGTTCCATCCCATCGACTGGTTGGGCAGAACTGATACTGCCCTGTGGGCCATCCTGGTGATGTCGGTTTGGCAGGGTGTCGGTTTTCACATGGTCATATGGCTTTCGGGACTGCAAACCATTTCCCCTGATCTTTACGAGGCAGCGGAGGTCGAGGGAGCGGGCCCCTGGCAGAAGTTCAGCATGATAACTTGGCCGTTGCTGCGCAATACGGCAGTGCTAATTATCATTGTTATCACCATGCAGGCTTTTGCGCTTTTTGCGCAGATCGACGTGATGACCAAAGGTGGGCCGCGCGATTCTACGCAGAGCATTGTCTACCAAGCGGTAGAGCGAGGATACCGGCAGCAGGACATCGCGGCGGGGTCCGCCATCTCTGTCGTCCTGTTCCTGCTTGTTCTGTGCATTTCTACGATACAACGATATCTGACAAGGGAGAAGCGATGATGCGGACCGGACAACATAGGAACCTCGCTTTTCTCGTCGGCAACTATGTGCTCATGGTCGCCTTCGCGGCTATCTTCATTTTGCCGCTCTTGTTCATGGGGTTTTCATCGCTAAAACCGAACGACCAGTTGTTGGGCGATGCCAATTCGGTACGCGCATTTCTACCGGTGGGAGATCTCTCATTCGAAAACTATTCGTCGGCTTTTGCCCGGGCACCGGTTGCGACGTTCGTATTCAACTCTGTTCTGGTCACGGGAGTTACGGTGTTTCTGGCCTTGCTGTTCAACTCGCTAGCTGCTTTCGCTTTTACCTTTTTGAACTGGCGCGGAAAGAATGTTCTTTTCTCGATCATCCTCGCCACGCTGATTATTCCTTTTGAAACGATTGCCGTGCCGCTGCTGCTGGAAGTCAACCATCTGCCATGGATCGGCAACGATGGACTTAGCTGGGGATGGCTGAATAGCTGGCATGTACAGATCATTCCATGGATCGCGGACGGGCTGACGATTTTCCTGTTCGTGCAATATTTTAAGGATCTGCCGAAGGAATTGCTGGAGGCGGCCCGCATCGACGGGGCCAGCTGGCTGAGGATTTACGCGCAGGTAGTGATGCCGCTCAGCGGCCCTGTCATCGCAACAGCCGCGATACTCAAGTTCCTCGTCATGTACAGCCAGCAGTATCTATGGCCGCTGCTCGTTACCCAATCCGAGACATACAGACCTGTCATGGTAGGCCTGCAATATTTCTTCCAGCTCAACACGCCTTGGGGCGAAGTAATGGCTTATCTCACCATCATCACGCTCCCGGTGCTGATATTCTATCTCTGCCTGCAGCGGTTGTTCATTTCAAGTATCGCGGCGAGCGGAGTAAAGGGGTAGCGCCTGGCCATAAAGATCTTGAGGCGCTGCCCGCTTCGATGGAGATGCTAAGCCGATGTTCGTCCGAGTTCCCGGGACATGTCCGTGCCCCATGGAATGCGCTGGGTGTTGACACAGGGCGAATCACGCAAGACCAAGCGTGTTTGCCAATTTACCGAGTTCATTTTGGAAAGTTTGCGCCCACGCGACGGTATTTGCGGGCAACGTATGGGGGAGGAACGGTGCGCGGAACATGACGAGCGGGCCGCAAGCAGTGCCGCTCAAACAACGCGACTTTCGGCAATCACCGACAGCATTGAGCTGCTTGTCTACGCGATTCCCCTAACCAACTGGGGCGCGGTTTTATCGGTGTTGGAACGGCGCAAGCATGCCTGATGCGATGCAGAGCCCTCGTCGTTCCTGCAAATGAGTTCCCGTCCAGGCAAGCCTCCTCCAGTTGAGCCTTCACGAACCGCTGGCGGGCCGTCGAATTCAGCCAGTCTGCGTATTGCGCTAACCCCATGAACGAAATAAGCTTTATGTCGGGAAATAGCATGGTTTTCGCCAGGTTCTAGGTCAACTTGCAGAAGGAAGCCTTACTATGAAGTTGGAGCAGCGAGAGGGTCCAATGCATAGTCACAGTCCTGCCGCCTCCGGTCAGAGCCAATTAGCCGACATGATCCGACAATACGACTGGGCAAGCACCAGTCTCGGACCGATGTCGTCGTGGCCGTCGCAGTTGAAGTGCGCAGTTGATATCTCTATTCCATCCGGTGCACAAATCGTGTTGTTCTGCGGTGATGACTTTACCGCCATATACAATGATGCATACGCGCCATCTATCGGTACCAAGCATCCTCGTGCGCTTGGGAGGCCGGCGAAGGAAAACTGGGGGGAACTTTGGGACGACCTCGAACCGTTGCTGCTCACGGTTTTCGAGCGCTGTGAGACGGTCGTCGCCAAAGACAGGCCGTTCTACATAGAGCGGCACGGGGCACCGGAAACAGTCTATTTCGACATTTCCTACTCTCCGGTCACCGATGAGCATGGTCATGTGCTCGCCGTGCTGTGCATCGTCAACGAAACGACTGAACGGGTCGGTTATGAGGCGACGCTCAAACGGCTGGCGTCGATCATCTCCTCTTCTGAAGATGCGATCCTTGGCATAGACCTCGACATGACGGTAACCGATTGGAACGCTGGTGCCGAGAAACTTTATGGCTTCGCAGCCGAAGAGATTATAGGCCGGCCGGTAACCCTTCTGGTTCCAGATGATCGCGTCGACGAAGAAGCGAACATCATAGCACGCATCACGGCGGGAGAGCGCATAGACACTCATGAGACCGTCAGGCGGCATAGCAGCGGCCGTCTCGTGGATGTCTCGTTGACGGTGTCGCCTATATATGATGGGAATAGCAGGATTGTCGGGGCTTCGAAAATTGCACGCGACATAACGGCACGAAGGGAAGCAGAGCGTGTTCAGGATATCCTGATTGGTGAGCTGAGCCATCGTGTCAAGAACGTCCTTGCGACGGTCGCCGCGATCGCCCGCCAAACCTTTGCCGGTGTAAAGGACATTGAAGCCGCAAGGTCAGCGTTCGACGCCCGCCTGCAAAGTCTGGCCAAAGCACATGATCTACTCAGACGGGGAAGTTGGGAGGCCGCAAGACTTTGCACAGTCGTTTCCGAGGCGTTGTCCGCCTATCCACCCCAGCAATTCGACATCAGCGGTCCCGAGATCGACATTTCGCCGAAGGCCGTTTCGGCCATGGCACTCATCCTGCACGAACTGGCCACTAATGCTGCAAAGTATGGCGCCTTGAGTGTCAGTACCGGCAAGGTGGCGGTGTCATGGAATATTTCGACCGAAGACTCCCGGTTGACTGTCTGTTGGAAGGAGACCGGCGGGCCACTGGTCGTTCCACCCCGTCGCAATGGCTTCGGGTCCCGTTTGATCCATGCTCTTTCGACCGGCCAGCTCGCGGGCGAGGTAAACTTCAACTATGATATTTACGGCGTCCACTGCATTATCGTTGCGCGGCACGATAGCGAGTGGAACGACCAAGACCATGCATAAGTGCGGTTCTGGCAAGACGGAGACCGAACCTCAGGCCGTACGCGATCTCTTGATGCGGCCGTGTCGGCGCATCAGATCATGTCGTATATGGCATGAATGATACGTGACGGATCATACGGCTTACTAAAAAAACGTCCAACCACCGGAAGTGTGTCATCGCTTATGGCGCGATGACCAGAGGTGATGATAATCTTGACAGGCGGCCACCGATCCCGAACTACGGCTGCAAGCTTCAGTCCGTCCATGCTCCCGGGCATATCAATATCGGTGAACATCAAGCGGATTCCAGGATAGGCGTTAAGAAGAATGATAGCACCATCGGCGTTCGACGCTTCCAACACTTCAAAACCGTGGTCCTCCAGCGCCTGAACAATGTCCATTCGCAAAATAACCTCATCCTCTACGACAAGAACTGTTGCCCCTTTGTCGCTCATGCCAAGGCTCCATCATTTTTACAAGCGACTCATCAGATCCGCCGGAGCGAGGATAACGCCGCAATTGGCATACTGATCCATCGTTTTGATTGTTTTCAAAAACTTCATACGGATCTCTCCGCTCCTGCATTTCTCTTGTGACTAGATTTGAAGCCGTTTCAATGGTCCAGCGGCATGGCATGAAAGGCCAGCCGGAGCGAATGTGATGACAGGTGCCGCGCCGAATACGGAAGCCAGGGCAGAACGAACATATCTTGTGCCGTATCCCTGCCGCTTCGGTTCAACGACCGCCGGTCCACCTGTCTCTATCCAGTTCAGGGAAAAGACAGGAGAGGCTTCCTCCGACATCGACCAGACGACCTCGACACTGCCGTGCTTTTGAGACAGCGCACCATATTTGATCGCATTGGTCGTCAACTCGTGAAGGCAAAGTGCAATCGTCGTTGCAGAGGTGCGGTTGACGTAGATATCGGGACCGCTGGCCTTGATCCGGCTCAGCCCGTCGCCATTATACGGTGCCACGATCATGGCAATCACAGATGACAGGGAAATTTCTTCGTCGCCTGCCTCAAATACTGCCGTATGGACGTTGGACAACGCCTGAAGGCGGCCGGAAAAGTCAGCGGCCAGCTCTTCGACAGTCGATGCGCCACGCCGGGTCATCTGGAAAATCGAGGAGACGCTTGCAAGAATGTTCTTGATACGATGGTTGAGCTCCAGCCGTAGCTCGACCTCTCGCTCAATGGCATCACGCACCTGTTTCTGGCGCAACCGCACGAGAAGGTTTGTCTGAATGCTGTTGACCAGTTCCAATCGCGCGATCGGGCGCGTGTGGAGAATGAGGCGAGCGCTCGGCCAGGCTCGCTCAAGCTGGCTGTGGATTTGCGCCAGAGGGGCGGCCTTCTCAAGCAGGACAAGGATCGGGACTTCCGACCAGTCCGGCTGGGATGCAAGATAATCGCCGATGGTTGCGATGGCGGGCGCGTTCAATGCTTCATGGGTGATGATGACGACGCCGGGGGAAAGCGACAAACTACTGGCCAGCTCATCGTCCGCCTTGCCATGCCTGACAGCCACGTTCTGCTCCTGCAAAAACGCCGCGATGTAGTCGGCGTCCTTGCGAAACGGTGCCAGGATGAGCACCCAGTCAAGCTCATCGTTTTCGCTCGGTGTTTCGTTCATTTCGGATCAGGAAGGGGGTTGTAGGAGACGACACTGACGCTGCCACTTTCGATCAGCAGTTCCTGGATATTGAGGTCATGCGGCCCGTGGCGCTTCTTAACAACGGTAATGTTGCGGCGCAGACGGCCCTCGTGCTCCATGATACGCAGCAATAGCACGGTGTCTCCGAGAAAGCTTACGTCGACGTCAATGCCGACATTTTGACCGATCAGGCCATGTTGAGCGACGATCAACATCGTCAGCACGCCGGAGCGGGCAAGGAATTTCAGAAGCGCCTGAATATCGCGAACCGCCTTTTCCCGATACGGCAGCGAGTTCAGATAGCCGGTGAGACTATCGATCACAACAACGCGGGCGTTATTTTGCGTGACGGCGCCCTGGACAATCTGACCAAATTCGCCGGGCGAGATTTCGTTCGGGTTGAAATCCCGCAGGATAAGCTTGCCATCCTTGTGGAACTGCCTGAGCTGCATTCCCAAACCTTCGGAGCGCCGAAAGAATGTCTCAAGCCGCTCTTCGAACAGGAATAGCGCAACTGTCTCCCCGCGTTCGAGTGCTGCGGTGGCATAAAGCGATGACATGGTTGATTTGCCGGTGCCCGATTGTCCGATGACCAGCGTCGTGGTTCCTGCCTCTTGCCCACCACCAAACATATCGTCAAGTGCTGCAACACCTGATTTGATCAATTCCGGTTTGGTCGCCTCAGATGCTGTATTGGGCATGATGCGGGGAAAGACAACGACGCCCTCGCCTTCCCGGATCGCCATGTCATGGTAGCCATCGGCTACGGGAACACCACGCATCTTCGAGACTTCGACACGGCGGCGCACACCCCCGTATTCCTCCAGCGCCTTATCGAGACGTATGACCCCGTGGGCCAGTCCCTCCACTTCCTCTCCGCTTCGGTCGTAACCGGGCGTCTGGGTATCGAGAAGAAGAGCGACCACATTTCGCTTGGCCAGGAAGGATTTAAAACCGATCAGCTCCCGACGAAACCGCGGGGAGTCACCGGTGATCAGTCGGATTTCCAGGAGTGAATCGTAAACCAGTCGTCGAGGCCTATGCTCTTCGATGGCCGCCTCGATCGCCTTTCGCGTCTCGTCGAGCCGAAGGTCGGCGGTCAAGAATATGCTCTGGTCATCGGCTTCGCTGACGGAGCCGGAGGTGGAGAGTTCCTCGACACGGATGCCATCCAGCGTCCAACCATGTGAAACAGCGATCGCTTCGAGTTCTGCCGCAGTCTGCGAAAGCGTGACGTAGATACAACTTTCTCCCGCCTCCACCCCGGCGCGAAGAAATTGCAGCGCTGCCGTCGTTTTGCCGGATCCGGGTGCGCCTTGCAGCATGTAGAGATTGGATGCAGGCAGGCCCCCACGCAGAATCTCGTTCAGTCCCGTAATGCCCGTGCTGACAACTGCTGGAGCTTTGCGTTTCGGCATATCTCATCTTCCAAGTTTGTTAGCGTATTCCGCGGCGGAGCGCGCGCATCATCATCGTCGAAAGATGCCTCACTGTTATATTTCGGATTTTCGAAACATCAATAACGGGCTGTGGGGAGCGCTCCGTGATTTGCCATTGGAAACACCTTACCCGGTGTCCATGAAACTGGCAGCAGGCTATTCTACGCTAGGCGCTGACCATGCCACATCATTTTGTCGGCTGAGACCGTACCGAGAGTTTATTTCCGTCCGGATCGCGAAGATATGCGACGAACGCTCCATTCTGACGCTCTGCGGGTTGGCTCTCGATGGCCGGGCCGCCATGGAAGATACCGGTGCTGAGTTTCACCAGGATTTGACCCTTATTTCCATTTCGCGTTAGCCCACCCAGATCCGATGCAGTGACTTGTTCGACAATAATTTTATCCCGCATAACTGGATCACGGCGAAACGGAAAAATGGATCAAATTCGCACGAAAACTGACAGGTGTATCAATGCGATGACCAACCTTGCCGTCCGACAGGCATTGCAACCCCTTGGCCAAGGCTTCGACTGCAAAGTTCTATTTTCAGCGTCCATCAGTTTCTGCTTTTCCCTATCCATGCGCTCGCTGTCTGCAAGCGAGCGTTCGGCTTCGCTCTGGGCTTCCAGACGCAATTTTTCACCAGCATTGGAGCGGTAGATTTCCATTGCCGATGCCATACTGCCGAGTTCATGCAGGCGGTCTGCGCCTGGAACAGCAGCCTTGATCTGACCCTCTGCCACAGCGATCCCGCGAGGCCGGTCATCAAGCGTTAGCTGGGGTGACTAATCGAGGCAATACGCCGATGCTGTAGTTTTGTCGGGCCGACAACGGAACGGATGATCTGTAGCGGGGTTATTTTCGGACAGGAACACGCAGTGGGTCATAAGTGCTCGCGCTGCTTACCAAGGAGATCAACATGAACCTTCCGCAGAACACGGTCGTTGCCGTTGCCGATGGCGAAAAGCTTAGCCTTTTTCGGAACGATGGCGATGCGGCGACCGTAAATCTGACAGCTTTGCCTGATCCGGCGATCGATAGCTCGAAGATTTCTTCCGGCGGTCGACACTCCAGTAGCTCCGCTAATCCCGACGACAGTCAGCAAGACGAAGACGGGTTTGGCGCGGGTGTTACGGATATGCTGAACAAGCAGGTGCTTGATGGCAAGATCAAAAGCCTGGTGATTATCGCGGCACCGCGCACGCTGGGTGAGATGCGCAAGGGCTACCACAAGTCGTTGTCGGACGTTCTCATTGGAGAACTCGATAAAGATCTGACTGGCCATTCTGTTCAGGATATCGAGAAAGCACTCACTATCGCTTAAATCCTGCATAAACGGCGTGATCGGCCCCGCCATCCCCGGCGGGGTTTTTGCTTGGCTTTCGCTGGGAATGAAGAGAGTCGGCAAAAATGTAGTGTTGCCAGCTTTTGCTAAACTGTGACTGACAGGAACGACGCCACCGCTTTTGCCTGCGTCTGGTTTGAGGAGATGGCGGAACTGATCTAAATAGCCGGTACGGAGGCGCAAAGCTGAAGTCACTTCTGGAGATGGCCCTACGTGGAAAAGAAAGTGGCGTGCATTCCGACTGGGGGGGCGACAATACAATCGCGGAAATAGGTCTTAGGCAGGGAACAAACCTGACGAAATTTCCGTTTCTCGTCATAATTATTTCTTCGGAGGCGGGGCATGAAACTCAAGCTGGCTCTAAGCGTGATTCTGGGCGTTACCTTCACGGCAGCAGTCGCGGAAGCGCGGACTCAATTGCATCTTTATGGTACCGTTCCGGTGACAGGGGATCGCGTACTTGAGATCGCCTATCGGGCAGCACTCGACAGATGCAGTTTCGAATCTTACCCATCATACGACCGCGTCGGTTTCTATGGAGGCGCTTATGGCTCTCCCGAGATGCGCAGTTGCATGTACCGTACGGGATTCATCTTGGAAAATGGTGAGCCTCTCGCATACCCCGTGAGGAAGGCGAAGTACCTGTTAAGGTAACAAGACGCCAAAATATGTAAGATTGAAGCGTCTGACAGTCACCGTTTCAATCACGATGAGCTTCATACGTTACGGCCCCGGTTCCTCATCAAAGAGGAGCCATTTTGGTTTGCTCAGTGACTCGCGTATTGAAATCCGGCTTCCGAATATCGACTTTCAGGATAACCTGGAGGTCGAAATGATCTACATTGTCATCGCGCTATGCGCGCTCGTCACAACATTCTTTGCTTGCCGGTATTATGCCACCAAGATTCTGCTTGTCGAACACGATATCGACAAAGCTATCGCACGGAAATTTGAGTCGAGTGGGAAGGCTATTGAGCTCCGGAAACTTCGAGAAGAAAACGCAGTGATGCGAAACCTTTTGCTCGACCTTCTGGAAAACGAAGTGGCTTTTCCGGTGCAGCAGGCAACGGTATCAGTCGACGACTTATTCAGGATGAAAGCAACCAAGATCCAAAGGTATCGCGAGATACTGGCCGAAACCCGGCATGTCTTGCAGCAGCGTGAGGCCAGTCGCGTTTCCGGGCTCTCCAGCTCACTGAAGAGTACCGAGCGCAGGATGTAAGATCAACACACGCTCAGCGAAAAATTGCAAGAAGCCGAGCAACGGGGATGACGGAAAAGCCGACGGCAACCCTTCTTGCAGCAGAGCGTCTCCTGTTGGCCGATACTGTTGAAAAACTCTTTCGATGATCTAGCCGGGCGAATGTTGCGGCAGTTTCGCCATCCGGGGCCCGCTCATCGTCGTCTTGCAATCGTAATGATCTCGGGGCTCTTCTCCGTAAAAGGTCCTGACCGGAAGTCGCCGTACCGCTGCTCTATGGCAAACCCATGCTTAGCCAGGAGCGCCGCAAGCTCGTCCGCGTGATGGAAGCGCAAGGTACTTTCACTGCTCAAAGGCAGGCTTGGATGGTCGCCGGAGAAGTCGTGCCTGAAGGATATCGTGCGTCCGTCGAACTCTGACGTGACGGTCGTGACGATCTTCACCAAGCTATGATCGTTCAAATAGACCAAGGCAGGACGCTCAGGTGTCCATTGTTGCCACGGGCGAGTTAAGGGATTTCGACTCTCAAAAGCAAAAAGTCCACCGTCAGCCAGGCTGTCTCGTATGTCTGAGAGGAATTGACCCACAGCCTTATCGGCATTGATGGCTTGGAAGGCATGGCCAGTCATGACAGCCAGCTCGAACTTGCTGTTCCATTCAGGCTGGGGAAGCGTGCCTAGTACCCAATCGATATTCGGTAAAGCCCGAGCACGAGATAGGACTCCTACGCCTGGGTCGATCCCACACAGGTCGCCGAGGTGCCCAGCCTCTCTGGCCTCGTGTAGAAGTGAGCCTGTTCCACATCCTATATCAAGCACTGAACCTGCGTTCATGATGATGGGAAGGTAGAAGTCGAAATCGTCGCGAGTTGAGCGTGGATGCCAAGCATCATATATCTCTGACAGAAAGAGGTCGTTATAAAAGCGGTCACTACTCAAGCGGGCCTCCGAATGTCAGATTAACTGGTGTAACATACGCACCGGACCAGCCTTCACAACGATCCAGTTCAACCGCCACTCTATTTGTCGGACCAGGCGTTGTCGGCACCCGGACGCCGTGATTCAATCGTTGCATTGATTTGCGGAGGATTGAGTCATGATGGGATGCCAGACAGCTCCAGCGCAGCTTTTCTACGACTTCTGCCTTGATGATCACGTTCCGGCAGACCACCTGCTGCGCGGGATTGACCACCATCTCGAACTCGACAGTGTCCGGGCACAATTGAAACCTTTCTACAGCGCCACCGGTCGCCCCTCCATTGATCCCGAGCTCATGATGCGAATGCTGATCATCGGCTATTCCATGGGTATCCGCTCGGAACGCCGACTGTGCGAGGAGGTCCATCTTAATCTCGCCTATCGCTGGTTCTGCCGCCTTGGTCTGGACGGAAAGGTCCCGGATCATTCCAGCTTCTCGAAGAACCGCCACGGCCGGTTCCGGCAAAGCGATATCCTGCGGCACATGTTCGAGACGGTAGTGGAACGCTGCCTCGCTCAAGGGTTGGTTCGCGCGGAAGGATTTGCAGTCGATGCCAGCCTTATTGCTGCGGATGCCAACAAGCAGCGTTCGGTCCCAGGAGCTGAGTGGAAGCAAAGGAAGACGCTGGCCGCTCGGTCCAGGAGTATCTGGCTGTTCTCGATGATGCCGCTTTCGGTGCTGCGTCGCCCATTACACCGAAGTTCATCTCCCCGTCTGATCCGGCCGCCCAATGGACCGGTGCTCACAAAGGCCATGCCTTCTTCGCCTACGCCACCAATTACCTGATCGACAACGATCATGGTGTCATTGTCGATGTGGAGGCGACGCGTGCGATCCGCCAGGCAGAAGTCGGAGCATCCCGCACAATGCTCGAAAGGACCGAGAACCGCTTCGGCTTGAAGCCGGACTATCTGGCTGCTGACAGCGCTTACGGTTCCGCCGACAACTTGGCATGGCTGGTCAAGGACAAGAAAATTGCGCCGCACATTCCGGCCTTTGATAAGTCGAAGAGGACGGATGGCACCTTCTCCCGCTCGGACTTCTCATGGGAAGGCGAAAATGACCGCTACATCTGCCCGGCAGGTAAGGAGTTGAAGCAGTTCCATCGAACCTATGCGACGCCTCGATCAGGGATCACGGCGGCGGGCACACGGCTTTACCGCGCCAGCAAGAAAGATTGTGATCGCTGCGAACTGAAGTCTCGCTGCTGCCCGAGTATGCCGATGCGCAAAGTGCCGCGCGATCTCAACGAAGATGCCCGTGATGTCGCCCGAGCGATTGCTACGACACCTGACTACGTGCAGTCACGGCATCGCCGAAAAAAGGTCGAGATGCTTTTTGCACACCTCAAGCGCATCCTGTGGATGGCGCGATTGAGACTTCGAGGACCGTGCGGCGCACGCGATGAATTCCTGCTTGCAGCAACCGCACAAAACCTCGGGAGGCTGGCCAAACTCAGGCCACCACACATCGCCATTGCCGCCTGAGGGCGGCGTTAATCGACACCTCGCGCTGTGACGCGAGGCGTTATCGCATATCTGCTCCGTCTGAAGACCTGAAAGGGCGGATGAGCCGCCAATCCAGCGAGTTTTTCAACGAAATCCGCCCGAAGGAGACATTGAGATGCGGAACCGGTCGGCCCGCATCCCATAATCGCTGAATGCGTCTCACCAACTCTTTTGCACAAGTTCGCCTGATGGAGCGCAAGCGTAGAACCCTGCTGTCGGTCCATATGCGTGCGTCGTTGCTAGAGCGAATGCGGGGCGTGCGCCATCTTCAGGTGAGTGCCCCGGTCCGTTGCCTGTCATATCAGTCGATGTCAGGCCGGGGTCTACCGCATTCACTTTGATCCCTTCCCGATCAAGCTCCTTCGCAAGCTTGACGGTCAACATGTTCAGTGCAGTCTTTGAGGCGCAGTATCCGCCAAAACCGACCGTCCATGTTTCGCTCCGCATGTCCAAGGCATCCGTCAACGAACTGAGGCCGCTGCTCATCATTACGATCCGGGCCGCCTTCGATTTGCGCAACAACGGCAAGAAGGCTTGAGTGACGCGCATCACCCCGAAAACGTTGGTGTTGAACATTTGCTGAATCTCGTCAATTGACTCCTTGGCAAGAGAGGGAGGCGAACCAAACATGAGCCCGGCGTTGTTGACCAAAACGTCGAGATGCCCGACTTCACTCTCGATAGTTTTGGCGGCACTGGACGCGCTCGCCTCGTCCGTAACATCGAGTTGCACTGCACGGGCGTCAACCCCGTTTTCTCTCAGTTCGAAAGCTGCCATCTCACCCCGTGACATATCTCGGCACCCCAGCCAGACCGTGTGTCCGGCTGCGCCAAGCTGCCGTGCGATGGCGAGGCCAATACCCTTGTTTGCTCCTGTGACGAGTGCAGTGGGCGGTGTGTGGGTCATGATGACGTCCCTGATCATTTCGATGTCAGAGACATACTACGATATTCGTAATATTCAACCTTCGTATTTTGCGATCTGTTGGGTAATCCTCAGAAATTCGGTTTGGTCAACGGTATCAAGCGCCCGTAGCATCGCTTTGCAGGAGGCTCGATATCCATCGATATAGCCTGCGACCACTTGCTGCCCCTTGTCCGTGATCGTCAAAGCCACCGACCTGCGGTTTGCCTCTGGCCGCTGCCGTTCAATCATCTCCCGACGGACCAGCCGGTCGGCCGAAGACGACATTGTCGTCAGCGCGACCTGAAGATGCCGAGCTACATCCCCCAGATTACACTCGGGATGCTCATCAATGAAAAGGAGCGCCTGAATGTCGAGGGGGTTAAGCGAGTTTTGCATAACGGCCGCTGCCTCCGCGACCTTGAAACGACGGGTAAAGCGCTCAAAGGCGGTAGCAAGTTTTTCGATTTGTTCGGGTGTAGGTTCTGTCATTCCTGGTATTAAGCATTTCTGCTCGGAGGACGTAAGCCATATACCTTAGAACAGGCATTCCTTGAATTTATGCGATGACCGCTTTTGGCGCGAAGCGGAAGACCGCAGTTGGCCCGTAGTGGTCATTGAGCTTGGTAATATACAGGTATCGATTTACGATGCGCCCGCTGCTCTGGAGCCGTTTTTGGTAGACCTCCATTCGGTCATGGACTTTTTCCGCGACTTTCTGCGACGGTATATTTTCGGGGCTTATTATGCTGACCACCCTGCCCAGGCCAAGGGTGTTCAGCGCATGGCCCCGACAAGCTGTCGCAGCCTCAGTAGCAAAGCCATTCCCCTAGAAGCCACGCCACAGATGATACCCAATTTCCGGTTCGGTGCCTTCAGGGGTCTCTTGGAGAGTAATCCCACAGTCGCCGATGACCTGTCCAGAAGAAGGGTCAACTACTGCCCAAAGGCCGAAGCCGTGCTTGAGGTAGCTGTCGAATGAAAGCTCCTGAAACCAAGTCCGGATTTCCGATGACGACTTGGTGCTTGGATAGAATTTCATGCATTCATGGTCGGCGTAAATCTTGCTCAACGCGTCTAGGTCTTGTTTCTCGACTTCCCTAAGAAGCAGTCGGTTAGTCCTCATAATAGTTGGCACGCAAACCTCTCATCTCGCCCGTCGGACACTCTGCCAAAAGGTTGACTCTTGTGCCATTGCCCCTTGACCTCAACTCTAGTTGAGGTTGTACGAATTTTAAGGCGGTCGCGGCCCATCGAACGCGACCACGTCAAAGGAGGGCGTCTTGGTCACATATTTTCGCTACTCAAAACCCAAATATTCCGTCAGAACACGCCTGGTTGGAGCCGTATTGTTGCAGTTACTTGGCACCGGATTGTTAGCGTTCATCTTTTGCCATCTGGACACGCTTACGGCGAAGCCAACGATAACTCTCGGTCAGTTGTTGCCATGCTTGGTTGGGGGCGTCGCTGGGTTTCATTCTGTGGCTTTTCGTCGGCCAGCAACAGACGGCCAGCTTAGCCTTGTCGCAACATCGTTCTTGGCATTTGGAACCTTTTATTGGCTGGCGTCCTATTCATTGCCTGATCTTTTGCTAGCAAGATTGATATCGGGATTTGGACTGGGCGTGGTTGTTGCAAGAGCCTTCCGGCGTGGCTTTCTTGAAAATCCGGTAGTTCCCCGCGTCCGATAGATTCCCGACCGCACTTGGTGCTTTGCATTAGGGCAGTACCCCGCCCGAATCGGACATCAGGTCAGCTTGCATTCCTATCTTTCAGCCAAAGCCCGAATTCCTGAACGACTGCGACAACTTTACCCAGACGGCGTCCTTCTTCGGTGAGCGCATACTCCACCTTTACGGGAACTGTTGGGTAAACGGTTCTGGCAATCAAGCTGGCGTCCTCCAATGCACGGAGGTCTAGGCTCAGCATCCTTTGAGAAATGCCCGGTATGAGCCTCCTGAGTTCGTTGAACCGTTTTGGACCATCGATGAGATAGGATGCAATTAGCAAACGCCATCTTCCGCCCAGCAGATGCATTGCGAGCTCAACGGAACAACCGGTGACGGTGTCTTTCAAATTCGCACCTCCTGAAAACCGGTATAATTTATGTACCTAGATGACATTATTTTGCGTTCTTACATTTCTCTACCGCGTCAACTAAGTGGATTTTGGTCCTCGTGCAACATGCCGCGAGGTACTGAAATCCAGGAGACGATTAATGAAACTCTACTACATGCCCGCCGCTTGCTCGCTCTCACCACACATCGTTGCCAACGAACTGGAGTTGGATATCGAATTTGTCAGGGTGAACTTCAAAGATCATAAGACTGAAGGGGGCCAAGATTATTACGACATCAATCCCAATGGCTACATTCCGGCCCTGGACGTGGGGAACGGCGCGATGCTTTTCGAGGGGCCAGCCATCGTCCAATACATGGCCGATCTGAAGCCTCAATCGGGCCTCGCTCCCGCCAACGGCACTTTCGAGCGTTACAAGCTGCAGGAGATGCTGAGTTTCCTATCGACCGAAATCCACAAGGGCTTCATTCCACTTCTTTATGCGAAACAGGCGGGTGCATATCTCGAAACAGCAACGCCGAAGCTGGAAAAGCGCTACGTATGGATCGACAATTTGCTGGCATCGCAGCGTTTTTTGATGGGCGAGAATTTCACGGTCGCCGATGCATATCTGTTCGCTCTCACAAGCTGGGGACAAGCGTCATGGCTGAAGTCATACTATGGTGCAGATATCCATTTCGACGATCTTCTCAACCTTAGAGGCTGGTATGAACGCGTAAAAGAACGGGATGCGGTGAAGCAGTCCATACTTGAAGAAGGCTTATCGCTGAGCTGAGTTCATCATTCTTTCCAGCACGCTATATGTCCGCAATTGGCGCTTCCGCGCCAAGTCGGCCGTTGGCCCATAGCAGATGTTGACAGAGGTGTTTTGCCACACTGTACTGGCTGCCATCGCAGATGAATGCAGCCACAAGGTTAGCCAGATGCAAATTAGGAATGCCTCGAAAGAGGATGCGCTCCGGTGCGTGGAGCTTGTCGAAGCAAGACGTAAAGAATACGAGAACTACGAGCCGCGCTTTTGGAAAAAAGCCGCTAACTCAGCTGCTTCGACTCTTTCATGGTTTGAAAAACTGTTCTCTGATGAGCACAACGTGTCTCTTGTCGCCGTTGAGAACACACTGATCATCGGTTTTCTTATCGCGCGAGAGTTTCCAACTCCGCAAGTATACGATCCGGGTGGGGCGACCGCTTTGATCGATGACTTCTGCGTTGCTGCTAAAGATCGTTGGCACGATGCGGGTGCAGCATTGTTGCAGCGCGCAAAATCGGAGCTAAATCGGCGGGGGTTCGCACAAGTTGTGGTAGTTGGCGCTCAACGGGATGCCGCCAAAACTGCGTTATTGAGCCAAGCCAACCTTTCATTAGCTTCGACATGGTGGACATCAGAAGTGTAGCATTTCCCGAAATTGCGGGCATTCCTTAACTCAACGGCACCCAGCCATAAGTTGGACTCTCCGTTGCCGGAACGGCCGCTTCTGGTGCACTCTCGCCAAACTGGCCGCCGCCCCGAGCGGCCTCAAACCTCATCTTTTAAAGAACAGGCTCGAAAACACAGTTGACCACGCCAACGTTTGCCACGAACTTGCAAAGCTCAGACATGGATGGAGTTATGTGATGGTGCGGTCGGTCATCGAGTTGCGGAACGTCGCCGGCACTGAGGCAGCGATGGGTTGGGCTGGCGGACATACGGTGGTCATCGATCGGCCGGAAGGCAAGGCCGGGGGATTGGGTCTCGGTTTCAATGGCGGCCAAATGCTCGCTCTAGCAATAGGAGGCTGCTACTGTAATGACCTACGCTATGTCGCCCATGAACGTGGCGTGAAAATCGAACAAATTGCCGTAACAGTGACACTTGACCTAGAGGGTGTACCGCTGGTCGCCACCAAAGCCGTGCTATCTGTAAAGTGCGAGACATCGGACGGCTCCGATCCGAAAGCCTTGATCGATCATGCGTGGTCGGTGTGCACAGTCGCCAACTCCCTCAATCGCGGGATCCCGACGATAATACAGGTCGCATGACCGTTTTTGGCGCTTTTCAGCCTTTTCGCGGTACCTGCTACAGATTGAGTTGAGGCCGAAACATCTTCGCTGTCGTCCTACGGTCAATCGTCCCCACTAGACTTTGAGTCCGTCTCGGATGGCGTGGGCAAGATGTGAGGCACCGCTGCGAGAATGACCAAGACGATCGCGGTCGATAAGACGGCCGTTACCTCCATTCCCAGGCCGGCCATTACACCAATCGCGGCTGTCGCCCAGATACTGGCCGCTGTGGTGAGCCCTTCTACCTCCCGCTGCGCCGAGCGGATTATGATAGCACCCGCGCCGAGGAAGCCTATTCCTTGAACGACACCCTGCAGTACCCGTGACAGATCGCCGATCTGCATGCCGCTCTGCAGTGGACCTAAAACGAAAAGTGCAGCACCTACGGCAACCAACATGTGAGTCCGCAAGCCAGCACTTCTGCCCTTGCTCTCGCGTTCGAACCCGAGAACCCCACCGAGTACCGCCGCGATCACAAGGCGCACAGTGATGCGAGTTATGGCCGACGCGTCTGGAACATCAGAGAATTCTTTGACTAACGTCCCCCAAACTTCGTCTCCCACGGTCGCATCCTTATGTCGTTCGCAAATTTGGCATGTAAACGAGGTGCCATACAAACGCTGCGTTGGCAACTTCACTGCCGCCATCGTCACCCGTGAGGGTAACTTTGGTGCCGATAGGGGGAATAACAGCCGTCTCGCACCGTCAATTGCCGCGGGATGTCTTCCCCCAACCGTCCAGCGGAGCGATTGCTCGTGCGAGCGCAAGCAGCAAGCACCGGGATGTAAAGCCATGTCTGCATTTAGGTACGGGCAAACACGGTGTCTGTGACTGGAATGAAGGCGCGAAGCGGAAGACGACCTTCGGCCCGGAGAGGAAGTCGAGCTCGGTCCTGAACGTCCATTGACAACTGACCCTGTTTGGAGTGGCAAATAATCGCTACTTTATGGGCTCAATTTGGAAAGCGTCCGATAAGATGGAACAATCGCAATACAGCACCGCGTCCCGTTTGCCGACAGTAGAAGAGTACCTGCATCTTCGTTCTGTCGCCGGGCTAAGTGCGTTTTCGCCAGAGGCTGCCCGGTTAGGGCTAACGGGTACGGTTTACTCGGTCGTTGTCATGCATCGAGGCGCGGCAATCGGGATGGGGCGATTGATCGGCGATGGAGGCTGCTTTTTCCAGGTTGTCGACATCGCTGTTCATCCCGACCATCAGGGACGAGGACTGGGGAAAACCATCATGCAGACAATCATGTCGTATGTCTCGCGAAAGCTGCCCGTCTCGGCCTATGTCAGTCTGATCGCCGACGTTCCGGCGAACAAACTCTACGAAAAATTTGGCTTCAAAGAAACTGCTCCGCGATCGCTGGGAATGGCATATCGGGTTACTTCGGCTGAACCTTGAAACGAGCTTGCAAGACGGCCGCAATTGGCGCAAAGCGGAAGACGGCAGTCGGCCCTGAGCGGACGACCATCAATGAATAGTCGCCATCGGTGCGAACACGCGGGTAAGGAAATCGCGGAGAATGGGAGTGACCTGATCGCGGGGAAGCCGATGACCGCCATCAAGCGCGTGAAAACGTACAGGGACCCCCGACCTTGCAAGAGCCTCGGAAAATCGTTCAGCCTGATCGACCGATGCACGATCATCATATTTGCCGTGGAGAAGTAGGGTTTCTGATCGGATGCTATGAGCATGATAGAGTGCGGATCTATCCAGGAAGGCCTCGTCTGAGATACCTGCTTCGTTTCGGATAGCCTCTTGCAGGCCTCGTGCACTTGTCTTGTAGGCGTCTCTCAAGTCATAGACGCCTCCCGTCAGTATGATCGCTTTGAGATCGGCCACCTTGGTTGCCACCATGGCAGAGGCGACAGCCCCACGGCTGTTGCCATAAAGTACGATACGCTCTGGATCGACCGATGGCTGCCGCTTGAGGAAATCCAACGCCGCGACAATCGCTTTCTGTGTCGACGGTCCGCAGAAATCCGCTGGTCCGTCCGATGTGCCGAAACCAGGCTGCGATACGGCGGCCGCTGTTATGCCGAGGCGCGAGGAGAACCGTACGAGCGATCCATCTTCGACCGCTTCCTGTCCACCTAAAAGAAGTCCTCCCTGATTACCGTGAACGAACAGTATCGCTCCGTTTCGTCGATCCGAAGCACGCGCCTGGAATAGCTGAACACGAGCGCCATCGCCCCGATCTATGGTGTGTTCTGTTACCTCAGCCATGGCGGTCACCCCGTTGCAACTGCGGGTGAGGATACGGCGGGATGTCCTACCGTCAAGGTCCCCAAATGGCGCTTCTGCGACATGACAGCCTTGGGCCGATTGCGAACATTACGAGATGGCGAGCCCGGCGCTAGGCGATTTTGAGAGCGTCAAGGTCACCATTACTCAGAGATGCTAAATTGGCTTCAATCTTCTCGATTGGCCAGTCCCACCAAGCAATATGAAGCAGGACATCTATCACCTCAGCGGGATAACGCATTCTAATCACGGTAGCGGGATTGCCGCCAACCACGGCGTAAGGCGGGATATCGCGAGCAACGACCGAGGCTGCGGCCACGATAGCACCCGCGCCAATGCGCACACCAGGCATGATAGCCGCGTTGTGGCCGATCCAAACGTCATGACCGACGACCGTGTCTTTGACCGGCAGTTCCTTGTAGCCAAACGTCTCGGGCTTGAAGATTCGAAATGGATATGTTGTGAAACCAGTCATCGGATGATTGGCCGAACTGGTTATGAAGTAGCAACCCTTAGCAATCTGTACAAATTTGCCGATCAGCAGCCGCTCGCGACATGTGTGACCGAGATAAGGGGCAAGTATATGAGCTGTCTCTTCTGGGGTTCCAGAATGCGTGAAGTAGCTGTATTCGCCGACCTCGATACGAGGATGGTCGACGACGTTCTTTAGATACACCGTGTCAGAATAAACCCTGCCGTCAGGCAGGGTGATAGGATGGATTGCGTCGGGATCGAGGAGCGACATGGTAAACCTTTTACTGCCCATTCCGACGCTACACGAGGTCGGGCGCGTTGAGTAGGCTAGATTGACGTGATCGGAATGACGATATCCCTTCCAAGCCACGGAAGCCACCGTGCCGCCTTTATCGCTGCCATGAATGGTTTTTATAATGGCTTGGCGAGTGTTTGTGCGCCAATGACCGCTTCTGGCGCACAGGTGACGTGTTACGCCGCTGCGAAGCGTTGCCTGCTTTCAGGCGCGTCCCATGATGGCCTCTGTGACCGACACGAAGGCGCTTTGCCGACTGGCCGGAGCCGACCCCATTATCGCCGTTCACTATGCGGGCTGACTTCCCGGAAGCAATCATCGCGGGGGGGCCTTAGCTGTAAAGGTAGCGACGCATGCAATAGAGCAGCGTTGCCATTTCCGCGTTCTCGCGCAAGTCGATCGCGCGCCTGAAGAGGAACCGATGGGTCGCCTAGTCGACGCCATTAGTTAGCTCGCATTCAAAGGTGAACCGATGCGTCTGTGAGGATCGGCTGGTTTAGCGAACGGAAGCTTCCGTGAACTGAATGCGGGCCGAACGACCGATTGAAGCCGCTTTGCCAGCTTGCCAGACCCGATCCCATTCTGGCCGTTTGGCGCCAGAACGCCAACGCCCAAAAGCCGCCGCGAGCAACTAATCCAAAAGCTTGCCTTGCGCTCCGTCCTTATACCGCGCTCGCAGCTTCCCCAAGATCTCGTGTGAGAAACATGACGGTCGCCAAATCGGACGTTCCTCTGGGAAACTCTCTCCCAGATCGTGCCACTCGAAACGAGCATCGGCGGTCGTGCCCTGGAAAGTGGCCTCAGTATTGGCCGAGAGGGCAGGAGCACTGTCGGGAATTAATATCCTCTGCCTCATGGTCGTGGTTTGCTCTGGGCCGGCGGTGAGCCGAACTTGCGGGAATAGGCGCGGGAAAATGCGGCGGCGCTGCCGAAGCCGACCCCGGTGGCGACCGATTTGACACTTCGTCCGGCGCGCAGTTCTGCTCGTCCAAGCGCCAGGCGCCAGCCATTGAGGTAGGCGATAGGCGACTGGGCAACGGTTTGCGTGAAGGTGGAAATGAATTGTCCGCGCGACATATCCGCTATGGCGGCAAGGTCCGCAATCCGCCAATTTCGCGCCGGATTGTCATGTATGGCCACAAGGCTGGGATGCAGTGCGGGGTGCGCCAGACCCGCCAGTAATCCCGCATCGACCGTGCCGATCGCTATTGCCTTGCGGATCGCGAGCACGACGATGATCTCGCATAGACGCGCCTCGATAGTACCGCCACCACAGCGGGCGACCTCGACCTCGGCCACCATCAGTTGACACAAACCGCGCAATTCCGGTTCGTTAGCCAGTGAAAGGCACAATTCGTCTGGCAGTGCACCGACCAACGGATTGGCACTACCGCCAAAATCCACTGTGGCGCCAGCGCATATAGCTGCGCCATCCGGCAGCGACGCCGTGGATCTGGCGCGATAAAGCAGATGGGTCGGTTCACCTGCGCCATGGACATTGATGATCAGGAGGTTAGCGGCTTCAGCACAATCGCAACGTGATGCGCCAGGATGAAAGGCTTTCAGGAAAGCCGTCAACCGATCATGTTTTCGCCCGGAATCTGAACTTTCAGTCATGTATTTCCTCCCTTTCCTGATCGCAAATCTTGTATCCTCCTTGAGCGAAGCACGCCAGCACGTCTAAACAGACAAGAGACAGCATGACACAGGATTCTGCAGCCAAATTTGACGCCTCCCGCGCAGGGGAATACGCACGACAGAGCAGGATAGCGCTGGCCGGATATGACGCCTGCCACGAGCTTTCCGCCTGCATGCTGTCTGCAGCTCTGGGCGAAGGAACGTCGGCACGGGTGCTGGTTGTCGGGGCTGGCGGTACGGCGGGCGAAATCATCGCCGCCGCTCGGCTGGAACCGCAATGGTCCTTTGTCGCCGTCGATCCTTCAGCACCGATGCTCAACCTTGCACGCGATCATCTGGTCAGGGCCGAAGTGTCTGACCGGGTGGAGACCGTCCTCGGAACCGTCTCCGATCTGGATAGAGCTCCATCGTTTGACGCTGCAATCATGATCGGCGTGCTGCACCATTTGCCAGGGAACGCCGCAAAGCAGGATGTTCTGGCGCAGATTGCAATGCGGCTGTATCCTGACGCGCCCCTGATTGTGGCGGGGAATTATCGGGCGTATGCCTCTCAGCCCCTGCTCATGGCAGCCTGGGCAGCACGCTGGCGTATGAACGGCGCCGGGCCTGAAGAGGTCCAGGCCAAAATGGGCAAGATTCTGCAGGGTGCGGAGCCACCCCGATCGGAAGACGAGGTCATTTCGTTGCTGGAGGGCGTTGGTTTCAACGAACCGCTTCGGTTTTTTGCAAGCCTGTTTTGGGGAGCATGGCTTGCCCGACACGTGGGGAACGCTAAGTGAGCGCCATAATCTGCTCGATTTGCAGACAGTTTGGATCAAAGAGACAAGTTCACTCTAAGCCATCCGGTATTGGCAAATTGTCAGCCCGAACCCCGATGGCTCAACGTAACGCCGGGGCGAAAAACGCCGTATGAGCACACTCGCGCAGCTAGAGGATAGCTTTCAGGCATTCGAAGCGACAACGCGAGCGACTTGAACGAAGGCGTATATCCGGAAAAGGCCGATGCGCCGAAATACACGGTCCCGCTCGGCTCGGTGCCCTTGGCTCATATGATAAAAATCGGCGAGGCTGCATGCAACCTCGCCGTATCTGGCGGTTGACTTGCGCGTTCTATTTACGCGTAAAATTCGGGAGCCTTCTTGAAGTTCGCCCAGGCGTCAGGGTCATGGCCGGTGACGACTGTTGCATCATGCTTTTCGGCATAGGTGCGGAGCTTCTGAACAGAACGGACCGTGTCAACGGTCGAGGCAAGGAAGCCAGGCAAAGCCTTCTCTTCCCAGTGGTCCAGTGTGTAGGCAGCATCGATCGTCAGGAGAAGCGGTTTGCTGTTTGGCAGGCGCACCAGGAAGGACTGGTGGCCTGGCGCATGACCGGGCGTGAAGATCGTGGTGAGCGTGCCGTCGCCGTAAACGTCGTAATAATCGTCCTGCGTACCGTTGAGGAACTGCCATTTCAGACCCGGCTTGTCGAAGTCCTTGCGGATATAGCCGCCGCCAGCAAACCAGTCGGGCGTAAAGGCATATTCGTATTCAGAGCGCTGCACGATGTGGGTTGCGTTGGGGAAGCGACCGATGGCGCCGGTATGATCGAGATGCAGGTGCGACTGCACAACATATTTGACATCGGCCGGATCGAAACCAAGCGCCTTGATCTGGTCAACGCAGCCCTGGTCCTTGTCCAGTACTGGCCAATAGACATCGCAGATGCCGCCCCAATGGCCACGCGGATCTGTTGCAACTTCAATCGCGTTGCCGCCGTCGATCACGGTGTGCCCGGCCGGATGGGTAATCAGGAAAAACGGAACGGGGATCTCATAGTCCGCACCGTTCCCCTGGTTCATCTTGATGTTGTGTACCTTGCATTTCAGCGTACCCGACTGAAGCATGTAAAGTCTGATATCGGTCACTCGTTTTCCTCCCTTGGGACTGAAGATATTGCTGTAAGAAATGGGTCAGAACGCCTCGCGGTAGAGCGCAAGCGCATCCTCTTCGCGGACTTCGACCGGATTATTGACCAACAGACGGCTCTGTTTCATTGCGTCGGACGCAAGCATGGCGAGCGTGTTGTCCGTCACGCCGACATCGCGCAGACGCCGCGGCGCGCCGCTCTGGTCCATCAGCGTTTCCATATGCTGAACGAACGCATCCGAACGGGTTGCCGCATCCCCTTCACCCGGAACACCCAGCACGTCGGCAAGCTCCGCATAAAGCGACGCTGCAGCCTTCGCGTTAAAGCGTAAAACCGGCCCCAGCATCAGGGCATTGGAAAGCCCGTGTGGCACGTGATAATGGCCGCCCAGCGGATAAGCGAGCGCGTGGACGGCGGCCACCGGTGAGTTGGCGAAAGCCTGACCTGCCAATGTCGCACCCAAAAGCATGCCTTCACGGGCTTTCCGGTCGGTGCCGTCCTTGCAGGCGGCGATCAGATTTGCACCGAGCAGACGTAGTGCCTCGCGCGCCAGAGCATCTGATAGTGGGTTCTTCTTGTGTTTGCTGGTGTAAGCCTCGATGGCATGCACCATGGCATCGATACCGGTGGCAGCCGTATGGACCTGCGGCAGTCCCACCGTCAGTTCAGCATCCAGAAGAACGAAATCAGCGTAAAGCTGCGGGGAAACGACCCCCATCTTGGTGGTTTCGCCCGTGGTGATGATCGAGATGTTTGTGACTTCCGAACCTGTACCGGCCGTGGTCGGCACCAGCACGAGCGGCAGGCGTGATCCCTTTACGTTGCCGATACCGTACATGTCGGCAAGCGTCTGGTCGGAAATCAGAAGGACAGCCACGAGCTTGGCGATGTCGAGCGATGAGCCCCCGCCAAGACCGATGACGATATCGACTCCGATCTGCCTTGCGGACTCGACGCAGTCGGCAACGATGTGCTCTGGCGGATCAGCAACGACCTTGTCGAAGATCGTGACGTTAAAGCCGCTCGCCGCAAGAGCGTCAGCAATCGGCTTGATGAGGCCGGCCTTGATGAGACCTGCATCGGTAATCAGCAGCGCCTTGCGCGCCTGAAACCTGCCGGAGAGAATCTCTCCAAGACGCTGGGCGCCACCCCAGGCAACCTGCATGGAGGGAACGGTGCGGAATTCGAAAGGGTTGATGGTCATCTGATCCTCCCAGCGTGATCTCAGCCGATGGCCGAGCACAGGTATTTGATTTCAAGATATTCATCGATGCCGTAGTGCGAGCCTTCGCGGCCCAAGCCGGACTGCTTCACGCCACCGAATGGTGCGACTTCGTTGGAGATGAGGCCTGTATTGTGGCCCACCATGCCGTATTCGAGCGCTTCTGCGACACGCCATGTCCGGCGGACATTCTCGGTGTAGAAATAGGCCGCCAGACCAAATTCGGTGTCGTTCGCCATGGCGACCGCTTCGTCTTCCGTCCCGAACCGAAAGAGCGGGGCGACGGGTCCAAAGGTCTCCTCACGGGCAACCTTCATGGCCTGGGTTGCACCGGTCAGAACCGTTGGTTCGTAAAACGTGCCTCCAAGAGCATGGCGCTTTCCGCCGGTGACGATCGTTGCTCCCTTGCCAAGGGCATCAGCAACGTGATCCTCGACCTTTGCCACGGCATCCTGGTCGATCAGTGGACCGATCAGAACACCAGGTTCGGTGCCCTCACCGACGGACAGGCTTTCGACCCTTTTGACCAGCTTTTCCGCGAATGCGTCGTAAACACCATCCTGGACATAGATCCGGTTGGAGCACACGCAGGTCTGTCCGGCATTGCGGTATTTCGAAACGATCGCGCCCTCAACGGCCGCATCCAGATCGGCATCATCAAAGACGATGAAAGGCGCATTGCCACCAAGTTCCAGCGACAGTTTCTTGATCGTCGGGGCCGATTGCGCCATCAGCAGACGACCGACTTCGGTCGATCCGGTAAAGGAGATCTTTCGCACCGTGTCGCTTTCGGTAAATACCTTGCCGATATCGCGTGCGGCGCCCGTCACCACCTGGAAGACACCGGCGGGAACGCCCGCTTCTTCGGCGAGAACACCCAGAGCAAGTGCGGTGAGAGGGGTCTGCTCAGCCGGTTTGACGATCATCGTGCAGCCTGCGGCAAGTGCCGGGGCCGCCTTGCGGGTGATCATCGCGGCCGGGAAGTTCCATGGCGTGATCGCGGCGCAGACACCGATCGGCTGCTTCAGGATGGTAATGCGCTTGTCCGTGGTCGGCGAAGGAATGGTATCGCCATAAACACGTTTGGCTTCCTCCGCGAACCATTCCACGAAAGATGCCGCATAAAGGGCTTCGCCCCTTGCCTCCGCAAACGGCTTTCCCTGCTCCGCAGTCATCAACGCACCAAGATCGTCAGCGTTCGCCACCATGAGATCAAACCATCGACGCAATATGGCAGCGCGGTCCTTCGCAGCACGGCGGCTCCACTCGGAAAATGCCTTGCCTGCTGACTCGACTGCAGCTTCAACCTCATCTGCCGACAATGAAGGAACGTGACCGATGATCATCGAGTTGGCGGGATTTTCCACCGCAATCGTCTTGCCATCCGCAGCTTTCAGCCAGCGACCATTCACCAGGCAGGCATCACGTAACAGCGCCGCATTTTTTAGCTTGATCATCGACCTCTCCCGCACTAGAGTTCACCTAATTGAACTTGAATCATTAGAGTGAACTATGGGCCAAAGGGGCCAAGTGTGTCAAGGAAGGTGCATGGCTGAAGATCAACAATCGTCGCAAATATCAGACACTGTACCGGCACTCAGACGCGCCGTGCGTATTCTGGATCTTGTCGCAGGTTCCCCGCGGGACCTTACAGCCGCCGAGCTGACACGATTTCTGGATTTGCCCAAAAGCAGCGCGCATGGCTTGCTTGCGGTGATGACTGAGCTTGATCTTCTGGCGCGATCTGCCGATGGAACCCTACGTATTGGACCCCACTCGCTCAGATGGGCGAACGGCTTTCTGTCGCACCTCGATATCGTATCGACATTCAACGACCATCTCGCCCAGCGCCACGACCTCGACCCCTACACGGTGACCCTCACCGTCCGCGAGGGTGGCGAAGTCGTTTACATCGGCTGTCGCAACTCGGCTCAGCCGCTTGGACACACGTTTCGGATCGGTATGCGTCTGCCGGCGCCATTTACGGCCACCGGGAAGATCCTCCTGTCCGATCTGGGGCCTGGTGAATTGAGGATGCTGTTCTCTCAGTTTCCACAGCCTCTGACATCAAGGAGCGTTGCTGGCCTTTCGCAGCTTGAAGAGGAACTGGCTTTGACGCGCGCTCGCGGCTACTCCATCGACGATGGTCAGATCCGCGAAGGTATGCTTTGCATTGGGGCTGCCATACGCGATTACTCGGGAGCCGCATCTGCCGGCATTGCAATCAGTCTGATCCGCAGCGAAGCCAGCGACGAAAAAATCGCGTGCCTTGGTGAGGAGCTTCGCACCACCGCCAACGCGCTTTCTGAAAAGCTTGGGTACCGATCGCAGAAAGACTAGTCGTAACCCGTAGCGGTATGGTCGATGCCGACCAGCCCAGCTTTGCTGTAGGGGCCAGTGCACCGATACCCTAGGTAGCCCCTGTCCCGAGTACGGCTGCGCCGAGCGCAGTTCCGGTCGAGAACATAAAAGACATCATCGATGTATTGAGCACCAAGGGAAAAGACTTCGGTCCGCAGATGCACGATCCACCGCGTTGCCTTATTCCTGGCTGGGACGAAGCCGAACAATGGGTTGTCATCACAAGACGACTACTTCGGAGCTTGTCCGGGATGTCGCGCCGGCCCGGATAAGGCGGCGTCTGTAAGCTCAGGCCTTGCTCCAGCCGATATTTCGGCAAACGCAGTTGAACTGGCTAATATCCGGTCATCTCCAGATAACCTTGTCCTGAGGTGCTTCCATCAAACTCTATTGGCCCTTCCCAGTAGGGGGTTGACGTCGCCATCCAGGCTTTCTCGTTCAGGGGCTTCGTTTTTATGTCGAGGCCACGGCTGGGTATCTTCACGCTCCATTCGACCGGAACGCTCTTGCCGTTGATATCCGCGGTTCGCAACGGACTGAGCAAAACGTCGTCCGGATCGACGGGAGACGAACTGCCATCGGCGGAAATCCAGTTGGCGGAGATGTAGCCGCTTTTGTCGTCACGCAGACGGAAGGCCATGAGTTTTTCGCCGGATGCAAGGTGAAGGGAAAACCAGTCCCATCCCGTCTGGCTCGAGGCTAGCGGTTGCGACGACCATTCCCGATCGAGCCACGCCTCGCCAGTTACCTCATGAGTTTCACCATCAAGAAAGACGCTGCCGCTGACACTGTAGAATGGCTGAGAGTAATAATAGCTTGCCTGGCCCTCTGCCGATTTAACCGAGTAGCCCTTGTCCCCCTGACGCACCAAAGGCCCGTGGGCCTGAAGTTTCAGACGATATCGGAAGCTCTCGCCATTGGCGTTCAAATCGATCTGATCGAGGTCGTCCCGTGCATCGTCAGTCCCTGCCTTCATTTGCCAATTGTCAATCCAGGCGTCGAAGGGTTCGCCTTTGACCCCCGCCTGCCCCACGCCTCCCCGCGCCAGCCGTTCGGCAACATGGTGACGGCTGGCAGTCGTCACGGCTGCGTGGCCAATCCAGATTTGAGGGTCGGACCATCCGGGGCGCTCGACAGGTTCAAGCGCAGAACGAAAGAGTGTCCATTGGACGCCCACGCGCTGTCCATCGACCGTTTGCAGATTTGCAGTAACGTACCACCACTCGATCCTGAAATCCGGATGCGGCTTGTGGTCTTTTGGAAAGACGAGTTCAACGCCTCGTGTGGGAATGCTGAAGCCTTCGGCATTTGACCCGAGGCCCGCAAAGCCCTGCCCTATGACCGGCGTGGGCAAGGAAGTGCATGAAGCGCAAAGGAGCAGGAGGACAGCTTTAGCGTTCACTGGCGAATATCCTCAAAAGATCGGCCGGCGCGGTTTTAGCAAGCCGTCGAACAGGGATCAGGACCGAAATGATGGCGGCGAGCAGGGCAACAAGACCCAGCCTCAGCCAGTCCAGCGGAAACAGGATCAGCGGCAGTCGCCATCCAAAAGCCTCCACATTGATGATTGCCAGCAAAACCCAGGCCAGTCCCAGCCCGACAGGAATGGCAGCGATGAATGTCACAAGCCATAGTGCAAGAGTTCGCAGCACCTCCAGCATCGCAAGGTCGCGGCGACGAAGTCCAAGTGCCCAGACAGGAGCAAGCTGCGGCAATCGAAGCGAAGCGAGCGTAAGCTGGCTCGAAAACATGGCAAAACCCGCCACCGCGAGCGTGAGCACATTCAGCGCGCCGGTGACCGCAAACGTCTGTTCGAAGATTGCAGCAGACTGCCGTTTCAGCGAGGCCTGGTCGACAATATTGGCTTCGGGCAGGCCGAACTCAGTCATGAGGAGTTGTCTGAAGCCCGCAACCTCCTGTAGCTCCATGCGAAGGCCGTATCTCAGCTTTTCAATGTCCGGGTAGTGCTGGACGAGGGCATCAAGACCAATGATGATCTCGCCCCTCGGATTGCCATAGTCGGAAAACACCCCGACGACGCGGGCTTTCCAGCCACCTGGCAGTTCTATCTCTGCGCCGGGCGACGCCTTGCCTGTCCTCCAGAACTGTTCGTTGACCAGTGCACCCTTCCCGCTCGCAATCTCGTCCCATGTTGCGGGCGAACCCGAAATCAACGGCCAATGATCTCTGTATGTCGCATCGTCAGCGACCCCGAAGATGCGGACCTTCTGCCCCGAAATTTCCCCTTCCGTACTCCAGATGGGTAGAACCGCCCTTGCCTGGTGTGGAAACCACTGCCGCAGACGCGCAGCTTCATCCTCGTCACGGGCCGTCACATAGACCTCTGCGGCCAGGCGCTGATCGAGCCATCCCACAAAGGTTTGCCTGAAGCTTGAGACCATGGTGCCGACCCCGATATTGGCCGACAAAGCGAGCAGCAATGCCATCAGCGCCAGGGAAAGACCCGGCAGTTGCTGGCGCGTATCGGCGAAAAACCAGCGGGTCAGTCCGTGTCCGGAGATGTGTTCGGCCACTCTCATGCCCAGTGCCAGCAAGGTTGGAAGAATGAGTGCAGCGCCCAGAAGAAGCGCTGCAAGCACTGCGAAACCTGAAATGAGCCCGCTACCCCGCAGGACAAGCGCGCCGGATACAAAAAGCAGAACCAACCCGGCGGCCGCCTGATGGAGGAGGCTTTTCGTGGACACCATCGCCCACGCCCTGCCCTGTGCCGTGGACAGTATCGGCATCCGCCAGACGCGGAGGAGATGTTGAAGCGAGGAGAGCCCGGTCCCCACCAGCGCCATTGCAAGGCCGGCGATCCACCATTCAGGCCGCAGCGAGAGTGAACCGGCAACACTGGCCCCGTAAAGGCCACGCAGGGTCGCGGCCACGCCCGGCAACAGGGCCGATGCGACCACGTATCCAACGACAATGCCCAGCGCTCCCGATACCAGCGCAAAGAGCGCGGTTTCGATAACCAGCATCGCGGTCAGGGAGCGAAGCGAGACCCCGAGCGACCGTATGGTCCTGAACGTGCCACGCCGTTGCTCGAACGACAGGCCCGTTGCGGAATAAACGATGAAGAGACCGACAACGAAGGCAAGAAAACCAAAAGCCGTCAGGTTGAGATGAAAACTGTCCGTGAGCCTTGCAACGTCGGGCCTGCTTCTTGCGTGTTCGAGGGAAAGTTCAGGGGCTATGTTTCCGATCGTCGGAAGATCGGGGTCTTGCGATGGCGAAACGATAAGCCGGCTCAGTTCACCATTGCGTTTCAACAGGCGGTCAGCCGTGGAAATATCGACAAATGCTGCGCCGTCGGGGAGATCCGCTCGTGCCTTAAGGGAAAGGCCAGAGGTATCTTTCAATGTGGCAGCCGTTGCAGGCGAAACGGTCATCTGTCCGGGCGTCTGGATGAATTCGGCCAGCCCGGACGGATCAGATGGTGCAGGCACCATTCCATCGGATGGCATGGTCAGGGGGTCGATGCCGATAAGCCTGATACGCGTCGTACCAAACCTGTAATCGCCTTCAATGATCGGAGAGACGTGCACACCCGCCCTTCGAAGCCGGGCATATGTTTGCGAGGAAATTCTGCCGCCGTCCTTTGCCACCAGTTGATCCAGCTGGTTTTGCGCCATGACCGAGGCCGCCCGGTCATAACTTGCTCTGGCTTCGGCATTGATTGCCTGGACCGCGCACCAGAGGCCGGTTGCAAGCGTGACGCCGACAATGAGGGTGAAAAGTTGAAGCGGTCGGTAGCGCCAGTGTGAGAGCAGCGCCCGGAAAGCGGTCCAGTTCATTGCGAAACCTTTCCACCACTCAGCGCGATACGCCGATCGAGTTTTACCGCCAACCGGCTGGAATGGGTCACCAGGAGGAGTGTGATCTGCGCGGACTTTGTCAGTCTCAACATAATATCGATGACGATATCAGCCGTCGCCTCGTCGAGATTACCTGTCGGCTCATCGGCAAGAATGAGGGGCGGTCTTGCCGCAAGCGTGCGTCCGATCGCCACCCTTTGTTGCTGACCGCCGGAGAGCTGTTCGGGATAGCGTGCAAGCAGCTCTCCGATCCCCAGCGCCTCGACCAGGCTTTTTTCCCAGACCGGGTCGAATCGGCCCGCCAGCCGGGCGTGAAACGAGATATTGGATCCGACATCGAGGCTCGGAATGAGATTGAACTGCTGGAAGATCAATCCCACCTCCCGGCGTCGGAAGCTCGCTCGACCGGCCTCGTCGAGATCGGTTATTTTCCGACCCCCCACCGTGATGATGCCACTGTCGGGCAAATCAAGGCCGCCGGCCAGATGCAAAAGCGTACTCTTTCCGCTGCCGGATTCCCCCGTCAGGGCAAGACTTTCGCCGGCTTCAAGTGAAAGGTCGACGCCGTTCAGGACCGGGATAATGCCTTCGGCTGTCTGGTAGGATTTCTTGATACCGGAAAGTGAAAGGACCATGGCTCTTCGATCTCTGCTTCGTCCTATATGGACCGATATGCTGGCGGATCTCAACCGGTTTAGATACCGATATTCCACGCGCAGCCTAAACGACCGCACCGTTTCTGGCTGTAAAGTCGCCCTCCCCTCTGGCGTCTACCCCCTCCCGTTCCGAGCGTGAGATGGCACCCGACACAAAAAAACTCGCCGTAGCCTTCCGACAGTCATGGCGGCTCTAGGGGGCCGGATTGACCGACGAACTACATGATCAACGTGACGGTGTATGTCGCGGCACCTTAGATCATTTCTGAGCCGGCACCATCCGGACAGCGGACTACACAATGACGGGTTCATCGTGCGAAAATCTCTTCTGCATAAAAGAGAGACGCGACGTCTGAACCCGCTCTTGCTCTGCTGTGGTCTTGCGAACGCGGTGACGCGGTCTGCGCAGGCGCCCAAAGAGAGCCGCCTGCGCATCCGCTCGCAGCGTCAAGGAAGGTGCCTTGGCGCCCTCGGTTTTTTCAGCGTATCCATGAGTTCCAGCGCTGCACCAGCATGCCCATGTTCGCGTTGATCCATTGTGCATCAGGGACGATGATCCGGTTTTCAACATCTGCCGCAGATGGGAGGGTGGCGCGAGCCTCAGATGACATCTGCGAAATCGCTTTCTGACTTGGAGGAGTGCAAGAAAGCGTTTCGCAGGCTTTGGCCTGCGCCGCAGGATTCCTTAGCCAGAACTCAATGAGCTTCAGCGCATTTTCCCGATTCGGTGCGCCACGCACGAGCGCTATGCGATCGCCCACAAGAAATGCGCCATCGTAACTCCAGCCTATCTTGTAGCCTTCTGCTTTCAAGGCCTTCGCGCGCGTCAACCAGATCTGTCCAACGCGATACTCGTCATTGCGAAACGCCTGAACGCTTTGATCTCCCGTCCTCCACCAAACCTGTACACTGTCCCTGACTTCGTCAAGCTTGCGAAATGCTCGATCTACATCAAGTGGGAAAAGTTTTTCTCTCGGCACTCCGTCCGCGAGCAATGCTGCGGCCAACACTCGCCATGGATCGTCAAAATTAGGAAAACTTCGAGCACCCGGAAACTTCGCCAGATCCCACATGTCAGCCCAAGTTTGAGGGTTGCTGCCGTTCTCATTAAATTTGTAAGCCAAAAGGGTGGAGGTTGACTGCAATTTCGCCCCGCCGCGCGTACAAGAGTCGGCCAGCAGGTCCGTGCTGTTAATGAACTGCTTGCAAAAGTCTGACAGGTCTTCCGTTATGGCGAAGTGTGCGTCGGATCCAGCTTGGATTTCGCCATCCAGATAAAGGTCCCAGGTGACGTTGCCTGTTTGAACCATAGCAGTGACCTTCGCCCGCTTCTCCGCATCTGTTCCAGAAACAGTGACGACTTTTATTCCTGTCGCTTTCGTGAAGGGCTCGAACCACGCTTCACGCAGGGCCTTTTCGTAGGTACCTCCCGTAGTAGCAATGACCACACGTTGCTCGGCACTCGCCTTTTCAAGCCCAAGAGCGAACATGAGAGCAAAGGCGACGAACACGTAAAACGCGGATTTCAGGCAAGCCTTCGGCGTCTGATCCGATCTGATCATTTCAAATCCTCTTCAGTTAATATGGAGTTAGTGTCTGCTTCGAGTAGTCAGCAGTTGCGCCGCCGTCATGAGCACGAGCGAGATCGCGACGAGCACGGTTGACGCGGCGGCGATCACTGGCGTGAGATTGAAATCGATATCTTCGAACATCTTGCGCCCAATCGACTTCCCGCCAATGTCAGAGATGAAGAACGAAACCGTCGCGTCATCGAACGACGCCAGAAATGCAAACACCGAAGCCGCTGCGACGCTCGGGCCAATATTAGGCAGAATCACGAGGAAAAAGCTCTGGAATCGATTTGCGCCGCAGTTGAGAGCCGCGAGTTCGAGCGAAGGGTCAAACTTCTGCACCGCAGCACCCACCACGATCATGACATAGGGGATGGCTAAAACTGTGTGCGCGAGAACAAAGCCTGCAAACGTCCCCGTGACTCTCCACGGTGAGAACACCAGGTAAAGCGATACACCCAGAACCACGTGCGGGACGATCATTGGCCCAAGCGCAAGGCTCTGCAGAAGCCCTTTAAAAGGCAATCTGCTCTTTGCGAGCGCTAGCGCTGCTGTCGTGCCAATGGTTGTTGCCACGATAGCTGTCGCGAATGCGACCTGCAGGCTGAACAATGTTGCCGACATCCAGTCAGGATCAGAGAAATACGCCCTATACCATTTTAAAGTGAGGCCTTGCGGTGGAAACGCAAGGTAGCTGCCGTCATTCAGGCTCATCGGGATGACGAGAAATGTCGGCAGGATCAAGAATACCGTTATCAGGAAGACGAAGAAGCCTGCGGTATAGATCCGTACGATATTGCGATACCGTCCGACGGCATTGCGCAGTGGCCGCGCCAAAGAAGGCCGGACCGGAAATGTTGAACTATCAGATGCCACTGTTCAGCCCCTTGCTTAGCGAAAGTGTTCTTCGAAATATGATTACGACGGCAAGTGTGACGACCAACAGTGAGGTTGAGAGCGCAGCCGCAAAAGGCCAATCGAGCAGGACAGTCGTCTGTTGACCGATGAGCGTTGCCATCATGAGCGATCCTGCTCCCCCTACCAACGCCGGGGTGACGTAGAAACCGAGTGCAAGAACGAAACTGATAACGCAGCCCGCAAATATCCCAGGAAGGCTCAGAGGAACAATGATTGCGCGAAAGGCGTGCAACCGAGTTGAGCCAAGATTCATTGCCGCCTGAACGTACTCCGGAGGGATAGCCCGCAGTGCCGCAAAAATAGGCATGATCATGAAGGGAAGAAGGACATGGGTCATTGCGACGATGACCGCACCCTGTGTGTAGATCATGCGCAGGGGCTCGTCGATGAGCTTACTCGAGAGAAGTGCCTGGTTGATAATGCCGGTTCTCTGAAGCAGCACAATCCAGGCATATGATCGGACCAGGACCGATGTCCAGAGCGGAATGAGCACGCATCCCGTCAATATGAGGGCCCAGGGGTGTTTGAGCCGGACCATCGCGTAGGCTACAGGAAAGCCTAGGAGCAGGCAGCAGCACATAACCGCAAGTGCCACGACCGTCGTGGAGAACAGGACGTTTAGATAAAGCGGGTCGCGAAAGATGCGGATGTACAGCTCGAGGCTCATGTCCGGCATACTGAGTGCGACGAGCCTTGCCAGAGGATAAACGAACCCTGTCAAAAGCATGAGTGCAGCTGGCAGAAGCAAAAGCAATGCGCCTGCATGGGAATATGTTTTTGCAGAGGGCGTAGAAAACATCACACTTTGTAAATTGGCGAGTGCTCTGGAAGCGGGTGAAGAAGCGCTCATGCCGCAGACGTCTCCTCTTTTGCAAAAAAGCTTACAGCCTGCGGGTCGGGTACGAGATCGACCGTATCGCCGGCGCGGAAATTTACCTCACTTCCGGTCACGACCTGAACCTCCACCAGCGGTGATCCAGGCAGGTCCAGACGGACCATGAACGCATGGAATGATCCAACGAATGCAAGACTCTCGATCTGAGCTGGTATTGCCCCAAAACCTCGAGGACCTCGTTTTTTCACGGCGATCCTCTCGGGACGCATGGCAAGAATTACCTCGTCACCAAGCCGGAGTGCCGCCCGTGCCGCATCGACAGAAGCGGTCCGGACAAATACGTCGTCGGCCAATCGCACGAGCATCCCGTCGTCTTCAAAAGAAACAATCTCTCCTCCGACGAAGCTCATTTTTCCGACAAAATCAGCAACAAAACGGGTTGCGGGCGCATGGTAAAGACTGGAAGGAGCCCCTATCTGGACGATATTTCCGTCCTGCATTATCGCAACGCGATCGGACATCGTCAGCGCTTCTTCCTGATCATGCGTTACATAAAGGACGGTTGCTCCCACCTGTCTCTGGATGCGCTTGATTTCGAACTGCATGGCTTCACGCAATTTCTTGTCAAGCGCGCCGAGGGGCTCGTCCATCAGCATAACGGGCGGCTCAAACGCAAGCGCTCGTGCGACCGCCACACGCTGCTGCTGGCCACCCGACAGTTCAGAAGGAAACCTGTCAGCAAAACCGGCCAGGTGAACGAGGTCAAGCATGTCGTCTGCCCGCTGCTTCCATCCGGAGCGCCACCGCGATCTGAGCTTTAGCGGGAAAGCAATGTTCTGACGGACAGTGAGATGGGGGAAAAGCGCGTATTTCTGAAAGACCATCCCGATATTTCGCTTATTCGGCGCAAGGTCGGTCACGTCTCGGTCGCCGATCACGATCCTGCCTGCCGTGGGACGCTCAAAACCGGCAATCATCGTCAGGACGCTGGTCTTGCCTGACCCAGATGGGCCCAGCACTGACACGAACTCGCCTGGCTCCACGCGGACGTCAACACCAGCGACTGCAACGACGTTGCCATAGCTCTTCGCGAGCCCGTCAAGATTTAGAGTCTCACCTATCAATACCTCACCCCTCCGTTTTTTAATGCCGCGACGAACGTGAAAACGAGTGCTCGGAGCAGCTTTCAAGATTATCTTGCCAAGCCAGCGACGCGTAACAGATTAGATGCTAATAGCGTTTATGATGTCACATAGCGTTCGCAAAAACTTTGTATTCCATTTTTGTGACATCAAAAATGCGGTGAGTCAACGGAACAAGAGGGGAAAATGATCGACATTTTACGTGATGAGAGCGATACCGGCGCTCAAGGCCAGCGAATGGGAAGCATGGTTTATGACGTGCTACGGGAGAGAATGATCCGCGGCAGCTACCCTCCCGGGCACAAGTTTACTGTCCGGGGGATAGCCAGTGAACTCGACGTGAGCACGACGCCTGCGCGCGACGCGTTGAACCGCCTGACAACGGAATCGGTACTTGTTTTTTCCGGCCCCAAGACGCTCATCGTTCCGACGCTCACAAAGGCGGAATTACGCGATATCACCGTTACGAGGATCGCCCTGGAAGGAACCGCCGCGGAATACGGAGCAAGGAATCCCGACGAAGCGACAAATAGAAAACTCATTGATATACAAAGAGTTATAAACGAGAATTTAGCAGCGGGCCGGTATCACGATGCTCTGTGGCACAACAAGGAATTCCACTTTGCCATCTATAATTTATCAGGACTGACCGGCCTGCTCAGCATGATTGAAACCCTGTGGGCGCGCATTGGCCCTACACTTCTCAACCTCTACCCCGAGTACGCGCAAAACCGCCAGGGTGTCCACAATCACATGGTCGCGATTGAGGCTCTTATTGACAAAGACCCGGCCGGCGTGCGGGCGGCGATAGAGAACGATATCAGGGAGGGTTACCGCAAACTTCGCAACGCCGTATCGGTGACAGACGAATTATAACCTGAACTTAAAATTGACGTCACATATTGACTCATCAAATTTTTGTTGCAACAAAATTGCGAATGACCGGCGCGGTGTGCCTGTCTTCCTCCAGGACAAGGGTTTTATGGTTCAATGCTGTCATCGTCGAATACCCCGCTAACAGGTCCCACCGACCGGCAAACGTCCATCGCGTTCTTTGAACGCGCCTCCACCGTTTTTCCAGGCGGTGTCACACGCGCGACAATTGAGCTGGATCCCCACCCGATCTTTGTTGCCTACGGGGAAGGCGCGTTTGTGACCGACGTCGACGGGCACCGTATGCTGGATCTAAACAATAACTTCACAACCCTGATCCACGGACATGCCTATCCCCCCATAACTGAAGCGATCGCCGGACTACTAAGAACAGGCAGTTGCTTTGCTAATCCGATGAACCATGAAATCGATCTGGCCGAATTGCTAGTAGGCAGGATTCCGGCTGTTGAGCAGGTCCGCTTCGTCGCGAGTGGAACGGAAGCCGTCATGTTTGCCATCAAAGCCGCTAGAGCAACGACCGGCCGGGTCGCAATCGCTAGGGTGGAGGGTGCGTACCACGGCGCATATGACTGGGCGGAGGCGGGCCAGCACGCATCGTCGAATACGCCCTGCGCCGCCTATCCAGGCATGCCAGCAAGCGTAATAGATGACGTCGTGCTCCTCCAATTTAACTGCCCCGCGCAGTTGGAGCAACAGATCGCGATGAATGCCGGGCGCCTTGCGGCTATTCTGATCGATCCGATGCCCAGCCGGGCAGGTCTCATAGAGCCGACACAGGAGTTCATCGCAACAATCAACAAGGTGGCGAAGCAACATGGGATCGTCATTATCGCGGATGAAGTACTGAACCTCCGCCAGGGCTTCGCTGGAGCGTCAGCGCGCTACGGTCTGGAGCCGGATCTCGTCACAATGGGGAAGATCATCGGCGGTGGCTTTCCAGTAGGGGCAGTCGGTGGACGTCAGGAGATCATGTCGGCCTTTGGCAAGCAAGGAAGCAAGGCACCATTGACGCAAGGCGGAACCTTTTCTGCAAATCCCGTGTCGATGGTCGCTGGCCGTCTTGCGATGGAAGCCCTGACGCAAGATGCTTTCCAACGTCTCGAACATATGGGCAACCTAGTTCGCGAGGGGTTGAGGTCACGCATCGAACGTCACGGCGCAAATCTGAGCGTGACGGGAGCGGCTTCGCTTTTTCGAATACACGCCAAGAAAGTGGCACCGGTTTCTTACCAGGACAGCATTCCGACAGCTTCGGAAGACGTCGTTCTGAAACTGCTGCGCAGGCACTTTGCAAACAATGGGGTCTTGATGCCCTACGGCGCCGCTGCGTCGCTATCAACGCCCATGACGGACAATGACATGGGTGACATTGTTTCCGTCTTTGACGATTTCCTCGTGAATCTCGATCGACATGCCTGGGAGGCCGCATAATGGATACTGCAGTTCATGAAACAACCGTCGCTGAGCGTATTGCCCAAGCGTTGAGGCGCCATGATGTGGAGGTGATCTTTGGACAAAGCCTTCCGTCGGCGGTCATTTTGGCGGCCGAAAAGATCGGTATAACGCAGATTGCCTATCGTCAGGAAAACATGGGTGGCGCCATGGCCGATGGTTACGCCAGGCGTTCGGGCAAAATAGGGATCGTGGCAGCCCAGAACGGGCCCGCGGCGGCGCTGCTGGTTGCTCCGCTTGCTGAAGCACTCAAGGCTAGCGTCCCGGTCGTTGCACTTGTCCAGGATGTGGAGCGTGATCAGACTGATCGGAACGCGTTTCAGGACCTCGATCACATCAGCCTCTTTCAGTCATGCACAAAATGGGTTCGTCGTGTTTCCGTGGAAGAGCGGGTAGACGATTACATCGATGCCGCGTTCACCGCCGCCTCGTCTGGCAGAGCAGGTCCCGCAGTCCTGCTTCTTCCTGCGGATCTTTTGCGATCCGTATCTACTACCCCTTCAAGGAGAAGAACGAACAATCTCGGCCATTGGCCGCTCGACAGATCACGTCCCGCCGACAAAGATCTTGATATCGCTGCGAAAGCGATTGCGAACGCACGCGCACCTGTCGTGATAGCAGGCGGCGGCATCCACGCCTCCGGGGCTGCCCAGCAGTTGCGACTGCTGCAGGACGAATGCTCGATACCTGTGTTCACAACGAATATGGGCAAGGGCGCAGTTGATGAGTGGCACCCTCTTTCAGGAGGCGTACTGGCATCTCTTGTCGGTCCGAAGTCACTGGGTCAACACACGGTCGAGATCGTTCGCGAAGCGGATCTTGTCGTCTTAATCGGCACGAGGACGAACCAGAATGGAACAGACAACTGGCGCCAGTATAGTCCCGATGCCCAGATTATTCACATAGATACCGATCCACAGGAGGTCGGCCGGAATTTTGAGGCAATTCGTCTTGTTGGTGACGCACGGGAGACCTTGGCCGGCCTACGCGAAACGATCAGGCTTTGTGACTTGCACCTCAGAACCGTTTCCCGAGAGGCCGTCTGCAACCGTCTTCGGGAAAGCTGGAGGAAATTCAATGATGATCGCCGAGTCTATTACAGCTCTGAGGCCTCACCGCTTCGTCCCGAACGGATTATGGCCGAACTTCAGGGAGTTATCGATGAAAACACCACAGTGGTGGCGGACGCAAGTTATTCATCGATGTGGGTCCTCGGACAACTCAGAATTTCTTCCGAAAGGACACGTGTGCTCACCCCCCGGGGTCTTGCAGGACTTGGGTGGGGAGTTCCCCTTGCAATCGGAGCCAAGGTCGCCGCACCTGAGAGCGATGTTGTAGCGCTGGTGGGAGATGGGGGATTTGCGCACAGCTGGGCCGAGCTTGAAACACTGGTCCGCATGCAAATTCCGATCACGATCATCGTGCTGAACAACGGAATTCTTGGCTTCCAGCGTGATGCCGAAACTGTAAAATTCGGAAAGTACACAACCGCCTGCCATTTTGCAGAGGTCGATCACGTCAAGATTGCACACGCGTGCGGATGCGATGCGGTCCGGGTCACGCAACCGCAGGACCTCAAGGCTCATATGCAAAAGGTCAAGAAAAGAAAGTTGCCGTTGCTGATAGAGGTTATGACCGATCCCGAAGCTCACCCGGCACTTTCTCTCTTTGCTCAGATGGACAGTGCGGCATGACGAGAGATCGCCAGAGCCGAGTCGCAGTGGTCGCCGGAGGCACGTCAGGTATCGGACTGTCGGTTGCACAACATTTACTCGGTATTGGCCACAAGGTCGCGGTTTTTGGGCAGACAGAAAGCGCGGCGAAGGCCGCGCGCTCGTCCTTCGAGGCTGAGATAATATCTAACCAGCTATTGGTCGGTTGTTGCGACGTCAGAAATCCAGGCGAGGTTGCCGATTTCTTTCGCGATGTCGAAACCTTGTGGTCGTCCACTGCGCTACTGGTTTATTGCGCGGGCATTTCGCCGAAAGCAACGGACGGTGTGGCCAAGCGATTTACCTCGGTTGACCTGGACGAGTGGAATGATGTGCTGGACGTGAATTTGACGGGCGCCATGCTCTGCTGTCAAGCAGCCTTACCAAGTATGGTCGACAAGGGATTTGGCCGGATTGTCCTCATCGGCTCGCTTGCAGGTCGAACACGGCCTATGATCGCCGGCGCGGCATATGCAGCATCAAAAGCCGGGCTCGCTGGCCTGGCCCGTGCGCTCGTCAGCGAATTTTCAGCCGACGGTATCACAATCAATGTCGCCGCTCCGGGTCGCATCTTGACGCCAATGGCGGGAACCGCGGCGACGCCAGTCAATCTCGACGCAGCAAAACGAATACCCACCGGGCGACTAGGAGAGGCTGAAGAAGTGGCACGGCTGGTCGGCTTTTTAGTCTCCGATGAAGCCGCCTTCATCAATGGAGCGATCATAGACATCAACGGCGGCGAGTACACGCCCGCCTAACCCACAAATTGTCAGACGCAGAAAACAAAGCGAAGGGAGATGCTCGTGCGTCACTCGATCTTAATCCACACGACTGACCCGGAGCTCTACCTGATTTTGCGTTACATTCTCGAGCAGGCCGGCCACGACGTCGACCTGCTGCCGAGCCTCGACATGTTTTTACCGGATGATGCGAATAGTCAGCCACAACGCCGCACGGTACTGATCTGCCTTGCAATGGACGATCTGCTCCGCTCAGCGGTTCTTATAAAGAAAGAACAGCCGGACATTCGAGTTGTCGGCTTCCCACTTGACAATAAAAAGATAGACGGCGTTCAATCATCCGTATTTGACTATCTGGTGAGGCGCCCTTTTGACCCCGGCAACCTGCTTGAGTTTCTCAAGTTTGGCCTGCGTTGCAACACAACCGCACCAACTGATGTCAGCGTTTTTCTCGATGACGTGGAAATCAATGTTGCATCCGTCCGGGTCCGGCGGGGTGAGACGCACATCAGTCTATCGCCCCTGCATTTCAGGATCCTGTTGTATCTTGCAAGAAACACAGACAGGGTCGTCAGCCGTGACGAACTCATCCGGAATTGCTGGCCCGAGGATGCCGATGTCGAACCGCGTACGGTGGACATTCACATCGGCAAAATAAGACGGTCTTTGAACCGACACGGCCATAACGTCATCAGAACCGTGCGCTCCGCAGGATATTCGGCCACAAAATTATAATCCGGCGCACAATTCATACGTCAGTAAGCGACCGAAAAACTCTGGCCCAAAAAAGAAAATCGCGATCCCTCCCGTCGAGGCGTGCATCAATAGCACTGAAGGCGACGGCGAGCGCGGCATCTGTACCGAAAATCACTCTGGCAATTGCCGTGGCGTCGGCTTCATCGCAAGACGTGAAAATGTCATCGCCGGCGCTATCGGCAATGCCTGTACTTTTCCAACTACGCATGTAACCTCCGAGCCACCCGGCGCGGAACAACGAATATGCCGGGCGTTCAGGCTCGTTTCAGAGATGCAGAGCGCAGCGCCTGCATGTTCGCCCATGGCTATTCGATCAGGTCACGGCTTTCCCGCCCATGAAGCGCAATGGGCCTCAAGAAAGCATCTTTATGATGTCACATAATACGCTCCGAATTCAAGCGACTTGCCGGAATATCGAGGATAATTTGTTGATTATTCTATTTTACATAGATGGCTACCGGTGATTGCATTATTTTTTGTGACATCATATGACGGCTACGAACAGACGTTATGTATTGAGGATCTGAGATGCAGCACGGGATAGAAACCAAAGCCGCAGTCGCAATTCTTACGGAGAACGCGGACTATTTTGCGATGCTCAAGCACATTCTCTCTACGGAGGGGACGCGGGCGGTTCTCTGCGATAGAAACGAAATCGGCGATAAAGTTGCCCAGCCGGACATCGTCGGACTGATCCTCGATGTGGATCGCGATCACCATGGGGCAGCCATCATCTGCCAACGCATCAAATCGTGTGACAAGACGGAAAAACTGCCAGTACTTGCCATCATTCCCAACGGCGACACCGAAGTCTATATGGAACTCATGCGTGCAGGCGCGGATCAGTGCCTGATCCGCCCATTCTGGCCGCCACATCTGCTGGGCTTTCTCGAAGGCATAAACCCTGTACGGCAACAACCAGTCGCGACAACGTCACAAAACGCATCCCTTAAACTGGGCGAAATCGAGCTTTGGCCAGAACGCAAACGCGTTTTGGTTAGCGGCGTCGAGCTCACTTTGGGACCGATCGAGTTCAAATTGCTCGAACACCTTCTTACGGCTCCCGGGAGAGTGTTCAGTCGAGACGAGTTGATAACAGCGGCGTGGCCGAATGAGGTTTACGTGCAACCACGGACGGTTGACGTTCACATTGGCCGTATCAGGCGGCACCTGAAGAAAGCGGCAGGCTTCGACATCATCAGAACTGCGAGATCAAGCGGCTACGCCATCGATGTAGCCGCGCAGCCGGCGTAAGCGCCGTTCCGGTTTATGACGCCAAAGGTTTACAGAGATTTCTCAAAATCTTCCGAGAGCGTTTGTTGATCGTTGCGATAATTTGCCGATCCTGCATGCATCTTTTTGGTTAGGGGACCTGAGAAATGTTGACCGACAAAACGCTGCAGCACGCAAGCCGAAACACCGGGGGATTGATAGATCATGCCGAAGACTACTTCAACGCGGCTCACCAGCAGGGCTTGATGGCCCTATATGCGCGGCCAAGGGCTGCGAGGCAGGTAGACATCGTTTTTGACGGCTTTCCATCACAGCGCATCACTGATTTCGTGCGTTGTTCATATCTGGGCCTCGACAATCACCCGCTCGTCATAGACGGCGCGATCAAGGCGATTGAGGAATACCGGGCACTGCACTGGTCATGTGCAAGGACCCGACTGAATTTTGCAATCCTCCGCGACTTGGAAAATTCGCTTTCAGATCTCTTCCAGGCGAGGGTCATCACCTACACAACGGTGCTGGCGGCGAACATGGGAGCATTACCTATCGTCGCCTCCGGACACCTCACCGGCGGCATCAGGCCGATGATGGCTTTTGACCGCCACGCGCACGCAACACTCGCCTTTCACAAGGGCACAATTGCTCTGGAAACGCAGGTCCGTACGTTGGCCCACAATGATCTAGATGCATTGGAGGAGTTGTGCCGGTCCAACAGGGCCGTGGCTTACGTTTGCGACGGCGTCTACTCGATGGGTGGAAACGCGCCCATTCGGGATCTGCGCTTCTTGCAGGATCGATACGGTCTGTTTCTCTACATCGATGACGCTCACGGCGTATCAATCTGCGGGAAGGACGGTGAAGGATTTGTGAGGTCACAATACGGAAACGAACTCGGCGAGCGAACTATCATAGCCGCGTCGCTCGGAAAGGGTTTTGGCGCCTCGGGCGGAATGTTGATGCTTGGTACGGCGCGTCAGGAAGAACTATTCCGTCGTTTTGCTGTCGCGCACGCTTTTTCTGCGTCATTGAATGTTGCGGCAATTGGTGCAGTTTCAGGTTCGTTGACAATACACCGCAGCGACGAGCTTTTGCGAAGACAGCTGGCTCTCAGTTCCAATATCGAACTTCTGGACTCGATGTTGGTGACAGAGCAAAGCGGAGCTCCCTTGCCAATTCGGACGGTGAACCTTGGCACCGAAGAGCGTGCCGTCAATGGGACCCGGGCGCTGCTTGATCGAGGAATTTACGGCTCGGCGATATTCTTCCCGACAGTTGCGAAGGGGAAGGCCGGCATTCGCGTTTGTGTCACCTCGGACCATACACCTGAGGAAATCACGGGACTTTGCGCAGCTCTGTCAGAGATCATGGATGACCAGGCAATATCGTAAGTCCGCATCAGGCTGTAGTCGCTCAGAAGGCCGGTCTTGCGAAGAGAATGAGCGGCGGGTTTTGCGGATAGCAACATTTGTTGCCAGCAAAGTGTGATGTAAACTACAGATTGAGGCGGACGAATCCAGCCTGTTGCGGAGAAGAGAAGACATTTGCCGACCATGAAAACATCGCTCGATCATATTCCCCCGCAAATACAAACGGAGCTCCAGCGCGCGCTGGAGATTATTCACGAAGAATTCGAGGATGCCCTGGAGGGCGGCACGGCGAAATTCAAAAAGCGTGGCCGCATCCTCAAGATCATCCTCTTCGGATCCTATGCCAGGGGTACGCAGGTGGACGAACCGTTCACATCCAAGGGGTATAGATCTGATTTCGATCTTCTTGTGATCGTCAACAACCGCAAGCTGACGGATTTTGCGGAATATTGGTACAAGGCTGCCGACAGGTTGATCCGTGACAAGATGATAAAGAGACCCGTGCAGATCATCGTCCACTCGCTGCGAGAAGTGAACACATCCTTGCAGGCGAGCCAGCATTTCTTTTCCGACATCCGCAAGGAAGGCATCGTTCTCTACGAGCTGGACGACAAGCCTCTCGCCGAACCCAAGATGTTGACACCGGAAGAGCAATTGCGAGTGGCAACAGAACATTTTGAGAAGCGTTTTGGCGCGGGAAGAAACTTTGCGGCGCTTTCTGAAGCCGCTTTACAAAAAGACATGATCAGTGAAGCTGCATTCCTCCTCCATCAGGCGATCGAGCAGGCCTATGCCAGCGTTCTTTTAACGCTGACGAACTACACGCCGGCGTCTCACAACCTGAAGGTCCTGCGATCCTTCGCAGAAGAACGGGATCGTCGACTGATCGAGGCCTTCCCTCGCGATCACCATCGGGAGAGAGCGTGGTTCAATACGATCAACGAAGCATATGTAAAGGCACGCTACTCAAGCCAGTACAAAATCAGTCGTGAAGCGCTTGACTGGATTGGCGAGCGAGCAACGGTACTACTTGGTCTGGCGGATGAGGTGTGCCGCGACCACATATCGAGGCTTGAGGCAGACGCCGGTCGTGAGATTGCCGAGGAAGGCGTGGCTGAAGAATAGCGGGCTAAAGCGCTTTCCCAAATTAACTTTAACTTGGTGGTGGACCTTGGCGGCTAGCTGCACTGTCGTTCATTAGCCGCCCATTGGTGGAGTTCCGAATGAAGAATCCGGGAAGGAATGATGACCGTCAAACTGTAGTTTACGGGACTTTGACCGTCTGTTGCGTCGCGTACGAGACTTCATGCAGCATCCTGGCTATCGTTGGAGGAAAACCGCGGGTGCGTGAACCACATTATCGCCCACCCGTGTTTGCGTCACGCGCTGCGCCTGCTCCGGCCTTGCTGTTTGCGTGACCGGTCGCCGAGAATTTGTTATGGTCAAACACATTTCCGAAACGTTCGTGTCGATCGCGGATTCGGATCGGACGCTCGATCTGCTGTGCGCCACCTTGCGCGGCTGGTGTTTTTCAATCACCAACAATCGTTCCGAACGACTTCTTGCCTTTGACTCCGGATGCGCTATCATCACTCATGCAGTTGGTGGCCTTCACCTTCATGTGGAGGCCAAGGATACGTTAACACTCCTCGGGATCCGGTCCGTGCTGCAGGCAGCTTTCTCACAGGTCCCTACACCTCAAATCTCGGAGCTCGAGTGGAATCCTGCCGTGACGAGCCACCCAAGGGATCGGACCCCAGAGAGGGCGCGCCCGCAACGGATCAAGTAGCCTCTCAACTTCCCGGAAAGATAAGCGAGCTAAGGGCATAACCGACCAACTTGTGAAGTCGCCTATCCCCGCCTTCCGGCAAATCGCCGGCACCGGCACGCCGCCGTCGACCTGCCTCAAAATGAAAGAGGTGGCTCGGTTTGTTTGAACAGTTTCGGGCGTATTGCCACCTCTTACCGCAATAGCTCTCGAGCTTCGTCACTCCAGAATTCAAGTTTATCGAGTTGTCCGCACTTTTGCCGGTGAAAATATTTAGCTGATTGCCGATTGTGATTAATGGACGCTGATTGAGAATCATTTTAGCTTCTACTTAAATTTGTAGGCAGCATCGGATGCATAATGATCAACGGGATTATTTACCGGCAAGGCGTGCATATTGGAGAAATATCTGCGGAGGACGATGAAGTCTTCTTAACGGAGTGCTTCGTCGCGCAAGATTTCTATTCGCAGCTCCTAGACATGGACTCTTCAAAATCTATAATTCTTGGACGCACAGGATCAGGAAAAAACCGCTGTTCTAAAGCAAATTGAACGCACAAGAGACGACACGATACGTGTCGACCCTAAAGATGTGGCATTTGATTACATCTCAAACTCAAATATACTTAGATTTATTATAGAATTAGGATGCGACGTTAATCTATTATTCCAGCTACTATGGAAACATGTTTTCCTTAGCAGCAGCATCAAGAAGTACTTCAAAGACAGAAACAGCTTTGAAACCGCTATCGATAACCTGTTTGATAGGAACAACCCGGCTCGTTTGTATTTTGAGAGGTATCAAAAAACATTTTGGATAGAGCAGGATGTGGTTATCAAAGAGATATCCAGCAGCTTCGAAGAAAAAGTCTCAGAGGGTCTTGAGCTCGCTCTTGGTGTCGATAAAGTAGCGCAGATCAAATCTTCTCTTTCGGCCGGCCAAAGCATATCTGGTTCCGAGAAGCGGGAGATTCAAAGTCGGGTCAAGCATGCTGTATCACAGTTGCAAATGCGCGACATGAACAGAGCGATAGATGCTTTAAACGAGTTGATGAGCAACAAGCAGCGACATTTTTATTTACTCGTAGACGACCTAGATCTGGACTGGGTAGACCCATCTCTGCAGTACAAACTGATTCAATCTTTAATAGAGACAGTTAAAAATTTTAGAAAACTTAGGAATGTTAAAATATTAGTCGCGCTGCGATTAGACGTCTACGAAAAATCTATCGGGTCAATCGAGTATGAGGGCGTTCAGCCCGAAAAATACGAAGGTATTATAACTACCATAAAGTGGGAACGTGAATCTCTTCGGAACATGCTAGATAAGCGTCTCTCCTACATGTTCAAAAGACAGTACAGTGGTAAAACCAACGTCAGATTTTATGACGTTTTTCCAGAAAGGATTCGTTCGTCTCCCGGATTTGACTATCTTGTTGAACGGACATTAATGAGACCGAGGGACCTGATATTTTTCGTAAATCAGATCCTTGATAAGTAAGCGCGATTTTCGATGCGCCTAGACGGCCTCTTCAGGCGTAATCGCGCACGGGTTCTAGCGGTACCTAGCTTTATTGGGCATTTGCCCTGGAGAA